>CAWIXH010000023.1:0-68209 GCA_963839995.1 uncultured Actinomycetota bacterium | reverse complement strand
TCGGCGTTGCGGCACACAAAGGGAGCCCAGGAGCGGCGTGTCGCGACGCTTGCCGAGCAGTTCGCGCTGCACCCGCGCCACATCCGGACCGCGATCGACTTCGCGGCCGCCCACCGGGAGGAGATCGAAGCGCAGGTTGCCGCGAACGACGCGGCCGCCGAGGAGGCCCGCCGACTCGCCGAGGGGCGTGCGCGGCTCATGGCGTCGTGACTGGTGCGCTTCCTGATCGATGAGATGTTCCCACCGGCGGCCTGCCAGCGGTTGGCTGAGCGCGGCCACGATGCGGTCCACGTGCGAGATCGCGGGGTGGACGCCCGCCCAGACACCGAGGTGGCCGCAGTCGCCGCTGGAGAGAACCGGGTGCTGGTCACCGAGAACGCCAAGGACTTCGCGCGTACAGAGGGCATCGTGATCGTGTGCGCGCTCAAGTCGCGCCTGCGGACTCACGGCATGGACGAACAGCTGGCGGCCGTGCTCGATGCCTGGGCCAATGTGAACGAGGATCCGTACGTCGGGCTCCGCTGGCTCTTTCCCGCAGCGGGCAAGCACCGATAAGGCACGCTGGCGGACCGACTCGTACTGCGGCTGATGGAGTTTGTCGACACCAACCCCCGATGGGCGGCTGGGCTAGCACGACCAGCTCGCTCAACAGCCCGACTCGATGGCTGCCTTCACATACGCGGCGGTTTGATAGAGGTACTCGTGGGCCCACTTGCCGACCGACATTCCGTGGCTGGTGCCCACCATCAGCAGTCGGCCCGCGAAGCAGCGTTGGAAGAGCATCCGGGCCCGCGACACGTGGTACGTCGACGTCACGACCACGATGCTCGTCCAGCCGTGGTCGGCCGCGAGCGCCCGCACGTGCTCCGCCTCGCCGCGAGTAGTGGCCGGGTCGGGGCGGAAGCAGGTGACGGCGAGCCCGGCGTGCGGCGTATTGCAATAGCGCCGCTGAGTGAGCGGCTGACCCTCGGCGAACAGGGAGATGACCAGGTTCGTGGAAATGTGGGCATCGACGAGGCGTAGCGCAACGCCCAGTCGGTCCTCGGCCGTGGGCGAGCCCAGCACGACGATCGCGTCTGCCGTGCCCGGACGATCGACGGACGGGTCGGCGATGACGACGTAACAGCCCACCAGCCAGCTCGCCAGCAGCACCGCAATGATGCCGAGCAGCACCCGCGTCCGGCGGCGTCGCGGGAGCCAGCGGGTCACGTGCGGCAAGCCTACGGACCGCACCGCGTCGTAGGCTCGCGGACATGCCCGAGCTCCCGGAGGTCGAGGCGCTCGCCGCGTTCCTGCGCGAGCGGGCGGTGGGCCGCGCCGTGGTGCGCGCCGACGTGGCCGCAGTCAGCGCGGTCAAGACGTTCGACCCGCCGCTGTCGGCGCTGAACGGCTCGCTGGTCACCGGTGCCGGCCGGCACGGCAAGTTCCTCGACCTGGACGTGGACTGGCTGCACCTGATCATGCACCTGGCCCGCGGCGGCTGGCTGCAGTGGCGCGAGTCGCTGCCGGCCGCCCCGCCCCGGCCCGGCAAGGGACCGCTGGCGTTCCGGCTGCATCTCGCTCCGCAATCCGACGACGAGCCGGTCAGCGGCTTCGACCTCACCGAGGCCGGCACCCAGAAGCGGCTGGCCGTCTACCTGGTCCAGGATCCGCTCGACGTGCCGGGCATTGCCCGGCTCGGCCCGGATGCGCTATCGGTCGATGACGCGGCGCTCGGCGATCTGCTGCGCGCCCAGCACGCGCAGCTCAAGGGCGCGCTCACCGATCAGACGGTGCTCGCCGGCATCGGCAACGCCTACTCCGATGAGATCCTGCACACCGCTCGGCTGTCCCCGTTCAAGATTGCCGCGAAGCTGACCGAGGACGAGGTGGCCGCGCTGCACGCGGCGATCGGATCGGTTCTGACCGACGCGGTCGAGCGGTCGGTGGGCCAGCGGGCCGCCACGTTGAAGGGCGAGAAACGCAGTGGCCTGCAAGTGCACGCCCGGTCTGGTCTGCCGTGCCCGGTGTGCGCAGACACGGTGCGTACCGTCTCGTTCGCGGATAAGTCCTTCCAGTACTGCCCGACCTGCCAGACCGAGGGCCGTGAGCTTGCCGACCGGCGGATGTCCAAACTGCTGAAGTAGCGCAACACTTCGGGAGTATCTGGTCCACCCCCTCGATCAAATACTCCCGACGTCTGGAGAGCCGGATGCGTCTCGGCCGCGGTCCGCGCGTCACGCCCCGCGGACCCGCGCAGCGTCCGATGGTCGTCGCCCACCGGGGCGCATCGTCCGACGTGGCCGAGCACACGCTGACCGCGTACATCGCGGCGATCGAGACTGGCGCCGACGGCTTGGAATGCGATGTGCGCCTCACCCGCGACGGGCATCTGGTCTGTGTGCACGACCGGACCGTCAATCGCACGTCCGATGGCCGCGGTCCGGTGAGCGAGCTGGATCTGTCCCGGCTGGCCGAGCTCGACTTCGCGTCGTGGCGGGCGGAATGGCCGGGCAGCGCGGACGAGCTGCTGGCCGACGACCCTTATCTGAAGGGCGTCGTCCCGGACCGTGAGCCGGACGGTGGGGTGCTGACGCTCGAGACGTTGCTGGGCCTCGTGCATGACTCCGGCCGTCCGGTGCGGCTGCTGATCGAGACCAAGCACCCAACCCGGTACAGCGGACTGGTCGAGAAGGAGTTGGTGCGACAGCTGGCGCATTTCGGCTGGGCCGGGCGGCCGAGACTAGGCCGGCCCGACGATGCCCGGTCGGCGG
Organism: uncultured Actinomycetota bacterium; assembly: GCA_963839995.1. GTDB lineage: Bacteria > Actinomycetota > Actinomycetes > Mycobacteriales > Jatrophihabitantaceae > CAWIUB01. The sequence goes on along the minus strand of CAWIXH010000023.1, from coordinate 65,456 downwards.
ACTCCGGTCGCGGCCGCGTTGGCGTGATGAGCTTCGCCCCGACGGCGCTGCGCCGCATCCGGTTGCTGGCCCCGGACGTTCGCACAGTGCTGCTCATCGAGCGGCTGCTGCCTCGGCGGCGCGACGGCAGGCTGCCCCCGGGGGTAAACATAGCGGGGCCCGGGCTGCCGGTGCTGCAGAGCGATTCCCGATATGTCGAGCGGGTCCACGCCCGTGGCAACCTGGTCTACGTGTGGACGGTCGACGAGCCGCGCGACGTCGACTACGTGCTCGACCTCGGGGTGGACGCGGTGATCACGAACCGTCCCGCCGAGGTGCTGCGCCGGGTCGGTCGATCAGCGTAACCACCGCGGGTCAGCTGGGCAGCCCGCGCATCACCCGCAACGCGACTGACAGGGGGGCCAGATCGACGTGGTCGCGTCCCAGGGCCTCCTGCACCGTCGACCGAGCGCGCGCGACCCGTTCGGCGTTTTCGTGCTCCCACTCAGCCATCCGGGCAGCAGCCGGCAGCTGGCCGTCGGTGGTGTCCAGCACCGAGGCCGTGATCGCCGACAGTGCCGCATATACGTCATGGCGCATCGCGGCCCGGGCCAGCGCCGCCCAGCGGTCGTCACGCGGCAGATTGGTGATACAGGTGAGCATCTCGTCCACGCTGAAACGTTCGGACAGCTGGAAGTGCAGATCGGCGACCCGCGCGATGCCCTCGACGTCATCGGTCGGCAGACCGCTCGCCGCGGCGATCTCGACGACGTCGAGCAGCAGGAACGCGTTGAGCATCTCGGCGATGCGACCGGCCAACTCACGGGGCAGGCCCAGACCCACGAGCCGGTCGGTCTCCCGGCGCAGGTTCTCCACTTCGACGCCACGCAGCATCGCCGGGACGCGGCTGAGCAGCGCGTGCACCGCGGGAGCGAAGCGCCGGATCTCGGCGGCGACATCACCGATCGGGAATCGGGCGTCGATCAGCCACCGCGTGGTGCGGTCGATCAGCCGACGCAGCTCCCGGTACGCGGCGTGCTGCGCCTCGACCGGGACCTGGTTGTCCAGCGCCTCGAGGTCGGACCACAGCGCTTCCAGCGCGAACACTTCCTTGGCGATCGTGTACGCGCGGGCGATCTGCGCGGCATCAGCCGAGGTCTCTTCGGCAGCGCGATGCGCGAAGGTCATGCCACCTCGGTTGACCATGTCGTTGACAAGTACGGTGGTGATGATCTCGCGGTGCAGTGGGTGCGCGTCGAGCGAGTCGTCGAAGCGTGCTGCGATCGACGACGGGAAGTAGCTCGCCAGCACGCTGCGGAACCATGGCTCGTCGGGCAGCGTGGAGTCCTCGATCCGCTCGGTAAGCGTGATCTTCGCGTACGCGGCGACAACGGCGAGTTCGGGCGACGTGAGGCCCTGTCCCGCCGCCGCGCGCTGCGAGATCTCCTTAGCGGACGGAAGAAACTCCAGCACCCGGTCGCACTCGCCGGACTCGTCCATCGCCTTGATCAGCCGGCCGTGCACACTGATCATCGCCGGGGCGATCCGCCTGGCCAGCGCGAGCATCACATTCTGCTGGTAGTTGTCGCGCAGCACATGGGCCGCGACGTCGTCGGTGACCGCGGACAACTGCTGGTTGCGTTCCACGCGCGACAAGGAGCCCGCGGTGACCGCACGGTCGAGCAGGATCTTCAGGTTCACTTCATGGTCGGAGGTGTCGACGCCGGCCGAGTTGTCGATTGCGTCGGTGTTGATGTGCCCACCCGCTCGCGCGTACTCGATCCGGCCCAGCTGGGTGCAGCCGAGGTTTCCGCCCTCCCCGACCACCCGGACGCGCAGCTGGGACGCGTCGGCACGCACCCCGTCGTTGGCCTTGTCCCCGGCTGCAGACTGCGGTTCGGTGGACGCCTTGATATAGGTGCCGACGCCACCGTTCCAGAGCAGGTCGACGGGCGCGAGCAGGATCGTGTGGATCAGCTCCGCCGGGGTGAGCGTCTCGACATCGTCCTCGATCCCCAGCGCCTTGCGCACAGGTGCGGTGATCTCGATCGCCTTGCACGATCGGGCGAAGACGCCGCCACCGTCTGAGATCAGCCTGGCGTCGTAGTCCGCCCAGCTCGACCGCGGCAGCCCGAAGAGCCGGCCGCGCTCGCGGAATGACACCGCCGCATCCGGGTCGGGGTCGAGGAAGACGTGCCGGTGGTCGAACGCCGCCACCAGCCGGATGTGCTCTGACAGCAGCATGCCGTTGCCGAATACGTCCCCGGACATGTCACCGATGCCGACGACGGTGAAGTCCTGCGTCTGAGTGTCGACGCCGAGCTCCCGGAAGTGGTACTTGACCGACTCCCAGGCCCCGCGAGCCGTGATGCCCATCGCCTTGTGGTCGTAGCCGACCGAACCTCCCGACGCGAAGGCGTCACCGAGCCAGAAGCCGTACTCGGCGGCGATTTCGTTCGCTATGTCACTGAACTGCGCGGTCCCCTTGTCGGCCGCCACGACCAGATACGGGTCGTCGCGGTCGTAGCGGCGGACGCCCGGCGGCGACTCGACCCGGCGCTTGCCACCGACCGTCGCGTAGTTGTCCGTGATGTCGAGCAGGCAGCTGATGAACGTGCGGTAGCAGGCGATTCCCTCGGCGAGCCACGCCTCGCGGTCGACCTGCGGATCGGGCAGCCGCTTGGCCACGAAGCCGCCCTTGGCGCCGACCGGCACGATGACGGCGTTCTTGACCATCTGCGCTTTGACCAGGCCGAGGATCTCGGTGCGGAAGTCTTCCCGCCGGTCCGACCAGCGCAATCCGCCACGGGCGATCGGGCCGAAGCGCAAGTGCACGCCCTCGACCCGCGGCGAATACACCCAGATCTCGTACCAGGGCCGTGGCTGCGGAAGCACCCGGATACCGCGCGGGTCGAGCTTGAACGCGAGCGCCATGCGCGGTCTCGAACTACCGCCGCCGATCGACTCGTCCCGCCGGTAAGCGTTGGTGCGCACGGTCGCCCGGATAAGTTCCAGGATCGAGCGGATGATGCGGTCCTGGTCGAGGCTGGCCACCGACGCCAGGTCCTCCTCGATCGCGTCAACGAGCGCCGGGCGCCGTTCGACCGGCGGAGCGTCGGCGCCATCCGGGCCGTCGTGGCCGACGACCTGTGGGCTGCCCGCCAGGGCAGGATCGAAGCGCGATTCGAACAGTTCGATCAGCCGCTTCGCAATCTGGGCGTTGTCGGTGAGTGCCTGCTCGATGTAGCCCTGGCTGAACGTCGTCCCGGCCTGGCGCAGGTACTTCGCGTACGCCCGCAGCACGTTTGCTTGCCACCAGGTCAGGCCGGCGAGCGGGACGAGCGCGTTGAAACCGTCCTGCTCGACCTCCCCGTGCCACAGCAGGGGCAGCGCGTCCAGCACCTTGGCAGTGGTGGCGTCGTCGAGATTGACGCCCGGCTGCAGCTTCAAGCCGAAGTCGTAGATCCACACCGTGCTGCCGTCGCGCCGGTTGAGCTCGTACGGGCGCTCGTCGAGCACCTCGATGCCCATCTGTGAGTAGATCGGCAGCACCCGAGCCAGCGACAGGGGCGTACCAGAGCGATACACCTTCAACCGCCGGTCGGCCGCGTCCTCGTCCGACGGGGTGTAGACGTCGAACGTCTCGACGCCGCCGTTGCCGGACCGGTCACCCAGTTCGTCCAGCTGCTCGAGCCGGGCCAGGTCACGAACCGCGGTGACCGCGGAGAAGTCCTCTTTGTATGCCTCGGGGAAGGCACCGGCGTAGCGCCGTAACAGTCGGTCGCGGGTCTCCTCGTCGCGGGCGATGGTCAGCAGGTCAGCGAAGTCATCGCTCCACCGCCGGGTGACGCGGGCCACCTCGGCCTCGACCGCGTGCCGGTTCGGCGACGGCGGTGCGACCCCTGTCGGAAGCGCGATCAGGAAATGCATTCGGGCCAGGTTCATCGGGCCCATTTCGACGATGCGGTCGTCGCGCGCAACCAGTTCGCCCGGCCAGTGTTCGAGTACGACCTCGCGGACCTTGCGGCGCGTCTCGGGGCCGAACCGATCGGCGTGGAAGTAGACCAGGATGCTGATGAAGTCGCGGTTGAGGTGGATGCGCGCGAACACGCCGACCTGGCCGCCTTCGGCGCGGTCGACGAGCAGTTGCGCGAGACGCAGCAGGTCCGGAGCAGGCGCCTCGAGCAGCTCGTCGCGCGGCAGCGTGCGCAGCGCCGCGAGCAGCTGCCGTCCGGTATGGCTGTTGGCGCGTACGCCGGAACGCAGCAGGATCTCGCTGAATCGCTTGCGTACCAAGGGAACGCGCGCGACGTTGCCGTCCTCGGCGTTGGTGATCAGCCCGAGGAAGACGTGGACTGTCTGGCCCTCGCCCGATGAGCCCGGAGTAACGACCGTTACGCAGTCGTAGCGGGCGGAACGGCGCACCGTTGACACCAGCGGCGACTTGAAGATCACCAGCGGGGCACCACTACGGAACGCCGGGAGCAGCTCGAGCGGCGAGATGCTGGTCGGGCCACGCAGCACGCCCTGCACCTCGGTGGGCGACGCCACCCGGCCGGGGCTGGCCAGCTGATTGGCTGAGTAGGCGGCGTGGCCGAGGATCATGTAGTTGCCGTCGGCGAGCCAGCGCAGCAGGCTGCCCGCCTCTGTGCTGCTCTCCGCGTCGAACTGGCCGGGGTCGGCTTCCAGCTCGTCGGCCAGGCTGCGAATTCGCGCGTACGTCTTCGGCGCGTCGGCCACCGCGTGGTGCACATCGGCCAGCACCCGTTCGAGATCGGCTCGGATCGCATTGGCATGCTCGGCCGCCTGCGCGTCCAGCTCCACATACATCCACGACTCGGGGCTCGCCCCCTCAGGAACGTCGGCGTTGTCGTCGATGTCGTAGACGGCGGTCAGCCGCCCAATCCGGTCGCGAGTCACCACAAGCTGCGGGTGCAGCAGCCGCTCCACCGGGTGGCCGCTGCGCTCGAGTTCCGCGCGGACCGAGTCGACAAGGTACGGGGCGTCAGCGGTGACGATCTCAAGTGCCGCGGTCTCGCTATCGACCACGGTGAACCGGGTGAGCGTCCGGCCATCGGGCCGAACGGCGCCGAACTCCAGGGCGGCGCGCGTGATGGCGATCAGCGTCCCGGCCGCGCGTCCGGGCAGTTGGCTGGCGGCGTGGGCGAGATACCTGCGCTGGAAGATCTCAGTGTCGACGCTCGTGGCGCCCTCGGCGTGGGCATCGGACGTATCGGACGTCCGGGTTTCGGTCATTGCGTGGTCACCTCGTTGTGACGGTAGCGCTCACCGTCCGGTCTGCGTCCAGTCTCCCAGGCGGGCGATCCGGTGGCCAGCCGTCGCGGTCGTGGCGTGGGCCGAAGCCTGATGACCGAGCTGATCTCGGCGGCTGTCGGCTCGCAGGTCGAGGTGCTCACCCTCGACTTTCGCGGTGACAACGACTGTGCGGCGAGGGCTGTAGGAGTCTCTTAGCTTCGCCGAATACGGCCGGCTGCCGCTACGTCGCGGTCGGTTCCGCGCGCTTCGACAAGGTCCTCTACGCACGCGACCTGTGCTGTCCAGCGGTAGCTGCCGTCGGGTTGCCGGCGGCGGCGCCAGCCGGCGTGGTGTTTGGCCCGGTGGTGCCCGCGGAAGCACCCAGCGGCCGTCGTTCGCGCGAGACGACGCAGCTCAGCGGCGCGTCCTCGCCGCGGCCTTTTGCTCCTTCTTGAACGCACGGACCTTGCGCAATGAAGTGTCGTCGACTACGTCGGCCGCCGAGCGGAACGACCCGTCAACCCCATAGTCGCCGGTCGCCTCACGCCAACCGGCGGGCCGCACGCCGAGCTGCTTCGCCAGCAGGGCCGCAAAGATCCTCGCCTTCTGCGCGCCGAACCCGGGCAGCGTCCCGATCCGCGCCACCAGGTCGCCGCCGTCGGCCGCGCCCGTCCACACCGCAGCCGCGTCACCGTCGAACCGGTCCACCAGCACGCGGGCCAGTTCCTGCACTCGCTTGGCCATCGCCGCCGGGAACCGGTGCAGCGCTGGCGGCGTCCGGAACAGCTGCTCGAACGCCTCCGGGTCGTAGCCGGCGATCTCGCGAGCGTCCAGGTCGCGGCCGAGGCGCTCGCGGAGCTCGTACGGCGAGGTGAACGCTTTCTCTATCGGGATCTGCTGGTCGAGCAGCATGCCGATCAGCAGCGCCAGCGGCTCAGCGGCCAGATAGCTGTTGGCGTCCTCGGTGTAGGCCAGATGCATCGTTCAGCCCTCCCGCATTGGGATCCGTACACCTCGCTCGGAGGCGACCTCCACCGCCCGGTCGTAGCCGGCGTCGACGTGTCGGATCACGCCCATAGCGGGGTCGTTGGTGAGGACGCGTTCCAGCTTTTGCTCCGCTAGGGGCGTGCCGTCGGCCACGGTGACCTGCCCGGCGTGGATCGACCGGCCCATGCCGACGCCGCCGCCGTGGTGGATCGACACCCAGCTCGCACCGCTGGCCACGTTCACCATCGCGTTCAGCAGCGGCCAGTCGGCGATCGCATCCGACCCGTCCAGCATCGCCTCGGTCTCGCGATAGGGGGACGCTACGGAGCCGGCGTCCAGGTGGTCGCGGCCGATGACGACCGGCGCCTTGATTTCGCCTGATGCGACAAGGGAATTGAACGCCAACCCGGCCCGATCACGTTCGCCGTAGCCCAGCCAGCAGATGCGCGCCGGCAGGCCCTGGAACTGCACCCGTTCCTGCGCCATGCGGATCCAGCGAGCCAGCGAGGCGTTCTCGGGGAACAGCTCCAGCACCGCTCGGTCGGTGCGCGCGATGTCGCCGGGATCGCCGGACAGCGCCACCCACCGGAACGGGCCCTTGCCTTCGCAGAACAGCGGCCGGATGTATGCCGGGACGAATCCGGGGAAGGCGAATGCCCTGATATACCCCGCAAGCTGCGCTTCGCCGCGGATCGAGTTGCCGTAATCGAACACCTCGGCGCCACGGTCCAGGAAGCCGACCATGGCCTCGACGTGCCGCGCCATCGACGCCCGCGCGCGCCCGGTGAACTCCTCGGGCTTGCGGGCCGCGTACTCGTGCCAGTCGTCGAACTCGACCCCGATCGGCAGGTACGACAGCGGATCGTGCGCCGAGGTCTGGTCGGTGACGATGTCGATCGGCGCGTCGTTCGCGAGCAGCTGCGGCACGAGCGTTGCGGCGTTCCCGAGCAGCCCGACGGACAGCGGCTTACGCGCGTCGCGGGCCTCGATCGCGAGCCGCAGTGCCTCGTCGACGTCGGCGGCCTGCACGTCCAGGTAGCGATGCGCGATGCGCCGGGTGATCCGGGACGGGTCGCACTCGACGCATATCGCCACGCCGTCGTTCATGGTGACAGCCAGCGGCTGCGCGCCGCCCATGCCGCCCAAGCCCGCAGTGAGCGTGATCGTCCCGGCCAGGGTGCCGCCGAACCTCTTGGTAGCCACCGCCGCGAACGTCTCGTAGGTGCCCTGCAGGATGCCCTGGGTGCCGATGTAGATCCACGACCCCGCCGTCATCTGCCCGTACATGATCAGGCCGAGCGCTTCGAGTCGGCGGAACTCCTCCCAGTTGGCCCAGTCGCCCACCAGGTTGGAGTTGGCTATCAGCACCCGGGGCGCCCACTCGTGGGTCCGCAACACCCCGACCGGTCGACCGCTTTGCACCAGCAGCGTCTCGTCCAGCTTCAGGTTGGTGAGCGTGCGCACTATTACGTCGTACGAGGGCCAGTCCCGGGCGGCCTTGCCGGTGCCGCCGTAGACGACCAGTTGCTCGGGATGCTCGGCGACCTGCGGGTCGAGGTTGTTCTGCAGCATGCGCAGCGGGGCCTCGGTCTGCCAGCCGCGGGCGGTGACCGCGGTACCGCGTGGGGCACGAATCGTTCGGGCCTCGTTCATGCCGTCCACCTTCTCACTCCCGGCGGCGGCGGTGCCTGCCGATCTGTAGCAACACGTTTCCCCGCCGGTCTTCAGGGTGATCGTCGCGCAAAGCGCGAGGCGAACGGCTGACCCGGCCAGTAACCACCAGCCACTCAGTGATCACCAGTCACACAGCTACCGTCACGGACCCGGCCAGTATCCCTCCCAGATCACCACAAAGGAACCCCGGTGACCACGCAGCGACCCGAGCTCAGCGCAGTGGGTGACCGAGCGCTTCCTCCGCGGCGGCTACCGCTTCGCCGGCGCGGACCACCTCGACGCTCGCCGCGATCTCCGGCGACAGATACCGGTCGGGCCCCGGACCGGCCACCCGTTCCCGCAACGCCGCCACCACCGCGCCGGTCGCCGACCCAGGTCGCAGCGGCGCGCGCAGGTCGAGCGCACGCGCGGCCGTCAGCAGCTCGATAGCGAGTACCCGGGTCAACGCGTCGAGGCCGCGGCGCAGCTTGCGGGCGGCGGACCAGCCCATCGAAACGTGGTCCTCCTGCATGGCCGACGACGGGATCGAGTCGACCGAGACCGGCACGGCCAGCCGCTTGAGCTCCGAGACGAGGGCCGCCTGGGTGTACTGGGCGATCATGTGCCCGGAGTCGACGCCCGGATCTGCGGCCAGGAACGGCGGCAGGCCGCGCGACCGCGCGACGTCGAGCATCCGGTCAGTCCGCCGCTCGCTCATCGACGCGACGTCGGCCACCGGAATCGCCAGGAAATCAAGCACATAGGCGATCGGCGCGCCGTGGAAATTGCCGTTGGACTCCACCCGTCCATCGAGAGTGACGACCGGATTGTCGATCGCCGACGCGAGCTCGTACCCCGCCACGCGTCGGGCGTGGGCCACCGTGTCACGCGCCGCCCCCGCCACCTGCGGGGCGCAGCGCATCGAGTAGGCGTCCTGCACGTAGACGCAGTCCGGTCCGGCGTGCGAGGCGATGATCGGCGAGCCGGCGAGCAGCGCCCGCATGTTCGCCGCCGCCACCGCCTGGCCGGGCTGCGGGCGAAGCGCTTGCAGGTCCTCGGCGAACACCGCGGCCGTACCCAGCATCGCCTCGACGCTCATTGCGGCAGCCACGTCGGCGGTGCGCAGCAGCAGGTCCAGGTCGTGCGCGGCGAGAAGCAGCTGGCCCAGCATGCCGTCGGTGCCGTTGATCAGGGCCAGGCCTTCCTTCTCGGCCAGCTCGACCGGCGCGATGCCGTGCTCGGCCAGCACCTCCGCTGCCGTGCGCAGCATCCCGTCCGGATCGCGCACCTCGCCTTCGCCGAGCAACGTCAGTGCCACGTGGGCCAGCGGCGCCAGGTCGCCGGAACAGCCGAGCGACCCGTACTCCGGCACGACCGGGGTGATGCCGGCGTCGAGCAGCGTGGCGAGCGTCGCCGCGGTCGATGGCCGGATGCCGGTGCGTCCGGTGGCCAGCGTCGACAGCCGCAGCAGCATCAGCGCGCGGACGACCTCGCGTTCCACCTCCGGCCCGGAGCCGGCCGCGTGCGACCGGATCAGCGAGCGCTGCAGGGCGGCGCGCTGCTCGACCGGAATGTGCTTGGTGGCCAACGCGCCGAAGCCAGTCGAGATGCCGTAGTGCGGCTCGACGTCGTGCGCCAGCTTCTCGACGACGCGCCGGCAGTCCGCCATCGCGGCCAGTGCGTCCTCGGCCAGCGTCACGCCAGCACAGTGTCGCGCGACGGCGACCACTTCGTCCTCAGACAGCGGGCCCCGCCCGATGGTGATGCGCTCCATGACCGTCAGGCTACGGTCGGGGACGTGCGCGCCGCAGTGATCACCCGTCCCGGTCCGCCGGACGTTCTCGAAATCCATGACGTGCCGGACCCAGTGCCTGGCCTCGGCGAAGTGCTGGTCGACGTCACGGCGACCGCAGTCAACCGCGCCGACCTGCTGCAGCGTGCCGGACATTACGACGCACCGCCCGGAGCGTCGCCGTACCTAGGGATGGAATGCTCGGGCATCATTGCCGCCCTCGGCGACGGGGTAACGGGCTGGCGGGTCGGGGACGAGGTGTGCGCACTGTTGGCCGGCGGCGGATATGCCGAGCGGGTCGCCGTGCCGGCCGGCCAGCTGCTGCCGATACCCCGCGGGCTCTCGCTGGTCGAGGCGGCGGCACTGCCCGAGGCAGCCTGCACGGTCTGGTCGATGGTCTTCGACATCGGCGCACTGCACCCTGGCGAGACGTTCCTGGTGCATGGTGGCGGCAGCGGTATCGGCACGCTGGCCATCCAGCTCGCCCATGCGCACGGCGCGCGCGTCGTCACGACCGCGCGCTCGCAAGACAAGCTGGACGCAGTGCGCAAACTCGGTGCCGACATGGCCATCAACTACCGCGAGCAGGACTTCGCCGCCGTCGTGCAGGCCGAGACCGACGGACGCGGAGTCGATGTCATCCTCGACAACATGGGGGCCGCCTACCTGGCGCGGAACGTCCAATCGCTCGCGGTCGGAGGCCGGCTGGTCGTGCTGGGGCTGCAGGGCGGACGGCGCGGCGAACTGGACCTGAGCCTGCTCATGGCCAAGCAAGCCAGCGTCACCGGGGCATTGCTGCGGGCCCGTCCGCTCGACCAGAAGGCCGCGATCGTCGCGGCCACCGGTGCGTTCGTCTGGCCCAAGATCGAGAGCGGAGAGGTGCGGCCGGTCATCCATCGGGTGCTGCCGCTCGACGAGGTGGCCGAGGCGCATCGGGTCGTCGAATCGAGCGAGCACATCGGCAAGGTGCTGCTGCAGGTGCGCTGACCCGATCAGCTGGCGGTCAGCTCGGCGAGCGCGCGTACCAGTTCGTCCAACTCGGCGGCGGTGGTGTGCGGCATCACGCCGACCTGTACGGCGCCGCCCAGCTCATCGGCGCCGAGCGACAACATCAGCTCGGACATCCCGTTCGGGCCCGTCCACACCGAAATCCCCCGCGCCCGGAGGAACTCGCCGACGTCCGCCGGACGGCGACCGGCCACGGTGAACGCCAGCACCGGCACTCGCGGGTTACCGGAGCCGAGCACGGTGACCCCGCGCAGCCGTCGCAGCCGGGCATCGAGGCCGGCGAACAGCCGCCGCTGGTAGTCCTCGGCCGCAATCAGCGAGGTCACAATGCGCTCGCGGCGCGATCCCGTCGCGTTCTCGTCCAGCGACGCCAGGTGGTCGACGGCGGCGGTCACCCCGTCGAGCAGCTCGACCGGCAGGGAGCCCAGCTCGTAACGTCCCGGCACGGGCGCCCTGGAGTCCTCGTCGATCTCGTGCAGCAGGCCCGGACGGGCGACGACCGCGCCGACGGTTGGCCCGCCGAACGTCGCGGCGGAGACGCCCAGGAGATCGGCGCCGAGTTCCCATATGTCGATGGGCATGTGCGGCAGGGCCGCGCCCGCGTCGACGACCACGACGGCGCCCATCGCGTGGGCCAGGTCAGCGATCCGGCGCACCTCAGGCACGACGCCGGTGACCGGGTTCGCCAGCGGCAGCGTCACCACCCGGGTGTGCGTGTTGATCAGCTTCTCGTACTGCCAGTCGGGCAGGGCGCCGGTCTCGACGTCGACCTCGGCCCAGTGGACTACTGCCCCCACTGTTCGGGCCGCGGTGACCCAGGGCCGGATGTTCGCATCGTGGTCGAGCCGGCTGACCACGATCTCGTCGCCGAGCTGCCATTCGCGCGCCACCAACCAGGCAAAACGTTGCAACAGCGTCGAGACGTTGCTGCCCAGCACGACGCAGTCCGCTGTCGAGCCGACCAGGTCGGCGATCGCCCGGCGAGCGTTGGCCACGGACGCAGCCCCACGCTGCGATCGCACCGAGGTAGAGCCCGGCTGCGCCGGCGAGGAGCGCAACGCGGTGATGATGGCTCGGATCACCGTCTCGGGCTGCAGCGCGCTGTACGTGCCGTCCAGGTGAACCACGCCCGCGCCGAGCGTCGGATACAGCCCGCGTACCCGCGCCACATCGAAACTCATGCGGCACTACCTCGCTTGTCGGTCAGGGCATACGTGCCCGGCGAACCCAGTCGTAGCCGCCCGTTGCCTTGGGCCAGACTGAGGTCATGACCGACGCGATGCAGACCACCGATCAATCCCCGCAGCCGCCCGAGCCCTCCACTGCGAAACCTGCGCAGGCAACTGCGCAGACCGCTGCGCCCGGTGACGACGGGGAACAGATTACGGCCATGGTCGAGCAGCCTGCCAAGGTGATGCGCATCGGCACGATGATCAAGCAATTGCTGGAAGAAGTGCGGGCCGCGCCGCTCGACGAGGCCGGCCGTCAGCGCCTTCGGGAAATCCACGAAACGTCCATTCACGAGCTGGAGGACGGCCTCGCCCCGGAGCTGCGCGAGGAGCTCGAAAGGTTCACCTTGCCGTTCGGGACGGGGGTGCCGACCGAGGCCGAATTGCGGGTCGCGCAGGCCCAGCTGGTGGGTTGGCTGGAGGGGTTGTTCCACGGCATCCAGACGGCGCTGTTCGCGCAGCAGATGGCCGCACAGGCGCAGCTGGAAGAGATGCGCAGGCGGGCGCTTCCGCCCGGCGCGTCGAGCGGACACGTGATCGTTGGGCCGGGCGGGCAGATCGTCGGCGGTCCAGGAGGTCCGCGGTTTGGTGTGCCCGGCAGCCGCGACGCCGAGGAGCAGGCACACGGCACCGGGCAATACCTGTAGACCTGTGCCGTGAACTTCGCCCGGGACGTTGTGGCCGCGGCGCCAGCGGACCGCCGCGCTCTCGTCACGCTGTCGTCAAGCGGACAGCGGCGGGAGTGGACGTTCGGCCAGCTCGCGACCGCGTCGGCGCGACTGGCTGCGACGTTCGTAACGCACGGTGTGCGGCGCGGCGACGTCGTGCTGACCCTGATGGGCAACCGCGCCGAGTGGGCACTGACGGTGCTCGCCTGCCTGCACATCGGTGCCGCCACCCTGCCCTGCAGCGAGCAGCTGCGCCCGAAGGATCTCGCGTTGCGGCTGGCCCGGGCTCGTCCGGCGCTGGCTATCGCCGACGAACGCAATCGTGCGGCGCTCGCGGCCGCCGACTGTCCCGTGCTCACCGTCCCCGATCCGGCGCTGTTCGCCACGGCCGCCGCGCCCCCGTTCGCCGAGCTCGGCTCGCTCGATCCGGCGTTCGTGCTCTTCACGTCCGGGACAACCGGGCAGCCGAAACCGGCGATGCACGGTCAGCGCTATCTGTGGGGGCAACGGCTGCAGGCACAGCACTGGGTCGCGCCGCACGAGGGTGAGCTGGTCTGGTCGACGGCCGCCAGCGGCTGGTCCAAGTCCGCGCGCAACAGCTTCATCGCGCCGTGGCTCGGCGGCGCCGCCGCACTCCTGCAGGACCGCCGGTTCGACCCGGCCGAGCGGCTCGCGACGATTCGCACCGAACGGGTGAACGTGCTGTGCATGGCGCCCACGGAGTATCGGCTGATCGCGGCCGGGGTCGCCCTCGCCGACCTGCCGTCACTGCGCCGGCTGATCACCGCCGGTGAGGCCCTCGGCGTCGCCGTCCTCGCCCCCTGGCGGACGGCGACCGGGCTGACGATCGCCGACGGCTACGGCCAGACCGAGACCGGGCACGTGACAGCCGTCCGGCCCGGTGAGGTCGCCCCGCCCGGGTCGATGGGACGGCCGCTGCCCGGCATCAAGGCGTGGATCGACGACGGCGAACTGGTGCTTGACCCGGCGACCATCCCCACCTTCTTCCTCGGCTACGACGGCGTCCCGGTCGCGCCCGGCCCGTGGCGCACCGGCGACCAGGTGCGCGCCGACGATGACGGCTATCTGTACTTCGAGAGCCGTGCCGACGACGTCATCATCAGCTCCGGCTATCGCATCGGACCAGCCGAGGTCGAGGACGTCCTGCGCACGCACCCCGCGGTAGCCGATGTCGCGGTGGTCGGCGTGCCTGACCCGGTGCGGGGGCAGCTGGTGCGGGCGGTCGTGGTGCTGCGCCCCGGCCACCTGGCGAGCGATTCCCTCGCCGCGGACCTGCAGGAACACGCCAAGGCCGAGACCGCGCCGTACAAGTACCCACGGCAGGTTCGCTTCGTCGACGCGCTGCCGAAGACGTCCACCGGCAAGACCCGGCGGGCCGCGCTGCGCTCATGATGCGCCTGTCCAGCCACGGGCATGGTCAGGCTGGACAGAGCCAGTCGTCGGCGCCACGTACCAGCTGATCGCGGGCGGCGGCGTCCGGCGGCGGGTAGCTCTCGCGCACCGTGAAGGCGTACGGGGTTGGGCCGTGCGCGCGTAGGTGGCGGATGCGCTGTTCAGCCTCGTCGGTACTGGGTCGATGCGCGGCGGGAACCCACCAGCACGCGGTGTAGGCCTCAGTCATGTGCAGGAACCACTCGCGGCGCCGGCGCAGTACCTGACGGTGGAACTCGCCGAACACGAATGCGGCGAGCTGCTCCACGCCGACCCACACGGACAGATTCACGATCACGCCCGCGCTATCGGCGGCATCCCAGGTGAAGGCCTGCACCGCCGTCGCGTTGCCGTCCTCGGTTTGCAACCGCCACACGAACCCCGGCGCGGCGTCGGCAACGGCGTTCACCGGATCGAGTGCTGCCACGAACTCGGCCAACCTCGGGTCGTCCAGCGGTGCGGCGAGCCGAGCGATGTTCACTTGGGCGAGTTCGAACGACATGCGACGCAGTGTGCCCGACGCCGCCCGGTGCGTGCCACCGAGAATCGGCCTCGCCTTCACCCATGCTGGGCTCGGCCGCCGACTCGGTCGCCGGCCTGGAGTTCTTCGGCGAGCAGATCCATCAGCAGACCGTCGTGCCAACCGTCGCCGTCGGCGTCATGTTCGTAGTGACGCATGACGCCGACGGGACGGAAACCCACCGCGGCGTAGCACCGGATCGCAAACTCGTTGTCCGCGGCCGGGTCGATGACCAGCCGGTGGTGCCCGCGATCACGAATCAGGTGGCGGGCGATTACCCGCACCGCGTCGCGGCCGACACCATGCCCATGCACGGCCGCGTCGAGGAAGATGTCGATCGACGCGTGCCGGTACCTCGGCTCGTTTTCCTCGCCGTACTGCACCATTCCCACCACGAGCCCGTCGAGCAGCACCACGAATGGAACAACGCTCGCGTCGTCGAACGGCCAGTGGGCGGACGCGTCATCATCTCCCCACCACGATCGCACTGCCGGCGTGTGCAGGATCCGCCGAAGCGTCGGAACATGATCAACCGTCACCGGCACCAATACGACGCGAGCACCACGAAGTACGACGTCACCGTCCACGGACGTCATCATCGTCGAACTGCTTCGGGCTTGGCGAGAGCCTCGGGCAACCGGATCGGGACCTGCGCGATCGTCCCCCGATAGGTTCCTCGCGTGCACATCCGCAAAGCTGAGACCGCCTCGACGTGTGTTACCGCGGGGCTCCCACCGCATCGACTTCGTACCCATCACGGTCCCGGACATTGGCCCGGCAGAAGGATTCCGATGTCCGCTGGCACTCGCCGGGCGTGGGAAGCCGTCACACGTTCGCGAGGCTGATGACCGCGCACCGTTGTTAGCTCAGCACCGTGTCGTGGGCGGTGTTGCGTCTGGGTGTTCGTTCGGGGTCGAGGAAGGCTGGGGGTATCCAGTGAGCGAGGCTGTCGGTGATCTGGCAGGCCCAGCCGCGCCTGGCGAACTCCCGGTGGTGGAACCCGCAGACGAGGGTCAGATTGTCCAGGTCGGTGGGGCCGCCGTCGATCCACGGCACGATGTGATGGCTTTGGCACCAGGCCGGTGGCCGATCGCACGAGGGGAAGGAGCATCCGCGGTCGCGGGCGGCCAGGGCCAGACGCTGTCCAGATGAGGCGACCCGGCGGCTGCGGCCATGGGCCAGGACGCCGCCGGTGTCGGTGAGCACGACCGGGATGAGGTCGGCTTCGCCGGCCAGCCGCAGCGCCTCCGGGACGGAGATCAGCCCGCCGTGGCTGGTGGTGGCGACACCGAGCCGGGACTCCAGCTGGTCGAGGGTGAGGGTGATCAGCAGGGTGGCCGGGGTGCCACCGCAGTCCGGCAGGTCACCGGTGCGCAGGGCGCGGCGGCCGATGTCTTCCAGCGCGTCGTGGCGGCGTTGCCCGCCGCTGCGCCGGTCCGGCTCGCCGTCCGCGGCGGGCACCGGGGCGGCCAACGCGTCCAGCCAGGCTTCGGTGACCGCGGCGCAGCCGGGGGTGAGGTAGCCGGTCAGCCGGGCCGACCCGTCCGCCATCCGGTGCAGCGTCAGGTCGCGGCGCCGGGCGTGGTCCGCGTCGTCGGGCCGGGTGCCGTCCGGATCCAGGCAGGCCAGCAGCCGCCGGGCCGCCTTGCCCAGCTGGTCCGGATCCAAGTGCAGCGCGTGCCCGGTGAGCGCCGCCTCCACCTGCTCGGCCTGCTCGGCCGCGGCGGCGGGCAGCGCGTGCACCGTGTGCCGGATGATCGCGGCGTGCCGGTCGCAGATGGCCCCCTCGGCCTGCGCCGCGGCGACCGCCGGGAACACCGGCGGCAGCAGGTCGCCGGTCAGCGTGCGCCGCGCCCCCAGGTCCCCAGCCGCCCGCACCCGGGCCCGCGCCTCCCCCGGGGTGATACGCAGCAGCTGCATCAGCAACGCCGCGGTGGACGCGCAGGCCAGCTCCCCGGCCACCGCCCGGGCGTCCAGTTCGCCGATCAACGCGTGGTCCGCGGCCGGCAGCCGCCGCCGCTGGGTCTCCAGGCCGCGGGCCAGCTCCAGCAGCTCGCCCCGCGACGCAGAGGTCAGGTCCACCGCGAGCAGCGTGTCCACCGCGTCGGCCAGCTGCTTCACGGCGACCTCGACGGTCACCGCAGCTGCTGGACTCTCGAACATGTGTTTGATTCTATCAGCCGGTTACGGCACGACACAAGCGAGAATCGCCAGCAATAACAACGGAATCACACTATGCGCGCGATGCCGCCAGCCAGTAGTAGCGAGCGCGTAGTGCAAGACGCTCCGCTCCACCGTAGGGCAGCTCCACGAAACCGTCAGCTCGCGAGGGGCCCTACTAGCCAACACATCAGACCACGGCGGCAAGCCACAGTCAGGGCGCTGTTGTGCCCAGCAGCGACTCGATCAGCTGCGCGACCGCGTCATCGTCGTTGCTGGCGAGCACTTCGTCGGCGGCGGCGAGCGCGGCGGGGTGTGCGTTCGCCACGGCGTACGCGCGCCCGGCCCATTCGAGCATCGGGACGTCGTTGGGCATGTCGCCCACGGCGGCCACCTGCTCCGGAGGGATGCCGTGCAGCGCGGCTACCTCGGCCAGTCCGCTCGCCTTCGTGACGCCCGGTGCCGCGATCTCCAGCAGGCCATGCGTCGACGAATGCGTCACCGTCGCGCGGCCGGCCAGCACTGCTGCCGCGTCATGCATGAACCCGTCCGGGTCCGAGTCGCGGTCCTTGGCGAGCAGCTTGACGGCCGGACGGCCGACGATCTGGCGCAGCGACGCCTGGACCGCGGCCGGGATCGGGTTGCCCTGCCGGTCACGCGCCGGATTGATCTCCCAGTCGTGCTGGTAGCCCGGCTCGAACGCAAAGTCCAGCCCGTACTCGACTCCGAAGTACACCGACGGAAACGCAGCGCGCAGCTCGGCCGTGAGCGTCCCCAGCAGTTGCGGTGACAGCGGGTGCGAGCGAATCGCGGTCTCGGTCACCAGGTCGTAGATCACGGCGCCGTTCGCGGCGACCGCGGTACCGGTGTGGCCGGTGGCGTCGGCGATCTCGTGCAGCCAGCGTGGCGGGCGGCCGGTGACGAACGCGACGACCAAGCCCGCTTTGGCCGCCCGTCGCAGAGCTTGTCGCGTCCGCGAACTCACCGTTCCGTCCGAGCGCACGAGCGTTCCGTCGAGATCGCTGGCGAGCAAGCGAATCACGGCGGGGTGAGAACCTCGCGGCCACCGAGCCAGGGACGCAAGGCGATGGGTACATAAACCGTCCCGTCCGGCTGCTGATGATGGTCCAGCAGGCAGGCGATGGTCCGCGCCACCGCGCACAGCGTGCCGTTGAGCGTGGCGACCGGCGTGACGCCGGACGTGGTGCGGGTGCGGATGTGCAGCCGTCGAGCCTGGAACGTCGTGCAGTTCGACGCGGACGACAGCTCGCGGTAGGTGCCCTGGGACGGGAACCAGGCCTCGATGTCGATCTTGCGCGCCGCAGAGGATCCCAACTCGCCGGCGGCCACGTCGACGACGCGGTAGGCCAGCTCTAACGTGTCGAAGAACTCCCTTTCCCAGGCGACCAATCGCTGCAGCTCGTCGCGCGCGTCGTCGACCGGGACGTAGCAGAACATCTCCACCTTGTCGAACCAGTGGACCCGGATGATGCCCTTGGTGTCCTTGCCGTACGAGCCAGCCTCGCGCCGGAAGCAGGACGAGAATCCCGCGTAGCGCAAAGGCAATTCCGGCAGGATCTCGCCAGCGTGGTAGCCGGCGAGGGCTACCTCGCTGGTGCCCACCAGATACAGATCGTCGTCGGCCAGCCGGTACACCTCGGCAGCGTGCACTCCGAGGAACCCGGTCCCTTCCATGGCTTCGGGCTTCACCAGCGCAGGAGCGATCACCGCCATGAATCCGGTGGCCTGGGCCTGCGCCATCGCGAGGTTCACCAGCGCCAGCTCCAGCTGCGCACCGATACCGGTCAAGAAGTAGAACCGCGCTCCGCTGACCTTGGCCCCGCGCTCGGTGTCGATCGCTCGCAGTGCCGCGCCGATCTCGGTGTGATCGCGTGGCGCGTCCACCCGCGGAGGCGTGCCGACGGTGGCGAGCGTGACGAAATCCGCGTCTCCACCTGGGGGGACGCCGGGCTCGACGAGATTCGGGACGGCCAGATGTGCCTTATGCAGCGCCTCGTCGGCGGCAGCTTCGTCGACCTCGGCCGCCTTGACCTCGTCGGCAAGCTGCTTGGCACGCACCAGCAGCTGGTGTCTGGCATCGGGCGCAGCGGCGCCGATCGCGCGGCCCAGCGCCTTCTGCTCCGCCCGCAAGGTGTCCGCACGCGACACGGCTGCCCGCCGCGCGTCGTCGGCCGCGAGCAGGGCGTCGACCGCGGACTCGTCCTCACCCCGCGCGCGTTGCGAGGCGCGTACTAGGTCGGGGTCGTCACGGACAATTCGCAGGTCGATCACGTGCTCAGGCTACTGACCAGCATTGAGAGACTGTGCCGGTGCTGCAGATGTCGCGCTCGCGCTTCGAGGTGCTGGTCGACGACGCGATCGACTCGATTCCGCCCGAGTTGCTGGGGCTGCTTGACAACGTGGTGATCCAGGTCGCCGACCGCGATCCGGACGACCCGTCCCTTCTCGGCGTCTACCATGGCACGGCGCTCACCGAGCGCACCAGTGACTACACGTTCGCCCTGCCCGACACGATCACGGTCTACCGGCTGCCGATCCTGGAGATCTGCACGGACGAGGACGAGATTGCCCACGAGGTCGCGGTCACCGTGGTGCACGAGATCGGCCACCACTTCGGCATCGACGAACATCGCCTGCACGAGCTCGGCTGGGGCTGAGCCGGTGTTGCTCGTCGAATACGCCCTTCGGGGCGCCGACGCGGTACACCTAGCCAGCTTGCTCGCCGTCGCAGCCACCGAAATGCTGTTCGCCGTGTTTGAGCAGGTCGTTAAGAGCCTGGGCGATGGCCGCGCGTGTTCCGGGATCGGTCCTGAGGACGTCGGGTCCGACCGCGTCGCGGGTTATCGGGATGCGCCGTCGATCACCTTGGCCTGCACGTAGCCCAGCACGGTGGCCAGCGTCGCGTGTGCGCCCTCTCCTCGACGCACGTCGGCTGCCACCTTCACCCAAGCGACCGGCTTGTCGGTCAACTCGGTGCCACCGACCGTCCAATCGAGAGCGTTCTTGAACGAAACCGGCAGCGTCCCCGCGTACTCCGGTGTGCAAACCAGCACCGCGTCAGCAGCTGCGATCGCCGCACGCAGCGCCGCGACGGACGTGCCTCCAGGACCATGTTGAACGGCGTCTCGGCCACCCGGCGGAACTGCGTGAGCCCGGCCTGGGCAGCCACCTCGCGCAGCCGCGCCTCGCCGGCCTGCGCCCCGAGCGCCGTCCCGACCCCCTGCGCCAGCGACGCGGGCGTGCAGATCAGGGTGGAGGCCATGACCGACTTGAACTAGGACGAGTCTTGAGGGGGCGAGGGGTAACGCAACGGCGGGCCGTCCTCGGGAGATCTCGCTGACGCCGTCGGCGTGTCCCGCCCGACCGCCCGCCGCTACCTGGATTACCTCACCGCGCAGCGCCTGGTCCGCCGGGAACCGCGCGACGGGCGGGCCGTCCGTCCGTCCGTCCGGAGAACGTCTACCGCTGGGCCGGTCCTCCCGCCATCCGCTAGTCCGGCGGCGCTGTGGCCAGCGGGATGTGGTGCGACCCACCGCCGCCTACCGCAAGCTCGGCGTCAGCAACCGGGTCAGCACCTCCTTCGCATGGGCGCGCCGACGCCGTTCCGTAGGCTGGAGCGGTGAGCGACCGGCTGCCCATCAAGATGCTGCACGACCGCGTGCTCGTCCGGGTGTCGCGCGCAGACGGTGAACGGCGCTCCTCCGGCGGCATCTTGATCCCGGCGACCGCGCAGGTATCCAAGCGGCTGATCTGGGCCGAGGTGCTCGCGGTCGGCAATCATGTGCGGGTCGTCGAGGTCGGCGACCGGGTGCTGTTCAGCCCGGACGACCGGCAGGAGGTCGAGATCTCCGGCGAGGACTACCTGTTGCTGCGAGAGCGTGACATCCACGCCGTGGCCGCGCACCGGGTCGAGTCGAACACCGGCTTGTACCTTTAGCTGGCCCCGGAGTCGCGCAGCCGGGCCAGCCATTCGCGGGCATCGGTGAAATCCGCGTCTGCCCGACCCTGCACGATCGCGTCGATCGCTCCGTCGCGACGCTGGTACGAGCCGAGGTAGCGCACGTCCGCGCACGTGCGCTTCAGCGCGGCGAGCGCGTCGCCCACCCGCTCGTCGGCGACGTGGCCCTCGCAGTCGATTGAGAAGCAGTACTGGCCGATGCGTTCCTTGGTGGGACGTGACTCGATGCGGGTCAGGTTGACGCCGCGGGTGGCGAATTCGGTCAAGATCTCGAGCAGCGCCCCGGCGTGGTCGGCGCGCAGGTAGGCGACGAGGGTGGTCCGGTCGTTGCCGGTCGGTGGTGGCGGCTGGGACGGCCGGGTGAGCAGCACGAACCGGGTCACGGCCGAGCGATTGTCGGCAATGTCGTGCGCGAGGCTCACCAGTTGGTAGAGCTCGCCTGCCACTGGCGGGGCCACGGCGGCGTCGTACTCGCCGCGGGCCACCTCCTGCGCGGCGGCGGCGGTCGAGCCGACGAGGGCGAGCTGCGCAGCGGGCAGGTTGGCCAGCAGCCAGCGCCGCGTCTGCGCCTCGGCGTGCGGGTGGGTGGCCACGGTGCGCACGCCGGCCCGCTGCGTTCCGGATCGGGCCAGCAGGTCGAACAGGACCGGCAGGTAGGTCTCCTCGGCGATCACCAGCGGCGTTCCGCCTGCCAACTCGTCCAGGGTGGCCGGGACGGCGCCCTCGACGGAGTTTTCCAGCGGGACGAGCGCCCCATCGGCTTCGCCCGAGCGCACCGCGTCGATGGCCTGGGGGACGGTGGCGAGCGGCAGCAAGGTGGCGTCGGCCGCGACCGGAAGGGTGCGCAGCGCCGCGTGGGCAAACGTCCCGGCCGGGCCGAGGAAGGCGATGCGGAGCGCCGCCTGCCCCGCCCCGTCCGAGTTGTTCGGCCCCGGCTGGGTGTCAGCCCCCGCTCCACCCGAGTTGTTCGACCCAGCGCCGGCGTCAGCGCACCCGGGGTCGAACAGGTTGGTGCTCACGACGGCCAAGCGTATTCGGTCAGGACGCCTTGCCGGTCAGGACGCCTTGCGAGTCGGAATGATCTCGACCGGCCGGGCATTGCGCCGAGACAGCGCGGCGTCGACGGCGCGTTGCTCGTCCACGGTGAGCGCGGGCTCGCCCATGCCGTCGGAAACACCCTTGGCGTAGAGCCGGGTCTCGGTGGGGCAGGCCAGCGACGTGACTGTCACCCCGTCGCCGTCGTCGTCGAGCATGGCAAGCGCGAAGGAGAGTCGCCCGGTCACGTCATCGGATGCGTCGAACCGCACCAGGGCCACGTTGCGCAGCCCGCGCGCGGTGTCCGCGAGCATGCCATCGACGTCCTCGCCGAGCTCGAGCTGCTCGGCCCGCGCCCGGGCCGCCTCCTCGCGAGCCTCGGCCGCCTCGGTCCGCGCGTCTGCGACCTCGGTTCGCAAACGGTCCACCTTGCCGCTGACGATCGCGACGGCCTCGATGTGCCGCTCGATGGCCTCGAGCACCGACTCACGCGAGTCGGTGCCGTCGCTGAGCACGGCCGTCGAGCGGCGCAGCTTGGCGAGCGTGCGCAGCGCGAGCCACGACCCGACCAGGGCCAGGTAGCCCAGGACGAGTGCGGACACAGCGACGTACAAGGTCATCGCCTACGAGGCTAGGTCGGGGACCGCCCCAGACCGCTGCGACACGTCGGGGTGCAGTGAGAGAGTTGCTGCATGACCGTGCGACTGCGTTCAACGCTCCAGACGCTGCCCAGCTACGTGCCCGGGCGCAACGTCCCGGGCGCGATCAAGCTGGCCAGCAACGAGACCCCCTACCCGATGCTGCCCCACGTCGTCGAACGACTGGCCGAGGTGGCCGTTGGCGCCAACCGCTACCCGGACAACTTTTCGACCGAGCTCACCGGCGCGCTGGCCGCGAAGTACGCCGTAGACGTGACGCAAGTTGCGGTGGGTTGCGGTTCGGTGTCGCTGTGCCAGCAGTTGGTGCAGGTCGCCGCCGACCCGATGGAGGAGGTGCTCTACGCGTGGCGCTCGTTCGAGGCGTACCCGATCGTCGTGTCGGTGGCGGGCGTGGGCCACGCTCGGGTGGCGCTGCGCGAGTGCGTGCATGACCTACCGGCGATGGCCGCCCGCCTCACCGACCGCACACGGCTGGTCTTCGTCTGCAACCCGAACAACCCCACCGGGACGACGGTCCGCCGCGGCGAGCTGCTCGCCTTCCTGGACGCCGTGCCCTCCGACGTGCTGGTCGCGCTCGACGAGGCGTATCGGGAGTTCGTCACCGACCCGGACGTGCCCGATGGCCTGACGCTGCTGAACGACCACCCGAACGTCATCGTGCTGCGCACTTTTTCCAAGGCATACGGAATGGCGGGACTGCGGGTGGGGTACGGCATTGCCGCCGATCCCGCGGTGACGACGGCGCTCAAGCAGGTGCAGGTGCCCTTCGCAGTGACCCAGGTGGCGCAGGCGGCGGCGCTGGCCTGCCTCGAGCCCACTGCCGAGAAGCAGCTGTTCGAGCGGCTCGACGACATCGTCGCCGAACGCGTGCGGGTCCGCGAGACCCTGCTGGACTTCGGATACCAGGTGCCGCCGACCGAAACCAACTTCGTCTGGCTGCCGCTCGGGGAACGGACCGCGTCCTGGGCGGAAGGCTGCGCGCAACGCAAGCTGATCGTGCGTGCGTTCGTCGGCGAGGGTGCCCGGGTGACGATCGGTACGGCGCTGGAGAACGACCGGTTCCTGCAGGCGGCGGCCGAGCTCGCGCCGTCGACCTGACTGTCGTTCACCGCGGGACGAGCTGGCCGCCGCCGGCGAGCGTGTAGGTCTTGCCGCCGAGGGCGGTGTTCGTCGACTTGTCGTAGTAGACGGTGTGACCGTTCCCGGTGATGTTGGTGATCGTGCTGCCGGAGATCACGGCGCCGGTCAGCGTGGTCAGCGTCGAGTCGGCCGTGACGGTCCACGAACTCGTGGAATCGAGGGTCAGCGCCGCACCGGTGATTGTGTCGGTGAGCGAGCTGCCGCTGGTGAGCGAGGCGGTGATCGAGCCAGTCCCGTCGACGATCAGGTTGCCCTTCAGCTTCTCACCGATGGCCTTCAGCGTCGCCGTGCCGGAGTTCGTGCTCCCTGCGCCGTGCTCGAGATCGTGCCGCCGGTCATGCAGACTGCGGACTTGCTGCCGTACGCGAACAGGCCGTTGGCCCCGGTCCCGGTGGAGGTCACCGAGCCGCCGGCGATCGTCACCGTGCCAGAGGTCGCGAGCACTGCGGCGTTCAGTCCGTAGAAGCTGCTCTCGTCGTTGGACTTGGTGTTGCCACTCGTGCTAACCGTCGGACAGTGAGGGTGAGAGAGCCGGAATTCGCCACCAGCACCGCGGATTCGTCGGCGGCGGACGCCATGTACGACTTTCGCGAGGAGCTGGCGCGCGCGCTGCGCAGGGAGTATGCCCCGGTGCTGGCGTTCTGTTGCGTGCTCGACCCGCAGGCGGCACCGGCCACGAGGGGCAGCGTGAACCAGCGCTTGGTGAATGCGAGTCGCGTCATACCTGGATGCGGCGGCCCGGCTCAGTATCGTGTCACCAGTCGGTCAAGGCCACCCCAAGATTCGCTGGGCATCAGCTGTGCAGGCCAGCCGGGTGGACGAAGATGGCGGCGTGGCGACCTTGCTCACTGGCATTGGCCTGCTGGCGACTCAGGATCCCGCCCTGGGTGAAATCGCCGATGCGGCACTCGTCCTCGATGGATCGAACCTCACTTGGGTCGGCCGGGCGGCCGGCGCTCCGGCCGCCGACGAGCGGGTCGACCTGGGTGGCCGGGCGGTTGTCCCGGGTTTCGTCGATTCCCACGCGCACCTGGTCTTTGCCGGTGACCGGACCGCGGAGTTCGCCGCCCGGATGGCTGGAAGCCCTTACGCGACAGGGGGAATCCGTACCACGGTGGCCGCGACTCGAATCGCGTCCGACGACGAGCTGCGGACGAATCTCGCCAGGCTTGCCGCCGAACTGTTGCGGGCCGGCGTCACCACATTCGAGTGCAAGTCCGGCTACGGCCTGGACGTGCCGACCGAGGCCCGGTCGCTGCGACTGGCCGCAGAGGTAACGCCAGAGACGACTTTCCTCGGCGCGCACGTGGTGCCCCGTGGGGTCCACCGGGACGACTACCTGGCACTGGTCTGCGGCGAGATGCTCGACGCCTGCGCCCCGGATGCCCGTTGGATCGATGCGTTCTGCGAACGGGGGGCGTTCGATGGCGACGAGACGCGCGCCGTGTTGCGGGCCGGGATCGGGCACGGGCTGGAAGCGCGGGTACACGCCAACCAGCTCACCGCGGGCCCCGGCGTGCAGCTAGCGGTCGAGCTGGGCGCGGCGAGCGCCGACCACTGCACACACCTGATCGACGAGGACGTGGCGGCACTTGCCGGGTCGAGCACGGTGGCCACCCTGCTGCCGCTGGCCGAGTTCTCCACCCGGTCGCCGTATCCGGACGCCCGGCGCCTGGTGGAAGCCGGGGTGACCATTGCCCTGGCTACCGACTGCAATCCGGGTTCGGCCTACTCGACGTCGATGCCACTGGCGATCGCGCTGGCCGTACGCGAGATGGGGCTGACGCCCGCTGAGGCGGTGCACGCGGCAACCGCGGGTGGCGCGGCGGCGCTGCGCCGCGACGACATCGGGGTGCTCGCCCCGGGCCGGCGCGCCGACCTCGTAGCCCTCGACGCACCCTCGTACGTGCACCTGGCCTACCGCCCCGGCGTCCCGCTGGTCAGTAGCGTGTGGCGAGCCGGTGAGCTCGTGGTCGGCAGGGGTTAGGGATCGACCCGGCTGCGGAGCAAGCAGAACTCGTTACCCTCCGGGTCGGCGAGGACGTGCCAGCTCACGTCGCCCTGCCCGATGTCCACCTGGGTAGCGCCGAGGTCCAGCAAGCGCTGCAACTCGGCGTCCTGGTCGCGGTCGGTGGCGTTGAGGTCGAAGTGCAGGCGATTCTTCACCGCCTTCGGCTCGGGCACCACGAGGAAGTCGATGCCGAATGGGCCGCCGCCGGGCAGCCCGATGGAGACGATGCCTTCGTCGCGCTCGGTAACCTGCCAGCCCAGCAGCTGCGTCCAGAAGTTCGCGAGCAGTTCGGCGTCGGCGCAGTCGATGGCGACAGCAGTGATGCGGTTGGCCATGACACACGTCTACCAGTTGCCGCCGACAGCGCGGCTAGCCGCTGGACAGGCCCACCACAAGATTGATCAGGGTGGCCAGGATAACGGACCCGAACAGGTAGGAAAGCAGACCGTGCCGCAGCGCGGTGGCGCGGATCTCATGCGACTTGAGGTCGGTGTCCGAGACCTGGAAGGTCATGCCCAGCGTGAATGCCAGGTAGGCGAAGTCGGTGTAACGCGGCGCTTCCGGCTGATTGAAATCGATTCCGCGCGAGTCCGCGTAGTAGAGCCACGCGTAGCGCAGCGTGTATAGCGTGTGGATCAGCAGCCAGGACAGCGTGACGCTCAGGACCGCCAGCCCGGCCAACAGCGCGCGGGTCGCGCCTGAAGCCGAGTGCGCCTCGACGATCACGAACGCGACATCAGCCAGGCTCGCCACGCTCGCCACGAGCACCAGCCCGTCCAGCATCGTCCGGGACGGGTCCTCGCGGGTGGCGTGGGCGGCGGTCTGCTCGCCGTCCATCCGGGCTATGACCGTCCACACCCAGCTCGAGTAGGTCATCGCCGCGGCAGCCCAGCCGATGACCGGTGCGTAGCTCCAGCTGCCGACCAGGCCGGTGATCACTGCGGCGACCACGCCGACCGCGAGCATTGTGATCAGCCGAGGCCGCGACGTCCTCGTCTGCCAGGAGTGCATCGCCACGTCCGGCACGGCGCAAAGTCAAGCAGCCGCACGCGCCGCGTCACGGTCACCGCGCCGTGTCCTAGGGTGACCGGCGTGCCGACCGAGCTTCCCCCGGGCGTCGCCGCCCGGGCCCACCGGGCCACCGAGCCGCTGCACTCGCTCGTCTACTTCGCTCCCGAATGGGACGAGCAGCTCACCGCGGTTGGCCTGCGGCCCGGCCGGATGTGCTATTTCGCGGGACGCTCGGCGCCGATGGGTGCGGTCGCCTCCGGCGTCACGGCGGGCACCTTCTACAACTTCAACCCTGTGCTGGTCGCCCGGCACATCCCGCGCCTGGACGCTGGCGACCCCGGCCGAGATCATCATCGCCCGACTGCAGGCCGCGGACCTGGCGATGACCCGGCTACTCGGCCCGGACGTCGTGTCCTCCCCCGAGGTCGCCGAAGTAGCCGAGCTGGCTCGGGCGGCGACCGTCGACCTGGATCCGGAGGGACGGCCGCTGTACGCGGCGCACGCGGACCTGGCCTGGCCGGACGAACCGCACCTGGTGCTGTGGCATGCCGCGACACTGCTGCGGGAGTACCGCGGCGACGGGCATGTGGCCGCGCTACTGAACTCGAGCCTGAGCGGTATCGAGGCGATCGTCACGCACACCTTCACCGGGCGCGGCTTCACCGTCCCGGCGGCGAAGGCGTTGCGTGGCTGGTCGGACGATCAGTGGGCTGCCACGGTCGACGACCTGCGCAGCGCCGGTCTGCTCGACGCGGACGGGCTCACCGCCGACGGCCGCGCGCTGCGCGAGCGGATCGAGGCCGACACTGACCGGATGGCGGCCACCCCGTGGCTTCGGCTCGGCGCCGAGCGCACCGCCCGGATGACCGCGCTGGGCAAAGGGCTGTGCCGGGTCGCCGTCGCCAACGGTGCCTTCCCCTCGGACGTGTTCGCCGCCGTCCGGTGACACTGGCTGGCCACCAGGTCCGATAACCGCTGTCGCGAGGCCGGTCGCGTCGCATAGGTTCGGGTCGCCGACGCAGAGCGAGAGGATGCCGAATGTCCCGCCGTCACTGGCTGCTGTTCGCCGCCATGTGCGTCATCTGGGGCATTCCGTATCTGCTGATCCGGGTGGCGGTGCGCGACATCCCACCGGCCGGGCTGGTCTTCGCCCGCACCGGCCTGGCGACGCTCGTGCTGTTGCCCATCGCCCTGTCCCGCCGCGAGCTGTGGCCGGTGTTCCGA
Organism: uncultured Actinomycetota bacterium; assembly: GCA_963839995.1. Classification (GTDB taxonomy): domain Bacteria; phylum Actinomycetota; class Actinomycetes; order Mycobacteriales; family Jatrophihabitantaceae; genus CAWIUB01. The sequence goes on along the minus strand of CAWIXH010000023.1, from coordinate 37,693 downwards.
CGCTGGCGGCCCTTGCTCAGCTACACCGCGGTCGAGCTGGCGATTCCCTGGCTGTTGCTGTCCGATGCCGAGACCCGGCTGTCCAGCTCGCTGACCGGCCTGCTCGTGGCCGCCGTGCCGCTGGCGGGGGTGCTGATCGTCCGGCTGATGGGCGACCACGAACCGATGGACCCCAGCCGCCTCGCAGGCCTGCTTCTCGGCATCGTCGGCGTCGCCGCCCTCGTCGGACTGGACCTGGGTGACGTCAACGCAGTGGGCCTGGCCGAGGTCGCCGTCGTCGTTGTCGGCTACGCCCTCGGCCCGATCATCCTCAACCGCAGCCTCGGCGATCAGCCGGCCATTGGCGTGGTGACGGCATCACTGGCAATCACGGCGGTGGTCTACCTGCCCATCGCGGTGGTCGATCCGCCGCGGCACGTGCCCGGCGGGGCGGTCGCGTCCGTCCTGGTGCTGGCCACCGTGTGCACGGCACTCGCGTTCGTGCTGTTCTTCGCGCTGATCGCCGGTATCGGCCCGGCGCGGGCCACGGTGATCACCTACGTCAACCCCGCGGTCGCGGTGCTGCTCGGGGTCACTGCCCTCGGCGAGACGTTCACCGTGGGCATGGCGGTGGGATTCCCGCTCATCCTGGTCGGCTCGATCCTTGCCGCCCGCCGGCGGCGCCAGGTCATCGCGGTCGAGATGCCGGAACCCGCGGCAAGCGTGGCAGGCGAGTGCCGCTGAGCAACCGGCGGAATAGCGGCCGATCCCGGTCCGTTGGCCCGGCATGTCGCGAGCCGTTGCTGCCACCGACTTCGGTGGCCCCGAGGTCCTGTCCGTCATAGACGTCGACGTCCCCGAACCCGGCCCCGGCCAGGTCGTGGTCGACGTGCGCGCCGCCGGGCTGAATCCCTACGACTACAAGTCCTACAGCGGGATGTACGGCATCGATCGCAGCCGGCTGCCGCTGCGCCTCGGGATGGAGGCCGCCGGCGTGGTGCGCGCGACCGGCGCCGACGCCACCGGGCCTGCCGGGCCGATCGCGGTCGGTGACGAGGTGATCGCCTACCCCATCGACGGCGGATACGCCGAGACCCTGCTCGTGCCGGCGTCCGCGGTGCTGCCGAAACCCGCGAACCTGAGCTGGGAGCAGGCGGCCGGGCTGCTGCTCACCGGCGTCACGGCCGCCCATGCCCTCTCGGTGACCGGGGTCGGCGATGGCGACACAGTGCTCGTGCACGCCGCAGCCGGTGGCGTGGGTTCGGCAGCGGTGCAGCTGGCCGTGGCGCGCGGCGCTCGGGTGATCGGCACCGCGAGCAAGGAACAGCACGGCTACCTGCGCGACCTCGGCGCGGAGCCCATCGAGTACGGGCCGGGGCTCGTCGATCGCGTACGCGCCGTGGCTGCGGACGGGGTCGACGTGGCGGTCGACGCGATCGGCAGCGACGAGGCACTCGACGCGTCACTGGCGCTGGTCCCCGATCGGGGCCGCATCGTCACCCTGGCGAATTTCGCTGGCGGCACACAGGCCGGCGTCAAGGTACTCGGCGCCGGGCCCGGCGGCGATCCGGGCACCGAGTTCCGCGCCGCCGCCCGGTTGGATATCGTCCGGCTCGCCGAGGCGGGTCGGCTGCGGGTGAGGGTCGCCGAGACGTATCCCCTGGACCGCGCCGAGGACGCTCACCGTGCGCTGCGGACGGGCCACTCCCCGGGAAAGCTCGCCCTGGTCCCGTAGCGCCGGGCCGTTCGCGCGCGCGACGGACTCGTGAGGATCCGCCCGGCTGCCTTCCGGGCGAACCGCCGGCGTGGTGTGCTGGGCGTGTGGGTCTGGTCAACCTCGTCATTGCCGTGCTGATCATGGCGTTGCTGGGCTTCGCGATCGTCGACGTGCTGCGCTGTTCGTTGCAGGCCGACGACGCCGCGCTAGACGCCGACGAACGCGGTCGCGCGCAGCGCGTTCACGCCGGCACCCAACGCAGCCATTCGTGATTCGTCCACGATCCCGCGCGCTCATTCCACCGTGACACTCTTGGCGAGATTGCGCGGCTTGTCGATGTCGCGGCCTAGCTTCGCGGCCAGGTGATACGCGAACAGTTGGAGCGGAACGGTGAGCAGCACCGGGTCGAGTTCCGGCTCGCTGCGTGGCACGCGGATGACGTCGTCGGCCAGGCCCACCGGCAGATCGGCGTTGGTCACCGCGATAACCGCGCCGCCGCGCGCCCTGATCTGCTCGATCGTGCTGATGTTCTTCGACACCAGCTCGTCATCGGGTACGAGCACGACGCTCGGCATGGTCTCGTCGATCAGTGCGAGCGGGCCGTGCTTGAGCTCGGCGGCCTGGTAGGCCTCCGCATGGACGTACGAGATCTCCTTCAGCTTCTGGGCGCCCTCGCGGGCCACCGGCCAGCCGCGCACCCGCCCGATGAAGAACATGTGCTGCGACCCGGCATAGCGGTGCGCCACGGCCGCAATCGCCTGCTCGTCCTCGAGCAGATCGGCGATCTGGTCGGGAAGGGCTCGCAGGCCGGCAAGGAGGCGCCAGCCGTGCGCTGGCGACAGGTCTCGTACACGTCCAAGCAGCAGTCCGAGCATCGCGAACGAGACCGTCATGTTGGTCAACGCCTTCGTCGAGGCAACCGCGACCTCCGGCCCGGCATGCAGGAAGATGCCGCTGCCGCACTCGCGGGCGACCGCGCTGCCGACGACGTTGACCACGCCGACAACGTGCCCGCCCTTCCGCTTGAGTTCCTGCACGGCCATTAGCGTGTCCAGCGTCTCCCCGGACTGGCTGATCGCGACGTAGAGCGCGTCGGGATCGACGACCGGGTTGCGGTAGCGGAACTCCGACGCGGGCTCGGCGTCCGCGGGGATGCGGGCGAGCTCCTCGACCAGGCTGGCTCCCATCTGGCCGGCGTAGTAGGCGGATCCGCAGCCGAGGAAGCGAACGCGGCTGATGGACCGAAGCTCGCGCGGATCGAGCCCCAGCCCGCCGAAGTGCGCGGTCGCGAACCGGTCGTCTAGGCGCCCAGCCAGGACCTGCCGCACCGACTTGGGCTGATCGTGCATCTCCTTGAGCATGAAGTCGGGGTAGTCGCCCAGCTCGTAATCCTCGGGCAGGGCATCGACGGTGTTCGGCGCCTTCTCCGTACGCTCGGCGTCAATCGTCGACGTCACGTATCCGCGAGCAGTCACCGTCGCCAGCTCGGCGTCATCGAGGTAGACCACCTGCTGCGTGTGCTGCACCAGGGCAGCGATATCCGAGGCGACGAGCATCTCGCCGTGTCCGACACCGATGACGATGGGGCTGCCGTTGCGCGCGACCACGAGCTCGTCGGGCTGGGCGAGGTCGAGTACCAGCAGGCCGTACGTACCACGCACCCGTCGCAATGCGGCACGCACCGCATCCTCCAGCGTCGGGGCTCCGTCCTCGATCGCCGCCGCGATGAGATGCGCGATCGTCTCGGTGTCGGTCTCCGACACGAAAACGACCCCGTCGGCTTCCAGCTGCGCGCGCAGCTCCTCGTAGTTCTCGATGATGCCGTTGTGCACGACGGCAATCCGCCCGGCCGCGTCCAAGTGCGGATGCGCGTTGACCTCCGAAGGTGCGCCGTGGGTTGCCCACCGGGTGTGCGCGATGCCCACCTGCGCCCGGGTCGTGGGCTTGATCCTCTCCCGCAGGTCTTGCACGCGTCCCGCGACCTTGGTCACCTGGAGTCGACCCCGGTGGACGACGGCCAGCCCCGCCGAGTCGTACCCGCGGTATTCGAGCCGGTGCAGGCCCTCCACCAGTACGGGCAGGGCGTCGTTGCGCCCGATGTAGCCGACGATTCCGCACATCGACGTGCTCCTGCTCTATCCGTAGACGATTCGGCGCAGCTGCCGCTCGGACAGCCGCGGTGCCGCGAATGGGCGCGTCGTGAGTTCCGACTCGATCAGCGACCAGATCTCGGCGTTCTTCAGTTGCCGGCCCTGCAGTTCGGTGTGCCGGCGGCGCACATAGCTCTCCGCCATCTCATCGAAGTACGCGATGACGTCCGTGATCAGCCGAGTCGCCGTGGCTGCGGGCAGGCCGGTGGTCGACACAACGTGACGTACCAGGTCAGACGGCACCGGTTCGTCGCGCACAGCGCCCGAGCATGCCAGACGTACGGACGACTTGACAACATTTCTGCCCGATCGCGGGCAGGATTTCACCTCTAATCCGAGGTTGCGTTGGGCCTCGCTGCGGGCCGACCGGGCCCTAGACGCCGACGAACGCAGTCGCCCGCAGCGCGTCCACGCCGGCGCCCAACGCAGCCACTCGTGATTCGTCGACGTTCGCGCCGCACCGAGTCAGCCAATTGGCCACGATGCGGTGGCCGCCCTGGGTGAGCACCGACTCGGGATGGAACTGCACCCCGTCGATCGGCAGCTCGCGATGCCGCAGCGCCATCACCACCCCGGACGCGGTACGCCCGTTCACCACGATCGAGTCCGGCAGCAGCGCGTCCTCGACGGCCAGCGAGTGGTACCGGGTGGCGGTGAACGGCGATGGCAGCCCGGCGAGCAGACCCGTCCCATCGTGCAGCACCTCGCTGGTCTTGCCGTGCAGCAGCTCCGGCGCACGCGACACAATCGCGCCGAACACCGCGCCGATCGCCTGATGGCCGAGACACACGCCGAACAACGGCAGCGTGCGATCGGCGCACGCGGCGACGACGGCCATGCTGTTGCCGGCATCTTCCGGGGTGCCCGGCCCAGGGGAGATCAACACGCCGTCCGGTTGTAGCTCGTCGAGGTCCGCCGCGTCGACGACGTCGTTGCGCCGCACTTCCACGGACGCGCCCAATTGCGCCAGGTACTGCACCAGGTTGTAGACGAAGCTGTCGTAGTTGTCGATGACGAGGATCTTCATCCGTGATTCACCGTGACCTGGTTGATCGGCAGGTGCGGTTCCACCCACGGGAACACCACGAACAGCAGCAGTGCGCAAACCGCGGCGACCAGCAGCAGCACCTGCAGCAGCCGCAGGGCCAGCGGGCCGGGCAGGTGTCGCCAGATCCACGTATACATGGCTAGACCGTCCCTCCGGCCAATTCCTTGGGCAGCGCCGTCCCGACGTGCGGAACCGTCCGCGCCAGCTTCGCATGGATGATCATCCGGTGGCTGGCGTCGAACTTGGGATGGCAGGTGGTCATCGTCAGCAGCGCCTCCGTGGGGGTGGCTCCGGGATGATCGGGCACCGGCGCGATCACCCCGACGTCGCTGGGGTCGACGATCTGCCGGCCGGGCACGCCGTACGGCCCGGTAGCCGACAGGTTCCCCGTGGCCACGTCGCCGAGCACCGTGTAGATGAACCACTTGCTCTTGGTCTCGACGACGACTGCGTCGCCCGGCTCCAGTTGGTCGAGGTTGAGGAACGGCTCGCCCTTGCCCACCCGGTGCCCAGCCATCGAGAAGTTGCCGATCTGGCCGGGCAGCGCGGTGCCGACGTAATGGCCGGGGCCCTTCTCCAGGGCCGAGTCGGTCGTACCTTCGACGATGGTGAACGTGTAGTCCTTGCCGAGCCGCGGGAGGTAGAGGTTGGCAAGCCCGGTGCCGACCGGGATCGTCGCCTGCGATCCGCCGGGCAGCGACAACTTGCCGACCAGCGGATCGTCTCCGTTGGCCCAGACCTTCTGTAACTCGGTGTGCACTTGGTGCTGGGCCCGCGCCGCGAAGATGTTGGTGACCCACAGCTCGTACACCACGAACAGCAGCACGATCAGGCCCAGCGTGATCAGCGTCTGGCCGACGCCCCGCAGGACGAACCGCACCTTGTCACCGGTCGACGAACTAGGGCGTGGAGGGGTAGCCAGCACGGTCATCAGCGGCCGGCCACCGCTTTGCTGAGAGCGACCGAGCCGTCATAGCGAGGCAGGGCCACCGAGTCCTCCGTGGAGACCGTGTAGCCGAGGCCGTAGTAGCTTGCAGCCTGCTTGAACAACGCGACTCCCGGCGATCGATCCAGTGCACTGGCCATTGTGCCTGCCGGGCCGATGGCCACAACTCGGAACGGCGGGGAGAACACCCGGCCGTTGAGCAGCAGCGTGTTGCCGACGCAGCGCACCGCACTCGTGGCGATGACCCGCTGATCGGCGATCGTCATCGCCTCGGCCCCACCTGCCCAGAGGGCGTTCACGACGGCCTGCAGGTCGGACTGGTGCACCACGAGCTGGTTCTGGTCGACGGTGGTGTCCGCCGGCGTCGAGTGCGCATCGTCCAGGACGACCGCGATGCCCGGTCCGGTCACTGCGGTGAGCCCGCCGGGCTGCAGCAGCGGCTTGCCAGCCGCCTGCGCCGCGGCGACGGCTGAGTTGCCGGCCGCGGCCTGGTTCGTCCCGGCGTCGACCTGGGCCTGCAGCCGGCGCAACTGGAGTTCTTCGGCGCTCACCTGCGCCTCGGCGTGGCGCACCAGGTCGGCCAGGTTGACGGCCTCGGCGCTGCGCTGGTCCGTGCCCGACACCGTGTGACTCGTGGCGAACATCAGGCCGGCGATCAAGCACACCGCAGGCACCAGCCATTGCCACGGCGACGGCCCGGCGGGTCGGGCGAGACCGCGCAGCGCCTGGGTGACCCGCACCGGCCCGCCTTCCCGTCGTGCATCATGGTGAGTTAGGCGTTTACGCTAGCTGCCGCACGTAGGAACCCAGTCAGGAGTCGTCGTGCCCAAGTCCAAGGTCCGCAAGAAGAGCGACGCGCCGGTCCGGCTCCCGACGACGACTGCGACCAGCAGTCGCGCCCATCGGCCCAGCCCCACGTGGTATCCGATCGTCATGGCGGCCGTGTTCGTCCTCGCCCTGGCCTATCTGGTGGCCTACTATCTCGCGGGCGACACGATCCCTGGCATGAAGGACCTCGGGGCCTGGAACTTCGCAGTCGGATTCGGCGTCCTCATCGTCGGCCTGATCATGGCCGTGCGCTGGCGCTGATTACATCTCTGTAGTTCTATCCCCAGCTGGGGATATCCCTGTGGACGAACGCCCCGTGAGCTACCGATTCGGCCCCGACCGCCGTCTGGACACCGCCTTTGCCGTCATTGCGGTGATCGCGGGCGCCGCCGCAGTGGCCGCCGATGCCGAGGGGCGGCTGCTGTTCGTCGGCGGCGCACTCATCGTGGCCGGGTATGCCGTTACCGACTTGCTCTACTGGCCGCGGCTAGCCGTGTCGTCCCACGGACTGCAGGTGCGCACGCCCGCGCTGCGCGCCCACCTCGATTGGTCACAGGTCAACGCTATCCGCGTCGATGAGCGCTCCCGGCACGGGCTCAGCAGCCGGATGCTCGAGATCGACGCCGGACCGCACCTTGTCGTGTTCAGCCGGCGCGCCCTGGGCGTCGATCCGCGGGAGGCGGTGGAATTGATCGAGGCGTTGCTACCTCAAGGCCGCCGTGCGCCAGACAACGGCGATCACCAGCACCATAACGAGGCCGGTTAGCCCAAGTAGCTGCGTCCGGACCGGCAGCATCGTGCGCCGCTGGGGGAGACCTGCGATGGCCACGGTGGCGAGCGCGCCGAAGATGAATCCGCCGATGTGGCCCAGCTTGGAGATGTCCGGGACGCTGAACGTCAGCACGAAGTTCAGCACAATGGTCGCGATCAAGGTGCGCGGATCTAGGCCGAGTTCGCGGACGAGCAGCAGGCACGCCGCGAACAGGCCGAAGATTGCGCCGGACGCTCCCACCACCGCGGTGTACTTCGAACCCAGCACGTAGACCGCGACGGACCCGCCGAGTGCGGCCAGCAGGTAGACAGCGGCGAAGCGCCAGCGGCCGAGCAGCCGCTCGAGGTACGGGCCGATCATCGCCAGCACCAGCATGTTGAGGACGATGTGTAGCAGCCCATAGTGCAGAAACGCGGAGGTCAGCAGCCGGTAGAACTCGCTCTGCTGGGCGACGGCGATCGGCTGCAACAACAGGTCTGTGAACAAACGCGTGGTGTGGTTCTCGTTCACCCCGCGCACCGAACCGATCGCAGTCGCGACGTATGCCGCGACGTTCAAGGCGATGATCGACCACGTCAGCAGCGGCCGCTCCGACGTCGGCAGCCGTGCGCCAACGAGCGTGCGCGGCGCCCGCTGCGTGCGCCGGCCCATCCGGACGTCGTCCGGGCACTGGAATCCGACTGACGCTGGCCGCATGCACTCCGGGCAGATCGGCCGATTGCAGCGCACGCAGCGCACCGCCGTCTCGCGCATCGGATGGCGGTAACAGGTTGTGACCGGGCTGCCTCCGGTCGGCGGCGCGGTGCTGGACGGCTCGGACACCGGGACTCGGGTCAGGTGGCCGGCTCGACGGTGACCGAGTTGATCGTGACGTCCTCGACCGGCTTGTCGTTGTGGCCGGTCCGGGTGGTGGCGATGGCGTCGACCACGGCGCGGCTGTCGGCGTCGGCGACCTCGCCGAAGATCGTGTGCTTGCGGTTGAGATGCGGCGTGCGGCCAACGGTGATGAAGAACTGCGAGCCGTTGGTGTTCGGACCCGCGTTGGCCATCGCCAGCAGGTAGGGACGGTCGAAGGCCAGCTCGGGATGGAACTCGTCGGCGAACTGGTAACCCGGGCCGCCGAAGCCCTGCCCGAGCGGGTCGCCGCCCTGGATCATGAACCCGCCGATGACCCGGTGGAAGATCGTCCCGTCGTAGAGCGGGGCCGTCGTCTTGGCCTTTGTGCTGGGATGCGTCCACTCGCGCGCACCTGTCGCGAGCTCGACGAAATTTCGCACGGTCTTGGGCGCCTGATCGCCGAACAGGTTGACCCGGATGTCGCCGGCCGAGGTGCGCAGGACCGCGACCTGAGTGGTGGTGGACACTGAACATCTCCTCGTGGACGGGCTACAGCGAGCCTTCGATCCTGCCACGCGGTGCGATGAAGGGTTACGTCGCCAGCAAACCGGTCGCAGACTGCACAGGAGGCTCGAGACACTATCGTGGCCCTCTGATGCACACCCAACCCAGAGGGGTGAGTCGTGGCCAGTTCCAAGGTAGACCGCGCCGAAGTCGTCGACGCGCTGCACTCCGCGGGCAGCGCCGTGGCAGAGACGGCGGGCGTGATCGGCGAGTCGATCGGCGGTACCGTGTCGTCCGTGATCGGCTCGGTCACCAAGCACGAGCAGCGAGCGCAGAAGCAGGCGGCCCGCGCCGCGAAGACGAACCGCCGCCGACGCCGCGTGTTCGGGCTCATCGGGGTCGCCGGGGCGGCAGGCGCTGCCGTCGTCGTGGTCCGATCACGGTGGAAGCAGCCGCTGGAGACCCACCCCTCGGCCGTGGCCGAGCCGCCACAGTCACCGGCCTCGTCCGAACCGGTCAGAGACGAGCCGGACGCCCCATCGGAAACGCCCCGGGGCAACCACCGTCCCGCCGCCGCGCCGCCCAAGGCGGTCAGCAAGACCACGAGCCCGCGCACGCCGACCAAAGCGATCAGCAAGGCCACGAGCCCGCAGCCGACGAAGGCGACTCGCGCCACCAAGGCGACGAAGCGGGCAGCGAGCCCTCAGTCCGAAGGCAGCCAGCCGACTGCCGACGGATGACGGTCGGTCAGAACTTTCCCGCGATTGCTTTGGCGATCTGCAGCGCGTTGTAGGACGTGTCGGTGCGATCGGTCCGCACGGTGACCATGGTCGTGCCCTTGGCGAAGGAGCAGGCCCAGTTGCGGCCGTCGTCGGGCTGGTAGAACTTGGTCCGGTACAGCACGGCGTCGACGCCGGGGACGATGCTGCGACGGCTGTCGACCTCGCTGCCGGCTTCGCCCGTCAGCACCATTGCGTTGTATGCATCGGTGGCGGTGGCGAACCTCAGCGGGGCGATCTGCAAGGTGGCCCGCACCGGCGCGTACGCGTAGTAAAAGGTGCACACGATTGGCTTCACCGCGCTGACAGCGGTCTGGCCGATGCGGTTGCCCTCGATGTCCATGGCGGTCTGCGTGTCGACGTACGGGCAGGTGCCGGCAACCTGCGCGGCGGGCAGCGATCCGTCGCCGGGCAGCACCGGCAGGTAGCTGGCCGGGGCCGGGCGAAACGTCGGGGTGGGCGTCGGCTTCGGCGAGGCTGGGATCACCGTGGTGGTGACCACTGTTGTGGTCACGACTGGCGGCGGGGTGCTGCGCGAGCAGCCGACGAGAAGTGGCAGCGCGGCGACCGCGCAGGCGACGAGACCTTTCATGACCGGGGCCAGGCTACCTGCGGCGACCGCTTCGTCATGACCGAGAGACGCGAAGGGGGCGTACCGGCACTGCCGGTACGCCCCCCTTGCTGGGATCTGCTACGGCGAAACGCTGGTCAGCCAGCCCGGGTTGGGCGAGCCGATGCCGGTGACGTCGTCCCAGCCCTTGCCGATCGCCAGGCTGGAATCCTGGTTGAACGTGCGGACCGAGTACACGATGCCACCCGTAGCGTCGACACCGTTCGCGTAGTCGGCACGCACGTTACCGGCATCCTTCGGCTTGCCCTTGATATCGGTGAAGTTGCCGGACGTCGCCTGGGCGTAGATCGTCGGGTTGAGCAGCCCGAGTCCACTGCCCGCGTGCTGCAAGGTGAGGGCCGTCATCCCGGCGAACAGCGGCGACGACAGGCTGGTGCCGCCGATGCGGTACTCGCCGTACCTCACTGTCCCATCCGGGTAGGTCTCGGTTAGCCCGATGAGCATGCCGGTGGTCGGATCGCCGTCCAGCCCCACGTCCGGTACCGCGCGGCCCGGCGGGGCACTCGACGGCACGACACCCTCCTGGTAGGTCGGCCGGTTGTACAGCGACGAGAAACCGCCGCCCGAGCCGTACAGGAAACCGAGCAGAGTCCACGACCGGCCATTGGCCGACAGGCTGTACTTCTCGGTGCCCCAACCGGTCTGGAAGGCCAGGTTGCCGCTGGCGTCGATGGCGTCCGAGGTGCCGCCGACCGAGGTGACGTACGGGTCGCTGGTCGGCCAGTCGGCCTGCTTCAGCCCGGTGTTGGTCACCTCGTCGCCGCTGTCGCCGGAGGAGAACAGGAAGCTGATGCCCTGCAACGCACCCTGCAGGAACACCTGCTCGTACGCGGCGATCAGATCGGCGCTCGCGAATTCCTCGGGCTCGCCCCACGAGTTGGACACGATCGAGACCCGGTTCTCGTCGTCGACCCGGGCCAGTGCGGCGACCAGGTCGTCGTCGTAGCAACTGCGCGCGCCGTAGAAGCGGATGTTCGCAGCCGGCGCCATGGCGTGCATCGCCTCGATGTCCAACGCCTGCTCGGTGAGGACACCAGACGGATCGCACTCGGGAACGAGCTTGTACTTGGTGTTGGAGATGGTGAACTGGCCCGGCGCATACGAGCCGTCGCCGTGGTTCACCGCGTAGGTGTTGATGTCCTTGCGGATCGTGCTCGAGTTGTACCAGAGCAGGCTGGCGATGTTGACACCCGAGCCGTCCAACGCCGAGTTGCCTTCATAGGCCGCCCGGTACTGCGGGCCGGTGTAGCCGCACGGTGAGTAGGGCAGCGTCTTCCCGTTGAACTTCGGCAGCGGGGTGTGGTAGTCGGCCTGGTACTTGGCCGCGATCTGCCCGTAGTAGATCGAGCACGGCCGGGCGTTCGCGAAGGCCGCCGGCGGCGGAATTGCGTTGACCGAGGCGTGGGTCCGCGTGGTGTCCAGTCCACCGACGGCCAGCACGGACCCGGCGATCGAGTCGGGAACGCTCGCCGCGCCGGACGGAGCCTGGACGCTCTGCCCGTCGTGGCTGTAGTTGTGGATCGACACCCCGAACGCGGCCTGCGCGGCGGCGACGGTCCCGGTGGCGCTGATGTACCGCTTGCTCGCCTCGACGCCGGTCACCCGCAGGCCGTCGGATCGCAGCCAGGACTCGACGTTGCGGACCGTCGCGTTCGTCGCCGCGTACCGGGCGACGTACTGGGCCGGGGTGATGAACTGCCGGTAGGTCGCGGACCCCGGCGTCGAGACCGCGGTGGCCGCGGCTTTGAGCGCGTCGATACCGCCCTGCGGGGCGAGGTACACCCGCAAGTTCACCCCGGCCTTGTCGCTCGTCTTGCCGTGGTAGGCGGCGTGGCCGAGCCACTTCGGTGCGCTGTTCGGGAGGACCTTGCGGGACTGCTGGGCTGATGCGCCCGGCGCCGCGGCGAGAACGCCCGCCACCAACGCGGATGCGACGGCGACCACGATGACGCCGCGGCTCATTGCTCGTCTGTGCATGCGTTGTACTCCCACTCGTGATGGATGGAGTCCGCACGTGCGCCGTCGGTCTCGGCCCCACGCAGTGATCAACCTAGGACTGCCGTGGCGCCGTGCCAAGAGGAACGCGCCGGGAGTTCCAGCCCGGCAGGTTACGGCCAGTCTTAAGTTGCCCACCGCGGGGGACGCCGCTGCAGGAAGGCCGTCATCCCCTCGGCGGCCTCCGCAGACGCGAACAGCCGTCCCGACAAGTGCGCCAGCTCGCCGCCGCGTTCGGCGATGCCCGCCCGCAGCGGGGCGGTGAGTAGCGCCTTGGTCTCGGCGAGGCCTTGCGGCGAGCAGCCGCGAACCGAGTCGAGCAGGCCCGTCAGGGCGGTGTCTACGTCGTCGGCGGCCTGGCTGAGCAGCCCGATCCGGGCGGCTTCGGTCGCGTCGAAGACGTCCCCGGTCAGGTAGTACCGGGCGGCCGGCCGTTCGGCCATCCGGGTGAGCGTGGTGAGCGAGATGACCGCCGGCGCGAGGCCTAGCCTCGCCTCGGAGAAGGCGAATGTGGCGCTCATGTCGGCGAGCGCGATGTCACAGGCGCCGACGACGCCGACCCCGCCGGCCCGGGCGTGCCCGGTCAGCCGGGCGATGACCGGCTTGGGCAGCTCTACGATCGCGTTCAGCAGCGCCAGCATCCGGGCGGTGCCGTCCTGGGTCGCGGCGCCACTGGTCATCTCGGCCAGGTCCGCCCCGGCGCAGAACGTCGACCCGGTGTGGGTCAGCACGACTGCCCGGACCGTGTCGTCCTCGCCGACGGCGCGCAGCTGTGTGCGTAGCTGGTCGACCAGGGCGGCGGACAGCGCGTTGCGATTGGCCGGCGAGTCCAGCGTGACCGTGGCGACCGCGTCCGCGACCTGCAGGTGGACCAGTTCGTCAGGCACCGTCGTCTCCCCCCGACTTCGGGCGTATTTGATCCTGGGGGTGAGCCAAATCCCCCCGACGTGGGGTGAGGACGGCCAGCACGTCGCCCGCCCGCATCCGGGCGCCCGGCGCCGCCAGCAGCTGGCTGACCACGCCGGTTGCGGGTGCGTCGACGCGGTGCTCCATCTTCATCGCCTCCAGCCACATCAGTGGCTGGCCGGCGTGCACCGCGTCTCCGGCCGCCACCTCCAGGCGGGTGATCGTCCCGGGCATCGGGGCCAGCAGGGAGCCCGGGCGATACAGCTGCGCGGGCTCGGGCAGCCGATCGAGCGGGGTAAGCCGCACCGGGCCCAGTGGCGAATCCACGTGCACGTGGCCCTCGCTGTGGCCGATGTCGAAGACCAGACGCAGGCCATCGCGGACCAACACCACGCGGTGCGGACCGATCTCGCCGCTGATCAGGCCGGCCACCTCTCTGCTGATCTGGCCGCCCTTGTAGCTGCTGATCACGTTTTCCCCGGGATTGGTCGCGCTGGACGGCGCGGAGCGTCCAATTCCGGGGAAAACCTGATCGACGAGCGTGACCCGGTTCCCGGCGACCTGGTAGACCACGTCGGCCTCGGCGAACCCGGTCCGCCGCGGCACGGCCGGCCCGTTGCGCCAGCCGGGAGCGATGCCCGGCAGGATTCCGCTGCGCCGGTGCAGATCCGCCGCCCGGGCCAGGGCTGCCGCAACGGCCGACAGCCGCACCGTCGAGTCATCGGCAAGCGGTGCCGTGAGGCCGTGCTCGTCGAGGAAACCCGTGTCGGTACGCCCAGCCGCGAAGCCCGGGTGTTCGAGCACCTGGATCAGCAGCTCGCGGTTGGTGATCGGCCCGTGCAGCCGGGCCGCCCGCAGCACGGTCGCCAGCCGGCGGATGGCGGCGGGACGGGTGGGCGCCCAGGCGATGACCTTCGCCAGCAGCGCGTCGTAGTCGACGCCAACGACGGACCCGTCCTCGACACCGGTGTCCAAGCGGACACCGGACGCACCCGCGCCCGCGGCGAACGCCACGTCGTGCGGGACGGCGAACCGCGTGAACCTGCCGCTTTGCGGCTGCCCGCCCCGCGCCGGATCCTCGGCGTAGAGCCGGGCCTCGATCGCGTGCCCGCTCGGCTCGGGCGGCCGCTGCGGCAACGCATCGCCGCCCGCGATGGCCAGCTGCAGCGCCACCACGTCGATGCCGTATACGCCCTCGGTGATCGGATGCTCGACCTGTAGCCGGGTGTTCGTCTCGAGGAAATAGAACCGCCCATCGGCGCCCAGCAGGAACTCGACGGTGCCGGCGCCCAGGTACCCGATCGCGCGGGCGGCATCAGCCGCCACCGCGGTGAGGGCGGCTCGCAGCTCGTCGTCGACCGTGGGCGACGGGGTCTCCTCGATAATCTTCTGATGCCTGCGCTGGATCGAGCAGTCTCGCTCGCCGAGTGTCCAGACGGTGCCGTGCGTATCGGCCAGGACCTGCACCTCGACGTGCCGGGCACCGATCAGCAGCGGCTCGCAGAACACCGTCGCATCCCCGAACGCCGACTCGGCATCCCGTTGCGCGGACGCGACGGCTTCGGCCAGCTCCGACCCGCCGTTCACCACCCGCATGCCGCGGCCGCCGCCGCCCGCCGAGGCCTTCACCAGCACCGGAAAGTCACGAACCTCCGCCGGGACCAGTGCAGGCAGCACCGGCACCCCGGCCGCGGCCATCGTCGCCTTCGCGGCCAGCTTTGACCCCATCGCGGCGATCACCTTCGGGGCCGGCCCGACCCAGATCAGCCCCGCATCGATGACGGCCTGCGCGAACGCGGCGTCCTCCGAGAGAAAGCCGTAACCGGGGTGCACCGCGTCCGCCTGGGTGGCCCCAGCCGCGGCCACCAGCAGATCCGCGTGCAGGTAGGTGTCGCGAGCGGCTCGTCCGGGCAGCCGTACGGCCAGTTCCGCGTCGGCCACGAACGGGGCCTCGGCGTCGGCGTCGGAGAAGACGGCGACCGTCGAGATCCCCAGCGTTCGGCAGGTGCGGACGATGCGCCGGGCGATCTCGCCGCGGTTGGCGATGAGCAGCCGATTCACCGGAACACCCCGTACGCTGCGGTGCCGCGCACCGGCGCGTTGTGGATGGCCGACAGGCAGATGCCCAGCACCGACCGGGTGTCCCGCGGGTCGATCACGCCGTCGTCGTACA
The DNA here is from genome assembly GCA_963839995.1 of uncultured Actinomycetota bacterium. GTDB lineage: Bacteria > Actinomycetota > Actinomycetes > Mycobacteriales > Jatrophihabitantaceae > CAWIUB01. The sequence continues at coordinate 22,428 of CAWIXH010000023.1, read as the reverse complement.
GCAGGCCGGACAGGAAGAACGGCAGCGACTCGCGTTCGATCTGCGCCTCGATTGCAGCCCTGGTCGCGTCGTCGCCACTGCCGACCATCGCCATGACGCCGGCGAGCTGCGCGGCGCCCATCACGGCCGACCGCGCGGTGGGCCAGCTGAACAGGAACCGCGGGTCGTAGGCGCGCCCGGACATGCCGTACGCGCCGGCACCGTAAGACGCGCCCATAATCACCGACAGATGCGGGACGGCCGAGTTGGACACCGCGTTGATCATCTGCGCGCCGTGCCGGATGATGCCGCGCTGCTCGTACTCGCGGCCCACCATATAGCCCGTGGTGTTGTGCAGGAACAGCAGCGAGGTGTCGTACCGGTTAGCGAGCTGAATGAACTGTGCCGCCTTCTGCGATTCCTCGCTGAACAGGATCCCGCGCGCGTTGGCCAGGATGCCGATCGGGTAGCCGTGCAGCTGCGCCCAGCCGGTGACCAGGCTCGTCCCGTACAGCGGCTTGAACTCGTCGAAGTCCGAGTCGTCGACGACGCGAGCGACCACCTCCCGCGGGTCGAACGGGACGCGCAGATCGGTCGGGACGATGCCCGCCAGCTCGTCCTGGTCGAACCGCGGGTCGACGGTCTGGCCGGGCGATGGACCGGTCTTGTGCCAGTTCAGCCGGGCCATGATTCGTCGGCCGATGCGCAGGGCATCGGGCTCGTCCAGGGCGAAGTAGTCGGCCAACCCGGAGGAGCGCGCGTGCATCTCGGCCCCGCCGAGCGACTCCTCCTCCGCGTCCTCTCCGGTGGCCATCTTCACCAGCGGCGGGCCGGCCAGGAACACTGCCGACCGTTCCTTGATCATCACCACATGGTCGGACATGCCCGGCAGGTACGCGCCGCCCGCGGTCGAGTTGCCGAACACGATCGCCAGGGTAGGAATCCCCCGTGCCGACAGCCGGGTGAGGTTGCGGAAGATCTCGCCGCCCGGGATGAAGATCTGGCTCTGGGTGGGCAGGTCCGCGCCAGCCGACTCGACCAGGTTGACCACAGGCAGGCGATTGCGCTCGGCGATCTCCAGCGCGCGCAGGCTCTTCTTCAGCCCGAACGGGTTCACGGCCCCGCCGCGGACCGTCGGGTCGCTGCCGATGATCACGCTCTCGACGCCGCTTACCCGCCCGATACCGCTGACGACGCTGCCGCCGACGGCGAAGTCGCTGCCCCAGCCGGCCAGGGTGGACAGCTCCAGGAACGGCGAGTCTTCGTCCAGCAGCAGCTCGATCCGTTCCCGGACCAGCAGCTTGCCCCGCGCCTGGTGCCGCTCTACGTACCTGGACCCGCCGCCAGCCAGTACCTTGGCGTGCTCGGCCTGCAACTCGGCGACCTGCCCGAGCAGCGCCTCACGGTTGGCGCGGTACTCGGCCGAGGTCACGTCGAGGGCGGAATGCAGGATCGTCACGCCGGCACGTCCAGGTGGCGGGACCGCAGCCATTCGCCGAGTGCCTTCGCCTGCGGGTCGAATCGGGCGTGGTAGGCGACGCCTGCGCCGAGTAGCCCGTCGATCAGGAAGTTGACCGCGTGCAGATTGGGCAGCAGGTGTCGGGTCACCGGCAGCGGCGCGGTTTCCGGCAGCAGCTGCTGGAGGCGCTCGACGGTGAGGGCGCGGACCAGCCAGGGCCAGTGCGCGGGATCGCGAACCCACACCCCGAGGTTGGCCCGGCCGCCCTTGTCGCCGCTACGCGCGCCGACGACCCGGCCCAGCGCGCGCCGGGCCAGCGTCCCATCGAACGCCGGTGGCAGCGCCGCTTCGGGCACATCCGCAAGCTCCTGGGTGTCGGCGGGCGGCGGCACGTCGTGAACGCTGCCGTCGGGCAGCACGGCCCGGTGCGGCACGAGCGCGGCGTTCACATACGCCGCGGAGTAGACGCCATAGGGCTGGGCATCACCCGGCGGCGCGAGCAGGTGGAAGCCGGGATAGCTGGCCAGCGCCAGCTCGACGGCCGCGCCGGAAAACGCCCGGCCCACGACATCCGGGTCGCTGTCGCGGGCCGTGGTGTGCAGCAGGGTGCTGGCCCGCTCCTCGCTGTCGGCGTCCGCGTGTTGCGTCCGGGCGAGGACGAACTCCAGCTGCGCCGGCGGCTTGCCGGCCAACGCGGCGCGCAGTTGCCGCTCGGCCAGCGCGGACTTGGCCTCGATATCAAGGCCGGTGAGCACGAATTCGACCTCGTTGCGGTAGCCGCCGACATGGTTGCGTCCGACCTTGACGGTGGGCGGCGGTGGCTCGCCCCGCACGCCGGTGATCGCAACCCGGTCGGGTCCCTCGTCGCTCAACTCGATCGTGTCGAACCGGGTCGTGACATCCGGGCCGGGGTAGCGGGCACCGGCGATCTCGTACAGCAGCTGCGCGGTGACCGTCTCGACGGTGACCGCCCCGCCGGTTCCGGTGTGCTTGGTGATCACGCTCGAGCCGTCGGCGCGCACCTCGGCGATCGGGAAGCCTGGACGCGTCACGTCGGGAAGCTCGGTGAAGAAGGCGTAGTTGCCGCCGGTCGCCTGGGCGCCGCATTCCAGCACGTGGCCGGCGACGACCGCGCCGGCCAGCGCATCGCAATCCGTGGGTGCCCAGCCGAAGTGCGCCGCGGCCGGGCCGACGACCAGGGACGCGTCGGTCACCCGTCCGGTGATGACGATGTCGGCCCCGGCGTCCAGGCACGCCGCGATGCCCCACGCGCCCAGGTACGCATTGGCGGTCAGCGGCTCACCGAGGCCGAGTTCGGCGGCCCGCTCCCACAGGTCGTCGCCTTCTACGTGCGCGATCCGGGGGCTGAGGCCCAGCGTCTCGGCCAGCTCGCGCAGCGCAGCGCCGAGCCCTGCCGGATTGAGGCCGCCGGCGTTGGTGACGATCCGCACGCCGCGCTCCAGTGCCGTGCCCAGGCTGTGTTCCATCTGCCGCAGGAACGTCTTCGCGTAGCCGAGCGACGGATCACGGCGTCGGTCCCGGCCCAGGATGAGCATGGTCAGCTCGGCCAGATAATCGCCGGTCAGCACGTCCAGCTGGCCGCCGTCGAGCATCTCGGCCACCGCCGCGAACCGGTCGCCGTAGAAGCCGGAGGCGTTCCCGATCCGCAACACCGGCGCCGTCACGTCCCCGATTCGACAGGCAACCCGGGCGACTGTCAAAGGATGCCCGGCTGCCTCTTCCATGGCGAGTTGCGGATGGCTAGTTTGGGGTGCGGTGAAGGAGGTAGCCATGTCGCCTGTCAAGCCCATCCCCGATGAGTACCCACAGGTCATCCCGTACCTGTCGGTGGACGGCGCGAGCGCCGCGATCGACTTCTACACGACGGTGTTCGGGGCGAAGGAGCGAGTGCGGATGCCGGGGCCGGAGGGCAAGATCGGTCACGCGGAGCTGGAGATCGGCGATTCGTTGTTCATGCTGGCCGACACGTTCCCGGACATGGGCGGCCAGACGCCCCAGAGCCTGGGTGGCACGCCGGTCATGGTGATGGTGTATGTCGAGGACGTCGACACCGTGTTCGACCGGGCGATCAAGGCCGGTGCGACCGAGGACCGCAAGGTCGAGAACCAGTTCTACGGTGACCGGGCCGGGCAATTCGTCGACCCATTCGGGCACAAGTGGTTTGTCGCGACCCACATCGAGGATGTCCCGCCTGAGGAGATGGCGAAGCGCGCGGCCGCAGCTATGGGCGGCTGACGTCCGCTGTAAGTGCCTGAAGGCCCTGTAATCGCTGGGCTGCGTGGGGTGGCCCGTTCGTTGATAGCTACCGTCCAACGAGCCCTCGATCTTGTCGAGGCTGGGCAGCTCGCGCCTTTAGCATTTAACCCGTGACTCAGAGCGCGACGACGGAGCGTCCCAGCCAGGTGCTGGGAGGCCCATCGCGAGGAGGTCTTGAAACTCGCGCGGGCCAGAGGGGCCTCCAATGTGTGCGTCTTCGGGTCTGTCGCCCGCGGCGAGGACACGCAATCCAGCGATATCGATCTGCTGGCGGACTTCTCGCCTGGCACGTCTCTGCTCACCGTGGTCGGGCTCGAGCAAGCCCTGCGGGAATTGCTGGAGGTTCCTGTCGACCTGGGTCCGGCGGATTCGTTGCGTGAGGACATGCGCGCGCGCGTGCTCGCCGAGGCGCGGCCTTTGTGAGCCGGTCGCGCAGGATCGAATCCGCGACATCAGGGCCGCAGTGGCGGCGATCAAGCAGTTCGAACGAGCCGACCGAGACGAACCGACGGTGCTCGACCGGCTGGCGGATCGGCTCGGACCGGCACCGACCACCGAGTCGGCATACCGATGTCACGAACGGGCGCGCCGATGTGCGGATGACCGCGCTCGATGCCGCTCGTCGCTGCGATTCGTCTCTGAACGGGCCGCGCGGGGTGTTGCCAGCGCCTGACCGATCGGCCTGCTGGCACCCTTGCGGTACGGCCGTCGAGCTAAGAACGTCTGTTGCACCATACGGACCTACCGAGACGCCCGTAACCGAAAGTTCACGGAATTCTTCGACATCAGCACCGACGAAAGTCGCTCTCCTTCGATGTAGTGAATGTCGGGCATTCCAATGACTCGGACTTCTGCGCCGACCTTGAGGCACTGACCACCGGCTGAGGCGGTTCTCGACAGATCCCATGCCTCGACCGGATCGTCGATCAGGTCGAATTGCAATGGCCACTGTCGCTTGATGATCGGGCCGCTCGTGCTTTCGCTGTAGCGGAATACGACCTTCATCGTTCTCCATTTGACCGACATCACCTCGGCGTCGGAGCCGAAGGAGGTCGGGCTGACTACTGCTGGCCCGGGTCGTCCCGTTCTCGACCCGATGGGGTCCCGCCAGATTGCCCGACCGCTGATCGCGGATTTCGTTGCGATGATTCCTCGAGCCCTGGACGGTGCCGCGCCGGCTGGTCGAGTTCATCCGGCCAATTCCTATCCCGGTGATATCCCTGGTTGTTCCATGCGCGATGGTCGGGGATGTAGGTGCTCCGGTGAGGGCTGGTGTCGACCGACTGCGAACGAGAGCACGCTTAGCCCCGCGGCAGCGAGCGCGGCCCAGCCGAATATCGTCGGCAGGCTCACGCCGTGGTCGACGAGCGGGCCAACACCGAACGCGGCGATGCCATAGCCGAGCTGATAGAAGGCGATCACGCCTCCCGACACCGCCTCGGCCATTAGGGGCATTGCTCGTTGCCCGAAGCTGATGGTCAGCGGCAGCAGGGCCGAGCAGCCCAACCCGGCGAGGCCGAACACGACGACCCCCAGCCATGGGCTGCCGTTCGGCAGGGCGGCGACAAGCGCGAACGTCGCCACCAGGACGAACGGCAGGACGTGATAGGTGAGCCGGGCCGGCATCCACCGGCCGATCGACGCGAACAGTACCCGTCCCACCGTCACCATCGCCCAGAAGGCGGTCAGCGCGATCGAGGCTTGGGTTGCGGAGGCTGCGTGTTCGGTGGTCATGTCGAGCTGGGACCAGTTGCCGTTCATCGTCTCGCAGATGCCGTAGAGCACGGCGAACGCTGCGAACAGCCAGAACGTTGCGGGGATTCCGCGGCCAGCGCGCTGCCCCGCCGTCGTCGCGGGGTTGGCGGTCGCAGCCTGCAGCGGAAGCCGCGCACTGATCAGCAGCAGCGCGGTCAGTAATACAGCGGACAGCACCGGTAGGCCCCACCAGAACCCGAGCCCGACGAAGACAGCCACGAACACCGGGGCCAGTGCGGTGCCGAGCCCGAGCAGGGCGTTGAGGACCAGGACCGCGCGATCCACGCCGGCGGGGTGGAAGTCTGATACGAAGGTGTTGAGGATGGGCACGGTCAGACCGAAGCCGGCGCCGAGAAACGCGGTAGCCACCAGCAGTAACGGGTAGGCGACACTGGTATCGGTCTTGACCGTCGTGGTAGCGACCAGGATGAGCATCGCGGTGATGTTGCAGGCCAGACCCAACAGCAGCACCTGTTTCGCGCTGATCCGGTTGGCCAGGCTCGAGCCGAGTAGCGATGCTGCGATGGCGGTGATGACCTGGGGCAGGAACATGGTTCCGTACTGGGTGCTGGACAGGTCGTATTCGGATGGGTCGGTGAAGATCGAGCTCGCCGCCGGGAACGTGACCAGGGTGATGCCCTGAACCATTCCCGCCGCGTTGACGACGGCGTTCTCGGTGCTGCTGCCCAGGTGTCGGTCAGCCATCACGGGTGCCTCCCTCGCAGTGCCAGCCGCACGTCATCACCTGCTCGGATATGGCGTCGGGCTTGCTCGGCCAGCGCTCGATCGGTGCCCGGCGGCCGTGCGTCGTGGCCATCCGGATCGCGGTCGAAGGCCACCCAGCTCATCACCTGTCCGTAGGTGAAGGCCTTGGGCCCGCCGCGGGTCTCCCAGATGCCGGCCTCGGGCTGGTCCCAGTGGTCGGCGAGCACTCGAACATGTCCCGCAACGCGGCCGTGCAGGTCAGGTCCATCTGGTGCGGGCGGCGCGCGCAGTCGAACCGTGGCGCCAGGTCCGCCTCGAAGGTCATTCGGCCGCGCACGCACCGGATCATACGCACCAGACGATGGCGATTGGTCGCGGCGGTCCCGCTGACCGGCATGAAGTCGACGACCTCGCCCACGCCTTCGTCGGTGAGGAGGCGGGTGATCGGGATCGCAGTGTCGGGCACGTACATCTGTTTTCGTCGCAAACGAATCCGACGCCGGGCGGATCTGGAGGCGGCCGCCCTTGCGGTGGTCGAGCAGGACGCCGAAGACACTCGGCGAGTCGAAGCGCGGGTAGCAGAACCAGTCGATCGACCCGTCGCTAGTCACCAGCGCGGCGGTCTGCAGGTCATCTTTGACCTGCGCATTCGCACATTGGATGAGGAGCGTCCCGGTGCGAAGGTCGATGTGGCGCCATAGCAGCGCGCTGACCTCGCCCCAGCGCATGCCGGTCACCAGGACCAGCTAGGCTAGAGCAGCAGACTCCACTCGGGATCCCGCCAGGCGGCACCGATGATCGCGGCGGCCTCTTCCGCGGTCGGCGGGTCAGGCTGTGGAGACGAGGAGACTTGAACTCCCAACCCCCGCCTTGCAAAGGCGGTGCTCTACCAGTTGAGCTACGTCCCCGGGCGTGCCGGCAAGTTTACGGCTGCTTGACTCCACTGGTCGCCTCGCGCCAGAGGTCGGCGTCAGCCTGGGCGTTCTTGCGGTGGCGCACCAGCGCGAACACCCCGGCGGCAAGCGCCACGATGGGCAGCAAGACCTTCACCTGTGAGCACCTTCCTCTGCTACGGGAACCTTCGACGTGGGCCTGGGAGGACTTGAACCTCCGGCCTCATCCTTATCAGGGATGCGCTCTAACCGTCTGAGCTACAGGCCCGAAATGCAAACAGTCAGCCTACCCGTCGCCCACAGGGCCACCCAAATCCGCGCGCTAATGCCGATCACGCCTCTCGTTCGGACAGGGTGACCTCGATGCCACCGACCAGGTCGGCGCACAGGTTGTAGACCACCGACCCGACGGTCGACAGGGAAATGAACAGGATGATATTGACGACGCCGATGATCGCCGCCCCGCCAAACACGATGCCGGGTGTGATCGGCGCACTAGACCCGGTGCCATTAATCGTCGTCACTGTGTCGTTCACTTTGTTGACGACGCCGGCGACGTCGAGGATGCCGTAGAGCACGCCGACCGTGATCAGCCAGACGAAAAACAGTGCCACGGACAGCACGCACGCGAACTTCAGCACCGTCCATGGATCGATATGCCGCAGCTGCAGGCGGGCTCGTCGCGGGCCGCGGCCACTGCGCTGCTGAGGACGGCCCGGCGTCGGCGCACCGCCGGGCGCTGACACGCCGGGCGGGACGGGCGGGATGTGGTGCCCACCGCCGGGCGGAGCGGTCACCAGCTGGGGTCCGGCGATGGTCGGGGCGCCGTATGCTTCGGCCCCGGCAACGCTGGGGGTCGGGGTGTGCTCCAGGGGCGCGCGCGCCCCGTTTGCGGTGACGACCGATGGCGCCGACCACTCGTCGGCGGGAGGGGGCCAGTCGGGGGCTGGCGCCGTCCACTCAGGGGCCGCCGCCACGTCCTGAGCGGGCGGCACCGGAGCGGCGTCGCCCGCTGTGATCGGCTCGTCGGCCGAGCCCTGGTGGTCGCGGACGTCGTCCGGCGCGTCGACGGTGGGGGCTGTGTGGCCTCCAGCGGACGGGTACGGCGATTCCGGCATCTACCTACTCCCTCATGCGCACGCCGTACGGCGCGCTGTCGTTCGCTCCGCTCCTCGGACCTTCGGTCCTGCGATGCTCACTCACTCTGCTCGTCGGGCTCGTCGGCGTTGCGGGCGATCGCGACCAGGTTCACCCCATCGGGCAGGTTCATCAGTCGCACGCCCATGGTTTGCCGCTGTGCTCGGCGGACCTCCGCGGCTTTGGTGCGGATGACCACGCCATCGGACGTGATCGCGTAGACCTCGTCCTCCGGCCGGACGGCGACGGCGCCGACCAGTCCACCTCGGGTGGACACGATACGCGCTGTCAGCACGCCCTTGCCCCCACGTCCCTGCGGCGGATACTCCGCGACCTTGGTTCGCTTGGCGAATCCGCCATCGGTGGCGACCAGGATCTCTTGGCCGGATTCGCCCTCGTCGTCTATAACCTGCATGGCCAGCAGCTCGTCGTCCCCGGAGAAGCGCATTCCAATCACCCCGGACGTAGCCCGGCCCATCGGACGCAGTGTCTCGTCGTCGGCCTTGAACCGGATCGACATGGCGTTGCGGCTGACCAGCAGCAGATCGTTGTCCGGCGAGATCAGCGCCGCGTCGATCAGCTCGTCGTCCTCGCGCAGGTTGATGGCGACGATGCCACCGCTCCGGTTGGAGTCGAAGTCGGTCAGCTTCGTCTTCTTCACCAATCCGGCCTTGGTGGCCAGCACCAGGTACGGCGCCACCGTGTAGTCGCGGATCGTAATGACCTCGGCGATCGTCTCGTCCGGCTGGAAGGCCAGCAGGTTCGCCACGTGCTGCCCGCGGGCGTTGCGGTTCGCCTCGGGCAGTTCGTAGGCCTTGGCCCGGTAGGCGCGGCCCTTGTTCGTGAAGAACAGGATCCAGTCATGGGTGGACGTCACAAAGAAGTGCGCCACGATGTCATCCGTCTTCAGCCCCGCGCCTTGCACGCCCTTGCCGCCACGGCGCTGTGCCCGATACAGGTCGGTCTTGGTGCGCTTGGCGTAGCCAGTGCGGGTGATCGTGACGACGACGTCCTCCTGCGCGATGAGGTCCTCGGCGCTGACGTCGCCGTCGTAGGGCACCAGCCGAGTGCGCCGTTCATCGCCGTACTTGTCGACGATCTCGTTCAGCTCATCGCGGATGATCTGCCGCTGGCGACCCGGCTTGGCCAGGATGTCGGTCAGGTCGGCGATCCGCAGCTCGATCTCGGCGGCCTCGTCGATGATCCGCTGCCGCTCGAGGGCGGCCAGCCGCCGCAGTTGCAGGTCCAGAATCGCGGTCGCCTGAATCTCGTCAATATCCAACAACTGCATCAAACCGCCGCGCGCCTCATCCGCAGACGGCGAATTGCGGATCAAGGCGATGACGGCGTCGAGTGCGTCGAGTGCCTTGAGATAGGCACGCAAGATGTGGGCGCGTTCCTCCGCCTTGCGCAGCTGGTAGCGAGTGCGCCGGACGATCACCTCGATCTGGTGGTCGACGTAGTGATTGACGAACTGGTCCAGCCGCAGGGTGCGCGGCACCCCGTCGACGATCGCCAGCATGTTCGCGCCGAATGTGGTCTGCAGCGCGGTGTGCTTGAACAGGTTGTTCAGCACCACCTTGGCCACCGCGTCGCGCTTGAGCGTGACGACGATGCGCATGCCGATCCGGTCGGACGACTCGTCGTTGATGTCCGCGATGCCGGCTACCTTGCCCTCGCGAGCCAGCAGCGCGATCGACTCGACCAGGTTGTCGGGGTTTACCTGGTAGGGCAGCTGCGTGATCACCAGGATGGCACGTCCCTTGACGTCCTCCTCGATACTGACAACAGCGCGCATCCGGATCGAGCCGCGGCCGGTGCGGTAGGCGTCCTCGATGCCGTCCCGGCCGACGATCAGTGCCTTGGTCGGGAAGTCCGGGCCCGGAACCAGCTTGATCAACTGCTCCAGCAGCTCACCGTCAGTGGCGTCCGGGTGGTCGAGCGCCCAGGTGACACCGGCCGCGATCTCGCGCAGGTTGTGCGGCGGGATGCGGGTGGCCATGCCCACTGCGATCCCCTCAGACCCATTCACCAGCAGGTTCGGGATGCGCGCGGGCAGGATGACCGGCTCAACGGTGTTGCCGGCGTAGTTAGGGACGAAATCGACGGTCTCCTCGTCGATGTCGCGCAGCATCTCCATGGCCAGCGGATGCAGCCGGCATTCGGTGTAGCGGTAGGCCGCCGCCGGGTCGTTGCCGGGTGAGCCGAAGTTGCCCTGTGGGTCGATCATCGGGTAGCGCAGCGACCAGCTCTGCGCCATGCGCACCAGCGCGTCGTAGAGCGGCTGATCGCCGTGCGGGTGGTAGTTGCCCATCACGTCGCCGACGACGCGGCCGCACTTCACGTAATTGCGGTCCGGCCGGAAGCCGGAGTCGTACATCCCGTAGAGGATCTTGCGGTGCACCGGTTTGAGCCCGTCGCGCACGTCGGGCAGCGCCCGCCCGACGATCACCGACATTGCGTAGTCGATGTAGCTGCGCTGCATCTCCGTCTGGATGTCGACCGGCTCGATGCGGTCGAACGACCCGGTGTCGGTCGTATCAGTCATTTGCCAGTTCTCTCGTCGAGTCGCGCCGATCGTTGCTCATCGGTAACGGGGGCGAACCAGACCGCGCCATCCCAGCCCTTCAAATATCAAGGAACCGCACGTCCTTCGCGTTGCGGACGATGAACGACCGCCGCGCCTCGACGTCCTCGCCCATCAGCACGCTGAACAACTCGTCGGCGGTCGCCGCGTCATCCAGCGTGACCTGGCGCAGGATGCGACGGGCGGGATCCATCGTCGTCTCCCACAGCTCTGTGGCGTTCATCTCGCCGAGGCCCTTGTAGCGCTGGATCGGGTCCTCCCGCGACAGCCGTCGGTTGGCCTGCTGGCCCGCCTCGATCAGCGCGTCACGTTCGCGGTCGGAGTAGACGTAGTCAGGGTCGCCCTTGGCCCACCGGATCTTGTACAGCGGCGGCTGGGCGAGGTAGACGTGGCCGTGCTCGATGAGCGGGCGCATGAACCGGAACAGCAGGGTCAGCAGCAGGGTGGCGATGTGTTGGCCGTCGACGTCGGCGTCGGCCATCAGCACGATCTTGTGGTAGCGCAGCTTTGCGATGTCGAAGTCGTCGTGGATGCCGGTGCCGAGCGCGGTGATCAGCGACTGCACCTCGTTGTTCTTCAGCACCCGGTCGATGCGGGCCTTCTCGACGTTGATGATCTTGCCGCGGATCGGCAGGATCGCCTGGAACATCGAGTCCCGGCAGGATTTCGCCGACCCACCAGCCGAATTGCCTTCGACGATGTACAGCTCGCTGACCGAGGGGTCGGTGGAGCGGCAGTCGGACAGCTTGCCTGGCATCCCCATCGTGTCCAGGGCGTTCTTGCGAGCCAGGTTGCGAGCCTGCCGCGCGGCCTTGCGAGCCCGCGCCGCCTGGGTGGCTTTGGTGACGACCGTCTTGGCTTCGCTTGGGTTGCGTTCGAACCAGTCCGTCAGCCACTCGTTGCAGACCTTCTGGATGAACGACTTCGCCTCGGAGTTGCCCAGCTTCGTTTTGGTCTGTCCCTCGAACTGCGGATCGCCAAGCTTGATGGACACGATCGCGGCGAGCCCCTCACGGATGTCGTCACCGGTGAGACGGTCGTCCTTGGTGTCCTTGACGATCTTCTTGTCGATGCCCCACTTGTTCACCACGTTGGTGAGCGCGGTGCGGAACCCCTCCTCGTGGGTGCCGCCTTCGTGGGTGTTGATCGTGTTGGCGAACGTGTAGACGCTCTCCGCGTAGGTCTCGTTCCACTGCATGGCCACCTCGACGGACAGCCGGTTGGGGCGGTCCTCGTCGGCGAAGTAGACGACCGACTTGTGGATCGGGTTCTTCGTGGCGTTGAGGTGCCGGACGAAGTCGGCGATCCCGCCGGCGTAGTGGTAGGTGACCTCGTGCACGCCGTTCGGCCGCGACGTCACGGCGTCGCTGTCGTCGTCGACCGCGGCCTTGTCCGGACGCTCGTCGCGCAGCACGATCGTCAGCCCCTTGTTCAGGAACGCCATCTCCTGCAGCCGCCGGCTGATCGTCTCGAAGGTGTACACGGTGGTCTCGAAGATCGCCGGATCCGCCCAGAAGGTGACCGTGGTGCCGGTGCGCCGGGTCTTCTCGCCACGCTGCAGCGGGCCCGCCGGCTTCTGGTTCACATACGGCTGCGACCAGTGGTAGCCGTCCCGGTCGATCTCGACCTCGAGCCGGTGGCTGAGCGCGTTGACGACCGAGACGCCCACTCCGTGCAGGCCGCCGGAGACGGCGTAGGCCTTGCCGTCGAACTTCCCGCCGGCGTGCAGGACGGTGAGGATGACCTCGACGGTGGGCTTGCGCTGCGTCGGGTGCATGTCGACCGGCATGCCGCGGCCGTTGTCGGCCACCCGCACGCCGCCGTCGGCTAGCAGGGTGACATCGATGTGGTCGCAGAAGCCGGCCAGCGCCTCGTCGACGGAGTTGTCGACGACCTCCCACACCAGGTGGTGCAGACCACGCTCGGAGGTGGAGCCGATGTACATGCTCGGCCGCTTGCGGACCGCGGTCAGTCCTTCCAGGACGGTGATCGAGCTCCCGTCGTAGCTGGACTGGCCATTGACGGATCCACTGTGTGATCGCTGTGCCGCCACTTGTGGCAATCTCCTTCTCGCTGCCCGATGATCCGGGCCGCTCCTGGTTCCGGACACGAACGCGGGGCGGACCACCGGCCGAGTTGCGGCAAGTGATACCGGCCCCTTCAAGCGTCCAGTCTAGTGCATCCGAAGACCGGTCTGTGGCTGCGACGCGGCCTGAATTGGTCCCAGAGCCCTCGACCCCCCGCGCGTGCGGGCGGGTACGTGTGGTGCAGGCGGCTGGCTCAGCGGGCGAGTGAGCCGATTCAGCCGGTGGCCAGCTCCTCCGCGATCCTGTCGAGGTTCGCGCCCCGGACGCCCTCGGGCAACGGCGGCAGGACATCCAACCACAGCGAACCCCCCTCCGTTTCGGCAGCGCCTAATGCGCCGGAGTCGACCGCGCACTGCGCCAGTTGGTGATCAAGAGCCACCCACCGGGCGCCAGCGCCTGTTGGAGGGCTCTTGATCACCGCGGAGCCGCGGCGGGTGACGCAGGGTCACGGTGGCTCGGCGGCGTTAAACACATGGTCACCCGTAGGTGTCGCGGGGCCCACGGGCGCCGCGGACGGAGCGGACCCCGTGGCTCCAGCTGGGTGCTACCGGGCCGGTGATGTGCAGCCGGGTGACCACGGTGGGGCCGAGTTGCTCGGCCAGCCGGGCCAGCATCGACGCACCGAGCAGGCGCAGCTGGGTGGCCCAGGCCGTCGACACGGCGGCGACGCCGAGTTCGCCGTTGGTGAGACTCACCGGCTGGCAGTGCGCCGCGATTTCCCGGCCGACGAGACCCGGCCAGTCGGCGAAGATCCGTGCCTCTGCCACCGGGCGGTCCCACCCACGCGCGTGAAACAGCCCGGCCAGCACGTCACGGGCCGGCACCGGGTCCCGGTCGTCCGGCCCCGCGCCGGAGTAGCCGCGCAGGCGCCGTTTGTGCTCGCCACGCCGAGTGCGCCGGTTACCGTCCGGCGGCGCGCTGCGCGGCATGCCCCGAGCGGCGCGCAGCGCATCGCGAGCCAGATCTGCGCCGGAAATGTCACGCCCTGCCGCATTGTTGTCCACAGCTTGCGGCGGTTGTCCACCGATGGTTGTGGACTGGGTTGTGACGGGCATCTCTGCGGCGTCGGCATCGAGCTCACCGCACACGTCGCACCGTCCCGTCCTCGACCTCGAACCGCCCGCCTGGCAATTGCTCTGGAATGTCGGAGTTTACGGCGACGGTGACGATTGCCTGTTCGGCTTTGCTCGCGACCAGGGCGAGCTGGTCGCGGCGGCTGACGTCCAGTTCGGCGAAGACGTCGTCGAGAACCAGGACGGGCTCGGCTCCCTCGTCACGCAACAGCTCATAGCTGCCCAGTCGCAGGGCCAGCGCGGTGGACCAGGCCTCACCGTGGCTGGCGTAGCCGCGTGCCGGTAGGTCACCCAGGGACAACGCCACGTCGTCGCGGTGCGGGCCTACCAGATTGACGCCACGGTCCAGCTCCTGTGGACGCAGCCGGGTCAGTTCGGCCAGCAGCGCCGCCTCGAGCACCGGCTCGGCGGGGTCGGGCGGCAGGCCACCGGCCAGTGAGCTGACATAGCCCAACGTGAGCGGCGGCGCGGTGGGTGCCACCCGGGCGTAGGCGGCGACTGCGTGCGGTGCCAGTGCGGCCAGTGCGGCCAGTCGAGCGGCCAGCAGCTGCGCGCCGAAGGTGGCGAGGTGGCCGTCCCACACGTCGAGGGTGCGCAGCTCGCCGCAGCGCCGGGACGGACCACTCGACTTGAGTAATGCGGCGCGCTGTTTGAGCACCCGCTCGTAGTCGGCCCACACTGCGGCCAACCGGGGCGTGCGAGCCACCAGCAGGTCGTCCAGGAAGCGGCGTCGCTCACTCGGGTCGCCCCGCACAACCGCCAGGTCCTCGGGGGCGAACAGGACGGCGCGCAAACCACCCAGGATGTCGCGGGCCCGCGCCACGGGTGTGCCGTTGAGCCGGGCCCGATTGGCCTTTCCGGGGGTGATCTCGACCTCGACGCGCAGCTCGCGGCCATCTGACACGACGGCTGCGCGGACTACGCCGCGCTCGGCCCCGGAACGCACCAGCGGCGCAGTGGCAGGCGTGCGGTGGCTGCTTAAGGTGGCCAGGTAGTACAACGCCTCGACCAGGTTCGTCTTGCCCTGCCCGTTGCCACCGACCAGGACGTTCGGGCCTGGTTCGAAGCTGACCTCGGCGCTCGGCCAGCTGCGGAAGTCGCTGACCGACAGGTGGCGCAGGTACATCGAGCGGGGGCGGGCTCAGTCCGGCAACCGGACGGGCATGATCAGGTAGGTGTAGTCCGCCGCCCCGGGGCCCTCGGCCGGGCGGAGTACCACCGGCTTGTTGGCCGAGGTGAACAGCAGCCGCGCGTCGACTGACTCCAATGCGCCGAGTCCGTCAAGCAAGAACGACGGGTTGAAGGCCGCCGTCATCGGTTCGCCCTCGTACCGCACCTCGAGCTGCTCCTCGGCGCGCCCCTCGTCCTCGCCGCCGGCGGACAGGCCGACCGCGCCCTCGGCGAACTCCAGCCGGATCGGGGTACCGCGGTCGGCCACCAGTGCCACCCGCTTGACGGCCTCGACGAGCGGGCCGACCGAGACCCCGGCCGTGGACGACCATTCCGTCGGCAGCAGCGTGCGGTACGGCGGGAACTGGGCGTCGAGCAGCCGGGTGGTGGCGCGAGCGGCTCGGCCACCGCTTGTTCCGGAGAAGCCGAGGATGCCCTCGCCCCTGCCACCCGCGGAGAGCGCAATCGTCATGGCGTCGCTGTGCGCTAGGCTCTTGGCCGCGTCGGCAAGCGCCCGCGCCGGGATGAGCACCTGCGCGTCGGCGTCGGGCGCGCGCGGCGTCCAGTCCAGCTCGCGCACTGCCAAGCGGTACCTGTCGGTGGCAGCCAGCGTCAGTCGCGCGCCATTGATCTCGAGGCGGACCCCGGTGAGCATCGGCAAAGTGTCGTCGCGGCCGGCCGCCACCGCGACCTGGGCCACGGCCATGGCGAATACGGCACTGTCCACGGAGCCGGCTGTCGTCGGCATCGACGGCAGCTTGGGGTAGTCCTCGACCGGCATGGTTGGCAGCGTGAAGCGAGCCGACCCGCACGAGATCGTCAGCCGGGCACCGTCGACCGCCACCTCGACCGGATGCGGCGGCAGCGCTCGGCTGATGTCGGCGAGCAACCGGCCCGATACCAGGGCGCTACCGGGCGACCCGGCCGCAACTTCGAGGTCCACCTGGGTCGAGGCCTCCAGGTCGAAGCCGGACAGCGAGAGGACGTCCTGCTCGGAGACGGTCAGCAGCAGGCCGGCGAGCACGGGGATCGACGGGCGTGCCGCAAGGCTCCGGGCAGCCCACGCTACGGCGTCGGCCAACGCATCGCGTTCGACCCGGAACTTCATCCTGCCTCCAGCTTCGCCGTGCCGTCCCCGAGTGAGGGCCGGTTGTTGTTCTTGTTCTGCCTACTAGGAGAACTACTTATCGTCCATCGTCATCACCGCTGTGGATGCTGGGGATAACCACGCGCGGATCAGTAAACACGGCACCTCTGACGGTGCATAACACCTGGGCATATCCGGGTGTCGCCAGGGTCGGCCGGTGGATGCGATCGCCTGCTGCCGAGACCTGCACATCCTGTGGACCGTCGTCCACAGCGCAGGCGCGTTCACGCGAGCCCCTCCGCTCGACGCTACCGGAACTCACGGCGCCGCCCGGCGCGGCCGACAGATTCCCAATCGTTTGCTCACTACGTTCGCTCACGCCCGCGCCCGGGCCTTGATCCGGCTGGTCAGTTCGGTGATCTGGGTGAAGACGCTCATCCGCTCGGCCATCAGGGAACGGATCTTGCGGTCGGCGTGCATGACCGTTGTGTGGTCGCGGCCGCCGAACGTCTGGCCGATCTTCGGCAGTGACAACTCGGTCAGCTCACGGCACAGGTACATGGCGATCTGCCGGGCCTGGACCAGCATCCGGCTGCGAGAGCTACCGGTCAGGTCGTCCAGCGACACGGAAAAGTACTCGGCGATGACGGCCATGATCACCGCCGAGGTGATCTCCGGCGTGTCCGACTCGCTGATCAGATCCTTGAGGACGATCTCGGCAAGCTGCAGTTCGACGTCCTGCTTGTTCAGGCTGGCGAACGCGGTGACCCGGATCAGCGCACCTTCGAGCTCGCGGATGTTGCTCTGGATCTTGCTTGCGATGAACTCGAGCACCTCGGGCGGCAGGTCCATACCCTCCTGCGCGGCCTTCATGCGCAAGATCGCGATGCGGGTCTCCAGGTCCGGCGCCTGCACGTCGGTGATCAGGCCCCACTCGAATCTGGTACGCAGCCGGTCCTCGAGCGTCGACAGTTGCCGCGGCGGCCGATCAGAACTGATCACAATTTGCTTGTTCGCGTTGTGCAGGGTGTTGAACGTGTGGAAGAACTCCTCTTGCGTCCGCTCCGCCCGTTCCAGGAACTGGATGTCATCGATCAGCAGCACGTCCACCGAGCGGTATCGGCTTTGGAACGCCTGCATCTTGTCGTCCCGCAGCGAATTGATGAAGTCGTTCGTGAACTCTTCACTGCTCACATAGCGGACTTTTAGCCCTGGCAACAGCCGCTGGGCATAGTGCCCGATGGCATGCAGCAGGTGTGTCTTGCCCAGCCCCGAGTCGCCGTAGATGAACAGCGGGTTGTAGGCCTTTGCCGGTGCCTCGGCCACGGCGACGGCCGCCGCATGGGTAAACCGGTTGCTCGATCCGATGACGAACGTACCGAATGTGTACTTCGCACTGAGTCCGGCGGCGCGGTCGGCCCGCGGAGCGGCAGAACGCTCGACGGCGTACGTGGATGGCTGGGACGGGACCGGCAGCGCCGGCGTCCAGTCGTCGAAGCGTGGCTCGCCGACGAACAAGTCCTCCTCGTCTGAGCTGTCCAGCACGCCCTGGTCGGGCGTCTCCTCCGCGCTCTGCACGGTGACAGCGACCCGGATCTCACGGCCAAGCTCTTCCGACAGGGCGGAGGCGATGATCGGGCGCAGCCGGTTCTCCAGATAGTCCTTGGCGAACTCATTCGGTGCAGCCAGCAGCGCGGTGTCCTCGACTAGGCCGAGTGGCCGGGTCAGGCCGATCCAGGCCTTGTGATGCGGCCGGGTCGCACTGTCATCCAAGTGGCTGACCGCTCGGCTCCAGACGTCGGCAAGGTCGGTGTTGTCGTCGTTGTGAAACACGGTGCCGCGTCCACTCCCGGTTACTTCGTCAGCCCGCTAACCCTGTCACGCGCTCCCCGGGTTCCGTATCCCTTCCCCGTGCGGAGGGAACGGTGACAACCGTCGGTCCCCCATGTCCACAACGTTATCCACAGGTTGTGTACGCAGCCATGGATATCAGTCGCGGTGAGCGGCATGCCAGCCGACGGCGGCGGGCACGGCCGGAACGTAACAGCGATTCCAGGACCCTCACAATGGGTGTCGGCGTGTCGAGAAGACTTCACGCGCGCCAGCCCTACGATGCCCTGTTTCCGGCTCACTGCGGTTTGACCCGGCCGGGTGCCACTACGTACCGTGTAAACGTCCCGGGTTCGATCGTGTCCCGACGACGACGGTCTGGCGCGCCCAGGACCAACCAGCTGGTTCGGGTTCACTCAGCACGTCTCGCGCGCTGCGGCACCGACCCCGAGTCAGCACCAATCCGACCTCGACGTGATGGAGCCCGACCGTGAGCAAGCGGACCTTCCAGCCGAACAACCGCCGGCGTGCCAAGACGCACGGCTTCCGGTTGCGTATGCGTACCCGCGCCGGTCGCGCGATCCTGGCGACCCGTCGTCGCAAGGGCCGCCGCGAGCTATCGGCCTGAGCGGCAGTCCGGCCAACAACGGTGCTGCCTTCGCGCAACCGTATGCACCGCTCGTCCGAGTTCCGCTCGGTCGTGCGCGATGGTCGGCGCGTGCATAGCCGGACGGTCGTGGTACATCACCTCACCGGCCGCGCCGCGCCCACAGATGCGCCGCATGTCGGCCTAGTGGTGGGCAGGCAGCTTGGCTCGAGCGTGACGCGGCATCGGGTAAGCCGGCGGCTGCGCGCGCAGCTCGCGACTCGCCTGGAGGTATTGCCCGCCGGCAGCGGCACCGTCGTGCGGGCGCTGCCGAACGCCGCGGCGGCAACGTCGGCCGGGCTTGGCGCCGACCTGGATGCGGCCTTCGCGCGCGTGCTCGCCCGATGAAGCCCCCCACCCCGGCTGCCCGGATCGCGTTGCAGTTGATCCGCGGTTGGCAGGTGTTCGTCAGCTCGTGGCGTCCACGGAACTGCCGGTTCACCCCGTCGTGCAGCGCGTACGCCGCTGAGGCGATCGCCCGATTCGGACTGGCTGGCGGCGGGTATCTCGCGGTTCGGCGGCTGCTGCGCTGCCACCCGTGGCACCGCGGCGGGCACGACCCGGTTCCACCGCTCGTTGCCGCTGCGGGCCGGTCCGCCCGATCGGCCGCGACCGACCTCCGCTCAGCGCGACCGGCCGCCTAGGAGACCCGCTACATGTCGCTCGACTTCCTCTACACCGCGGTCTCCTGGGTGCTGCTGCGCTGGCATCAGCTCTTCACATTCTTCGGGTTGAGTGAGAGCTCCGGGCTGAACTGGTCGCTGTCGATCATCTTCCTGGTGATCACCGCCCGGCTGCTGCTGTTCCGGTTCTTCATCAAGCAGGTGCACTACCAGCGCAATATGCAGGCGATGCAGCCGCGGCTGCAGGAGATCCGCAAGAAGTACAAGGACGACCGGCAGGCGCAGCAGCGCGAGATCATGAAGCTGCAGCAGGAGGAGGGCTTCAACCCGATCGCCGGCTGCCTGCCGATGCTGCTGCAGATCCCGATCTTCATTTCGTTGTTCCACGTGCTCCGGCACGTGTCGAACTCGGCCTCGCTGTGTCCACCCGGTTCGCCGCCGAGTCCGAAGTTGTCGCTCTATAGCTTCACCGCGTCGCAGACGTGCAGTGCCGCAGATGCCAAGCTGTTCGGCGGCGCCCCACTGGCCGGTTCGCTGCGCGACTCCAGCCAGGTGATCCACCAGCTGGGCGGCACCATCACCACGATGCGGATCGTCACCATCGTGCTGGTCGTCGTCAGCGCCGTGGCGACGTTCATCACCCAGCGCTTGGTCAAGGCCGGCAATCCCACCCAGCCCGAGGGCACAGCAGCCACCGTGCAGAGGCTGATGTTCGTCGGCATCCCCATCTCGGTGCTGATCTCCGGGCTGTTCTTCCCGCTCGGTGTGCTCATCTACTGGTTCACCAGCAACACGTGGACGATGGCCCAGCAGCTCTACATCAACAAGTTCCACCCCCATGTGCCTAAGGAGGTGGCACCGGTCGGCGAGGTGGGCAAGACGCTTGCCCCTAAACCAGGGCAAAAGCCGCGCAGGAGTCCCGCACCGGCTGCTGGACCCACCGCTGGCACGGACGACCCGGCCAACTCGCCGGACGGCGCCAGCGGCGCAACGGGCCCAACCGGCGCGCGCCAGGTAACCCCGCGACCGGGCCAGCGACCAAACCGTCCAGGTGCGGGGCGTCCCGGCGGCAAACGTCCCAACCAAGCCAAGAAACGGCGCTGAGCCAGGGCCGGTCAGTGTCGGCAGTCGACTGGAAGGAATCCCCCGTTCTCGTGAGTGACACCGATCTGCACCCGAACGACCAGCCGGAAGTCGTCGACCTCGTCGAGGATTCCGCTACACCGGCCCGGCTGGTGCAGGAGGGCGACATCGCCGCCGACTACCTCGAGCGGCTGCTGGACATCGTTGACTACGACGGCGACATCGACCTGGACGTCGAGAACGACCGGGCAATGGTGGCCATCGTCGGCACCGGCCTGCAGTCGCTGATCGGCCCACACGGCGAGACGCTGGACGCGCTGCAGGAACTCACCCGGCTCGCCGTCGCGCAGAAGACCGGCCAGCGCAGCCGGCTGATGCTGGACGTCAGCGGCCACCGGCAGGCCCGGCGCACCGAGCTGGGCGCCCTCGCCGCCGAGACCGCCCGGCAGGTTCTCGACACTGGCGAGCCGGTCCGCTTGGCGCCGATGAACCCGTTCGAACGCAAAGTGGTGCACGATGTCGTCTCAACGATTGACGGGGTACGCAGCGAATCCGAAGGCGAGGAACCGGAGCGTCGCGTGGTCGTGCTGACCGAGCAGTGATACGGCGCTGAGGTGTCCGCCGCGGTGCGGGCCCAGGTACCTACCCCGCCGGCCATCGCCGAGGACGTGTTCGGCGAGCGCTTGCCGATCGCGATCCGACTAGCCGATCTGCTGGGCACGGTAGGCCTGGACCGCGGCCTGCTCGGACCGCGCGAATTGCCCCGGCTGTGGGATCGGCACCTGCTCAACTGCGCCGTGCTCACCGAATTGCTTCCTATCGGGGCATGGGTGGTCGACGTAGGCAGCGGCGCCGGCTTGCCCGGCCTGGTGCTGGCGGTACGCCGGCCGGACCTGCGCGTTGACCTGGTGGAATCCCTTCAGCGCCGGGTCGTGTTCCTGGACGAAACAGTTGCCGGGCTTGGTCTGGCGGATGCGGTGCGGGTCGTGCGCGGGCGTGCCGAGGACGCCGGCACGATCGAGGCAGTCGGCAATGCGGCTTGGGTGACCGCCCGCGCGGTGGCGCCCCTGGACCGGCTGGTGAGATGGTGCCTGCCCCTGCTGCAACCAGGAGGGACCCTGCTCGCCGTCAAGGGTGCCCAGGCCGATGACGAACTGGCGACTCATCGTACGGCGATTCGCCGGGCTGGCGGGGTCGGGGCGCATATCGTCACGTGTGGCGAGAACGTCGTGATGCCCGCCGTTCGGGTCGTGGTTGTTCGCCGAGCAAGCAGTCCAGGTCGGGTCAGAGGGGTCAGGAATGAGTCAACCGGCTGAGCAGCTGGCGGTTTCACGTGAAACAGAAGACGGTCGCGTCGACCATGTTTCACGTGAAACGGCATTCGATACCCCGATCGCTCACGAGGCGCTGCAGGCCGTACATGTGCTCGACGCCTGCCAGGAACGCTGGCCGCGACCAGCCGCGACACGGGTCATTACCGTGGCCAACCAGAAGGGCGGCGTCGGGAAGACGACGACCACCGTGAACCTCGGCGCGGCGCTCGCGTTACACGGGCTCCGTGTGCTCGTCATCGACCTCGACCCGCAGGGCAATGCGTCAACCGCCCTCGGCGTTGACCACGCAATCGGCACCCCATCCGTCTACGACGTGCTGTTGGCCGGACGGAGTCTGGCCGATGTGATCGTCCCGGTAACGGCGGCTCCGGGGTTGCGGTGCGCTCCGGCCACCATCGACTTGGCCGGCGCGGACCTTGAGCTCAGCTCCCAGGTCGCCCGCGAGTACCGGGTGCAACGCGCACTGGCCGCCTATCTCGCCACGCCGCAGGCAGCATCCGACGCGTTCGACTACATCTTCCTGGACTGCCCACCGTCACTCGGCCTCCTCACGCTCAATGCTCTGGTCGCTGCGCGCGAACTGCTGATCCCGATCCAATGCGAGTACTACGCACTGGAAGGCCTCGCCCAGCTACTGAACACCGTCGAGATGGTGCAGTCCTACCTGAACAAGGCGCTCGTCGTGAGCACCGTGCTGCTGACC
>CAWIXH010000022.1:0-26304 GCA_963839995.1 uncultured Actinomycetota bacterium | reverse complement strand
GCACTACCAGCGCAATATGCAGGCGATGCAGCCGCGGCTGCAGGAGATCCGCAAGAAGTACAAGGACGACCGGCAGGCGCAGCAGCGCGAGATCATGAAGCTGCAGCAGGAGGAGGGCTTCAACCCGATCGCCGGCTGCCTGCCGATGCTGCTGCAGATCCCGATCTTCATTTCGTTGTTCCACGTGCTCCGGCACGTGTCGAACTCGGCCTCGCTGTGTCCACCCGGTTCGCCGCCGAGTCCGAAGTTGTCGCTCTATAGCTTCACCGCGTCGCAGACGTGCAGTGCCGCAGATGCCAAGCTGTTCGGCGGCGCCCCACTGGCCGGTTCGCTGCGCGACTCCAGCCAGGTGATCCACCAGCTGGGCGGCACCATCACCACGATGCGGATCGTCACCATCGTGCTGGTCGTCGTCAGCGCCGTGGCGACGTTCATCACCCAGCGCTTGGTCAAGGCCGGCAATCCCACCCAGCCCGAGGGCACAGCAGCCACCGTGCAGAGGCTGATGTTCGTCGGCATCCCCATCTCGGTGCTGATCTCCGGGCTGTTCTTCCCGCTCGGTGTGCTCATCTACTGGTTCACCAGCAACACGTGGACGATGGCCCAGCAGCTCTACATCAACAAGTTCCACCCCCATGTGCCTAAGGAGGTGGCACCGGTCGGCGAGGTGGGCAAGACGCTTGCCCCTAAACCAGGGCAAAAGCCGCGCAGGAGTCCCGCACCGGCTGCTGGACCCACCGCTGGCACGGACGACCCGGCCAACTCGCCGGACGGCGCCAGCGGCGCAACGGGCCCAACCGGCGCGCGCCAGGTAACCCCGCGACCGGGCCAGCGACCAAACCGTCCAGGTGCGGGGCGTCCCGGCGGCAAACGTCCCAACCAAGCCAAGAAACGGCGCTGAGCCAGGGCCGGTCAGTGTCGGCAGTCGACTGGAAGGAATCCCCCGTTCTCGTGAGTGACACCGATCTGCACCCGAACGACCAGCCGGAAGTCGTCGACCTCGTCGAGGATTCCGCTACACCGGCCCGGCTGGTGCAGGAGGGCGACATCGCCGCCGACTACCTCGAGCGGCTGCTGGACATCGTTGACTACGACGGCGACATCGACCTGGACGTCGAGAACGACCGGGCAATGGTGGCCATCGTCGGCACCGGCCTGCAGTCGCTGATCGGCCCACACGGCGAGACGCTGGACGCGCTGCAGGAACTCACCCGGCTCGCCGTCGCGCAGAAGACCGGCCAGCGCAGCCGGCTGATGCTGGACGTCAGCGGCCACCGGCAGGCCCGGCGCACCGAGCTGGGCGCCCTCGCCGCCGAGACCGCCCGGCAGGTTCTCGACACTGGCGAGCCGGTCCGCTTGGCGCCGATGAACCCGTTCGAACGCAAAGTGGTGCACGATGTCGTCTCAACGATTGACGGGGTACGCAGCGAATCCGAAGGCGAGGAACCGGAGCGTCGCGTGGTCGTGCTGACCGAGCAGTGATACGGCGCTGAGGTGTCCGCCGCGGTGCGGGCCCAGGTACCTACCCCGCCGGCCATCGCCGAGGACGTGTTCGGCGAGCGCTTGCCGATCGCGATCCGACTAGCCGATCTGCTGGGCACGGTAGGCCTGGACCGCGGCCTGCTCGGACCGCGCGAATTGCCCCGGCTGTGGGATCGGCACCTGCTCAACTGCGCCGTGCTCACCGAATTGCTTCCTATCGGGGCATGGGTGGTCGACGTAGGCAGCGGCGCCGGCTTGCCCGGCCTGGTGCTGGCGGTACGCCGGCCGGACCTGCGCGTTGACCTGGTGGAATCCCTTCAGCGCCGGGTCGTGTTCCTGGACGAAACAGTTGCCGGGCTTGGTCTGGCGGATGCGGTGCGGGTCGTGCGCGGGCGTGCCGAGGACGCCGGCACGATCGAGGCAGTCGGCAATGCGGCTTGGGTGACCGCCCGCGCGGTGGCGCCCCTGGACCGGCTGGTGAGATGGTGCCTGCCCCTGCTGCAACCAGGAGGGACCCTGCTCGCCGTCAAGGGTGCCCAGGCCGATGACGAACTGGCGACTCATCGTACGGCGATTCGCCGGGCTGGCGGGGTCGGGGCGCATATCGTCACGTGTGGCGAGAACGTCGTGATGCCCGCCGTTCGGGTCGTGGTTGTTCGCCGAGCAAGCAGTCCAGGTCGGGTCAGAGGGGTCAGGAATGAGTCAACCGGCTGAGCAGCTGGCGGTTTCACGTGAAACAGAAGACGGTCGCGTCGACCATGTTTCACGTGAAACGGCATTCGATACCCCGATCGCTCACGAGGCGCTGCAGGCCGTACATGTGCTCGACGCCTGCCAGGAACGCTGGCCGCGACCAGCCGCGACACGGGTCATTACCGTGGCCAACCAGAAGGGCGGCGTCGGGAAGACGACGACCACCGTGAACCTCGGCGCGGCGCTCGCGTTACACGGGCTCCGTGTGCTCGTCATCGACCTCGACCCGCAGGGCAATGCGTCAACCGCCCTCGGCGTTGACCACGCAATCGGCACCCCATCCGTCTACGACGTGCTGTTGGCCGGACGGAGTCTGGCCGATGTGATCGTCCCGGTAACGGCGGCTCCGGGGTTGCGGTGCGCTCCGGCCACCATCGACTTGGCCGGCGCGGACCTTGAGCTCAGCTCCCAGGTCGCCCGCGAGTACCGGGTGCAACGCGCACTGGCCGCCTATCTCGCCACGCCGCAGGCAGCATCCGACGCGTTCGACTACATCTTCCTGGACTGCCCACCGTCACTCGGCCTCCTCACGCTCAATGCTCTGGTCGCTGCGCGCGAACTGCTGATCCCGATCCAATGCGAGTACTACGCACTGGAAGGCCTCGCCCAGCTACTGAACACCGTCGAGATGGTGCAGTCCTACCTGAACAAGGCGCTCGTCGTGAGCACCGTGCTGCTGACCATGTACGACGGCCGCACCAGGCTTGCCGACCAGGTGGCCGACGAGGTACGCAGCCATTTCGGGCGCCTGGTCATCGACGCGGTGATCCCACGCAGTGTGCGGGTGTCCGAGGCGCCGGGATTCGGGCAGACGGTCATGACGTACGACCCGGGCTCACGCGGAGCGACCGGCTATTTGCAGGCCGCCCAGGAACTCGCCGATCGGGGCTTGACCGGTCGGCCCACGGTGCATGCGCCAGCGGACGAGCTGGAAGGGCAGGTGGCTCCATGAGCATCACCACCAAGACGCGACGAGGCGGCCTGGGTCGCGGGCTGGGCGCGCTGATCCCGACGGCTCACCATCCGCCGCAGGAACCGCCGCTCGCCGCCGTCGACGCTGGGTCCACCGAGGACGGGCCGGCAACCTACCCCGACGCAACCAGGCCGGTTCCGGTGCCGGGCGTCCGGTTCGCCGAGCTGGACGTGGCCGCGATCAAGGCCAACGCCCGGCAGCCCCGGCAGGTGTTCGACGAGGACAGCCTGGCTGAGCTGGCCCACTCGATCCGGGAGTTCGGCGTGCTGCAGCCCATTGTGGTCCGCGAGTCCACGGAGGGCTACGAGCTGGTCATGGGCGAGCGGCGGCTGCGGGCCGCGGCCACAGCGGGGCTGCAGACCGTCCCGGCGATTATCCGCGATACGGCCGACGACGCGATGCTGCGCGATGCGCTACTCGAGAACATCCACCGTACCGCCCTGAACCCGCTCGAAGAGGCGGCCGCCTATCAGCAGCTGCTCGCTGAATTCGGCACCACGCATGAGGAGTTGGCGCACCGCATCGGCCGCAGCCGCTCGCAGGTGACCAACACCATCCGGCTGATGAACCTGCCGCTGCCGGTGCAGCGCCGGGTGGCCGCGGGCGTGCTGTCGGCCGGACACGCCCGGGCCCTGCTCGGGCTCGACGACCAGGACGGGCAGGAGGAGCTCGCTGCCCGCATCGTGGCTGAGGGCTGGTCCGTCCGCGCGACCGAGGAGCAGGTGGCGCTTGCCGGACGTGAGCGGACACGTAAGCCCAGCAGGCAGCGCCCAGGCCAGCGGATCACAGCGCCCGGCATCGACGAGCTCGCCATCACGTTGTCGGACACGCTCGACACCCGGGTGCGCGTCGACCTGGGCCGGCGCAAAGGCAAGATCACGATCGAGTTCGCCTCCGTGGACGACCTGGAGCGGCTGGTCGCACTGATCGCGCCGCAGCTGAAGCAGGCCGATCCAGCCAGCGGGCCCGATCGCGCTGTCGACCCGGCAGAACTTGCCGCGGACGAGATCACGATCTAGGACTGCGCACGAGGCGGATCACGCGAACGAGCCGTAGCGCGCGACCTCGGCCACGTCGCGCCGCCCGCGGCGCAGCGACGGTGAACGGCGGTCCGGCGCTCGATGGCCGAGGGTGATCGCCCCGATCGGGGTGAGCGACGCCGGCACGGCGAACGCCGAGCGCAGCCTGCCCCAATGCTCGGCCGGAACGCCGAAAAAGCACGCGGCCAGGTCCACGTCGACCGCGCCGAGCAGGATCAGCAACGACGCCATGCCGGTGTCGAGGTGCCAATACGGCACGGGCCAGCGCGCCTCGTCTCGGTCGGTCCAGCCCTTGTCCGACTCGGCATACCGGTCGAGATAGGCGCCTTTGTCCGAGAACGGGATGATAACGACGGGCGCTGATCTCATGCCGGACAGCCACGGATCAGGTGGATCATCGGGAGAGGTCGTCGCTGTCCAGAATCGATCGAGTGTCTCGCTGGTGTCGAGGACCAGGAACCGCCAGCCCTGGGTGAACCCCGCCGACGGGGCGCGGATGGCGAGGCTCAGCAGCTCGTCGATCGCGGCCCGGGCAACCGGGCGGTGCGGATCGTAGGCCCGGACCATCCGCCGCCGCCGCACGACTTCGCGAAACTCCACCAGCTCACCCTCGCACAGCCGGCGAACACCTTCTGCCGGGGCGCTAGCGGTATGCCATGGTTGACGGATGAGCGCTCGGGAGTTGCTGCAGTCGGACAAGCTGGCCAACGTGTGCTACGACATCCGCGGACCGGTGCTCGAGGAGGCCAAACGGCTCGAGGACGAAGGCCGGCGGATCATCAAGCTGAACATCGGCAACCCCGGTCCGTTCGGCTTCGACGCGCCCGAAGAGGTCCTGGTCGACGTCGTCCGCAACCTGCCCGCCTCGCAGGGTTACTCGGACTCCCAGGGGCTGCTGTCGGCCCGGACCGCGATCGTGCAGCACTACCAGCAGCGTGGCATTGACACCGTCCACGTGGATGACGTCTGGCTCGGCAACGGGGTCAGCGAGCTGATCACGATGTCCGTGCAATGCATGCTCAACGACGGCGACGAGGTGCTGATCCCCGCACCTGACTACCCGCTCTGGACGGCATCGACCTCGCTCGCGGGTGGCCACCCGGTGCACTATCTGTGTGACGAAGCGAACGGCTGGCTGCCAGACATCGAAGACCTAACCAGCAAGATATCGCCAAGAACAAGGGCGATTGTCGTCATAAACCCGAATAATCCGACCGGCGCCGTCTATCCGACAGAAATACTAGAGAAGATTGCCGAACTGGCCCGCCGGCACGACCTGGTCGTCATGGCGGACGAGATCTACGACAAGGTGCTGTACGACGACGCCACGCACACCCCGTTCGCGGCCGTTGCCCCGGACGTGTTCACGCTGACGTACAACGGGCTGTCGAAGGCCTACCGGTTGGCCGGTTTCCGGGCGGCCTGGCTGATGATCACGGGTCCGAAGCTGCGCGCCGCGAGCTACCTGGAGGGTATTGCGGTGCTCGCCAACATGCGGCTGTGCGCGAACGTCCCGGCACAGCACGCCATCCAAACCGCCCTGGGCGGCCGGCAGAGCATCAACGACCTGGTGCTGCCGGGTGGGCGGCTGCACGAGCAACGGGACGCCGCGATGGCCGCGCTCAAACAGATTCCCGGCGTCACCTGCGTGCAGCCACGTGGGGCGATGTACGTGTTCCCCCGTCTGGATCCGGAGCTCTATCCGATCAAGGACGACCAGCTGTTCGTGCTGCACCTGTTGCGGCAGCAGCACGTGCTGGTGGTGCAGGGCACCGGGTTCAACTGGCCGAATCCCGATCATCTGCGGATCGTCACCCTGCCGCGCGCCGACGACCTGACGGAGGCAATCGGCCGTGTCGGGGCATTCCTCGACGACTATCGCCGGGCTCCTCAGGCGATCTAGCATCGGATCGGTCGTGCCAACGCGGGTCGGGAGGCGGCTGGTGTCACGACGACTGGTCGACATCACACTGGACAACATCGCCGACCTGCCCGAGCGATGCCGTTCGTGCGTGTACTGGGAGCTGGACCCGGCCGCCGGCGAGCAAGCGACGGAATCGGGCGCCGGCGAACTGGAGAAGGAGGCCTGGGTCTCCGACACGCTGCTGCAGTGGGGCAGCTGCGGGAAGCTGCTCTACGTCGACTCGGCACCTGCCGGGTACGTGCTGTTCGCGCCTCCCGGGTATGTACCGCGGGCCGCAGCGTTCCCTACCTCGCCGGTCGGCGCGGATGCCATCTTGCTGATGGTGGGACGCTTGCAGCCCCAGTTTCGCGGAGCGGGCCTGGGCCGCGTGCTGCTGCAGGGCGTCGCACGCGACGCGGCCCGGCGCGGCGTCAAGGCCGTCGAGGCGTTCGGCCACGAGGGCTCGAGCAACGAGCGGGATTGCGTGCTGCCGGCCGACTACCTGCGTGCGGTCGGCTTCAAGACGGTGCGCCCACATCCACGGTTTCCGCGGCTGCGCCTGGATGTTCGGTCGATCGCATCCTGGCGGGAGGACGTGGAGTACGCCGTCGAGCGGCTGCTGTCCTCTGTGTCACCGCCTGCGCTGTCCCGCAGCTGACGATGCATCCATGAAGTCGCTGACGCGACTTCGCAGCGCCCCGCGTCAGCCGACGACGGCCGGAATCCGCATGGCGCCGGTCGGCGGATCGTCCGCCTTCGGCAGGTACAGCCGCTGGACCGCCACGAGCAGGCCCTCGGCCACGGTGTCGCGGAAGGACGGGTCGACGAGCCGGGCCCGGTCGCGGGGCGAGGTCAGATAGCCG
Organism: uncultured Actinomycetota bacterium; assembly: GCA_963839995.1. GTDB lineage: Bacteria > Actinomycetota > Actinomycetes > Mycobacteriales > Jatrophihabitantaceae > CAWIUB01. Next base: position 19,290 of record CAWIXH010000022.1, on the reverse strand, counting down.
ATCTCGACGCGGACGGCGGGCATCCGGGTCAGCCGCAGGATCGTCCACGTCTTGCCGTGGACCCGGGCGTCGAGCAGGCCCGTACGGGCCACCAGCTCACGCTGCACCAGGTCGGCGAGCCGCTCGCCAATCGTCGAGCTCGATTCGGCGCCTGCGTAGTGATACGTCGCGATGCCGTTGGGGTGCGGTGAGGCGGCCGCATCGACGTGCAGCGACAGGACCAGATCGGCGCCGACCTCGTTGGCGAACTGCGCGCGCTGCTCGTCCGTGCCGCCGGTGGCCGGCCCACGGGTGACCCAGGGCGTCACCCCGAGCGCGGTCAGTCGCCCTTCCAGCCGGGCGGCCAGGTCCCAGGCGAGCTCGGCCTCGCAGACTTCGTCGTCCTGCGCGCCCGGGTCGGCTCCGCCGTGCCCTGGGTCGAGCACGATCCGCTTGTCGAGCAGGTTCGGCCCGGCCGCCGAGACGGCGGCTTGTTCGCGCAGCAGCTGTGGTCGCCCGCCCACGACCCGACGGCTCAGTTGCCGTAACGCGCGCAGGGTGATCGGCCCGCAGACACCGTCCGGGACGAGGCCGTAGTCGCGCTGGAACGAGCGCAGCGCCCGTTCGGTAGCCACGCCGAATATGCCGTCGGCCCGGGTCAGCTCGTAGCCGATCTCCTGCAGCTGCACCTGCAACGCGCTGACGTCGTCGCCCACGAGCAGCGCCGCCGGGGTGAAACCAAGTACCCGATCACCGAGCCGCCAGCGGGCGGCCTGCAGCGCGCTGAACGTTTCCGGGCCGACGATCCCGTCGACCGAGATGCCGCGGCGCTGCTGGAAGTGCCGCACAGCAAGCTCCGTGGGGTAATCGAAAGTGGCCTTGGTGAGCGGGTCGGTATTCGACAGCAACCCCAGCCCGGCCAGGATGCGCCGGATCTCGACGACGGCGTCCCCAGCAGTGCCGCGGCGAAGTAGCTGCATCAGCTGACGGGCCTCACGTTGTCGATGTAGGTCGGGTCGATGCGCGTCGGCGGGAAGCGGTACCGGCCGACTGGGGTCGTGAGCCATTGTGCACGAGGCGCAAGTCCTGGCCCGACCGCACCCTATGCCCTGGCGCGGCTCACCGCAAAAGGGAGCAAAACGCCCGGCCACAGCGGGTGTCCGCCGCGGCCGGGCAACGTGTAATGCGCTCAGGCGATGAAGTCGGCCAGGTCCCTCAGCAACGCCGCCTTGGGCTTGGCGCCGACGATCGACTTGACGACCTGACCTTTCTGGAACACCGACATCGTCGGGATCGACATGATCCGGTAGTCGCGCGCGATGCGCGGGTTCTCGTCAATGTTCACCTTGACGACCGTGATCTTGTCCGGGTGTTCGCCGGCGATCTCGTCGAGAACCGGGGAGACCATGCGGCACGGCCCGCACCACTCCGCCCAGAAGTCGACGAGCACCGGTCCGTCAGCCCGCAGCACATCGTCGTCAAAGCTCGCGTCGGTGACCGTCTTGGTGTTCTGCCCCATGAAAGTTGTCTCCCGATCGTTGAGGGTGTTACGGCCTCAACGCGCTAGGCGGTCGCCGGAATTCCCGCGGCCGGGCTGTCGGCGCGGGCGACCAGGTAGCGCTCGGCGTCCAGGGCCGCCTGACAGCCGGTGCCGGCCGCCGTGACGGCCTGCCGGTAGACGTGGTCGACCAGGTCACCGGCGGCGAAGACGCCGGGCAGGTTGGTGCGGGTGGTGCCGCCCTGGGTCAGGACGTAGCCCTCGCCGTCCAGGTCCACCTGGCCCTTGACCAGCTCGCTGCGTGGCTCGTGGCCGATTGCGATGAACAGGCCCTGCACCGCGAGGTCACGCTGCTCGCCGGTGCGGGTGTCACGCAACGTCACTGCGTCGACCGTGCCGTCGCCATGGATCGCCGTCACTGCGCTGTTCCAGGCCCACCGGATCTTGTCGTTCGCCTCGGCGCGATCGGCCATGATCTTGGTGGCCCGCAGCCCGTCGCGCCGGTGCACGACGGTGACCGAGTTCGCGAAGCGGGTCAGGAAGGTGGCCTCCTCCATCGCGGTGTCGCCACCTCCGACTACGGCGATGTCCTTGTCGCGGAAGAAGAATCCGTCGCAGGTGGCGCACCAGGACACCCCATGCCCAGACAGCTCGTCCTCCCGGGCGAGGCCAAGCTTGCGGTAGGCCGATCCCATGGCGAGGATCACCGTGTCGGCCTGGTACTCGCCGTCGTGCGTCCGGACGGTCTTGACGTCACCAGTCAGGTCCAGCGAAACGACGTCGTCGCTGACGATTTCGGCGCCGAACCGTTCGGCCTGCGAGCGCATCAGCATCATCAGCTCGGGCCCCATGATGCCGTCTGGGAAGCCCGGGTAGTTCTCGACGTCAGTGGTGGTCATCAGGGCGCCGCCGAACTGCGAGCCCTCGAACAGCAGCGGCTCGAGGTCTGCGCGTGCGGTGTAGAGCGCGGCGGTGTAGCCGGCCGGACCGGAACCAACAATGATGACATTGCGCTTGCTCATAGGGTGTGTCTCACTCTCCGTCCGGCGCAACGATCCTAGGGGCTCGCAGATTCCCGGCGTCGTCGTACGCCTGCGACGAGCTGGCGCATCTCCGGGATGTCCATCCGGGATGCCACAGCGACGAACACGGCGATGCCGAGCAGCGCGCCGACGACGAGCGCGACCGCCGCTCCGCTGCGTCCCGTGCCAATCTCGTCGCGGATGAAGTAGACGGCGACTGCGGCCACGGTGCCGGCCACGGCGGAAGGCACGGCCATCTGGGTCACGGTGGTGGCGAAGGATCGGAAGCCAAGCGGGCCGAAACGCCGGGTCAGCATGACGTGCCCGAGTACCGAACCGACGACGAACGACGCAGAGGTGGAGAAGTTCAGCGCGATTACCAGCAGTCGTGGATCGTGCAAGGTGGCTTGTGCGATCAGCACCAGGGTGATCTTGGTGGCCACCATCACGACGTTGATCAGGGTGGGGGTGCGCGCATCCCGCATCGCGTAAAAGACTCGCAGTTGCAGCATCACCAGGGCGAAGGGCAGCAGGCCATATGCACAGAAGGCGAGCGACACGCCGATCAGCCGAGCGCTCTCGATGGTCGTCTGGCCGTAGGCGAACACGGTCGTGGTGAACACCGGGCCGAGCACGATGAAGGCTGCGGTCAGCGGCACCAGCGCGACCGCCGACAGCCGGGCACCGAGCGACAGGTCTGCGATCACGGCCGGGGTCTCGCCGCGCGCCGCCGAACGCGACATCCGGGGCATCAGCGCGGTGAGCAGTGAGGCGACGAGAACGCCCTGCGGCACCGAGAACAGCAGGTCGGTATTGGCGAAGTAGGTGACCCCGCCGTGCGGGATCCCGTAGGCAACCTTGGTGATCACGATCACGCCGACCTGGCTTGCCAGCACGTAACCGAGCACCCATAGCGTGAGCGCGCCGTCCTCCCTGATCCGGCCGACCTCGTTCGGCCGGGCTCGGAAGCGCCACTTCCAGTGGAAGCCGGACTTACGGAGGAACGGCACCAGCACGAACGCCTGCGCCACGATGCCGAGCGTGGTGCCGATGCCGAGAACGAGAACCTGCGCGGTTGTCATCGACGACGGGGTCAGCGTCTTCGGTCCGGGCAGCGTGAAGAAGATCGCGATGGTACAGATCACGACGACGTTGTTGACGACCGGAGCCCAGGCGCCCGGCGCGAAGACGTGCCGCACGTTCAGCACCGCGATGAACATCCCGGTGAGCGCATAGAAGAAGATCTGTGGCAGCAGCAGCGCCGCGAACGTCGCGGTCAGGCCGCGCTGGTCGTAGTTGGAGACGAACGCCGCGGCGATGAGCGGCGACGCCGCGACTGCGAGGATCGTCGCGGCGCCAAGCACCGCGGTGGCGATGGAGAGCAGCCGCTGCGCGTAGCCGACGCCGTGGTCCGCGTCTCGCTCCTGGGCCCGGACCAGCAGCGGCACCATGATGCTGGTCATCACGCCGCCGAGCAGCAGCTCGTAGACCATGTTCGGGAAGCTGTTCGCCCCGTTATATGCGTCGCCGACCAGCCCGGTGCCGAGTGCGGCGACGAGCAGGACGTTGCGCAGGAATCCGGTGATCCGGCCGGTGAAGGCGGCAATCGCCATGACCCGGCTGGACGCGAGTAGCCGCCGGTTGCTGTCGTCCTCGGCTTGCGGTTCCGGCTGACCTGTCGCGGTCGTACCAGTTGTCCGTCCGGGCGGACGATGCCGGCGGGGCCCGACGTAGGTCGTCGTGCTCCATTGCAGCTCGGCGGTGGCGGTGCCACCGGGCGAGTCGGCGGACCACTCGTCGTCGGCCAGCTGCTGCCAAGCTGGCAGGCTTACCGCGGGGACCGGGTCGGCCTCGGTGAATAGCCGTGGCTCGATCGTGACGAGGCCCTTGCCGTACAGCGACGGCGGGCTCCAGTCGTCGGTCATTGGCTAACCTCTTCGCGCAAGCGCACATGCACCCGCTGGACGACGCCGCAATCGCACGATTTCGCGGGGACCCCGCAATCGGCCGCTCGTTCCGCTCCGTGTCTCCTGCGGCGGCCAACCGCCGCGTGCGATGCTCGCTCGCTCACGGCACCGCCTGCCGGTGCCGTCGTCGGTGGATCACCCGGACCAGCAATGCGACCACCAGAACCGCGCCGGCCACCGTGGTGATGATCACCCCGATCGCCCCGAGAGCCGTGCTACGGATGTTGAGTGTGACCGGCTCCCCGAGCTGCACCCCGGCGGCGGTCGTGACCGCGACGGCAATGGTGAAGCGGCCGGACCGCTGCACGTGCACCGGCACCCGCAATACGGCATGCTGGCCGTCGGCGGGGACCTCCTGCGCGCCGATGTCGTCCGCGTGAAAGCCGATCACCCCATCGGCCGTGGTCATGGCGACCTTGACCTTGACCGGGACGCTCAGCATGTTGACCACCGTGACGAACAGCGGTGAGCTCGCCGAGGCAAGCGTGTAGCTGCCGTTGGCGGGCCTTGCGACGTACACCGCCGACTGCCAGCCGTCAACCAGGCCGTTCAGCTGCGTGGCGGCGCGCTCGGCGGCAGCGGGGGTGGTGGCCCAGCCGGCCGACTCGGCGCGTTGGATTGCAGCGGGCAGGCCACGGAAGAGCGCCTCCGACGCTGCTGTACTCAGCGACGGGGTGAGGTCGGTATGGAACTGCGCAGCGCGGGAGGCGGCGTCCTGCAGGTAGTCGGTCAGCTGCGCGGGGATAGCCGGGTTGGCGAAGTCACCCCGGCCGGCGGGGGTGATCGACTGGGTCGCCTGCCGCACCGTCGTCGGTACGGAGAAGGAGGTCGCCGCGGTCTCGAGGATCGTGCGGGTAGCTGACATGGGGTCGGCGTCGACGTGCCGATCCGGCGTGATCGCCACGAAGGGGCGCGCGGTCGCGTTCTGCGCCACCCGGACGGCGAGATCGCTGACCAGCTCCGGCAGGTCGGTCAAGCCGGTCCGGTGCGCGCCCGTCAGCGACCCGGCAAGTCGCTGCAGCGTCGAGTCGGTGACCACGGTCAACGAGCCCGCCGCGCCCAATGACACCGGCAGCGGCGCGACCGCCTGCAGCCGCGGATCGTTCCCCGCCGCCGCGGTAAAGCTGGCATCCGAGGTCACGATCGTGGACACGCCGCTACGGAGCAGCTGTTCGACCCCGCGTTCGCTCACCGTGCCGGTGGGCGGCCAGGCGATGTCGGCGAGGGCGGTGCCCACCACGCTCTCGACCCGTGCCTGCTGGGTGGGCGTGAACGCGCCGACGGTCCACGAGGTGCCCGCTTCCGCCAGGGTCTCGGTATCCGGATCGGCATAGGGGGTCAGATCCACGTCGTGACTCGGCAGCACCGCCTTGAGCTGCGCGAGCCATGCCTTGGCCACCGCGCCACCGGTGCCGGCCACCTGGCGACCCGTGCCGTCCGCGACGGTGTACCCCGTCGACATGACGACCAGCTCGTCGATCAGATCGGGGTCGATCACCAGGGTCATCCGGACCTTCTTGGCAGCGACCTGCGCGGCCACCTGCAGGGCTCGATACAACCGGCCACCGGGTGCCACGGAGGTGGCCAGATCGTCGTCCAGGAACTGGGTGTCGCTGGTGAGGCGGTGCGGCCGGTCGATGAGCGGCCACAGCCAGCCGACCTGGGCGGCGGCCGTCGGCTTGTCCTGGAACGACGGCAGATAGGTCTGCCCGAATCCCACGTCGGTCGGGTAGTCCTCGGCATTCTCCGCGGCCTGGACGGTGAAGTTGATCGGGTAGACACCGGTGTAGCACAGGCAGATGTCGGAGACCGCTGGGTCGCTCTGGCTGCTCGTCGTCGTCCGGTAGACGACCGTCCGTGTCTCATGTGGCGCGAGGGGTTGGTCGACCTGCATCCTGCTCAGCGGGGTCGCGCTGGACTCGTCGACGACGGCGGGCTTCCCGAACAGCTGCTCGAGCTGGTTGGGGTCGGTGATCGGGACGTCCCGTTCGACGTTGAGGCCGACCTGTTGCAGGGTGAGGTCCGTCGTGTTCGTCAGCGACAGGGTGATCGTCAGGGGCTTGGCGGCAGGGGTATAGGCCGGGGTGGTCGGGGTCATGTCCAGCACCGTCACCCGCACGGCGTTCTGCGGTGGGGTGACCGCCGCGGCCGCCGGGACACCGACGACGGCGCCGAGTCCGAGCAGCGTGAGCGCCGCTGCCCCGCACAGCAGACGACGAAGCGTCACGCAGACTCCGCCAGCAGCCGCCCGGCGGCGTCGATGAGGCTGCGTTCGTCCGGATACGCGAGCCGGTCGGCGATGGCCGGTAACGGCACCCACTCGACCTCGGTCACCTCGATGTCGGCGTCGGACAGCTCGCCGCCGACCGCCCTGAGCAGGAAGTGGTGGACGGTCTTGTGGATGCGGCGCCCGTCGGCGATGAACCAGAAATCGATCGTGCCGAGGCTGCCCATGACCTCACCGCTGATGCCCGTCTCCTCGGCGATCTCGCGGACGGCCGCCTGCTCGGCGGTCTCGCCCGGCTCCACGTGCCCCTTCGGCAGCGACCAGAGCAACCGCCCGCGCCGGTCGGTGCGGCCGATGAGCACGCCCAGTGGGGTCTCGCCTGCCAGATCGACCACCAACCCGCCCGCGCTCGTCTCGTCGACCCGCTGCAAACGAGGGCGTGACCCCGGCGATGAGCTGCCCCGCCGGGCGGCCTGCGCCGACCCGGCCTTGCGCCGGGCGCGTCGTGGCGCGCCCGAGGGGTCCCGGGACATGCCTGCGATGGTAACCGCCGGTCATTAGGCTGCCCGTTCATGACATCGCCCGCCGACCTGATCCCCGTGCCCCCCGCGGCGCAGCTGCTGGGCGCGGGGTTCGCTGCTGCCGGGCACGAGTTGCACCTGGTGGGCGGGACGGTCCGCGACGCGCTGATGGGCCGGCCGTCGGACGACCTCGACTTCGCCACCGACGCCCATCCCGACGAGGTCCTGCGCATCGCCGAACCGCTTGCCTCGGCCACCTGGACGACCGGCATCGACTTCGGCACGGTCGGCGCGCAGGTCGACGGAGTGCGCTGCGAGATCACGACGTTCCGCGCCGACCGGTACGACCGGATCTCGCGCAATCCCGAGGTGGCGTACGGCAAATCGCTCACCGAGGATCTCGGCCGGCGCGACTTCACGATGAACGCCATGGCGCTGTCGGTGGCCGACCGGACGTTCAGCGATCCGTTCGGCGGGCTGGCGGACCTGGCACGCGGCGTGCTGCGCACCCCAGCAGCACCAGAGGAGTCGTTCGCCGATGATCCGCTGCGGATGCTGCGGGCGGCGCGGTTCGTGGCAACGCTGCGTGTCTCGGTCACGCCCGAAGTACAGGCCGCGATAAGGCGAATGGCCGGCGAACTGAGCCGGATCACCGCCGAGCGGGTCCAGGCCGAGTTCTCCAAGCTGCTGCTCGGTGTCGCCCCCCGCGACGGCCTGGAGCTCATGGTGGCCGGCGGGCTCGCCGACGTCGTCCTCCCCGAGCTGCCCGCGCTGCGGATGGCCGCCGACGAGCACGGCCAGCACAAGGACGTCTATGCCCACACCCTGCAGGTGCTGGACCAGGCGATCGCCGTGGAGGACGACGGCCCGGATCTGGTGCTGCGGCTGGCCGCCCTGCTGCACGACATCGGCAAGCCCGCGACCCGTCGGTTCGAGGGTGCGGGGCGCGTGACATTCCACCACCACGAGGTCGTCGGCGCGCGGCTGGCGCGCGCCCGGCTGCGGGCCCTGAAGTACTCGAAGGAGATCGTCGACGACGTGTCACGGCTGGTGTTCCTGCACCTGCGCTTCTACGGATACGGCCGCGGCGAGTGGACCGACTCGGCGGTGCGCCGCTATGTCGTCGACGCGGGGCCGCTGCTGTCCAGGCTGCACAAGCTCGTCCGGTCGGACACCACCACGCGCAACCGGCGCAAGGCCGAGGCGCTGGCCGCGTCCTACGACGCGCTCGAGGCGCGCATCGCAACGCTTCGTGAGGAGGAGGAGCTGGACGCGATCCGCCCGGACCTGGACGGCCACCAGATCATGACGATCCTCGGCATCGAACCCGGCCCGCTGGTCGGGCGGGCCTACCGGCACCTGCTGGCGCTGCGGATGGAGCACGGGCCGCTCGGCCACGAGCGGGCCGTCGAGGAGCTGCGCAGCTGGTCTGCGACGCAGTCGCACGACGGTCAGGAGACGGACGCGGCTGGGGCGGGCAGCGGGTAGGTACTGCGCCGGTATCGGCTGGCAAAGTGCAGATAGGCGACGCCGACCAGCAGGTAGACGAAGCCGATGACGATCACCGACACCGGCGAGTATCCGTCGTTGGGCAGCGCGATCGCGGTGAGCGTCGCAGCCGCCACGAAGGTGATGTTGAACAGCGTGTCGTAAAGCGTGAAGACCCGGCCGCGGTACTCGTCCTCGACAGACTGCTGCACCAGGGTGTCGACGCAGATCTTGATCCCCTGCGAGGCGAACCCGAGGCCGAACGCCGCGAGCACCAACAGCGAGAGGCGGTACGGCAGGCCGAGGCTCACCTGGATCACGGCAGCCCCAACGAAGAGGATGGCCGGCCACCTGACGAACCCCAGCCGCCGGGACGCCGCGGGGGTCACCAGGGCGGCGAGCAGCGACCCGGTCGCGATGGCTACGATCACCTGGCCGAGCCCGGCAAGCCCGGCCCGCAGCACCCCCTCGTCGTGGAAGTAGTTGCGGTAGAGCAACAAGGTGCAGATGGCCGTGATGCCGTAGCAGAAGCGGTACACGCCGACTGCGGTCAGCGCGTAGGTCACCGGGCGCAGCTCCATAACGTGCCGGGCGCCGGCGACCAGCCCGGCCGCCACCATGCGAATCGTCTCTCGCTGCTGCCGCGTCACGTCATCGGGGCCGAGCGCGCTGCGCTGGAAGCCTGCGGCGGCGAGTGCCGAGGCGAGGTAAGGCAGCGTGGCCAGCGCGGCGATGCTGGCGTACGCGCCGTTCGTGTCGCCGATGGCTGCCCGGATGCCGATTGCCAGGCCACCGCCGATGGACGTGGCGAGGCCCCCGCTCGTCGTCGACAAGGCGTTGGCGGTGACCAGCTCGGAGGTGTCGACGACGTGCGGCAGCGAGGCCGCAAGCGTGGAGAGGAAGAACCGGTTCACCGAGACGACCACCAGAGCCGAGGCGTAGAACGGCTCGCCGTGGACACCGACCGCGACCTCGGCGGCCACCCCGAGCACGGCGAGCGCCCGGAGCAGGCTCGCGTTGCGCAGCACCCGCTGGCGCCACCAGCGGTCGATCAGCACCCCGGCGAATGGCCCGACCAGCGAATAGGGCAGCAGGATGACCGCGAACCCCACAGCGACGTCGGCCGCCTTCGTCTGGCGGTCGGGGTTGAACAGGACGGCACCGGCCAGCGAAGCCTGGAAGACCCCGTCACCGAACTGTGCGGCGAGCCGGGTCGCGTACAGCCGCCGGAAATCGGCGCGCCCGAGCACCGCGCGTAGGTGGCCGCGGCTGTACACGGAGGTGACGTTAGTGGCGCGACGTGTGAGCGCGTACCCGGCAAGATGTGCATCGTGTCCGCCCCGCAGCAACCGTCATCCGGCTGGACGGGTTTGCCCGTGGGCTCCGGGCGGCTGCTGATATCGGCCCCAGCCCTGCTCGACGCACCGTTCGCCCGCAGCGTGGTGTACGTGCTCGAACACGACGGCGACGGCACGGTTGGAGTGATCCTCAACCGGCCCAGCCACACCCCAGTCGGGCAGATCCTGCCCGACTGGCAGGACGCCGTGAGCGAGCCGTCAGTGGTCTTCGGCGGTGGGCCGGTGATGCCCGACGGCGCGTTGTGCCTTGGCGAGCTGCGCGGTGAGGGGCCTGGGGTCCGCCAGGTCTTCGAGCAGCTGGCCACCGTCGACCTGGACGCCGACGTCACACTGATCACCGCGATCACCGGACGGATGCGGGTGTTCGCCGGCCACGCAGGCTGGGCGCCCGGCCAGCTGGATGCCGAACTCGCCGCCGGTGCGTGGTATGTCGTCCCAGGCTCGCCCGACGACGTGTTCAGTGACGACCCCGCCCCGATGTGGCGGCGGGTGCTGCGCCGCCAGCCCCCGCCGCTGCGGCTGCTTTCGACCTACCCGCCCGACCCGCTACTCAACTGACCGGCGAGACCTGCGCGAATCGAGCCTCCGGGGCGATCCGGTTGCTCTAGCGGTCGACCTCGCCGCGGATGAACTTCTCGACCAGGTCGCGGGCCTCGTCGTCGAAGTACTGCACCGGCGGCGACTTCATGAAGTAACTCGACGCCGACAGGATCGGGCCGCCAATGCCCCGGTCCTTGGCAATCTTCGCCGCGCGCAGCGCATCGATGATGATGCCGGCGGAGTTGGGCGAATCCCAGACCTCGAGCTTGTACTCCAAGCTCAGCGGCACGTCGCCGAACGCTTTAGCCTCGAGCCGCACGTACGCCCACTTGCGGTCGTCGAGCCAGGGCACGTAGTCGGACGGACCGATATGTACGTTTCGCTTGCCGAGATCACGGCCGGGAATCTGCGAGGTCACCGACTGCGTCTTGCTGATCTTCTTGGACTCGAGACGGTCGCGCTCGAGCATGTTCATGAAGTCCATGTTGCCGCCGACGTTGAGCTGCATGGTGCGCTGCAACTCGACGCCTCGGTCCTCGAAGAGCTTAGCCAGCACTCGGTGGGTGATCGTGGCCCCGACCTGCGACTTGATGTCGTCGCCGACGATCGGCACGCCGCCCTGCTCGAACTTCGCCGCCCACTCCGGGGTGCTTGCGATGAACACTGGCAGCGCGTTGACGAATGCCACGCCGGCGTCGATGGCGCATTGGGCGTAGAACTTGGCAGCGTCCTCGGAGCCGACCGGCAAGTAGCAGATCAGCACGTCGACCTCAGCGGCGCTGAGCGCGGCGACCACGTCCACCGGCTCCTCGTCGGAAACCTCAACAATCTCACGGTAATACTTGCCCAGCCCGTCGAGAGTGTGGCCGCGCTGGACGGTGACGCCGAGCGGCGGGACGTCGCAGATCTTTATGGTGTTGTTCTGGCTCGCCCCGATCGCCTCGGACAGGTCGCGGCCGACCTTCTTGGCGTCCACGTCGAACGCGGCGACGAACTCGATGTCGCGCACGTGGTACGGGCCGAACTGGACGTGCATGAGCCCGGGCACCTTCTGCGCGGGGTCCGCGTCGTGGTAGTAATGGACGCCCTGCACGAGCGAGGCGGCGCAGTTGCCGACCCCGACGATGCCAACGCGAATCTTGCCCATCTGGGCTCCTCCTTGGAAGTTAATGCTTGTCGGACTGTTCGTGATGGATGAGCTCGTTGAGCCAGCGGACCTCGCGGTCGACGGACTCGAGCCCGTGCTCGTGCAGTTCGCGCGTGTAGCGGTCTAGCCGCTCACGGCCGCGGCTCAGCGACGAGCGCATCCCCTCCCGCTGCTCCTCGACCCGGCGGCGGCGACCCTCCAGGATCTGCAGCCGGATGTCGGACCGCGTCTGGGCAAAGAACGCCAGCCGGGCCCCGAAGCCTTCGTCATCGAAGGCGTCCGGTCCTACCTGGCCGAGCAATTGCGCGAAGTGCTCCTTGCCCTCGGCGGTGAGCCGGTACACACGCTTGCCGCGCCGCGACCGGCCGCCCAGCCCTGTCGGTGGATCCTCGAGAGGCCGCTCCTCGGTGATCCACCCGGCCTCGGCGAGGCGTCGCAGGGTCGGGTAGAGCGAACCGTACGAGAAAGCCCGAAATACGCCGAGCAGGGTAGAGAGCCGTTTTCGTAGCTCGTACCCGTGCATCGGGCTCTCGTTGAGCAGCCCGAGGACGGCGATCTCTAGCACGACTGTCCTCCCATAGCTCGAACCGATGTATCAGTACGATACATCAAATCGAGAGGTCAGCTCAACTCTCCGCTCTCGCCGGCGCGGCTGCGGTCCGCTCGCGTCGCCAGGTGGCCACCCAACGCGAACCTGCCGGATACCTTGGGGGGACCAGGTCGACGAAGGGATGTCTCCGTGGCCCTCACCCGCGCCGCCATCGTGGGCGGCAACCGGATTCCATTCGCCCGAGCGAATGGCCCCTACGCTCACGCGTCCAACCAGGACATGCTCACCTCCGCGCTCGACGGGCTGGTGGCGCGTTTCGGGCTGCAGGACCAGCGGCTGGGCGAGGTCGCCGCAGGCGCCGTCCTCAAGCACAGCCGGGACTTCAACCTGACCCGCGAGTCGGTGCTCGGCTCGGCGCTGTCGGCCACGACACCCGCTTACGACGTGCAGCAGGCCTGCGGTACCGGCTTGGAGACCACAATCCTGGTCGCCAACAAGATCGCGCTCGGCCAGATCGAGGCGGGGATCGCCGGTGGGGTGGACACGGCTTCGGATGCACCGATCGCGGTCAGCGAGGACCTGCGCGAGGTGCTGTTGGACGTCAACCGGGCGCGTTCGCTGGGCGGGCGCGTCAAGGCGCTTGGTCACCTGCGGCCCGGTCAACTCAAGCCTGAGATCCCGCGCAACTCGGAACCGCGCACCGGCCTGTCGATGGGCGAGCACGCGGCGATCACCGCGGAGGAATGGGGGGTGAGCCGGGCAGCGCAGGACGAGCTGACCGTCGCCTCGCACCGCAACCTCGCGGCCGCGTACGAACGCGGCTTCTTCAGCGACCTGGTCACACCGTTCCTGAGGCTGACGCGCGACCAGAATCTGCGGCCGGACACGTCAATCGAAAAGCTGGCCGCGCTGAGACCAGTCTTCGGCCGCGGGCCAAGTGCCACCATGACCGCCGGCAACTCGACGCCGCTCACCGACGGGGCGTCGACCGTGCTGGTCGGCACCGACGAGTGGGCTTCGGCGCGCAGTTTTCCCGTGCTCGCCCACATCGTCGACGCGGAGACCGCGGCCGTCGACTATGTCCATGGCGACCGCCGGGCGGACGGGCTGCTGATGGCCCCGGTGTACGCGCTGCCCCGGCTGCTCGCGCGTACCAAACTCACCCTGCAGGACTTCGACTTCTACGAGATCCACGAGGCCTTCGCGTCGACCGTCCTGGCGACGCTGGCCGCGTGGGAGGACGGAGAGTTCTGCCGGACCAGGCTCGGCCTCGCTGAGCCGTTGGGCCCCATCGACCGGTCCCGGTTGAATGTGACCGGGTCGTCGCTTGCGGCCGGCCATCCCTTCGCGGCAACCGGGGGGAGAATCGTCGCCACGCTGGCCAAGCTGCTGGCTGAGAAGGGCTCCGGCCGGGGGCTCATCTCGATCTGCGCGGCCGGCGGCCAGGGCGTCGTGGCGATCCTGGAGGCGGCGTGAGTGAGCATCGCAGCGAGCGTCAGCGAGCAAGGAGCGGAGCGAACACCGCGATGAGCGCTTGCGCGAAGAGCCAGGTCAGGCAATGAGTGACCGCTATCTCGAGCTGATCAATTCGCGAGTCGGCAGGAGCGTTGCGCCGCGGCTGGGCCTGCCTCGACCTGCCGTGCTACGCCGCTACGAACCGGGTGCACCGTTGGTGCCCGGGCCGGTGCTGCTCGGCTCGACGGCGGGCGACGGGATCGGCGGCATCGCCGGCCTGCTGCGAGCCGCAGGTGTCGACGTGCAGCTGGCCGACCGCGATGACACCCGGTGGGCGGCCCTGGTGCTCGACGCCACTGGGCTGGCCAATCCCGGTGACCTCGGCGGTCTGCGGGACTTCTTCGCCGGCTCCCTGCGGCGGCTGGGCCCGTCGGCACGCGTGGTCGTGCTCGGTCGTCCGCCGGCCGGGGACGACCCGTACACCGACGCCGCGCGGCAGGCACTCGACGGCATGGTCCGATCGCTGGCGAGAGAGCTGCGCGCCGGCAGCACGGCCAACCTCGTGCTGGTCGATGGTGACGTGTCCGTCGAGTCCACGTTGCGGTTCCTGCTCTCCGGACGGTCGGCGTACGTCGACGGGCAGGTGATCCGGGTCGGCCCGGGCTCGGCACCGGCACCGGCCGACTGGTCGATGCCACTCGACGGAAAGGTCGCCGTGGTCACCGGTGCGGCGAGGGGGATCGGTGCGGCGATCGCGACCGTCCTCGCGCGCGACGGCGCGCACGTCGTTGCGGCGGATCTGCCGGCGGCCGGCGAGGGGCTGGCTGCGGTCGCCAACCGGGTCGGCGGCATGTCCCTGCAGCTGGACATCGCGGCCCCGGACGCCTCGGCTCGGTTGCTCGAGTACCTGGGCGAGCGGCATGGCGGCGTCGACATCCTGATCCACAACGCAGGCGTCACCCGGGACAGGCTGCTGGCGAACATGAAGCCCGAGCAGTGGGACGCCGTGCTCGCCATCAACCTCGAGGCGGCGTTACGGATCAACGCCGCGCTGCTCGGCAGCCGCGTGCTGCGGTCCGGAGCGCACGTCGTGTGTCTGGCGTCCACCAGCGGCATCGCCGGCAACCGCGGGCAGACCAACTACGCCGCGAGCAAGGCGGGCGTGATCGGCATGGTGCACTCCTCCGCGTCCGCGTTCGCTCGACGCGACGGCACGATCAATGCGGTCGCCCCCGGATTCATCGACACCGACATGACGCGTGCGATGCCGTTCGCCACCCGGGAGGTTGCTCGGCGGCTGAACAGCTTGCAGCAGGCCGGCCTGCCGGTCGACGTGGCCGAGACGGTGGCGTGGCTGGCCTGGCCGTCGACCGGCGGGGTGAACGGGCAGGTGGTCCGGGTCTGCGGGCAGAGCGTGGTCGGGGCGTGAGCGCGCCCCTGTCCATCACGTTTTCCCCGCGGTTCGTCGCTCCGGGGCGCCCCCAGCGCACAATTGCGGGGAAGACGTGATCAGGCCAGCTGGCCAGGTGGCGCTGACCGAGTCACCTCGGCTGGCCCCACTGTACGTGCGTGCGGCGCTCGGCGCCCGCGCCCACCGCGGTGACGTCCTGCCAACCACGCAGTACACGCTCGCCGCCCAGCCGATTGATGTGGACTCGCTTGCGGCCTACCAGCGGGTCTGCGGCTTCCGGGTGGGCGACACGGTGCCCGCCACCTACCCGCATGTCGTGGCGTTCCCGCTGGCGATGCAGCTCATGGTTCAGCGGGACCTTCCCTTCCCATTGCCAGGTCTGGTTCACGTGGCCAACTCGATCACCCAGCATCGTCCGCTTCGTCTCGATGAGTCGATCACTGTGCGCGTGCAGCGGCCGACCTCCGACCGCATCCGGCCGGCCGGCAGTTCGACCTGGTCGCGGAGGCGGCGGTTGACCAGGACACGGTGTGGACGAGCCGCAGCACGTATCTGCGCCGGGACCATTCAGCTGACCGTCCCGCCGCGCAGCGTGCTGAATCGCAGCTGCCGACCGGGGCGACCGCGATCTCGGTGCCCGGCGATCGGCCGCCGCTATGCGGCCGTCTGCGGCGATCGAAACCCCATCCACCTGAGTGCAGCGACCGCTAAGACATTTGGTTTTCCGCGAGCCATCGCGCACGGCATCTGGCTGGCCTCCCGGGGCCTCGCTTCGCTGGAAGGGCGGCTGGCCGACGCGTTCAGGTACGACGTCGCCTTCAAGACGCCGGTGCTGCTGCCCGCCAAGGCGTTGCTGACGACGTCGGGCAATCGCAGCGCCTGGGCTCTCGACCTGCGCGACGCTCGCACGGGCAAGCCGCACCTGGCCGGGACGGTCACCGCCATCGGCTGACCGTCAGGCTGCCCGGCTCCGAATGATCAAGAGTGTCCCTGCGGGAGGTTCGTCGGGGTGTCGACGGCTTGGGCCGCGTGCAGCGCCGAGCTGCGCGCCCGTCCGCGGCGGTGAGCCCGTTGACGGTCGAGATCTCCACCACGTCCGGCAGTTCCGACGCGTTGAGCGATCGCAAGTTGCGCAGCACTCGTCCAGCTCAGCCTCGGCCATGCCGGACGCGATGGAACGCACGTTCACGGCGTAGCAGGCGCCGTCCACGGTCCGGTCCGAGATCCGCTGGCAGTCATCTGCGGGCTGTCAGTGTGTCATCCCGACGCGAATGCCGTCGCCGCTCGCACGGCGCCGTTATTAGGATGTCCGAGTATGACGTGGCTGGTGTCCCGTAACCCCAATCCGCGCTCTGCCGAGCGGACCGCCATTCTGGCGGATCCCGGCTTCGGCCGGTACTTCACCGATCACATGGTCCGGATCGACTGGACCGCCGACGACGGTTGGACAGACGGGCAGGTACTGCCGTACGGGCCGTTGACCCTGGACCCGGCCACCATGGTGCTGCACTACGGCAGGAGATCTTCGAGGGGCTGAAGGCATATGGGCAGCCCGACGCGTCTATCGCGACGTTCCGGCCCACCGCGAATGCAGCCCGGTTCGCCCGTTCGGCTCGTCGCCTGGGGATGGCCGAGCTGCCGGAGGAGCTTTTCGTCGAGTCGATCCGTTCACTCGTCGACGTCGACCGTGACTGGGTTCCGGATGGGCCGGACGCGTCGCTGTACCTGCGCCCATTCATGCTCGCCACGGAGGTGGGCCTTGGCGTGCGACCGGCCAATGCGTACGCCTTCCTGCTGATCGCATCACCGGCGGGCGCCTACTTCCCCCGAGGCGTCGAGCCGGTCACCGTGTGGCTGTGCACCGAGTACACCCGCGCCGCTCCCGGTGGTACTGGCGAGGCCAAGTGCGGCGGCAACTATGCGGCCTCGCTCGTGGCGCAGGCGCAAGCGGCGGCGCAAGGCTGCGACCAGGTCGTCTGGCTGGATGCTGTCGAGCACCGGTGGGTGGAGGAGATGGGTGGCATGAACCTGTACTTCGTGTACGGGTCGGGGCCGTCAGCCCGCATCGTCACACCGGCCCTCACCGGTACGTTGCTGCCCGGCATCACCCGGGACTCGCTGCTCGCTCTCGCGCACGACCTCGGCTACGCGGCCGAGGAAGGCAAGATCTCGACAGACGAATGGCAGGCGGGCAACGCGTCGGGGGCGCTGACCGAGGTCTTCGCCTGCGGCACGGCTGCCGTCATCACCCCCGTGGGCACGGTGAAAAGCGCGTCCTACGAGTGGACGGTGGGCGACGGATCACCGGGTCCGGTCACGATGCAGCTGCGGCAGCAGCTGCTGGCCCTGCAGAACGGCCGCGAACCCGATCCGCACGGCTGGATGCACCGCCTGGTCTGATCCGCCGTCGGCCGGTGGCGCGTTCGCTAGCTGGTGGGCCAGCGGCGGAAGTTGACGTAGAACCTGCTGGGTGTCGGCCCGCGCTGGCCCTGGTACCGCGATCCTGCCGCTGCAGAGCCGTACGGATTCTGCGCGGCACTGCTGAGCCGGAACAGGCACAGCTGGCCGATCTTCATGCCGGGCCACAGGGTGATCGGCAGGTTGGCGACGTTCGACAGCTCCAAGGTGATGCGCCCGCTGAAGCCCGGGTCGATGAACCCGGCCGTCGAGTGGGTCAGCAGACCCAGCCGGCCGAGGCTCGAGTTGTGCGTGGGGATGTAGCGCGAACCGGCGAGAAACAGCCCGGACGGCGCCGAGACTTCGACGCACCGCACCGGCACCGTCTGGATCTTCGTCGACCGCGACGATAGCCCTGAACGCATGTGTTCGGTCGCCGGCCTTCCGGCGGATCTTCTTGCGGGCGAGACGAAACACCGGAATGCGTGGGGTGAACTTGACCTGGTAGCAAGGGCCATGATCGATGCCGCTGAGCACAGCCCGCTTCTTCCGCTTTGTGGGACGCAGGCCGAGGCTGGCGGCAAGCTCAGCGACTCCGTCCGCAAGCGCTTCGCGGACCGAAACGAACTCGCATCGGCCGAACGCGTCCACATACCCGGTCGCGATCCATCAGGCCCTGCAACAACGCAGTGCGGTCACCAATCGCCGCCGTCAGGTAACTGGACGGGATGTGCTTGTTGCCGAGAAGTCCGAGCCAGCGAAGCGAGCTCGACAACGAGCTGTCGGACGCGTAACGACCATGCGCATCGCGGACGCGGCCTTCATGTCTGCGAGACAGGCCACCCACTCGAAAGACACGGGCCCCGGAAGCCGGCCAGACGGCGTATCCCGCCGCCCGCATATATGCACTGACTTCGGCTTCGTCGGTCGAGCCGATCGTTATCTCCCCGCTGGCGCTCGTACCGTCGCCGAGCCAGTAGCCCAAGACGTAAGGGTCGATCGGCAGCTTCGACGGTGGGTATCGCACGGCCTTGGCGAGTGGCACCTGGATACCGATTTCCGTGCCGACTCGCAGGGAGTCGGCGATCTCGGCAGTCGTGAGTACGCGTCCGGTTCGAACGCCGCGCTTTCTCAGGTTCTTGGTGACGGACAGCCACTGGTGGGACGCATCAGCCACGATCGCTGAGCCGTCCGAGAAGCGCACTCGACGGCACGGCCGACCCAACAGCGCGGGCGTGGCCGCGAGGACAGTGCAGGGCTCACCTTGCTCATCAAACAGCCGATCGCCCACCTGCAGATCGCCCATCGTCCGCCAGCCAGCGGGGGTCGGGATCGGCGTGTCGATGGCGAGCGCCTTCCCCTCCAGACGCCCAGCGAGGTCGTCCGGCAACGTGACAATCTCCAGCGTCGAACCGAGGCAGGAACTGGCCGGGGTGCAGCATGAACGGGTCGTCGCCTTTCGGCTCGACCAGGGTGGTCAGGTCGTCCTGCTGCAGCGCTGGATCGATGTGCGTGTACTGCGAGTTGTTGAACACCCGGAAGTAGCGGTCCAGGCGTACGTCCACGCTCGACGGCTGGATCAGCTCGGCGTCCCACGGCTCGACTACAACCCGGCCAGCAGCCACTTCGGCCCGGATGTCGCGGTCGCTCAGCAACATGCCGCCGAGGCTAGTGCCTGTACGATGTACCAGGTCGCGGGTGTAGTTCAATGGCAGAACATCAGCTTCCCA
>CAWIXH010000021.1:0-81869 GCA_963839995.1 uncultured Actinomycetota bacterium | reverse complement strand
GACGTACAACGGGCTGTCGAAGGCCTACCGGTTGGCCGGTTTCCGGGCGGCCTGGCTGATGATCACGGGTCCGAAGCTGCGCGCCGCGAGCTACCTGGAGGGTATTGCGGTGCTCGCCAACATGCGGCTGTGCGCGAACGTCCCGGCACAGCACGCCATCCAAACCGCCCTGGGCGGCCGGCAGAGCATCAACGACCTGGTGCTGCCGGGTGGGCGGCTGCACGAGCAACGGGACGCCGCGATGGCCGCGCTCAAACAGATTCCCGGCGTCACCTGCGTGCAGCCACGTGGGGCGATGTACGTGTTCCCCCGTCTGGATCCGGAGCTCTATCCGATCAAGGACGACCAGCTGTTCGTGCTGCACCTGTTGCGGCAGCAGCACGTGCTGGTGGTGCAGGGCACCGGGTTCAACTGGCCGAATCCCGATCATCTGCGGATCGTCACCCTGCCGCGCGCCGACGACCTGACGGAGGCAATCGGCCGTGTCGGGGCATTCCTCGACGACTATCGCCGGGCTCCTCAGGCGATCTAGCATCGGATCGGTCGTGCCAACGCGGGTCGGGAGGCGGCTGGTGTCACGACGACTGGTCGACATCACACTGGACAACATCGCCGACCTGCCCGAGCGATGCCGTTCGTGCGTGTACTGGGAGCTGGACCCGGCCGCCGGCGAGCAAGCGACGGAATCGGGCGCCGGCGAACTGGAGAAGGAGGCCTGGGTCTCCGACACGCTGCTGCAGTGGGGCAGCTGCGGGAAGCTGCTCTACGTCGACTCGGCACCTGCCGGGTACGTGCTGTTCGCGCCTCCCGGGTATGTACCGCGGGCCGCAGCGTTCCCTACCTCGCCGGTCGGCGCGGATGCCATCTTGCTGATGGTGGGACGCTTGCAGCCCCAGTTTCGCGGAGCGGGCCTGGGCCGCGTGCTGCTGCAGGGCGTCGCACGCGACGCGGCCCGGCGCGGCGTCAAGGCCGTCGAGGCGTTCGGCCACGAGGGCTCGAGCAACGAGCGGGATTGCGTGCTGCCGGCCGACTACCTGCGTGCGGTCGGCTTCAAGACGGTGCGCCCACATCCACGGTTTCCGCGGCTGCGCCTGGATGTTCGGTCGATCGCATCCTGGCGGGAGGACGTGGAGTACGCCGTCGAGCGGCTGCTGTCCTCTGTGTCACCGCCTGCGCTGTCCCGCAGCTGACGATGCATCCATGAAGTCGCTGACGCGACTTCGCAGCGCCCCGCGTCAGCCGACGACGGCCGGAATCCGCATGGCGCCGGTCGGCGGATCGTCCGCCTTCGGCAGGTACAGCCGCTGGACCGCCACGAGCAGGCCCTCGGCCACGGTGTCGCGGAAGGACGGGTCGACGAGCCGGGCCCGGTCGCGGGGCGAGGTCAGATAGCCGATCTCGACGCGGACGGCGGGCATCCGGGTCAGCCGCAGGATCGTCCACGTCTTGCCGTGGACCCGGGCGTCGAGCAGGCCCGTACGGGCCACCAGCTCACGCTGCACCAGGTCGGCGAGCCGCTCGCCAATCGTCGAGCTCGATTCGGCGCCTGCGTAGTGATACGTCGCGATGCCGTTGGGGTGCGGTGAGGCGGCCGCATCGACGTGCAGCGACAGGACCAGATCGGCGCCGACCTCGTTGGCGAACTGCGCGCGCTGCTCGTCCGTGCCGCCGGTGGCCGGCCCACGGGTGACCCAGGGCGTCACCCCGAGCGCGGTCAGTCGCCCTTCCAGCCGGGCGGCCAGGTCCCAGGCGAGCTCGGCCTCGCAGACTTCGTCGTCCTGCGCGCCCGGGTCGGCTCCGCCGTGCCCTGGGTCGAGCACGATCCGCTTGTCGAGCAGGTTCGGCCCGGCCGCCGAGACGGCGGCTTGTTCGCGCAGCAGCTGTGGTCGCCCGCCCACGACCCGACGGCTCAGTTGCCGTAACGCGCGCAGGGTGATCGGCCCGCAGACACCGTCCGGGACGAGGCCGTAGTCGCGCTGGAACGAGCGCAGCGCCCGTTCGGTAGCCACGCCGAATATGCCGTCGGCCCGGGTCAGCTCGTAGCCGATCTCCTGCAGCTGCACCTGCAACGCGCTGACGTCGTCGCCCACGAGCAGCGCCGCCGGGGTGAAACCAAGTACCCGATCACCGAGCCGCCAGCGGGCGGCCTGCAGCGCGCTGAACGTTTCCGGGCCGACGATCCCGTCGACCGAGATGCCGCGGCGCTGCTGGAAGTGCCGCACAGCAAGCTCCGTGGGGTAATCGAAAGTGGCCTTGGTGAGCGGGTCGGTATTCGACAGCAACCCCAGCCCGGCCAGGATGCGCCGGATCTCGACGACGGCGTCCCCAGCAGTGCCGCGGCGAAGTAGCTGCATCAGCTGACGGGCCTCACGTTGTCGATGTAGGTCGGGTCGATGCGCGTCGGCGGGAAGCGGTACCGGCCGACTGGGGTCGTGAGCCATTGTGCACGAGGCGCAAGTCCTGGCCCGACCGCACCCTATGCCCTGGCGCGGCTCACCGCAAAAGGGAGCAAAACGCCCGGCCACAGCGGGTGTCCGCCGCGGCCGGGCAACGTGTAATGCGCTCAGGCGATGAAGTCGGCCAGGTCCCTCAGCAACGCCGCCTTGGGCTTGGCGCCGACGATCGACTTGACGACCTGACCTTTCTGGAACACCGACATCGTCGGGATCGACATGATCCGGTAGTCGCGCGCGATGCGCGGGTTCTCGTCAATGTTCACCTTGGCGACCGTGATCTTGTCCGGGTGTTCGCCGGCGATCTCGTCGAGAACCGGGGAGACCATGCGGCACGGCCCGCACCACTCCGCCCAGAAGTCGACGAGCACCGGTCCGTCAGCCCGCAGCACATCGTCGTCAAAGCTCGCGTCGGTGACCGTCTTGGTGTTCTGCCCCATGAAAGTTGTCTCCCGATCGTTGAGGGTGTTACGGCCTCAACGCGCTAGGCGGTCGCCGGAATTCCCGCGGCCGGGCTGTCGGCGCGGGCGACCAGGTAGCGCTCGGCGTCCAGGGCCGCCTGACAGCCGGTGCCGGCCGCCGTGACGGCCTGCCGGTAGACGTGGTCGACCAGGTCACCGGCGGCGAAGACGCCGGGCAGGTTGGTGCGGGTGGTGCCGCCCTGGGTCAGGACGTAGCCCTCGCCGTCCAGGTCCACCTGGCCCTTGACCAGCTCGCTGCGTGGCTCGTGGCCGATTGCGATGAACAGGCCCTGCACCGCGAGGTCACGCTGCTCGCCGGTGCGGGTGTCACGCAACGTCACTGCGTCGACCGTGCCGTCGCCATGGATCGCCGTCACTGCGCTGTTCCAGGCCCACCGGATCTTGTCGTTCGCCTCGGCGCGATCGGCCATGATCTTGGTGGCCCGCAGCCCGTCGCGCCGGTGTACGACGGTGACCGAGTTCGCGAAGCGGGTCAGGAAGGTGGCCTCCTCCATCGCGGTGTCGCCACCTCCGACTACGGCGATGTCCTTGTCGCGGAAGAAGAATCCGTCGCAGGTGGCGCACCAGGACACCCCATGCCCAGACAGCTCGTCCTCCCGGGCGAGGCCAAGCTTGCGGTAGGCCGATCCCATGGCGAGGATCACCGTGTCGGCCTGGTACTCGCCGTCGTGCGTCCGGACGGTCTTGACGTCACCAGTCAGGTCCAGCGAAACGACGTCGTCGCTGACGATTTCGGCGCCGAACCGTTCGGCCTGCGAGCGCATCAGCATCATCAGCTCGGGCCCCATGATGCCGTCTGGGAAGCCCGGGTAGTTCTCGACGTCAGTGGTGGTCATCAGGGCGCCGCCGAACTGCGAGCCCTCGAACAGCAGCGGCTCGAGGTCTGCGCGTGCGGTGTAGAGCGCGGCGGTGTAGCCGGCCGGACCGGAACCAACGATGATGACATTGCGCTTGCTCATAGGGTGTGTTCACTCTCCGTCCGGCGCAACGATCCTAGGGGCTCGCAGATTCCCGGCGTCGTCGTACGCCTGCGACGAGCTGGCGCATCTCCGGGATGTCCATCCGGGATGCCACAGCGACGAACACGGCGATGCCGAGCAGCGCGCCGACGACGAGCGCGACCGCCGCTCCGCTGCGTCCCGTGCCAATCTCGTCGCGGATGAAGTAGACGGCGACTGCGGCCACGGTGCCGGCCACGGCGGAAGGCACGGCCATCTGGGTCACGGTGGTGGCGAAGGATCGGAAGCCAAGCGGGCCGAACGCCGGGTCAGCATGACGTGCCCGAGTACCGAACCGACGACGAACGACGCAGAGGTGGAGAAGTTCAGCGCGATTACCAGCAGTCGTGGATCGTGCAAGGTGGCTTGTGCGATCAGCACCAGGGTGATCTTGGTGGCCACCATCACGACGTTGATCAGGGTGGGGGTGCGCGCATCCCGCATCGCGTAAAAGACTCGCAGTTGCAGCATCACCAGGGCGAAGGGCAGCAGGCCATATGCACAGAAGGCGAGCGACACGCCGATCAGCCGAGCGCTCTCGATGGTCGTCTGGCCGTAGGCGAACACGGTCGTGGTGAACACCGGGCCGAGCACGATGAAGGCTGCGGTCAGCGGCACCAGCGCGACCGCCGACAGCCGGGCACCGAGCGACAGGTCTGCGATCACGGCCGGGGTCTCGCCGCGCGCCGCCGAACGCGACATCCGGGGCATCAGCGCGGTGAGCAGTGAGGCGACGAGAACGCCCTGCGGCACCGAGAACAGCAGGTCGGTATTGGCGAAGTAGGTGACCCCGCCGTGCGGGATCCCGTAGGCAACCTTGGTGATCACGATCACGCCGACCTGGCTTGCCAGCACGTAACCGAGCACCCATAGCGTGAGCGCGCCGTCCTCCCTGATCCGGCCGACCTCGTTCGGCCGGGCTCGGAAGCGCCACTTCCAGTGGAAGCCGGACTTACGGAGGAACGGCACCAGCACGAACGCCTGCGCCACGATGCCGAGCGTGGTGCCGATGCCGAGAACGAGAACCTGCGCGGTTGTCATCGACGACGGGGTCAGCGTCTTCGGTCCGGGCAGCGTGAAGAAGATCGCGATGGTACAGATCACGACGACGTTGTTGACGACCGGAGCCCAGGCGCCCGGCGCGAAGACGTGCCGCACGTTCAGCACCGCGATGAACATCCCGGTGAGCGCATAGAAGAAGATCTGTGGCAGCAGCAGCGCCGCGAACGTCGCGGTCAGGCCGCGCTGGTCGTAGTTGGAGACGAACGCCGCGGCGATGAGCGGCGACGCCGCGACTGCGAGGATCGTCGCGGCGCCAAGCACCGCGGTGGCGATGGAGAGCAGCCGCTGCGCGTAGCCGACGCCGTGGTCCGCGTCTCGCTCCTGGGCCCGGACCAGCAGCGGCACCATGATGCTGGTCATCACGCCGCCGAGCAGCAGCTCGTAGACCATGTTCGGGAAGCTGTTCGCCCCGTTATATGCGTCGCCGACCAGCCCGGTGCCGAGTGCGGCGACGAGCAGGACGTTGCGCAGGAATCCGGTGATCCGGCCGGTGAAGGCGGCAATCGCCATGACCCGGCTGGACGCGAGTAGCCGCCGGTTGCTGTCGTCCTCGGCTTGCGGTTCCGGCTGACCTGTCGCGGTCGTACCAGTTGTCCGTCCGGGCGGACGATGCCGGCGGGGCCCGACGTAGGTCGTCGTGCTCCATTGCAGCTCGGCGGTGGCGGTGCCACCGGGCGAGTCGGCGGACCACTCGTCGTCGGCCAGCTGCTGCCAAGCTGGCAGGCTTACCGCGGGGACCGGGTCGGCCTCGGTGAATAGCCGTGGCTCGATCGTGACGAGGCCCTTGCCGTACAGCGACGGCGGGCTCCAGTCGTCGGTCATTGGCTAACCTCTTCGCGCAAGCGCACATGCACCCGCTGGACGACGCCGCAATCGCACGATTTCGCGGGGACCCCGCAATCGGCCGCTCGTTCCGCTCCGTGTCTCCTGCGGCGGCCAACCGCCGCGTGCGATGCTCGCTCGCTCACGGCACCGCCTGCCGGTGCCGTCGTCGGTGGATCACCCGGACCAGCAATGCGACCACCAGAACCGCGCCGGCCACCGTGGTGATGATCACCCCGATCGCCCCGAGAGCCGTGCTACGGATGTTGAGTGTGACCGGCTCCCCGAGCTGCACCCCGGCGGCGGTCGTGACCGCGACGGCAATGGTGAAGCGGCCGGACCGCTGCACGTGCACCGGCACCCGCAATACGGCATGCTGGCCGTCGGCGGGGACCTCCTGCGCGCCGATGTCGTCCGCGTGAAAGCCGATCACCCCATCGGCCGTGGTCATGGCGACCTTGACCTTGACCGGGACGCTCAGCATGTTGACCACCGTGACGAACAGCGGTGAGCTCGCCGAGGCAAGCGTGTAGCTGCCGTTGGCGGGCCTTGCGACGTACACCGCCGACTGCCAGCCGTCAACCAGGCCGTTCAGCTGCGTGGCGGCGCGCTCGGCGGCAGCGGGGGTGGTGGCCCAGCCGGCCGACTCGGCGCGTTGGATTGCAGCGGGCAGGCCACGGAAGAGCGCCTCCGACGCTGCTGTACTCAGCGACGGGGTGAGGTCGGTATGGAACTGCGCAGCGCGGGAGGCGGCGTCCTGCAGGTAGTCGGTCAGCTGCGCGGGGATAGCCGGGTTGGCGAAGTCACCCCGGCCGGCGGGGGTGATCGACTGGGTCGCCTGCCGCACCGTCGTCGGTACGGAGAAGGAGGTCGCCGCGGTCTCGAGGATCGTGCGGGTAGCTGACATGGGGTCGGCGTCGACGTGCCGATCCGGCGTGATCGCCACGAAGGGGCGCGCGGTCGCGTTCTGCGCCACCCGGACGGCGAGATCGCTGACCAGCTCCGGCAGGTCGGTCAAGCCGGTCCGGTGCGCGCCCGTCAGCGACCCGGCAAGTCGCTGCAGCGTCGAGTCGGTGACCACGGTCAACGAGCCCGCCGCGCCCAATGACACCGGCAGCGGCGCGACCGCCTGCAGCCGCGGATCGTTCCCCGCCGCCGCGGTAAAGCTGGCATCCGAGGTCACGATCGTGGACACGCCGCTACGGAGCAGCTGTTCGACCCCGCGTTCGCTCACCGTGCCGGTGGGCGGCCAGGCGATGTCGGCGAGGGCGGTGCCCACCACGCTCTCGACCCGTGCCTGCTGGGTGGGCGTGAACGCGCCGACGGTCCACGAGGTGCCCGCTTCCGCCAGGGTCTCGGTATCCGGATCGGCATAGGGGGTCAGATCCACGTCGTGACTCGGCAGCACCGCCTTGAGCTGCGCGAGCCATGCCTTGGCCACCGCGCCACCGGTGCCGGCCACCTGGCGACCCGTGCCGTCCGCGACGGTGTACCCCGTCGACATGACGACCAGCTCGTCGATCAGATCGGGGTCGATCACCAGGGTCATCCGGACCTTCTTGGCAGCGACCTGCGCGGCCACCTGCAGGGCTCGATACAACCGGCCACCGGGTGCCACGGAGGTGGCCAGATCGTCGTCCAGGAACTGGGTGTCGCTGGTGAGGCGGTGCGGCCGGTCGATGAGCGGCCACAGCCAGCCGACCTGGGCGGCGGCCGTCGGCTTGTCCTGGAACGACGGCAGATAGGTCTGCCCGAATCCCACGTCGGTCGGGTAGTCCTCGGCATTCTCCGCGGCCTGGACGGTGAAGTTGATCGGGTAGACACCGGTGTAGCACAGGCAGATGTCGGAGACCGCTGGGTCGCTCTGGCTGCTCGTCGTCGTCCGGTAGACGACCGTCCGTGTCTCATGTGGCGCGAGGGGTTGGTCGACCTGCATCCTGCTCAGCGGGGTCGCGCTGGACTCGTCGACGACGGCGGGCTTCCCGAACAGCTGCTCGAGCTGGTTGGGGTCGGTGATCGGGACGTCCCGTTCGACGTTGAGGCCGACCTGTTGCAGGGTGAGGTCCGTCGTGTTCGTCAGCGACAGGGTGATCGTCAGGGGCTTGGCGGCAGGGGTATAGGCCGGGGTGGTCGGGGTCATGTCCAGCACCGTCACCCGCACGGCGTTCTGCGGTGGGGTGACCGCCGCGGCCGCCGGGACACCGACGACGGCGCCGAGTCCGAGCAGCGTGAGCGCCGCTGCCCCGCACAGCAGACGACGAAGCGTCACGCAGACTCCGCCAGCAGCCGCCCGGCGGCGTCGATGAGGCTGCGTTCGTCCGGATACGCGAGCCGGTCGGCGATGGCCGGTAACGGCACCCACTCGACCTCGGTCACCTCGATGTCGGCGTCGGACAGCTCGCCGCCGACCGCCCTGAGCAGGAAGTGGTGGACGGTCTTGTGGATGCGGCGCCCGTCGGCGATGAACCAGAAATCGATCGTGCCGAGGCTGCCCATGACCTCACCGCTGATGCCCGTCTCCTCGGCGATCTCGCGGACGGCCGCCTGCTCGGCGGTCTCGCCCGGCTCCACGTGCCCCTTCGGCAGCGACCAGAGCAACCGCCCGCGCCGGTCGGTGCGGCCGATGAGCACGCCCAGTGGGGTCTCGCCTGCCAGATCGACCACCAACCCGCCCGCGCTCGTCTCGTCGACCCGCTGCAAACGAGGGCGTGACCCCGGCGATGAGCTGCCCCGCCGGGCGGCCTGCGCCGACCCGGCCTTGCGCCGGGCGCGTCGTGGCGCGCCCGAGGGGTCCCGGGACATGCCTGCGATGGTAACCGCCGGTCATTAGGCTGCCCGTTCATGACATCGCCCGCCGACCTGATCCCCGTGCCCCCCGCGGCGCAGCTGCTGGGCGCGGGGTTCGCTGCTGCCGGGCACGAGTTGCACCTGGTGGGCGGGACGGTCCGCGACGCGCTGATGGGCCGGCCGTCGGACGACCTCGACTTCGCCACCGACGCCCATCCCGACGAGGTCCTGCGCATCGCCGAACCGCTTGCCTCGGCCACCTGGACGACCGGCATCGACTTCGGCACGGTCGGCGCGCAGGTCGACGGAGTGCGCTGCGAGATCACGACGTTCCGCGCCGACCGGTACGACC
Organism: uncultured Actinomycetota bacterium; assembly: GCA_963839995.1. Taxonomy (GTDB): domain Bacteria; phylum Actinomycetota; class Actinomycetes; order Mycobacteriales; family Jatrophihabitantaceae; genus CAWIUB01. Next base: position 72,913 of record CAWIXH010000021.1, on the reverse strand, counting down.
GGATCTCGCGCAATCCCGAGGTGGCGTACGGCAAATCGCTCACCGAGGATCTCGGCCGGCGCGACTTCACGATGAACGCCATGGCGCTGTCGGTGGCCGACCGGACGTTCAGCGATCCGTTCGGCGGGCTGGCGGACCTGGCACGCGGCGTGCTGCGCACCCCAGCAGCACCAGAGGAGTCGTTCGCCGATGATCCGCTGCGGATGCTGCGGGCGGCGCGGTTCGTGGCAACGCTGCGTGTCTCGGTCACGCCCGAAGTACAGGCCGCGATAAGGCGAATGGCCGGCGAACTGAGCCGGATCACCGCCGAGCGGGTCCAGGCCGAGTTCTCCAAGCTGCTGCTCGGTGTCGCCCCCCGCGACGGCCTGGAGCTCATGGTGGCCGGCGGGCTCGCCGACGTCGTCCTCCCCGAGCTGCCCGCGCTGCGGATGGCCGCCGACGAGCACGGCCAGCACAAGGACGTCTATGCCCACACCCTGCAGGTGCTGGACCAGGCGATCGCCGTGGAGGACGACGGCCCGGATCTGGTGCTGCGGCTGGCCGCCCTGCTGCACGACATCGGCAAGCCCGCGACCCGTCGGTTCGAGGGTGCGGGGCGCGTGACATTCCACCACCACGAGGTCGTCGGCGCGCGGCTGGCGCGCGCCCGGCTGCGGGCCCTGAAGTACTCGAAGGAGATCGTCGACGACGTGTCACGGCTGGTGTTCCTGCACCTGCGCTTCTACGGATACGGCCGCGGCGAGTGGACCGACTCGGCGGTGCGCCGCTATGTCGTCGACGCGGGGCCGCTGCTGTCCAGGCTGCACAAGCTCGTCCGGTCGGACACCACCACGCGCAACCGGCGCAAGGCCGAGGCGCTGGCCGCGTCCTACGACGCGCTCGAGGCGCGCATCGCAACGCTTCGTGAGGAGGAGGAGCTGGACGCGATCCGCCCGGACCTGGACGGCCACCAGATCATGACGATCCTCGGCATCGAACCCGGCCCGCTGGTCGGGCGGGCCTACCGGCACCTGCTGGCGCTGCGGATGGAGCACGGGCCGCTCGGCCACGAGCGGGCCGTCGAGGAGCTGCGCAGCTGGTCTGCGACGCAGTCGCACGACGGTCAGGAGACGGACGCGGCTGGGGCGGGCAGCGGGTAGGTACTGCGCCGGTATCGGCTGGCAAAGTGCAGATAGGCGACGCCGACCAGCAGGTAGACGAAGCCGATGACGATCACCGACACCGGCGAGTATCCGTCGTTGGGCAGCGCGATCGCGGTGAGCGTCGCAGCCGCCACGAAGGTGATGTTGAACAGCGTGTCGTAAAGCGTGAAGACCCGGCCGCGGTACTCGTCCTCGACAGACTGCTGCACCAGGGTGTCGACGCAGATCTTGATCCCCTGCGAGGCGAACCCGAGGCCGAACGCCGCGAGCACCAACAGCGAGAGGCGGTACGGCAGGCCGAGGCTCACCTGGATCACGGCAGCCCCAACGAAGAGGATGGCCGGCCACCTGACGAACCCCAGCCGCCGGGACGCCGCGGGGGTCACCAGGGCGGCGAGCAGCGACCCGGTCGCGATGGCTACGATCACCTGGCCGAGCCCGGCAAGCCCGGCCCGCAGCACCCCCTCGTCGTGGAAGTAGTTGCGGTAGAGCAACAAGGTGCAGATGGCCGTGATGCCGTAGCAGAAGCGGTACACGCCGACTGCGGTCAGCGCGTAGGTCACCGGGCGCAGCTCCATAACGTGCCGGGCGCCGGCGACCAGCCCGGCCGCCACCATGCGAATCGTCTCTCGCTGCTGCCGCGTCACGTCATCGGGGCCGAGCGCGCTGCGCTGGAAGCCTGCGGCGGCGAGTGCCGAGGCGAGGTAAGGCAGCGTGGCCAGCGCGGCGATGCTGGCGTACGCGCCGTTCGTGTCGCCGATGGCTGCCCGGATGCCGATTGCCAGGCCACCGCCGATGGACGTGGCGAGGCCCCCGCTCGTCGTCGACAAGGCGTTGGCGGTGACCAGCTCGGAGGTGTCGACGACGTGCGGCAGCGAGGCCGCAAGCGTGGAGAGGAAGAACCGGTTCACCGAGACGACCACCAGAGCCGAGGCGTAGAACGGCTCGCCGTGGACACCGACCGCGACCTCGGCGGCCACCCCGAGCACGGCGAGCGCCCGGAGCAGGCTCGCGTTGCGCAGCACCCGCTGGCGCCACCAGCGGTCGATCAGCACCCCGGCGAATGGCCCGACCAGCGAATAGGGCAGCAGGATGACCGCGAACCCCACAGCGACGTCGGCCGCCTTCGTCTGGCGGTCGGGGTTGAACAGGACGGCACCGGCCAGCGAAGCCTGGAAGACCCCGTCACCGAACTGTGCGGCGAGCCGGGTCGCGTACAGCCGCCGGAAATCGGCGCGCCCGAGCACCGCGCGTAGGTGGCCGCGGCTGTACACGGAGGTGACGTTAGTGGCGCGACGTGTGAGCGCGTACCCGGCAAGATGTGCATCGTGTCCGCCCCGCAGCAACCGTCATCCGGCTGGACGGGTTTGCCCGTGGGCTCCGGGCGGCTGCTGATATCGGCCCCAGCCCTGCTCGACGCACCGTTCGCCCGCAGCGTGGTGTACGTGCTCGAACACGACGGCGACGGCACGGTTGGAGTGATCCTCAACCGGCCCAGCCACACCCCAGTCGGGCAGATCCTGCCCGACTGGCAGGACGCCGTGAGCGAGCCGTCAGTGGTCTTCGGCGGTGGGCCGGTGATGCCCGACGGCGCGTTGTGCCTTGGCGAGCTGCGCGGTGAGGGGCCTGGGGTCCGCCAGGTCTTCGAGCAGCTGGCCACCGTCGACCTGGACGCCGACGTCACACTGATCACCGCGATCACCGGACGGATGCGGGTGTTCGCCGGCCACGCAGGCTGGGCGCCCGGCCAGCTGGATGCCGAACTCGCCGCCGGTGCGTGGTATGTCGTCCCAGGCTCGCCCGACGACGTGTTCAGTGACGACCCCGCCCCGATGTGGCGGCGGGTGCTGCGCCGCCAGCCCCCGCCGCTGCGGCTGCTTTCGACCTACCCGCCCGACCCGCTACTCAACTGACCGGCGAGACCTGCGCGAATCGAGCCTCCGGGGCGATCCGGTTGCTCTAGCGGTCGACCTCGCCGCGGATGAACTTCTCGACCAGGTCGCGGGCCTCGTCGTCGAAGTACTGCACCGGCGGCGACTTCATGAAGTAACTCGACGCCGACAGGATCGGGCCGCCAATGCCCCGGTCCTTGGCAATCTTCGCCGCGCGCAGCGCATCGATGATGATGCCGGCGGAGTTGGGCGAATCCCAGACCTCGAGCTTGTACTCCAAGCTCAGCGGCACGTCGCCGAACGCTTTAGCCTCGAGCCGCACGTACGCCCACTTGCGGTCGTCGAGCCAGGGCACGTAGTCGGACGGACCGATATGTACGTTTCGCTTGCCGAGATCACGGCCGGGAATCTGCGAGGTCACCGACTGCGTCTTGCTGATCTTCTTGGACTCGAGACGGTCGCGCTCGAGCATGTTCATGAAGTCCATGTTGCCGCCGACGTTGAGCTGCATGGTGCGCTGCAACTCGACGCCTCGGTCCTCGAAGAGCTTAGCCAGCACTCGGTGGGTGATCGTGGCCCCGACCTGCGACTTGATGTCGTCGCCGACGATCGGCACGCCGCCCTGCTCGAACTTCGCCGCCCACTCCGGGGTGCTTGCGATGAACACTGGCAGCGCGTTGACGAATGCCACGCCGGCGTCGATGGCGCATTGGGCGTAGAACTTGGCAGCGTCCTCGGAGCCGACCGGCAAGTAGCAGATCAGCACGTCGACCTCAGCGGCGCTGAGCGCGGCGACCACGTCCACCGGCTCCTCGTCGGAAACCTCAACAATCTCACGGTAATACTTGCCCAGCCCGTCGAGAGTGTGGCCGCGCTGGACGGTGACGCCGAGCGGCGGGACGTCGCAGATCTTTATGGTGTTGTTCTGGCTCGCCCCGATCGCCTCGGACAGGTCGCGGCCGACCTTCTTGGCGTCCACGTCGAACGCGGCGACGAACTCGATGTCGCGCACGTGGTACGGGCCGAACTGGACGTGCATGAGCCCGGGCACCTTCTGCGCGGGGTCCGCGTCGTGGTAGTAATGGACGCCCTGCACGAGCGAGGCGGCGCAGTTGCCGACCCCGACGATGCCAACGCGAATCTTGCCCATCTGGGCTCCTCCTTGGAAGTTAATGCTTGTCGGACTGTTCGTGATGGATGAGCTCGTTGAGCCAGCGGACCTCGCGGTCGACGGACTCGAGCCCGTGCTCGTGCAGTTCGCGCGTGTAGCGGTCTAGCCGCTCACGGCCGCGGCTCAGCGACGAGCGCATCCCCTCCCGCTGCTCCTCGACCCGGCGGCGGCGACCCTCCAGGATCTGCAGCCGGATGTCGGACCGCGTCTGGGCAAAGAACGCCAGCCGGGCCCCGAAGCCTTCGTCATCGAAGGCGTCCGGTCCTACCTGGCCGAGCAATTGCGCGAAGTGCTCCTTGCCCTCGGCGGTGAGCCGGTACACACGCTTGCCGCGCCGCGACCGGCCGCCCAGCCCTGTCGGTGGATCCTCGAGAGGCCGCTCCTCGGTGATCCACCCGGCCTCGGCGAGGCGTCGCAGGGTCGGGTAGAGCGAACCGTACGAGAAAGCCCGAAATACGCCGAGCAGGGTAGAGAGCCGTTTTCGTAGCTCGTACCCGTGCATCGGGCTCTCGTTGAGCAGCCCGAGGACGGCGATCTCTAGCACGACTGTCCTCCCATAGCTCGAACCGATGTATCAGTACGATACATCAAATCGAGAGGTCAGCTCAACTCTCCGCTCTCGCCGGCGCGGCTGCGGTCCGCTCGCGTCGCCAGGTGGCCACCCAACGCGAACCTGCCGGATACCTTGGGGGGACCAGGTCGACGAAGGGATGTCTCCGTGGCCCTCACCCGCGCCGCCATCGTGGGCGGCAACCGGATTCCATTCGCCCGAGCGAATGGCCCCTACGCTCACGCGTCCAACCAGGACATGCTCACCTCCGCGCTCGACGGGCTGGTGGCGCGTTTCGGGCTGCAGGACCAGCGGCTGGGCGAGGTCGCCGCAGGCGCCGTCCTCAAGCACAGCCGGGACTTCAACCTGACCCGCGAGTCGGTGCTCGGCTCGGCGCTGTCGGCCACGACACCCGCTTACGACGTGCAGCAGGCCTGCGGTACCGGCTTGGAGACCACAATCCTGGTCGCCAACAAGATCGCGCTCGGCCAGATCGAGGCGGGGATCGCCGGTGGGGTGGACACGGCTTCGGATGCACCGATCGCGGTCAGCGAGGACCTGCGCGAGGTGCTGTTGGACGTCAACCGGGCGCGTTCGCTGGGCGGGCGCGTCAAGGCGCTTGGTCACCTGCGGCCCGGTCAACTCAAGCCTGAGATCCCGCGCAACTCGGAACCGCGCACCGGCCTGTCGATGGGCGAGCACGCGGCGATCACCGCGGAGGAATGGGGGGTGAGCCGGGCAGCGCAGGACGAGCTGACCGTCGCCTCGCACCGCAACCTCGCGGCCGCGTACGAACGCGGCTTCTTCAGCGACCTGGTCACACCGTTCCTGAGGCTGACGCGCGACCAGAATCTGCGGCCGGACACGTCAATCGAAAAGCTGGCCGCGCTGAGACCAGTCTTCGGCCGCGGGCCAAGTGCCACCATGACCGCCGGCAACTCGACGCCGCTCACCGACGGGGCGTCGACCGTGCTGGTCGGCACCGACGAGTGGGCTTCGGCGCGCAGTTTTCCCGTGCTCGCCCACATCGTCGACGCGGAGACCGCGGCCGTCGACTATGTCCATGGCGACCGCCGGGCGGACGGGCTGCTGATGGCCCCGGTGTACGCGCTGCCCCGGCTGCTCGCGCGTACCAAACTCACCCTGCAGGACTTCGACTTCTACGAGATCCACGAGGCCTTCGCGTCGACCGTCCTGGCGACGCTGGCCGCGTGGGAGGACGGAGAGTTCTGCCGGACCAGGCTCGGCCTCGCTGAGCCGTTGGGCCCCATCGACCGGTCCCGGTTGAATGTGACCGGGTCGTCGCTTGCGGCCGGCCATCCCTTCGCGGCAACCGGGGGGAGAATCGTCGCCACGCTGGCCAAGCTGCTGGCTGAGAAGGGCTCCGGCCGGGGGCTCATCTCGATCTGCGCGGCCGGCGGCCAGGGCGTCGTGGCGATCCTGGAGGCGGCGTGAGTGAGCATCGCAGCGAGCGTCAGCGAGCAAGGAGCGGAGCGAACACCGCGATGAGCGCTTGCGCGAAGAGCCAGGTCAGGCAATGAGTGACCGCTATCTCGAGCTGATCAATTCGCGAGTCGGCAGGAGCGTTGCGCCGCGGCTGGGCCTGCCTCGACCTGCCGTGCTACGCCGCTACGAACCGGGTGCACCGTTGGTGCCCGGGCCGGTGCTGCTCGGCTCGACGGCGGGCGACGGGATCGGCGGCATCGCCGGCCTGCTGCGAGCCGCAGGTGTCGACGTGCAGCTGGCCGACCGCGATGACACCCGGTGGGCGGCCCTGGTGCTCGACGCCACTGGGCTGGCCAATCCCGGTGACCTCGGCGGTCTGCGGGACTTCTTCGCCGGCTCCCTGCGGCGGCTGGGCCCGTCGGCACGCGTGGTCGTGCTCGGTCGTCCGCCGGCCGGGGACGACCCGTACACCGACGCCGCGCGGCAGGCACTCGACGGCATGGTCCGATCGCTGGCGAGAGAGCTGCGCGCCGGCAGCACGGCCAACCTCGTGCTGGTCGATGGTGACGTGTCCGTCGAGTCCACGTTGCGGTTCCTGCTCTCCGGACGGTCGGCGTACGTCGACGGGCAGGTGATCCGGGTCGGCCCGGGCTCGGCACCGGCACCGGCCGACTGGTCGATGCCACTCGACGGAAAGGTCGCCGTGGTCACCGGTGCGGCGAGGGGGATCGGTGCGGCGATCGCGACCGTCCTCGCGCGCGACGGCGCGCACGTCGTTGCGGCGGATCTGCCGGCGGCCGGCGAGGGGCTGGCTGCGGTCGCCAACCGGGTCGGCGGCATGTCCCTGCAGCTGGACATCGCGGCCCCGGACGCCTCGGCTCGGTTGCTCGAGTACCTGGGCGAGCGGCATGGCGGCGTCGACATCCTGATCCACAACGCAGGCGTCACCCGGGACAGGCTGCTGGCGAACATGAAGCCCGAGCAGTGGGACGCCGTGCTCGCCATCAACCTCGAGGCGGCGTTACGGATCAACGCCGCGCTGCTCGGCAGCCGCGTGCTGCGGTCCGGAGCGCACGTCGTGTGTCTGGCGTCCACCAGCGGCATCGCCGGCAACCGCGGGCAGACCAACTACGCCGCGAGCAAGGCGGGCGTGATCGGCATGGTGCACTCCTCCGCGTCCGCGTTCGCTCGACGCGACGGCACGATCAATGCGGTCGCCCCCGGATTCATCGACACCGACATGACGCGTGCGATGCCGTTCGCCACCCGGGAGGTTGCTCGGCGGCTGAACAGCTTGCAGCAGGCCGGCCTGCCGGTCGACGTGGCCGAGACGGTGGCGTGGCTGGCCTGGCCGTCGACCGGCGGGGTGAACGGGCAGGTGGTCCGGGTCTGCGGGCAGAGCGTGGTCGGGGCGTGAGCGCGCCCCTGTCGATCACGTTTTCCCCGCGGTTCGTCGCTCCGGGGCGCCCCCAGCGCACAATTGCGGGGAAGACGTGATCAGGCCAGCTGGCCAGGTGGCGCTGACCGAGTCACCTCGGCTGGCCCCACTGTACGTGCGTGCGGCGCTCGGCGCCCGCGCCCACCGCGGTGACGTCCTGCCAACCACGCAGTACACGCTCGCCGCCCAGCCGATTGATGTGGACTCGCTTGCGGCCTACCAGCGGGTCTGCGGCTTCCGGGTGGGCGACACGGTGCCCGCCACCTACCCGCATGTCGTGGCGTTCCCGCTGGCGATGCAGCTCATGGTTCAGCGGGACCTTCCCTTCCCATTGCCAGGTCTGGTTCACGTGGCCAACTCGATCACCCAGCATCGTCCGCTTCGTCTCGATGAGTCGATCACTGTGCGCGTGCAGGCGGCCGACCTCCGACCGCATCCGGCCGGCCGGCAGTTCGACCTGGTCGCGGAGGCGGCGGTTGACCAGGACACGGTGTGGACGAGCCGCAGCACGTATCTGCGCCGGGACCATTCAGCTGACCGTCCCGCCGCGCAGCGTGCTGAATCGCAGCTGCCGACCGGGGCGACCGCGATCTGGCGGGTGCCCGGCGACATCGGCCGCCGCTATGCGGCCGTCTGCGGCGATCGAAACCCCATCCACCTGAGTGCAGCGACCGCTAAGACATTTGGTTTCCCGCGAGCCATCGCGCACGGCATGTGGCTGGCCTCCCGGGGCCTCGCTTCGCTGGAAGGGCGGCTGGCCGACGCGTTCAGGTACGACGTCGCCTTCAAGACGCCGGTGCTGCTGCCCGCCAAGGCGTTGCTGACGACGTCGGGCAATCGCAGCGCCTGGGCTCTCGACCTGCGCGACGCTCGCACGGGCAAGCCGCACCTGGCCGGGACGGTCACCGCCATCGGCTGACCGTCAGGCTGCCCGGCTCCGAATGATCAAGAGTGTCCCTGCGGGAGGTTCGTCGGGGTGTCGACGGCTTGGGCCGCGTGCAGCGCCGAGCTGCGCGCCCCGTCCGCGGCGGTGAGCCCGTTGACGGTCGAGATCTCCACCACGTCCGGCAGTTCCGACGCGTTGAGCGATCGCAAGTTGCGCAGACACTCGTCCAGCTCAGCCTCGGCCATGCCGGACGCGATGGAACGCACGTTCACGGCGTAGCAGGCGCCGTCCACGGTCCGGTCCGAGATCCGCTGGCAGTCATCTGCGGGCTGTCAGTGTGTCATCCCGACGCGAATGCCGTCGCCGCTCGCACGGCGCCGTTATTAGGATGTCCGAGTATGACGTGGCTGGTGTCCCGTAACCCCAATCCGCGCTCTGCCGACGAGCGGACCGCCATTCTGGCGGATCCCGGCTTCGGCCGGTACTTCACCGATCACATGGTCCGGATCGACTGGACCGCCGACGACGGTTGGACAGACGGGCAGGTACTGCCGTACGGGCCGTTGACCCTGGACCCGGCCACCATGGTGCTGCACTACGGGCAGGAGATCTTCGAGGGGCTGAAGGCATATCGGCAGCCCGACGCGTCTATCGCGACGTTCCGGCCCACCGCGAATGCAGCCCGGTTCGCCCGTTCGGCTCGTCGCCTGGGGATGGCCGAGCTGCCGGAGGAGCTTTTCGTCGAGTCGATCCGTTCACTCGTCGACGTCGACCGTGACTGGGTTCCGGATGGGCCGGACGCGTCGCTGTACCTGCGCCCATTCATGCTCGCCACGGAGGTGGGCCTTGGCGTGCGACCGGCCAATGCGTACGCCTTCCTGCTGATCGCATCACCGGCGGGCGCCTACTTCCCCCGAGGCGTCGAGCCGGTCACCGTGTGGCTGTGCACCGAGTACACCCGCGCCGCTCCCGGTGGTACTGGCGAGGCCAAGTGCGGCGGCAACTATGCGGCCTCGCTCGTGGCGCAGGCGCAAGCGGCGGCGCAAGGCTGCGACCAGGTCGTCTGGCTGGATGCTGTCGAGCACCGGTGGGTGGAGGAGATGGGTGGCATGAACCTGTACTTCGTGTACGGGTCGGGGCCGTCAGCCCGCATCGTCACACCGGCCCTCACCGGTACGTTGCTGCCCGGCATCACCCGGGACTCGCTGCTCGCTCTCGCGCACGACCTCGGCTACGCGGCCGAGGAAGGCAAGATCTCGACAGACGAATGGCAGGCGGGCAACGCGTCGGGGGCGCTGACCGAGGTCTTCGCCTGCGGCACGGCTGCCGTCATCACCCCCGTGGGCACGGTGAAAAGCGCGTCCGACGAGTGGACGGTGGGCGACGGATCACCGGGTCCGGTCACGATGCAGCTGCGGCAGCAGCTGCTGGCCCTGCAGAACGGCCGCGAACCCGATCCGCACGGCTGGATGCACCGCCTGGTCTGATCCGCCGTCGGCCGGTGGCGCGTTCGCTAGCTGGTGGGCCAGCGGCGGAAGTTGACGTAGGACCTGCTGGGTGTCGGCCCGCGCTGGCCCTGGTACCGCGATCCTGCCGCTGCAGAGCCGTACGGATTCTGCGCGGCACTGCTGAGCCGGAACAGGCACAGCTGGCCGATCTTCATGCCGGGCCACAGGGTGATCGGCAGGTTGGCGACGTTCGACAGCTCCAAGGTGATGCGCCCGCTGAAGCCCGGGTCGATGAACCCGGCCGTCGAGTGGGTCAGCAGACCCAGCCGGCCGAGGCTCGAGTTGTGCGTGGGGATGTAGCGCGAACCGGCGAGAAACAGCCCGGACGGCGCCGAGACTTCGACGCACCGCACCGGCACCGTCTCGATCTCGTCGACCGCGACGATAGCCCTGAACGCATGTGTTCGGTCGCCGGCCTTCAGGCGGATCTTCTTGCGGGCGAGACGAAACACCGGAATGCGTGGGGTGAACTTGACCTGGTAGCAAGGGCCATGATCGATGCCGCTGAGCACAGCCCGCTTCTTCCGCTTTGTGGGACGCAGGCCGAGGCTGGCGGCAAGCTCAGCGACTCCGTCCGCAAGCGCTTCGCGGACCGAAACGAACTCGCATCGGCCGAACGCGTCCACATACCCGTCGGAATCCATCAGGCCCTGCAACAACGCAGTGCGGTCACCAATCGCCGCCGTCAGGTAACTGGACGGGATGTGCTTGTTGCCGAGAAGTCCGAGCCAGCGAAGCGAGCTCGACAACGAGCTGTCGGACGCGTAACGACCATGCGCATCGCGGACGCGGCCTTCATGTCTGCGAGACAGGCCACCCACTCGAAAGACACGGGCCCCGGAAGCCGGCCAGACGGCGTATCCCGCCGCCCGCATATATGCACTGACTTCGGCTTCGTCGGTCGAGCCGATCGTTATCTCCCCGCTGGCGCTCGTACCGTCGCCGAGCCAGTAGCCCAAGACGTAAGGGTCGATCGGCAGCTTCGACGGTGGGTATCGCACGGCCTTGGCGAGTGGCACCTGATGCCGATACTCCGTGCCGACTCGCAGGGAGTCGGCGATCTCGGCAGTCGTGAGTACGCGTCCGGTTCGAACGCCGCGCTTTCTCAGGTTCTTGGTGACGGACAGCCACTGGTGGGACGCATCAGCCACGATCGCTGAGCCGTCCGAGAAGCGCACTCGACGGCACGGCCGACCCAACAGCGCGGGCGTGGCCGCGAGGACAGTGCAGGGCTCACCTTGCTCATCAAACAGCCGATCGCCCACCTGCAGATCGCCCATCGTCCGCCAGCCAGCGGGGGTCGGGATCGGCGTGTCGATGGCGAGCGCCTTCCCCTCCAGACGCCCAGCGAGGTCGTCCGGCAACGTGACAATCTCCAGCGTCGAACCGAGGACGAACTCGCCGGGGTGCAGCACGAACGGGTCGTCGCCCTTCGGCTCGACCAGGGTGGTTAGGTCGTCCTGCTGCAGCGCTGGATCGATGTGCGTGTACTGCGAGTTGTTGAACACCCGGAAGTAGCGGTCCAGGCGTACGTCCACGCTCGACGGCTGGATCAGCTCGGCGTCCCACGGCTCGACTACAACCCGGCCAGCAGCCACTTCGGCCCGGATGTCGCGGTCGCTCAGCAACATGCCGCCGAGGCTAGTGCCTGTACGATGTGCCAGGTCGCGGGTGTAGTTCAATGGCAGAACATCAGCTTCCCAAGCTGACAGTGCGGGTTCGATTCCCGTCACCCGCTCGACAGACTCCCCCTATGTTGCAAGGGTTTCATTGGGTGGCCCGCTCATTGCGACCTGCCAGGATGGTGCCGGCCAGCCCCCAGGTCGGGGCTCGTGGCAGCCGCAGGGCGCCCGCCCTGGCTGCGAACATGGACGATCAGCTTGTCGGCGAGTGACTCCACCAGCGCCGGGTCCTGGGCGGGTCAGCGTCGCCAGGACAGTGTCTCAGCGCGACTGCCGGGCGGGCGCTGCTCGGCGGTGCGGTGACCCCTGTTCGGCGCGGTATGCGGTCGCAGCGGAGCACGATTGCGTGGCTGGCTGACTGAACATCAGGCCTGCGGCAATGAGGTCGGCCCGCTCGCGATTGCCATCCCGGGCGGGTTGACCAGCCGAAACGGCAGCTCCTCCATGGACGTTCCGTCGATCGAGACGACGAAACGGTACTGGCCGAGCACTGACAGCGGCAGCATGGGCACGTTGACTGCGAGCGCCACGGTCTGGTCCTCGCCAACTTCCAGTAGGGGTGGCCTGCCGACGTTGAAGGCCATTTGGGCGGTGAACGGGGCGAAGGTGTCCGGTCCTGTTGGTATCTGTACGGCGTGCCCGTCGGCGTCGATAAGTGCTACGTCGAGGGTGTGCTGCTGGTTGGTCTGGGTCCACGGGACCGTGACGAGGATCGCGACGGCGAGCGAGACGTTCCACGGTGCCGGAAGCCCGGCGGGGATCACGGACCAGGTCCAGCACCGCCCGCGATGGGCATTCGGCGCTGAGGGGGTCGGGGGTCCATTCGACCCGATCGGCCGGTCTAGCTCGGCCGCGCTCGAGGCGCCCGGATGATCGCTTCGGTCGGGAGCGCCGATTTCGGGCACGTCCGTGACCTGGGTGCCTCTGACGCGGTCGACCGGGCCGGCGACGTCGCGGCCCAAGTCAAGGAGCTCGTGCCCGAAGGCGTCGACGTGACGATCGACCTTGTAGGACCAGCCGTATGGCCAGCGGCCTTTGCCGCGACTCGGAGCGGTGGCCGGTTCGTCACCGCGTCCGGTATGGGCAGCCTGCCCGACGTTGACCGCGGCATCACAGCTCGACCAATCGCCGTGCAACCCGACGCGGCGTCGCTGACCTCCCTCGCGCAGCGCTACGCGGACGGGTCGCTAGCCATCACCACCCGGTGACCGAGGTTTTCCCTCTGTCGCGCGCACGACAAGCGCTGGAGGCGGTACGCCGAGGGAACGCCCGAGGAAAGTACGTCCTGGACCTTCAACAGAGTGACACCGAGCCCAGACATCCCGATCCGTCCGGCCGCGTGGCGGACCTACGAACCGTCGTCTCGACGCCAGATCGGGTGATGAAGGCGCGCCGCAGCGGGTGCGACCCGACGGGCTTGGTGATCCCGGCGCGGGAGCAATCCGGCAGACGATCCCGCACTCAGCACCCGAGCGGGCTGGCCCTGATCACCGGCGGCCGTTTCGCCGACATGGGTGGCGGCTACGGCGGGTACAACGAGGACCTCACCATCCGAGCTCGTGTAGTCGGGTGTCGTGAATACCGAAGTGATGGCCGACCCCGCGGATGACGGTTCGGCAGTTGTCGGTGAACCTCTCGTCGCGCGGGCGAACCGGCATGCCGACTCCACCCGTCGAGCTCAGGGATCGTGCGCAGACTTGGCAGAGCGACGTGGCGGGGGAGTGCCCCACCCCCGGGGACAGCAGCGCCCCGCCACGTCTGCTGTGCACAACGCTCAGCCGCCCGCCGAGATGCGCGCTCACACTGCCGACCGGTGCGACGCCTGCTGGTTCCGGCGGTCCGCGGGCGACCAACGCACCGCCGGGCGGACAGCCCCGCCACGGCCGGGAGGCATTCAACGCCGGCCGACCTTCGGTGCGGACGGTGGGCCCGCTCACCGCTTTGCGTTGCGCAGGCCGTAGCCGCGTCCGCGCGCCTCTTCGCCGCGCACGTGCGCGAGGAACTCTGGCGGGCAGGCGGTGGTGTCGTCGGCGAGCAGCCGAGCCCGATAGGTCGCCACCGCGGCCGCCTCAAGGTTCATCGCGCGAGAGAGCGCGACATCAGGTGTTTCAGCTACGACGAGGCATCCGTGGTGGCGTAGCAGCACCACGTCGGCGCCGGCAGTGAGTACGGCGGCGGCCGCGTCGGCGAGTTGCGCCGAGCCTGGGTGCAGGTACGGCACTGTCGCGATCGAGCGCAGAAAGAAGGCGTGGTCGGTCGTGATTGTTCGGATCTGGATATCGAGCGCATGCAGCAGGGTCGCCATGGGCGGGTGCAGATGCAGGCTCCAGGCGACGTCCGACCGGGCGCGCAGGGCGGCCAGGTGTAGGGGTAGTTCGCTGGTCGGGGTGTTGGCGCCGTCAAGGCGGCGTCCGTCGAGGGAGACCCGCACCAGGTCGGTGGCGCTGACGTCGGCGAGACTCCATCCGCTGGGCGTCACCCACATGTGGTCGTCGCCCACTCGCGCGGCGATGTTGCCGCCCGCGGCTACGACGAGCCCGGCCCGGCCCACCGTATGGCCGAGATCGATCACACTGTCCCGGACCGGATCGCTCATGCTGGACGCTCCCCGGCAGCGGGCCGTATCACCCTCCGTTCGGTCACCAGCGCAGTGACGAGCTCTGCCGGAGTGATATCGAAGGCCGGATTGAAGCCCCGCGCGCCATCCGGAGCAATCCGCACGTCGCCGACGCTGAGCACCTCGTCCTGCGACCTGAGCTCGATCGTCACGGCATCCCCGCTCGGGGTCCCGGCGTCGAGCGTGGACTCCGGCGCAGCCACCACGAACGGCGCGCCCACGCGGGCCGCGGCCAGCGCCAGCGGGAACGTTCCCACCTTGTTCACCACATCGCCGTTCGCGGCCACCCGATCGGCGCCCACCACGACCGCGTCGACCATCCCTTGCGCGACGACCGCGGGGCCCGCCGCATCCACGACGATCCGGTAGTCCGCTCCGAGGCGCTCCAACTCCCAGGCCGTGAGGCGGCTGCCCTGCAGCAGCGGCCGGGTCTCACCCACGTACACCAAACCCAGCCGACCCAGTGCCTGCAGCGAGTGGACGACACCCAATGCGGTCCCCCATTCGACGGTCGCGAGGGCCCCGGCGTTGCAATGCGTGTAGAGCCGAAGCTGGTCGGTGCTGATCAGCCCGAGAAGCAGCCGGGCTCCGGAGGCCGCGATCGCCCGGTTCACCTCACCGTCCTCGGCCAGGACCCGCAATGCCTCGTCCTCGACCGCTGCGGCACCCTCCGGCAGGCGCGCCGCCACGCGATCCACGCCATGCGCGAGGTTCACTGCCGTCGGCCGGGCAGCTCGCAGCCGCTGCACGGCGGCCCGCAGCGTGGCCTCGTCCCAGCCCGATCGCCCCGCCTGCTGGACGGCGAGCAGCACGCCAACGGCTCCAGCAGCACCCAACGCTGGGGCACCGCGGACGGCCAGCCGACTGATCGCGTCGACCAACTCGTCCACGGTCGTGACTCGCAGTTGGCGCTCCTCTCGCGGCAGTCGAGTCTGATCGAGCAGGACGACGTGATCGTCCGCCCAGTCGATGGTGCGCACGGCACCTCCACCGATTTGCGGAGCAATTCGCCCAGGGGGTGAGCGAAGTACTTCCGAACCTATATCGCAGCTGCCGGCGGGTCCTTGTGCCTCTGTGGCGGGTCGATCGAACTCCCGCCGGACCAGCTACAGGGCAGCGCGGGCGAACTGACCGCTGGCAGGGCTCCGCAGCCAGAGCGGCAGAGACCGTGCCCCTTCGGGACCGTATCCCTGCCACCGCCGTTTCGCGACGAGCGGGGGGTCTCGCGCAGGCAGGCACCCCTAGTATGCGCTCAGTGCCGGCTCCCCGGCGCCGGGATAGAGGACGAGTACCATCGCGATCCCGACAGCGGCCCCGAGCAGCTGCATGAGCACGAAGGCCGGGGTCGAGCTGGGAGCGATCCCGGCGAACGTGTCGGAGAACATCCGCCCGATGGTCACGGCCGGGTTGGCGAACGAGGTGGAGCTGGTGAACCAGTAGGCGGCGCCGATGTAGGCACCGACGGCAGGCGCGACCAACGCTCCGCGGTGCGTCCGAGCCAGAGCGAAGATCAGCGCGAGCAGGCCGGCCGTCGCGACGACCTCGCCGACCAGATGACCGCTGGTCACGCGGTGTTTGGTCGAGAAGTGCGTGCCCACCTGAAACATGACGTTGGCCAGCAGCGCCCCACCGATCCCCCCGACGCATTGAGCCAGGCTGTAGGCCGCCACCTCGCGCAGCGTCAGGCCAGCTCCGGCGCGGCGGCCGAGGAACCAGTCCGCCAGCGAAACAACCGGGTTGAAATGCGCCCCGGATACCGGCCCCAACATCAGGATCAACACCGCCAGACCGAAGGCCGTGGCGGTGCTGTTCTCCATCAGCTGGATGCCGACGTCGCTAGGTGACAGCTGCTGCGCCGCGATGCCCGAGCCGACGACCACCGCGACCAGCAGGCCGGTGCCCAGGAACTCGGCGAACAGCCGCCGGCCCAACGGTGCAGGTCGCGCCCGGGGGTGCGGGGACGGTGCGATCACCTCGGCATCTTGACGGAATTCAATAGGTCAGTCAATATTGAGGCAATGGTCACTGAGCGAACGACAGAGCTGGAGCGCCGTGCCGCGGTGCACGCCGCGCTGGCCGACCCGGCCCGACTGCGGATCGTCGACATCCTCAGTGTTGGGGACGCGTCCCCTTCCGAGCTGTCGGCGATGCTGGCCATGCCCTCCAACCTGCTGGCCCACCACCTCAAGGTGTTCGAGCACGAGGGCATCGTCGTGCGGACGCGGTCTGAGGGTGACCGCCGGCGGGCCTACCTGCGTCTCGTCCCTGGCGCCCTCGACACCCTGACGCCCGCGACAGTCTGGGCAGCGCACCGAGTGCTGTTCGTCTGCACCGCCAACTCCGCCCGCTCGCACCTCGCGGCAGCGCTCTGGCGCCGCGCCAGTCCCGTTCCGGTGGCCTCCGCGGGCACCCATCCCGCCGCGCGGATTGACCCTCGCGCAATCGCGGCTGCCGCCCGGCATCACCTGCCCCTGCGTCGACTGCGGCCCCGCCGTATCGACGAGGTGCACGCCGGCGGCGATCTGGTCATCACCGTTTGCGACCTCGCTCACGAAGAGCTCGGCCACGTCGCCGACCTGCACTGGTCGGTCCCGGACCCGGTCCGGGTCGGCAGCACTAGCGCCTTCGACCGGGCGGTTACCGAACTGACCTGGCGGGTCGGCGATTTCGCCCCCCGCCTCGCCGCATCCTGATTTGGAGGCACCCAGATGACCCAGACCTACCCGCGGCCGGACATCACCCTGGACCAGCAGGTCGCCCTCAAGAGCGCTGCCACCCGGCTGGGCGGAGACTTCGTCGACACCTTCGGGGTGGAAACGATCGAACGGTTCCTCTACTCCTCCTACGACCAGTTCGCCGGCCGGGCCACTGTCGCCAACTTCCTGCCTCTCCTCGCCGAACGCTTCGCCCGCCAACGGCTGCAGGCACTGGCCCGGGTCGAGGGCCTGCACCACGACGGCAAACCCGTCGTGCTCTTCCTGTGCACGCACAATGCCGGCCGTTCCCAGATGGCGTTGGGGTTCTTCCAGCGGTACGCCGGCGACGCCGCGATCGCCTGGTCCGGCGGGTCGGAACCCGGCGACCAGGTCAACCCCGCCGCCATCGCCGCGATGGCCGAACGCGGTATTGACATCGCTGGCGAGTATCCCAAGCCCTGGACCGACGAAGTCGTCCGGGCCGCCGACGTCGTCATCACCATGGGCTGCGGCGACGCCTGCCCCGTCTTCCCCGGTAAACGCTACGAAGAATGGGTCCTCGACGACCCAGCCGGCCTCGACGTGGCCGCCACCCGACCGATCCGCGACGAGGTCGAACGACGAGTGCTCACCCTGCTCGATCAGCTCGGTGTCCCCACGCATCGGCCGGGCCAGTCGTGACAGGTTTAGTGGCCCGGATGATCGCAGCGTGCATGCCGGGTGCGGCCTCGTGGGTAAAGGTCACCGCGGCATCGACGAACCCAGCTTCTGTGAGCCCGTCCAGGTACTCCTGCCGGGACAGCGCGCCCGCGATGCAGCCGGCGTAGCTGCCCCGTTCGGCCCGATCGTCCGTGCTGAGGCTGTCTTCGGCGACCACGTCGGAGACGCCGACCCGCCCACCTGGCGCGAGCACCCGGAACATCTCCGCGAGCACCGCCGGCTTGTCGACGGACAGGTTGATCACACAGTTAGAGATCACCACATCGACCGCATCGTCGGGCAGCGGAATGTCCTCGATTGTGCCCCGCCGGAACTCGACGTTCTGGGCGCCGGCCTTCGTTGCGTTGGCCCGGGCCAGCGCGAGCATTTCGTCGGTCATGTCCACGCCGTACGCGAATCCGCTCGCGCCGACTCGGCGGGCGGACAGCAATACGTCGATGCCTCCGCCGGACCCCAGGTCCAGCACGCGCTCGCCCTCGTGCAGGTCGGCGACCGCCACCGGGTTGCCGCATCCGAGGCTGGCCAGCACCGCATCCGCGGGCAGCTCACCGCGCTCCGTCTCGTCGTAGAGGGTTGAGCCGAACGACTCGTCCAACTCGCTGGAGCAGCACGACCCGGACTCCGCCGGCGCGCAGCACGCCTGCTCAGCCGAGCTTGCTCCGCAGCCGCAGCCCTGCCCCCAACGAACCGCGCTCGCCGCCGCGGCGTACCGTTCCCGGACCTGCTCCCGCAGCTGGTCCTCCGTGATGCTCACCCAGATCACACCTTCCATTGACTGGCGTCTATGCGATCACACTGCCTCACGCATCGATATTTGTCAATGCATGTGGCAGACTTGATTCATGGCCACCACCGCACTAACCCGCTCCGGCAGTCTGGCCCTCATCGCGGCGGAATGCTGCTCTCCGCTCACCGCTGCGCCGTTGTCCGCGGCCGAAGCAGGCCAGCTCGCGCACGCGTTCAAAGCCGTCGCCGACCCGGCCCGGCTGCGGTTACTGTCCCTGGTGGCCGCCCACGGCGGCGGCGAGGCGTGCATCTGCGATCTCACCGACCCAGTGGGCTTGACGCAGCCGACCGTGTCGCATCACATGAAAGTCCTCGTCGACGCCGGGCTACTCACCCGCGAGCAACGCGGCAAATGGGCCTACTACCGGATCGTGCCCGGCGCCCTCGACGCCCTCGCCAGCGTCCTCGGCCAGCCCCCTCTGGTCCGCGCGCCAAGGTGGCCAGCTAGCAGTCCCGCTCAACGACGTTAAGGATTTGCCGTCAAACGGCGTCGCTGGCGACAGCGCGACCGACAGTGAGCTGCTCTCGCAGGGACGGATCGAACGAAGCGCCAAGCTGGGCGTCCGTCTGGACTCCGAGCGCATCGAGAACCTTGGCGAAGAAACTGCGCGCGGCAGCCGCGAACACCAAGTCCGCGATGTCGGCGTCGGTCAAGCCGTGCTCGCGAAGATGATCGACGTCGCCCTGGGTGATCGCCGCCGCATCGGTGGCCACGCGTGCGGCAAACTGCATAACGGCGCGGTCGGCCGCGTCGAGTGTCGCGCCGGTCGGGTCGGCGGCCATCGCGCGCATCGTCGCGTCGTCATCACAAACATCTCGCAGGAATTTCGAATGAGCGGCCGTGCAGTAGGTGGAACGCAGCGCGCGGGCTGCGGCGATGGTTGCGATCTCGAAGCGTCGGCGCTGCATGCCGCCACGAATCGTGGTGTTGAGGGCGTGCCATGCCCGGGCAACGTCCGGCCTAGTGGCGAACGCAGCCGCGTAGTTGGGCAGGTATCCCCATAGCGCGCGCTGCTGCTCGAACCATGCGCTGACCTCGCTGTCAGCCGTCTGCTCGTCGACGGTTGCGATGAACATGGCACTCCCTCGTCGTGTGGCCCGCCGCGGCTGCGCCGGCACCACATGGCCCTGCGGCGCGACCGCCCCGCCGCCGAGAGGTAACGTACGCGCCGCTCATCCGGCAAGGCGGCGGGGTGGCTCGCCGACGACGCGGCCGCCGATCCTGGCCCACCCGTCGCCATCCCACCTCGTGTGAATGCGTGACCCCTGGCCTTGGGTGATATCGAGATCGCGCCGTTGGAGTGCCGTCAAGGCGATCGCCGCCGCACCCGTGGCCTCGTCCTCGACGATCCCCATCGTCGGCGCGAACATCCGTGACCGCAGGGTCCCCGCCGGTTCGTCGACCCAGGCCCACACGTAGTGCTGGCCGCTGGTCCAGCTCGACGGGTCGGCTGCCAGGACCGCCGTCGCGTCGGCCATCTCGTGCCAGGTGAACTGCGGCGTCCAGCCGGTGTGCGCCCGGATCCACGTGAGCACGCCGTCGCGGGTGACCTCGAGCGAACCTGCGGGCGTGAGCAACCGCTCGGCGTCGTAGCCCTGTTGCCGCAGCCACCACGCAGTACCAACCGTCGGATGTCCGGCGAACGGCAGCTCCACCGCCGGCGTGTATATCTGTACCCGCCCCGCGACCGGGTCGTCGATGAAGACCGTCTCGGAGAAGCCGATCGCTGCTGCTACCCGCTGCCGTTCGTCCGGCGGCACCACGGAGCCGTCGACGATGCCGAGCAAGTTGCCGAACTCGCCGACCTCGTTGGTGAAGACCCGAACCACGTTCACGGTGGTGTTTGCCTGAGACGCTGCCACCCGGACAACGCTAACCGCTCAACGCTGCACCTCGATCGGCGCAGCTATCGACGCGGACGCCGCGCAGTCGTAGCGTGCCGGGTAACGGCCATGTTGCCAACACCATCCGGCGAAGGGGGCTCACGGTGTTCGTTCAGGTGATTCAGGGGCAGGTGTCAGACGCGGAGGCGGCGCACGCCGCGCTCGACCGGTGGGTGCAGGAGGTGGCACCCGGTGCCACGGGTTGGCTCGGCTCGACCGCCGGGGTGACGGAGGACGGCCGGTTCATCGGGTTGGCCCGGTTCGAGTCGGACGAGGACGCCCGGCGCAACAGCGATCGGCCCGAGCAGGACGCGTGGTGGGCGGAGACCTCCAAGCTGTTCACCGGCGAGGCCACCTTCCGCGACAGCAACGACGTCACGGTAGACGTGAACGGCGATCCAGACAGCGCCGGCTTCGTCCAGGTCATGCAGGGCCGCGGGAGCGACCCAGACCGCGCCAAACAGCTCATGGCGCAGGACGCGGACAAGTGGGCTGCGTTCCGCCCGGACGTTGTCGGCAGCGTCGCGGTCGGACACGAGGGCGGCGCCTACACCATGGCGATGTACTTCACCTCCGAGGCGGACGCCCGCGAGGGCGAGCGCAAAGAGCCACCGCCAGAGCTGAAGGCGCAAATGGACGAGATGAATGAGCTGACCATCGGGGCGCCGGAATTCTTCGACCTGAAGCAGCCCTGGCTCTACTCCCCACGGTGAGCCGAGCGGGGTAGCCGCCGTGTGGCCCGCCCGGGCGACGGCTTTCCTGCCCAGCCGCAATGGCTTCCACTTCCGCAATGCCTTCGCAGACGAGCCGGTTGTCACCGTGCTGCGCCGCTGGCGCATTGGACGCGCGGGCAACGGGCTGTGTGGCGGGATGGTGTTCGCCGCCCGAGATTTCTTCGAGGCCGGCAGGGCCGTCCCGCCGGACGAGGGGCAGCCCGAAGCCGGATCGCGGCTCTATCGCTATGTCGTCCGGCGGCTGATCGCCGCATTCAATCTGCCGACCGGAGTCATTCGCTACGGCTGCTGGATGCTGCTGTCCGACGACGCGGTGCGGGCGCGGACATGGCATACCCAGTGGCCGCGGGTAAGGACGGTCATCGACGAAGGCCACCCGTGCCCGATCGGCGTCGTCACCGTCCGCAGCCGCAACCCGGCCCAGATGCGGCACAATCACGTCGTCCTCGCCTACGCCTACTCGTGCGACGAAGGCAGCCTGACGATCCGCGTCTACGACCCCAACATCGGTCCGGCGGACGACGTGCGGATCGAGATGAGCCGGACTGCTATCACGAGCAACATCGACGTGGGCCACCCAGTGCGCGGATTCTTTCCGCTCCGCTACCGCGCGCGCACGATGGCTACCCGAACTTGGTAAGAGGGCGGCTACTCGTTCTTCTCGATACCCGCCACCATCGCACCGGCTATCTGTTCCAGTTGGCTGACCTGCTCGGGGCTCAGCAGGCCGATCATGTTGGCGCGCACCGCCGCGACGTGACCCGGCGCAGCGGCCGCCAGCGCCGCGAAGCCAGCGTCGGTCAACTCGGCGACCTGGCCACGCTTGTCCGTCGCGCATTCGAACCGCCGGACCCAGCCGCGCTCCTCGAGCCGAGCGACCGCGTGCGACAGCCGGCTGCGCGAGGACCGGGCGGCATCAGCCAGGACGCTCATCCGCAACTGGCGATCGGGGGCCTCGGAGAGCCGGACGAGGATCTCGTAGTAGGTGTGCGGGATTCCGGCATCGCGCTGCAGCTGTCGGTCGAGCGCATCGAACAGCAGCATGGTCGCCTCCAGATAGGCGCGCCACGCTCGTTGCTCGGCGGCGGTCAGCCACCTCGTCTTCGGCACAAGACGAGGATAGGTGAACAGAGGTCAATTTCGATGATTGAGCGTTCAACTTCATGCTAGGCTTGAAGAAGGAGGTCATCATGGCAATTCACCGGCTCAACCACGCGGTGCTGTACGTACGCGACGTGGCGCGCAGCGTCGAGTTCTACGAGGTGCTCGGGTTCCGCCGGATCACCGAATACGGGGTCATACCCGGCGCCGCGTTCCTGCGCGCCGCAGGCTCCACGAACGACCACGACCTGGGCCTGTTCCAGATCGGCGCACAAGCCGGTGATTCCGGTGCCGGGCGGACCAGTGTCGGCCTGTACCACCTGGCCTGGGAGGTCGACACGCTCGACGACCTGGAGCAGCTGGCGAAACGGCTCGCCGAGGCCGGTGCGCTCGTCGGGGCGTCCGACCACGGGACGACGAAGTCCCTGTACGGCAAGGACCCGGACGGGCTGGAGTTCGAGCTCGCCTGGATCATCCCGGCCGACCTACTGGACGATACGGCGCGCCAGTCGATGGGTGTGCGTCCCCTCGACCTAGCCAAGGAGAAGGCCCGTTACGGCGCGACGACGTTGGGAGGCATCGGCATCAGCCGCCCGCTGGCCACCGCCTGAGCGGTCGTGACGAAATCGGCGCCCTCCCGGCATCTAGAATTGGCTGGGCGGTCGCTCATGGGCCCCGTCGACAGAAGTTGCTAGCGAAGGACCTCACGTGCCCGACACCCCCTTGCGTGTGCTGCTGCTCGAGCAGATCCATCCCGACGCGGCGGGCATTCTGCGCTCCAGCGGCTTCGAGGTGCGCACCCTCGAGCGTGCCCTTGACGAGAACGAGCTCGTCGAGCAGATCGCGGATGTCTCGATGCTCGGCATCCGGTCCAAGACCCACGTCACGCAACGCGTGCTCGACGCCGCTCCGGAACTGATCGCGATCGGCGCGTTCTGCATCGGCACCAACCAGATCGACCTGGACGGGGCCGCCGAGCGCGGCGTCACCGTGTTCAACGCTCCGTACTCCAACACCCGCAGCGTCGTCGAGCTGGCGATCAGCGAGATCGTCGCCTTGACTAGACGGCTCGCGGAGAAGAACCTGCTCATGCATGCCGGCGTGTGGGACAAGTCGGCCAAGGGCGCCCACGAAGTGCGCGGCCGGACGCTGGGCATCGTCGGCTACGGCAACATCGGCACCCAGCTGTCGGTGCTTGCCGAAAGCCTCGGCATGCGGGTGGTGTTCTTCGATACTGCCGACCGACTGGCTCTCGGCAACGCTCGACGGTGCGACTCACTCCCCGAGCTGCTGACGCAGTCCGATGTTGTGACACTGCACGTCGACGGCCGCACGTCCAACAACAACTTCTTCGGACAGGACGAGTTCGCCGCTATGCCTGCCGGCAGCCTGTTCCTCAACCTCTCGCGCGGATTCGTCGTCGACTACGCGGCGCTGCGCCGGTACATCGAGTCCGGGCACATCGCCGGCGCCGCGGTCGACGTCTTCCCGGACGAGCCGAAGCGGCGCGGTGACGAGTTCGTCTCCGAGCTGCGCGGCCTGCCGAACGTCATCCTCACCCCGCACATCGGCGGGTCGACCGAGGAGGCGCAGCAGGATATCGGCCGGTTCGTCGCTGGCAAGTTCCGCGACTTCGTTCTGGACGGGTCGACGGCCACGAGCGTGAACCTCCCAGCGATCGTGCTGCCCCAGATGCCGGGCACGCACCGGCTGCTACTCATGCACCGCAACGTCCCCGGTGCCCTTGCCACGATCAATGGGGTGCTCGCCGACCACAAGGTGAACATCGAGTCCGAGTTGCTGGGGACGCGCGGCGCGGTCGGCTACGTGGTCACCGACACCGGGTCGCCGTACACCGAGCAGATGCTCGGCGAGCTG
The DNA here is from genome assembly GCA_963839995.1 of uncultured Actinomycetota bacterium. Lineage (GTDB taxonomy): Bacteria > Actinomycetota > Actinomycetes > Mycobacteriales > Jatrophihabitantaceae > CAWIUB01. The sequence continues at coordinate 48,782 of CAWIXH010000021.1, read as the reverse complement.
CGCGCGCTGCCGGAGTCGATCCGGATGCGGGTGCTGTCCTGACAGCGCCGATCACGTCTTCCCCGCCATTCGACGTTGTGGGGCGCCGTCAGCGACCAATCCTGGGGAACGTGATCAACCGGCGGCTGGCGGGCGGCACAGCAGGTGCGCGACGAGCGCGGTCCAGCCGGTCTGGTGGCTGGCGCCCAGGCCCTCACCGGTGTCGCCGTCGAAGTACTCGCTGAACGTGACGTGGTCACGCCACACCGGCGAATCCGATGCTTCGATGCGTGTGCCGTCGGACGGCCGTCGTCCCGAAGCGTCGCGGCGGAACAGCGCGACCAGCCGTTGATCGATCTCGTCCGCGGCCTGGGCGAGCGTTACGTGATTCCCGGAGCCCGCCGGGATCTCGACCGTCTCCTTGGTCAAGTAGCCGGCGTAGGTCCGCAACGCGTCCGCTAGTAGGACGTTGACGGGGATCCAGATCGGCCCGCGCCAGTTCGAATTGCCGCCGAACAGGCCACTGCGGGACTCCCCCGGCTCGTAGTCGATGGTCATCGACTGCCCATTGACGTCGGTCGTGTACGAGTCGTGGTACGCGGCAGACAGCGAACGAATCCCATATGGAGAAAGGAATTCCGCGTTGTCGAACATGCGCGGCAGCAACCGGCGCAGCTTGTCCGGGTCGATCAGGGACAGCAAGATGTGGTGACCGTCAGGGCCAACGCTGCAGCAGTCCGCCCAGCGGTCGGGGCGCCGTTCTTGCAACCAGGTAAGCCGGGCGGTGAAGTCGGGAAGCTGGTCGAAGACGTCGTCGGGCGGTGCGCCGGCTGCGAGCAGCGGCAACAGGCCGACCATCGACCGCACCCGCAGCCGCTGGTACGTCCCGTCGGGCCGGATCAGCACGTCATAGTAGAAGCCATCGTCCTCGTCCCAGAGCGTGACGTTCTGCGAGCCGAACTGCTGCATCGCGTGTGCGATCCCCAGGAAGTGCTCGAGGAACTTGGTGGCGAGGTCGTCCCAGGCGTCGACGGTGCGGCCGAGTTCGATGCAGATCTGCAGCAGCTGCAGGCAGTAGAAGGCCATCCAACTCGTCGCATCGGACTGTTCCAGCCGATATCCAGCAGGGGGTGGGGCGGAGCGGTCGAACAGCCCGATGTTGTCCATGCCGAGGAAGCCACCCTCGAACAGGTTCGAGCCGTCGGGATCCTTGCGGTTCACCCACCAGCCGAAGTTCAGCAGCAGCTTGGTGCACATCCGCAGCAGGAAGTCGGTGTCGTGCCGTCCATCGACGAGGTAGACGTGCCACGCGGCCCAGGCATGCACCGGAGGGTTGACGTCGCCGAATGCCCATTCGTAGGCAGGCAATTGGCCGTCGGGATGCATCGCCCACTCGCGCCAGAGCAACAGCAGCTGCTCCTTGGCGAAGTCGGGGTCGACGTGCGCCAGCGCCACGCAGTGGAAGGCCAGGTCCCAAGCCGCGAACCACGGGTACTCCCACTCATCAGGCATGGAGATAACGTCCGCCAGCGCGAGATGACGCCAGGAGCAGTTGCGTGCACGCCGCCGCTGCGGCGGTGACAACGGCTCGGCCGGGTCGCCGTCAAGCCACTCCTCGACGCCGTAGCGGTACAGCTGCTTTCCCCACAGCAGTCCGGCAAACGCGCGCCGCGCGATGGCGCGCTCCTCGTCGTCAAGGTGCTCCGGCAGGACGCCCGCGTAGAACTCGTCTGCCTCATCGCGGCGGTTGTCGAGGACCGCGGCGAAGCCTGGGCCGAACGTCTCCTCGTCCGGCTCGCTCTGCGACAGCCGCAGCCGAATCGTCACTGTCGCACCAGCGGCCACGGACTCGAACCGGTACCAGAACGCGGCCTTGGTACCCGGCCCATCGGTGTCAACAGCGGATTCCTCGCCGTGCACGACGCGATCGTTGATGCCGTCCTTGGTGTAGCGGGTCGTGTTCTGCGCAGTGCCGAACAGTGCGACCGCGTTGGTCTCGTTCTCGCAGACAAGCACCTGCGGCGAGCCCTCGGCGGCGAGCACGTACCGGCCGAGGAATTCGTGCTCGGACTCCACCGCGTCGCAGTTCACCGCCGCCAGGTGTTGCGGGTCAATGCGGCGCAGCGACGGACGCCGATCGTCGCGACCCCACACCCAGGTGTTGCGAAACCACAGCTGCGGTAGCACATCCAGCGGGGCCGCGTCTGGGCCGTGGTTGGTCACCGCGATCACCATGCAGATGTCGTCGGGCGCGGCCTTGGCATAGGTGATCGTGACGTCGAAGAACCGATCGTCGGCCAGCACGCCAGTGTCTGCCAGCTCGTATTCGCGTTCGTCCTTGCTCCGCCGGGCATTCTCGTCCCGCAGCTGCTGATACGGGAACGCCGCCTGCGGGTAGCGGTACAGCCAGGTCATCCACGAATGTGTCGGCGTGCCGTCGATTGGCCACCAGTACTCCTTGACGTCTTCGCCGTGGTTGCCCTCGCCGTTGGTCAGCCCGAACAGCCGTTCCTTGAGCACCGGATCGTGGCCGTTCCACAGCGCGAGGCCGACGTTCAGGAAGCCGAACCGGTCGCATATCCCGCCCAGCCCATCCTCGCCCCACCGGTAGGCACGGGCATGCGAGTGCTCGAACGGGAAGTAGGACCATGCGTCCCCGTCAGCCGAGTAATCCTCCCGGACGGTGCCCCATTGCCGCCCCGCCAGATACGGTCCCCACATCCGCCACCGGGTGGTCGATCCCGGGGACTCAGCCAGCCGCGCCCGCTCGACACCGTGGTGGAACGCGGCGCCGTCGGCAGCGTGGCGCGGCGTCAAGTCGTCTCCGCGTCTCGCTGGCGGGCCGCACCCTTCAGTTTGTCGATCTGGATCTTGCGGCGCCGACGCGACCAGACCAGGAACCACAGGAAACAGGCGAACCCAACCGCGCAGATCGCGCCGATCAGGGACGCTCCGCGAAACGCTGGCGCGTCGACGTCGAGGATGCGCTGACCGGCGTGCGCGGCGTTGCCGCTGCCGAGGACGATGCCGAGGGTCATCAGGTTCGGGGCGGCGACGAGCAGGGCGGCGGCGACGATCACGATCCGGGTCGGGATGCTCCACCGTCTGCGGACGGCCTGCCAGGCGATCAGCAGCGGCACGAGCGTAAAGATGATGCCGTAGAACAACCCCCACCAGATGCCGCCCGCGAAGCTGCGGCCGACCTGCGATCCGACCCGCTGGGCCCACCACCGCGGCAGGAAGGCGCGGACGATGAAGAAACCGATCACGAGCAGGACCACGGCGACACTGCCGACGATGAATCGGCGCTTCCAGTTGACCGGCGGCGCCTGCTTATGCGCTGCCTGCGGTTCGCTCACCCTCGAAGCATGGCAGGCCTGAGACGTTGGTCAACAGCAGCGGGTGGGTTCAACGTGGCCCCTGTGCAGGGCGACACGCCGCCGCCGAACCTGCTCAGGGGCCAAGTTGGCCGCGGCCTGACGGTCCGGAATCCGGTTGCCGCCGCCGGTAACGTTGAACAATCGTGAGCGACGATCCGGGGCTCCTCGAGGAACGCGCCCATCTCGACTTTGCGGAGCAATGCCTGGACGCCATGCGCCAGCGCGCCGGAGGCATCGCCGACTACGGCGTCGATGCGCTGGCCAGCGAGAGCCTCGGCACGCTGCGCGCCCAACGGCTGAAGGCGCTTGCGGCCGACCCCGATGCTCCGGCGTTCTTCGGTCGCACCGACCGGGACGCGGAGACGTTCCACATCGGCCGCCGGCACATTCGCGATCCGCACGGTGATCCCGTCGTCATCGACTGGCGGGCGCCGATCGCGCGGGCGTTCTACCGGGCCACGCCGGCCGAACGGATGGGGGTGCGGCTGCGCCGGCGGTTCGGCTTCCATGCCGGGATCCTGTCCAGCTTCGAGGACGAGCACCTCGACCGTGGCGAGGTGCTCGGTTTGCGGTCGGGGCTGCTGCGCGAGGAGATCGAACGTCCCCGGGTGGGGCCGATGCGCGACATCGTCGCCACCATCCAGCCGGACCAGGACGAGCTGGTGCGCGCCGACCTGGACACGTCGCTGTGCATCCAGGGTGCGCCGGGTACCGGAAAGACCGCGGTCGGCCTGCATCGTGCGGCGTATCTGCTCTACACCTACCCCGAGCGGTTGCGGCGCTCCGGCGTGCTGGTAATCGGGCCGAACAAGGCCTTCCTGCACTACATCGGCCAGGTGCTCCCGGCGCTCGGCGAGGGCGGCATCGAGCAGACCACGGTGGAAGGGCTGGTGGCGCACGTTCCGGTGCGCGCGACCGAGTCCGCCGCGGTAGCGACTCTCAAGGGCGATGCCCGGATGGCCGATGTGCTGCGCCGGGCCGTGCAGTCGCACGTCCGGCGCCCAGTCGAAGACGTCGTGTCGATCGTAGGGACGAAGCGCTACCGGGTGCCTGAGCACCGGCTGCGGCGCTACGTCGATGACACGCGCCGTGCCGGGATCCGGTGGACGATCGCCCGCGATCGGTTGCGTCAGCAGCTGGCCGAGGACGTCCGCCGCCAGCGCGAGGACTCGGGCGGCGCGCCGAGCGACGCAGAGACCGCGAAGGTGGCCCGGTCGACCGCCGTGCGCGAGTTCGTCGACACGGTCTGGCCGCCACTGGACGCGGCCGCGCTGCTGGCCCGGCTATACACCGATGAGCAGTTCTTGCGGCGCTCCTCGGCGACGACCCTCAATGACGAAGAGCGTGCCCTGCTGAACTGGCCGATCACGCCACGCTCGGTGCGCACGGCCCACTGGACGGGAGCCGACACCGTCCTGATCGACGAGCTGGTCGGCATGCTCGACGGCACACCCTCGTACGTGCACGCCGTGGTGGACGAGGCGCAGGACTTGTCACCCATGCAATGCCGGGCCGTTGCCCGGCGATGCCCGCTCGGGTCCGTGACCGTGCTGGGAGATCTGGCGCAGGCCACCGCACCGTGGGCGCCCGGCTCGTGGCCGGTGACCCTGCGCCACCTCGGTCACGACGGCGCCGAGGTGCGGCCGCTGACCGTCGGCTATCGGGTACCCGGCGAGGTGCTTGAGGCAGCCAACCGGCTGCTGCCACACGTGGCCGCCGACGTCCCGCCCGCCACGTCCGTGCGCGGCGGCGCGGGGGCCTTGCGATTCGTCGCCGCGGCCGAGCTAGTCGCGACGGTGCGCGCCTTCGCGGCGATCGAGGGTTCGCTCGGGGTGATCGTCCCGGACGGCGCTGCGGCCCCCGTCCTGCGCGAGCTCGCCATGGCGGGCATCTCCGCTGAGCCGATCGAGCGCGGCGACGACCCGCAGATCGCGGTCGTTGCGGCGTCCGAGGCCAACGGCCTGGAGTTCGATTCCGTGGTCCTGGTCGAGCCCGCACAGATCGTCGCGGCCGAGCCGACCCGCGCCGCCGGTCTGCGCCGCCTATACGTCACGCTCACCCGCGCCGTATCGCGGTTGGCCGTCGTCCACGACGAACCGCTCCCCGACGAACTCGCTGCCTGAGGCACAGGCGCCACGACCCGGATATGGTAGGAACCCCTGGGTAATTCGGCGGTACACCACCCCTGTACCTACGAGTAGCCAGCATGTCGCCTGAGGACGCGCGGTGTGGCAACCCCACTCCAGCGGCCGTGACGCGAGGAGTGTCTGCATGAGCGCTGCCACCGAGGCGCCACCGACGCACGCGGCTGCGGCCGTCGAGCCCGAGCCGGACATGGTGCAGCTGCTGACGCCAGAGGGCGTACGCGTCGAGCACCCGGACTATCCGCTGGACATCAGCGACGAGGAGATCGCCGGGCTATACCGAGACCTGGTGCGGGCCAGACGGGTCGACACGGAAGCGGTGGCGCTGCAGCGGCAGGGCGAACTGGGACTGTGGGCCTCCCTGCTCGGCCAGGAAGGGGCTCAGGTCGGCGCCGGGCGGGCACTGCGCAACCAGGACATGGCCTTCCCCACCTACCGCGAGCACGGGGTAGCACTGTGCCGCGACGTTGACCCGCTGGTCCTGCTGGGACTGTTTCGCGGCACGAACCTCGGCGGGTGGAACCCCAACGACAACAACTTCAACCTCTACACCATCGTCATCGGCGCGCAGACCCTGCACGCCGCGGGTTACGCGATGGGCGTCATGCGCGACGGCGCGGTCGGCACCGGCGATGCGGAACGCGACACGGCCGTGCTGGCGTTCTTCGGTGACGGCGCATCCAGTCAGGGTGATGTGAACGAGTCCTTCGTCTGGGCCTCGGCCGACAACCTGCCGGTCGTCTACTTCTGCCAGAACAACCAGTGGGCCATCTCGGCACCAGTCACCACCCAGACCCGAGTGCCGCTCTATCAGCGCGCACGCGGCTTCGGGTTCCCCGGCGTCCGTATCGACGGCAACGACGTGCTGGCCAGCCTCGCGGTCACCCGCAAGTCGCTTGATCTAGCCCGCAGCGGCCAGGGGCCGACGCTGATCGAAGCGTTCACCTACCGGATGGGGGCGCACACCACGTCCGACGATCCGACGCGGTACCGGCTCGGCGCCGAGCTCGAGACGTGGAAACTCCGGGACCCCATCGCCCGAGTGCGCGCCTACCTCACCCGGCACGCCAACGTGGGCAGCGACTTCTTCGACAAGGTCGATGACGACTCCGAGGCGCTGGCCGAGCACCTGCGGGCCGGCTGCCGGGCGCTGCCCGACCCCGGACCCCTCTCGGTCTTCGACCACGTCCACGTCGAATTGACCGAGGAGCTGCGCGAGCAGCGTGACGCGTTCGCCGCCTACCTCGACAAGTTCGAGGAGGCGTCATGAGCGCGCCGGTCACGCTCGCGTCCTCCCCCAGCTCATGCGACTTGTTCGACCACCGGCGCGCCTGGGCGCATGCCAGGTCGAACAACTCGGCTGAGCCGTCCGCAGGGGGGCAGCGATGAGCGCGCCGGTCACGCTCGCCAAGGCGCTGAACGAAGGCCTGCGCAAGACGCTCGAGGACGACCCCAAGGTCCTCATCATGGGCGAGGACGTCGGCAAGCTCGGCGGGGTCTTCCGCATCACCGACGGTCTGCAGAAGGACTTCGGCGAGGACCGGGTCTTCGATACCCCGCTGGCCGAGGCCGGCATCATCGGCACCGCGGTAGGGCTGGCCATCCGCGGTTACCGGCCGGTCTGCGAGATCCAGTTCGACGGCTTCGTCTTCCCCGGCTTCGACCAGATCGTCAACCAGGTCGCCAAGATGCACAATCGCTCGGCGGGAGCGCTGCGCATGCCGATCACCATCCGCATCCCGTTCGGGGGTGGTATCGGGGCGGTCGAGCACCATTCCGAGTCGCCCGAGGCGTATTTCGCGCACACGGCCGGGCTGAAGGTCGTCGCCTGCTCCAACCCGTCCGACGCCTACTGGATGATCCGCCAGGCGGTCGCCGCCGACGATCCGGTCGTGTTCTTCGAGCCGAAACGCCGGTACTGGGTCAAGGGCGAGATCGCCGAGTCGCCGATGCCGTTGCACCAGGCTCGCATCGTCCGTCCGGGCCGGGACGTGACCGTCGTTGCCTACGGCCCGCTCGTGACGACCGCGCTCGAATCCGCAACAGCCGCCGCGGAGGACGGCCACGAGCTGGAGGTCATCGATCTGCGATCGCTCTCGCCGCTGGACACCACGACGGTCCTTGAGTCGGTGCAGCGTACGGGGCGCCTGGTGGTCGTGCACGAGGCCGCCGTTAGTTTCGGCCTCGGCGCGGAGCTGGCAGCGCGGGTGCAGGAGAAGGCGTTCTACTCACTCGAGGCGCCGGTGTTGCGCGTCGGTGGCTTCGACACGCCCTACCCGCCGAGCCGCCTCGAGGACGAGTGGTTGCCCAATATCGATCGGATCCTCGATGCCGTCGACAGGACGATGGAGTACTGATGCTCAAGCAGTTCACGCTGCCCGACGTCGGTGAGGGGCTCACCGAGGCCGACATCGTCAGGTGGACGGTTCAGCCGGGTGACACCGTTGCCGTCAACCAGGTGCTGGTCGAGATCGAGACGGCCAAAGCCGTGGTCGAGCTTCCTTCGCCGTTCGCCGGTGTGGTGTCGACCCTGCACGTCAAGGAAGGCGACACCGTCGAAGTCGGCGCTCCCATCATCAGCATCGACGTCGCGGCTGCGGCCGAAATCGGCGACGCCACCGAGGAACCGGCGCCGGCGGAGGCGGACGGCGAACGGCAGCCGGTGCTCGTCGGCTACGGCCCACGGTCCGGGGCCACCACCCGGCGGGCCCGCAAGAGCCACCCGCCGGCGGCAGCCGTCGATGCTCCGTCGGCCAACCCGGCGTTCAACGTTTCGCTCCCGCAGGCCCAGCCACTGGCCGACGGGAGTGAGCGACACCGGGTGCTCGCCAAGCCCCCGGTGCGCAAACTGGCCAAGACGCTCGGCGTCGACCTCGGCTCGGTCCCGGCGACCGGTCCGCACGGCACGGTGTCGAGGGCGGACGTCGAGCAGGCGGCCGCCGCACCATCCTGGCAGCCCGAAGCTCGCGAGACGCGCATCCCGATCAAGGGGGTGCGTAAGCACACCGCGGCGGCCGTGGTGGCGTCGGCGTTCACCGCGCCGCACGTGACCGAGTTCGTCACGGTCGACGTCACCCCGATGATGGAGCTGCGCAACCGGGTCGCCGCGCGGCCGGAGTTCAGGGACGTCAAGGCGTCGCCGCTCGTGTTCGTGGCCCGGGCGGTCATCCTCGCCGCCAAGCGCACCCCTGAGATCAACGCGACCTGGGACGAGCAGGCGGGCGAGGTCGTGCTGAAGCACTACGTCAACCTTGGCCTCGCCGCCGCGACCGACCGCGGGCTGATCGTCCCCAATATCAAGGACGCCGACCAGTTGTCGCTGGTCGATCTGGCGAGGGCAATCGGCGAGCTCACCGAGACGGCTCGCGCCGGCAAGTGCACGCCTGCCGACATGTCCGGCGGCACGATCACGATCACCAATGTCGGGGTATTCGGGATCGACGCCGGCACGCCAATCCTGAACACGGGGGAATCCGCGATCGTCGCGTTCGGCGCGGTCCGCCGGATGCCATGGGTGGTCGACGAGGCGATCGTGCCCCGTTGGGTCACCCAACTGGCCGTGTCGTTCGACCATCGGCTGGTCGACGGGCAGCAAGGCTCGCACTTCCTCGCTCACGTAGCGGGGGTACTTGCCGACCCGGGTCTCGCCCTGCTCTGAGCGCAACTTCGTGCGCTGAGCCATCCGAAGGCAACGATCGAGGAGCCGGCCATCATGGCCGGGTTCGGCTGCTTACCCGGTCACCAGATACCCGCAGCCTTGCCTGTGACGCCCGTGCTCTTGGCCTGCATGAGGCCGTCGCCGACAGACAAAGCGTTATGGTTCGAGCAGCGCTCGGCGCAGGCTGATGGCGTCGCGGTCTAACCAGCCGTGTGAACGTAGCCAGGCCGACGTGCCGCCGTAACCGGTGTCGAGCTGCGTCAGCAGCCGCTGCATCGTCGCGGGCTGCGGTGCGTGTTTGTCCGGGTTCAACGTGTCGATGTCGCCCGCATAGGTCTGCGTCGACAACAAGCGCTGCAGGATGAGGCCCAACCGCTCGGCAGTGCGGGCGTAGTCCTCGACGATCGCACCACGGTCGACACCCACCTCGTCCAGCGCGAGGGCGACCACCACGCCGGTACGGTCCTTGCCTGCCGCGCAATGCACGATGGTCGCCCCTTCCGTCTGGCCGATCAGGCGCAGCGCCTGGACGACCGAGTCCGGCCGGTCGTCCAGGTAGCGCAGGTAGGTCGCGACGGCACTGCGCCGCTCGCGAACCTGAGTATCGGCGTTCTGCCATGGCAATACGACGGGCCCGTCATTGTCGGCCGCCGTCACGTCGGTGTTGTGCCCGGCCTCGGGGAACAGCGACAGGTGATGGACGGTGACCCGCGGATCGCCCGCGAGCGGGCTGGGCCCCTCGCTGTCGACCTCGACCTCGGTCCGCAGATCGACGACAGTGGCCACACGCTGGCGCTCGACGAGCATGCGCACGTCCGCATCGGTCAGATCCTGCAGGTTGTCCGAGCGGATCAACTTGCCGGACCGGACTCGCCGCCCGTCCCGCGTCGGCAGACCGCCGACGTCTCGGACATTGACCGCGCCCTCAAGCGAAATCCACCCAGCTCGAGTAGCCACCGTCCGACCATACCCACCGGACTTCGGGAGTATTTGGTTCGGCAGCCGAACCCGAAACTCCCGAAGGTCGTCAGAAGGCAGCTTCCGACACGTCCATGAGCGAGTTGTCGGTCGACTCGACAACGGCGCGGCGGGCGGCGAGCTCCGGCAGCACCGTCAGCGCGAAGAATCGGGCGACGGCGGGCTTGCCCTCGTAGAAGGCGCGATCGGCGGCCGGTAGCCCGTTCTCGTCGAGCTTGTCAAGCGCGACAGAAGCCTGGCGCAGCAGCAGGTACCCGACCAGCAGGTCGCCTGCCGACAGCAACAGCCGAGTGGTGTTCTGGCCCACCTTGTAGAGGTTGCGGATGTCTTCCTGCGAGCTGGTCAGCTGCCCGACCATGGCGGCCACCATGCCGCCGAAGTTCTCCAGCGCCCGTTGGACGGCGTCGCGCTCCTCCTTCAGCCGGCCTTCACCCGCGATCGACTCCAGGAAGGCGGCGATCTCGGCAGACAGCGCGCCCAGCGCGACGCCGTTGTTCCGGACGATCTTGCGGAAGAAGAAGTCCTGACCCTGAATGGCCGTGGTGCCCTCGTACAGCGTGTCGATCTTCGCGTCGCGAACGTATTGCTCCAACGGGTAGTCCTGCAGGTAACCGGAACCGCCGAACGTCTGCAGCGCCTGGGCAAGCTGGTCATAGGAGCGTTCCGAACCGGCGCCCTTGACGACGGGCAGCAGCAGGTCGTTCACGGCTACGGCGAGGCTGACATCGCTGCCCTCGTGCCGGCCAACGATGATCTTGTCCTGCCAGCTGGCGGTGTAGAGCACGAGCGCCCGCAGTCCCTCGGCGTAGGCCTTGTTGAGCATCAGGCTGCGCCGGACGTCGGGGTGGTGGATGATCGTCACCCGCGGGGCGGTCTTGTCCGTGGCCCGGGTGAGATCCGCGGACTGGATGCGGGTCTTGGCGAAATCGAGTGCGTTGAGGTAGCCGGTCGACAGGGTGGCGATCGCCTTGGTGCCGACCATCATCCGGGCGTGCTCGATCACCTGGAACATCTGCGCGATCCCGTCGTGGACGTCGCCGACCAGCCAGCCGACGGCGGGCTCCTTCTCGCCGAAACGCAGCTCGCACGTGGTGGACGCCTTGAGGCCCATCTTGTGCTCGAGGTTGGTGACGTAGACGCCGTTACGCTCACCCAACTCGCCTGTCTCGACGTCGAAGTGGAATTTCGGTACCACGAACAGCGACAGCCCCTTGGTGCCGGCGCCGGCGCCCTCGGGCCGCGCCAGCACCAGGTGGACGATGTTCTCGGTCAGATCCTGCTCGGCGGAGGTGATGAACCGCTTGACGCCCTCGATGTGCCACGACCCATCGGGCTGCTCGATCGCCTTGGTGCGCCCCGCGCCCACGTCGGAACCTACATCCGGTTCGGTGAGCACCATCGTGGAGCCCCAGCCGCGGTCGGTCATTCGCTGGGCCATCTTGCGTTGGGTCTCGTTGCCGTTGCGGTACAGGATGGCGGCAAACGGTGCGCCAGCCATGTACATGTGCAGCGCCGGGTTGGCGCCGAGGACCTGCTCCGCCGCGGCCCAGATCAGCGGCCGCGGGACGAGCTGACCACCGAGTTCGGGCAGGGTCTCCAGGCGCCACCACTCGGCGTGGTACAGCGCCTTGAAGGATTTCTTGAGCGACTCGGGCAGGGTGACCGAGTGGGTCGCCGGGTCGAACACGGGCGGGTGGCGGTCGCCATCGGCAAACGACTCGGCGAGTGGCCCTTCGGCGAGCCTGGCGACCTCGGCGATCATCCCGCGCGCTGTCGGCTCGTCAATGTCCTGGTACGGACCGGTACCGAGCAGCTGGTCCGTCCCGAGAACCTCGAACAGGTTGAAGCTGATGTCGCGCGTGTTGCTCTTGAAATGGCCCACGGCGGGTCTCCTCGGTTACCCTAGTTACTGAGCAGTAACATAAGTCTAGGCGACCGCTTCAGCGGCTGCAAGCATCCGCGTTGACTCACGAAAGATGCCCGCGTAGAGCCCGGCACGGCCGCGGCATCACCGGGACCACAGGCTGGACACGTCGTGGTGGTGTCGCGGCTGAACAATCCGCGGCAGCTATCACTCGTCGACGGCGTCCAGCTGCTCATCGCCGAAGCGGGCAAGGGCGGCCCGACGGAGACCTCGGGCCCGGAGGGCTCGCTCTTCGTCGGAACGAGCGGCTCGGTCAGCGCGGTGTGGTTCCCGCAGCGCGCGCACGGCCAGTCGCCGCGCCGGATCGTCACCGGTCTGGCGTCCGGCGCCGAGGCTCCCGCCGGCTCGTTCGCGGTCGGCTCGGACGGTGTCTCGGCGCGAGGCGTCGCCGCGCCGGTGTACATCCAGGAGACAATCTTGCCGCCGGAGGCGCTGCCCGAGGCGACTCAACAACAGAACGGGAAGCTGCTCAAGCTGCGCCACGGCTCCCTGTCGGCCGTTGCCGACATCACCGCCTTCGAGAACGCGAACGACCCGGACGGCCAGGGCGTCGTCTCAAACCCGTACGCCGTGCTCGTGGTGCCGGGTGGTGAGCTCGTCGCGGATGCCGCCGCCAACGACGTGCTGTTCGTCGACATGCGTGGCCACATCCGCGTGTTCCACGTGTTCCCGAACGTGACGACCGGCGCCTGCGCCGGCCAGAACGACCCGTCGCCCGCGTTCCCGGGCTGCAACTTCGTCCCGACGTCACTGGCGACCGACCGGCGGGGGAACGTCTATGTCGGCGGGCTGGCGTCGCTGACGCCGGGCGAGGCGCAGGTGGTGATGCTCGACCCGAGCGGTCACGTGCTGCGCGTGTGGGGTGGCTTCACCGCGGTCTCGGGCGTTGCGGTCGGGCCCGACGGCTCGCTGTACGTCAGCCAGCTGTTCGCCGACGAGGTGGCGCCGGTCGCTCCCGGGGCCCAGGGCGTCCTGACCAAGATCAGCCGAACCGGTGACCGCACCGACATGGACGTGCCGTTCCCGGCCGGGCTCGCGGTCGACCATGCCAACAACGTCTACGTGTCCGCGCTCTCGATCGCCCCCGAGCAGGGGCTGGGGGTGCCGGGCGTCGACTCGTCCGGTCAGGTCTGGCGGGTGCGCTTCTGAACAGCGTGACTACGATTGTGGCACACGCGTAGCATGATTGTATGAGCGGTAAGCAACGGCTCTCGGCATCCGTGGATGCCGAATTGATTCGGACGGCTCAGCAGGCAGTTGCCGAGGGCCAGGTGGAGAGTGTGAGCGCGTGGGTGAATGATGCGCTGCGCCTGAAGGCTGATCACGACCGGCGGCTAGCCGCGCTCGACGCGTTCCTCAGCGCCTACGAGGCTGAGCACGGCGAGATCACCGAGCAGGAGATCGGTGACGCGGTTCACCGCACCCGAGGCCGGGCCGTGGTAGTCCGCGGCAACCCGCGAATGGGGAAGCCCAGCTCGGGTGGTCGTGGGCGCGGCGCCGCCTGATGCTCGTACTGGATGCCGGTGCGTTCGTTGCAGCGGAACGTGCTGACCGTGACCTGGTGGCCCTGGTCAAGCGCGAGCGCCTGGCCGGTCGCTCGCCGGTCACGAGCGGAGGAGTGGTCGCTCAGGTCTGGCGCGGCGGTTACGGTCGGCAAGCCGGACTCGCCCGGCTGCTTGCCGGCGTTGACGTGGTGCCCATCGACGACAACCTGGGGCGCAAGGCAGGCATGCTGCTTGCTCGCAGCGGCACAACCGACGCAATAGACGCCACGGTCGTGTGCCTGGCTGGAGACGGCGATGACATCCTCACCTCCGATCCGGGCGATCTTCACGCACTGTCGCAAGCCACCGGGGTGCACGTCGAACTGATCCCCATGTAGCCAGGCGACTGGGGCATGCCGCGGCGCTGCGCCCACGCAAGTAGGTTCTGGCCGGCAGCGCCAGAGCTTACGACGCCTGGCTGACCGTCGACATGTTGAAGTCGGGCACCCGGATCGGGGGCATCGCGGTGCGGGTGAAGTAGTCACTCCACTCGCGCGCCAAGGTCCGCTCCGTGCGTCCTACCTCGCTGATCCGGCCGAGCAGCCCGATCGGCGACTCGTTGAAGCGGAAGTTGTTGACCGCGCCGGTCACGACGCCGTTCTCGACCAGGTATACGCCGTCGCGGGTCAGCCCGGTGAGCAGCAGGGTCTGCGGATCGACCTCGCGGATGTACCAGAGGCAGGTCAGGAGCAGGCCCCGTTCGGTGCCGGCGATCATGTCGTCCAGGGACGCACTGCCTGCGCCGTCGAGCACCAGGTTGCCGATGAACGGGCGCGGCTGTGCCGACGTCTTGGCCGCCCAAGCCCGGGTGCGGACCAGATTGGTCAGCGTGCCCGTGGAGATCCAGTCGGCCGCGGACAGCGGCGCACCGTTGTCGAACACGGACTGCAGGCCGCCCTCGGACTCGGTCACTACGTCGAACGGCGCGCAGGATAGACCCGGCTCGGCCGGGTCCGATCGGAGCGTCAGCGGCAGCGACGAGAGCTGCGTGCCGATGGGGTTCTTGGCGAAGACATTGCGTCCCTCTTCTGCATCGCGTGCAGACGCGGTCCAGTAGGCGTAGATCATCAGGTCGGCGACGGCGGACGGCGGCAGGATCGTCTCGTACCGGCCGGCGGGCAACTCGACCCGGTTGGCCGCCCAACCCAACCGGGTGTGCAACTGGTCGGTGATAGCCGGGACGTCGATGTCGGCGAAGTCGAGGGTCTGCCGGCCGACCCAGGCAGAGCGTTCGCGGTCGGCCGACTTGCCGTTGACCTCCAGTCGGCCGGAGGGCTGGTCATGGCGGCGGCGCAGCCCGGTGGACGATCCGACGAATGTCGATGTCATCTCGTGCTCGGCAAAGCCGAACAGCAACTCGTCGGCTGCCCGGGCGTGGGCGAACGCGGTGCCCAGAGCCTGGGCGAACCGGTCGAATATCGCGACGCTGGTCCGAGCGGGCTCGGCCGACCAGTCATCCTCGTCCGGGTACGGCTCGACGAGCGGTGAGGCATCGTCGGCCGGCGAGCCAGCCCGGGCGGCGGCGTCGCTGGCCCGGACGAGGGCCAGGACCTCGTCGCGGGTGGTGACCGAGCGGGTGAGTACGCCTGCGGCGGTCCCCTCGGGTTTGCCGACCGTGGAGATCACAGTGACCGATCGCGACGCCATCTGGCCGTTGGTGGTCAGGTTGTTGTTGGCGAAGCGCACGTTGGTCTCGGTGTGCTCGGACGCCACGACGATGCAGCCATCGGCGGTCGACCTGCCCAGCGCCTGCTCGACGAGCTCTTGGACGGCGATCACGATTTGCCCTCGGCGAGAGTGTTCAGCACGTTGACTGTTCGGAACAGCGCCGCTGGGCAGCCGTGCGAGACCGCGGCCACCTGGCCCGGTTGGCCCTTGCCGCAGTTGAACGCCCCACCGAGCAGGTAGGTCTGCGGGCCGCCGACCGCCTCCATCGACCCCCAGAAGTCGGTGGTCGTGGCCTGGTAGGCGACGTCGCGCAGTTGGCCGGCGAGCCGCCCGTTCTCGATCTTGAAGAACCGCTGGCCGGTGAACTGGAAGTTGTAGCGCTGCATGTCGATCGACCAGGACCGGTCGCCGAGAATGTAGATCCCTCGCTCGACGGCGCCGATGAGCTCGTCTGTGGTAGGGCCGTCCGGTGCAGCGTGCAGGGACACGTTCGCCATCCGCTGCAGGGGAATGTGCCCGGACGAGTCGGCGAACGCGCAGCCGTTGGAGCGGCCTTCGTTGACCGGGTTCTCGGCCGCCATCTGCCGGTTGAGCTGGTACCCAACGAGCGTGCCGTCCCGCACGATGTCGAACCGCTGGGTGGCGACGCCCTCGTCGTCGTACCCAATCGTGGCCAGGCCGTGCTCCACGACGCGGTCGCCGGTCACGGTCATCACCGGGCTGCCGTAGCGCAGCGAGCCGAGCTTGTCGAGCGTGGCGAACGAGGTTCCCGCGTAGGCGGCCTCGTAGCCGAGCGCCCGGTCGAGCTCGGTCGCGTGGCCGATCGACTCGTGAATGGTGAGCCACAGGTTCGTCGGATCGATGACCAGGTCGTAGCGGCCCGCCTCAACGCTGGGTGCCTTGACGTGCTCGGCCAGCAGCCCGGGCAGCTCGGCGATCTCGGCGTCGAAGTCCCACCCCGCGCCGGAGAGGTATTCCCACCCACGGCCCGCGGGGGGAGCCAGGGTGCGCATGGACGAGAAGCTGCCCGCGCCGCGGTCGACGTTGACCACCGTGAACGCCGGGTGCATCCGTACCCGCTGCTGGCTGGTCGCCGTGCCGGCCGTGTCGGCATAGAACTTGTTCTCCATTACGTGCACCAGATGCGCGTCGACGTGGTCGACCCCATCCGAGCTCAGCAGCCGTCCGGACAGTTCCGCGAGCCGGCCCACCCGATCAGCCTCCGGCACGTCGAACGGGTTGATCTCATACGCGGAGATCCACGTCGCGTCGCCGTATACCGGCTCAGGAGCGAGGACCACTGGACGCTCGCTGAGCACTCGGCTGATCTTGGCTGTTGCGACGGCCTGCTCGGCCAGCCGGGCCGCTTCGTCCGGAGTGCGTTCTATGCCGCTGGCGAATCCCCAGGCTCCGCTGTGGATCACCCGCACCGACAGGCCCAGGTCCTCGGCGTCGGCGCTCGAATCCAGCTGGCCGTCGCGCAGGCTGAGCGTTGCGGTACGGATGCGTTCCAGCCGGAAGTCGGCGTGCTCAGCGCCGAGCTCACGGGCTCTGTCGAGTGCAGCGTCGGCGAGGGCATAGGTCGGCAGCGCGAGGAAGGTCGGATCGATCTCGGGCATGCAGCCGAACCTACCGGCGCCCGCGAGTAGTTTGCGACGGGCCCTGTGGACCGCCGGCTGGCGGGCGACGACGACCGGACAGCGTTCGTGGCCGCCGCCGATGGCGAGGTCGTGGGAGTGGCGACGGCCGGCCAAGCCGGGACCAGCCGCCGGACCCGCCGCTGGAGCTGATGTCGCTGTACGTGCGGGCAGCCTGGTATAGCAGCGGCGTGCCGATGCACTGCTCGCCCAAGCGATCGGGCGCATGGTTCGCGACGCGCCCTCCGCAATCGGGAACGATTATTAGTAAGCTCAGACCCATGGACAGCGCGCGACATCGGACGACCCGGCAGGGCGGTGCGGTGCGCGACGCGCTGGCCGAGGCGGGTGGCTTCCGCAGTGCCCAGGACGTGTACGCGGTGTTGCGTTCGGAGGGCGACACCGTCGGACTGTCGACCGTGTACCGGCACCTGCAGGCGTTCGCCGACCAGGGACTGGTCGACGTGATCCACACCCCGGAGGGTGAGAGCACCTATCGCTACTGCGGCGAGGCCACGCAGAGCCATCACCATCACCTGGTGTGCCGCCGCTGCGGGCACGCCGAGGAGATCGAAGGACGCGCCATCGAGCGGTGGGCGAGCACGGTTGCCGACAAGTACGGCTACACCGATGTCGACCATACGGTCGAGGTCTTCGGCCTGTGCGCCAACTGTTCCTGACGTTCCCGGGTTCGTTCGCCGCTCCCTGCCGCAATGTTGATCAAGCGCCACGCACCGGGCGCCACCGCTGGGCACCGGGATCTTGATCAAGCAGTGACGGCTTCCGCTCAAACGCCCGTGCGGATCGCGCCCCAAATGCGCTAGAGTCGGGCTCTAATGGGAACGGTTCCCGTATTCAATTCGGGTGTCAGGAGAGTCATGCGCCGGTTGCTAGCAGCGGTCGGTGTCGCGGCACTGGCGATCACCGGCTGTTCGAGCGCTGCATCCGGCGCGGGGAACAACCTGCCGACGGACGGGTCGACCTCGCCGGTGGGCGCCGGACGCGTCGGCGTGGTGGCGGCGGAGAACTTCTGGGGCGACATCACCACCCAGATCGGGGGCGATCGTGTTGCGGTCAGCTCGATCATCAGTGACCCCGACGCCGATCCGCACACCTACGAGACGAACGCGTCCACGGCAGCCGCGATCACCAAGGCCAGCTTCGTGATCGTGAACGGCGTCGGCTACGACGACTTCGTCAGCAAGCTGCTCGACGCCAACCCGAACGCCAAGCGGGCGGTCGTGACGGTCGCCGACGTGGTCGGCGCCAGTTCAGGCGACGCCAACCCCCACCTCTGGTACAGCCCCGACTACGTCGGAAACGCGGCGACGGCGATCGAGACGCAGTTGGCGACCGTGGACCCGAGCGGCGCGAACAGCTTCCAGGCGAACCTTCGGACATTCCTTGCCGCGTACCAGGATCAGGTCGTCTCGGTCATCGAACAGATTAGGAGCAAGTACGCAGGGACGAAAATCGCCTATACAGAAAGGGTTCCGGGATACCTGATCTCTGCGGCCGGGCTCGAGCTCGGCACGCCCGCATCCTTCTCGCAGGCGATCGAGGCCGGCAACGACCCGAGCCCGGGAGACACGGCAGCGTTCCAAGCAGCGCTGCAGCACCACACCGTCAAGGTGCTGCTGTACAACTCCCAGGTCACTAGTCCGACAACGCAGCACCTGCGGGATCTCGCCACGAGCGCTAGCGTCCCGGTCGTGGGTGTCAGCGAGACGTTGCCGCCTAAGGAGAAGACCTTCCAGACCTGGCAGGCCGATCAGGCCAAGGCGCTGCTGGCCGCATTGGGCGGCTGACGGTGGACGGCGAACCGACTGTCCGGCTGCACGGTGCGAGCCTGCGCTTCGGCACACGCGAGCTATGGCGTGGTCTGGACCTCGACGTCGCGCCCGGCGAGTTCCTGGCGGTCTTGGGGCCGAACGGCAGTGGCAAGACCAGCCTGCTCACGGTGCTGCTCGGCCTGCTCCCGCTGTCGGCGGGCACGGTCGAGGTGTGCGGTCGGACCCCGCGACGCGGCAGCGATCTTGTCGGATACGTTCCTCAGCAGAGGTCCTTCGATCGCGACATTCCCTTGCGCGGACGCGATCTGGTGCGGCTCGGCCTGGACGGGCACCGGTGGGGCTTCCCCGTCCCGAACCGTGCCGCCCGCGCCCGGGTGGACGCGGCTATCGCAGCGGTGGGCGCCAGCGGTTACGCCGGGGCCCCGCTCGGGCGGCTGTCCGGCGGCGAGCAGCAGCGGCTGCGCATCGCCCAGGCGTTGCTCGGCGACCCGCGGGTCCTGCTGTGCGACGAGCCGCTGCTGAGCCTGGACCTCAACCACCAGCAAGCCACCAGCGCGCTCATCGACGCTCGGCGGCGAACGGCCGGCAGCTCGGTGGTGTTCGTGACGCACGAGATCAACCCGATCCTGCCCCTGGTCGACCGGGTGCTGTATCTGGTCGGTGGGCGCTGGGCAGTCGGCACGCCGGACGAAATCATGACCAGCGGCACCCTCTCGGCCCTCTACGGAACCCCGGTCGACGTGCTGCGGGTGCGCGATCGGGTCGTGGTCGTCGGGGCCCCCGACAGCGCCGACAGCGATCTCGGCGGTGGGCATCACCACACGCACGACCACGCCCATACCGACTCCGCGGACGAACCAACCGCCTCGACATGGGCCTGATCGACTATCTGCAGCTGGACTTCGTCCAGCACGCGCTGATCGCGGCGGTCCTCGTGGCGGTGATCTGCGGGATGATCGGCCCGTTCGTCATCACCCGCCAGGCGGCCTTTGCCGTGCACGGGGCGGCCGAGTTGGCGTTCACCGGAGCCGCGGCGGGGCTGCTCGTCGCCGATAACGCCGTGGCGGGCGCACTAATCGGCAGTCTGGTCGTGGCGTCCGCGTTCGGGTTGCTGGGCGCGCGTGAGCGTGAACGCAACACCGCGATCGGCGTAGTGCTGGCGGCAGGCCTGGGCCTCGGCGTCTACCTACTGAGCTTCTACAAGGGCTTCGTGACCCAGGCCACCAACATCCTGTTCGGGTTCATCTTCACCGTCACCTGGGGGCAGATTCAGCTGCTCGTAGGGATGGCGGTCGCGGTGTTCGTGGCGCTGGCCGTGATCTACCGGCCGCTTATGTTTGCATCAGTGGACCCCGAGGTGGCCGAGGGGCGCGGCGTGCGCGGCCGGCTGCTCGGTCTGGTGTTCCTGGTGATCCTCGCGCTTACTGTGACCGAGGCCGCGCAGATTGTCGGAACGATGCTCGTGCTCAGCTTGGCGATCACTCCCGCGGCCGCCGCGCACCGTCTGTCGGCCAATCCGGCCGTCGTCACCGGGTTGAGCGTCGGGTTCGCCCTGGTGGCGAGCGTCGGCGGACTGGTCGTCAGTCTGGAAACGGACGTCAAGGCCAGCGTCTGCATCACGTTTATCAGCTTCGGCTTCTATCTGGTGGCCCGCCTGGCCGGTACCAGGACGCTGGGCACGCGGCGAGCGCTGATTCGAACGTCCTGACCCGCGTGGTTCGGCTGGACGTCGGCTCAACGCCGATATCGTCGTTAGCCTGACAGCCCGATCGGACAGGATGTGCTCGTGAGTTCGCCACAGGGCCCGCCCGAGCCAACGACTCCGATCCTGTCCGACGCCGGCCATGACGCGGCCGAGAGCGTTACCTGGGTCGTGCGCGTCGCCGCGGCCTGGAGCTGGCGGTTGATCGTGGTCGCCGGCGCAGCCTATCTGATCTTCCGCGCGCTCTCGGCCGTATCGCTCGTCGCGTTTTCCCTCATCCTCGCGCTGTTCTTGACCGCGGTCCTGCATCCGCTGGAGAGCCGGCTACGGGCCTGGCTGCCGGGGCCGAAGTCGGTGCCGACCGCGTTGACGTTGCTGATCGGGATCGCCGTGCTCGGCGGCATCGGCTACTTCGTAGCCTGGCAGATCACCACTCACTCGACCCAACTCGGCAACCAGCTCACTGACTTCGTGGACAACGCCCGCGACTGGCTGCGAACTGGTCCTCTGCACCTCAAGCAAGCCGACATCGACAACCTCGTCAACAACATCACCAACACCATCAAGAACAATCAGGGCCGCGTGATCACTGGCGCGATCGACACGGTGCGGACGCTGGCCGAGGTCGCCGGCGCCCTCCTGCTGATCCTGCTGTCGACGTTCTTCATGCTGCGCGACGGCGAGCAGATCTGGCGCTGGCTGCTCGGGTTCTTCCCACGGGCTGCGCACCGGCGCGTCGACCGGGCCGTCCACATCGGCTGGGGCACGTTCGGGGGCTACATGCGCGGCGTGGTGCTTATCGCGTTGTTCCACGGCGTGACGGTGACCATCGTGCTGCTGATCCTGCGCGTGCCGCTGGCCGCGGCATTGGGTGTGTTGATCTTTCTGGGCTCCTTCATCCCGCTGCTGGGCCTCACCATCACCGGGGCGCTCGTCGTCGCGGTCGCGACACTCGAACACGGCATCACAGCCGGCATCGTCGTGGCGGTGTCGATCATTGTGCTATTCCAGATCGAAGGTCACGTGCTGCAGCCGGTGATCATGAGCCGCACCGTCGCGGTGCACCCGCTCGCCGTGGCCGTGTCGGTATTCGCCGGCACCGCCCTACTGGGCATTCCCGGTGCGCTGATCGCCGTGCCGTTCGTGGCATTCGTCAACACGACCGTGCGTGCGCTGCGCGCCCCATTGGACGAGCCCGAGCATCAGATCGAGGCCGAAGCCGGCGTGCATGAGGAGGGCGCCGACGAGGCGCCCGAGGCGTGATCAGCTCGACGGCGACGGCGACGGCGACGGCGACTCGGTCGACGGCGACGGCGAGTCGGTCGGACACGTCGGCGTGGCCGTGCTGGTGGGGGTGGTGGTCGTGCTCGTCGTACTGGGGCTATCCGTTGGGCAAGTCGGAGCAGCGGTCGTCGTGGTTGCGCTCGGCGAGGTCGTGGTTGCGCTCGGAGTGGTCGTGGTTGCGCTCGGAGTGGTCGTGGTGGCGCTCGGAGTGGTCGTGGTCGGACTAGGCGATTCCGCCGTGGTGGTTGGGGATGTCGAGCTCGGCGCGTTGGCGGATGCGGCCGTTGTCGCGGCGGGTCGCGGCGTAGTCGATCTTGCCGCCGGCGCTGTGGTCGGGTGCCGACTTGGCGTCGCGGAGGTGTGCGGCAACGCCGCCGGCGGGCCCGGGTCGACTGGCGGCAGGGTGGACGTAGCGCTGGGCGGCGGGCCGAACACCGGGATGGTCACGCCGGGCCTGCCTGCTGCGTACGCGGCTTCGTAGGAGAGCACGATCGACAGGTAGCTGGTCGAGGCGTTGTAGGCCATGATGGCCCGCTGCTGGCCGGCCGAGGTGCGCAGGTCGCCGCCGGCCGCGCACAGGTAGTCGGCCGCCGAAGCCGCTGCGTCGTAGATGTTGAACGGATCGGCGATGCCGTCACCGTTGCCATCGACGCCCCAGCCAGCCCAGGTGGACGGGATGAACTGCATCGGGCCGACCGCCCGGTCGAAGGTGGTGTCACCGTCCAGTCGGCCACGGTCGGTGTCGGTGATGCGTGCAGTCCCGTTGCCGGTCAGTGCGATCCCGATGATCCGCGGGGTTGACTGCCCGTCGGCGTGCAACGCGGCCCCGCCGTATTGCCCGTGGTCGGACTCGATGCGTCCGATCCCGGCGGGCAGCGGCCAAGGGATGTGGCAGCCGGGGTCCCGGGTCGTCTCGCGGGCGGCCGCGCGGCGGTACGCGTCCAAGGCGACCGATGGGATCCCGTCCGCGGTCACGGTCGAGAGGGCGGGAGCCAGGGCCGCCGGAGGGAACGTCGGCCGCCCGGGCGCCGTGGTGGCGGGCGATGGCTTGCTCGTGATCGTGCTGACCGGCGGCGGCACGGCCTGCGCGTCGATCCACGCCCGCGGTTGCGGCGTCGCGATCTGCGTGGCGACCGGCCCGGGTTCCGGTACCGCGGCCACTCGCCTGGTAGCACCGGCGCCCGCGAGTGTGGCCAGCGCGAGGGCCAACAGGGCCACCACTCCGATGGCGTGCCAGCTGCGGGTGGACAGCTGCGGCATCCGCGGCCAGACCGTGGCGTGGGCAGGGTGCCGGCGCTCGACCGGCTTGTCGTTCTCGGGCGGCCGAGGCGAGTCGTTCGCCGGGAACATGCGAGCGGATCCCCCCTCCACAGTGGATCAGGTTCACGGTAACCCCGCTGCGGCTACCCGTCACTACGGGTAAGCAACACGATGGAAATCTCTTGTGGCGCGGCTGGCCGAGAGGGGCTTCCCAATCCCGGTCGTCGGCCCTAGGCTGCCTAACCAATCGGCCCCCATTCGCAGCGCAGCTGTGGGTTCCGGTCAGGCCCGGCGGACATAGCAACTCGAGCCCGCCGGGCCGCCCAATTCTCGCCTAGCTCAGTACCCCTGGCTCAGTACCAGTTGACGTCGAGCTCGTGGCCCCAGGCCCCGCAGGCCGTACACGCCGGCGATGTAGTCGAGACCCCAGGTGATCTGGGTGCGCGGGTTCGTCTGCCAGTCCGGCCCGGCCGACGCCATCTTGTCGCCCGGCAGCGACTGTGGGATGCCGTACGCCCCGCTGTCAGCGTTCTCGGCATCCACCCGCCAGCCGCTCTCGTGGTTCCAGAGCAGCGTCAGGCAGCTCATCTGGTCCGTTCCCCAGCCACGGGCCGCCACCAGCTGCGCGGCGATCTGCTGCGGGGTGACCGCGAGCGTCCCTACCTTGACCACCCGAGGCGTGGCGGGCTTGGCGACCTTGGTGCTGACGACCGTCCGTGCGGCGAGTTTGCCGTCGACGTACGCGAGGGCGTAGGTGATCTGCTTGGCGCCCGCGACGCCTTCGGTGACGACCTTGGAGGTGCCCACGTCCAGGGTGTTGTCCTGCTGCTGGCGGCTCGCGAACGGGATGGGCTCAATCTTGGTGACCCGAGTGGACCGCACCCGCTGCAGAACGATGGTCTGGCCTGCGGTGATCGCCGCCGTCGGCTGCACGGAGAGCCGGTCGAGATCGCCCCGCTGGATGCCGGCGTCGGTCAGCAGTTGCCCGACGGTCGCGGCCGTGGTCGTCAGCCGCTCGGTGGTGCCGTCGTGTTTGACGCTGACCTGCTTGGGCGTTCGCACCTCGATCGCGGTCGGGGTCAGCGGCAGGCGCTGGTCGCGGGAGACCGAGACGAAGGTCTGCGGCGGGAGGCCGAGGTCGGCGAATGCCGCGGCGACGGTCGGCACGGTCGTCCACGCCTGACGCTTCGCGCCGTCGACGGTCAGCTGCAGCAGCCGGCCCCGGTGCAGCACGATCCGGCTGCCGTCGTGGATCGCGACGCCCGGCGCCGGTGCCACGATGTCGTGCGCCGCCACGGCATACCCCCCGGCGGAGAGCGCGTCTTGGACGTGGCTGCCCAGGGTGTGCACCGTCTTCGGTTGGCCATCAACTTCGAGGTGGACGGTCTTGTCGACCGCGGTCCAGGCAAACGTGCCGCCGGCAATGATCGCAAGTGCTGCCGCGTACGTAGTGATCTTCAAGCTGCGCCGCATGGAAGTGTTCTCAGTCCCCGTGTTTGTTTCGTGTGTGGTCAGAAGCGTTACGGCACGGTAACGATGACCTGAACGCGGGCAAAAGTTGATCAAGTAGGGGCAGGGCCGGGCCCAACCCCGACGGGTAGCTGCGAGCTCAAGCAATCCGGGCCGTGTGGCGCTGCGGGGTGACCTTAGTCACCCTGGCAGGCTTGGCACGTCCAACTCCGTGACGACCGGCCGATGGTCGCTCGCGACGTTCACGTCGGGGGAGTCGACCGCTTCGGTCTCCCGCACGATCAGCTCGGGGGCAGCGAAGATCGCGTCGATCCGCCGTGTGGGGGTCAGCGGCTGGTTGGTCATCGGATCGCCGATGCTCTGCACCGCGGCGGCGTCGACGCGCCGCTCGGTGAGCCGCGCCCACGCCTCGGACCCGGGCTGATCGTTGATGTCGCCGGCCACCACGGCGGGCACGCCGGCAGGAGTGAACGCGTCGAGGACGCGATGCAGTTCGTCGATATGGCGTAGCCGCGGTGCCTCGACACCGTCCAGGTGTGTCCCGGCGACGACGAACCGCGCGCCGTTCGCCGTCACGTCGGCCAGCGCTGCGCCGCGCTGATGCAGCCGGGAATCCTTGCTGAGCAGCACGTCGCGCGTCTCCGCGACATGTACGGCGGGCGCTGCGAGCAGCAGATTGGCGGCCGCCGAACGCCCACCGCAGATGATCTTCATGCCGGATGCCCGCGCCAGCCAGCGGCACTTGCGCCGCCAGAACAGGAATCGCGGCGCCTCCTGGATGCACACGATCTGCGCGCGCAGCGCCGTGATCACCCGGACCACCGCCGTTTTGTCGTCACGCAGCGAGCGAATGTTGTACGTGGCGACCCGAACCACAGCCATGAGCCGCATTGTCGCCGACTTCCCGCGATTGTCGTAACAGTGCGGGACGATGGGCGAGCCGTCCCGAGAGAGGTTCCAGTCGTGCAGCCGCTCGACCCGACACAGATCCCGTCGATCGGGCTGGTCGAGGCCGAACTCGACCGCGAAGAGAGGTCCTACCGCAACCGGGCGAACGGCATCGACACGAAGGCCGGGCTGATCCTCACCGCGGCCGGTGTGCTTGTCGTCCTGGTGGGCACCAGGCCTGGCGTCGCCGGGCTTGTGGGGCAGATCGTCGCCCTGGCGGCCGGCGTGGTCGGCGGGGGAGCTCTGTATCCCCGCGTCGACAAGGGCATCAGCCCCCTGGAGCTGCGCGACCGGTATCTGAGTGTCGAAGCCTCCATCACCCGGATGGTGCTGCTCAACACCCGCATCGACCTGCACCAGCAAGACGAGCAGCGGCTGATCACCAAGGCCCAGCGACTGAAGCTAGCGTCCGTGCTGCTGCTTTTGTCCGTTCTCGCGATCGTGGTCGGCGCTATAGTGAACGTGTCACGAGGCGTCTGAGAGCGAGCGAGCGATGAGCCCAGCAGCAGGTGACGGCCCCCGGCACCCCGTCGAGAAGCTCGACGCCGGTGCGCCGGATTGGGAGCTGCTGTATCCCGCCGACCCGGAGCTCATGACCAGCATCGAGGGCGATGCCTCCGGCCTGGCGCAGCTGAAGCGCCACGCGCGCGCCCGCATCGCCCGCGCCCGCTTCGGCTGAGTCCTCCCGGTCGCTGCGGCGAGCCTGGTCGACTCAGGCCGTGAGGAGCCGATCAAGGGTCGATGGATCCCCGCCAGCGATGTCGATCACTTTCGTTCGGCTGGACGTGCCCGTCACGAGCGTTACTGATCGGCGCCGAACGCCGAACGCCTCGGCCACCGCAGCCAACGCGGCCTCCGTCGCCTGGCCGTCGACGGCGCGAGCAGTCACCCGGACGATCAAAGCGCCATCGTGCTCGCCGCCCACGCTCGACCGGCTGGCTGCCGGCCTAACCCGAATCGTGACCCGCATCAGGCCAGTCTGCCGCCACCTCAGCTGTTGACGGGCGTGCGGCCCAGGGTGGCCGGCTCGATGGCAGTGAGCTGGCCCTTGTGCTCGACGGCCTTGCGTAGCGACACCGCGTGGTTGCGCAGCTCGATCGCGTCGTCCAGCGGCGCGAGATCCACCGGGCCGCCGAGTCTGCGTTCGAGCGCCATCCGGATCAGCTGGTCGGTCAGCCACGGGTTCTTCGGCAGCACCGGTCCATGCAGATAGGTGGCGTACACCCGGTCGCGTTTCGCGCCCTCGAGCCCGTCACGGCCGTTGTTGCCGCCGCCTGCCACGACACGTCCGAACGGCTCGGCACCGGCACCAAGTTCGGTGACGCCGCTGTGGTTCTCGAAGCCGACGACGGTCTGCGTCTCGCCGTCCAGGGTGACGTCGCACGCGGCGTGCTGCATGAACCGCTGCGGCCCTCCCCGCGTTTCTAGATCGAGGACCGCCGCCCCCTGCAAGGCCGGCCCCGAGGTCGGGATGTACCGGTGGCCGAACAGCTGCAGCCCGGCGCAGACGGCAAACATCAGCACCTGCGCATCTGCGGCCTCCCGCAGCGACGCGGCGTTGCGGTGCACGTCGGCCGCGACCACGCTCATCTCGACGTCCTGGCCGCCGTGCAGTAGCACGATGTCGAACGTGGTGTAGTCGATCTGCCCGTCCAGGCCGATGTTCTGCACCTCGGTCGGGATCCCGCGCCACGCGCACCGGCGCAGCAAGGCCGTCAGGTTGCCGCCGTCGCCGGCGACATTGAGCAGCGAGGGATACAGATGCGCGAACCGAAGCGTGGGAAATTCGGGCTGCTTCACTGCTTCCAGTACCTTTCTACCCAGCCGCGCCGCCGCATCTGCTCGCTGAACTGGATGGTGGGCGTGTAGCCGCTGATCACGCACAGCCGCTGTCCGGGCGGCACGGCACCCAGCGCCGCGTCCAGGGCGTCCGGCTGGTTGTCGACGACGACGATCTGCTTCGGATCGACGCCTGCATACTTCAGCCGGTTGGCCAGCTCGTCCGCGCGCAGCCCGGAAACCGTCACCCGATCCAGTTCAGGCGCCGCGGACTCGAAATCGACGTCCCACAGCCAGCCGAAGTCCTCGCCGTCGATCAGCGTGTTGCTGAACGCCGTCAGCAGATGCCTAGGCTCGCCGGCAGCGTGCAGCGTACGCAGCATCGCGTTGAACGAGGTCGGGTTCTTCGCGAACGCCAGCACGATCTCGTGCTCGCCTGCCTGGATCTGCTGCATACGGCCGAAGGCGGTGCGCACCTCAGCCAGGGATTGCGCCGCCTGCGGCACCGGCACCCCGAGCGCGTAGCAGATGGCGATCGCGGCCACGGCGTTGTAGGCGACGTGGATCCCCGCCTGCGGGATTCGCAGCGCGATCTCACCGTCCGGTGTGCGGATCGTGCACGACGTGGCCGCGAGGCCCTCGATCTCGACGCTGGTGACCGCGACGTGCAGCGGCGGGCGGGCCAGCCCGCAATTGCCACAGTGATACGCCCCGAGGTGGCTGAGGTACAGGTAGTCGTACTGCAGATCGACCCGGCAGCGGGGGCAGCGGATTGTGTCGGCCGCCGAAGTTATCTTGTCGAACGACTCCGGGACGTCGAAGCCGAACGTGATCCGCTTGCTCGCGCCGTCGGCCACCATCTGCGCGACCAACGGATCGTCGGCGTTCACGACCAGCGTGGACGAGGATGGCAGCTTCGCGGCCACCGACTCGATCGCCCGGGCCACCGCGTAGATCTCACCGAAGCGGTCCAGCTGGTCGCGGAAGATGTCGAGCACCACAAGCACCCGGGGACGGATCTCCGGTGCCACCTGCAACAGCGCGCCCTCGTCCACCTCGGCCAGGAACATGCCGGCCGGCATCCTCGCCCCGAACGTCGCCGAGTCGACGGCGAGCGTGGTGACGCCCTGCTGCAGGTTCGCGCCCGCCGCGTTGTGCACTAGCCGCACGCCTTCGCCGCGCAGCAGCGCGGCCGTGAAGCGGGCCGTGGTGGTCTTCCCGTTGCTGCCGGTGATCGCCACGGACGGGATGCCCGACTCGCCGACAAGGTCGGCTAGCACGCCCGGGTGGATACGGCGGGCGATCATGCCGGGCAGCGACGTGCCTCCGCCCCGGCCGAGCAGCCGGGATGCAGTGGCCGCGCTCTTACCGGCCGCGACGGCGGCGATCAGCCGCGGCGACCAGCGACGTCTGCCGGGCACCCTCGCGGGCTGTTCGTCCGGGCGCGTCACCCGCTAAATCCTAGTCGGGCCCCGTTGCGGCCCAGGACGGTCAACGGACACCGCGTTCGTCGACGATGCGCCGAATCTTGCCCAGCGAGCGTTCCGCCTCGTCGGGCTGCAGCACCTCAACGTCGACGGTCACCCCGATCGTCGGCCTGATGTGCGAGGCCAGGGCATCGCCCGGCTTCCCCCTGCAAGCCGGCCGGCGTCACGCCAACAGGGTGACCCGCCCGTTGGTGCGGGACGAATCGCTGAGACTAAGCCTGTCGCTGTCGACGGACGGAATGCGGTCGTGGCGCGCACTCACGACCAAGCCGACCTCACCGGCCGCCAAGTTCAGCTACTGCAGCTGGTGGCCTCAGGCCTCACCAACCGGCAGATCGCGCGGCACCTCGGCCTGTCGGAGAATACGGTGCGCAAACACCTGGAGAACATCTTCGAGCGGCTGCAGGTCACCAGCCGGGCCGCCGCCGTCGCCCGCGCCATGCCTGACGGACTCGTCGGTTGACTCCACCTGACGCTGCGCTTGGCCGTCCGCGACGACCCCGGCATGCTGCTCCAGCTGGGCGCCCTCACCCTGACCCGACCTTGACGGCTTCAGCCGATCCAGACGTCGAGCAAACCAAGCTCCTTAAGGCGAGCGTAATCGTTCACCGTGCAGCGGCTTCGCGTGCGGCTCGTTAGCGTGTGCGCCATGGCGGATGTCAACAAGGACACCTGGGATGTCATCGTGGTCGGCGGTGGGCCGCCCGGCGAAAACGCGGCGGACTACGCGATCAAGGGCAGCGACCGGACCGCGGTAATCGTCGAGCACCAGCTAGTCGGCGGCGAGTGCTCGTACTGGGCGTGTATGCCGAGCAAGGCGCTGTTGCGGCCGGTCGAACTGCTAGCCGCGGCGCAGGCGATGCCGGGCGTACGGGCCGAGCCGGACCTGGATGTTGCCGCCGTCCTGAAGCGCCGCGACGAGTTCGTGCACAACCACGACGACTCGTCGCAGGTGAAGTGGGCTACCGATAACCGCATCGACGTGGTGCGCGGGCACGGTCGTCTCGCGGGCGAGCGGACCGTCGAGGCGACCGCTGCCGACGGGTCGACGCGCACGCTGCATGCCCGGCACGCCGTCGTCCTCGCCAGCGGCACCACGGCGGCCGTCCCGCCGGTGCCGGGCATGCGTGAGGCGCGACCGTGGATCTCACGCGACGTGACTAACCTGCACGAGATCCCGCGCCGGGTGGCGATTGTCGGCGGCGGTGTGGTGGCCTGCGAGGCGGCGGCCTGGTTGCACGGGCTGGGTGTCGAGTCGCTCACGATCATCGAGACGGTTCCGTCGCTGCTTGCGCGCAACGAGCAGTTCGCGGGGGAGCTTGTCAGGCAGGCGTTCGAGCAGCGGGGCATCCAGGTGCACCTCGGCGGGTCGGTCGAGCGAGTCGAACGCCCGGAGGTCCGCGACGCCGGCGAAGGGCATGTGCACGGTGGCGAGGTCACGGTGACCTTCGGCGGGCAGAGGATCACCGTCGATGAACTGGTGGTGGCCGCGGGGCGCACGCCGGCCAGCAGCGACCTCGGCCTGGAGACGATCGGCCTGCCCGGCAAGGGGTTCCTCAGCACCAACGACCACCTGACCGTCGAGGGGATAACCGGCGATTGGCTGTACGCCGTCGGCGATATCACCGGCAAGGCCCTGCTCACACACATGGGCAAATACCAGGCCCGGATCTGCGGCGCGGTGATCGCCGCCCGGGCCGAGGGGCGTCCGCTCGACGGGGCCGGGTTCCTCGATCTCGCCGACCACGGGGCCGTCCCACAGGTGACGTTCACCGACCCGCAGGTCGCGTCCGTCGGCCCCACCGAGCAAGAGGCGCGCGACGGGGGTATCGACGTGCAGGCGGTCGAGTTCGACCTCGGATCGATCGCCGGTGCGTCGCTGTTACGTGACGGATACACGGGCCGAGCGAAGCTGGTGATCGACCGAGGCACCGACACGCTGGTCGGGGCCACCTTCGTCGGCCCGGAAGTCGCCGAGCTGGTGCATGCGGCGACCGTGGCGGTCATCGGCAAGGTGCCGATCTCGACGCTGTGGCATGCGGTCCCGTCCTACCCGACGGTGAGCGAGATCTGGCTGCGGCTGCTGGAATCCCGCCCGTGAAGCTCCTGATCACCGGCGGCGCGGGGTTCGTCGGCAGCACGATCGCCTCCGCGTGCGAGGACGCGGGACACACCCCGATCCTGCTCGACGATCTCAGCCGAGGCGTGCGCGCCTTCGCCGCGCGCTACGCGTTCTACCTCGGCGACGTCGCGGACGGCGACCTGATCCGGCGCATCTTCACCGAGCATCAGGACATCGCCGCGGTCGTGCATTGTGCCGCCTCGATCGTCGTACCGGAGTCTGTGACCAGGCCGCTGCACTACTACCGCAACAACGTCGCGAAGACCGTCGAGCTCATTCAGCATCTCGTCGCGGCCGGCTGCCGGAGGCTGCTGTTCAGCTCGTCAGCCGCGGTGTACGCGCCGGGCGCCGACCTCACGGTGGACGAATCGTCGCCGGTCGAACCGGCCAGCCCATACGCGCGCAGCAAGGCGATGGCCGAGCAGGTGCTACACGATGCTGCCGACGCCGGGCTGATCGACGCGATCTCGCTGCGCTACTTCAATCCCGTCGGCGCCGACCCGAAGCTGCGCACCGGGCTGCAGGTCGCCCGCCCCACCCACGCCTGGGGAAAGCTGATCGAGGCCTACACGACCGGTACTCCGTTCACGATCACCGGCGTGGACTGGCCCACCCGCGACGGCTCTGCCATTCGCGACTACCTGCACGTGTGGGACGTCGCCCGGGCGCACGTCCAGGCCGTGGAGCGGTTCGACTCGGTGCTGCCAACAGGCGGGTACAACGTGGTCAACATCGGCACCGGGACGGGCACCACGGTGCGCGAACTCGTCGCGGCATTCGAGGACGCGGTCGGCACGACCCTGGACGTGATCCAGGCACCGGCCCGCCCCGGCGACGGGATCGGCTGCTACGCCCGGGTGGACCGGGCCCGCCACCTGCTCGACTGGCAGGCAGAATTAGCGATTGCGCAGGCGTTCGCCCATGGGATCGCCTGGTCGCGCATCCGCGACGAGGTG
This sequence comes from uncultured Actinomycetota bacterium, assembly GCA_963839995.1. GTDB lineage: Bacteria > Actinomycetota > Actinomycetes > Mycobacteriales > Jatrophihabitantaceae > CAWIUB01. The sequence goes on along the minus strand of CAWIXH010000021.1, from coordinate 17,069 downwards.
CTCGGCCGCAGCTGATCCCGGACACCTCGAGTTGTTCGATTTTCGGCGCCCCCTGGCACCCCGCAGGTCGAACAACTCGCTCGGGACGGGTGCCTATCCGACGACCTTGGCCAGCGCGGTCACTACCTGATCCGCTTCGTCGTCAGTCATATCGGAATGGACGGGCAGGCAGATCTGCCTGGCGCACACGTCGTCGGCTACCGGCAGGGTGCCTGGCGACAGGTGCGCGAAGATCGGCTCGCGGTGCAATGGCGTCTGGTACACCTCACCGCTGAGCGCGACCCCGAACTCCGCCAGCCGTGAGCGCACCGAGGCGCGGTCGATGCCTGGATCGAGCAGCGCGGCGTACTTGTAGTAGTTCGACACGCAGTCGTCCGGCAGCGACAACGGGGTAACCCCGTCGAGGTCGGCAAGCGCCTCGTCATAGCGACGCGCCACGCGCGTCCGGACGGCGATGAACTCGTCCAACCGAGCGAACTGCACGGCCGCGATCGCCGCGTGCACCTCACTCATCCGCCACGCGTAGCCGAGTCGCACGTGCTCGCCGCCGTGGAACCCTGCCTTGCCCTGGTCGCGGTACATCAGTGCCTCGTCGCGTAGCCGATCGTCAGCGGTGATGATCATCCCGCCCTCGCCGGCAGTGATGACCTTGGTGGGATAGAAGGAGAATGTGCCTGCCACACCGAAGGTTCCCGCTGGCTGCCCCAGGTAGGAACTGCCGTGCGCGTGCGCCGCGTCCTCGACGAAGAAGATCCCGCGACGGTTGCACAGGTCGCGGATCGCCACCACGTCCGGCGCGACCAGGCCCGCGATGTGCACCATCACGACGGCCGTCGTGTTCGCGGTCAATGCCGCCTCGACAGTCTCGGCAGTCAGGGCGAGCGTCGTCGGCGATACGTCGGCGAAGCGCGGCACGCCGCCCGCGTGGACGACCGCCGCCGCGGTGGCGAAGAAGGTGTCGGCTGGCACGACCACCTCGCGCCCGGCGATGTCGAGCGCCCGCAAGACGATCTCGATGGCGCTGGTGCCGCTACTGACGGCGATCGCGTGTGGCGAGCGGTGCCGCGCCGCGAACGCCGCCTCGAGCCGGCGAGTATGCGGGCCAAGCGTCAGCGAGCCCGAGCGCAGCGACTCGTCTATCAGCCGCAGGATCTCGGCGCGGTCCTCGTCGCAGAACACCAGGCGTGCGGGTGGGACGTTCAACGGGCTCCCCGGTGGTACCGCGGATACGGCCGGGTTTCGCCGGAACGTGTTTCCGGCACCGGCTGGAACGTTCTCACGAACCGGTCCGAGCGATGCGCCCCGCCGACCGCGTGCCGGCTCCCGCGCGGAATAGCCGGGCCCTCGTTCTCGCCGCGGCGTGCCGTCGCAACCCGCGGCGCGCCACCGGCCGAGACGGTGATGCGCGGGTTACCGGCCAGATGCCACAGCCCGAAGATGGCGGCGGCGAGCGCCACGCCGATCACGACGGACTCGTCACCGTCGAAGGTGACGTGTTCGCCGAAGAGGATGACGCCGACGAAGGACGCCGCGATCGGCTCAACGACGGCGACGATCGGCAGCGACATTCGCAGGTTGCCCGATTGGTAGAGGCTCTGCACCAGCAGCACGGCCGGGATGCCGGCTGCGATCAGTGCCCACAGCGCCCAGTGAGTCCACAGCGCTCCGCCGTGGCGCAGCTGGCGGGAGAACGCTTTCGTCAGCACCGCGACGAACGCGTTGGACAGGCCGGTGGCCAAACCCAACAGCGCCGCGCGACGGCGGCCGTGCCGTCTGGTCGACAGCCAGCCGAGCCCGCTCACCACCACGACGGCGCTGGCGCTGGTCACCGCCCATGCCGTTCCGTGAGGCGTCTCGGCGGTGTTCCCGTCCGGGGTGGCGAGCACGAGGAAGACCACGAGGCCCCCGACGACGGCGGCGACCGACCCCCACTCGGCGGCGCTGAGCCCGATCCGGGTGCGGATCGCAACCAGGGCCAGCGCGAAGATCAGCGTCGTCGCCATGACCGGCTGGACGACCACCAAGGACCCGTGGCGTAATGCGGCGATCTGCAGCACCAGCCCCATGCCGCTCGCGATCAGTCCCATCAGCCACAGCGGCCGGCGCGCGACGCGCAGCAGCAGGCTGACCTTCATCGCGTGGTCGTGGTGCACCTCGGCAGCCGCCCGCTCCTGGAGCGCGACGGACGCGCCGAAGGCCATCGCGGCGCACAGCGCGAGGACGAGCGTCTTGGTCACCGGCTCGTCCGTGCGCTATCCGAGGATGCGAGACAGCTGCGGTCGATCGCGTAATCGTCCCAGGCTGCGTGCGATTGCACCAAGCGAACCCCCGCTGTATCGCCCCGGCAACCGCGACCGGATGCTGCCATGGCCCGAAGGAGGTCTCCCTCGTTGGTCGTGATACTACCTGGTATGTCACGGAAAAGCAGGACATAGTCGACGTTACGCCGCGCCAGGAACGCCGAGTACTTTTGTTCGTCAGCGAACTTGCCATACCAGATGCTCTCTGGGAAGAACTCCGAGTCGAGCACCGCGCCGTCCCGGATCAGCTGGTACATGCCGACCTTGCCGTCTGCGGTATAGAGCACCCGGTAGGTGGCACCAGGGTGGAACTCCGTGGTCCGGGCGAACGCCGCCATCGTGTGGTCCGGCTGCCGCACTAGCGCGGCCCACGAGTACCCGGCGTCCAGCGGGGCCAGCAGGGCGACGTTGAGCAGCAACGCGACCCCAGCGAGGACGGGCGGCAGCCAGCGGTGCCTGCCGCGCACCAGCAGCATCGCCAGGATCGGCGGGAGCAGGACGAACGCCCGGGTGAACACCGTGCCGACCAACTGGGCGATCCTGGTCGCCGTCGAGCTCTCGGTAAACACCGGCGACCGCAGGATCGGCCAGATCGCCGGGGCGGCGATGACGAGCGATAGCGCGTAACACCCCAGGAGCGTCCGCCGGTCGGGCTCCCGACGCAGCCGCAGCATTACCAGCAGGGCCGCGAGCGGCAGGACGACCGCCACGTGGCACAGCTGCCCGACACCCGCGAACACCACCGCCCACCCACGATGGCCGCGCCGCCAGCATCCGATGCCCACGACCAGCAGCGCGGACGCCCACAGGAACGGCAGCTGGCCGGACAACGGCGCCAAGACCAGGATCGGGTTCGCCAACACGACCACCGGCCACCAGCCGAGGCGCGCCTCGGGAAACGCCCAGAAGGTCGCCGCAATCAGGCCCAGGACACCGAGCACCAGCACCAGCGTGACGGCCCATTCGCCGAACAGCGGCCACAGCAGCGCCGATACGATCCACGGCAGGAATCCGTACGGGAAGGTGAGCGCCTCGCCGTGCCCGAGCATGGGCATGTGCCAGGGGATGCCGTGCCCGTGCCAGAGTTGGCTCTCGATCCACCACGAATGGGCGTAGTCGATAAGGCTGTCATGGGTGACGAAGACCCGGTCTGTCAGGGTGAGCGACAGGATCGTCGCCCATGCCGCTGTAGCAACCGCGAGGGCGATCGTGCCGCCGCGCAGCTGGCGGTCGTGACCCGGCTGATTCGCCGGACGCGCCATGGCTAGCCCGACGTTCATCCGCGCACTGTCCGGCGTGGTGTTGGCGGCGTTCGTCCTGCCGCTGCTGGGGATTCTCGACGATCACTCCGCCACAGCCCTGGGCACGGCAGCTCCCGCCGGGGTGATCGCGATCGGGGTGGCCGTGCTGGTGCTACGGCTACGGCACCGGCCACCGACCCGGGTGGTTGGCGGCGTGATCGTGGCGACCTGCGCCTGGCTGTTCTCACAGGCACGCGCCGGAGCGATCAACTGGTTGCTGGCGGCGTTGCTCGGTCTGGGTGTGGCGCTGTGCTGGACCGGCCGCCTGTGGGACAGGATCGTGCTCACCAGCGCGGCCGCGACCACGGCGGTTCTCCTCGTCGTGGCGACGGTGTGGGGTGCCGGTCCGGCCTGGGTCTGCGGCGCGGCGACCGGCCTCGCTCTGGTGCTGGCTGCGACGCTGGACCGGCGCGCGCACCCCATTTCGCGACGGGCGGGATGGCTGGTGCCTGTCGCAGGCCTGCTGGGCGTCGTCCTGGTCGGCTCGTGGATCGGCGCCAACTCGCCGACCGCGCCCTGGTTCGGCCCGACGATCGCGCACGGCCCGCGGGACCAGCCGCAGGTCGCGATCACCTTCGACGACGGCCCCAACGCCGGCGCGACGATGGCGATCGCGCACATCCTGGACGCGCACGCAGCCAAGGGCACGTTCTTTTCGGTGGGCAAGGCCGTGGAGGCCCGACCGGACATCACCCGTGCCTTGATCGCGGACGGGCAGCTGGTCGGCAACCACTCCTTCCACCATGACGAGTGGCGCTGGCTGGATCCGCGTTACCCCGAGCTCATGCGCGCACAGCGGGCGATCTCTCAGCAGGCAGGTGTCTGCCCGGCGTTCTACCGCCCGCCGCACGGGCAGCACACCCCGCTCATGTCCTGGGTGCTGCACCGCAACGACGTCACGATGATCGGCTGGGACGTGTCGGCCGGAGACTGGGCGACGAACGATCCGCAGGCGATCGCCAATCGGGTGCTGTCGAAGGCACGTCGCGGTTCGATCATCGACTTGCACGACGGCCTGGACGGGAAGGTTGACGCCAACCGGTCCGTGCTGGTGCGCGCTATGCCGCTGATCCTCGATGGCCTGGCGGCGCGGGGTCTGCAGCCGGTCCGGCTGGACCAGCTGCTGGGCCGCTCGGGCTACACCGATCACTGCTGAGGCAGGGGAGGCTCGAGTGCAGGCTCGAGGAAGACCGGCGCCGGCTTGCGGTTGCGCGCGGCGCTGCGCCGGGCTGCCACCACGATCATCGTCGCGTCGATGACGGCATCACGCAGCCGGGTACGTGAGCGGAACAGCGGCACGGGCAGCACGATGTCGTTGCGCACTTTGTAGCCCAGCCGGCAGAGCACGACGGCCACCTCGACCGTCTCGGAGTATTGGTAGCCGCGGTAGTACTGCAACGCGTCGGCCAGGGCGCCGGCGCGGAAGACCCGGTAGCCGGACTCGACGTCGTAGAGCGGCGACCTCGCCCAGAACGCGGCCCATTTGCTCAGGACGGTGTTGCCGAGCCTCTTGTAGGCGGGATAGCCGGACAGGTCGCGCTGCACGAGCAGAGCGTCCAGCCGCTCGTCCGTGGCGATCCTGATGAGCTCGTCCAGCGAGTGCGGGTCGTGTTGACCGTCGGCGTCGATGGTGCAGATGAGCGTGTCTGGGTCCAGCTCCCCGGCCTTGACCCGGTCGGCGATCTCGGAGAAGGCCAGATGGTAGGCGGCGGACATCCCTTGGTTGACGTCGAATATCAGCAATCGGGCTCGCTCGTGCCCGGGCAGCCAGCCCCAAATGACCCGGCGGGTGCCGTCGGTCGAACCGTCGTCGACCACGACCAGCTCGTCGACGAAGTCGTACAGCCGGTCGAGTACCTCCCGGACGGTCGCCTGCTCGTTGTAGGCGGGGACGACGGCGATGCGGATCGGGGTGGCGTCAGGGCGACCAGTCACCGCGAGAGCGTACCTAGCCGTCACCTAGGTCGGCGCCGCAGGCCGTGAGTCGTGTGCCTCCCGGACCGCGCTGTAGGACCGTCCCGGCCAGTACGGCCACTCCTCGAAGTCGGCGACCCGGCCGTCCGGTGCGAAGCGCAGCAGCCACAGGTCGAGGTATTCCTGTTGCTTCGGTGCCGTGTAGTTCACCTGTACCCGCGTGACCGTGCTGTCGCCGTCGACCGCCACCGGCTCGGCCCGCATGGTGAACTGCACGTCGTCGTCCTCGCGCCAAAACGCCCGGATCGCGGCATGCCCGACGTCGGATGGCTCGTACGGCGACCGGCGGTAGTGCGCGTCCGCGGTGAACAGGGTCTCGACGGCACCGAGGTCTCTGGCGCGCCACCCAGCCTCGTATCTCGCCACCCACAGCATCACACCGTCGCGATCCATGCCCGCCAGCTTGCCAGGGCTGGGACATCCGTCACAGAGCGTCGTGGCGTTGTAGCCAGTGCACCGCCAGCCAGCCAACTGGCACCGGCAGCCAGAACGTCCCGATCCGGTACAACAGCACGGCGCTGACGGCCGCGGCACCCGGCATGCCGGCCGCCGCCAGACCGGTCGAGAGCGCCGCCTCGACGGCGCCCAGCCCGCCCGGCGTCGGGGCCATGGAGCCGATCGCGCCGCCGGCGAGGTACACGACGGCCACCGCGACGAAGTCGACGGTCCCGTTGAACGCTCGCACCGCGCACCAGAGAGCCAGGATGTAGGCGGCGTTGAGCAGCAGAGTGCCGCCGATGGCCTCGGCCAACTTGACGGGGCTGCTCACCAGGCTCAGCAACCGCGGCAACGCCTCCCGGACGGGAGGCAGCACCTTCGCCAGCAGCCACCGGCGGGCGACCGGCAGGGCCAGGGCGAGCAGGGCCAGCGCGGCAAGGCCCCCCAACGCGATGAACACCCAGCCGGGGATCGGCAGCCGGTGCCCCGCGGACGTCCCGGTGGCCGCCGCGAACACGATGAGCAACACGATGTGTGAGATCGCGTTGACGACCTGGCTGACGCCCACGCTGGTCGCGGCCGCGGGCGTCGACAGCCCGGACTTCTGCAGGAAGCGGACGTTTACCGCCAGGCCGCCCACGGCTGGCGGCATGACGAAGCTGGTGAACGACGCCGCGAGCTGGGCAAACATCGTTCGGAAGAACGACAGCCGCTCGCGGACGTAGCCGATCAGCGAGATCGCCGCCGCCGGGTACGTGGCTGCGGAGGCGACGAGCAGCAGCGGCACCCACTGCCACTTGGCGTTGCGCAGCACGGTGGCCAGATCGAGCGAGCCAAGCTGGCCGATGAGCAGGTATCCGGCGACGATCAGCGCGACGAGGGTGATCACGGTCCGTGGCCGGATACGCTCGAGCCGGGACAGCTCCGGCAACGGCATGCTGGTCTGCCCCTGGATCTCGGCTCGCAGGTCGTCGAGCAGCGATGCCTCGCGTTTGAGTGCGCGACGGGTCTCGCGACTCAGCGCGATCGGCTGCAGCACGGGCAGGGTCGAGGCCAGGCCCTCGTCACCGATCGTGTCGCGGGCGATGCGTACGGCTGGCCCGGCGCCGACGAGCTGTGCGCTCGTCACGAGCAGCTGGGCCCGGTCGAGGTTGATCCGTAGGTCGCTGGCGAACGCGTTGCCGTCTTCGAGAATCGGCAACACGACCCGTCCGCTGCTATCGACACGAATGCGCCGCGCAGTGAGCCGCGGGTGCGATATCCGGGCATGGTGCAGCCGGTCGACGGACGTCCAGAGGCCGCGCAGCTGGGCGTCGGTGGGTGGGGCATCCAGGTCGGCCAGCGCCGTCCCGGTGCGCCGCTCGTAGGCGAGCACGATCGTGTCGGGTCCGCACGGGACGCCGGCTAGAAACTTGGGCAAGGCGGCGCCGGCGGCCTCGCCCGCGAAGGCCAGCAACGAACGCCGTTCGGCGGCCCGTTCGATGCTCAGGTCGGGCCCGCGGGCCACCTCGGGCAGCACCCGGATGTTGCGGTAGATCCGATAGAACCAGCCGGATGCGATCTCGTCGCGGTCGAGCACGTCCACATCCAGGTCGCGGCCGTCGTGGGTGGTGGCGAGATAGACACGATGGTCCACCTGGATGCGCGTCGTTCGTTCCAGCCGGGTGAGCGGGAAACCCCGGTCGGCCAGCACCGCCGCGATGCGCGCACCGTCCGGCTGCTCGTTCACCGACCCCGCCACGTATCGCACCACAACGCCGATGGTGTAGCCGAGCACGACGCTCGCCACCAAGGAGAACAGCGATGCCTGCGCCGCGGTGAACACCGACAGTGCGTAAACGGTCATGGCGACCGCGACGAGGTTGCGCCACAGCCGATCCGCCGCTATCCCCGCCACCGTCCCGAGGGCCATCCACGCGGCGAGGTAGGGATCGAGGGGTGGCGTCGACCCGGACGGACGAGCGAGGGTGAGCGCGTGGTACAGCGCGCTGTCCTTTGCACTGTCGACGGCGAGGCTCAGCCCGGCGACGATGACGATCGCCAGCACGCCGGACAGCAAGGACTCGACGAGACGGCGCGACTGCCCGCGGATGATCTGCCGGGCGATCACGGCGATCGGCACGGCCAGCGCACCGACTCCGCCGATCAGGCTGAACCCGTCAACGAGCAGCCGCGGCAGGGCGCTGACCACCCTGGCCAGGTCGTCGTTCGCGCCGCGACTGGTGTTCTTGGCCAGGGTCCCGAACGCCGTCAGCAGCAGCAGCAGGACAATCAGTCCGACGAGCCGCAGGCCGTCGACAGACGATCGGATGCGGGTGGGCCGGTCGTCGACGATGACGAGCGGCGGCCCATCGGCGGCGGCCGTGGCCGGGCTCAATTGGTGCGGAAGAACGCGTTGGCCTTGGGTGAGTACAGCAACACCAGAATGACGAACCCGACGATCGCGCTCGCGATGCCCTGGCCGCGCAGGTTGCCGTGCTGGCTGACCGCTGCCCACAGCCCGGCACCGAGGCTGAGCAGGCTGATCAGTCCGACGATGAACCGGGCGAACCCGATGCCTGTCGCGAGGCCGCGCGATACGAGCAGATAGATCACCCCGAGGGCCGCGCCGGCGATTCCTGCGCTGAGCAGGAAGTTAGTCGACCTGTGCGTTTCGCGCAGCACGGTGGCGTTCTTGTGTCCGAGGATCAGGATGATTCCGGCGACGACCTGCAGGATGCCGCCGATGACGATCAGGACGACGAGCAACGTCACGCCGACGGGCCGTCGCGCCGGTTGGGTCACGAGCCGACCTTCCAGCGCCGGGGTCCCCGCGAAATCGTGCAGCGATTTCGTGGGGTGGGACCACACTGCAGGAGCGCAGTGAGAAGGTCGGCGGGGGGCACCGTCATGAAGGGGACTGTAGCGAACCGGAGGCCGAATGGCGGTTGGCTCAACCGGCGTTCGGCGCGTCCAGATGCCCGTTGCGCGCGGCGATGACGCCGGCCTGGAAGCGGCTGGTGGCGCCCACCTGTGCCATGTAGTCGGCGATGTGCCGCCGGCAGGTGCGAACCGAGACCGACAGCCGGCGGGAGATCGCCTCGTCCTTCTCGCCGTCGGCCATCAGCCGCAGGATCGCCGTTCGGGTGTGGTCGACGGTCGCGTCCGAGTGCCGGGTGCCCAGCAGCTCCTCGAGCGGGGTGGCCTCGGCCCACAGCTGCTCGAAGGTCGCCGCGACCCAGGCGACGACGTTCGGCTCGCACACGACCGCAAGCCCGCCGAGGGCGCCTGGATCGGGCCCGGGAATCGGCAGCAGAGCGGCTTCGCGGTCGATGACCAGGCTGCGTCCCGGGACCGACGACGCGACCCGGATGCGCGCGCCGTGGTCGGTCAGCTCGCGCAGGTAGGCGCGGCCGGCTCGGTCGCGCAGCGCCAGGTGCTGGTAGAGAGCCCGGGTGCGAACGCCGCGGCCGAGGGAGTACAGGTTGGCCATCCGGGTACGCGGGTCCATCCGGCTCGGCCCGCGTCCGGGCGCAACCGACAACAACTCTTCCCGGCACCGGGCGGCGTAATGCATGATCACGTTGCCGATCTCGGTCGCCCCGCTGACCACCTCGACCGCGTTTCCGCTGGGGTTCTCGCGCACTACGTCGGCCCAGTCGGGGATCAGCGCGCGGATCGCCTCGCGGCGGGCCTCGACGGCGGCGCGTCGGGCGCTGAGCTCCAGCTCCTCAGCGCCGAGCTCGGTCACCTCCGCGAGTAGCGGGCTGACCGCGGTGAAGTGCTCCCCGTCGGAAGAGGTTGCCAGGCCCAGCTCGATCAGCGTTCCGGCCGGCTTGTCGAGCTCGTGGATGGGCCGCCCCAGCTCGGCCGCTACCTCCGACAGAGCCGCGCCCGGCTGGGCGACGAAGGCTCGGTACACAGCGATGTCGAGCTTGTCGAGTTCGGCGCCAGTGCCCATGTCCCCGCCTGTTGCAGTTCGTGCCAGGCAGCTAGCTGCCAGTGCCAAGGTTTGAAACTGCGGTGCCCGCCGGTGAATCCTATGGGTATAGGAAGGGGTGTGCATTCCTCGCACCGTGGCGAGCATGACTAAGCGGCCCGGCAAAGGGCGTGTTCAAAGGGGGAAACGTGGTAGTGCGACGCTTTGCAGCACCAATCCTAACGATCATCGCTTGTCTGGTATGTGCCCTGTGCGGAGCGACGTCAGCTGCGGCCGCTCCCGCGGCTACGGCTGCCTCGGCCGCTCCGACCGTCCAGCCCCCCACCTCCGGTCTCGTCAGCCCCGACGACTGGTGGTGGTAGTGCGCCGGTCTGAACCCGGCGTCACCGAGTGTTGCGACCGCAGTCCTGGCGGCCGCAACGCGCAAGACCACATCCCGTCTGCGTGAGTTCCAGCCCGGCTCCCCCCACCGGCGCGCGCGTGGACGGGATGTGGTCTGTCGCGGTGGGCCGGCAAGCCGTGGTGCGCCCAGACTTAAGTGCCCGCGCGGGCTCCTTAGCCCAGGGCGGCGGCGACGATGGCTCGGGCCTCGTCCTGAATCTGCGCCAGGTGGTCGGGGCCGCGGAAGGACTCGGCGTAGAGCTTGTAGACGTCCTCGGTCCCGGACGGTCGAGCTGCGAACCAGCCAGACGCGGTGGCCACCTTCAGCCCGCCGATCGCCGCGCCGTTGCCAGGGGCCGTGGTCACCTTGGCCAGGATCGGCTCACCGGCGAGCTCGGCGGCGCGGACGTCGTCGGAAGCGAGGCGGCCCAGCCGGCGCTTCTGCTCGCGGGTGGCCGGCGAGTCGACGCGCGCGTATGCAGGCGTTCCGTAGCGCGCAGTGAGCTCGCGGTAGAGCTGCGACGGACTGCGTCCCGTGACGGCCGTGATCTCCGAGGCGAGCAGGCACAGGATGATGCCGTCCTTGTCGGTGGTCCAGACGGCGCCGTCCCGGCGCAGGAATGACGCGCCTGCGCTCTCCTCGCCTCCGAAGGCGACCGAGCCGTCGAGCAGGCCGGGGACGAACCACTTGAAGCCGACCGGGACCTCGAGCAGGGTCCGGCCCAGGCCCGCGGCGACCTTGTCGATCATCGACGAGCTCACCAGCGTCTTGCCCACCGCCGCACCGGCCGGCCAGGACGGGCGGTGCCCGAACAGGTACTCGATGGCCACCGCCAGGTAATGGTTGGGATTCAACAGTCCACCGTCCGGGGTGACGATGCCGTGCCGGTCAGAGTCGGTGTCGTTGCCCGTGGCGACGTCGAAGTCGTGCTGGCGGGCGATCAGCGCGGCCATCGCATACGGCGACGAGCAGTCCATGCGGATCTTGCCGTCCCAGTCGAGCGTCATGAACCGGAACGTCGGGTCGGCCAGCGGGTTCACGACCGTCAGGTCGAGGCGGTGGCGTTCGGCGATCTCGCCCCAGTACCCGACACTCGCCCCGCCCAGTGGGTCGGCGCCGATGCGCACGCCAGCAGCGCGGATCGCGTCCAAGTCGACGACCTGGGGCAAGGCGTCCACGTACTCGCCGAGGAAGTCGTAGCGGCCGGCGGCGGCCTTGGCCTGGACGTAAGGGACGCGGCGCACACCCTTGCCGTTGCCCGCCAGCAACTCATTGGCCCGGTCCTGGACCCACCCGGTGATCTCGGTTCCGGCCGGCCCGCCGTCCGGTGGGTTGTATTTGAATCCGCCGTCTGAGGGGGGGTTGTGCGACGGTGTGACGACGACGCCATCGGCGCGCGGGCCGGCGGCGGCGTTGTGCGTCAAGATGGCCAGGGATACCGCGGGAGTGGGCGTGTAGCCGTCGCGTGAGTCGACCAGAACGGAGACGTTGTTGGCGCCGAAGACCTCGAGCGCCGATCTGGTGGCGGGTTCGCTGAGCGCGTGCGTATCGGCGCCGAGGAATAGCGGGCCGTCGATTCCCTGGGCCGCGCGATATTCACAGATCGCTTGCGACGTGGCGAGGATGTGGTCCTCGTTGAAGGTCGTCGACAGCGACGACCCACGATGCCCTGAGGTGCCGAAGCTGACCCGCTGTTCGGGCACGGTCGGGTCGGGGTGTTGCTCGTAGTACGCGGCGACGAGCTTGTCGACGTCGACCAGGTCGGCTGAGGTGGCCGGCTGGCCCGCCCTGGGATTGGTCATGCCCCGAGTCTTGCCGATCCGGGAGTATTTGATCCAGGGGGTGAACCGAATACTCCCGAAGTGGCGGAACCCCGGCCCAGGTTCCAGTAGCCCTTGACATACATCTGCTCGTTCGTCAGCCCGTGTGCGTGGACGTGCGGGCGCAGCGCGACGACTGCGCGGCTCTCGCCGAGCAGGTAGGCGTGCCCTGTCCCGGACGGCGGCTTCAGCTGGTCGATCGCCTGGGCCAGCAGACCCGGCGGACCGGGGTCTGCGCGGTCGCGGTGCAGCCAGTGCAGCTGCACGTCACGCGCCATCGGGATCTCGTCCGGCACCGCGCCGACCTCGACCAACGCGATCGCACGCTGGCTCGGCGGCAGGGCCTCGACGAGCGCTGAGATGGCGGGCAACGCCGACTCGTCGCCGACGAACACGTGCCAATCAGCGTCCGTGAGCACGAGCCTGCCGCGCGGGCCGAAGAGGCTGACCCGATCGCCGGCGGTTGCCGTCTCGCCCCACCAGGCGCCAGGCCCGTGGCGGTGGAGCAGCACGTCTATGTCCCACTCGCCGCTGTCGGGTCGGGCATACCGGATCGTGTACCGCCGCTTGACCTTGCGCCCGGTCTCGTCCACCAGGACGAGCTCGACATCCTGCGCGGGACATGGCTGCACCGTGGCAAAGGCGGGGCTCGTCAAGGTGATCCGGCGCATCCGCGGGGTGAGGTCGCGAACGGCCGTAATCCTCGCCTGGTGCAGTGGGGTGCGCCGCACGATGGTCACCAGCCCACCGTATTCCCAGCCCGTCCTACCCGGGGCATCCCAACTTGTTCGACCGCTGGCGTGCCCAGACACCCGCAAGGTCGAACATGTCGCTGCACGACGAGTTCGCAAGATCGAACAAGTCACCGCAAGGAGCGGATGATGGTCGCGTGGCCATCAGCGTGTTCGATCTGTTCTCGATCGGCATCGGCCCGTCCAGCTCGCACACAGTCGGGCCGATGCGGGCCGCTCGGACCTTCGCGAGCGGACTCGCCGACGATGGCGAGCTGGACGCGGTGACCCGGGTTCGGGCGGAATTGTTCGGTTCGCTCGGCGCCACCGGTCACGGGCACGGCAGCGACCGGGCGGTGATCCTCGGCCTCGAGGGCGAGCTGCCAGAGACCGTTGATACGGCGTCGATCGCATCCCGAGTGGCCGACGTACGATCCACGGGACGGATACGTCTGCTCGGCAAGCGCGACGTCGCTCTGTCCGAAGACGACCTGGTGCTGCACCGACGGACCAGCCTGCCGTTCCACCCCAACGGCATGCGCTTCTATGCGTACGCCGACGACGCGCTGATGCGCGAACGCACCTACTACTCGGTCGGCGGTGGCTTCGTCGTGGATGATTCCGCCGCGGGCGCGGACCGCATCAAGCCGGACGACACGGCCCTGGCGTTTCCGTTCAAGAGCGGCGCCGAGCTGATGGAGCGGTGCCGCGCATCGGGCCAGCCGGTGAGCGGAGTGATGCTGGCGAACGAGACGTCGTGGCGAACGGAGGACGAGATCCGCACCGGCCTGCTCAACATCTGGTCGGTCATGCAGCAATGCGTTCGCAACGGTTGCGCGAGCAGCGGCGTCCTACCCGGTGGCTTGAAGGTGCCGCGTCGGGCGCCCGAGCTCTATCAGCGGCTGTGCGGTGAGCCCTATTCGACCGACCCGTTGCGGGTCCTGGACTGGGTGGACCTGTTCGCGCTCGCCGTCAACGAGGAAAATGCCGCGGGCGGACGGGTCGTCACCGCTCCGACCAATGGTGCGGCGGGCGTGCTGCCGGCCGTACTGCACTACTACTGGCGGTTCGTCCCGGGCGCGTCGGAGGACGGGGTGGTGCGTTTCCTGCTCGCCGCCGCAGCGATTGGCGTGCTGTACAAGGAGAACGCGTCGATCTCGGGTGCCGAAGTGGGCTGCCAGGGCGAGGTCGGGTCGGCCTGCTCGATGGCGGCAGGCGCGCTGTGCGAGGTGCTCAGCGGCACGCCAAGTCAGGTCGAGAACGCCGCGGAGATCGGAATGGAGCACAACCTCGGCTTGACCTGCGACCCGGTCGGTGGGCTCGTCCAGGTGCCGTGCATCGAGCGCAACGCGATGGCCGCCGTGAAGGCCATCAACGCAGCACGCATCGCGTTACGCGGCGACGGACGGCACATCGTCAGCCTGGACAAGGTGATCAAGACGATGCGGGAGACCGGCGCGGACATGAAGGTCAAGTACAAGGAAACCGCGCGCGGTGGGCTCGCGGTGAACGTCATTGAATGCTGAGGTGCCCCACCCGGCTCGCTGGCGCGAATCCTGGGATCCAGCCCCTAAGCGACGGCCACTGCCTCGGCCGGCTCGTGCGGGATATCGCTGCGCTTGACGTTGATCATCCAGGCGGCGACCACCACCGCCACCACGCCGAAGATCGCCGCGGTCAGAAAGCCCATGCTGGACGCGTGGGCCTGCACCACATGAAAGGCATGCACCGCTTCTGGGTCCGCCAGAGCGGCAGGCGACGGCGGCTTGCCGGTTGACGCGCTGGCGGCAAGCTCCCCGAAGTGCAGCTTCGATGCCCCGCTGAGATCGGTTGCCTCGGTCTTCGCGGCGTTGCGCGACGCCGTCGCTGCGACTGTCGCGAGCACTGCGAGACCGATCGAGCCGCCGACCTGTTGCCCGACGTTGAGCAACGCCGAGGCAAGCCCAGCGTCGGTAGGCGCGACTTTGGATACCGCGGTCGTCGTCAACGGCACGAAGATGAACGACATACCGACCGCCATCAGCAGGATCATCGGCAACAGCTGGGTCCAGTAGCTGGTGTCTGCGCTTACCGTGGCGAACATGAACAATGCGGCAGTCGCGAGCGCACAGCCGACCGTGATCAAGATCTTCGGACCCGTTCGCGGCAGAATCTGGGCCACGATCCCTGACCCGACAATGATGACGACGCAGAACGGGAGGAACGCCACGCCGGTCTTGAGCGGGCTGAATCCCATCACGCCTTGGACAAAGAACGTCAGGAAGTAGAACATGCCGAACATCGCCGCGCCGAAGATCAACATTATCAGGTACGAGGCTGACCGGCTGCGGTTGGCAAAGATCCGCAGGGGCATCATGGCGATCGGCGTGCGCGATTCGTATGCGACGAACGCCAGCAGCAGCGCGGCGCCTCCGATCAGGCAGACCAGAGTGACGCCGTTGCTCCAGCCGTGGTTCGCGGCGTTGATGAACCCGTAGACGATGCCTACCATGCCGGCCACCGACATCGCGGCGCCGAGGACGTCGAACCTGCCGGACAGTCGCTCGGACGACTGGATATAGAAGAAGCCACCGATCATCAACGCCACGCCGATCGGCACGTTGACGAACAGCACCCACCGCCAGGTGAAGTACTCGGTGAGGACGCCACCGGCGAGCAGGCCGAGCGCGGCGCCGGCGCCGGACACGCCAGCGTACACGGCGAAGGCACGGTTGCGCTCCCGTCCCTCGGGGAACGATGTCGTGATGAGCGACAAGGCCGTCGGCGACGCGATGGCCCCGCCGACGCCCTGCACGATGCGGCCCATGAGCAGCAACTCGAAGGTGTTGGCCAGGCCACCGAGCAGGCTGCCCAGGGAGAACAGGCCCAGGCCCAGGATGAACATCTGCCGCCGGCCGAGAATGTCGCCCGCGCGGCCACCCAGGAGCAGCAACCCGCCGAAGGCCAGCGTGTAGGCGTTGATCACCCAGGTCATGTCGGTTTGCGTGCGGTCGAAGAAGTGGGCCATCGACGGAAGTGCGACGTTCACGATCGTGGCGTCCAGGATCACCATCAACTGTGCGCCAGCGATGAGCAGCAACAGCAGTGCGGGGTGGGTCGTGCGGCGAGCGGTGCCGGTCGCCGGTGCGGTTGCCGTGCCGGCTTGGTCTGCGCGTGTCAACAGAGGACTCCGTCCGATGTAGCAGTGGTTGAGCAGCCAACTCGTAGGGGACGTTTACGTCTCTTAAGATGTACGGTAAAGCTGGCAGATACGGAACGCAAGCGTGCCCTATGTGTCGGCCGGATGAGCTGATTCTGGATGAAGGGTCTGACAAAGGTGGCCGCAGCGCCAACGGATTTAGGGCTGACCGCGCCGCTACGCCACCGCAGGCGTGGCGCGGCGCTGGAGGACGCGATTCACGCCGCGGTCTTCGACGAGCTCACCGCCGTTGGCTACGCGGGGTTCACCATCGAGTCCGTCGCGGCTCGGGCCCAGACTGGCAAGGCGAGCATCTACCGGCGCTGGCAGACCAAGCAGGACCTGGTACTCGATGCATTCTGTGCTCGCTTCGGCGGCTCCGACGAGATCGTCGAGGGCATGCTGGGCGACGAGGCCACCACCCGCGACTTGCTGCTGCAGCTCGGCCTGCGGATCAGCGAGTTGTCCGGGCAGGCCGCCGAAGCCGTTCGGGCCGTCGCCTGGGAGGTCACCCGGGACGCCGGCCTCGCCGCGGCCGTCGAAGAGCAGGTGCACTGCCCGAAACGAGCCGCCCTGGTCGAGCTGCTGCGACGAGGCGTCGCACGGGGCGAGGTGCGTGCGGACGCGGCTTGTGAGCTGTACGCCGACGTCCTGCCGGCGCTCCTGACCTACCGGGTCATCTTGATGAACCAGCCGGTCACCGAGCAGGACGTGGTCGAGATGGTCGATTGCCTGGTCATGCCGCTGGTCGCCCCGGTCTGATTCCGCGGCTCCAGACGGGGTTTGGTCTGGTCCGAGAGCACCTTGTACGCTGTCGGGTCGGTGGCCTGCCGCGGTTGCGATCTCAGCGGGACGCACTGGGAGGCTTCGCCTAGTCTGGTCTATGGCGCCGCACTGCTAATGCGGTTTGGGTCTAAAGCCCATCCCGGGTTCGAATCCCGGAGCCTCCGCGGCCTCCGACCGGTCGCAGCACAACTTCATAGCTCACGTATGCGCCCGTAGCTCAACGGATAGAGCACTTGACTA
>CAWIXH010000020.1:0-172744 GCA_963839995.1 uncultured Actinomycetota bacterium | reverse complement strand
CGCCGCGTTCGCGACCATTCCCGCGAACCTCGCCCGTCTGACCGACGCCATCGCCGATCCGCTCGGACTCGATATTGTCGCGGGAGACGAGGATCTCGCCGCAGCGGCGGAACGGCAGGAGGTGGGGACGGGTACGTTCACGGCCATGGCCAGCCGGCTCGACGGCCGGCTCGGCGCCTTCGAGTACTTGCTCGCGGTTCTGCTCTATATGCCTTGTGTGTCGGCAGTTGCCGCCATCCAGCGCGAGACGGGCTGGCGCTGGACCCTTTTCGCCAGCCTCTGGACGACCAGTCTCGGCTACGGTGCGGCCGTTCTGACCTATCAGGCCGGTCGTCTCGCCGAACACCCCGCTCTTGCTGCCTCCTGGATCACCAGTGTTCTTACCGTCTTCGCCATCTGCCTTGTTGTCTTCCGCGTGGCGGGCCAACGAACAGCGCAGCCGGCAGCGGCAGAGTAGGGGGACGACGCGATGAATTTCGCCGACGTGAAAACGTACCTCGTGGACCACGGCCGGACCAGCCTCACCGACCTCGCGACGCATTTAATGTCGATCAAGAGGCGCTGCGCGGCATGCTCGACACGTGGGCCAGAAAAGGCCGCCTGCGCCGCCTCGCAAGCGAAAGCGGCCGATGCGGGACGTGCTGCGGCTGTGACGTTGCAGGTCCCGAGATCTATGAATGGATTCGTAACAAAGGGTATCCCGCAGCGCTTTCAAAGCGCCCACTGAGAATGATAAAAGCCGTCGCATGACGGACCTCGCGGGCATCCGCAACTTTGCCATCATCGCTCACATTGATCACGGCAAGTCGACCCTCGCCGACCGCTTGATCGAAGTCTGCGGCGCCCTAACGCAGCGCGAGATGCGCTCGCAAGTGCTCAATTCAATGGACATCGAGCGCGAGCGCGGCATTACCATCAAGGCGCAGACGGTCCGTCTTACCTACCGGGCAAGAAACGGACGCACCTACATTCTCAACCTGATCGATACGCCCGGCCACGTCGACTTTTCCTATGAGGTCAGCCGCAGTCTTGCCGCCTGCGAGGGTTCCCTCCTGGTCGTCGATGCAACGCAAGGTGTCGAGGCCCAGACTCTCGCCAACGCCTACCTGGCCATCGACAACGACCACGAAATTATTCCCGTGCTCAATAAGATCGATCTGCCGGCGGCCGATCCGAACCGGATCGCAGGGCAGATCGAAGATGTCATCGGCTTAGCCGCGGACCAGGCGATCCCGATCTCGGCGAAGAGCGGCCGCGGCGTCGACGATCTTCTCGAGGCAATCGTTACCCGCCTGCCGCCACCGCGGGGCGACGCGGCGCGCCGCTGAAGGCGCTGCTCGTCGACAGCTGGTACGACCCCTATCTCGGCGTGATGATCCTGGTCCGCGTCCGCGACGGCATTCTGCGCAAGGGAATGAAGGTGCGGATGATGGCGGCGGCCTCCACCATCAGGTCGAGCAAGTTGGTGTATTTCACCCCGAAGCCGGTGCAGACGGACGCGCTCGGACCGGGCGAGGTCGGCTTCATCACCGCCGGCATCAAGGCTGTCGCCGACACCGAAGTGGGCGACACGATCACCGAGGAGCGCCGGCCGGCGGCCGAGCCGCTGCCCGGCTTCAAGCCGTCGGTGCCGGTCGTCTTCTGCGGACTTTTCCCGTCGGACTCCGCAGAGTTCGAGGACCTGCGCGAATCGCTGGCCAAACTCAGGCTGAACGACTCGAGCTTCCACTACGAGCCGGAAAGCTCGGCGGCGCTCGGCTCCGGGTTTCGCTGCGGGTTTCTCGGACTGCTGCACCTCGAGGTCATCCGCGAGCGGTTGGAGCGCGAGTTCGATCTTGATCTGATCGCAACCTCGCCCAGCGTCGTCTACCGCGTATTTCTCACCGACGGTTCGGTCGACGATCTGCACAATCCGGCCGACATGCCGGAGCCGGTTCGGATCACCCGCATCGAGGAGCCCTGGATCAAGGCGACGATTCTCCTGCCGCAAGACTATCTCGGCGCGGTTCTGCAGCTTGTCACCGAGCGCCGCGGCGAGCAGGTGGAGCTGACCTATAGTGGCGCCCGGGCGATGATGGTTTACCGGCTGCCCCTTGAACGAAGTGATCTTCGATTTCCACGACCGGCTGAAGTCCATCTCGCGGGGTTACGCCAGCTTCGATTATGAGATGGACGGGTTTCGTGAGGGCAATCTCGTCAAGGTGACCATTCTTATCAACGGCGAGCCAGTCGATGCCTTTTCCTTCGTCTGTGATCGCGGCCAGGCGGAGAGCCGCGGGCGTGCCATCTGCTCCCGGCTGAAGGATCTGATCCCACGTCAGCTGTTCAAGATCCCGCTGCAGGCGGCGATCGGTGGCAACGTCGTCGCCCGGGAGACGATCAGCGCGTTGCGCAAGGACGTCACCGCCAAGTGCTACGGTGGCGACATCACCCGCAAGCGCAAGCTTCTCGAAAAGCAGAAGGCGGGCAAGAAGCGGATGCGCCAGTTCGGGCAGGTCGACATACCGCAGTCCGCCTTTATCGCCGCACTCCGCATGGGCGACGGTTGACGCCGATAATTGGTCCGGCGCCGACGCCTTCGTGGCCACCGAACGTCAGTCCCTAGGCGTTCTTGCTATGCCCGATGCCTGCTGGCGCCGCCCGATTTCCGGTCCAGGCCGCGCGCATGCACAGCGAGCAAAATGATTTCCACCACGTCTTCTAGCCGCCGGAAATAATCCGTGTTGATGACCAGGTCAAAATTGGTGGGTCATTATAGCGAGAATGAAATAAGTCCCATATAAATTTTCCTCTTCGCTTGTTGCTTTCTTGCACCTTCCGTTTTGCTTCGGCATATCCCGTTCCATCCTGCTCGGAGATGCGCGTGGCGCAGGCTTCGACCGAGCCGACGATGCGAACCCGAAGCACGTCGCGACCGGCGAGGATGACGTGGCTGGCGCGGCCGACGATGACGCCGCCCGTATGGTAAAGCCCGCGGACGACGGTTGAAAGAAAGTGGACGTATTCGTCGCGGCTGACGTGCTTGCCGAACACCGCCGAATAGATCCAGGCGTCGACGGCGTCGAGCTTCTCGTTCAGCGTCTTACCAGGGACGGGCTGACGTTGGCCTCGGCGGCGATCCCGTTGATGATTTCGGCGCCGTACATCTCGACGCCGAGCCGCTCGGCGACGAGGCGGGCGATATCGTCGCCACCACTGCCGATCGTCCGCGAAATGGTGATGACCGGCTTGCGGGCCTGCCGAGCGCGGGCCGGCGGTTCTTCGAGCGCGCGGACGATCGCCTGGATGACCGCATGTGCATTCACAACCATGGCAACCTGCCCCCTTCCCGCTTCGTTGCTTGCTTCATAACACCGCAACCACCCCCGGGAAAGCGCTCCCTGACCGGCGATGATGTTCCCGTCTCGTCTGCCGGACGCGGTGGCGAGCCTCCCCCTTCCCCTGAGCTTGACGGCCCAAACCCGTTGCGAGCCCCGTTGCCGTCGAGTAGCGTTCCGCAACCAGGAGGGATGGCCGAGCGGCTTAAGGCGCGCGCCTGGAAAGCGCGTTCACCGAAGGGTGTCGCGGGTTCGAATCCCGCTCCCTCCGCCAGTCGCCCCCCCCGAAACGCTCTCTCCGCCAATCCGACGAGCCCGAAAAATCGCGTTGTTTCGAAAGGGTTTGCCGGCATGGCCGTTGGCCCCCGCGGCGCTTTGCTGGAAGTCTCCATCAACACTCTCTCTTTTTGGCCTGTTTCTCTGAAAGCTGGTGACTGCGCCCAAAAAGTCACCAGCTTGGGTTTGCATTGAAATCAATGGCTTGAGACCTCATCGAGGTGGTGACGAGTTCGAATGTAGAATTGGAATCCGCGCGCAACCCGGCTCGAAATCACGTTCCCCTCTACGCCATGCCCACTGCTCCGAGAGCAATTCGGCCTGCTTCAGCACCGTTTGCGTCGCCTTCTCCTGCTTGTCGGGCGGGTAGCCGTACTTGCGGAGGATGCGCTTCACCATCACGCGCAGCTTGGCGCGGACGCTTTCCCTCACGGTCCAGTCGATGGTCACGTTGCTGCGGACGGTCTGCGACCAGTTCGCGGGCGATGGTCCGCAAGGTGTCGTCGCCGAGCACCTTGCACCGCGCTGTCGTTGACCTCCAGCGCGTCGTAGAACGCCATCTCGTCCTCGGTCAGCCCGAGGTCCTCGCCGCGCTGCGTCGGCCTCGCGCATCTCCTTGGCCAGCTGCGATCAGTTCCTCGATGACCTGCGCGGCCTCGATGGCGCGGTTCTGGTAGCGGCGGATGGCTCGCTCCAGCATCTCGGCGAACGAGCGCGCCTGGACGAGGTTCTTCGCGGCCGCGCATCTTGATTTCGTCGTTGAGCAGCTTCCGCAGCAGCTCCACGGCGAGGTTGCGCTGCGGCATGCCGCGCACCTCGGCGAGGAACTCTCGGACAGGATCGAGATGTCCGGCTTCTTCAGCCCGGCGGCGGCGAAGATGTCGATCACCTCGTCCGGACGCCACGGCCCGCGAGACGATCTGCCGGATGGCGTGGTCGAGGTCTTCGTCCGGTCGCGCCGTCGCCGGGCGCGCGCTTGGCGAGCACCGCCCGCACGGCCTGGAAGAACGCCGACGTCGTCGCGGATGCGCAGCGCCTCGTCGTGCGGCACCGCCAGCGCGAACGCCTGCGACAGCTCGCGCACCGCCTGCAGGCAGCCGGTCCTTGCCGTCCTCCTGCGCCAGGATGTGCTCCTGCGCCGCCGGCAGCAGGCCGAGCCGCTCCTGCGGGCGTGCCCGTCGTCCACGTCGACCAGTCGAAGCCGTGGAACAGGCCGCAGCAGACCTCGTACTTCTCCAGCATGCACGCGCGACGGCCTCGTCCTGGTCGATGCGCCGTCTCGCCGCGTGCCGCCGCTCTCGGTGTAGGTCGGCCAGCGCCTGCTTCAGTTCGTCGGCCAGCCCGAGGTAGTCCACGACCAGGCCGCCGGGCTTGTCCTTGAACACGCGGTTCACGCGGGCGATGGCCTGCATCAGGCCGTGGCCGCGCATCGGCTTGTCCACGTACATCGTGTGCAGGCAGGGCGCGTCGAAGCCGGTCAGCCACATGTCGCGCACGATGACGATCTTGAACGGGTCGTTCGGCGTCCTTGAAGCGCTTGGCCAGCGCCTCGCGCCGCGGCCTTGTTGCGGATGTGCGGCTGCCAGTCGAGCGGATCGGACGCCGAGCCGGTCATCACGACCTTGATCGCGCCCGTCGTCGTCGTCGTCGCTGTGCCACTCGGGCCGCAGCTTCGACGATCTGCGTCGTACAGCTCCACGCAGATGCGCCGGCTCATGCAGACGATCATCGCCTTGCCGTCCATCGCCTCCAGCCGCTGCTCGAAATGCTCGACGATGTCCTGCGGCGATCAGCTCGAGCCGCTTCTCGGCGCCGACCATGCGCCTCCAGCTGCGCCCACTTGCGTCTTGAGCTTCTCCTTGCGCTCGACCTCCTCGCCCTCGGTGACCTCCTCGAACTCCGGGTCGATCTTCGGGCTGCTCGGCCTCGTCGAGCTCCAGCTTGGCCAGGCGGCTCTCGTAGTAGATCGGCACCGTCGCCCCGTCCTCGACGGCCCGCTGGATGTCGTAGACGTCGATGTAGTCGCCGAACACCGCCCGCGTGTTCGTGTCGGCCAGCTCGATCGGCGTGCCGGTGAAGCCGATGAACGAGGCGTTCGGCAGCGCGTCGCGCATGTGCCGGGCGAAGCCGTCGATGAAGTCGTACTGGCTGCGGTGCGCCTCGTCGGCGATGACCACGATGTTGCGCCGGTCCGAGAGCAGTCGGGTAGCGGTCGCCCTTCTCCTCGGGGAAGAACTTCTGGATGGTCGTGAACACCACGCCGCCGAGGCCGACCGTCAGCAGCTCGCGCAGTCCTCGCGGCTCTCGGCCTGCACCGGCGTCTGCCGCAGCAGGTCCGTGGCAGCGCGAGAACGTGCCGAAGAGCTGGTCGTCCAGGTCGTTGCGGTCGGTGAGCACGACGATGGTCGGGTTCTCCATCGCCGGGTGCGGATGATCCGCCCGGCGTAGAACGCCATCGTCAGGCTCTTGCCGGAGCCCTGCGTGTGCCAGATGACGCCGGCGCGCCGGTCGCCGCTTGCCGCCGGGCTGCGGCCCGCCGCGTACCGCCCGGCTCCTCGCGACCGGTCCGCGCGCGCCAGCTCGCCGCGCGCAGCGTCTCGTCCACCGCCACCTGCACGGCGTGGAACTGGTGATAGCCGGCCATCTTCTTGATGACGCGCCGCCGCCCTCGTCCTCGAACACGATGAAGTTGCGGATCAGGTCGAGGAACCGCCGCTGCTCGAAGAGCCCCTCGAGCAGCACCTCCAGCTGCGGCAGTGCGCGTCGGCCAGCGCCTCGCCCTCGATGGTGCGCCACGGCATGAACCGCTCCCGGTCGGCGGTGAGCGTGCCGACGCGCGCCTGCACCCGTCGGAGATCACGAGCAGCTCGTTGTAGGTGAACAGCGACGGGATCTCCGCCTTGTAGGTCTGGAGCTGCTGGAACGCCGTCCAGATGGTCGCGTTCTCGTCGGCCGCGTTCTTCAGCTCGATCACCGCCAGCGCCATAGCTCACCGCCCAGGATCTTCGACATCACCTTCGCGAAGACCGAAAAGCCCGCCGTGACGACTCTGAGGTATGCCTTGCCGCCTGCCCGGGCCGGCATGGTGAGCAGCTTGATCATCCGCCCGTCCAGGAAGCGGCCAAGCCGCTGCGGAGCGTCCAGGAAGTCCAGCGCCGAGCGCGACGGCGGGGTGTCGACGACGATCAGATCCCATTCGCTCTGCTGCGCCAGATGGGACAGCTTCTCCATAGCCATGTACTCCTGGGTCCCGGCGAACGAGGAGGACAGCGCCTGGTAGAAGGGGTTGGCAAAGATCTGCTCGGCTCGCTCGGGCGTCGAGTGGGCCGAGACGACCTCGTCGAACGTCCGTTTCATGTCGAGCATCATTGCGAACAGGTCACCTTTCGCGTTGGCGACCGGGCGTGGGGTGTTGTCCAGCACGGTGAGTCCCATCGACTGGGCCAGTCGCCGGGCCGGGTCGATCGTCAGTACGACCGTCCGCCGGCCGCTCTCGGCGGCGCGCAAGCCCAATGCAGCCGCGGTCGTCGTCTTGCCGACGCCCCCGCTGCCGCAAGTGACGATGATCCGAGTCGACGGGTCGGCGAGGATCGCGTCGATGTTCAGGCGGGCGGTCATCAGGCGCTGCCGAGTAGGTAGTCGGACAGCTCGTTGAGCTCGCCGCGGTCGACCGGCGGGTTCAGGTCCGGCAACTCGATCCGCGGCGCGGCGATGGCGTCGAGCAAAGCGCCGTTGCGGGTCTGCACACGCTGCCGGTGCGCGTACTCGGCCATCTGGCGAGCGAGCGGCGCGGCGTACGCGGGGGCGATAGCGGCCGCGCTCAGGCCCTCCGTGAGCGCGGTGCGGTCGACCAAGCCGCGTGCGCTGACCTGCCGCCGGCCGACCAGTGTCGGGCGGACCCGATTGACGATCACCGCGCCGATGCGGAAGCCGGCGTCGACGAGTTGTGCGGCGGCATCCAGCGTCTCCTGGACGGGCATCTCTTCGAGCAACGTCACGAGGTGGACGGCCGTGCGCGGACTGTGCAGCAGCTCGATGACGCCGGTGCTCTGCCGGTTGATCGGGCCCACCTTGGTCAGGTTGACGACCTCCCGGGTGGCGTCCAGGAACTGGCGGATGCGTCCAGTGGGGGGAGCGTCGAGCACCACCGCGTTGTATATCGGCCGGCCATTCTTGGCCCTGCGGGTCACGGATTCCTTGATCTTGCCGGTGAGCAGCACATCGCGCAGTCCAGGCGCGAGCGTCGTGACGAAGTCGATCGCACCCATCCGGCGCAGCATCCGCCCGGACCGTTTCAGGCCGTAGAACAGCTCGAGGTACTCCAGCAGCGCATCTTCGGGATCGGCGGCGAGGCCGAAGACCTCGCCGCCGCCTTCGGCGATCGCGAGTCGCTGCTCGGCGTAGGGCAGGGCTGGGACGTCGAACAGCTGGGCCAGCGCCTGCCGTCCCTCGACCTCGATGAGCAGCGTATGGTGGCCGTCCCGAGCGAGGCCGAGAGCGAGCGCGGCGGCCACGGTGGTCTTGCCGGTGCCGCCCTTGCCGGTGATGACGTGCAGCCGTGCGTCCGTCGGTACGCCCTGGCTCTGCGGCATCGCCGCCGCCGGGCGGGCACTCGTCGCGGCCACCATCAGGCCAGGGTAGGACGACGCGCCACGGCTCTCGGTCTCCGGGGCCGTAGGGTTCATCAGGTGACCTCTCCGCTTGCTCGACTGGCGGAACTCGGGGTCGAGATGCCGGCTGTGGCCGCACCGCTGGCCGCCTACGTTCCCGCCGTCCGCAGCCTGGCCGCCGTGCACTCGCCGATCGGCCGGGACGCGGTGTCGCGCGTCGTCAAGGTGATCGGCTGCTACGTCGCGTGCACGCCGCCGGTCGAGGTCGAGCTGGTCGTCGAGGTGCGATGACTGCCCAGCCGGTGCGCGATGCGGCCACTGTCGTGCTGCTGCGCGATGGCGGGGCCGGCATGGAGGTGTGGCTGCTCACCCGGGTGCGCCAGATGGTGTTCGCCGCCGGGATGAGCGTCTTCCCCGGCGGGCGGGTCGATGAGCACGACAGCGACCTGCCGTGGATTGGCCCGGCTCCGGCGCAGTTCGCGGCTCGCTTCGGGTGCGACGAGCGGCTGGCCCGCTCGCTGGTCGGCGCCGCGGTGCGCGAGACGTTCGAGGAGACCGGCGTGCTGCTGACTGTTCCGGCCGCCTCGTTGGCCGCCGCGCGAGCCGAAGTCGAGGCCGGCCGGGTGCCATTCGGCGCGCTGCTGCACGAACACGGCCTGGCGATCGACGCCGCGGCCGTGCGGCCGTGGGCGCGCTGGATCACTCCGGAGGGCGAGGTGCGCCGCTACGACACCCGGTTCTTCGTAGCCGCGCTGCCCCCGCACGCGCGGGCCGAGGATGTGACAACAGAGTCGTCCGTGGCGACCTGGGTGCCGGTGCACGTCGCGCTGGCCGGCCAGCTGCGCGGCGAGCGGGCCATGCTGCCGCCGACAGCCGCGACGCTGCGGTCGATAGCCGAGTACCCGACGGTCGCGCAGGTGCTGGCGGCGGCGGATTCGCGCAGCCTCGACCCGATCGCGCCGGTGCTGCATCGCCGTCCGGACGGGCTGCACGTCGAGCTCCCGGATGGGACGTTTGTGCCATTACCGCGGGCTGAGCTATGAGCAACCGCCCGCGTCGGTGCGGGGGCCCCGCATGACGACCCATCCCGCGTACGGTCAGCTGCGCCAGGTCACCTCGCAGGCTGCGGTCTTGCTGGCCGCAAATCCCGGCCCGATGACGCTCGACGGCACGAACACCTGGCTGCTGCGGGCACCGGGTTCGGCTGCGGTCGTCGTGGTCGACCCGGGCCCGGACGATCCTGCTCATCTATCAGCGACCGCCGCGACGGGTGAGGTGATCACGATCTTGCTCACCCACGGGCACCCCGACCACAGCGCCGGCGCGGGACGGCTGCACGAGCTCACCGGAGCGCCGGTGCGGGCACTCGACCCGGCGCACCGGCTGGGTTCCGAGGGCCTCGGCGAGGGCGACGTGGTGGAGGCAGCCGGCGTCGTGCTGCGGGTCTGGGCCACCCCAGGGCACACCGCGGATTCGCTGTCGTTCGTGCTCGAGGGCTCCGCGGTGCTCACCGGGGACACGGTGCTCGGCCGGGGAACGACGGTGGTGGCTCACCCGGACGGCAACCTGGGCGACTACCTGGCCTCGCTGCGCCGGCTGCGGGAGCTAGGCGACGTGACGGTGCTCCCCGGCCACGGTCCAGAGCTGGCCACGGCCGGCGCGGCCGCCGACCACTACCTGGCGCACCGCGAGATGCGGCTGGCGCAGGTCGCCGAGGCTGTCGGGTCCCTCGGCCCGAACGTGACCGCCCGGGCCGTCGTCGAGGTGGTGTACGCGGACGTCGACCGGGCGCTGTGGCCGGCGGCGGAGCTGTCGGTCGGCGCCCAGCTCGCCTACCTGCGCGAGCGCTAGCGGGCCCGGCGGGCCAGCCGTTCGCGGTCGAGGATCACGACGCTCTTGCCCTCGAGGCGTAGCCACCCGCGTTGCGCGAAGTCGGCGAGGGCCTTGTTCACCGTCTCCCGCGAGGCGCCGACGAGCTGCGCCAACTCCTCCTGAGTCAGGTCGTGCGTGACACGCAGCTGGCCGCCGTCGACCGACCCGAACCGCTGGGCGAGCTGCAGCAGTTGCTTGGCGACCCGCCCCGGTACGTCCACGAAGATCAGGTCGGCGAGCATGGTGTTCGTGCGCCGCAGCCGCCGGGCGATCACCCGCAGCAGCTGGACCGCGATCTGCGGACGGTCCTGCACCCACTTGTGCAAGGCCTGCTTCGGCAGGCGAGCGATTCGCGCGTCGGTGACGACGACAGCCGTCGAGGTCCGCGGCCCCGGATCGAACAGCGACAGCTCGCCGAACTGGTCGGCCGGGCCCATAACTGCGACCAGGTTCTCGCGGCCGTCCGACGAGCGCCGTCCGAGTTTCACCTTGCCCGACAGGACAATGTAGAGGCTGTCGCCCGGCTCGCCCTCGTGGAACAGCGTGGTGCCGCGTGGCGCCTCGAAGATCTCGAACTGGCTGCCCAGCGCCTCGGCGTCGTCGGGGTCGACCCCTTGGAACAGCCCGGCCTTCCGCAGGACCTCGTCCACGTCAGCTCCTCCTCGCCCGACCCGATTGTGCGAGCTTGGTCACAGTCGAGCGGAATTCTACGGCCAACGGTGGAGCGCGCCACTACCCGGACGCGCGGCGCCGCGCCGACGAACGGAGCAGTCGCCGTGGGTGCAGCCGCTGGCGGAAGCGGCGCAGCGCCGAGTCGGTGCCCTCTCGGACGAACGTGGCTAGCTCGTCGGGGTTCGCGTCGTCGAGGAACTGCTCGAGCTCGCGTTCGGGTGCCTGGCGGTTGAGCGGTTCCTCGACCCGCCCCATCAGCAGCATGAAGCCGAGCAGCAGCGCCGGGAACAACAACACCAGAAGTCCAGCCATGGTGCGTCCATTCTGCCGCGCGATCCGAAGGCGTGTCAGCGGCGCTCGTAGGCTGGCCACCGTGCCCGCCGCCGCTCCGACCGAATCCCCGCTCGCGTTGACCCGGCGGGCCCGTCGGATCGACCGGGAACTGGCCGCGCTCTATCCGGACGCCCACATCGAGCTGAACTTCACTACTCCGCTCGAACTGGCGGTAGCCACGATCTTGTCCGCACAGTGCACCGACAAGCGCGTCAACGAGGTGACGCCCGTAGTGTTCCGGCGCTACCGCAGCGCGGCCGACTACGCCGCAGCCGATCGATCCGAGCTCGAAGAGCTGATCCGGACGACTGGTTTCTTCCGCAACAAGACCAGCTCGCTGATCAAGCTCGGCCAGATGCTGGTCGAGCGCTTCGACGGCGAGGTGCCGAATCGGCTCGAGGACCTGGTCACCCTGCCGGGCTTCGGGCGTAAGACGGCCAACGTGGTGCTGGGCAACGCCTTCGGCGTCCCCGGCATCACCGTCGACACGCATCTGGGCCGGCTCGCCCGCCGCTGGCGGTGGACGAGCGAGACCGACCCGGTCAAGGTCGAGTTCGCGATCGCCGCGCTGATCCCGAAGAAGGACTGGACGATGATGTCCCACCGAGCGATCTGGCACGGCCGCCGGGTGTGCCACGCGCGCAAGCCGGCATGCGGCGCCTGCGCCATCGCCCGGCTCTGCCCATCGTTCGGGGACGGGCCCACTGACCCGAGCGAGGCGGCGAAGCTCGTCAAGACGCCGCAGCAGGTCGCGGAGAGCATGTGAGCGACCCATCCTTCCCTCGTGTTGATCTGAGGGTTCCCGTCGCTACGCGACCTCAACCCTCAGGTCAACAGTGACGGGCAGGTTGTAGTGCCCCGGCCGGAGTGGCTGGATCCGCTGATCTCCGCCGTTCGCGAGGTGCGGGTCGAGCAGCTGTCCCGGCAGCTGCTGCCCCCGGACGATGGTGCCCGCGAATCGGCGGTGCTGATCGCGCTGCGCGACGCCGGCGCCGGCCCGGCGGTACTGCTTATCGAGCGTGCGCCGACCATGCGTACGCACGCCGGTCAGGTGGCCTTTCCCGGCGGCGGCGTCGATTCCGCCGATGCCGATGCTGCAGCTACCGCGCTGCGTGAGGCCACCGAAGAGGTGGGCCTGGACCCTACGTCCGTCGAGATCGTGGCGACGCTGCCTGCGCTGTTCCTGCCGCCGTCGGGATTCGTGGTCACGCCCGTGCTCGGCTGGTGGGCGCGCCCCCACCCGGTGGGTGTGGTCGACGCCAACGAGGTGGCGAGGGTTGCGGTCGTGCCGGTCGGCGAGCTGGCCGACCCGGCCAACCGGTTCCAAGTCCGCCATCCGTCCGGCTTCGTGGGGCCGGGCTTCCAGGCTGGCGGGCTGTTCGTCTGGGGCTTCACCGCCCTGCTGCTGGACGCCCTGCTACGGCTCGGCGGCTGGGAGCGGGAATGGGACGCCGGGCGGACCCGTCCGCTCCCACCGGCGCTAGGCGGCGGCACAGCTGCGCTAGGTACCTTCGCCCCATGATGCGTGGCGCGGTCGCGCTCGCGATGATCGCCGTCGTCGCGTCCAGCTGCTCCAACACCCAGTCGGCGATCAACCGCAACCCGCAGGTGGGCGCGACGACCGCTACGGTCGTCAACGGCGTCCAGCAGGTCACCGTCACGGTTGACGACAGGTACCGGTTCGACCCGTCGCGGATCACTGTGCACCCCGGAACGGTGACGATCACCTTGGTACACAAGGGCCATGGGGCGCCGCATGACTTCCAGGTGGTCGGCTTTCCGGCCGACGCCGTGCCGCTGACTGCGCACGGCGAGACAAGGTCCGCCACGTTCGTGGCGCCGTCGCCGGGCAGCTATCGGTTCGTCTGCACGATCCACGAGAAGCAGGGGCAGACGGGCACGCTCGTCGTCCTGCCGAGCTGATCGTGAACCTCGTCGACCTGATCATCCTGCTGGCCGTGATCGGCTATGCCCTGGGCGGCTATCGCAACGGGGCGGTCGTCGGCGCGTTCTCCCTGGTGGGCTTCTTCGGCGGGGCGGTCGTGGGCGCACAGCTGGCCCGCCCGCTCGGCTCGCGGCTGGCCGGCGGCCAGGCGCAGGTGCCGATCGCGATCGTCTGCGTGCTCGTGATCGCCATCATCGGGCAGGTGGCTGGCGTCTGGGTCGGTGCGCGGCTGCGGCGATACATCACCTGGCGGCACCTTCGCGTGCTCGACTCGATAGTCGGCGCGGCGCTCGGCGCGGTGTCGGTGCTGCTGGTGGCCTGGATGGTGGCGCTGCCGCTGGCGTCCTCGCCGTACCCGCGCGTGGTCTCCGCCGTGCACGAGTCCAAGATCGTCCGCGGCGTCGACGATGCCATGCCCAACTCGGTGCGCAACGTGTACTCCTCGTTGCGCCGGTTCATCGACCGAAGTGGATTCCCTCCGCTGTTCAGCGATCTGTCCTCCCCGCACATCGTCGACGTCCTGCCTCCGAATACTGCGCTGCTGCACAGTCCCGCGGTGTCGGCCGCGCAGCCATCGGTGCTGAAGATCCTCTCGCAGGCGCAGTCCTGCGACCGGGGCATCGAGGGCAGCGGGTTCGTCTACGCGCCGCAACGGGTCCTGACGAATGCACATGTGGTGGCCGGCTCCGACTCGGTTCAGGTGCAACAGGGCGACCAGTCGCTGCGGGCGAAGGTGGTGCTGTTCGATCCGTCCCGGGACGTCGCGGTGCTCGATGTGCCGGGGCTGGCCGCGCGGCCCCTCTCGTTCACCCGCGCACCCGCGCAGACGAACGACAACGCGATCGTGCTGGGCTATCCGCAGAACGGCGGCTTCGACGTGCGGGCCGCGCGGGTGCGCGGCCGGGAGTCGGTCATCGGCCATGACATCTACGGCAACGGGTCGATCGAGCGGGAGATCTACGCGATCCGTTCGCTGGTGCGCAGTGGGAACTCGGGGGGCCCGCTGCTGGCGACCGACGGGACGGTGCTGGGCATGGTGTTCGCGACGGCGCTCGACTCGTCGGACACCGGTTTCGTGCTCACCGACAGCGAGATCGCGTCGGACGCCAGCGCCGGACGACTCGCCGCCGCGCCGGTGCAGACCGGCAGCTGCACGCCGTGACGCGTCAGCCGAGCTTGGCCCACTGGGCCAGTTCGCCGCTGACGAGCTCCGGTGCCTCGTTCTGCGGGAAGTGCCCGACCCGGTCGAGCAGCCGCCACTCGTACTCGCCTGTCACGTACCGGCCGGAACCCTGCGCGGTGCGCGGCAGCACGCAGCTGTCGAGGTCGCCGTGCAGGTGCAGCACCGGGGCCTCGATCGGGCGACGCATCGCCTTGGCGTAACGGCGTCCGTCAGGACGTGGGATCGAGCGGACCAGCCACCGGAAATGTTCCAGCGCCAGGTGCGCAACCGGATGGATGCGTAGCGCCTGCGCGTAGCGCTCGACGTCGGCGAGGTAGCCCGACGTACCGCGCCAGCGAGGGCCCGTCCACCTGCCGAACAAAGCCCGGACGTACTGCGTGTCCCGGGTCAGCCGGGCCTCGGGGCGGCGGGGCAGCTGGAATCCGCCCAGCGCGTAAGACGACGCACGTCCTTGGCCGCGCGGATCGGCGACAATCGCATGCCTCAGCCGCAGCGGATGCGCGGCCCCCAACACGACGATTCGGCGGACCACCTCAGGATGCGTGGCGGCCACCGTCCAGGCGAGCAGGCCGCCCAGGTCGTTGCCGACGACGACGGCGTCGCGTTCGCCGAGCGCGGTGACCAGCCGAGCGACGTCAGCTGCCAGGTTCGGTACGTCGTAGCCGCGCGGCGGCTTGTCGCTCGCGCCGTAGCCGCGCAGATCGACCGCCACGGCGCGGAATCCGGCGTCGGCCAGGTCGAGCAGCTGCTGGCGCCAGGTCCACCAGAACTGCGGAAACCCGTGCAGCATGAGCACCATCGGCCCGCTGCCGATCTCGGCCACGTGTAGATCGATGCCGTTGGCGCCGACCATCCGATGCGTCCAGGGTCCGTCGACGAGTACGACCGAATCGTCCGGCGTTTCGGTCATCCGGCGGCTCGTTGAGTGGGCCGCTTCAGCAGCGCCATGGTCTGCTTGCCCTCTTCGATGGTGCGCTCCGGGGCCCTGACTCGTTTGACGTGCCGGATGCCGAGCAGCACGAGAACGCCGGCGATCAAGACCAGCAGTCCGAACACCATCAGATACGCCGCCCAGCGCCAGATGCCCAGCGCGACGAGCCCTTCCGCCAGCGCGATCAGTCCGAACGTCAAGGAGAACACGAGCAGCACCGCTGCACCGGCGAATAGTCCCGCACCTGCGCCGCCATTCTTCACCGTCGAGCGCACCTCGAGCTTGGCGAGCTCGATCTCGCCGTGCAGCATCGTGGAGAAGTGGCCGGATGCCTCCTGGACGAGTTGGCCGATCGTCTGCTGATCCGACACGCTTGTCATGGCGACATCATGGCAGGAGCTCAGCCGATGGTGCGCGCGGCAACGCCGCTTATCCTTCTGCAGTTGTGGCCGACGCTTTCGCTCCGCTGCTGGATCTACCGGGAGTGGCCGACGCGGTCGTGTCCACCCGGCGGGCTGTCGACGGGCTGCTGACCGACCGGGTACTCCGCCGCCGTTCCGCTGACGTGTCGGCCGAGTCGGCGCTGCGCGGCGCCTGGGCATCGGCCTGGCTCGCGGGCGCCGAGCTGGAACTTGCCGATGTGCGCGCAGGTAGGGCGGCGCACGACCCGGTGCTGCAAGGGGCGCTGCGTGCCCAGTCGGCGGTCGGCATCCTCGCGGACGTATGGGCACGGGCCCCGCGGCAGGCGCTCGCCCGGCTGCACACCCTCGCCGCCGCGGACCTGGTCGCCGACCCGTCCCAGCTCGGTCGGCCTCGGCCGGGACCCGGCGTGGTCGACCGGCTGGACGCCCTGGCCGAGGTACTCGTGGCCACCGCCGCGCCGGCCGTTGTCGTCGCCGCCGTCGTGCACGGCGAGCTGCTCTCGCTGGACGCGTTCGCTCCGGCGTCGGGGGTCGTGGCTCGCGTCGCGGTCCGGTTGACGCTAATCGACCGCGGGCTGGACCCGAAGTCGCTCGTTGTGGTCGAGGCGGGCCATCGGGAGCTCCGCGCGGACTACGACGCCGCGCTGGCCGCCTATCGCATCGGGACGCCGGACGGCGTCGCGGTGTGGCTGCGGCATTGTGCTGAGGCGATCGTGGCCGGCGCCCGCGAGGCCCGGGCGATCTGTGCGGCGATGGCGCGCGGCTGATCGCGTGCCAGCTGCGCGTCGTTGCCCCACACGGTCAACCGGGTTACCAGGCGTGTCGCTTTTCGCATGTCAGGCGCGGGCCGATCGTTGGTCCGCGTCGACTCACCTGTTGCGTGGTGGGACCGCCGCGTGGGTACCCGGTTGACCGTGCCGGTCGGGGATCGCTGGGGGCTAGACCGCCATCGACGAACCTCGTCCGTATCTCCATTGCACGCTAGTGACCGCGCCCACACAAGTGCTGCACGGGTTGTAATTCGTCAGGCGCCGCGTCGGCGGGCGGCATACCAGGCGAGACCGGCCGCGGCCACCCCGGCTCCCGCGAGGCTCAGCGTGGTGGCGGTGTGTGGTGTGCGCAGGCCCGCCAGCCGTTCGCGCAATGGCACGGCGTTGCTGAACTCGAGCACCGGCCAGCCGTTCTCGGCTGCGGCCTTGCGCAGCCCCCGGTCGGGATTGACCACGAACGGGTGGCCGACCGTCTCGAGCATGGGCAGGTCGGTGACCGAGTCCGAATACGCATAGCAGTCGGCGAGGTCGTAGCCGTTGCGTTCGGCGAGCTCGCGCACGACCTCCGCCTTGCCCGGTCCGTAGATGTAGCGGGCGATCTCGCCGGTGTACTTGCCGTCCGCGACAATCATCTCGGTGGCGATGATGCGGTCGGCGCCCACCATGTCCGCGATCGGGGCGACCACTTCTGCACCGGAGGCCGAAACGACCACCACCTCATGGCCCTCAGCCTTGTGCTGTGCGATCAGTTCGACCGCCTCGTCGTAGACGATCGGATCGATGATGTCGTGCAGAGTCTCGGCGACGATCTCGCGCACCTGTGCGACTTCCCATCCGGTGCACATCTCGGCGAGGTATTTGCGCATGCGCTCCATCTGATCCTCGTCGGCGCCGGCGAGGGCGAAGACGAATTGTGCGTATGCGCTGCGCAGGACGGTGCGCCGGTTGAGCAGTCCGCTTTGATAGAACGGCTTACCGAACGCGAGCGTGCTCGACTTGGCGATGATCGTCTTGTCCAGGTCGAAGAATGCGGCGATCTGCGACACGGCGTCGAGCATACGGATAGGTGCTCGGCGCAGGTTGTCAATTCCGCCGTCCACAGGCGGCGGGTCTGTCCACAGATCGCTGTCTGCCGCGTCGCTGATCGGCTGTATCGGCTTGGCTCAGCGATGTGGACGCGTATCCCGGGCCGGTCATTGGAGTGGTCGGCGGCAGCGGCGGAGCCGGTGCGAGCACGTTCGTGGCCGTGCTCGCCGCCAGCGCCGCGGGCGTGCGCGACAGCGTGCTGGTTGATCTGGATGCGACCTCGGGCGGGATCGACGTTCTCCTCGGCGCCGAAGATGTCGCCGGTCCGCGGTGGTCGGGCCTGCGGCTGGGCGGCGGCGAGCTGGATCCGCGGGTGCTCGCCGAAGCGTTGCCGCGCTGGTCCTCGGTTGCGTTCCTCGCGGCCGACACGCTTCCCCCACCCTCGGTGGTGGCGCAGCTTGTCGGCGTGGCGCGGCTGGTGGGCCCGGTGGTGGTCGACCTGGGCCGGTCGCCCACCGCGGCACGGCAGGCGGCAGTCGAGTCCTGCAACCTCATCGTTCTGCTCGCCCGCGCAGACGTCGCTGCGATCACCTCGGCGCGAACGGTGGTCGCTTCTCTCGGCGGCGGCCCGGTCGGCGCCGTCGTGCGGTCGAGCCGCGGGATCGGCCGGCCCGAGCGGATTGCCGCATTGCTCGGGGTGCCGTTGATCGGCACGCTGCCGCCGGTCGGCAGGGTGATTGACGAGCCATTGGACAGCGACTCGCTGCCACGCGCGAGCGTGCGTGTGGCGCGCGGGGTGCTGGACGCAGCGCTGGCGCCCAGCGTGCGTGTCGCATGACTGACACCGACCTGGTCGAACGGGTGCGCCGCCGGCTGACCCATGCGCCGCAGCCGCTGGCCGCGGCGGTACGGGCGGAGATTTCGGTCCTCGCCGACGACGCCGTGCTGGCCGACGTCGCTCGTGAGGTGTCGGCCGAGTTGGCTGGCGCCGGCCCGCTGGAGCCGCTGCTTGCCTTGCCCGGGGTGACCGACGTGCTGGTCAACGCTCCCGACGAGGTGTGGCTCGATCGGGGCCGCGGCCTCGAGCCGGCCAACGTCCGTTTCGCCGACGAGTCGGCGGTGCGCCGGCTGGCCCAGCGGCTGGCCGCGGTGGCCGGGCGCCGGCTGGATGACGCTGCGCCATTCGTCGATGCGGCGCTTCCCGATGGCACGCGGCTGCACGCGATATTGCCGCCCCTCGCCGCCCGCACGACGGTCTGCCTGCGAGTCCTGGCCCGCCGTCGCTTCGCGCTCGCCGAGCTCGTTCCTCCGGACGTCGCCGAACTGCTGCGAGCGATCGTCTCGGCACGCCTGGCTTTCCTCATCAGCGGTGGCACCGGCACCGGCAAGACCACGCTGCTCGGGGCGCTGTTGGGATGTGCGCCGTCCGAAGAGCGCGTGGTCGTCATCGAGGACGCACCCGAGCTGGTGATCGCCCACCCGCACGTCGTGCGTCTCATCGCGCGCCCACCCAACATTGAAGGCGCTGGAGCGATCGAGGCCCGCGAGCTCGTCCGGCAGGCCCTGCGGATGCGGCCGGACCGGCTGGTCGTCGGGGAGTTTCGCGGCGCCGAGTTCGTCGACTTGATCGTCGCGCTGAACACCGGGCACGAGGGTGGCGCGGCCACCGTGCACGCCAACACGGCGGCCGATATCCCGTCCCGGCTCGTGGCTCTCGGCTCGCTCGGCGGCCTCACCGTCGAGGCGGTCATCAGTCAGGTCGCCAGTGCCGTGGACGTCGTCATTCAGGTCTGCCGCACTCGCTCAGGCCGGCGGTCGGTGGCCGAGATCGGGCTGATCAGCGCGGACCGGGCGGGGCTGCGCGTGCTGCCGGTCTGGTCCGCGCGCGACGGAGTGCTGAGCGCGGCAGCGAATCTCGACGCGATCCTTGTGGGCCGGGGCGCCGCAGTGCCCGAGTTGCTGCGATGACGACCTGTTGGCTGGCAGTCTGCGGTGCGCTGTTCTGCTGGCCGGCGCCGCGGCTGGCCGAACGCCGGCTGCGTTCGCTGGCCGCCGCCGACCGGCTCGCCACCCGCCAGGCCTCGCCCGGGCGGCGCTGGCAAGTACCCACGCCGTCACCGCACGTGCTGACCGCATGCGCCGGCGCGGCGGGGGCCGTCGTGGGCGTGACTGTTGGCCTGCCGGTGGGCGTCGCGCTTGGCCTGGTCGTTGCGACCGCGGCCCGGCTCGTGGCCCGGATCGCTGTCCGGCGACGGGTCGCCGCCCGCGCGGCGGCGCTTGCCGCGGCGCTGCGTCTGCTCTGCGCCGAACTCGAGGCAGGCAGTTCGCCCGCGTCGGCACTGGCTGCGGCCGCTGAGATACCGGGCGAATCGAGGGCCGCATTCGTCGCAGCCGCCGACGCGGTGGCTCGCGGCGACGACCCGCTGACACTGTTGCGCCTGCATGCGCCGCCGGACGACGCCGGCTTCGCTGCACTGGTCGCCGCCTGGCAGGTCGCTGCGGACACCGGAACGCCCCTCGCCGCCGTGCTGTCGCGGGTCGACGCCGACGTTGCCGCGGAGCGAGCCCAGGCACGTGCGGTCGCGATCTCGGTGGCCGGCCCGCGGTCGTCCGCGGCCATGCTCGCCGGCCTTCCCCTGCTGGGAATCGGCCTGGGCACCGCGATGGGTGCCCGTCCGCTGGACCTGCTGCTCGGCACACCGGTCGGCCAGCTGCTGCTCTGCGCGGGTGTGCTGCTCGATGTCCTCGGACTCGTGTGGACCAAGCGTGTGATCGACTCTGCGGAGCGGGCATGAGTGTCGCGTTGGTGTGGCTCGCGGGTGCCATCTGGCTGGTCGGCGCGCGGCGGATGCGGCTGCCGTCTCGCAGGACGGGACCAACGCCCCTCAGGACGGGCCCGACGGCACGTCGGGTATCCGATCGCTGGCTGCGCTGGCTGGCGTGCCTCGCGGCCGCAGCCGTACCCGTCGCGACCCTCCGCCCCGCTGCCGGCGCTGCTGTGGCGGTCTTCGCCGTCCCCGTGACACACACGTTGATGGCCCGGCTGCAGGCTCGCGATCGACGGCAGGTTGACCCGGCGACGATGCGCGCCGTCCCGCTGATGCTGGATCTGCTGGCCGCTGTGTTGCGCAGCGGGCAGCCCGTCCCAGCGGCGCTCGGCGCCGTCGCCCCCGTGATCGACGGCGCGGTCGGGCGCGAGCTCGGTCAGGTCGCCGGCATGCTGCGGCTCGGGGCCGACCCCTCGAGTGCATGGCGTGAGCTGGCGAGGCACCCGGTGCTCGCGCCGGTCGCCCGTACCGCCTCGCGTAGCGCGCAGAGCGGTATCCGGCTGGCACACGGCTTCGAACAGCTGGCCGCCGAAATGCGCGAGGAGTACCGAGCAGCCGCGCTGGCTCGCGCACACCGGGCTGGGGTCTGGACCATGGCTCCGCTCGGACTGTGCTTCCTCCCCGCCTTCATCTGCCTCGGGGTGATTCCAGTCGTCGCGGGTATCGCGCGCGACGTCTATCCCGGGGTGACCTGATGACCAGTGGCACGGCTGCCAAGCGATGTCGCGGCTGTTGTCGAACAGCAGCTTGCCGCTCGCCATGTCACCGTGGAGCCACAGGCTGCCCTCTGAAGAGGGCCGGCCCCCGGCGCGCGCTCTGAAGTTGTCCGACCCCCCAGCGCGCGCTCTGAGGTTGTTCGACCTACGGCACGCTCCGGCCGGCCGGGGGTCGAACGTATTCGGGGCCGGCCCTACCCGGCCTGACCTGTTCGACCATCGGCGGGCTCCGGTATGCCCTGAGTCGAACAACTCGCCCAAGGGTGGGCCGGGCCAGGAGTGTCCGAGGATCGCCGAGCGGGTGTTGCCGCACTCGTTCCAGCGGGCGAATCCTGTCAAGTTCGTCGTCCACAGGCCTCGCGTTCGTCCACAGATCTGTCCGCGCGGCCCCGCCGTCGCACCAGGTGGGGTGGGCTTGGGGATGTGAGCGAGCGTGCATCCAGGCAACAGGCCAGTGAGCCTCCCCTGCGTGCCGCGACGTGTCCCCGTCCCATGTCGAAGGAATCTGATGATCAAGAAACTTGCCTCCAGAATCCGGCGGTGCGCCGACGCCGGGATGACCACGGCCGAGTACGCCGTCGGCACGGTCGCCGCCGTTGCGTTCGCCGCGGTGCTCTACAAGGTCGTGCGCAGTTCGGCGGTGGAGTCGGCGCTCAGTTCGATCATCTCCTCGGCGCTGCACGCGCTCTAGCCCGCGGCGACCGAGGGATGGTCACCGCGGAGATGGCGGCCGCACTGCCCGTT
Organism: uncultured Actinomycetota bacterium; assembly: GCA_963839995.1. Lineage (GTDB taxonomy): Bacteria > Actinomycetota > Actinomycetes > Mycobacteriales > Jatrophihabitantaceae > CAWIUB01. The sequence goes on along the minus strand of CAWIXH010000020.1, from coordinate 151,099 downwards.
CTCGTGCTGCTCGTGGCTGTGGCCCTGGCTGCGGTATCGGTGTCTGCCCAGCGGGTCCGCGCGCAGGACGCTGCCCGGGAGGCGGTACGGGCCGCGGCCCGCGGCGATCTGGCGAGTGCCCGACGGTATGGCCAGCTCACCGCGCCGTCCGCGTCGATCACCATTACGCAGTCGGGCGATCGGGTCAGCGCCCAGGCTCGGCTCGTGGTGCATCCGCTCGCCGGCTGGTTGCCGGGCGTCACGATCGTCGAGCGGGCAGTCGCTGCGGCGGAGCCGGAGCTAGACGCGGTGCCACCGTGAGAACGGGCCTGCAGAGGGCGGGTGATCGCGGATCGGCGAGTATCTGGCTGCTGGCAGGCGCGTCGCTCGTGCTGGTCGTCGCGATGGCGGTGACGGTACGGACAACGGCCGTCGTGGCTCGGCACCGGGCCGAGTCTGCCGCCGACCTCGCGGCGCTGGCCGCAGCGGCCGCCATCGGAGTCGCCGACGACAGCGAGGCCGTCTGCGCCGCGGCCGGCCCGATCGCTGAGGCCAATGGCGCCAGTCTCGCCAGCTGTGCGCCGGCGATCGATGCGGACGGTCGCACCGGCAGCGTGACGGTCCGGGTCACTGTGCTGGCACACCTGCCGGGGTGGGGGGCCGTCCGTCCCAGCGCCACGGCTCGAGCCGGGCGCCTGCAAGCCCCCATCACGCGGTCCAGAGCGAGCAGCGCCGTAAGCCAGCACACCAGCGAGCCTCGTCGGGTGTCCGGGGGAAGGGCCGCCGGACGGTGGCTGACGGTCCGCGCCGCAGCCCGGTATGACCCGCCCCACGCCGTGCATCGGGCCGAGTGGTTACACTGCGGCGCATCTGAGGCGGCCGCCGGCGTGACGTCGACGGCGGGCTCGACTGCCACGAGACGTACATGGCAAGCCGCCTGGCGCTGACGAAGGAGTCCGCATGTCTGCCGTTGGATCATCCGATCTGATCGCCGCGCCGGCGATATCCAGTGGTGAGAAGGGCTTGGTCGTGGTGATCGGCGTAGTCGCGATCGCCGCCTTGTGCTTTGCGTATGTCCTGGTTCGAGAGGTTCTCAAAGCCGACCAGGGCACGCCGAAGATGCAGGAGATCGCCAAAGCGGTCCAGGAAGGCGCGCGCGCCTACCTGAACCGTCAGTTCCGTACCCTGGCGATCTTCTCCGTGATCGTCTTCGTGTTGCTGCTGCTCCTGCCGGTGAACCACGGCGGCTTCTCGGTGCAGTTCGGACGCGCGGTCTTCTTCATCGTCGGCGCAGTGTTCTCGGCCAGTGTCGGCTACATCGGCATGACGCTCGCGACGCGTGCCAATGTGCGCGTCGCCGCGGCCGCCCGCGGCGGAGGCCGCGAGCGTGGGTTCCACGTCGCGTTCCGTACGGGCGGCATCGTCGGCCTGCTCACCGTCGGCCTCGGCCTGCTCGGCGCGAGCGTCGTGCTCGTCTGCTACAACCAAAATGCCCCGACCGTGCTCGAGGGCTTCGGCTTCGGCGGCGCGCTGCTCGCGATGTTCATGCGTGTCGGTGGCGGCATCTTCACCAAGGCCGCCGACGTCGGCGCCGACCTGGTCGGGAAGGTCGAGGCGGGCATCCCCGAGGACGACCCGCGCAACGCGGCCACCATCGCCGACAACGTTGGCGACAACGTGGGCGACTGCGCCGGCATGGCGGCCGACCTGTTCGAGTCCTACGCGGTGACACTGGTCGCCGCGCTGATCCTCGGCCAGACAGCGTTCGGTGCCAAGGGGCTGGTGCTGCCCCTGCTCATCGGCGCCATCGGTATCCTCAGCTCGTTCGTCGGCATCCTCACCACGAAGCTCCGGGCAGCTGACCGCAACGGCCTCGTGCCGATAAACCGGGGCTTCTTCCTTACCGCGATCACTTCTTTGGTGCTCGTCGCCATCGCCGCGTTCACTTTCTTGCCCAGCAACTTCAGCAAGCTCGCCGACCACGAGGCGGGAGCCACCGGCAACCCGGGCGTCATCGCGTTCGTCGCCGTGCTCATCGGCGTCGTGCTGGCCGTGTTGATCCAGCAGCTGACGGGCTACTTCACCGGCACCGTCCGTCGCCCGGTCAAGGACGTCGCCAAGACGTCGCTCACCGGACCGGCCACCGTCATCCTCGCCGGCATCTCGCTCGGCCTCGAGTCGGCCGTGTACTCCGCGGTGCTGATCGCGCTCGCGGTGTTCGGTGCGTTCGTTCTCGGCGGTGGGTCGACGTTCGTCGCGCTGTATGCGGTCGCGCTTGCCGGCTGCGGCCTGCTGACGACCGCCGGGGTCATCGTCGCCATGGACACCTTCGGCCCGGTCAGCGACAACGCGCAGGGCATCGCCGAGATGAGCGGTGACATCGACGAGCAGGGTGCCCAGATTCTCACCGACCTGGACGCCGTCGGCAACACCACCAAGGCGATCACCAAGGGCATCGCGATCGCGACCGCCGTGCTGGCGGCCACCGCGCTGTTCGGCTCGTTCAACAGGGCCTTCGCGGAGGCGCTCGCCAATGCCAAGGGGGCGCTCGACTCGTCGGGCAACGTCGTCGGGAGCAAGCTGACGCAGCTGTCCTTCAGCCTCGACCTCTCGCACCCGAACAACCTGGTCGGCGTGATCATCGGCGCGTCGGTGGTCTTCCTGTTCAGCGGTCTGGCCATCAGCGCGGTAGGACGGGCCGCCGGCCGGGTCGTTTTCGAGGTGCGTGACCAGTTCCGAACGCACCCGGGAATCATGGACTACAGCGAGAAGCCGGACTACGCGCGTGTCGTCGACATCTGCACCAAGGACTCGCTGCGTGAGCTGGCCACTCCCGGCCTGCTGGCGATCTTCGCCCCCATCACGATCGGCTTCGCGCTTGGCATCGGTCCGCTCGCGGGCTACCTCGCCGGGGCGATCGGCGCGGGCGTGCTGATGGCGATCTTCCTGGCGAACTCCGGCGGTGCGTGGGACAACGCGAAGAAGATGGTCGAGGACGGCCTCTATGGCGGCAAGGGCAGCGAGTCGCACTCCGCCACCGTCATTGGCGACACCGTTGGTGATCCGTTCAAGGACACCGCCGGCCCGGCCATCAACCCGCTGCTCAAGGTGATGAACCTGGTCTCGGTGCTGGTCGCGCCCGCGGTGGTGAAGCTGACCGTGGGCGAGAACTCCTCCACCGGGCTGCGCATCCTGGCGGCCGTCGTCGGGTTCGGCATCATCGCCGCCGCGGTGATCGTGTCCAAGCGCCGCCGGGTATCGTTGGCCGCCGTCCCAGCAGCGGACGAGGTGCCGGTGGCGCCGGTCAACACCTCGGCTTCCTGAGCCGCCGAAGCTCACGGGTCCCGGCGCGGCCGCCTGCGGGCAGCGGCTTGCGTCTGCCACGCTTTGCCGGTGCAGTTCTCGCTGTTCGGCGCCGCGGCGGTCGAGCCGTGCCTGGCCGACCTGGACGGGGTGCTGCTCGCCGGAGGGCACTGGGCGCGGGCTGGGGCAAGCGCACGGTTGTCGGTGTTGGTCGACCCTCGGTGGCGAGCCGAGGCGCTCAGCGCGGTGTTCGGGCAGATGGGCGTCGGCGCGGACGACGCGGGCGTGGTGGCCGCCGAGGACGGACTCGCCGTGCGCACCGCGTTCAGCCCGCAGCTCACCCCCGCGGCCATGCGCTGGACGCGCGGGGCCAGCGCGGCGCCGCCGCAGGATTTCGCGCTCAGCCCCGGTGGGCTGCGGTTGTGGGCGATCGCCGCGGGGCACCGCGACGATGTCGGCTTCTTGCTGGGCGCCGACGAGCGGGACGACGCGATCTACCAGCTGGCCGGCGCGCAGCTGGCCCGGCTGGGCCTGGCCGCGGTCTCGTTGACGCGGCGCGGTGGTGGGCCCGGCTGGCGGATCACGTCGGCCAAGCGGCTGCGCCGGCTGGCCGAATTGCTCGGCGAGCCGCCGCCCGGCGCGGCTTCCGACTGGCCGTCCTGAGCATGCCGCGCTGGCGTTGCTCGTGTGTCTGTTCACCGACACGGCAGGCGAGCAGATCTGAGCGCGAGCACGCCGCCGAGCGACGTGCGTGCACCGGGCGGTTACGGATGTGAGGTACCGTCCGCGCTGCTGGTCCGAATCGGGCACCGGCCGAAGCGGAAACGGAGCAGACGTGGCGAGCCGTACATCGACCCACAAGGCGGGCAGTGGCACCAAGCTCGTCATCGTCGAGTCACCGGCGAAGGCGAAGACGATCGGCGGGTATCTCGGCAACGGGTACACGGTCGAGGCGTCGATCGGCCACATCCGCGACCTGCCTCGTAACGCCGCGGACGTCCCGGCCAAGTACAAGGGCGAGCCCTGGGCGCGCCTCGGCGTCGACACCGACCACGACTTCGAGCCTCTTTACGTGGTGAGCCCGGACCGCAAGCAGCAGGTCAGCAAGCTCAAGGCGCTGGTCAAGAACGCCGACGAGCTCTACCTCGCGACCGACGAGGACCGCGAGGGCGAAGCCATCGCCTGGCATCTGGTGCAGGCCCTCGACCCGAAGGTGCCCGTTCGGCGCATGGTGTTCCACGAGATCACCCCGCAGGCCATCGCCCACGCCGTGGCATCCCCCCGCGACATCGACGACAAGCTCGTCGACGCGCAGGAGACCCGCCGGATCCTGGACCGGCTGTACGGCTATGAGGTCAGCCCGGTGCTGTGGAAGAAGGTGCTGCCTCGGCTGTCCGCCGGGCGGGTGCAGTCGGTGGCCACCCGGATCGTCGTCGAACGCGAGCGAGCCCGGATGCGGTTCAAAACTGCCGAATACTGGGACGTCGAGGGGACCTTTGCCCCGGTCGAGGGCAAGGACGGGGACCCGGCTACCTTCACCGCCACGCTTGTCTCGCTCGACGACCTGCGCATCGCCACCGGGCGCGACTTCGACCCGTCGACCGGGCGCGCCGGGTCGGACGTCCTGCACCTGGACGAGGCAGGCGCGCGGGGCCTCGCGGCCCGCCTCGACGGCCGGCCGTTCGAAGTCGTCCGGGTCGAGGAGAAGCCCTACCGGCGCCGGCCCTACCCACCGTTTATGACCTCGACGCTGCAGCAGGAAGCCGGCCGCAAGCTGCGCTGGTCCTCGGCGGTCACTATGCGGGTGGCCCAGCGGCTCTACGAGAACGGCCTGATCACCTACATGCGCACCGACTCGACCAGCCTGTCGGAGACCGCGCTGGTGGCCGCGCGCACCCAGGCGCGCCAGCTCTACGGCGACGCATACGTCCCGGCGGAGGCGCGCACGCACAGCCGCAAGGTGAAGAACGCCCAGGAGGCCCACGAGGCGATCCGGCCGGCAGGCGACACCTTCCGCACGCCCGGTGAGCTGGCGGCCCGGCTGTCGAGTGACGAGTTCCGGCTCTACGAGCTGATCTGGCAGCGCACCCTGGCCTCGCAGATGGCCGACGCGGTGGGCACGACGGTCTCTATCCGCATCGCCGGAACGTCGGCATCGGGGGAGTCCGCGGTGTTTGCCACGTCCGGTCGCACGATCACCTTCCCGGGCTTTCTGCGCGCGTACGTCGAGGACACCGACGAGGCAGCCGAGAAGGACGATGCGGAGAAACGGCTGCCGCACCTCGAGCGGGGCCAGCCGCTGGATCCGCGCGGCTTCGAGCCGGAAGGCCATTCGACGAGCCCGCCCGCGCGGTACACCGAGGCATCGCTGGTCAAGGCGCTCGAGGAGCTCGGCATCGGCCGCCCGTCCACGTACGCGTCGATCCTGCAGACCATCCAGGACCGCGGCTACGTCTGGAAGAAGGGGCCGGCGCTCGTCCCGTCCTGGACCGCGTTCGCGGTCACCGGGCTGCTGGAGTCCCACTTCAACAGGCTCGTCGACTACGGCTTCACGGCCTCCGTCGAAAACGACCTGGACTCCATCGCCAACGGCGACACGTCGCGCGTCGAGTGGCTGCGGCGGTTCTACTTCGGGTCGAACGGCGTGAACGCCGATCCGGCCCGGATCTCGTCGCAGGGTGGGCTGAAGCGGCTGATTGCCGAGCGGCTCGAGGCCATCGACGCTCGCGGCGTCAACTCGATCCCGTTGGACGGGACCAACGCGGTGGTGCGGGTCGGCCGCTACGGCCCGTACCTGGAGCGTGATGGCGAGCGGGCGTCGATTCCGGAGGACCTCGCCCCCGACGAGCTGACACCGGAGAAGGTCGACGAGCTGCTGGCGGCACCCTCCGGCGACCGGGTTCTTGGCGGGACTGCGGATGGCCGGGAGGTCACCGCCAAGTCCGGCCGGTATGGCGCCTACGTCACCGACGGGGAGCGAACCGCGTCGCTGTTCGGGTCGATGTCTCTCGACACGGTGAGGCTGGCCGACGCGCAGCGGCTGCTGACGTTGCCGCGGACGCTGGGCGAGATCGACGGCGAGCAGGTCACCGCGCAAAACGGCCGATACGGCCCCTACGTCAAGCGTGGCAGCGACTCGCGGTCACTCGACAGCGAAGAACAGCTGTTCACGGTGACCCTGGACGATGCCAAGGCGCTATTCGCGCAACCGAAGCTGCGTGGCCGTCGGGCCGCCGCCGCACCGCCGCTGCGCGAGCTCGGTCCGGACCCGGTCTCCGGCAGGCCGATGGTGGTCAAGGACGGCCGGTTCGGGCCCTACGTCACCGACGGTGAAACGAACGCGTCGTTGCGCCGCGGCGACTCCGTCGAGGAGCTCACCGGCGATCGGGCCGTGGAGCTGCTGGCAGAACGGCGTACCCGCGGGCCCGCCAAGAAGGCCGCCCGCAAGGCACCCGCCAAGAAAGCCGCCAAGAAAGCCGCCAAGAAGGCGCCCGTGAAAAAGGCCACCTGACGGGTTCTCGTAGGTTGCGGTCCCACCGGGGTAGAACGATTACATGGGATCTGCACCGCTCGTCGTGGCGTCCAACCGTGGCCCGCTGTCCATCGAGGCACAGCAGGACGGTGAGGACGACATCCAGCGTGGCGGAGCCGGCGGGCTCGTCAACGGCATGCAGGCCGCGCTGCGGGCCGTACCCGAGGCGCTGTGGATCTGCTGCGCTCTCAACGACCGGGAGCGGTCGCTCAGTCGGCGAACGTGGCCGGGACACCTGTCGCAGCTGCCGAGCGTGGCGGAGGCGCTGGCCGGGGAGTACGAGCTGCGCATGCTCCCGATCGACGCAAAGACCTTCCGGCTCGCATACCAGGGCGTGGCCAACTCCACGCTCTGGTTCGTGCTGCATCTGCTCTACGAGCCGGCCCGCACCCCGGTCTTCGACGCGGAGTGGCGGCGGGAGTGGGACGCCTACCGCCGATACAACATCGCGTTCGCCGACGCCATCGCGGCCGAGACGGCACCGGGCGCGACGGTGATGGTTCAGGACTATCACCTGTTCCTCGTGCCGAGAATGCTGCGTCAGCGACGCCCGGACCTGCGCATCGGGCATTTCACCCATACCCCATGGGTGCCGCCCGACTACTTCCGGATGTTGCCCGATGACATCGGCCGCGAGCTGCTCGACGGAATGCTCGGCGCCGACCTGATCGGCTTCCATTGCACCCGCTGGCGGGACTTTTTCGCGGCCTGCTGTCTGGACGTTCTGGGCGTTCGCCCGACTAATCAGCTGGACGTCTTCCCGCTGTGCACCGACGCCGAGGAGCTTGCCAAACGCGCCTACCGTCGCGACGTCGACGCGGCGATGGGCGGCTTGACTGAGCTGGTAGGCGACCGGCTCGTCATCGGCCGGGTCGATCGCACCGAGCTGTCTAAGAACGTGTGGCGTGGCCTGCTCGCCTATCGGGAGCTGCTGCGCACACACTCGGAATGGCGGGACCGCGTCGTGCACGTCATCTGTGACTACCCGTCGCGCGAGGAGCTGCCCGCGTATCGCGAGTACGTGGCCACCGTGGAGCGCCTGGCGGCCGACATCGACGCGGAGTTCGCCACCGACGACTGGGCGCCGGTGATCCTCGAGATCAGCAATGACTACCCGTCCTCGCTCGCGACCTTGCGACGCTCGGATGTCGTGTTCGTCAACCCTGTCCGAGACGGCATGAATCTCGTTGCGCTGGAAGGGATAGTGCTGTCGGAGCGGGATCCTGTGGTCGTCCTCTCCCGTAATGCGGGGGCAGCGGACCTGCTCGGTGACGACGCCCTGCTCGTCAATCCGTTCGACGTGTCCGAGACGGCCCGCGCGCTGCATCAGGCGCTCGTCATGCCAGCGGACGAGCGGATTGCTCGGGCCGCCCGGCTGCGCGAAACGGCAGTGTGGCTGCCGCCGGTGGCGTGGTTCCAGGCCCAGATCGACGCCGTAAGCGCCGCCGGATCTCCGGTTTCGGCCGCCCCCTCATCGGGTGATCGCAATGGGTAGCGCCCGGCTTGCTGCAACTCCAACCGGTTGCCAGGTGATCACGACTTGTGGCCAACGCAGAAGATCCGCCGGAACGGGAAGATCGTCCCGTGCGGCTTCGCCGGATAGGCCTCCCGCAGCATCGCCGCGTACGTCGCTTCGAACTCCGCGGCGTCCTCGGGCGAGAGCGCTCCGAGCACTGGACGCAGCCCGGTCCCGCGCACCCAGTCCAGCACCGGGTCTAGGCCCGGCAGCAGGTGCAGATACGTCGTCTCCCAGGCGTCCGCGCTCAGCCCGGCGTCGAGCAGCAGCGTGGCGTATTCCTCCGGCGACGAAACCACGTCCTGGTGGCGGAGCACGCCTGCCAGTACGTCTGCCCAGCGGGGGGACTCGGCCAGCAGGCGCATCAACGTGTGCGACGGCGAGGTGAAGTTGCCGGGCACCTGCCAGGCCAGCCACGCACCGCGCGCCAGCGAGCCCGCCCAGGAGCGGAGCAGGTCCACGTGTCCCGGCACCCATTGCAGTGTCGCGTTGCTGACCACGACACTGGTGTCGGGCCTGGGCTGCCAGGACGCCACATCGCCGACCCGGAACGAGACGCCTTCGATGGATGCGGCCGCCGAGATCATCTCCGGCGACGAGTCGATGCCCTCGACCACCGCATCCGGCCACCGGGCCGCCAGCAGCGCCGTGAGGTTGCCCGGGCCGCACCCGAGATCCACGACACGCCGCGGCGAGTCGGCGGTAATGCGGGCGATCAGGTCGACGAACGGGCGCGCCCGGTCGTCCCGGTATTGGCCGTACCTGGCAGGATCCCAGTCCATCTGAAGACCTCTCGACATCGAGGGACTATATCTCGATGTCAAGAGAGAGCTACCATCACGGACATGGGAGACGAGGTCGACGAGATCGTCGACGCCTGGCGCCGCGAGCGCCCGGACCTCGACATGGAGCCGCTGCTGATCCTGTCGCGGATCGGGCGGCTGGCCGACGTCCTGGACGAGCGGCGTTCGGCCGCGTTCGTCGAGCACGGCCTGCAGCTGCACGAATTCGACGTGCTGGCAGCCCTCCGGCGCAGCGGCGCACCGTTCGAGATGACGGCGGGCGCACTGTGCCAGGCCACCCACGTCACGTCTGGCACGATGACCAGCCGGCTGGACCGGCTGGTGTCCCGCAGGCTGGTGGTACGCCGCCCGGACGAGATCGACGGCCGCCTCGTGCGGGTGCGGCTCACCGGAGCGGGCCGGCGGCGCGTCGACGCGGCCCTCGCGACGCTGCTGGAATCCGAGCGCGAGCTGCTGGCCGAGGTACCGGACTCGCGGCGGGAGCGGCTCGCCGGCGCCCTGCGCGACCTGCTCGCCGCGGCCACAGGCAGCTGAGAAATCAGCCAGCGTGTGTCCGATTCGCGGATAGGCTGGGACTTGCCTAAGACTTCAGATGCCGCAGGAGTCGTCATCAGCGCCGAGCAGGTGACCACGTCCGGCCGTCCCGACGTGGACGTCCGGACGGCTGCCGTGCTCGATCAGGCACCCGCAGCCCCCCGGGACGGTCCGCCGGGTGGAGCCTCTTCGGTGCGGGCGCTTCGCGGGGTGCTGCGCACGACCCCGTTCCGGCGACTCTGGTATGCCACGGCCCTATCCAGTCTCGGCGACTGGCTCGGCCTGCTCGCCACCACTGCACTCGCCACCTCGCTGGCGCACGGCTACCAGGCGCAGAACTACGCGCTGGGCGGCGTGCTGGTGATCCGGCTGCTGCCGGCGATCGTGCTCGGCCCGGTCGCCGGCGCATTCGCCGACAAGTTCGACCGGCGCGTCACCATGGTGGTCTCCGACCTGGTCCGGTTTGCGCTGTTCCTGACCATCCCGCTGGCTCACCTGGTCGTCGACTCGCGGCAGACCCTCTGGTGGCTGTTCATCGCAACCTTCCTGATCGAGTGCGTCAGCTTGTTCTGGCTGCCGGCCAAGGACGCCGCGGTGCCGAACCTGGTGCGGCGCGACCAGATCGAGGCCGCCAACCAGTTGAGCCTGATCACCACCTACGGCCTCACGCCGGTCCTGGGCGCGGCGCTGTTCTCGGTCATGTCGCTGATCACGAACGTGCTGGCCCGGCACCTGTCATTCTTCAAGACCAATCCCACCAACCTGGCCCTGTACCTGAACGCGGCAACGTTCCTGGTCGGAGCCCTGGTCGTCTGGTTCATTCGCGAGATCAGCGGGCCATGCGGACCGCCGGCCAAAGGGCACAGCCTCTTCGGCCTGGTCCGTGAGGGAGCCAGCTTCGTTCGCGGGTCCAGGTTGGTCGGTGGCCTGATTCTCGGGCTCATCGGCGCGTTCGCCGCGGGCGGCGCCGTGATCGGCGCGGGCCGGATCTTCGTGACCAGCCTGGGCGGCGGCAACGCTGCGTACGGCGTGCTGTTCGGCTCGGTATTCGTGGGCCTAGGCGCCGGCATGGCGCTGGGCCCGCGCGTGGCGCGCGAGCTGTCGCGCCGCCGGCTGTTCGGCCTGTCGATTGTGTTCGGCGGTGTCAGCCTGGCGCTCGCTGCGGTGATGCCACAGGTCGCCCTCGCCATGATCTTCGTCCTCGGGGTCGGCTTTGGTGCCGGCATCGCCTACCTGTGTGGCGTCACGCTGATGGGCACCGACGTCGCCGACGAGATACGCGGGCGGGTGTTCGCCTTGCTGCAGTCGCTCATCCGGATCGTCCTCATCCTGGGCCTGGCGGCGGTGCCATTCGTGGTGGCCCAGGTGGGGCGGCACACGTTCCACGTCGGCAGCGCCACCGTGACGGTCGACGGCACCCGGTTCGTCCTGGTCGCGGGCGGGCTCGTCGCGATCGCCGCAGGCGTGCTGGCCTACCGCCGGATGGACGACGAGCAGCACGTCGGGCTCTGGACGGACGTCAAGAGTGCGCTGTGGGGTGATCCGGCGCTGCGCCGACGGATGCGCGACGGCGGGGTGCTCATCGCGTTCGAAGGCGGCGAGGGTGCGGGCAAGTCGACGCAGATTCAGCTGCTGGCTGCCGCGCTGCGGGCCGACGGTCGTAGGGTTTCGGTGACCCACGAGCCCGGAGCTACCGGAGTCGGCCGACAGATCCGCGAACTCGTGCTGCACCGGGAGGAGACGCTGTCACCGCGAGCCGAGGCGCTGCTGTTCGCCGCCGACCGGGCCCATCATGTCGCCACTGTGATCGGCCCGGCGCTCGCCGAAGGACAGGTTGTGCTGACCGACCGCTACGTCGACTCATCACTCGCCTATCAGGGCGCCGGGCGCGAGCTCACCTTCGGGGACGTCCGCCGCATCTCGCAATGGGCCACGTCCGGGCTGGTGCCCGACCTCACCGTGCTGCTCGACATCCCGCCGCACGTTGGTCTCGCCCGGGCCCAGGCGCACGGTGGCACCGAGCAGCGCCGTGGCACCGAGCAGCGCCGTGGCGCCGACAAGCTGGAGGGTGAGTCGATCGACTTCCACGAGCGGGTGCGTCAAGCCTTCCGCGGACTGGCCGAGGCGCATCCGCGACGCTATCTGGTGCAGGACGCCACCCGCCCGACGGGTGAACTCGCGGCCGAGATCCGGGCCGCGGTCGAGCCGCTGCTCGCGGCTCGCCCCACGTTGCTCGACCGGCTGCGTGTGCGGACGCGCCCGGAGGCGGCCATTCGGCGAGCCGGCACGTGACGGTCTGGGATTCCTTGGTCGGCCAGCAGGACACGGTGCTGACGCTGCGGGCCGCCGCGACCGCGGCAGCGGACCTGGTCGCCGGTCGATCGGTCGGGCCCGCGGGGATGACCCACGCGTGGCTGTTCACCGGGCCGGCGGGGTCGGGCCGGTCGGTCGCGGCGCGCGCCCTGGCTGCGGCGCTGCAGTGCGAGCGTCTGGACGCCCTCGGCTGCGGCGAATGCGCCGCCTGCCACACAGTGCTGGCCGGCACGCACCCCGACGTGCACCCCGTCGTCCCCGAGGGGCTGTCGATCTCGGTGACAGAGATGCGGGGGGTCGTGGCGACCGCCGCCCGCCGGCCCGCTCTGGGGCGGTGGCAGGTCGTGGTGATCGAGAACGCCGACCGGTTGACCGAAGCGGCGTCCAACGCGCTGCTCAAGGCGATCGAGGAGCCGCCTGAGCGCACCGTGTTCCTGCTCTGCGCGCCGTCACTGCACCCCGACGACGTCTCGGTCACTGTCCGGTCGCGGTGTCGACTGGTCGTTTTGCGCACGCCGGCCGCGCGGGCGGTAGCCGAGGTGCTGACGCACGAGGGCGTCGACCCGGCGACTGCGGCGTGGGCCGCGCAGGCCGGGCAAGGGCACGTCGGCCGGTCGCGCCGGCTGGCCCGCGATGCCGACGCGCGCCAGCGGCGCGAGGCGGTGCTCGCCATCCCCTCGTCGTTGACATCCCTGCAGGCCTGCCTCGACGCTGCGGACCATCTGGTGCGGACCGCCGAGGCCGAGGCGGCGGCGATCTCCAGCGAGCTGGACGCCGCCGAGACGGAGGCGCTGCAGATCGCCCTGGGCGCGGGCGGCACGGGCAAGGGCACTACGGCCACGACCCGCGGTACGGTCGGCGCGGTGCGCGAGCTGGAACGGCGGCAGCGGTCGCGGGCCACTCGCACGCAGCGCGATGCGCTTGATCGGGCGCTGGTCGACCTGGCGGCGTTCTACCGGGACGTGCTGCTGACCCAGTCCGAATCGACTGCTCCGCCTGCCCACCCGGACTTCGACGCCGATGTGCGTGCGGTTGCCGGACGGATCACCCCGGCTGGGGCCCTGCAGCGACTGGATGCCGTACTGGCCGCGCGCGAGGCGGTCGAGCTGAACGTGAAACCCCGCATCGCTGTCGAGGCGCTGACGGCCGCCTTGCGTCTGCCGTAGGGTCGCTCGGCGCGTCGGGCATGCCACGGCGCTGACGCTCGGCTTCGGGCTGGCGCTGCTGGCGGCGCGCGTTGCTGCGGCTGTGCGCCGAAGCGAGCCAGGCCGCGCGGGTTAAGCTTCGTCGGTGGGCATGGTGTGCGCCGTCACGTTTCAGCGACACGGCCGCCTGTATTACGCCGACCCGGGATCGCTGTCGCCGCAAATCGGTGAGCACGTGCTGTACCCGACGGACGACGGCCCCGAGGTGGCCGAGGTTATGTGGCCGGCGCAGTACGTAGCCGATGACATCGGCGGGCTGCCGGCACTCGTCGGCATGGCGGGCGCCGATGACCTCGACCGTGCCGCCATCGGACGCAAGCAGCGCGCGGCCGCGCGGGTTGCGGCCAAGCGGCTGATTCGCGACCACGATCTGCCGATGAAGGTCAGCGGCGTCGACCACATCGTCGAGCGCAACCACACGACGATCTACTTCACCGCACCGCATCGGGTGGATTTCCGGGCGCTGGTGCGTGATCTGGCGGCAACGCTGCATGCTCGGGTCGAGCTGCGGCAGCTGTCCGCTCGCGACGAGGCGCGACTCACCGGCGGCATCGGCTCGTGCGGCCGCGAGCTGTGCTGTTCAACGTTCCTGGTAGATTTCGAGCCGGTCTCCGTGCGGATGGCCAAGGACCAGGACTTGCCGCTGAACCCGCTGCGGATATCGGGCGCGTGCGGACGGCTGATGTGCTGTCTGAAGTACGAGCACCCGATGTATCAGGAGTTCGCCGAGGCCGCGCCGGCGGTCGGCGCATCGGTGTCGACGCCGGACGGGAACGGCACCGTCGTCGCGCACAGCGTGCCGAACGAGTCGGTGGTGGTGCGGATGAACGCCGACGGCAGCCGCAGCCATTGCGCTTTGGCATCGGTATGCGCAAGCCGCAAAGCTTACGAGGGGAACTTGCGACCTGAGTCGGCAATCCCCGGTTGATCGCGCGATATCTCGCGCGTTGCCCGTGGGTGCGGATGGACGCCGACCGGCTGCCTGCACAGCGCCCAGGCGCGTCTCATTCCAGGTCGATGTCGTGGGCGGTGTTGCGTCTGGGTTTGCGCTGGGGGTCGATGAATGCGGGTGGTATCCAGTGTGGGACGCCGTTGATTGTGGTGCAGTCCCAGCCGCGTTTGCCGAACTCCCGGTGGTGGAACCCGCAGACGAGGGTCAAGTTGTCGAGGTCGGTGGGTCCGCCGTCGATCCAGGGCACCACGTGGTGCACCTGGCACCAGCCAGCCGGTCGGTCGCACGCCGGGAATGAGCATCCGCCATCGCGGGCGGCCAGCGCGAGCCGCTGCTGCGCGGAGGCGACCCGGCGGGTGCGGCCGTAGCCGAGGACACCGCCGCTGTCGTTCAGCACGACGGGGATGACCTCGGCTTCGGCGGCCAGCCGCAGCGCCTCCGCCACGGAGATCAGCCCGCCGTGCGCGGTGGTGGCGGTTCCGGTCCGGTCCAGCAGATCCGAGAGCGCGAGGGTGATCAGCACGGTGGTGGGGGTGCCGCCGCAGTCCGGGAGGTCACCGGCGCGCAGTAGCCGGTCGGCCGCTTCCTCGACGGCGTCGTGGAGCCGTTGTCCGGCGGTGCGTGGGTCGGGGGTGCCGTCGGCGGCTGGGCGGGGGGCGGCCAGCGGGTCGAGCACTGCCTGGCATTTGGCCAGCGCGGCCGGGGTGAGCCGCACCCGCAGATCCCCGGAGCCGTCCCGGCGGCGGGTCAGGCTGCCGTGCCGGCGCCGGTCGAGGTCCCGCTCGTCGGTGAGGCGACCGTCCGGGTCCAGGCAGGCCAGCACTCGCTGCCCGGCACGGGCCAGCTGGTCCGCGTCCAGCCGCTGGGCATGCCCGGTGAGCACCTGCTCCACCTCGGCTGCCTGATCGGCGGCGGCGGCCGGCAGGAGGTCGACGGTGTGCCGGATCACCGCGGCATGCCGGTCGCTGATCGACCCGGCGGCCTGCGCCGCGGCGACTGCCGGGAAAATCGGGTCGAGTGGTTCGCCGGTCAGCGCGCGCCGTGGGCCGAGATCCGCGGCGGCCCGCACCCGGGCCTTCGCCTCGGCCGGGGTGACCCGCAGCAGCTGCATCAACAGCGCCGGGGTCGACGCACAGGCCAGCTCACCGGCCACCGCCCGGGCGTCCAGTTCGCCGATCAACCGATGGTCGGCGACAGGCAGCCGCCGCCGCTGCGTTTCCACCGCTCGAGCGAGCTGTAGTAGCTCGTCGCGGGACGCGCCGGTGAGGTCCACCGCGAGCAGCGTGTCGAGGGCGTCGGACAGCTGCTTGACGGCGACCTCGACGCTAACCGCAGCCGCTGGACTCTCGAACATGTGTTTGATTGTATCAGCGCCGTACGACACTGTGCAAGCAAGAATAGCCAACAATATCGGCGAAATCGTGCGAGGGACGAGCTGTCGAGGCGTTGGGCGCTCCACGCGCTGATGGAATCGACAAGGCAGCGGATCCAGCTCGGTCTGGCATCCGCCGCCGCCCAACCAAGCGCCGAGCGCGTTGATCGCGAGCGGTTCGTTGGCCACGTCGTGCGACAGCTAGACTTGCAAGTCGCGCCCACGGGCACACGCCGCCTTAGCTCAGTCGGCCAGAGCGTCTCACTCGTAATGAGAAGGTCCGGGGTTCGATTCCCCGAGGCGGCTCCAGTCCCGGAATTACTGGCCTGCACGCGCCTAGGCCATCCGGTAGCCGGTAGCACACGGTTGTCACAGCCGCTAATCTAACACCGTGGATGCGAACGCGCTACTGATCCGGGAGTGGCAGCACGCCCTGGAGAGCGAACACAAGAGCCGCAAGACCATCACCTCGTACACCGAATCGGTGCGCGCACTATCCAGCTTCCTCGACGGCGCCGACCTGCTCGGCGCCACCACGGACGACCTGCGGCGGTTCATCGCCCGGCTGCTCGCGACCCGCACCGCGTCGACCGCCGCGACCCGCTACCGCTGCCTGCAGCAGTTCTATGGCTGGGCGGTCCGCGACCGGCTGCTAGAGGTGTCCCCGATGGCCACCATGCGCCCGCCGACCATCCCTGAGACGCCGGTACCCGTGGTGCCGCCCGACGACCTGCACAGTCTGCTGAAGGCTTGTGAGGGCCGCGGCTTCCACGAGCTGCGCGACGCGGCGATCATCCGGCTGATGCTGGAGCCGGGCGGGATGCGCCGCGCCGAGGTGGTCGGCCTGTCCGTGGCCGACGCTGACCTGGAGAACGACACGATTGGGGTGGTCGGCAAGGGCCGCCGGCCCCGCGCGATCCCGTACGGGCACAAGACCGGGCAGGCGCTCACCCGGTACCTGCGGGCCCGGATGCAGCATCCGCTGGCCAAACGATCGGACGCGCTGTGGCTGGCGCAGAAGGGCCCGCTAACGGACTCGGGGCTCGCGCAGATGCTCGAACGGCGCTGCGCCCAGGCAGGCATACCGCGGATCAAGGCCCACCAGCTACGGCACACCGCGGCGGACAGGTGGCTGTCGGAGTCGGGCGGCGACGAGACCAGCGCCATGCGGCTGTTCGGGTGGCGGTCCCGGCAGATGCTGCAGCGGTACGCGGCGTCGAACGCGGACGCCCGGGCGCACGCCGCCGCCCGGAGACTCGGGATCGGGGACAAGCTGTGATCACCGTCGTGTGCACGGACCGCGGCCAGCACTCGGAGCGGAAGCTCGGCGAATGGCAAGGCCGCGGCGTGGTGCCGTGGGCGAGCCCGCACGACCCGGCCGCCGAACTGCCTTACACCGGCGGCCCGCGGCGGAAAGTCCGGTTTCACTGCAAGACCTGCGGCCGTGACGTCCAGTGGCGCGCAGAGACCGCGCAGCAGCGTTACGACACGCTGACCGCAAACGGAATGCGCACCCTGGACGTGTCAAGCCTGTAGCATTCGGCATCGCGGGCCCGGACCGCGGACTGACCCGGGGCAGCTCACCTCAGCGGGTGGGGGACTTCTGCTGCCCAGGAGACACCCCCGGTGCTCACCCCGAACCAGCGCGTCCTACGCGCCCGCATCGCCGCCCACACCCGGTGGGCCAACGAAGACCCGCGCGACCCAAACGGCGCCATGGCCCGCGCCCGCGCCAAGTCCCCGCAGTCGCCCGACTATTGGGCGGCGAAGGTCGACCCGGACGGCGAGCTGCCCGAGGCCGAACGGGCCAAGCGCGCCGAGCATGCCCGCAAGGCGTACATGACCGGTCTGGCGTTGAAGTCGTCGCAGGCCCGCCGCACCAAGAAGGCGTCATGACCGGCCCGGTGTCGGGTGCCCCGCCGGGCATGAGAAAGCGCCCGGCACGGCAACCAGGCGCTAGCTCACAAGATGTCGACCTCGACGACGACAAGCCGATTCTAAGCGCAGTCGCCGGCAATCCCGTGCGGGGCGCGCGGTGACCCCCCGCATCGCCCTCGTGGAGTTGTATGGCCAGCGTGCGCTGGTCGTGATGGCCGAGGCCCCCGACGACGCCCCCGAGCCGGTGAAGGAAGGCGTCGCCCGCCGCAACATCGTCAACCTCGGCGGCGTCTGCCCGTGCGGCGCAACCATGCCCCGGCCCAACAGGGCGCAGCGCCGCGCCGGGGGAATCCTGCACCTCACCGCGGTGCACGAGGACGACTGCCCCGCCTGCGACGACACCATCCTCGTGGCGATCGACGCCTGGCAGGCGACCCGATGACCGCCGAGCTGCGGGACCTGCTGGACACGCTCGGCCGTGACCCCGGCGAACGCACCGCCATCTGCCACGGGGCGTCGTTCACTGCGGAGATGACCACCGTGGAGAAGGCGCCCGACCTCGCCGCCAGGTACACCGAGGTCGACTGCTGGTTCTCCACGCAGCCGCTACACGAGCGGGTCAACGGGACGGGACGTGGTAAAGCCGCCGACGTGGTCGGGCTGCGGGAGCTGTACGCGGACCTCGACGTCAAGGCCGGCGGCATGCCCGGCTGGGACGCCGCCGCAACGGTGATCACCGACCTGGCCGGGCTGCTCGGCTCGGCACCGGTCGCCGTCGTGTCGACAGGGCACGGCCTGCAACCGCACTGGGCTGTCGAACGCGGCCCCGGCACCGACTGGCCCGACGACACCGACCCACGATGGCTCGCCGCGCAGGCGCTGCTGCGCCGCTGGGGCAGGCTCGTCAACCGCGTCGCCGAAGCCCACGGCGGCCACGTCGACAACGTGTACGACCTGGCCAGGGTGCTGCGCGCCCCGGGCACCACGAACCGCAAGGCCGCCCCGAAACGGACCGGGCTCACCCCGCTCGCCGGCACCCCGGTGTCCCTCGAGCAGATCCGCGAATGCCTCGACGCCTACGGCATACGGGAGCTGGCGGAGGATCGGGAGCAGCTCGGCGAGACCGTCGCCGAGGCCGGCGGTTGGCGGTTCGCCGATCGGACCTGCAGTTACGTCACCACGATGGCCGAAGGCTGGGCTACGGACACACCCGGCGCCCGGCATCCGTGGCTCGTCGGCCAGGCCACCCGGCTGGCCGCCGCGCACCGACGCGGCTGCATCACCGAGCAGGATCACACGGCCGCGCTGGCGGCGCTGGCCGCACGGTTCCGGGTGGTACTCGAGACCGGGGACAAACGCCCCGAAAGCCGCGGCGAGATCCGCGACGCCCTCGCCTGGGGTGTCACCCGCGCCGAACGGATGACAGACGCCAAGGTAGCCGGGGAACTCGGCGACCACCAGCACCCACCCCAGGCCAGCACCATCGGCGACGCGGCCGACGCGGATTGCTCGTCGTGGGCTCCGGTCGACTTGGCGCCCTACCTCAACGGCCAGGTCATCCGACCCGAACCCACCATCGGCCTCGCCCGATCCGACGGGCTGCGGCTCATCTACCCAGGCAAGGAACACACCGCCATCGGCGAGATGGAATCCGGGAAATCGTGGCTCGCCGCCGCGTCCGTGGCCGCCGAACTCACCAACGGCAAACGCGCGCTCTACATCCACTTCGAGGAAGCCGACCCCGCCGACACCATCGAACGGCTCCAAGCGCTCGGCGTCCCTAACGACGTAATCCTGACCCGGTTCGTGTTCGTCGGCCCAGCCGAGCCGGTCACCCCGCCCCGGCTGGCCGCCCTACTGCGCCCCGCGCCGTCGCTGGTCGTCCTCGACGGCGTCAACGAAGCCATGTCGATGCACGGTCAAGGCATCCGGGAAGAGGACGGCGTGGCCGCGTTCCGCCGCCGGCTGGTGAAACCCTGCACCGCCGTCGGCGCAGCGACACTGGCCTGCGACCACGTCGTCAAAGACAAGGAACGACGCGGCCGGGACCCACTCGGGTCCATCCACAAAGGCAACGGGCTCACCGGCTCGCTGATCCTGCTGGAGAACGCCGCCCCGTTCGGCCGCGACCTCCGCGGCTGCTCCCACGTGTTCGTCACCAAGGACCGCCCGGGTCACCTGCGCCGCGCCGGCAGGCCCAGCAAGCTACCCGGCAAGACGTTCATGGGGTCGCTGATCGTGGACGACACCCGCACGCATGTCGGCTACCTCGACCTTGCGTTCATCGAACCGGCCGAACAGACCAAGAGCGAAACCACCGGGACACGAGACGACCACGACGACGCGAACATGCTGGCCGCCGTGGCCGACCTCGAAGCACGCGGGCTAGCGGCAAGCCTCCGCACCATCCGCGCGAAGGCAACCGGTGTCGGCAAGGACCGCGTCGACAACGCACTCACCCGGCTAGTGCTCGACGGGAAGTTAATCGAGCGTCAAGGCCCACGGTCGGCCAGGCTCTTTGCGACCGTGGCTGTGACTGTGGCTGAGCCTTCTCCCAGCGGAGACGCGCCGTGAGCCTCGTGACCGTGGCTGTGACCGTGGCTGCATACAGCGCAGCCACCGGCCACAGTCACACGGACGCTCACGCGACCGTGGCGCGGCCACAGTCCGCCACGGTCCGCCACAGTCGAGAGGGAAGGAGATAGATGAACAGCACCGAGCAACACGAATTGCTGCTCGCCGAAGGGTGGACGACCAGGGTCGACGGGCTGATGCGACCGCCCGCGCACTGGCCAGACCAGGCAGCACGCACACCCGCCGCCGCATGGCACGACCACACCGAGCAGGACGCGCGCGACAATGACGGGCGTGCGGATCGCGGTTGATCTCGACGACGATCTCGTCGCCGAGTGCGAACAACGAGCACCAGACATGTCATGGTCGCAGCTGATCGCCGACGCGCTGGCCTTCGCGCTCGACCGCGCCGACGCCGAACAGGACGACGACGCCGAGGGCGCGGACGGAGACGGTGACGTGGCGTGACCACCGGGGGGGCGGGGGCGGCACGCAAGATCCACAACTGCCAGGACCGCCTTCCCCACCCGGCTTACACCGACGGCGTTGCGGGTCAGTTCTGATAAGTGACAGGCTGTGATCATGGCGAATCGGCGTACACCACCCGGGTTGAAGGTGATGAGGCCGCTTGCGCCGGCGCCGGCTGCGGTCGACGTGCGGGTCGGCGGGATCGGGTTGGACTGGGCCGAGGTGCCCGCCGTGCTGGACGAGACGGCGCGCGCCGAGTGGGCGCGGCTGGGCAAGGTGTACGAGCATCACCCGGTGCGGTTCCGGGAAGGTGACCGGGCGCTGCTGGCGGCGTTCTGCATCGCCTGGTCGGTGTACGTGCTGGCGGCTGCGGAGCTGGCTGCGGCTGGTGTGCTGGTGCCGGGGCGCAGCGTGGTCGACAAGGGCCGTGACGTGAAGTCGCCGGCGATGACGGTGTGGGTGCAGGCCGGTACGCAGTTGCGGCATCTAGCGTCGGCGCTCGGGCTGTCGCCGGACGCTCGCGGGCGTAGCGGTATCCGGGATGACGACCCGGAGGGTTTCGACCCGGACTCGGATCTGCTGACCGGCGGGAATCCGTTCAAGTACAACCCGTCGAGGTTGCTGTCGTGAGCGGCTTGGACTTCCTGGATCCGCCGGGTGAGGACGACGCGCACGGCGCGCATGCGCGGGATTGGCGGCTGGATCTGCCGGACGGGTACAGCGAGCAGGATCTGGCCGGCAGTCTGGTGCGTGAGCTCGAGGCGGTGACCGTGCTGGCCGCGACGTCGGTGTGGACGCGCCGCGGCGACCCCGGCGACGGGCAGCCGTGGCGTGAGGTCACGCCCGGCGAGGTGCGTGAACGGGCCCAGATCGGCCCGTGGCCGCCCGAGGGCGACGCCGCGTAGACTGACCCCTGTCTGGGCAGCCAATCGGCGTCCGGGCGCGTGTAGCCCCGCCGGGTGCAGCCAATCGGCGCGACCCTGGGGCCAGGTTGCAAGAGGCACCTCCGGGACGCGGTGCCTGTCCCTACGCGCGCCCCCGGAGGTGCCCCGAAATGACTACCTACCGTGCTTCGGCTGAAGAACTCGCCGAGGCCTACCGTTCAGAGATCAGCGCCGAGCTGCGCGACGCCGACTACCCGACGTTGGAGGCCCGGCGCCAGAGGCTCACGGCGTTCGACCGCCCGACCACGCGCCAGCGCATCGAGGCGGACGTGCTCGAGCAGCGCATCTCGAATGTGCGCCTCGGTGAGCGTGTCGTGGCCCGCGCGCAGGCCGGCGACTACTCCGGGATGGAGGGCCCGGGTATCCCATCGGCGATGGCGCAGCCGAACACGCCGCCGAACCCGGGCATGCCGCCGTCAGATCACGGCGGCTGGTCGACCCCGAACACCGACCCGCGGGTGCAGGCCTACCGCACCGCCGGCATGAACGCGGTGCAGCGGTACACCGGCAGCCGGGTGCTGAACGCCGCCGCCGCGGACCGGCTCGACAACGTGCTGCGCCGCGGCGACTCGCAGGGCATGACCGCCCGGTACCTCGCCGCCGTCGGCGACGAGCACTACGGGACGGCGTTCGCGAAGATGCTCGCCGACCCCCAGCAAGGCCACCTCCGGTTCTCCCCGGACGAGGTCCGCGCGGTGCAGGAGATCGGCGCGGTGCAGGACCAGCACCGGGTCATGAACGCCGCGCTGACGACCGGCGCCACGGGCTTCCCGTTGCCGTTGACGATCGATGCCACAATTTTGACCACAGGAAGCGGCGCGCTCAATCCTGTGCGTGACCTGGCGGACGTGGTGACGGTCGGCACGCACAACTGGCAGGGTGTCACCGCAGACTCGGTGACCGCCGCCTACGTGCAGGAGGGTGTGGAGGCGACGGATGCGTCGCCGGCGCTGCTCGGCCCGAACATCGCCACCCAGCAGGGCCGCGCGTTCTGCCAGTTCACCATCGAGGCGTCGCAGGATTGGGAGTCGCTCAGCGCCCAGCTGGTGCAGCTGGTCGCCGACGGTAGGAACACGCTGGATGCCACGAAGTTCCTGGTCGGGTCCGGCACCAACGAGCCGTCCGGGATCCTGAACATCGGCGCGCTGAACGGGCTCACCACCACGCAGCGGGTGCAGACCGCGACGACCGCCACCTACGCGGTCGGCGACCCGTGGGCGCTGAAGGCGGCGATCCCGGCCCGGTTCATCCCCGCCTCGACGTTCGCCGCGGCGCCCGCCACATGGGACACCACGTACCAGTTCGTCGCGCAAGGCTCCACGACGCAGGCCCGGCAGTTCGCCGACGGCGACCGGGGCGGCGACTTCCTGGGCCGCCCGAAGGTCGAATGGTCGACGATGGACACGGGTGCGACCAGCGCGAAGAAGCTGATCATCGTCGGCAACTTCAAGGGCTACAAGGTGGTCGATCGGTTGGGGATGTCCGCAGAGCTGATCCCGCACATGCTTGGGACCAACCGGCTGCCGCTCGGCACGCGTGGCCTGTACACATATTGGCGGACCGGTGCTGGTGTGATTTCGGTGAACCACTTCCGCTACCTCGAGGTCAAGTAGGCCTGATAGTCGTCGGCGCTTCCGTGGCGTAGCCCTCACCTTCCGGCCGCGTCGCGGACGAGGGGCGCCGGCACGCGGCCCCGCCCCCCGGTGGAGTGTCAGCGCGCCCGGCCGGGGGGCGGGGCCGCACTGCTGTGCGCGTGTTTCGGCGAGGATGGTGAGCTGTGCCTGCGGTGCCGGTGTTGCGCGCGCATGCCGCGCGGCTGCTGACGGCTGCCGCCGTCCGCGCGGTATCGCGCACGAAGCTCGGCGTTCCGCACCCTGACGCCGCGGGTCTGCACGCGGAGCGGCGGGGTTTCACCTTTGTTTACCGGCATCCCGCGTTCGCCGCGCACACCGCGCGGTGCGTCGAACACCTCGGCGAGCATGAGGCCGCCGTGTCCGAGGACCTGTCCGAGACATACCCCACAGGGGCATATCAGGGGTACAGGGGGGGCACGCCCCTAGGGGCACCTGAGACACCTGTGAGACAGGCCCCAGAGCCACCGGACGGGCCGCTGGTGTCGCTGCGTGAGGCCGTCGACGCCCGGCTGCTGACGTGCACCCTGGAGGCCGCGAAGACGGCCCGCAAGCGTCGCGCGCACGGCTTCCCGAGGCACGTTTCGTCGCGTCCGGCACCCGGG
The DNA here is from genome assembly GCA_963839995.1 of uncultured Actinomycetota bacterium. Classification (GTDB taxonomy): domain Bacteria; phylum Actinomycetota; class Actinomycetes; order Mycobacteriales; family Jatrophihabitantaceae; genus CAWIUB01. The sequence goes on along the minus strand of CAWIXH010000020.1, from coordinate 127,490 downwards.
CACCCCGTCAAGCTCTACCGCCAGGCTGACCTGGCCGCGTGGGAGGCTAGGCGCCGCGGCTAGCGTCGGCGGTTCGTCTAGCCACACTGGACTAGAACCGTCTAGGCAACATAGACTAAACTAGTGGTGAGCGACGAGCCGACACGGAAAATGCTCAAGGAACTTACCAAGGCGGGCTGGCGGATGATCCGAAGCGACGGACGCCACGACAACTACGGTTGCCCCTGCGGGCAGCATCAGGTCCCGGTCCCCACCACCCACCGCGTGATCTCACCAGGCGTCGTTCGCAAGATCCGCAAAGCCATCAGCGACTGCCCCAGGAGCGCCCGATGACCAACTATGCCGTGACCGTGACCAGGGAGGGCAAGTGGTGGATGATCGCTGTCCCCGAGCTGGACGGTCTCACTCAGGCCCGCAGGCTCAGCGAAGTCGAAACCATGGCGCGGTCACTCATCGCCGTCACACTCGACGTCCCCGTGGACAGCTTCACCATCACGTGCTCGGTGCAGGTTGTGGGCAGTGTCGCCGTCGCAGATAGGCTCCGTGAGCTCGAAGCCGAACGCGCCGAACTCGCCGCGATGGAACGGCACGTGCGCGCCGACCAGATACGGCTCGCACGCGACCTGGCAGCGCAGCACCTCCCCGTCCGTGATATCGGCGCTGCACTCGGAGTGTCATTCCAGCGAGCACAACAACTAGTCGCGTCCTGATCCGCGCCAGTCAGCAGAGCGCCCCGCCGCCGGGTCACGACGGATCCACCCGTTCCGCGAGGCCGTGCAGCAGCTGAGCCAGCGAACGGCGCGCCCGCCATACCCGACCGGCCCGCCGCTCCTCGTCCTGCTCGGCGAGCAGCTCGACCCGGAGCTTCGCCTCGTACGGCGGCAGGTGGTCGAACATGTCGACCACCACGGTCATGATGTCCCTCTCTCGCCGCGGTGCCGCCCGCGGTAGCGGGAGACATGCTGCACGCCTTCGCCGCGGTGACGGCCCACGTAGCCCGCGGCCATCAGTGGTGGTCCTGTTCGAAGCGCTGCTGGTCGCTGCGCGGGTCGGCCGCGGGCAGCGCCAACGTCGCCGCGACCGACAGCACGGCGTGGCAGATAGCGGTTAACACTTCGACGGTCCGCTCGGCCTCGTCGGCGCCGAGCGCCCCGATCGTGTCCAGCGTCCGCTCAGCCTCCTGGTAGTGGTGGCTGGCGGGGTTTCTTGGTTGGGTTGGCATGGGCCGGACCTCCATCCGGTCAAGTCCCCGGTCTGGTGCCCTCAATCACCAGCCGGGGGCGCTCAATAAGGGTTCGGGAGAAACGCTTCCGCACACGCTAAGTTCACGAGTTCCGCTCATCCGCCGCCCCAATGTTCCTGCGGGATATGGGGGTTGAGCACACCGTGAGTGCCGGGCTCACTCGTAATGAGAAGGTCGTCGGTTCGATTCCGACAGGCGGCTCGACGCAGGCAGCTCGACGCAGGCAGCTGTCCAGATGAGGCCCCTCACGCGGTCGAGCACGCTTCAGATGGCTGAGCGATCAGGGGAGCGCTTCGCCCGTCGCGGACGGCCTGAGCGCTGCGGAGACCACCGCTGCGACAGGCAAAGTGGGCTGACGGACTCAGGTTCCGTCCCGTGCCAGCACCCGTCGCGGCCCGGTATGGACATCGGGGCCCAGCGCTTCGCGACAACCGGGCAACGATCCCGATGGGACGGCCGAGCGATGAGGAGCCGATGCTCGCTCGGTTGACGCTCGCACACATGGGCCGTAGGTTCGGCATGTCTGTCACCCGGCAGCGAAGTCCGGTGCGAATCCGGCGCTGTCCCGCAACTGTGATCCTCCCTCGGGAGGCAAGTCAGGTCGCCTACCGGGTCGGCGTGACGAACCAGCCTCGAGGACGGGCATCGGTTCGCGCGGCAGGCCCTCTGCCGTCGAGCGTCCCCACTCGACGACCGAGGAGGAGCCACCGAACGTGAATTGCAAACCCGCCGCGGCACTCGTGGCATTCGCCCTGCTCACCGCGTGCGGGAGCACCATCGCATCGACAGCGGGAAAGCTCAGCACCAGCCCGGCAGGCGGCCCGCATCGCATCGTGTCGATGTCGCCGACGGCGACCGAGATGCTGTTCGCCATCGGCGCCGGCGGCCAGGTCGTCGCGGTGGACAGTAACTCGAACTATCCCGATGCGGTGCCGAAGACGAATCTGTCTGCATACCAGCCGAATGTCGAGGCCATCGCTCGGTACACGCCGGACCTCGTCATCGTCGCGGACGACACCAAGAACCTCACGGCGCAGCTGCGAACGCTGAAGATCCCGGTGCTGGTGCAGCCCGCTGCGACGACGCTGCGCGACTCGTACCAGGAGATCGCCGCCCTGGGCGACAAGACGGGCCATCGCACCGAGGCGGCGCGCCTGGTGGCGTCGATGCGGGCCCGCATCAGCCAGCTGGTGGCGGGCCTGCCCCATCGAACCACGCCGCTGACCTACTACCACGAGCTGGACAACACCCTGTACACGGTGACGTCCAAGACGTTCCTCGGCCAGCTCTACGCGCTTGCCGGCCTGCGTAACATCGCCGATGCGGCGGACCGCAGCGGGGGCGGCTATCCGCAGCTGTCCGCGGAGTATCTGGTCAAGGCCGACCCGGATCTGGTCTTCCTGGCTGATACGAAATGTTGTGGACTGACGGCGGCCAAGTTCGCCGCCCGGCCGGGGTTCAGCAAGTTGAAGGCGGTCCGCGCCGGCCATGTGGTGCTGCTCGACGACGATGTCGCCAGCCGCTGGGGGCCGCGGGTCGTGGATCTCCTGCAGCGAATTGTCGGCGCCGTCAAGGCGATCCCTGTACAGTGACGATCGCCCCCGACCGCGAGAGCGCGGTGCACGGCGGTGCCACCCTGCAACCGGGCCGGCTGCGGGTGTGGTGGCTGCTCGCCGGCCTGGCCGCCGTGGCGATGGCTGCAATCGCGGGGCTCGTCGTCGGTCCGGTCGCTGTCCCACCTGTGGACGCCCTGCGCGATCTGTTCGGGCTGCACTCCCAGCTCAGCGTGCAGCAGACGGCGATCGTGGAGCAGATTCGCCTGCCCCGAGTCGTGCTTGGACTGCTCGTTGGCGGCACGCTGTCGCTGTCCGGGGCGAGCTACCAAGGGGTGTTCCGTAATCCCTTGGCCGACCCTTACCTGCTCGGCGCCGCCGCCGGTGCGGGTCTCGGCGTGACGATCGTGATCGCCGGCACGGCCGAGGGGTCGGCAACCCCGGTGGGCGCGCCGCTCGCGGCGTTCGTCGGGGCGCTGGCTGCCGTGGCACTCGCCTACGCGCTCGGCGCCGCAGGCGGCAGCCGCGCGTCAACCGCGTCGTTGATCCTTGCCGGGGTGGCCGTGGCGAGCTTTCTCACCGCCGCGCAGACCTACCTCCAGCAGCGTAACGAGGACACGATTCGCCAGGTCTACTCGTGGATTCTGGGTCGGCTGTCCACGGCCGGATGGCATGACGTCCGGCTGCTGTTGCCGTTCGCCGTGCTCTCCTGGGTCGTCCTGCTGGCGCACCGACGCGTGCTCGACGTGCTCGCCGTAGGCGACGACGAGGCGACGACCCTGGGGATCCATGCCCGGCGCAGCCGGCTCATCGTGGTCATCGCGGCCTCGTTGGGGACGGCGGCCGCGGTGTCGGTGTCCGGGCTGATCGGCTTCGTCGGGATCATCGTCCCGCACACCGTCCGGCTGCTGGCCGGACGCAGTCATCGCGTGGTGCTGCCACTTTCGCTGTTGTTCGGCGGGGCGTTCTTGTGCGCGACCGACCTGCTGGCGCGAACGCTCGCCGCGCCTGCGGAGATCCCGATCGGCGTGGTGACCGCGTTCTTCGGCGCCCCGTTCTTCGTGCTGGTGCTCCGCTCCTCGAGGCGCTTCGGAGTCACAGAATGATCGGTTGCTCGGGGGTCGCGGTCTCGCTCGGCAACCACGTCGTGCTGAGCGGGATCGACCTGCAGGTGCAGCGCGGCGAGTGGCTATCCGTCGTCGGCCCGAACGGTGCCGGCAAGTCGACGTTGCTGCGCTTCATCGCCGGATTGGTGCAGGGTGCCGGCACGCTGCATCTGGACGGGCGGCCGGCGGGCTCCCTGCCGCGCCGTCAGCGGGCGCAGCTGGTTGCGCTCGTCCCGCAGTCCCCGGTCATCCCGGAGGGCGCGCGCGTCGTCGACTACGTGCTGCTCGGCCGCACGCCGCACATCCGCGCGTTGGGTGTCGAGGGCCCGCGCGACCTGGCCGCGGTACACGACGCGCTCGCCCACCTCGACCTGCTCGGCCTTGCGCAGCGGGTCATCACGACCCTGTCCGGCGGTGAGCGGCAGCGGGTGCTCATCGCCCGCGCCCTGGCGCAGGGTTCCCCGATCCTGCTGCTCGACGAGCCCACCACTGCATTGGACGTCGGGCATCAGCAACAGGTGCTCGACCTCGTCGACCGGCTGCGGCATGACCATGGCCTGACCGTCGTCAGCACCATGCACGACCTCACCCTGGCTGGCCACTACGCCGAGAGGTTGGTGCTCCTCGACCGCGGGCGCGTCGTCGTCGACGGCCCGGCGGCTCAGGTGCTGACCGCGGACAACCTCGCGCGCTACTACGGAGCGCACGTGCGCATCATCCACGAGGGCGGCCGGCCGGCCGTCCTGCCGGTACGGGAGCGGCGGGTCCATGACTGAGCTGCGCCGCGCGACGTACCGCGACGACGGCACCGGGCGGCGCCGTCCGGTGCTCGTGTGGCACTTCGATCCGCCGGTGCACGCACTGTCGACGGCGGTGCTGGGTGGCGGTCTCGGGGCGCGCCTATGGGCGGTCAACGCCGAGGTCGCCGTCGACTACGGCCGGGCGGATCCGGCCGGGCACGCGGCCGCCATCGCCAGCGAACTCGGCCTGCCGTCCGGTGCCGGCGTCGGGATGCTCACCGCGGCACCTGTGCTGGATGTGGCCTCGAACGGGGACGGCGGCGTCCGCTGTGACGCCACCGTCGGCGTCTCGATCCCGACCTGGGCGGCCAGCGACGACGGCGTGGACGACCCGTGGGTGCCCGGAACGATCAACCTGGTGTGCCACATTCCGGCGCCGCTCTGCGACGCCGCACTAGTCAACGCCGTGGTGACCGCGACCGAGGCGAAGACGCAGGCGCTGCTCGAGCTCGGCGTCCCGGGCACGGGCACGGCATCGGACGCGGTGCTCGTTTGCTGCCCGCCAGGCGGTGCCGAGCGCTATGGCGGGCCGCGGTCGTCGTGGGGCGCCCGCCTGGCCCGGGCGGTGCGGGCCGCTGTGGCCGAGGGCACCGGGCGTTACCTGGCGGGCCGGACGTGATCACGTTGGTGCTCGGTGGCGCCCGCTCCGGCAAGTCGCGGGTCGCGGAACGGCTGGCCGCACAGCTGCCGGCCCCGGTGACCTACCTCGCCACGGCCGTGATCAGCGACGAGGATCACGCCGCCCGGGTGGCAATGCATCGGGCCCGTCGCGACGCGACCTGGGCGACGATCGAGACCGGCCCCGATCTGGCCGGGACACTGCGCGAGGTCGCCGGCTCCGTTCTGGTCGACTCGCTCGGTGCTTGGCTGGCTGCGCATGACGAGTTCGCCGTGGATGTCGGGGCGCTGTGCGCGGCGTTGACCGAGCGCGCTGGCTCGTCGGTGGTGGTTTCCGAGGAGGTCGGCCTCGGTGTGCACCCATCCTCGTCGGCCGGCCGCCGCTTCCGGGACGTTCTCGGGACGGTGAACTGCGCCCTGGCCGACGCCTGTGACGAGGTTCTGCTGGTCGTCGCCGGTCGGGTGCTGCCGTTGGACCGGGCCTGATGCGGCGGGCGATCGCGTTCCTCACCCCGCTCGGTGGCGCCGCGGTACCCGACCGTCGCACCCTGTCGTGGTTTCCCGCGGTAGGCGCAGGGATCGGTGCCGCCGTCGGCGGGGTGTGGTGGGGCGCGGACCGCATCTGGCCACCTGCCGTTGCGGCCACCCTGGCCGTCCTGACAGATTTGGCCCTGACCGGCCTGCTGCACTTCGACGGGCTGATCGACGCCGCGGACGGGCTGCTGCCCCACCTGCCACCAGACCGGCGGCTTGCGGTGATGGCCGAACCGACCGTCGGCGCGTACGGCGTGGCCCTCGGTGCCACCGTGCTGCTCGCCCGCTTCGCGGCTCTGGCATCGATGTCGCCGAGCGTGCTGCTGATCGCTGGGGCGTGGTGTGCCTCGCGCGCCGTGATGGCGGTGACGGCCCGGGCACTCCCGTATGCACATCCGTCGGGCGGCTTGGCGAGCGTCATGCTCGGTGGCGACTGGCGTCCGGTGGCCGCATACGGCTTCGTGGGCGCGGTAGCGCTGGGCGCGGCGGTGGACCACCTGCGGGGCGGGGTCGCCGTCGCGGCGGGCGCCATCGGCGCGTTCGGCGTTGTGCTATTCGCCCGCCATCGGCTCGGTGGCTTCACCGGCGACGTACTTGGCGCAGCCGGCGTCATCGGCGAGACCGTGGCGCTCGTGGTGGCGGCGGCGAAGTGGTGACCCGCCCAATGGGGGCAGCGGTAGGCATCCTCGCTGACCAGCTGTTCGGTGAGCCGCCATTGCGCCCGCATCCCGTCGCCGTCCTTGGCTACGCGCTACAGGGTGTCGAGCGTCGGCTGTATGCCGACCGGCGGTCCGCCGGCATCGCGCACGCCGCAGCCGGGGTGGGCATCGGCGCCGCTTCCGGCGCCGTGATCCGTTCTACCGTCGTTGCCACGTATCTCGCAGCAGCCGGGCGCGCGCTCGGCGAGGCGGCCGGTGCGGTCGACCGGGCGTTGGCAGTCGGTGATCTCGGCCGGGCGCGAGGCCTACTGCCCGCCCTGGTGGGCCGCGACCCCGACCGGCTCGACGAGGCGCAGGTGTGCCGCGCCGTCGTGGAGTCGGTCGCCGAGAACACCGTCGACGCCGTCGTCGCCCCAGCGCTGTGGGCTGCTCTCGCCGGGGCGCCCGGGGTGCTCGCGCATCGGGCCGTCAACACGATGGACGCGATGGTCGGCCACCGCGACGGGCGGTACTCGCGGTACGGCTGGGCCGCCGCTCGGCTGGACGACGCGGCAGCCTGGGCCCCCGCTCGGGCGACGGCCGCTCTGGTGGCTGGCTGCCGGCCACGGGCGGCGGCTCGGGTCGTACGCATCGTGCGACGTGATGCGCCAGCTCACCCGTCACCGAACAGCGGCGTCGCGGAGGCGGCCTTCGCCGCCGCGCTCGGGCTGCGCCTTGGCGGCGAGAGTTCGTACCGCGGACGCGTCGAGCGTCGACCCACCCTTGGCGACGGCCGGCCACCCAGCCGAGGTGACATCGCCCGTGCCGTGCGGCTGTCCCGTGACGTGTCCCTTGCCCTGGCAGGGCTGCTGGCCGTGGCAGGCCTCGCCCGTGGACGACTCGAGGAGAGTGCACCGTGATCACGACGATTCTGTTCGACATCGGCGACACCCTGGTACATGCCGACCCCCCGGGCACTCCGGTCGAGGAACTCGCCGTCCGACCGGTCGACGGCGCGGTCCGGTCACTGCGGGCCCTCGCACGGCGTTACCGCCTCGGTGCCGTGACCGACACGGCCGTCATGACCGGTGACCAGGTGCGGCTCGCGCTGCGTGGCACCGGCCTCGAGGATCTGCTCGAGGTGATCGTCACGTCCGTGGATGTCGGTGCGGCCAAGCCGGACCCGCGTGGGATCCGGCGCGCGCTGGCGCACCTGGGCACGCAGCCCGGCGAGGCGCTGTTCGTCGGCGACGCCGCAGTCGACGCGGAGGCCGCCCGGGCGGCGGGCGTCGGCTTCGTGCGCACCGGCCCGGACCGTGACCCGGGCGGCGCAGTCCACGTCGCGCTCACTGAGGAGATCGGTGCGTACGCGGCCGCTATTGCACTCGTCGGCCCGGTCGATCACGCCGCAGCTGACGGTGCCCGCGCCCACCACGACCGGCTGACCAAGCCCCGCGGCTCGCTGGGCCGTCTGGAGACCCTGGGCATCCAACTCGCGGCCATCAGCGGAAGCGACCCGCCACCGATCCCCAACCCGGCCGCGGTCGCGGTGTTCGCCGCTGACCACGGCGTCGTCGCAGCAGGCGTGACGCCGTGGCCGCAAGAGGTGACCGGGCAGATGGTCGCCAACTTCGTCGCCGGTGGCGCGGCCATCAACGTCCTGGCCCGACAAGCGGGCGCCACCGTCACCGTCGTCGATGTCGGAGTCGCCACCGACCTGGACGCGCTCGGTCTCACCGACGCGCCCGGACTGCTGCGACGACGCATCCGCCCCGGCACGGCCAACCTCGCCACCGGGTCGGCGATGTCGCACAGCGACGCGCGGGCCGCACGTGATGTCGGCGCGCAGGTCGCCGCGGATCTCGTGGCCCGGGGTGCCGCCGTGCTCGTCACCGGGGACATGGGTATCGGCAACACCACGGCGGCCGCCGCGGTCATCGCCGCGGTCACCGGACGTCCCGCCAGCGCCGTCACCGGCCGCGGCACCGGAGTCGACGATGAAGCGCTGCGGCGGAAGATCGCCGTCGTCGAACGGGCGGTGAACCGGTTGCCGTCGCGCGCTCAGGCGCACGCTGTACTTGCTGAGGTGGGCGGCCTGGAAATCGCTGCGCTGGCCGGGTTCATCGTCGGCGCCGCAGCGCAGCGGGTGCCGGTCGTTGTCGACGGGGTGATCTCCTGCGCTGCCCTGCTCGCCGCCCACGCCGACTGCCCAGAGGTGCTGCCGTATGTGATCGTCGGCCACCGCTCCACCGAGCCCGGCGCGACGGCGGTCCTGGAACACCTTGGCAGCGAGCCGGTGCTCGACCTCGAGCTGCGTCTCGGCGAGGGCAGCGGCGCATGCCTGGCCCTGAACATCGTCGAAGCGTCGGCCCGCATCTTGCGAGAGATGGCAACCTTCGATGCCGCCGGGGTCAATGACAAACACTCGGGCCGGAACGGGGGATTGTGATCGAGTTGTGGCTTCCTTCTTGCTGGATGCACGCCTGGTGGCGGCAGCGGCCACGTCCTTGAGGTCTGCTCCTCGATCGGAGCAGACCTCAAGGTGCGTCGAGCCGGGCAGGAACGTTAGCGGCCATTCGGAGCGGCCGAGAGACGGTCATGAGCGCATGACGAACTTCGCTACGCAGGGTGATCCAAGTGTCGCGTGGTTGAGATACGCACGCTGATCGGCGAATCTGGTGAGGGAGGGGGCTGGTGGTCATGCGGCGGGTTCCAGGGTGACTTGTAGCCGAGGGTCGATTCGAGCACTACCCGTTCGATGCCCTCGACCGCGAGCCGCTCGGCCAGGACCATGATCGTGCTGGTGCGGGCCGGCACACTCCACACCGTCGTCGTGCGCCGCCGCGCGCTGCCCGGGTGCGGTACCCGCGTGCACACCATGCCCGAGTCCTTGGCCACGTCGATCGCGGCGACCCGTGCCACGATCTCCTCATCGGCGCAGTCGAGCTGCACCCGCTCGCCGTCGCCATCCATCGCCACTCTCCTCACCTCGTCACGGCTGGGGCGGGATGCCCGCAAGGCCCGGCGGGGAACCGAAGTCTGATCGGCGTGCTTTTGGCAACAATGCGCAACCCTCACGTGCAAGCCCCGGCGCCACACTCACCTACGGGCTCTGGTCCCAAGCAAACGATCGGCGTCGGCGGGCAACCCGCCGACATTTTCAGCCCGCGCGCGGGCGTCCCGGAAGGGGCAACAACACTCACGTCACCGAAGCCGCCAGACTATCCGCTCAGGCGGGGGCCCAATCAGTCGTCTACATCGCCGGTCGTGCCCCGACCACCGCCATCGGCCTGTCGATGACACTCCATGAGCAAGTTGGCTGCCTCCGGTCAGGCGTTGCTGACCGTCCGTGGCCAAGTTCGGCTGGCCGCCAACAGCACCGGACGGCTCGTCGGGCCGGGGCGAAGCCCGATGAAGGGTCTGCCAATAGTCAACTTCTCACGCTGCGATCAGCCCCACCCTTCCGTCGGAACAGGTGCCTCCGACAAGATGGCCGATGAGCGCTCGCGCGAAGAGGTTAGCCAAATGACACATCAACACGAGGCAATCGACTGGGGCGAGCGAGCCGACGAGCTCGAACGCGAAGGGGAAATCGGCCTGCCCTGGATCGAGCCGGCGGTGCGGTGGGTCGTCTCGCACGCTGCGCAGGCCTCGACGGTGATCGACCTGGGGTCTGGTCCCGGAGTGGCCAGCTGCGTGCTCGCGCAGGTCCTGCCCACGGCACGAGTCGTCGCCGTCGATGAATCACCGGCCTTGCTGGCGCGCTCGTTGCAGCGGGCCGAACGGTTGGGGCTGGGCGAGCGTGTGCAGACCCTGCGCGCCGACGTCATCGACGAGCTGGCCGCGTTGCCCGCCGCGGACCTCATCTGGGCCAGCCGGGTACTGCATCACGTGCCAGATGCCCAGCGGGCGCTGGGCGGGCTGCGCGAGCGGCTGACGCCAGGGGGCGTCCTGGCGCTGGTCGAGGGCGGCCTGCCCAGCCGCTTCCTGCCCGACGAGTGCGGCGTCGGCCAGCCGGGGTTCCTCTCGCGGCTGGACGCGGAGCCCCCGCATATGCATGCGGCTCGAATGGGCCACCGAAACAAGCCGGTGCGCACATCCCTGGACTGGCCGTTCCTGATGGAACGCGCCGGACTGGCGCACCTGGGCAGCCGGGCGTTCCTGCTCGACCTGCGCGCTCCGGTGTCCGACGAGGTTCGGCAGCTCGCGGTGCGTCGGTTGCAGCGCACCCGCGAGCTGGCAGCCGACGCGCTCAGCAGCGACGATTGCGCGGCGGTCGACCGGTTGCTCGACCCGAGTGACGAACTAGGCCTGGTGCGCCGTCCGGACCTCTTCTACCTCGGCGCATACACCGTGCATGCGTCTCAGAAGTAACACCGTGTCGTGAACCGGTCAAAAGCCAAGATGTGCGAGACCTTGTTGGAGCAGGAGGCCCTGCCCACCGGCCATCTCGTGTAGCAGACCCGGCGACCGAGCCTCGGCGGGGGTCAGCCAGATCAGTTCAAGCGCGTCCTGCTGCGGCTCGCAGTCGCCCTCGACCGGCACGACGTAGGCAAGCGAGACGGCATGCTGCCGCGGGTCGTGAAACGCCGTCACTCCCGGCATCGGGAAATACTCGGCGATCGTGAACGGCTGCGGCGACGGCGGGATGCGCGGCAGGGCAAGCGGACCCAGATCCTTCTCCAGATGCCGCAGTAAGGCGGCACGTACCAGCTCGTGGTAGAGCACCCGTCCGGACACCAGCGCCCGAGTGATCGTGCCATGGGCTGTCGCCCGCAGCAGCAGCCCGATCGAGGTCACTGCGCCGTGGGTGTTGACGCGCACTGGGATGGCATCGACGTACAGGACCGGCGCTCGCTGGCGTAGCTCCTCCAGCTCGTCACGGGTCAACCAGCTGCCTTGCGATTGCGAGGTCGTCTGCGTCATGTGCTCTTTCTAGCGTGCCCCGGTCGTTTACCGTGATCTCATGGAGGAGAACAGGGCGCGGCGGGTCGTCGACGTGTTGCGCGAGCGGGGTATCGACGGTCGCGTCGCGAAGGAGGGCGTCTACCAGTTCGGCATCCGCATCAGCCTGGGCGATGGACGGGAGGCGGTCTGGGACTCCGACGGCACGGCCGGGCTGGAGGCCCAGGTGATGCGCGACGGGATGCTGGTCGGGTTCGTGCCGTCGATCGACGGGTCGGAGGACTTCGACGAGGCGCAGGTCGTCGACGCGATCGCGCGCACCGACTACAACGCGCCAATAGCCCGGCAGCGGCCGACCGCGCCGCCACCCGCTGCCCCGCTCCGCCCAGCCGGCGGCGTGTTCCGACGTTTCCTGGACGGCTTCCGCGACCGGTGATGACCAAAGCGAGACGATGAGCGGGTGAACCCGCTGAAGCGCCCAGCCTGGATGGACGAGGGCGACGACCCGGACTACCGCTACTCGCTGGCCAACGAGCGCACCTTCCTGGCCTGGATCCGCACCTCGCTCGCCCTGCTCGCCGGCGCAGTGGCCATCGTCCAGCTTGTTCCGCCGTTCCGAGTCCATGGAGCCCGAACGACACTGGGCGCGATCCTGGCCGTCACCGGCCTAGCGCTCAGCGTGCTCGCCTACACCCGCTGGGCGGCGAACGAGCGGGCCATGCGCGGAGGGCGCCCGCTGGCCTTCAGCCCAATGTTGCCGATCGTTGCCGGCGCCCTGAGCGCGGTGGGCGTCGGTGTCCTCGTCTTCGCCGTGATCGTGGGCAAATGAGCGAGTCGAATCACCGTGTGACGTACGGGCTGGCTGGCCCACGCACCGCTCTGGCGTGGGACCGTACGGCGCTCGCTGCTGCCGCCCTGGCCGCGTTGATCGTCAAGGTCGGCATCGCGCAGGATCGCCGACTCGACCTGGTAGCCGGAGCTGCCTGGCTCGCAACCGGGGCCGTGACCCTTCTCGTCTCTCGCCGACGGGTGTTGCCGGCAGAGGAGGGAGAGGCTCGCGCGGCGTCGCCCGGATCGGTTGCGGTCGTCGCGGCGCTCACGACTACGGCGGCGCTGCTCACCATCGTGGCGCTGCTCTTGTGATGACGCCGGTGTCTCGCGCTGCGGTGGATCACCACGTCCTGAGCCTGATCATCGGGACGTGCGGGATGCCGTCCTCGATGAACTCCTTGCCGTTGCGGCGGAAACCGAACCGCTCATACCAGCGTTCGAGGTAGGTCTGGGCGTCCAGGGCGATGTCATGACCCGCAGCCAGCTCGAGTGCCCGGGCCATGAGCACGGCGCCGAGACCGTCCGAGCGAGCGGGCCGGGCGGCGACGACGCGCCCGATCCGCCGGCCAGCCGGGTCGGCGACGATGCGCAGCGTCGCGACCACGTCATCCGACCGTTCGATCCACAGCTGGACCGCCTCGGGCTCGAGGTCCCGCCCGTCTATGTCCGCATAGACGCAGTTCTGTTCGATGACGAACACCTCCGAACGCAGCTGCAGGATCCGGTACAGCGTCACCGGGTTGATCTGCGCGACGTGGCCCGTGTGGATCTCACTAGTCACGACGGCGACGGTATCGAGTCTGGGTGAGCGTTAGCCGGTCCGGCTGCTAGCCACGCTCGAGCGCAGCTCGCCGGAGGCCGGTGAGATCTCCTATTGGCACGCCGTCGGCGCGCGAGCCAATGCGAATGAATCGACACCCGACGCACGCATCGCACGCTATCGCCGGTCGGGCAGCGAGAAATCGGCGAAGTCGAATCCGGGAGCAACCACGCAAGCCACAAGCGTCGCCCGATCGGTGACCGGTGACGCGCTCTGCCATTCGTCCCCGCGGACCAGGTACTGGCCACCCGCGCCGAGTTCGCAGGAGAACTCGGCCACTGGGGTCTCGTCGAAGCCGCCGAGCGTAAGCAGCACCGGCCCGCCGCCTTGCCACAGCCACAGCTCGGCGGAGGTCACCCGATGCCAGACGGAGGTCTCACCCGGTAGCAGCAGGAAGGAGACGCAGGTCGCAAGCGACCGGTCGCCCCGCAGCGTCGGAACGGTCAACGCATGCCGCCATGTCTCGCGAAACCAGCCGCCCTCGGGATGTTGTTTCATGCCCAGCGCTGCCGGATCTGCAACGAACGGCTCCGAGGTCACGCTGGCGGCTGGCATCTCCACGGTGCGACCGTATCGGCGAACACCCCGCCACGGCGAGCCTGCAAAGGGCCGCGGGGCGGGCGACGACCGAGCCGTATTCGGCCTGCCTGGCCAGGCGCCTACACTCGGCACGAAACGGCTCGTGAAAGCGTTCACAAACAGCCCATGACTCAGCGAGACAGGAGCGCGCAATGACCGCGGTGGGCACCCGTGCGGCCGACGGGTCGTCGCGTGCTCAGCCCGCCGGCATCCCGGACGAGCACCGATACGACGCCGACGTGATCGTCGTCGGGGCCGGCCCCGCGGGAAGCAGCGCAGCCTACTGGCTGGCCACTGCCGGGTTTGATGTCCTGCTGCTGGAGAAGTCGGCTTTCCCCCGCGAGAAGGTCTGCGGCGACGGCCTGACGCCGCGCGGCACCCGCGCACTCGTCGACATGGGCATCGACGTGAGTGAGCAGGCCGGCTGGCTGCACAACAAGGGGCTACGGGTTATCGGCGGGGGCCTGCGGCTGCACCTGGACTGGCCGCAGCTCACCAGCTTCCCGTCCTACGGGTTGGTCCGGCCGCGGGCCGATCTCGACGCCATGCTGGCCAACCATGCGGTCAAGGCCGGTGCGGTGCTGCACGAGCACACCACCGTCGCCGAGCCTGTCCTCGACCGCACCGGAACCGTAGCCGGCATCAATGCCATCGCCGGTCCCGACAAGCGGCCGGTCACCTACCGCGCGCCCGTCGTACTCGCCTGTGACGGCGTCGCCGGCAAGCTCGCCCAGCGGCTCGGCGTGCACCGCAATGACAAGCGGCCGATGGGCGTGGCGGTGCGCCGTTACTACGAGAGCCCGCGTACCCACGACGACTACCTGGAATCGTGGCTGGAGCTGTGGGACGGTCCCGCTGGTGCGGACCACGCCCACCTACTCCCCGGCTACGGGTGGATCTTCGGAATGGGCGACGGCACCGTCAACGTAGGGCTTGGAGTGCTCAACACGTCGGCGGTCTTCCAAAGGACCGACTACCGCGTCCTCCTGACGTCGTGGCTGGACGCCACCCCCGAGGAGTGGGGTCTACGCGAAGCCAACGCGGTAGGGCCCACACGCGGCGCAGGCTTGCCGATGGGCTTCAACCGCACACCGCACTACGCCAACGGGATGTTGCTTGTCGGCGACAGCGGAGGATCGGTTAATCCCTTCAACGGCGAGGGAATCCCGTACGCCATGGAGTCGGGCAAGTTCGCGGCCGAGGCCGTCGGGCAAGCGCTGGCTCGGCCGGCGGGCGCGCAGCGCGAGCGCGCGCTGCGAGCGTATCCGGCCCGGATGGCCGACGAGTGGGGCGCGTATTACCGGCTCGGTGCCGCGTTCGTGGAGCTCATCGGCCACCCGGCGGTGATGCGTGCCTGCACTCGGCACGGCCTGCCGCACCCTGCGCTGATGCGCTTCGTCCTCAAGCTGCTGGCGAACCTGTCCGACCCGCGCGACGGCGATCTCTCCGACCGGGTGATCTCCGTGCTGACGCGCATCACACCGGCGGTGCGTTAGGCATGCCCCACCACGGATCGGCCGCGGCTGACGGACTAGCCTGGCACCGTTTCGCTCGTCCACACCGTGGAGAGAGGGAAGGGCTGTAGATGCTGGCTCCGTATCTCCCGATCGTACTGCTGTTCGCATTGGCGTTCGCGTTCGCGTTCTTCTCGGTGACGATCGCGCCGTTCATCGGGCCGCACCGGTACAACCGGGCGAAGCTCGATTTCTACGAATGCGGGATCGAGCCGACGCCGCAACCCGAGGGGCCGAATCGCTTTCCTATCAAGTACTTTCTGACGGCAATGCTGTTCATCATCTTCGACATCGAGATCATCTTCCTCTACCCCTATGCGGTGGCGAACAACGCGCTCGGACTGCTGGGCCTGGTCGAGATCGTGGTCTTCGTCGCGACAGTGTTCATCGCTTACGCCTACGTCTGGCGTCGCGGCGGCCTGGATTGGGACTGACGTGGGTTTAGAGGAGAAGTTGCCGGACGGTGTCCTGCTCGCCAGCGTCGAGAAGCTGATCAACTGGACCCGCAAGTCCTCGCTCTGGCCGGCGACATTCGGGCTGGCTTGTTGTGCGATCGAGATGATGACGTTCGGGGCACCCCGCTTCGACTCGGCGCGCTTCGGCATGGAGGTGTTCCGCCCCTCGCCTCGGCAAGCGGACCTGATGATCGTCGCCGGACGGGTGAGCCAGAAGATGGCGCCGGTGCTGCGCCAGATCTACGACCAGATGCCCGACCCCAAATGGGTGCTCGCCATGGGCGTCTGCGCCAGCTCCGGTGGCATGTTCAACAATTACGCGATCGTGCAGGGAGTCGACCATGTCGTGCCGGTCGACATGTACTTGCCGGGCTGTCCGCCGCGTCCGGAGATGCTCATCGACGCCGTCCTCAAGCTGCACCACAAGATCATGAACGAACCGCTCGGACCGAAACGGGCCAAGAAGCTGGCTGGCCAGCAGGTGGAGTTGATTCCGTCGAGCCAAAGGTTCGCCCGATGACTGGGCCCGTCAATCCCACCGGTCAGCCGGCGGCGGAGGTCGAACCCGCCACGGTTGCAGCTGGTGCATCGGTCGATTCGCCGTTCGGTGTCGAGCAACGCGGCATGTTCGGCGTCTCCGACTCCGGCGACACCACCGGCTACGGCGGACTGGTGCGTGAGCCGTGGGTGCCACCGGCTGCGCAGCGACCGTACGGCGGCTACTTCGACGAGGTGGTCGACGCGCTGACCGCGGCTTACCCGCAGTTCGCCCAAGCTGTCGCCAAGATCGTCGTCGACCGCGGCGAGCTGACACTGTACGTGGAGCGGGAGCACCTGCAGCCGATCGCTCAGGTCCTGCGCGACGACCCTGCGCTGCGTTTCGAGCTGCTGGCGAGCGTGAGCGGCGTCGACTACCTGGGCAGCGAGCGCCGACTGCACGCCGTCTACCACCTCACGTCCATGACCTACCGCCGGCGGATCAGGCTCGAGACGTCGGTGAGCGCCGACGACCCGCATGTCCCCTCGGTGACCGCAGTCTATCCGACCGCCGACTGGCAGGAGCGGGAAACCTACGACATGTTCGGCATCATCTTCGACGGCCACCCCGCGCTGACCCGCATCCTGATGCCGGATGACTGGGACGGCTTCCCGCAGCGCAAGGACTACCCGTTGGGCGGCATTCCCGTGCAATACAAGGGAGCCGAGATCCCCCCGCCCGACGAGCGGCGAGCCTACCGATGAGCGACATCTATAGCCCGTCGCGGGAGACGACCGAGGGCCGCGTGTACAACGTCACCGGCGGCGACTGGGACGCGATGTTCGGCGGCGACCCGATCGCAGACGAGCGGATCGTGCTCAACATGGGCCCCCAGCACCCATCGACGCACGGCGTGCTGCGCCTGGTGCTGGAGCTCGAAGGCGAGACGGTCACCGACTGCCGGCCGATCGTCGGCTACCTGCACACCGGCATCGAGAAGAACGCCGAGTTCCGCACCTGGACCCAGGCGGTCACCTTCGTCACCCGCGCCGACTACGTGGCGCCGCTGTCGAACGAGGCCGTCTACTGCATGGCGGTCGAGAAACTGCTCGGCGTGCAGCTTCCCCAGCGTGCGCAGCTGATCCGGGTGATGCTGCTCGAGATCAACCGCATTGCGTCGCACTGGGTGTGGCTGGCCACCGGTGGCATGGAACTCGGTGCGCTGACCGCCATGACGAACGGCTTCCGGGCCCGTGAGCGCTGCCTGGACGTCTTGGAGCTGATCACCGGGCTGCGGATGAACCACGCGTACTTCCGCCCGGGCGGCGTCGCCCAGGATCTGCCGGACGACGCGGTGGAGAAGATCCGCGAGTGGATGGTGGAGACCGAGGAGGAACTGGACGGCATCGAAAGACTGCTGCGCGGACAGCCGATCTGGGTGCGGCGGCTCAAGAACGTCGGCTGGATCGGAGTCGAAGGCTGTCTGGCACTGGGTGTCACCGGGCCGCTGCTGCGGGCGGCCGGGCTGCCGTGGGACTTGCGCAAGACCGAACCGTACCTGGGATACGAGACCTTCGACTTCGAGGTGCCCACGGACGACCGCGGCGACTGCTGGTCGCGGTTCGTGGTCCGCGTTGCCGAGATGCACGAGTCGCTCAAGATCATCGATCAGGTGCTGGATCGGCTGGAGCCCGGCCCGACGTTCATCGACGACCCGAAGATCGCCTGGCCGGCGAAGCTGTCCCTCGGCCCGGACGGCCTGGGTACCTCGCTGGAGCACGTGCAGAAGATCATGACCGGGTCGATGGAGGCGCTGATTCATCACTTCAAGCTGGTCACTGAGGGCTTCCGGGTGCCACCGGGTCAGGTGTACGCGGCCGTCGAGGCGCCGCGCGGGGAGCTGGGTGCGCACGTGGTCAGCGATGGCGGCACCCGGCCGTTCCGCGTGCATTTGCGCGAACCCTCGTTCATCAACCTGCAGTCCGCCGCCACCTTGGCGATCGGGGGCCTGATCGCCGACCTGATCGCTTCGGTGGCCTCTATCGACCCGGTCATGGGCGGGGTTGATCGATGACTAACTTCAGAACAGCCGTGCTGCAGCTCGACCGGACCGGCGACCCGTCGGTCTTCGGCGACGAGGTCCGCGACGCCGCCCAGCAACTCATAGCCCGGTACCCGGCCGGGCAGTCCCGCTCTGCGCTGCTGCCGATGCTGCACCTCGTGCAGTCCGAGCAGGGCTACGTCACGCCGGACGGAATCGCGTTCTGCGCAGAGACCCTCGACCTGACCAAGGCCCAAGTGGCCGCTGTGGTGACGTTCTACACGATGTACAAACGCCAGCCGACCGGCGAGTACCTGGTCAGCGTCTGCACCAACACGCTGTGCGGAATGCTCGGCGGCGACGGGATCTACCGGTCGCTGTCCGAAGCGCTCGGCGTCGGCATGAACGAGACCACGGCCGACGGCATGATCACGCTGGAACATACCGAGTGCCTGGCCGCCTGCGACTACGCGCCGGTCGTCACGGTGAACTATGAGTTCTTCGACAACCAGACGGTCGCCTCGGCGAATGAGCTGGTCGGCAAGCTACGGGCCGGCGACCGGCCGCTGCCCAGCCGGGGCGCGCCGCTGTGCACGTTCCGGGAGATCGAGCGGCAGATCGCCGGGTTCCCGGACGAACGGCCGGAGGCGCTCGAGGCCGAGGCCATCGGCGCGCCGACCGAAGTCGGCGTCAAGCTCGCCATCGCGCGCGGTGACTCCGCGCCGTCCTACTCGACGTCTGCACCGGTCGCGGAACCCACACCGCCGGACGGGGCCGCTAAGCCACGTCAGCCGACGCTGGACGACGCTCAGAAGGGCGACTGACGCATGCCGTTGACTCCCGTCCTCACCAAGCGGTTCGGCACCAACCAGCCGTGGAAGATCGACAACTACGAGGCACTGGACGGTTACACCGGCCTGCGCAAGGCGTTGGCCCAGAGCCCGGCCCAGGTCATCGACACGATCGACACCCTCCGGAACTCCAACCTGCGTGGACGTGGCGGGGCGGGCTTCCCCGCGGGCATGAAGTGGGCGTTCATCCCGCAGGCCAAGCCCGGCGAGCCCAGCAAGCCGCACTACGTGGTCGTCAACGCCGACGAGGGGGAGCCCGGCACCTGTCGCGACCTGCCACTGATGATGAACGATCCGCACTCGATGATCGAGGGGACGATCATCGCCTGCTTTGCGGTGCGCGCCGAGCACGCGTTCATCTACATCCGCGGCGAGGCGGCGCACGCGATCCGGCGGGTCACCGCAGCGGTACAGGAGGCGTACCGGAAAGGCTATCTGGGCAAGGACATTCTCGGCAGCGGCTTCGACTGCGAGATTACGGTCCATGCCGGCGCCGGCGCCTACATCTGCGGCGAGGAGACAGCGCTGCTCGACTCGCTCGAGGGCAAGCGCGGCCAGCCGCGGCTCAAGCCGCCGTTCCCGGCCACGAACGGCCTCTATGACGCGCCGACAGTGGTCAACAACGTCGGCAGCCTGGCCAGCGTGCCCTACATCGTGCTGGGCGGCGCGGACTGGTTCAAGTCGATGGGACCGGAAGGTTCGCCCGGGCCGTGCATCTACTCGCTGTCCGGTCGGGTGAAGAATCCCGGCCAGTACGAGGCGCCGATGGGCACGACGCTGCGCGAGCTGCTGGACTTGGCGGAGGGGATGAGCCGTGGCAAGCAGCTCAAGTTCTGGACGCCCGGCGGCTCGTCCACCCCGCTGTTCACCCGCGAACACCTGGACGTCCCGCTGGACTTCGACTCGGTAGCGAAGGCCGGCTCGATGAACGGCACGTCGGCATTGATGATCTTCGACGAGGACGACAGCGTGGTCCGCGCGGTGTACAAGTGGGTCAAGTTCTACGAGCACGAGTCCTGCGGCAAGTGCACGCCGTGCCGCGAGGGCACGTACTGGTACGCGGGCATCTACGAGCGGCTGCTGGACGGTCACGGGACGATGGAGGACCTCGACACGCTGCTCGACGTGTCCGACAACATCCTCGGCCGCGCCTTCTGCGCACTGGGCGACGGTGCGGTCAGCCCGGTGGTGTCGTCGATCCAGTATTTCCGTGACGAGTACGAAGCACTGATCCGCGAACCCGGCTTCGCCGCGGCCGCCTCATGACCGCGGTCGAAAACGCACCCGCCAAGGAGGATCTCGTCTCGGTCACGATCGACGGCTTCGAGATATCGGTGCCGAAGGGCACCTTGCTCATCCGCGCGGCCGAGCAGCTCGGCATCCAGATCCCGCGGTTCTGTGACCACCCGCTGCTCGAGCCGGCGGGCGCCTGCCGGCAATGCCTGGTCGAGGTCACCGATATGGGTAACGGACGCGGAATGCCCAAGCCCGCTGCGTCCTGCACGACCACCGTCATGCCCGGCATGGTGGTCAAGTCGCAGCTCACCTCGCCGATGGCCGACAAGGCGCAGCAAGGCATCATGGAGCTGCTGCTGATCAACCATCCGCTCGACTGCCCCGTCTGCGACAAGGGCGGGGAGTGCCCGCTGCAGAACCAGGCCATGAGCAACGGGCGGGCCGACTCGCGCTTCGTCGACGTCAAGCGCACGTTCCCCAAGCCGATCGCGATCTCGTCCAACGTGCTGCTGGATCGCGAGCGGTGCGTGCTGTGCCAGCGCTGCACTCGATTCTCCGAGCAGATCGCGGGCGATCCGTTCATCGACCTGCTCGAACGCGGGGCCCAGCAGCAGATCGGCACAGCTGTCGACGTCCCGTTCCAGTCGTACTTCTCGGGCAACACCGTGCAGATCTGCCCGGTGGGCGCGCTGACCGGTGCCACCTACCGCTTCCGCGCCCGCCCGTTCGACCTGATGAGCACCCCGACGGTGTGCGAGCACTGCTCCTCCGGCTGCGCGATGCGCTCGGATTGGCGCCGTGGCACCATCACCCGTCGGCTCGCCGCCGCCGACCCGGACGTCAACGAGGAATGGAACTGCGACAAGGGCCGCTGGGCCTTCCACTACGCGACGCAGCCGGACCGGCTGCTCACCCCGATGGTGCGCGACGAGTCCGGAGCGCTCGTCGAAGCCAGTTGGCCCGATGCGCTGGAACGGGCAGCGGCGGGGCTGTCCGAGGCGCGTGACCGCGGCGGCGTCGGCGTGCTGCCGGGCGGCCGGCTCACCGAGGAAGACGCCTACGGCTATTCGAAGTTCGCCAGGGTCGCGCTCGGCACGAACGACATCGACTTCCGCGCCCGGCCCGCCAGCGACGAGGAGCTCGCGTTCCTCGGGTCGCAGGTGGCAGGCACAACACCGGAACACGTGTCCTTCGCGTCGCTCGAGGCAGCCCCAGCCGTGCTACTCGCCGGGCTGGAGCCGGAGGACGAGTCGCCGATCGTCTTCCTCCGGCTGCGCAAGTCAACTCGGCTGGGCAGCAGTCACGTCTACTCGATCGCACCGTTGGCGTCTCACGGCCTGGAGAAACTGGGCGGCACGTTGATTCCTGCCGTGCCCGGCGCCGAGGGGGCGGCCCTGGCCGGGCTCGATTCGGCGGTTATGGACGCGTTGGGCCAGGACGGCTCACTGATCCTCGTCGGTGAACGGCTCGCCTCGGGGGTCGGCGCCCTCACCGCGGCCGTCAGGCTGGCGGCATCGACCGGCGCTCGGCTCGCCTGGGTTCCCCGGCGGGCCGGTGAGCGCGGAGCCGTCGATGCGGGCGCGCTCCCGACGCTCCTGCCGGGCGGCCACCCGGTGGCGGACGACGCCGCGCGGGTCGAGGTCGAACGGTCGTGGAATGCCGCCTTGCCGACCGTGCCGGGACGCGACGTCACCGGCATCCTGACCGCTGCCAGCGACGGCGCGCTGGCCGCCCTGGTCGTCGGGGGCCTCGATCCGGCCGACCTGCCCGACCCCGCACTGGCGGCGACGGCGCTCGAACGGGCCGGGTTCATCGTCAGCCTGGAGATCCGGCGCAGCGCCGTCACCGAACACGCCGATGTCGTCCTGCCGGTGGCGCCGGCAGCCGAGAAGGCTGGCCGTTACGTCACCTGGGAGGGTCGGCGCCGGCCGTTCGACCTCACGCTGACCAACACCGGCGCGCTCACCGACGGGCAGGTCCTGCACGCGCTGGCCGACGAGTTGGACGTCGACCTCGGACTGCCCACGATCGCGGCCGCGCGGGCTGACCTGCACCGCATCGGCCTCACGACCCGCCGGGTGGGCACCCCGGCGATCGCCACCCAGACGCCCGCTCCGTCAGCGTCCGGCACCGTCGTGCTGGCCAGCTGGCACGAGCTCATCGACGCCGGCCGGTTGAGCGACGGCGACGAGAACCTGGCGGGCACCGCCAAGCCGGCGCGGGCGCTGTTGTCCGCCGCGACGGCGGCCGCCGCTGGCCTGGCCGACGGTGCCGAGGTCACGGTCGGCACCGACCGCGGCTCGATCACCGTCCCGGCCGTCGTCGCCGACGTGGTCGACGGGGTCGTATGGCTGCCCACCAACGCGCGGGGCTGCTCGGTCCGCACCACCCTGGCAGCGGTGGCCGGCGACCAGGTCACGTTGAGCGCGGGAGGACCTACATGACCCCCGACGTGCCGGGCTTCGGCGGCGAACCAGTTTGGATCATCCTGATCAAGGTCGTCGGGGTCTTCGCCTTCCTGGTCGTCATGACCCTGTTCGCGATCGTCTTCGAGCGCAAGGTCGTGGGCCGGATGCAGAACCGGATCGGCCCCAACCGCACCGGGCCATGGGGCACGCTGCAATCCCTGGCCGACGGCATAAAGCTGGCGTTCAAGGAAGAGGTCATCCCGGTGCTGGCTGACAAGCCGGTCTACTTTCTCGCGCCCATTCTCTCGGCCGTGCCCGCCTTCCTGGCTTTCGCAGTCATCCCGTTCGGCCCAGAGGTCTCGATATTCGGGCACGAGACGATGCTGCAGCTGACCGACCTGCCCGTAGGCGTGCTGCTCGTCTTCGCCTGCTCCTCGCTCGGCGTGTACGGCATCGTGCTGTCGGGCTGGGCGTCCGGCTCGACGTACCCGCTGCTCGGCAGCCTGCGTTCCGCGGCGCAGATGATCTCGTACGAGGTCGTGATGGGACTCTCCTTCGTCGCGGTGTTCCTGTTCGCCGGGACGATGTCCACCTCCCAGATCGTGGCTGCCCAGCAGGGCACGTGGTTCGTGCTGCCCCTGTTCGTGTCGTTCTGCATCTACGCCGTCGCCGTGGTCGGCGAGACCAACCGGGCGCCGTTCGACCTGCCGGAGGCCGAATCCGAGCTCGTCGGCGGCTTCCACACCGAGTACTCGTCGTTCAAGTTCGCCATGTTCTTCCTGGCCGAATACATCAACATGGTCACGGTCTCCGCACTGGCGACGACGCTGTTCCTCGGTGGCTGGCGCGCCCCGTGGCCGCTCTCGCTGTGGCACGGCGCAAACTCCGGTTGGTGGCCGTTGCTGTGGTTCGTCGCCAAGGTGGTCGCTGCCATCTTCGTGTTCGTCTGGCTGCGCGGCACCCTACCTCGGCTGCGATACGACCAGTTCATGCAATTGGGCTGGAAGACGCTCCTGCCGCTGAACCTGGGCTGGATCCTGGCGATCTCGACCGGACGGGTGCTGTGGGAACGCGGCCGGCCTTTCTGGGCCGCGCTGGTCATCGTCGTGGCGCTGATGGCGGTCGTCGCCTTGATCGCGTACACCGTCTCGGACATGGAGAAAGAGAAGCGCCGCATCCAGGTCGCGGACGAGGAGGACGCCGAGGCGCGCCTCGGACCGGTCTTCCCGACCCCGCCTGCGGATCTGATCGTGCCCCGGCAGCCGAAGCTGGTGCATGCGGGGCCGCCCGCTCGGGCGCTCGCCCAGGGAAGGGATTCGGATGGCTGATCAGCGCGAACCGACCGTCCCGGACGAGTCGATGGGCAGCGCCCTGGGCTTCGCCAAAGGCTTCGGGCTGACTTTCTCGACGATGTTCAAGAAGGTCTACACCCAGCAGTACCCGTTCGATGTCTACCCGACGGCGCCGCGCTACCACGGGCGGCACGTGCTCAACCGGCACCCGGACGGGCTGGAGAAATGCGTCGGCTGCGAGCTGTGCGCGTGGGCCTGCCCTGCGGACGCGATCTATGTCGAGGGCGGCGACAACACCGACGAGGAGCGGTACTCCCCGGGTGAGCGGTACGGCAAGGTCTACCAGATCAACTATTTGCGCTGCATCTTCTGCGGTCTGTGCATCGAGGCCTGCCCGACTCGTTCGCTGACGATGAGTAACGAGTACGAGCTAGCCCTCGACGACCGCCAGCAGCTCATCTACACGAAAGAGCAGCTGATGGCCCCGCTGCTGCCCGGCATGGAGGCACCACCGCACCCGATGCGGCTCGGCGACGACGAGAAGGTCTACTACACCGTCGAGGTGCAGGCACCGCTACAGCAGGGCGAGCCGCAGAGCACCGCGAACGTGGCCGGGCGGCCAATCACGGGCACCGCCCTCGAAGTTGGCCACCATGCCTAGTGCGCACAGAGGTGACGGCGGAGTGGTGCGTGACCACCGGGAGGGCGACCGCCACGCGATGAGCGCCCTCACGACAGCCGGGCCGCTGATGCCCGCTGTCGATCACGTTTTCCCCGCGATTGTGTGCTGCGGGCTCCCGGCAGCGACGGAAAGCGGGGAGAACGCGATCGAACGTGGGGAGGTCATGTCATGAGTGCCACCTTGCTCGCGGCAGCACCGCTGATGCGCGGGCAGGTGCCGCTCGGCGAGGCGATCGCCTTCTGGATTCTCGGCCCGATCTCGCTGGCCGGGGCGATCGGAATGGTGCTGCTGCGCAACGCCGTCCACTCTGCTCTCTCGCTGGTCGCCACGATGGGCTGCCTGGGCATGATGTACCTGATCCAGCAGGGACCGTTCCTTGGGCTGGTGCAGATCATCGTCTACACCGGCGCAATCATGATCTTGTTCCTGTTCGTGCTGATGCTTGTCGGCCGCGACGCCTCGGACTCGCTCGTCGAGACCCTGCGTGGCCAACGGTGGGCCGCCGCGCTGGCGGGCCTGGCGTTCGCGCTGCTCGTGGCGTTGTCTCTGGGTCGCGCCTTCACCGGCTTCCAGCCAGCCAATCTGACTTCGGCCAACGCCGGCGGAACGAACGTCAACAGCATCGCGCAGCTGATGTTCACGAAGTATCTGTTCGCGTTCGAGCTCACCTCGGCGTTGCTGATCGTCGCCGCGGTGGCCGCAATGGTCCTGGCCCACATCGAGCGTGACGGTCCCAAGCGGACGCAGAAGGCCGTGGCCCGCGAGCGGATCCGGTCTGGTCGCCCGCAGCCGCTACCCGGCCCGGGCGTGCTCTCGTCCGGCGACGCGATAGGCACGCCGGCGTTGCTGCCGGACGGCTCGGTTTCGCGGGAATCCATCCTCGCGTCGACGCCCGGTGTCCGTGAGCTTCCCGCGCTACCGGAAGGAGAACAGGGCCGATGACCCCTACCTACTACCTCGTTCTCTCGGCCGCCCTGTTCGCGATCGGCTCCGTCGGCGTGCTGGTCCGCCGTAACGCCATCGTCGTGTTCATGTGCATCGAGCTCATGTTCAACGCCGTCAACCTCACGCTCGTCACGTTCGCGCGGATGAACGGCTCCCTCGACGGGCAGATCATCGCGTTCTTCGTCATGGTCGTAGCCGCCGCCGAGGTCGTTGTCGGGCTTGCCATCATCATGTCCATCTTCCGGACCCGGCGGTCGGCATCCGTCGACGATGCCAACCTGCTCAAGTACTAGGAGCCGTCACCTGTGACCACCGCACACGGCATCCAGTCGGCTGCCTGGTTGCTCGTCGTCCTGCCTGCCCTGTCGGCGGCGGTCCTGTTGCTTGCCGGCAAACGGGCGGACAAGTGGGCCCCTCTGGTAGGCGCGCTGGTGCCGGTCGTGCTGTTCGTCTACGCGGTCATGCTGTTCTTCTCGGTGAAAGGCGAGGGCGAGGGCAACCGGCAGGTCGACCTGCACCTGTACACCTGGATACCGGTGAACAGTTTCCAGGTCGATGTCGGCTTCTTGCTGGATCCACTGTCGGTGGTGTTTGTTCTGCTCATCACCGGGGTCGGTGGGCTGATCCATATCTACTCGATCGGCTACATGGCGCACGACGAGGGGCGCCGGCGGTTCTTCGGCCAGTTCAACCTGTTCATCGCGGCGATGCTGCTGCTGGTGCTGGCCAACAACTACCTGGTGCTCTACGTCGGCTGGGAAGGTGTCGGCCTCGCGTCCTACCTGCTCATCGGCTACTACTACAACCGGCCCTCAGCGGCCACTGCAGCGAAGAAGGCGTTCATCGCCAACCGGGTCGGCGATGCCGGCTTCTCCATCGCGATCATGATCATGTTCGCATACTTCGGGTCGACCTCCTTCGCCGGCGTGTTCCCGCAGATGACCGCAGCCAACAAAGGCGTGGCCACCGCGATCGGGCTGCTGTTGCTGCTCGGTGCGTGCGGCAAGTCCGGCCAGTTCCCGCTGCAGACCTGGCTGCCCGACGCGATGGAAGGCCCGACGCCGGTCTCCGCGCTCATCCACGCCGCGACCATGGTGACGGCGGGCGTCTATCTCATCGCACGATCGGCCCCGATCTACGACCAGTCGCCCGCGGCGCGCACGGTCGTGGTCATCGTCGGGGCGATCACCCTGATCTACGGGTGCATCTGCGCGTTCGGCCAGGACGATCTGAAGCGGGTGCTGGCATATTCGACCGTGAGCCAGATCGGCTATATGTTCGTGGCGGTCGGCCTGGGCCAGGGCGCGTACGCGATCGGCATCATGCATCTGCTCGGTCACGGCTTCTTCAAGGCGGCTCTGTTCTTGTCAGCCGGCTCGGTCATGCACGCGATGAACGATCGCATCGACATGCGTCGTTTCGGCGGGCTCGCCAGGGTCATGCCGATCACTTATGGCGTCTTCCTGTGCGGGTACCTCGCGATCATCGGCTTCCCATTTGCTACCGGTTTCTGGACCAAAGACAAGATCATCGAGTCGGCGCTGGACAAGGGCGGCACGTCCGGCTGGATCGTGGGCATCACCGCTCTGCTCGGTGCGGGGCTCACCTCGTTCTACATGACCCGCGCGCTCGTCATGACGTTCCACGGCGCGCGCCGCTGGGAGGATGACGTGCATCCGCACGAGTCCCCGCGGATCATGACCTGGCCGATGGTCGTGCTCGCCGCGGCGTCATTGGTCGGCGGGTACCTGCTCATCTTCGGCGCTGCCGAACAGCACTGGCTGACACCGTCGGTCGGTCCAAGCGGCGAAGAAGGTGTGCACACCGTGTCGCCCGTGATCCTGAGCATCCTGACACTCCTCGTGGTCGCGCTCGGCGTGGTTGGCGCCTGGGTCGCGTTCGGCCGGCGTCCGGTCCCGATAAGCCAGCCCGTCGGCGTCTCGCCGATCACCACGGCCGCGCGGAACAAGCTCTACGCCGATGCATTCAACGAGTCGGTGCTGATGCGCCCCGGTCAGTGGCTCACCCGCGCTCTGGTGTATTTCGACAACCGGGGGGTGGACGGGGCCGTCAACGGGCTGGCGGCCGCCTTCGGCGGTGGGTCGGGACGATTGCGCCGCCTGCAAACCGGATTCGTCCGCAGCTACGCGTTGTCCATGCTCGGCGGGAGCGTCGTGGTGGTCGCCGTTCTGCTGGCCGTGAGGTTCGTCTAATGCACAACATCACGCTGGTCGTGCTCGTCCTGATCCCGCTCGTCGGCTCCTTGATCGTGTTTGCGCTACCCAAGCACAACGCCCTGCTGGCCAAGCAGGTCGCGCTGGTCGTGTCGCTGATCATCGTCGGCTACACGATGGTCGTGGGCGTTCGGTTCGACACGAGCCCGGGCGCGGCTCGCTTCCAGTTCGTGGGCAGCTGGACGTGGATCAAGGCGATCGGAGCGCACCTCGCATTCGGTGTCGACGGCATCGCGTTGGTCCTCGTGGGCATGGCCGTCGTCCTCGTGCCCACGGTCATCCTCGCGTCGTGGAACTCGTTCGACACGGTTACCGACGCCGAAGAGACCGGCGTGCCGACCCGCAGCGTGCGCGGCTACTTCGGGCTGATCCTGCTGCTCGAGTTCTTCATGATCGGCGTGTTCACGGCTACCGACGTCTTTCTCTTCTACGTGTTCTTCGAGGCCATGCTCGTGCCGATGTACTTCATCATCGGCAGCTTCGGCGGCCCACGGCGGCAGTACGCTGCGATGAAGTTCTTCCTCTATTCGCTGGCCGGTGGGCTGCTCATGCTGGCCGCCGTCATCGGCTTGTATGTCACGTCCGGCACCGGCAGTTTCGCGATCACCGACCTGATCGGGCACGTGCCGGGCGGCGCCACGCAAAAGTGGCTGTTCCTGGGCTTCTTCATCGCGTTCGCTATCAAGGCGCCGCTCGTGCCGTTCCACACCTGGCTGCCGGACGCGGGTGCCGAGGCCCCCGCAGGCGGAGCCGCGCTGCTGGTCGGCGTGCTCGACAAGGTGGGCACCTTCGGCTTCCTCCGCTACTGCCTGCCGCTGTTCCCCGAGGCGTCGCGATATTACGCGCCGATGGTGCTGATCCTCTCGGTGATCGGAATCCTCTACGCCGCATTCCTCGCGATCGGCCAACGCGACATGAAGCGCCTCGTCGCCTACACGTCGGTCTCCCACTTCGGTTTCATCGGCCTCGGCATCTTCGCGTTCACCACGCAGGGCGGGACCGGCGCAGTGCTTTACATGGTCAACCACGGTCTGTCGACGGGGGTGCTGTTCCTGGTAGTCGGGCTGTTGATCGCCCGCGGCAAGAGCCGGCTCGTAAGCGACTATGGTGGCGCGGCCAGAGTCACGCCGCTGCTGTCCGGGGTCTTCCTGATCGCTGGCCTGTCGGCTCTCGCCCTGCCGGGGCTGAGCACCTTCGTCAGCGAATTCCTCGTGCTGGTGGGGACGTTCACCCGGCACAAAGGGCTGGCCGTTCTCGGCACCGCCGGCATCATCCTCGCCGCGCTCTACGTGCTCATCCTCTATCAGCGCACCATGCAGGGCGTCGTCAGCGAGAAGGTCAAGAAGTTCCGTGATCTGAACGTGCGGGAGGCCTTCGCCGTCGCGCCGCTGATCATCCTGATCGTTTTCCTCGGCGTGTATCCCAAGCCGGTCATCGACGTGATCAATCCGGCGATCAACGCCACCATGCACGACATAGGCGAGACCGATCCCGCACCCGCGGGCACCGCCGTCGGAGGACACAAGTGACCCTGCTAGCGGCGAGCAACAGCGTCACGGCTCCATCCATCGCCTACCACGCGCTGTGGCCGATCCTGATCGTGCTGGGTGTCGCGTGTCTGGGCGTGCTGGTCGAGGCGTTCGTCCCGCGCGCCGAGCGGTTCGTCACCCAGGTGGGGCTCAGCATCCTCGGGCTGCTGGCCGCGTTCGTCGCCGTGGTGCTCAACCGCAAGACGAACCTGACCACGATCGCGGGCGCCCTCGCGGTCGACAAGGCGGGGCTGTTCATCCAGGGCACGATCCTGCTGCTGGCGGTCGCGTCCGTGCTGCTGATCGCCGAACGCAGCGTCGAGACGGGCAGCGCCATCGTCGCGCAGGCTGCGGTCGTTGCGGGCTCACCGCGGGACCGCCAGCTCGCCCGCACCGACCGGGTGCAGACCGAGGTCTTCCCGCTCGCCATGTTCGCGGTTGGTGGCATGCTGATCTTCCCGCTCGCCAACAACCTCCTGCTGATGTTCGTCGCCCTCGAGGTGCTGTCACTGCCGCTGTACCTGATGGCGGGGTTGAGCCGTCGGCGCCGGTTGCTGTCGCAGGAAGCCGCGATGAAGTACTTCCTGCTTGGCGCGTTCGCCTCGGCCTTCTTCCTGTATGGGCTTGCCCTGCTGTACGGCTACGCCAACTCCGTCGACTTGGCCGACATCCTGCGTGCGTCGAGCACGTCGTCCAAGCCCGACGTGCTGCTGTACCTGGGACTGGCGATGCTGATCGTGGGGCTGCTGTTCAAGGCCGGCGTCGCGCCGTTCCACAGTTGGACGCCCGATGTGTATCAGGGGGCGCCCACACCGGTCACCGCCTTCATGGCCTCGTGCACCAAAGTCGCCGCGTTCGGCGCGATCATGCGCGTGCTGTTTGTGGGATTCTCCACCACGCAATGGGACTGGCGGCCGGTCATCTGGGCGGTGGCCATCGCCTCGATGGCCGTGGGCGCGATCTTCGGGCTCACCCAGACCGACGTCAAACGCATCCTCGCCTACTCGTCGATCGCGCACGCCGGGTTCATCCTGGTGGCGCTGGTCGCTGTGACCGCAGATGCCATCTCCAGCACGCTGTTCTACCTGGTCGCTTATGGCTTCGCGACCGTCGCCGCCTTTGGGCTGGTGACGCTCGTCCGCGACGCCGACGGCGAGGCAACCCATCTGTCGCAGTGGTCGGGGCTGGCCAAGAAGAGCCCGTTCGTCGCGGCGATCATGACGCTGCTCCTGCTGTCGATGGCGGGCATCCCGCCCACTGCTGGATTCGTCGCTAAGTTCGTGGTTTTCCGCGCTGGGTGGGACACCGCGGGGCCCCTGGTCGTGATCGCGCTGCTCTTCTCAGCGGTGGCTGCGTTCTTCTATCTGCGTATCGTCGTGCTCATGTACTTCGCCGAGGCTCCGGAGAACGGCCCGACGGTTGCCATCCCGTCGCCGGCGACGGCTGTCGCGGTCACGCTGGGCGTGGCAGTCACCGTCTTTCTCGGCGTGTTTCCGCAGCCGATCCTGGATCTGGCGGCCAAAGCCGCGTTTCTGCACGGGTGAGTCCGTCACCGATCGGCGTCGAGTTCGCCGACCCCGCACTGGAGGCGTCGGTCCGCTCCATGCTGGCCGAGATCGAGGACGCGCTGCGCTTGGCGGTGCACTCGGACGACGAGTTCCTCGCCGTTGCCGGTCGGTACCTGGTCGATGCTGGTGGCAAGCGGTTCCGGCCATTGGTCACCACGCTGGCCGCGCACTTCGGCGATCCGTCTGTGCCGTCGATCGTCTCGGCTGCCGTCGTCGTCGAGCTGACGCACCTCGCGACCCTCTACCACGACGACGTCATGGACGACGCTCACGTGCGGCGTGGCGCCGAGTCGGCCAACGCGCGGTGGGACAACACGGTGGCCATTCTGACCGGTGATTTCCTGTTCGCCCGCGCGTCCGACATGCTCGCCGACCTGGGTCCCTGGGCGGTGCGTGTCCAGGCCCGGACGTTCGAGCGTCTGGTGGCCGGCCAGATCCACGAGACGCGCGGACCTGCCGACGGCGTCGACCCCATCGGCCACTACCTGAACGTGCTAGCCGACAAGACCGGGTCGCTGATCGCGACTGCGGCCGAATTTGGCGCGCGTTTTGCGGGGGGCGACGAGGCGATGATCGGCGTGCTGCGCCGTTATGGCGAGCAGATCGGGGTTGCCTTTCAGCTCTCGGACGACATCTTGGATATTGCCGCTGAGCCCTCCGAATCCGGTAAGACACCGGGCACGGACCTGCGCGAAGGCGTCGCCACCCTGCCGGCGCTGTATGCGCTGCGGTCCGCTGATCCGGGTTCGGCTCGGCTGCGCTCGCTCGTCGGACGCCCGCTGGTCGACGACGCCGAACACGCCGAGGCGCTCGATCTGTTGCGGCGGTCGAGTGGCCTGACCGAGGCGCGCCAGACGCTGCGCGACTACGCCGACGCCGCCCGGGCCGAGCTCGCCGGGCTGCCTGACACCCCCGCCCGCGCGGGCTTCGCAGCGCTCACCCACGTCGTGGTCGAACGCACCGGCTGAGCGAGCCGTTTGTCACGCCGTGGATCACAGCCACGGCGTGACCTCAGGAAGTGCGCTCAGCGTGTTCGCGGCGGCTGACGGCCGGCCGAGCAGCCACGCCAGCACCGCCCAATCGGGGCCGGTGACCTCCACCGGGTCGCCAGTGCCGGCCGCCCACGTTCGGCCGATGAGCTCGGTACTCACCGACCCGTCCGCCAACACCGTGACGCGCACCGGTTCGCTAACGCGCTTCGCCAGCCTGGCGGCGACCTCAGGCAGCAGGTAGTCGACGAACCCGCCGGGCCATTGGCTGGCGGAGTACCCGCCCGCCACATCGACACGGTGGATTTCCACCTCGCGCCAGCGCCGCGGCAACCAGCCAGCCACGCCGACATGTCGGTCGCCCGTCGGCAGCGCCCAGCCGCCCGTGTCGGCCGCCCGGGTCAAGATCTGATCGAGGCGATCGGCCGAGTCGCGGACGTCCGCAAGCAGCTCGACCGCAGAGCGGTTGGCACCCGCCTCGATGTCCGCGGCCCGGCCGGCCGGCCCGCCGGGGTAACGCTCGACCCGCTCGCCGCGCAACGCCCCGGACACCGTGCGGGTGATGCCGTCGGCGTTGCGCGCGATATGGGTCAGCACATGGCCGCGCGTCCAGTCGGGCAGCAGCGACGGTTGCCGCAGGTCGGCGTCCGACCAGTGCTCGGCATCCAGCCCGGCGAGCAGCCCAGCGGTCGATGCCCGCACGGCTTCCCATCGGGCGGTCACCGGGTCCGTCACGCCTCGGACGATAGCTCAGCCGGCGACGACGGCCTGCACCGACGCCCAGCCACGGGTGCGCCAGAGGATCACGGCGATCACGGCAAGCCTAGCGCGCCCATAAGCGGGCCCCAGCGAGCAGCTCGGGAACGCGACGGGCGGGCGTCAGGCGATCGTCCACGTGTCGTTGCCGTGCAGCAGTGCGGTGAGCGCGTCGTCGTCCCCCGCGGCGGTGGCTCGGCTGCGATCGAGTTGCCCGCTCATCAGGGCGTCGTAGGTCGGCCGGACCACGTCGCGGAACACTCCCATCGGCGCGTAGCGGTCGTCGATCGACGAGAGTCGGGACAGCGCGAACGCGTATGCCGGATCCTCGGTGTGCGCGTCGTGGACCACCACGCGCGGGTCGTCCTCCACGACGCCGTCCTCGACGGTGACCGCTCCGGCGCCGGACCGGACGACGGCCTTCGAGCCGTCGGCCCCGAAGCGCAGCGGCTCGCCGTGCTCGAGGCGGATCGTCCAGTCGTCGCGAGTCTCGGCGTCTTTGAGCACGTCGAAAGCGCCGTCGTTGAAAATGTTGCAGTTCTGGTAGATCTCGACCAGCGCGGTGCCCTGGTGGTCGGCGGCTGCGCGGAGCACCGAGGTGAGGTGCTTGCGGTCGGAGTCCAACGTCCGCGCGACGAAGCTGGCCTCGGCGCCGAGCGCAAGCGACACCGGGTTGAACGGGTGGTCCAGCGAGCCCATCGGGGTGGACTTGGTGATCTTGCCGAGCTCGGACGTGGGGGAGTACTGGCCCTTGGTCAGCCCGTAGATCCGGTTGTTGAACAGCAGGATCTTGAGGTTGACGTTGCGGCGCAGGGCGTGGATCAGGTGGTTGCCGCCGATCGACAGCGCGTCCCCGTCACCGGTGACGACCCACACCGACAGGTCAGGACGCGACGTCGACAGGCCGGTGGCGATCGCCGGCGCGCGTCCGTGGATCGAGTGCATGCCGTAGGTGTTCATGTAGTACGGGAACCGGCTGGAGCAGCCGATACCGGAGATGAACACGATCTTCTCGCGGGGGATCCCCAGCTCGGGCATGAAGCCCTGAACGGCGGCGAGGATGGCGTAGTCGCCGCAGCCGGGGCACCAGCGCACCTCTTGGTCGGTCTTGAAGTCCTTTGCCTTCAAGGCACTGGGAGCACTGTCAGCCATGGGTGATCACTCCCTGCAACATGTCCGCCAGCTCGGCCGCCCGGAACGGCAGGCCTCGCACCTGGGTGACGCTGATCGCGTCGACGAGGAACCTGGAGCGGATCAGCGTCGCCAACTGCCCCAGGTTCATCTCCGGGATGACGACCTTGTCGTAGGACGCCAGTACCTGGCCCAGATTGGCCGGGAACGGGTTGAGGTGCCGCAGGTGCGTCTGGGCGATGGAGTATCCGGCCGCCCGCACCTGGCGGGCCGCCGCCCCGATCGGGCCGTACGTCGACCCCCAGCCGAGCACCAGAACTCGAGCTGAGTCGCCGACTGCGCTTCCAGGGTCATCGACCGCCAATGGCGGGATAGTGCGGGCGATGCCGTCGACCTTTGCTTGCCGGCTGCGGACCATGAAGTCGTGGTTGTCCGGGTCGTAGGAGATATTGCCGGTGCGGTCGGCTTTCTCGATGCCGCCGATGCGGTGCTCCAGCCCGGGGGTGCCCGGCGGTGCCCATGGTCGGGCCAGCGTGTCCGGGTCGCGCAGGAACGGCAGGAACTCGCCGTCTGCCTCACCGGTGCCGTTTGGTGCGACGGCGAAAGCCGGATCGATAACGGGAAGTTCGTCGACTCGGGGGATTCGCCAAGGCTCGGACCCGTTGGCCAGATACCCGTCCGAGAGCAGGAACACCGGGGTGCGATAGGTGATCGCGATCCGCGCCGCCTCGATCGCCGCCGCGAAGCAGTCACCCGGCGATTGCGGCGCGACGATCGGCACTGGCGCCTCACCGTTGCGCCCGAACATCGCCTGCAGCAGGTCCGACTGCTCGGTCTTGGTCGGCAGGCCGGTGGACGGGCCGCCGCGCTGGATGTCGCAGATGACGAGTGGGATCTCCAGCGACACGGCCAGGCCGATCGACTCGCCCTTGAGCGCGATGCCCGGACCGGACGATGTGGTCACTCCCAACGACCCGCCGAACGCCGCGCCGATCACCGCGCCGATGCCGGCGATCTCGTCCTCGGCCTGGAAGGTGCGTACGCCGAATCGCTTGTACTTGGACAGCTCATGCAGGATGTCCGACGCCGGCGTGATCGGGTACGCCCCGAGGAACAACGGCAACCCGGCCCGTCGGGACGCGGTAAGCAGCCCGTACGACAACGCGGTGTTCCCGGTGATGTTGCGATACGTACCCGGCGGCAATGGCGCAGGCCTGACCTCGTACGCAATCGCGAACGCCTCGGTGGTCTCCCCGAAGTTCCAGCCCGCGCGGAATGCCGCGATGTTCGCCTCGGCGATCGCCGGCTTGGCCGAGAACTTCTGCCGCAGGAACGCCAGCGTGCCCTCGACGGGGCGGGAGTACATCCACGACAACAAGCCGAGCGCGAACATGTTCTTGCTGCGGCCGGCGTCTTTCCGCGACAACTGCGTATCAGCCAGCGCGTCGAGCGTCAGCTGGGTGAGGTCGACCGCGTGCACGGTGAACCCGTCTAGCGTGCCGTCGTCGATGGGATTGGCCTTCCAGCCCACCCGAGCCAGCGCCCGCTCGGTGAAGTCGTGCGTATCGACGATGATCGTGCCGCCCGCGGGTAGATCGGCCAGGTTGGCCTTCAGCGCGGCCGGGTTCATCGCCACCAGCACATCCGGACGATCGCCCGGCGTGAGGATGTCGTGGTCGGCGAAGTGCAGCTGAAACGACGAGACACCCGGCAGCGTCCCGGCCGGTGCCCGGATCTCGGCGGGAAAGTTGGGCAGTGTGGACAGGTCGTTGCCGAACGTCGCCGTCTCCTGGGTGAACCTGTCCCCAGTCAGTTGCATGCCGTCGCCGGAGTCCCCGGCAATGCGAATGACGACGCGATCAAGTTGTTTAACGTTCTTGGTCATGCGAAGCGGCCGCCTCCGGGCTCTCGGCTCGCCTCGGGGTGTGGCCCGAGGCCTGGACCCATCGTACGGAGCCAGCTGCACATAACGGCGGAGACGTGCCTCACGGCGATCGGTCAGGTAACAGGGTCAGCGCAGTGCTGTCGTCTGCTCGCCGATCTCTGACAGCTTGGCTGTGGACACGTCGAACACGAAGCCACGCACGTCGTCGCGAAACAGCAGCCACCGGGATGAGCGAACTCGCGTGATCGACTCGCGGACGTCGGCTGCAAGGTCGGTGAAACCCGCAACCCGCCACGGCGGCGCGTCGCCCGTCTCGGCCGTCAGCTCGGCGCGGAACTGGTCGTCGTCGAAGCCGAACATGCCGCAGTCGGTGTGGTGGATGACGACGATCTCACGTGTGCCGAGTCGCCGCTGGCTGATGGCGAGTGAGCGCAGTACGTCGTCGGTCACGATGCCGCCGGCGTTGCGGATCAGGTGGGCGTCGCCGATGTCCAGGCCCATGGCCCCGAACAGGTCCAGCCGGGAGTCCATGCAGGCGACGACGGCCAGCCGCAGCCGCGGTCGCAGCGGACGTGGGCCCGGGAAGGTCTCGGCATACCGCTCGTTGTCGTGGACGAGGTGGTCGATGGCTGACATGGCCGAAGTCAACCAGGCGCGGCGGACCTGCCTGACGAACCCCACGGCCTGGCCGGGGAACGCGCGCCGTCCTATCGTTCGTTATGTGGGCGTGAGTGGCATTACCAACAGTTTGAAGACGGCGGCCCTGCTCGGCCTGCTGTCGGCCGCACTGATCCTCATCGGCGGGGCAATCGGCGGGCAGCGGGGCCTGCTCGTCGGCCTGATCCTCGCCGTGGTCATGAACGGCGCCAGCTACTTCTTCTCCGACCGAATCGCGCTGTCGTCGATGCACGCCCGGCCGGTCAGCGAGGCCGAGCAGCCGGCCATGTACGCGATCGTGCGCGAACTCGCGACGAGCGCCCATCAGCCGATGCCGCGGCTGTACGTGTCGCCGACCGCCGCACCCAACGCCTTCGCCACCGGGCGTAGCCCCCGGCACGCGGCGGTGTGCGCCACAGAGGGGATCCTGCAGATCCTCGATCGCCGCGAGCTGCGGGCAGTCCTCGGGCACGAGCTCAGCCACGTCTACAACCGTGACATCCTCATCTCGTCCGTCGCCGCGACCCTCGCGGCGGCGATCACGTACGTCGCGCAGTTCGCGCTGTTCTTCGGCGGCGGCAACGATCGCGACCGGAACCCGTTCGCCGGCCTGCTCATGCTCATCCTGGGCCCGCTCGCCGCCGGCTTGATCCAGATGGCCATCAGCCGCTCGCGTGAGTACCAGGCCGACGCATCCGGGGCCAAACTGTCGAGCGATCCGCTGGCGCTGGCGAGCGCGCTGCGCAAGTTGCAGGCCGGGACGCAAGCCGCGCCGCTGCCGCAGCAGCCGGGTCTGGTGACCACCAGCCATCTGATGATCGCCAACCCGTTCCGCGGGCAGGGCATAGCCAACATGTTCTCCACCCACCCGCCCATGGAGCAGCGCATCGCCCGCCTGCAGCAGATGGCGCAGTCGAACCCCGAGTTCTGGCGCTAGATCGTCCCGCCAGCAGCGCGGGCCACCTCCAGGACGTACTGCCCGTAGCCGGACTTGGCGAGCGCCATTCCGAGCCGGTAGGCCTGGTCGGCGTCGATGAACCCCTGGCGCAGCGCGATCTCCTCCAGGCAGGCGATCCGGACGCCTTGCCGGTGCTCGAGTACCTGGACGAACTGGCTCGCCTCCAGCAGCGAGTCGTGCGTGCCGGTGTCCAGCCATGCGGTACCCCGGCCGAGATCGACCAGCCGGGCCATCCCTCGCTCGACGTAGATGTTGTTGAGGTCCGTGATTTCCAGCTCACCCCGCGCGGACGGCTTGAGCTCGGCGGCGATGTCGACGACCTCGTTGTCGTAGAAGTACAGCCCAGTCACGGCCAGGTTCGACTTGGGTTGTTCCGGTTTCTCCTCGATCGAGATCAGCCGACCGTCGGCGTCGGCCTCAGCCACGCCGTATCGCTCGGGGTCGCGTACCTGGTAGCCGAACAGCACACAGCCGGTCTGCAGCCGCGCCGCCTCCTGCAAGGTGCCACCCAGGCCGTGGCCGTAGAAGATGTTGTCGCCGAGGACGAGTGCGGCCGTGTCGGCGCCGACATGCTCGCGCCCGATCAGGAAGGCCTCGGCCAGCCCGTTGGGTTCGGGCTGCACGGCGTAGCGCAGGTTCAGTCCCAGGTCGCTGCCGTCACGGAGCAGGCGGATGAACTGCTCCTGATCATGCGGTGTGGTGATCACGAGGATGTCGCTGATGCCGGCCAGCATGAGCGCCGAGAGCGGGTAGTAGATCATCGGCTTGTCGTAGACGGGCAGCAGCTGTTTGCTCACCGACCGGGTGATCGGATGCAGTCGGGTGCCGGCTCCGCCGGCCAGAATGATGCCCTTCACCGGTAGTTGACGAACTGGAGTGACACGTCGAGATCGGCGCCCTTCAGCAGCGCGATCACCGACTGCAGGTCGTCCTTCTTCTTGCTGCTGACTCGCAGCTGGTCACCCTGGATCTGCGCTTGGACGCCCTTGGGGCCTCCCTCCCGGATCAGCCTGGCGATCTTCTTCGCCCGCTCCGAGTCGATGCCCTGGCGAAGCGAGCTGGCGATCACGTACTGCTTGCCCGACTGCTTCGGCTCGCCCGCGTCCAGCGCCTTGAGGGAGATCGACCGCTTGACCAGCTTCTCCTTGAAGACGTCGAGCGCCGCCTTAGCCCGCTCCTCGGTGTCAGCCTTGATCGTGACGCCGAGCTCGCCCGCCCACTCGATGTGCGCGTTCGTGCCGCGGAAGTCGAAGCGCTGGGCGAGTTCCTTGGCCGCCTGGTTGAGAGCGTTGTCGACCTCCTGACGGTCGACCTTGCTCACCACGTCGAAGGACGCATCCGCCACGGCTGGCCACCTCTTTCTGTACGGGCTGGCGTTACCGGCTCCCGACCGTAGTCGATGCGTGCCGACGGAGTGGCGGCGGAGTGACGTGTAAGCTAACAAGCCGTTGCCAGACCACGGCGACGTTTTCCTGGCGGGTTGCCCGAGTGGCCAAAGGGAGCGGTCTGTAAAACCGTCGGCTCAGCCTACGTTGGTTCGAACCCAACACCCGCCACCATCGTTTTCCCAGATATATAAGGGAAAACCCCATCTCATCATCGAAGGCGTCGGCGCGAAGGCGACGGTCGTGGTCCTCTGCGGCCGGTACGGCTACCAGCCCAGCGCAATCGGACCGCGCTCTCACCCACAGCCACGGTGAAACTTGACATCCGCGGCTGCCACGGTCGACCCGTAGCGTTTGCGCAGCTGCGGAGCCTCGACGATCGCCACGCCGGCTCTCCCAACACGCTCCAGCATTGCGGGCTCCTTCTCGGTGAGTCACGTGGTTGATGGCCGGCGTTGACCAGCAGGGACGCCGCGCCGGAAGGCGTGCCACGGTCCCGCCGCTATCGGTGGAATTCGACGGCGATGGTGCGGGGTGGTGCGCTGGTAACGCGCCCCCCGACGCTGGCCCAGCCGCCGCCCTCCCACCTGGTGTAGATGCGCGATCCGAGGCCTTGGGCGATATCCAGATCGCGCCTCTGGAGCGCCGTGAAGGCGACGGCTGCCGCGCCTGTGGCCTCGTCCTCAACGATCCCCATCTCAGGCGCGAACATCCGTGACCGCAGTCGCCCCGTGGTCTCGTCCACCCAGGCCCACAGGTAGTGCTGGCCGCTGCTGTAGCTCGACGGGTCCGCCGCCTCGACCGCGCCGGGATCCGCCATCTCATGCCACACGAACTGGGCGTCCAGTCAGACCGGGCACGGATCCAGGTCAGGGTCTCGTCCCGGCTGACTCCAACCGGACCGGCAGGCGTCTGCAACCGCTCGGCGTCATAGCCCTGCTGTTTCAGCCACCACGCGGTGCCAATCGTCGGGTGCCCGGCGAACGGTAGCTGCACCGCCGGGGTGAAGATCTGGATCCGCCCAATAACCGGATCGTCGATGAAGACCGTTTCGGAGTAGCCGACCTGAGCCGCTACCCGCTGCCGGTGCTCCGGCGGCACGACCGCGCCGTCCACAATGCCGAGCAGGTTGCCGAACGCCCCGGCCTCATCGGTGAAGACTCGGAGCACATGCACGCCGATGTTTGCCGTGGATGGCGCCACGCTACGAACGGTACCGGCCGCGCAGATCCTCGGCGCCGAGCGGCCACAGATCGCCGGCGGCATCCCGGCGCCGGTCCGGGCTAACCCTGATTCGCGGCGGCGGCGACGCCCGTACAACAAGGTCATGAACATTCGGCTACCCGCATCCAGCGCAATCCACAACCGGCCCGCCGCGGCAGCAGCGGCATGGGTCATGAGTCTCGTGTTGGTCGCCGGTTGCGGTGCGTCCGCTCCGACAGGACCGCAGGCTTCTGCGGTTGCCAGCCCGTCCGGCGACTTGTACCAGCCACCAACGCCATTGCCACGAGCGAATCCGGGCGCCCTCATCTGGGCGCAGCGGGTCTCCGGATTGCCGCTGGACCCGCCGGCAACGGTGTGGCGGCTGCTGTACCACTCGCGCAGCCGCACCGGTGCCGACGTGGCCGTCTCGGGCTATGCGCTGGTGGCCGCCTCGAAACCGCAGGCAGCCGGGCGGCCGGTGTACGCGTGGGGGCACGGCACTGCCGGGGAGGCGGATCAGTGCGCGCCGTCGAAGGACATCCGCGACAACCTGCCGCCCGGAGGCGGCGAGGTGATCGGCCGCGGCGGGGTGGTTGTGGCCAGTGACTACGACGGCCTGGGCACGCCGGGCATACCCACCTACTACGACGGGGTCGCCGAAGGCCAGGCGATGCTCGACGCAGTGCGGGCGGCCTCGGCGCTGCCCGAGGTCGGCAGTCTGGGCCCGGTGATCCTGGCCGGGCACTCGCAGGGCGGACATGCCGCGCTGTTCGCCGCGCAGCTCGCCGACTCGTACGCGCCGGAGCTCGACCTGCGGGGCGTGGTCGCGATGGCCCCGGGAGCACAGTTGCCGGAGCTGGCCGCGGCGGTGCGCGGGTCGGCGTTCCGCGGCCTGATCCTGGACGCCGCGGACGGCCTGCACGCCGCCTACCCCGAACTCGACCCGGCTAGCTTTCTCACCCCGCAGGCGGTGCGGGACCTGCCGCGTGTCGAGCACGAATGCGTTGACGCGACACTGGCCCGTTGGCGAGACACCGACCCGATGCTGGCCACGCCGCTGGCGAAGTTGCCGGTCCTGCGCCGGGTGCTCGAGCAGAACTCCCCCGGGCGGGCAGCGCCCGGCGCACCCGTCCTCATCGCCCAGGGCGGCGGCGACCAGGTGATCCCGGCAGCGCTGTCCGCCCAGCTGGAGTCCCGCTACTGCGCGCTAGGTGCCACCGTGGCCCGTAGGCTGTATCCGGACGACAACCACGACACGGTGGTCAACGCGGCCATCGGTGACGTCCTGTCCTGGATGGCCGACCGCCTCTCGGGCAAGGCGGCCCCGGATGACTGCCGCAGCTGAGCGGCTGGGTCCGGCGTCCGGACCCGGTAGGCGCGAGCGCCATTCGATGGGACGATGACCCGGTGACGACGGTGCTCATCGTCGACGATCACGACGGTTTCCGAACGGTGGCTCGCCGGCTGCTCGAGGACTGCGGCTACCAAGTCGTCGGGGAGGCGCGCGACGGCGCCACCGCTCTCGCGACGGCGCGGCGACTACGGCCGGGCGCGGTCCTGCTGGACATCCAACTTCCCGACATGGACGGCTTCGACGTCGCCGCACAGCTGACCGGCGCACGGGTCGTGATGATCTCGGGCCGGGACCGGGCCACGTATCGCGCCCGGCTGGACGCTCTGCCGGCAGCGCGGTTCATCGCCAAGGCAGACCTGAGTGGGCAGACCCTTGTCGCCGCCCTCGGTCCGGCTGCCTGAATCGCGGCAGGCGGTCGACCGCCTCGCCCGGCGCGTGCTCTGGCCCGTCGGCCTGGGGATGGTCGTCATCGGCGAACTCGGCTTCTTCATCCACCACCTCACCCCGCGCGAGACGTTCCCGCTCGACCTGTCGGTGAGCACCGCGTCCATCGTCGCGGGCCTGTTGGTGTGGCAGCGCCAGCCCGCCAACAACACCGGCCGGCTGCTCGTCGCCGCCGGGATGCTCTGGGCGATCCCCGGCGTGCGGTCGTTCCTCAACCCGGTCGCCTTCGGCATCGGCGAGTGGATCGACGGCCTACAGGACATCGTCTTCGCCCACCTGCTCATCGCGTATCCGGCGGGCCGGCTCGCCACCCGGACCCAGCGCGTCGTCATGGCTGCCGGATACAGCGTCGTGCTCTGGCGGCTGATCGGTGTGCTGGTGCTCGACCCGGGCACCTGCCGCTGCTACCCGGTCCACAACGGATTCCAGGTGTGGGACAACCAGCCGCTGCACGACGCGCTCGTCCACCTGGACGACGCGATTGGAGCCGTTCTCGTCGTGGTCGGCATCGGGATGCTCGCCCGCCGTTGGTGGCGGGCCTCCCCGGCCGGCAGGCAGGTGTACTCGCCGGTCCTGGCAGCGGGCTTGTTCTTCGCCGCGGCCAGCGGCGCCGACCTGCTCACCGGGGACACGGACTGGGCATTCTTCACCGTCCTCGTCGCGCGCATCTGCATCCCGCTGGCCTTCGCCTACGGACTGCTGCGCGGACACCTGGCGCGCTCCGCGGTCGGCGACCTCGTCGTACGCATCGGGGGCAACCGCGACGGCGCCGGCCGAGGCTCGCTGCACGAGTCGCTGGCCACCGCACTGCACGACCCGTCCGTCGAGCTGCTGTTCTGGGTGCCCGACCGGGCGGGCTTTGTCGACCGCGACGGCCGGGACGCGACGCTGCCACGGGATCGCTCGGACCGGGCCGTCACCATGGTCGAATTCGACGACACGCCGCTCGGCGCGATCGTCCACGATCCGGCGGTCCTGGACAACCCGGAGCTGGTTCGTGGCGCGGCCGCGGCGGCACGGCTGGCGCTGTTCAACGCGCGGCTGCAAGCGGAGGTCCGGGCACAGTTGGAGCAGGTGCGAGCCTCCCGCACCCGGATCGTCGAGGCAGGCGACGCCGAACGACGGCGAGTGGAACGCGACCTGCACGACGGCGCGCAGCAGCGCTTGCTGGCGCTGGCGTTGTCGTTGCAGATTGCCGTCGATCGGGTCCCGGACGATCCGGACCTGCAGTCCGTGTTGCGGCAGGCGCGCGACGACGCTCGCGCCGCAGTGGTCGAGCTGCGAGACCTCGCCCGCGGCATCCATCCTGCGATCCTCTCCGAGGCTGGCCTGGCCGCCGCCGTGGAGGACCTCGCCGAGCGAACGACGCTGCCGGTGCGGGTCGACGCCACGCCTGGCCGCTTCCCGCAATCGATCGAGGTGGCCGCCTACTACGTCATCGCCGAAGCGCTGAGCAACATCGTCAAGCACGCAGCCGCGAGCCGCGTCGACATCGCCGTCGGGGCAACGGAGCACGAGTTGTACGTCGAGGTCCGCGATGACGGGGTCGGCGGCGCCAGGCCCGTGGGTGGCGGCGGTCTGGCCGGGCTCGATGACCGCATCGCCGCCGTCGGGGGCCGCCTTCAGGTGTGCAGCCCGGTCGGCGACGGTACCGCCATCTGCGCGAGAATCCCGTTGTCGTGACCCAGCTGCGGGTGATCCTGGCTGACGACTCCGCGCTGCTGCGCGCCGGGCTCGCCCGGCTGCTCACCGACCACGAGGTCGCCGTGGTGGGCGAGGCGGCCAACGTTCCCGCCGTGCTGGACCTCGTCGGCAGGCATCGCCCGGATGTGGCAGTTCTCGACATCCGCATGCCCCCCACGCACACCGACGAGGGCATCAAAGCGGCGGCGACCATCCGCGCCAACCACCCGGGTGTGGGCGTGCTGGTGCTGTCCCAATACCTGCAAACCGCCGCCGCGGTCGCCCTCCTCGAGCATGCCCCGGCGGGCGTCGGCTACCTGCTCAAGGACCGCATCATCGACATCGGCGAGATCATCGACGCGCTGCACCGGATAGCCCGCCGAGAAGTCGTCGTCGACCCAGCCGTCGTCGCCCGCCTCGTCCAACACCGGCGCCACACCGACCCGATCGCCCGGCTCGCCGCCCGCGAACTGCAAGTGCTGGAGCTGGTGACCGCGGGTCGATCAAACCAGGCCATCGCCGACCGACTGGCGATCAGCGACAAGACCGTGGAGACGTACGTCCGAAACATCTTCCAGAAGCTCGACCTCGTCGAGTCGCCCGATGACAACCGGCGCGTCCTCGCCGCCCTGCGCTACCTCCGCAGCACGACCAGCCGCGCCGAGGCCTAACGATGAGTCGCGGCTGCCCGCTGACCCGCCACCCTCGGGGGCCCGGCAGACCCACCATGACCCGGAAGGAAACGAATTCTGCCGAGGACAGCGTGCTGCTGAGCCTGCACCGCGCCCGCGACTCGCTCGCCGGCCCGCGCGAACGCCCCGTCGTCGCGCTGCTGTTCCTCGCCGAAGACGACGTCGCGCTCTCGGGTGCCGCGTCGAAGCCCTCCGCCAACTTGCCACTACCCACCTCTGACGCACGCAGCTGTCGTTACCACCGGGATCCGCGCGGTCATCCACCGGTCAGCGACCTCATAGGCAGCCAAGGGAGCCGCGGCGGTCACCCGCTCATGCGGCCGAGCGATGGGCCGCTTGCCACGGCCGGCGCGGGCTTGGCGACGCACATCCGGGTCGACGAATCGATCAGGCCTATGAGGACGTGCTTGCTGCCGGCCTGACACCCGGGCGGCGAACCGGCCAAACGTGGGGGAGGCGGCGAGCAGTTCGTGCCGCGCGACCCGGACGGCTACCAGCTCGTCTTGTTCTACAAGAAGGGCGGCCTTGGGCCGGCTGGTCCAGCGAGTGATCGGGTCCAGCGAGTTCTAGCGCCCGGACGCTGGCGGGCTCGAGGTGACTCGCTGACTACGGGGGGTATTCCGTTTCAGCGCTCGCCGCAGCTGCAGGATCCGAATGGTGCCCGGGACGGCGGCGATGAGCAGCCCGATGACCGCAGCGATGAGAACGATCAGCCCGAGCGACA
This sequence comes from uncultured Actinomycetota bacterium, assembly GCA_963839995.1. Lineage (GTDB taxonomy): Bacteria > Actinomycetota > Actinomycetes > Mycobacteriales > Jatrophihabitantaceae > CAWIUB01. Next base: position 82,769 of record CAWIXH010000020.1, on the reverse strand, counting down.
GGTGCCCGTTGAAGCCGAGGAAGTGGATGGACGCCTTGGTCAGGTTTTGGGCGATGAAGATCACCAGCAGGATCATGAACACGGCGACGGCGATGAGCCCGACCCACACCGCGCCGACGCGACGACGGTGCACATGACCCTTGCTGTCGAACCCGGCGGCTGGTGTGGGCACAGGACTCGGCTGGTCACGTGGCGGTGCGCCGCTGGGTTCTTCTGCGGTTGCCGCAGGAGGGATCGGCTGGTATTCGATCGGTGGCGGCTCGCCCGGCACAGGGCTCGGTGCGGCTGGTCGCGCTGAGCCAGCGGACGGAATGGCTGACGCCCCAGCAGACGTCGTTGCTGCTGAATTGCTGGAGGGGTCATGGAACGCGGTCATGTTCGTGCGCCTATCAGGCCCCGCCGGGCCAACTGCCGATCGCCGGGGACGACGCCCGCAACGGCGGCGGGCGTTCGATATACCCTCAACACGCCCAGCGTACGCCGGGAATGGGTAGCGCGCGGCGAGTCGGCGGCCAGGCGGCGCGGACGATGACCGGGTCGCTGGGCGCAGCCGAGAAGGTCTGGGGGTTACGGGCGGGCCGATCGAGGGAACCTGCGCGACGAATTCGGGCTAGTCCCCGTGGCCCCTGCGGGGACGCCGCGACGGCGTGAAAATGATGGGCGGGGCTGTCCGCCGACGCCGTCGTTTCCTTGGCACTCGAGGCACGCCGGTCAGATTTTCGGTTCCCTACCGGACCCCCGGACAGCCCCGCTCGACCTATTCAACTCGGGAGGGGTGAAGGAGGCCAGCGGTGCAAGAGCCGATCGAGATCGATGTCGACGAACACGAGCAGGTCGTGGGCCGGGTGGCCGGGATTGACGTGGCCAAGGCCAGCGGGATGGTGTGCACGAGGGTGCCGCACGAGTCGATCCCGGGCCGGCGGGTGACCAAGGTCTGGCCGGTCGGTTCCGACACCGGCTCGCAAAGCCGGAAAGGGCAACCCGTACCTCAAAGGCGTGCTGGGCGAAGTCGCCACCGCGGCTGCGAAGACCGACACCTTTCTCGGCGCCCGCTACCGGCGCCTGGTCAAACGCCGCGGCAAGCTCAAGGCCCTCGTTGCGATCGCTCGTTCCATCCTGGTGATCATCTGGCACCTGCTCGCCGACCCCGCCGCCCGCTACCGCGACCTCGGCGCCGACTACCACACCCGCCGCATCGACACCGAAACCAGAACCCGAAACCACGTCCGACAGCTCCAAGCCCTCGGCTACCAGGTCACCCTCACCGTCGCCGCCTGACACCCCACGCCCCACAACCCGGACCAGCACCGGGTCACCACGACCTGCCCACTCACCTTGGGGTTTTCGGGTCAGCGACTTGCCGACGCTCCGCTGACTTCGGAAGGATCGGGGACGGAGACCGGTGGTTTTGAGTAGACCGAACCGTGGAGATCGCGGGTGAAGTTCGGCGCGCTGCACCGCTGCTGGATGCGGCAACGTCGGTGCTGCTGGGGGCGGAGGCGGCGTGTTGGGTCGTGCGGGATCGCGATGGTGGCCGAGGCGGGCGAGGTGTCCCGGCCGCTGGTAGTCGCGGAATGCAGGGCTAGGGGCCGGCCCGGTGCCCTCGAGCGGGTGGTCGAGCCGGTGGTGGAGGAACGGCTCGCCGAGACGGAGCGGGGTGCTGGCCGCGTTGGAGGCGCTTGTCGATCGGGACTCTCGCGGTGATCGATGTCGCCGTTGCGGTGGACGGTGAAGTCCACCCGGCAGTTGGCGGCGAACTGGTAGTCAGGGTTATCGGGTCAGGGGGGTGTGGGTGGCCGAGGCGTTGGATCAGCTGGGTTACAGCCTGAGGGAACGCGAAGACGATCGAGGGAGACGCATCCGGGGGGGAGGAGTTCGGCCACATCGCTCGGAGCTTCGCGCGGTTCCTTCGAGTAAAATATCCGGTGATCTGGTGACGCCAAGAAGAAGGAGCTGGTCGGCGATGATTCGTGCTACAAGAACAGCGGACAATAGTGGCGCCGGGCCAATACCCCGGTGAAGGTCGTGGTGTAGACTTTCCCGACCCGAGCTGAGGAAGGCCATCCCGTACGGTACTAGATATCGCCGCGAACACCGGTTGGGTCGCGGTCGGCGCGGACGGGGACACCGCCGCGTTCGTGGTGCATACCTGCGCCGCTGGTGGGACAGGTGGCGTCACCCGCTATCCGGCCGTTACACGCCTTCTGATCTGCGCCGAGGTGGGCGTGTCCAGGGGCTACCGGCTCAAACTGTGGAAGGTTGAACTGGCCAGGCTGGGATCGAGATCGGTCTGGTATTACGTCTGCCATTTCCCGCTCAGTATCTCGAAGTAGAACAGATCGAACACCTATTGTTCAGTGAGGTTACCATGAACTGTCGGGTCCGCCCGTTGATAGACCAAGTTGTCATAGATCTGATCGCGGCCATCACCACCCGCTCCGTGCTACGCGTCCACTCCGATGCCGATCCCAAAGCTACCCATGCGTAATCAAGGTCAGCAAATAGGAGTTGGCCAGTATCGACCCGCTCAAACGTGACAAGTTCGATGGCGAATGGGATACACAGTGTACTGCGGACGGCAGCCGACAGGCGCGCGGTACTGGGACCGCCGGCGGGCAGACCCGCCCCCCGGGTATCGGTGCGCTGCTTCTGGTCGCCCGAGCCGTAGCGCGCTCTTCGGTCAGCCACGGGGTCACGGGCCTCGCCGCCGAAGCGGCGTTCTTCGTTGCCGTGGCGTTGTTTCCCACCGTGCTGACCCTGGTTGCCGTGCTCCGCACCGTCCGCCCGGCGTTGGGCGGCGATGCCGCCCCGCGGGTGTCCGCGGACCTGGCCAGGCTGCTGCGTGTCGTGCTCACCGCCCACGGCAATATCGCTGCGGACTCCGCCGACCGGCTACTGCGCAATCCCAGCAGTGGGCTGCTCGGTTTGGGAACGGCAGTGTCGATCCTCGTGCTCGCGCGTGGCCTGCGCGCGGTCCAGCGCGGTTTGACGGTGATCGCCGGCGGCGCCGGCCGCACCGCGCGGCGGGAGTGGGCACGCGCGGTACTGCTGTCGGCGATTCTGCTCATCGTCGGCACCGTCGTGCTGGCTGCGTTCACCCTCGGGCCGCTGTTAGGTCACAGCAGGCAGGTCGGGGGAAACACCAGCGCCGATCTGATCCGCGACATATGGAATTGGCTGCGTTGGCCGCTCAGCGCAGCGGCGCTACTTGGGTCAGCGACGCTGCTGCTGGCCCAGGAGACGCCGGTCAAGCGACACCGTTTCAAGCACAGCCTGACCGGCGCCGTGGTGACCGTCATCGGGTGGACCGCAGCTACCGGCCTACTCCCCGTCTATGTGGCACTCGCCAGTCGCGTCAGCCCCACGCTGGGCTCCCTGGGCGGCGGACTGATCGTGCTGGTATGGGTCTACCTGCTTAACCTCAGCGTATTCCTCGGCGCCGAAGTCAACGCTGCGCGTGCCGAGTTGCCATCGCCGGATGCACCGACAGAGCGGCACATGCCGCTGCCAACGGATGAGACGTTCCCGGCCGACGGCGGTTTCCCGCGGTGAGCAGGACGTTCCCTGGCTCTTCGGCGGGGAGCAGTGCAGTCGTGTTCAGAGCACGTCGAGACGGTCGAACGCCGTGGCAGCCGCGCGGCTAGCTGATGTTCGTGCGGGCCAGGACGCGGACGTACTCGTAGCTCAGCTCGGCCGGCCCGCCGGGTGGGCCGTGGTTGGCGCGGGTGGCGAAGTCGAGGAAGTCGCGGTCGAGGGCCGCGACGCGCTCCGGTTGGTTCGCCAGCGCCGTGTACACGGCGATCACCGGCCCGAACGTCTGCTTGTAGTAATCGCAGTAGCCGTGGGGACCACCGGCTACCCGTTCGGTGTACGCCCCTGTCGTGATGGCCAGGGAGCTGACCTGGTCGCCGAACAGTTCCCGCAGATGCGGCTCGCTGCCCCACCGGGTCGGCGGTGACGCCCCTGGCGGCGGTGGCGGCGCGTACGGGGCGAAGACCGCCAGGAAGTCCGAGAGCAGACCCTGCGCCGCAAAGTGGATCAACCCGATGGTGCCGCCCGGACGGCACACCCGCACCAGTTCGTCGGCGACAGCCTGATGGTTCGGCGCCCACATGACGCCGACCGAGGAGGTGACCACGTCGAACGCGGCGTCCGGGAACGGCAGGTCCTGCGCGTCCGCCTCCACCCACTCCAGCGCCAGCCCCAGCCGGTCGGCTTCCCGGCGGCCCGCCGCCAAGTTCTCCGGCGTCAGATCCGACGCGACGACGCTCGCCCCAGCCGCGGCGGCCCGCAGCGCCGTGTTGCCGGACCCGGCCGCCACGTCGAGCACCCGCTGACCGGCGGTGATGCCGCACGCCGCCACCAGCTCAGCGCCCAGGCCCCACACCAGATCGGTGGCGAACCGGTGATAGTCACCCAGCGCCCACGTCGCCCGGGTCGCGGCCCGGTACCCACCATCGGCCTTGCCCTGCTTGAGTCCCACCGCCATCCTCCGGATTCCTCGACGAACCCCACGCTCGCAGCGGACCGCAGGCACCGGAAGTTCGATTTCTGGACTGGTGCCCATGGTGCCAGCGGCGGGACAGTAGACCCGTGCCCGGATACGGCCAGTACTGCCCGGTGGCGTTGGGTGCCGAAGTGTTCGCCGAACGCTGGACGCCGATCATCGTGCGCAACCTGATGGTGGGCTGCGAGCGATTCGGCGAGATCCTCGACGGCGCGCCCGGCCTGCCGCGCAGCGTCCTCGCCCAGCGGCTGCGGCGGCTCGAGTCCGACGGCGTGCTGCACCGCCGCCAGCGCGCGGGCCAGCCGCCGACCTACCGGCTGACCGACGCCGGACGCGAACTCGGCGAGGTGTGCCTTGCGCTGGGCGCCTGGGCGGCCCGATGGCGCGAGTCCCCTCCACGCCAGCTGGATCCCTACCTGGCGCTGTGGATGCTGGCCCGGCTGATCGACCCGCAGACGCTGCCCCGGCCTCGCATCGTGGTCCGATTCGATCTCACCGACCGGTCCCGGCCCAACCGGTATTGGCTTGTCGCTTCCCGCGACGGCAACGAGGTGTGCGTGCAGTTCCCCGGCTTCGCCGAGGACGGCATCGTCACCACGGACGCCCGGTGGCTGCTGCGCTGGCACACCGGCCAGGTCAGTCTGGCCGCCGCCGAGAAAGCCGGTGGCATCGCCGTCACCGCGCCGCGATGGCTGACCAGAACCGTCTCGAGCTGGGGCACGCTCAGCCCATTCGCCCACATCGCCCGCCAGCGTGGCCACCCGCGAGTGCTGCCAACCGCCAGCGGCTCGCTCGGGTAACCCCCCAGCACCGAAGGCTCCGCCGGGCGCTTGCCTGCTGCGAGGAGCGAAGCCGGCTGTGTTCAGTGCACGTCGAGGCGGTCGAACGCCATGGCCGAGGCGAACGCCAGCACGACGGCGACGCCGATGAGCACGCCGGCCCAGGCTGCGCTCAGGCCCTGCGCCAGTTGTCCGTCGCCCACGGCATAGAAGAACGGTGACGCGAACCGGGCCGGGTGCAGCCAGTGCACGACCGGGGCGAGCGAGCTGATGATGTAGGCCAGGGCGGCGAGCGCCGAAGTGACGCCGAGCGCCGTGCCGCGGCTGCCGGTGGCCGCCCCCACGAGCATGGCGAGGGCGCCGAAGTCGACGGCGAGCAGCAGCACACCCACGGTGACGCCGGCCAGCCCACCGATACCGACGTTCAGCTCGAAGCCACGCCCGGCCAGCACACCCAGCATGGTCACCAGCGCAACCGGCACGGCCTGCAGGCTCATCGCGGCGAACTTCTCGGCGACCAGCCGGCGGCGGGAAACCGGCACGGTGGCCACCAGAGCCAGGGTGCCGTCCTCGTCCTGCCCGGCGATGCTCGAGGCGCCGTAACCGATGGCCAGGAGCAGCACGATCAGCGGGACGAAGTTGGCGTAGAGGTTCGCGTTCAGCCAGCCGGTCGGGCTGGTCAGCGAACCGGTCGCGCCGAACAGCGCGGCGACGGTGGAGCCGTTCTCGGTGAACTTGTTCAGGCTGCTGTCGTCCTTGAACGTGGGGTACAGCGCGACGATCACGAATGTGTACAGGGCCATGCCCAGCGCGTACCCGATCAGGGAACGGCGGCGCAGCCGCAGGTCGAGCAGCGTGATATCAAGCGACATGCCCGGCCTCCGCAGGAGCGTCGGTGCGGTAGTAGGTCAGGAACAGCTCGTCCAGGTCGGCCCGGCGCGCGGTGAGGTCTACCGGATCGAGCTCGGCGGCGGCGCGCAGCAGCGGGCCCACCGGCCCGGTCACCGACAGCACGACGCGGGTGTGCTCGTAGTCCAGGACATGCACACCGGGCAGCTGTGCGAACTGCGCCGGGTCGACGGCACGGGCGAAGCGGAACTCCACCGTGCGCGGCGCGGCGCGGCGCAGGCCATCGACGGTGTCGGTGACGATGATGCGCCCCTCCTTGATGATCGAGAGCCGGTCGACCACGCGCTGTACCTCGTCCAGCTCGTGCGAGGAGAGGAAGACAGTGCGTCCATCGGCGACGGTCTCGCGGACCAGCCGGGCGAACTCGTCCTGTAGCAACGGATCCAGCCCGGCAGTCGGCTCGTCCAGGACGAGCAGGTCAGGACGGTGCATGAACGCGAGTACCAGTCCGATCTTCTGCCGGTTGCCCTTCGACAGGGTCCGGACCGGGCGGTCCAGCTCGGCGCGGAACCGTTCGACCAGCTCGTCGCGGTAGTTGTGATCGGTCAGCCCGCGCATCCGGGCCAAGCGGTCCAGGTGCTGCTGGCCGGTCAGCCGCGGGTAGAGCGCGAGCTCCCCGGGCAGGTACCCCACCCGGCGATGGATCTCGACGCTGTCACGCGCCGGAACCAGCCCGAACACCCGAATCCGCCCGGACGTCGGGCGATACAGGCCGAGCAACAGCCGGATCGTGGTCGACTTGCCCGCGCCGTTCGGTCCCAGGAAACCGAACACCTCACCTGCGGTGACCTCGAACGCTACGTCGATGACGCCGCGGCGCGAGCCGAACCAGCGGGTGAGCCCGTCCACGGCAACCACCGCCGTCATGCTTCCTCCCCCAGAGCCTCGCTGGTGAACAGCCCGGATCCGTACACGTCAAGGACGGTCTCGGTCCAGCGCGCCATACCTGCTCCACTGAGCGGGTCGATGCCCAGCACGCCGCCGATCTGCTCGCGCAGGATGATCACCGCCAGATCGTTGACGAGCAGAAACGCGGCACGTGTCGGGTCGTCCGCCGCCGAGCGCACTGCACCGGCCTCCTGGAGGGCGTCGACGGCCTTGACTGTGGCGTGAAACAGCGAGCGGAACAGCGCCTCAGCGGCCGGTCCGCCGTCGACCAGCATGCGGCGGACGTAGGCGGGCAGCACCGGCTGCGCTTCCAGGTTCGCGGCGAACTTCGCCGCCAGCGATGCCGACGCGGACCGGATCGGGCCTGCCTGGGCCAACTCGGCCACCACGTCGGTCAGCGTCGCGGTCGCTCGCTCGTCCACGGCAGCCTTCAGACCGTCCTTGGACTTGTAGTGGTGGATCACCAGCGACGGTGAGACCCCGGCCGCAACGGCGATGTCACGCACACTCACCGCGCGGGCACCCCGCTCGGCGAACAACCGCATGGCCGTCTCGCGGATCGCAGCCGCCGCCGTGATATCCGCTGAACGCATGTGCAGAGTATTGCACATCTGTGCAGCATGCGCGCGACGTACTGACCAGATCGAGGGCTAGTCCGACCGGTAGGCGAACGTCGCGGCGAACGCGCAGCGGCCCTCGACCGTCCACCGGAGCTGACCGGCGTCGACGGCCAGCACGTCCGCCAGCAGTTCCTGACCGGGCTGGTCGTGCCCGGGAATGCCGCAGCTGACGGGCTCGGCGCTGACCACGGGTGCCCTCGCCCGCACCCGCACGGCACTCGGCACCTCGATGGACTGCGCGGCCGCGGTGTGGTCCAGCCGGATGCGGGCCGGGCGGACCGCGTGCACCTCGCCGATCGCGCGGGCAAAGTTGCGCAACGTCGTGCCGCCGGCGCGGCCCAGGAAGATGTCGGCCAGTGCTCGCTGGGCCGCCGGATCGGCGGTCTCGTCGACGTACAGCACGACCCTCCACGGACTCGCCTTGGTGGCGTCGTCGTAACTGCCGGCGAGCACCACCTGTCGGCCACCGAGGTCGAGCCCAGGTGCTGCGCTGCCCCGCTCGATGAGCCAGGACAAGGCGAAATCACAGTGGCCGTACGTCGAGCGTCCCCCCTCGCGGTCGCCGACGCGGCGGCACGGGCAGATTGCCTCGCAGTTGCACGCCTCGAAGTACGAGCCAGCGACCGACCACGGCGCTAGCGCGCAGGTCATCTCATCCCGCCCATCGCCGCCATTCCCCCGCCGGTCAGTCCCGGAGCCAGCCCCGGCAGCCAGAACACCGCGCCCGCCGCGGCCAGCGACGCCACCCCGGCGACGCGGGCGAACATGTGGCCGGCCGGCGTCGCCTTCTCGGCGACGACCACGGCGGTGAGGGCGACCATGGCCCACACGTTCATCACCCCGAACGCCGCGAGCAACGCCATCAGCGCCCAGCAGCAGCCGAGGCAGAACGCGCCGTGATGTGCGCCGGCCCGCAGGTCGCGGGTTCGGCCGCGCCACGAGGCGTACCGCAGCATCAGCCCGAACGGTGCCCGGCATACCGCAAGGCAACGGCCCTTCCAACTACTGAGCTGGTAGACCCCGTTGGCGGCGAAGATGCCCGCCCCGGCCAGCCTCCCGAGGCCGGGGACCTGGTCGGCCACGTGCCCCGCACCAACGGCCAACCCGTACGCCGGCAGGCCGGCCGTTGCCCAGACACCCAGATAGCCGACGGTGAACAGGACCATCCGCCCGGTGTGCCGGGACGTCAGCGAGCGGGCGTACATCGACGCGATCGGGGCGGTGGCCGGCAGCATCATCGCGGCCATCATCACCGTCCACATCCCCGCGAAGCTGACGATGCCGAGCCCCATGGTGCCGGGCATGATGCCCATGTCCCTCCACGCGGCGAGCACCCAGATCCAGGCCGCGGCGGCCGCGACCAGGACCAGCCCGGTGCGCGACGCCCGCCGGGCGGGCGCGAGCACAGCGGTCATGACGACCACGCGAACGGCGCCGAATGACCATTGCGTCCGGTGAAATCCCACGTCCGCCCGTGCACGTCCTGGCTGGCGGCTGCGGAGCCACCTGGTCCTCGATCTCGATGTCGATGGCGTCGCCGACCCGCACCGCGGGGCGCCGACCGGATTTCCTCCTTCATCGGGGCTTGCGCCGTTGCGCACATGCGGTCAGCCGACGTCGGCGCCCGCCGCAACGGGCGGGATGTTCTGATTGAGCCGGAACAGGTTGGCCGGGTCGTAGCGGTTCTTGACCTCCGCCAGCCGCCGGTAGGTCGCCGACGGGTATGACGCGTGCACCTGGTCAGGTGCGTCCTCGCCGGTGAAGTTCACGTACGCGGGGGCTGTCGGGCCGATTGCGGTGGTGGCGGCCCGGGCCCAGGCGGTCGAGTCGGCGAAGCCGGCCCCATCCGGCGTTCGGCCGATCACGTTGAGGATGAACTCGTGATCACGCGTGGCGAACGCGGTGGCGTCGCTAGGCACCCGACCCATCGCGCCACCCACGTGATGGACATGCAGTTCGGACAGCGGATTGGGCACGGCGCCGTAGGAGCTGGTGAGCGCCGCGATCGAGTCGTCGTCCAGCGCCGGGAGGAAGGCCGAGCGGAAGTAGTTCCACAGCCCCCGCGGGTAGAGCGGGTCGATCAGCTGCTGCATGGCAAGGTAGGGCATCGGCCCGAACAGGTCGGCGATCACCGGCCCGAGCGAGCGGAACGGCAGGGTCGCCGCGTCGCCGTCTTCTGCCGACCCGGACCACATGCCGAGCAGGCCGACCACCGGCTGGCCGTGCACCTCCTCCGGCAGGAACGGCACAGGCGGGGCGGTCGTCAGGTTGACGACGGTGGACAACTCGTCGGGGCAGCTGCGGCAGGCTTCTCGGTAGCCGCGCAGGATTTCGTCGACAGCGGCGCCCGGATAGAACACCGCCCCGGCGAAGACCGTCGGGCCAACCTGGTGCAGGGCGAAGTCGAAGGAGGTGACGACCCCGAAGTTGCCGCCGCCACCGCGCAGCGCCCAGAACAGGTCGGTGTTCTCCTCGGCGCTGGCGTGGACGTGTTGGCCGTCGGCGGTGACGACGTCGGCCCCGAGGAGGCTGTCACAGGTCAGCCCGCAGCGGCGCACCAGCCAGCCGACGCCCCCACCGAGGGTGAATCCGGCGATGCCGGTCGTCGAGACCAGGCCACCGGTGAGGGCGAGACCGAACTGCTGGGTCTCGTGGTCCAGGTCGCGCCACAGGCAGCCGGCCTGCGCCGTGACTTGCTGGTTCACCGGATCGACGCGGATTCCCGTCATCGGGGACAGGTCGAGGACGATGCCGTCGTCGCAGGTGGAAAAGCCCGGAATGCTGTGCCCGCCGCCACGGATCGCCAGGGGCACGCCTTGGCTGCGGGTGAACTCCACGGCGCGGATGACGTCCGCGACACCGGCGCAGCGCACGACGAGCGCCGGTCGCCGGTCGTGCGCTGCGTTCCAGATCGCGCGGGCGTCGTCGTATCCGGGCTCGCCGGGCAGCACCGCGGTGCCGCGCAATTCCGAGATGAACTCGCCGATCGTCGCGTCGCCGAGGCCTTGTTGACTTGTCTGGGTGGTCATCGGGGGTCCCTTCGTTGCCGGTAGCCCTCGACGCTAGGGACGCCGGCTCACGAGCGTCTTAATTCCCGCTTATCGAGCAGGTGGGCTGGCAGGCAGCGCGAGCCGCTGTGTGGCCAGCCGGCAGCCCACCCGGGCCACCAGCGCGGCGGCCCGCTCCCGGTGCCGACTGGCGCGCGCGCTTTCCCCCAGTTCGTCGGCCAGCTCCGCCGCCACCAGCCTCGGCCACGCCTCGAGCCGGTCGTAGCCCTGCGGGGTGAGGGCGTCCAGGGCGCGTTCGAAGCAGGTCAGCGCCGCGCGCCGATCGCCCGCGTACAGTTCGACCACCCCCCGGGCGAGCAACGAGCCGGCAGTCCACGGTGCGTCGTCAATAGCTTCCGAACCGGCGAGCGCTTCCCCGACGATCCGCCGCGCGGCGGCCAAGTCACCGGTCGCCGCCGCGAGCAGCCCCAGGTTGCACCAGGTGAGGTTCTCACCGCGCCGGTCGCCGATCTCGCGCCGCAGCCGCAACGCCTCCGCGAGGTGTCCGGCGGCGGCCTCGGTCTGCCCGCAGTCGCGCTCGATACACCCGAGATGGTTCACGGCTACCGCGAGTCCGGCCCGGTCGTCCAGATTCCCGAACACCTGCGCGGCCGCCGCTACTGCGTCCAGGGCCGACGGGTAGTCGTCGGCGAAACGGGCGGCGTACCCACGCGCCGAGTGGATGTACCCGACAGCCTGGGCCGCCCCGACCCGCTGCCCGAGCAACAGCGTCTCCTCGAAGGCCGGCACGAGACGATCGCGGACGGGCACCAGGGTCATGCACACCGTCAGCGCCGGGAAGAACGGGCGCGACCCTGGGCTGACATCGGCAATTCGCTGCAGGCACTCGTCCAGCAACCGGAGGGTGGTCGGCACGTCCTCCCGGAACAGCGCGACCATGGCACGCAGCCACGTCGCCACCGCGGCGACGGCAGCGTACCCGCCGTGTTCGGCGGCGCGGCCCACCGCCACACCGATCCGGTCAGCCGCGTCCAGATCGAAGCTCACCAGCACGAGGAACCCGCCCAGCACCTGCACCTGCAGCTGCTCGGCTTCGCCGACGAGGCCGTCGACGGCCTCCACGGCGGCATCGGCGAGCGCCCGCAGCCGGTCGGTCCGCCCCCGCCTGCAGTCGAACACCGCGAGCGCGATCAGCACCCGGGACCGGTCCACTGAAGGCCCGCAGTCGGCGGCGAGCACCCGCTCGAGCCAACCCTGCCCCTCCGCGAAATAGCCGCGGGCCAGCCAGAACCGCCACATCCGAGCCGCTAGCGACAGCGCCCAGGCAGCGTCGTGATCGAGGGCCCACGATAGGGCCGCCCGCAGATTGTCGTTCTCGGCGTCCAACGCCGATGGCTGCCGGTCGGCCACTCCCTCGACGCGTTCGGGGTCGTACTCGGTGACTAGGTCCAGGAAGTAGCTGCAGTGCGCCCGGTTGGCTGCAGCACTCTCGCCGACAGTCTCGAGACGCTCCCGGGCGAACTGGCGCACGGTCTCCAGCAGCCGATAGCGGATCTCCGGCCCGCGAAGCTCTGTCTGAACGAGAGACTTGTCGACCAGCCGCCCGAGACAGTCCAGGACATCCGCCTCGACGAGAGATCCGCCTGAGCCCACCGCCTCGGCAGCGGCGAGGGAGAAGTCGCCGGTGAAGACAGCGAGTCGCCGGAACAAGATCACCTCGTCGGCAGCGAGCAAGTCGTGGCTCCATTCCAGGGCGGCCCGCAGCGTGGCGTGCCGGGTGGACCCGCGAGGTCCCCGGCCGAGGACCGAGAGGGCATCTGTCAGCCGTTGCGCGATCTGGGTTACCTGCAGGTGTGCGACCCGCGCGGCGGCCAGCTCGATCGCGAGCGGGATACCGTCCAGCCGGCGGCAGATCGTCGCCACGTCCGCCAGCAACTGCGCATCGACGCTCAGGTCAGGACGGACCTGCACGGCACGGTCGCAGAACAGTTGTACCGACGCCGCCGCTGCGATCTGTGCCGGATCGCCGTCGGGTACCGGCAGGGACGGGACCCGGAAGGTGATCTCTCCCGGCACCCGCAGCGCCTCCCGACTGGTCGCCAACACTGTGATGCCGACGCACCCCGCCAGCAACGCCGTGACCAGGCGCGCACACGCGCCGAGCAGGTGCTCGCAATTGTCGAGGACGACCAGTGCGCGCAGCGATCTCGCCTGGGCGACCAGTGCCTGAACCGGGTCTCGCCCAGCCCCGGGCTGCCGTCCCATCGCCACCGCGACCGTGTCTGCCAGCAATCGCGGATCGACGACCGGCACCAGGTCAGCTCGCCACACACCATCGGGGTAACGGTCGAGGCTCTGCCGGCCGAGCTCTTCGGCCAACCTGGTCTTGCCCGCTCCGCCCGTCCCGGTCAGCGTTAGGATCCGGGTGCGGTCGAGCAGCCGGCGAACCTCGCCCATCTCGCGCGCCCGACCCAGGAAACGATTCAGCGCCGGCGCAAGGTTTGTCCGCTCGGCCGGCGGCCGGGCCGCGGCAACGGCGGCCGCGCCGGCCTCGGTGCTGGTTTCGAGCAGCTGTCGGAACAGTTGCCGGGTCTGCGGGTCCGGGTCGGTGCCATATGTCTCCCGCAGCGCGTCACGCAGCTGTTCGTACCGGGCCAGGGACTCCGATAGGCGGCCGGATGCGGCCAACAGGCGCACGAGGCTGCGGACGGCTGGTTCGGATAGCGGATCCGCGTCCAGCACCTGCTGCAGCACCGCGGTCGCGCCCAACGCGTTGCCAGCGAAGGCTAGCTGGTCGGCGTGCTCGACGAGCAGTGCCCGGTGCGTTGCGCCGAGCTCGTCACGGCGGGCGCTGACCCACTCGTCGTACGGGTCCTCGGGCAGCAGGTCGCCGCCGTAGTGGGCGAGCGCGGCTGCTACATCCGAGGGGTCGTGCGTCTGCAGGGCGCGCGCCGCCGCCCGGGTGAACGCATCGATGTCCACATCGACCCGGCCGTGACGATGCAGGACGATCAGCTCACCGGACAGCTCGAGCATGCCGTCGGCGGCGGCGCCTGGCGACGCCAGCGCCCGCCGCGCGACATGCAGCACCTGATGCAGGCTGTTCACCGCGGCCGCCGGCGCACGCCCCGGCCACAGCAAATCGATCACCCGATCACGAGGCAGCCGCTGCGCCGGCGTCAATGCGAGCAGCTTGACGAGCGTCCGCGCCCGCCGCAGGCGCCAGGCGTCGTCAGGAATGATGGCACCGTCAACCTCGACCGAGAACCCGCCCAGTAGCCGTATGCGCATCCGGTTGGCCCCCTCTTGCCGCACGGAGCTCGGCGAGCGACGTATCGTCAGGCTAGCCGCGGCTTCCCGCGACGAAGCAGCGCGGTGCATCAACTGGGCGGCAGACCACTCCGGATACCGCTGGCGGGAGTCACGACGCGAACTCCGGCCGGCGGGGCGCCGGCCTGCGTTTCGTCGCGTACGCCGCGGCGGCCGTGCGGCTGTTCACACCGAGCCGTTCGAAGATGTTCTCGAGGTGCCGGCGGACCGTTCCTTCGGACAGGGTTAGCCGCTTGGCGATCTGCCGGTTAGTCAGCCCCTCGGCTACCAGGTCGAGCAGTTGTGCCTGCCGGTTCGTAAGCGGTGCGTCGATGGGTGGCTGGCGCAGCGCTAGGTCGAGCTCGGCGAGGTGCGGCCGGAGCAGGGCCAAGAGCAGCAGTTCGCGCGGGCTGAAGTCCGGACCGTCCGCGCGCCATAACAGGATGCGGTAATCGATCACGCCGTCGGGCGTGAGGGGGACGAGCGTCTCGTAACGCATGCCATAGAGCCGGAACAGCTCGCCGAGGTCGCTCGCGGCGAACTCCCGCGCAGAATAGAAGTCCGTCACCCGCCGGACGCTGACGAAATCGCCCGTGCGTTGCGGATAACTGCACGCTTGCGATGCCCAAAAGCTGCGCCAGAAGAACGTCGTTAGGCGTTCCTCGTCCGGTTCCAGGCACGTCTGGTCGTCGGCAAGTTCCTGAAGGTAGATCACCGACTCGCGCGACGGATCCATCACTTGATAGGTGATGTCGTCGCAGGGCACCAGATCCCGCAGGGCCTCCAGCACGGAAGTGGGAAACCGTTCCGCTGGCTGTTCGGGCTGCTGGGCCTGGCCGACGACCGCGCACAGTCGCCTCAGGTCCTTCGTGCGGATGTCTAGTTGGCTCGTCACGACGCGTCCCCTTTCGGGAGAACCGCTTTGGCAGACCCTAACCCGGCGGGCACGGTTTGGTTATCCGCACAACGTCACATGGACGTGGCGGGCTGCGAAGCGCACGGTTCACGCATCCCGTCGACAACGACGGATTCAGCCCACCTGGAAGGGGCCACCCATGAACACGATTCGCCGCAGTGTTGCCCTCGTCGGCATTGCTCTACTCGCCATCGTCACGTTCCTCGCCGGGGGTCCGGCCGCATTCGCCCAACGGCCGGCGCCCGATCCGGGAGGTGCGACAGTACCGACCCCGCCCGTCGGCCCTGATCCCGCGCAGATCACGGTCCAGCACGGCACACCATTTTGGGTGTTCGTCGTCGTCGCGGCGGTCGCGATCGCGTTCACCCTTGCCGCCGAGGTGGTGTTCGTGAGCGCCCGCCCGTCGCTCCGGCGGCGCCTCCGGCACGCGTGAAACTCTCTGGCACCGTGCCGCCTCCGCAGTCTGCTTGACACTCTCGTTTGCTAGAGGCAATAATTGTTCTATGCGGGACCAGGCGATGGCCAGCACACACGTTCTCGCCGGACGCAGGACTGCAGTGGGCCGGACGCAGGACTGCAGTGGGATAGTGCAGGTGGAGTAGCCAGTGCGGAGCGCGATTGAGCTGACCGGAGCGTTGAGTGGGCACGGCAGCGACCTGATGCGGGTGATCGTTTACCGCCGGCCGCCGCCTGTGCAGCCTGCGGCAGGTCTCGCCGAGGTCGTTGAGCCGGTTCGGGATCGAAGCGGTGCGTTACGCGACTGGCGGCTGCGCGTCGCACACCGCGGGCAGCCGATCGGCCCGTCCGAGGAGGCCGCGTACCGCGCCTGGCGGGCTGAGTTCGCGGTGGAACGGTTCCTCGGCGAGCGGGCCTTCATCCTCTCGTTCCTTGACTGGGCCGACGGGCGTTGCGACGTCTCGGCATTGCAGGCCCTGCGAAGGCACGCCGGCGAAATGGACGTCGCGACCGCGCTGCGGATGGGCTGGCAAGCCGAACAAGCCCGAGTGTTGCTGACTTCGGCGGACGATCAGGGGCTGGGGGTCTACGCGCCGCCGGAGCGCCGGAGCGCTGCCCGGGCATTGATTCCCACGACCCCGCCGACGGCATTGCTCGCCGCGCCGGGTGCGGCTCTCACCGCCGAAGACCGCGGGCTGGTGCTGCACCAGCCGAGCGCTGTGCCTCCGGAGCAGACGGTCAATGCATGGTCGGTGACCGATGACGGCGTGACGGCGCGGACCGCCGATGGGCAGACGCTTTCGCTCGACGGTTGGGCTGCGCGGCTGCTCGAGACGCTTGGGCGCGACGCCCCTGCGGCGCAGGTGCGTCGTGTTCCATTGCGCAGATTGGTCGCGCCGCTGCTGGTCTTCCTGCACGATGCCGCGGAGTTGGCCGGCGACTGCCATACCGGCCTCTATATCCGCTCCGGACCGGCCTGAAGCACACAGCGCACTAGCCCGTGTCATGCAGCAGGGCGTCGTGCGCCGGTCGCTGGTACAGCCGGGCAAGGATGCGTTCATGGGTGAGCCAGCCGACGAGGCTGGCGTGGGTGTCATCGAGCACCGGCACGGGGCCGTCTGCGGAGTCCAGCACGCTCAAGGCCTCGTCGAGAGAATCGTGCAGGTTCACGGTGTCGGGGTACTCGACCACCGAGGCGACAGTGGAGGTGTCGTGTTCCTGGTCGGCGATGGTGTCGGCCACTGCACGCGCCGTGACGACACCTCGGTAGCGGCCCTGTTCGTCGAGTACCGGAAGTTGGCCGTGCCGGGCGCCGGCGATCGAGTTGGCGGCGTGGATGAGCGTCGTCGTGTCGCGGACGGTTGCTCCGACGGGTTCCACCACCTCGGCGACGGTGATCGAGCTCATCGCCAAGGCGTGCCCGGGCTGGTTCAGGTCGACGCCGCGGCGGCGCAGTTTGAGGGTGTAGATCGTGTCGTGGGACAGCAGGTGGCTGACGCCCGTGGCGAGCACGATCGCGGCCATCAGCGGCAGGATGATCGTGTACTCGCCGGTGAGCTCGAACATGATGATGACCGCAGTGATCGGCGCTCGGGCCGCCCCCGCGAACACCGCGCCCATCCCGATCAGCCCGTATGCGCCAGCCGGACCGGTAACTGCGGGCACAGCGTGGTGCAGAATCTGGCCGTAGGTAGAGCCGAGCATCGCCCCAATGAACAGGCTGGGGGCGAACACGCCGCCGGAGCCGCCGATGCCGATGGTCAGGCTCGTGGCCACGATCTTGCCAGCCATCAGCACGATCAGGAACACGATGGTGTACGTGCCAGCAAGGCTGTTGCCGAGTACCGGGTAGCCGACGCCGTACATCTCCGGCAGGACGAGCAGCAGCCCGCCGAGCAGCACCCCGCCCACCGCCGGGCGCAGCCACTCCGGGCCGCGCCAGGCCCAGTCGCATGCGTCCTCGATGAGATAGAGCACCTTGGTGAACACCACGCCGATCCCCCCAGCAAGCAGGCCGAGCGCAGCGAACAGCAGGTACTGGCTGATGTTTCCGACCGTGAACGGCGGCAGGTGCAGGAACGGCGCGTTGCCCAGCGCAGCCCGTCCGATGACACTCGCAGTGACCGAGGCAAGGACGACCATCCCGAATGACTGGGCGGTGAAGTCGCGCAGGATCAGCTCCATCGCGAAGAACACTCCCGCCAGCGGGGCGTTGAACGTGGCGGCGATACCGCCCGCCGCGCCGCAGGCTACCAGCATGCGCATCCGGGGTTCTGGCACCCGCACGAGGCGACCGATCGTGGAGCCGAGGGCGGATCCGATCTGCACGATCGGGCCCTCCCGGCCGACCGATCCGCCGCCGCCGATGCACAGCGCCGACGCCAGCGCCTTCACCAAGGCCACCTGCGGGGCGATCCGCCCGCCGCGGCGGGACACCGCGAACATCACCTCCGGCACCCCGTGACCGCGGGCCTCCCGGGCGAACACGTGCACCAACGGGCCGTACACCAGTCCAGCGACCACGGGGGCGAGCACCACGAACCAGCGACCTATTGCCGGGACGTGGGGATTCGCCGCGTGGCCAACCGTCGAGTAGTCCGGGTACCCCGACAATGCCCTGGTGAACTCCTTGATCAACCAGCGGAAGACCACCGCCCCACCGCCTGCCCCCGCGCCGACCAGCAGCGCCAAGGCCAGCAGGCCGCCATTCGAGGAGCGCACCAGGCTTACCGCGTGCGTTGCGCCTCGCTGCACCGGTACCCACCCGGCGGCAGGCCGCCGGCCAGCGGTCGGCTCGGCAGAGTCGACCGGCCCCAACCGAGTCATTGTTGTAGTATGCAACCGTTGCTTGGGCACGTAAAATGGAGGTCTAGGCCGGTGAGTAACAGCACACGCGCTCAGCGGCAGGCAAAGTCGCATCAACGGACTGCAGACGTGGACGACCTCGTCACTGCCCTGCTCACCGCCTCGCGGGTGCTGGTTGCGGTTTCCGCGCGATCCCTCACCCAGGTCGAGGAGACGCTCACCCTTGCCCAGTTCCGCACCCTGGTCGTGCTCGACAGCCGTGGCGAGCTGAACCTCAACGGGCTTGCCGGGCTGCTGGACGTCAACGCGTCCACTGCCATGCGGATGATCGACCGGCTGCTCGCCGCCGAGCTCGTCACCCGACGCGACAACCCCGCCAACCGCCGTCAAGTCATCCTCGGCCTAACCCCCGAAGGCAAGCGAATCGTGCGGCAAGCCACCGCCCGCCGCCGCCGCGACATCACCCGCATCGTCACTGCCATGCCAGCCGACCGGCGCACCGCACTCATCGACGCCCTGCGCGCCTTCACGCAAGCCGCCGACGAGCCCGACCCCGGCGCAGCCGCGACCGCGCTCGGCTGGTGACCAGTACCGGCAGGGCAGCAGTTGGAGACGCCAGGAGGGCACCCGCGCTGTCATCTACTGTCGATGCAATAAGGCGGGTGTGTGTCGGCGAGCCGTCGAGGGAGCCGCGATGAGTGACCTGTGGACGTCACCGTCCGGCGAGGAGGAGGCGGCATCACGGCGGCGAGCCTTGTGGGGTCTGGTTGTCCTGGTGGCAATTGGCGTGCTCGTCGGGTCGCTGATGGTGTTCCTCGGCCGATCGCATACCGGCCGCGGCGGCGACGGGCTCGCGGGCGGCGCGCCGACCGCATCGAGCCAGCCTGCGGTCAGCGCCGTCACGTCGCAGACCAGCCCCCCCGCGGCATCGCCGACCTCGCTGCAGGCCGCGTCGAGCAGGCCGCCGAGCCAGACAGGCACAGCCAGCCGCTGTCCGTCAGCCGCGCCGTGTGTGCTCCCGGGCGACGGTGGCGCTGTCGCGGCGCTCAACGCGTTCCGGACCAGTCACGGCCTCCCGGCCGTGCCCGGTACCGCGACCAGTCAGGCACAGCAGTGCGCACTGAACCAAGGCGACGGGCCAAGCTGCGCGCCGCACTACGCGTGGCAGCCAGTGTCCACCCGGGAGGGCGCACAGGTCATCAGCATGATCGCCAGCCGCAGCGACGGCATGGCCTGGCTGCTCGATCCGAGCATGACATCCTTCAGCGTTGGCTGGGCATTCGCGCCTGGCGCGGGCGGCTCCGGCCAATATGAGTGCGCAATCCTCAAGGTCGGCTAGCCGACATGCCGCTGCCGAAGAGTACCGCCGAGTTCCGTCATCAACAGCGCCGGGTCTGGTCCTGCATCACGGCGGTGCCGCGGCAACTCCGTTCAAGCAGTGGTTGGTCGTCCTGCGAGCCCTGAGCGAGTGCTCTCAACGATCTTCACTTGGGGTTGCGCCCCGACTACTCGGCGTGCATACTTTTCTGTGAGCCCAGGTGGTCGTTCCCCCGTGCGACCACCTGGGCAACCTCATGCCCGCGCGCTGCTCAGCCTTGTCGACGGCCGATCTTCGCGCCCAGCCGGGCGATTGGGTCGTACTTTCGGTCGACGACGCGTTCTTTCATCGGAATCAATGCGTTGTCGGTGATCTTGATGTGCTCGGGGCATACCTCGGTGCAGCACTTGGTGATGTTGCAGAAACCGAGCCCGAATTCGTCCTGGGCCTGGCGCTGGCGATCCGCCGAATCGAGCGGGTGCATGTCGAGCTCGGCGATCCGCATGAGGAAGCGTGGCCCGGCGAACGGGGCCTTGTTCTCCTCGTGATCCCGCACGACGTGACACGTGTTCTGGCACAAGAAGCATTCGATGCACTTGCGGAACTCTTGTGACCGGGCGACGTCGACCTGTGCCATCCGGTACTCACCCGGGCGCAGATTGGGCGGCGGCGCGAACGCCGGTACCTCGCGCGCCTTGACGTAGTTGAACGAGACGTCTGTGACGAGGTCCTTGACGATCGGGAACGCCCGCATCGGCGTCACGGTAATGGTCTCTTCTGCGGTGAACGTCGACATCCGGGTCATGCACATCAGCCGAGGCTTGCCGTTGATCTCGGCGCTGCACGAACCGCACTTGCCGGCCTTGCAGTTCCACCGCACGGCCAGGTCGCCGGCTTGGGTGGCCTGTAGCCGGTGGATGATGTCGAGCACGACCTCGCCCTCGTTGACCTCGACGGTGTAGTCGGCGAGACCACCGCCGTCGATGTCACCCCGCCAGACCCGAAAGTGGGCGTCGTAGCTCATCGTCGGCCTCGGCTCCACCCGATCGCGCAACCTTCGGCGGCCCTAGCCGGCCAGAAGTTGCATGATCGCGGGAGGTGATGGTGATTCACTCGATCTCCTCAGGCAGGCGGGCCAGTTCGTCGTCGGTCAGGTACTTGGTGAGCTCCTCGCGGGGGAACAACGCGATCAGGTCGTCGCGCATCGGTGACAGCGGCTGCTCGGTGACCTCGATGCCATCGTCCGCGGCTGCGCAGATCAGGTTCTTCTGGCGCCACGCCGGATCCATTTGCGGGAAGTCATCGCGGGTGTGACCGCCCCGGCTTTCTTCGCGCCGCAGGGCGGCGCGGGCCACGCACTGGCTGACGGCCAGCATGTTGCGCAGGTCGAGTGCCAGATGCCAGCCGGGATTGAAGTGCCGGTCTCCCTCGACGCCGACCTTCTGGGCCCGGCCCTTGAGCTCGTCGAGCTTGGCCAGGGCCTGCTCGAGCTCACCGGCTTTGCGGATGATCCCCACTAGCTCGTTCATCGTCTGCTGCAGCTCGGCGTGCAGCTCGTAGGGGTTCTCGTGATCGCCGGCGGCGTTGTCGAACGGGACGAGTGCGCTGTGCTCGGCCTCGTCGATCTGTCCCCCGTCCACCGCGGGGTACCGGCCGCCGAGTGCCGCGGCGTACTCGGCGGCTGCCACGCCCGCCCGGCGGCCGAAGACAAGCAGGTCGGACAGCGAGTTGCCGCCGAGCCGGTTCGAGCCGTGCATACCTCCCGCCACCTCACCCGCGGCGAACAGACCGGGCACCCGCGCCGCGGCCTCGGTGTCGGGGTCCACCTCGATGCCCCCCATCATGTAGTGACAGGTGGGTCCGACCTCCATGGGCTCCTGAGTGATGTCGACATCGGCCAGCTCCTTGAACTGGTGGTGCATCGACGGCAGCTTGCGCAGGATCTCGGCGGCGGGCAGGCGGGCCGACACGTCGAGGAACACGCCGCCGTGCGGCGAGCCACGCCCGGCCTTCACTTCCGAGTTGATCGCCCGGGCCACCTCGTCGCGCGGCAGCAGCTCCGGCGGGCGCTTGTTGTTGACCTGGTCGGCGTACCAGCGGTCGCCTTCTGCCTCGGTCTCGGCGTACTGCCCGCGGAACACCGGCGGGACATAGTCGAACATGAACCGCTTGCCCTCGGAGTTGGTCAGCACGCCGCCGTCGCCGCGCACCGACTCAGTGACCAGGATCCCCTTGACGGACGGTGGCCACACCATGCCCGTGGGATGGAACTGCACGAACTCCATGTTGACCAGGGTCGAGCCGGCTCGCAGGGCGAGCGCCTCGCCGTCGCCGGTGTACTCCCACGAGTTCGACGTCACCTTCCACGACTTGCCGATCCCGCCGGTGGCGAGCACCATCGCGGGCGCGCGGAACAATACGAACGCCCCGGTCTCGCGGCGGTACCCGAAGGCGCCGGCGATCCGACCGGTGGAGTCACGCAGCAGCTCGGTGATCGTGTACTCGGCGAACACGGTGAGTTTGCCGTCGGGCGAGCCGGACTCGCGCTCGTCCTCCTGCTGCAGGGAGACGACCTTCTGCTGCAGCGTGCGGATGAGCTCGAGCCCGGTGCGGTCGCCGACGTGTGCCAGCCGTGGGTACTCATGGCCGCCGAAGTTGCGCTGGCTGATCTTGCCGTCGCGGGTGCGGTCGAGCAGGGCGCCGTAGGTCTCGAGCTCCCAGACCCGATCGGGAGCCTCCTTGGCGTGCAGTTCGGCCATTCGCCAGGAGTTCAGGAACTTGCCGCCGCGCATGGTGTCGCGGAAATGCACCTGCCAGTTGTCGTTGGGGTTGACGTTGCCCATGCTCGCGGCGATACCGCCCTCGGCCATCACGGTGTGCGCCTTGCCGAACAGCGATTTGCAGATGATCGCGGTCCGCATGCCCGCCTCGCGGGCCGCGATGGCCGCGCGGAGCCCGGCGCCGCCAGCGCCGATGATCAGGACGTCGTAGTTGTGCTGCTCCATGTCGGGCACGATCGGCAGGCTCCTAATTAAACAATCTCGGGTCGCTGAACGCCCCGGCGGCCACCAGCCCGATATATCCGTCGGTCAGAACCAGGGTGGCCAGCGTCGTCCAGGCCAGCTCCATGTGTCTGGTGTTGAGCTTCGACACGAACGTCCAGGCGCGGTAGCGCAACGGGTGCGCCGAGAAATGCCGCAGCCGGCCGCCAGTGATGTGTCGACACGAATGGCAGGACACCGTGTACGCCCAGAGCAGCACGACGTTGACCAGCATGATCAGCGTGCCCAGACCGATGCCGAAGCCGCCGTCCTTGCCGCGGAAGGCCCGGATCACGTCGTAGCTGTTCACGACGGAAATCAGCACGGCGACGTAGAAGAAGTACCGGTGCAGGTTCTGGATGATCAGCGGGAAGCGGGTCTCGCCGGTGTAGCTGCGGTGTGGCTCGGCCACTGCGCAGGCCGGAGGAGAGAGCCAGAAAGACCGGTAGTACGCCTTGCGGTAGTAGTAACAGCTGAGCCGGAACCCGAACAGGAACGTCAGCGTGATGATCGCGAACGGGATGAACGGCGGCCAGTCCCCGAACCATATTCCGAAGTCGCGGGCGTCCGGGTTGCATGACGTGGTCACGCACGGGGACGTGAACGGGGAGAGGTAGTGGTACTGCTCCACGAAGTAGTTGCGTTGCGTCACGGTGCGGATCACCGCGTAGAGCAGCCAGGCGGTGAGCCCGAGGAAGGTCAGCAGCGGGCTCAGCCACCACCGGTCGGTGCGCAGCGTCGGCTGCGCGATGCGAGCGCGGGTGGTGGAGGCGACACCAGCCTCCGGGCGCTCGGCCGCTCGGGTCACGGGGTCGTGCCCGGTGAGTATCCCCGGCCGCCGGCGCAGCCGCGCAACTGGTCGATGGGGCCGGGCAACTGGCGCCCTTCTGCCAGTTCAGCGATCTCCACCGTGCTCGCTCCTCACCGGCGCGTCGGGGCGCCGATGCAGAGTCTGGCCCCCTCGCGCGGCCTTGCCAAGATCTCTGTTGCGTGCGTCTCTGGCACTGCTTGCGCCGGATCGGACATCATTCGGCAGCGTTGGCTCGTGTAGGCTCGGCGGTTGGCACGCGCCGCTGCGCGGCGTCCGCGGCTGCCCCCTTAGCTCAGTCGGCAGAGCGTCTCCATGGTAAGGAGAAGGTCTACGGTTCGATTCCGTAAGGGGGCTCGGGCAGTCCCGGAACCCCGGGGCCGGCCGCACCAGGGCGGGGTAGCTCAGTCTGGCAGAGCAAGCGGCTCATAATCGCTGTGTCGCCGGTTCAAATCCGGCCCTCGCTACGAAGCTTTGACCTCCCGATCGAAAGGCACAACCAGTGGCAGCCACCGACATCCGACCCAAGATCACCATGGCGTGTCAGGTGTGCAAGCACCGCAACTACATCACCAAGAAGAACCGGCGCAACGATCCGGACCGTCTGACGATGAAGAAGTTTTGCCCGAACTGCGGCAAGCACACCGAGCACCGCGAGACCCGCTAGCGCAGCGCTCGACGGCGCGCCATGGGTGGACGCGCTAGCGTCCACCCATGCCGCTGGATCAGTCGTTCGTCGGGCGGGTCTACCCCGCGACGCCCCCCTACGAGGTCGGCCGAGAGAAGATCCGCGAATTCGCCGACTCCCTGGGTGACTCCGATCCGGCTTATCACGACCCTGCCGCGGCCGCCGCGCTCGGCTACCCCGAGGTCATCGCCCCCCCGACGTTCGCGATTGTGGTCGCTCTGCCGGCCGGCCAGCAGGTTATTGCCGATCCGGAGCTGGGCCTGGACTACTCGCGGGTCGTTCACGGGGAGCAGCGGTTCGTGCATTCCCGCCCGCTGCACGCCGGCGACAGAGTGCGCGTTGTGGTGACCGTCGAGAACATCCGCTCGGCCGCGGGCAACGACATGATCAGTACCAGGAGCGACATCTCGACCGAGGACGGGGAGCTCGTGTGCACTGCGTATTCCGTCCTGGTGTCCCGGGGAACGGCCGCATGATCGAGGCGGGCGCAGGGCTGCCGACCCAGCGCTACCCGGTCCGGCGAGCCGATCTCGTGCGGTACGCGGGCGCCTCCGGGGACTTCAACCCGATCCACTGGAACCCGCGCGTCGCCAGATCCGTGGGACTTCCCGACGTGATCGCGCATGGCATGTTCACCATGGGGCTGGTGGCTCGTGCGGTTACCAGCTGGCTGGGCGATCCAGGCGCCCTGGTCGAGTACGGCGTGCGTTTCGCCCGTCCGGTCGTGGTCCCGGATCCGGGTGAGTCGGTGCTCGAGGTGTCCGGTGTCGTCGCCTCGGTCGAGCAGAACCTCGCCACGGTCACCCTGACCGCCACCGTCGACGGGCACAGCGTGCTCGCGAAGGCTCGCGCGGTTGTGCGGGTGAGATAGCGGTCAGCCGGCGGGGGCGGTTGGCCGGGCATGGCTGGACGGGCGGGCCGGATCGGCGCGGCGATCGCTGTCGCACTGCTCCTGGCATCCTGCACGATCCAGCTCGCCGGCCGAGGTCGGCCGAACGCGACCCTTTCCCCGAGCTGCCCGTCGACCTATGCGGCTCCCGATCCGGCCCGCCCACGGGTGGCTCTGAGGTTCGCCGTGTCGGCTGGCCACACAACGGTCAGCGGGACCGAGCACATCACGTTCACACCCGATTTGCCGATCACCGAGCTGGTCTTCCGGCTGACCGCCAACACCCGCCCCACCGTCGCCGAGGGCAACAAGATCGTGGTCACCTCGGCCCGGGCCGATCACGGCGCCTCCGCCGCCACCTACACCAGCGCGGCCGCCGATCCGTCAACGCAAGGCGGCCTGCTGCACATCCCCTTTGGCCGTGCCCTGCCGGCTGGCACGACCGTCACGGCTGACCTGGCGTTCACGGTGACGCTCGGCCCGGAGTCGTTCGACCGGTTCGGCCGCACCGGCGGCTACGCGTGGTTCGCGTCCGCCCAGCCGCTGCTCGCCTGGGAGCGCGGCTTCGGGTGGCACACCGAGCCGATGCTGCGCTTCGCGGCGGAGAGCGCCACCAGCGAGGCGATGCAGGCCGACCTGACCGTGACCGCGCCCGCGGCCGACACGGTGATCATGTCGGGCGACCCGCCCAGCGGCGTCCCGACCGACGGCGCTCGCAAGACATGGCATGCGATGCTCGCGGCGGCACGGGATGTCAGTGTGGCGGTGGGACCGTTCCAGGTGACCGACGCGACGGTTGCCGGCGTGCGGTTGCGCGTCGGCGCCTACGACGCTGCGACGCGCGACGCGCTACTGCCGGTGTTCGAGCTGGCAATCGTCCGGCTGGCCAGGCGGTTCGGGCCGTTCCCCTTCCCGTCGCTGTCGGTGGCCCGGCTGCCCGCGCAGGGTGGCGGGATCGAGTACCCGAGCTCGATCCTGATGCTCTCGGGCACCCGCCGGGTTGCCGTGCACGAAACCGCGCACCAGTGGTTCTATGCGATGGTCGGGGACTCGCAGGCATTGCACGCCTGGCTGGACGAGGGCTTCGCCAGCTACGCCGAGCAGCTCGTCGACAACGACGCCCCGCCGGCCGCGGCTCTGGGTGAGCCGGGCCGGGTCGACACTCCCACCGCGGCTTACGGCACCGACGCACCGGACTACTACCGCGTCACCTACGACAAGGGCGCGGCCGCGCTACATGCCGCGCGTGCCGCTGCCGGGGCAACCGCGTTCGACGTGGCGATCCGGTGCTACGTCACGGCAAACGCGTGGCGGATTGCCGATCCGGTGGATCTCGCCTTGGCTCTGCGCGGGGTGCCCGCCGCCGTCGCGGTGTTGCGCCAGGCCCAGGCGCTGCCCTGATCCGGATCAGGAGTCAGCCACGAGCTTTGCGATCCGGCCGATGCCCTCGGCCAGGTCGTTGTCGCCCAGGGCGTACGACAGCCGCGCGAAGCCTGGCGTGCCGAACGCTTCACCCGGGACGATCGCGACCTCGGCCTCGTCCAGGATGGTGGCGGCCAGCTGCGCCGAGCTCGCGGACACCCGACCGCGCAGCGGCTTGCCGAGCAGCCCCTTGACCGACGGGTAGGCATAGAACGCGCCGTGCGGCTCGGGGCAGACGACGCCCGGGATCTCGCCCAGCAAGGACACGATCGTGCGCCGGCGCCGATCGAACGCCTCGCGCATCGCCGCCGCGGCCGACAGGTCACCGCTCACGGCCGCGAGCGCGGCGACCTGGGCCACGTTCGAGACGTTGGACGTTGCGTGTGACTGCAGGTTCGCCGCGGCCGTGACGACGTCGGGCGGGCCGATCAGCCAGCCGACCCGCCACCCCGTCATGGCGTAGGTCTTGGCGACCCCGTTGACGATCAGGACCTTCTCACCTGCGGTGTGGGCGATCGAGGTCTGGACGGCATCGCCGTACACAAAGTGTTCGTAGATCTCGTCGGTCACGACCCAGAGGTCGTGCTCGGCCGCCCAACGGCCGACCTCCGCCACCTGCTCGGGCGGGTAGACGGCGCCCGTCGGATTCGAAGGCGATACGAACAGCAGCACCTTGGTCCGCGCGGTGCGCGCAGCCTCCAGCTGTTCGATGGCGGCCAAGTACCCCGACGTCTCGTCCGTCATGACCTCGACCGGAATGCCGCCCGCGAGTTTGATCGCCTCGGGGTATGTCGTCCAGTACGGGGCGATCACCAGTACCTCGTCGCCCGGGTCGAGCAGCGTGGCGAAGGCGTTGTACACCGCGTGCTTGCCGCCGTTGGTGATCAGGACCTGGTTCGCCGCGACCTCGTACCGAGAGTCGCGCACGGTCTTGGCGGCGACGGCCTCGCGGAGCTCAGGCAGGCCGGGGACCGGCGTGTAATGGTGGTACTTGGGGTTGCGCGCCGCCGCGACCGCGGCTTCGACAATGTAGTCGGGCGTGGGGAAGTCCGGCTCACCGGCTCCGAACCCGATTACCGGACGGCCCGCCGCCTTGAGCGCCTTGGCCTTGGCGTCGACCGCCAGGGTGGCGGATTCGGCAATAGCGCCGATGCGGTCGCTGATGCGTGCTCCCATGCCCGTCATCGTCCCAGACGGGGGAAGCCGGATCGCCGCCTCACGATCTGCGGCGCGAGAACTTGGAGTGCTCTGCGGTGTCCCCGTACACTGGCAACCCTGGGGTCCTTGCGGCCCTGCGTCAGCATGCGCTGAGCGCAGGTCGCCACGGTCCTTGGTTCGCCTAGGGGCGTGGCTCAATTGGTAGAGCACCGGTCTCCAAAACCGGCGGTTGCAGGTTCGAGTCCTGTCGCCCCTGCGGAAACGACGTAAAGCAAGCACAGCAGAGGAGATGCGCGTGACACAGACTCGTACCGAGGCTGCGTCGCCCCGTTCGGTCGGTGCCGGCCCCGGGGGACGCATCGGGCGCTTCATCCGCGAGGTCATCTCGGAGATGCGCAAGGTGCTCTGGCCCTCGCGCAGGGAGCTGGTGACCTACACCATCGTCGTGATCATCTTCGTGGTGGTCATGGTGGCCATGGTCGCCGGTCTGGACGTCGGGTTCGCGAAGCTGGTTCTCCGGGTCTTTGGCTGACGCGACACCATTCCCACAGAGCAATGACGGAAAGAGAGATTGTGTCCGAATACGACAGCGCCCCGCCGGCGGACCCGAGCGACCTGCGGGATCCCTTCGCGACGGGCGAGTCGCCCCCGAGCGAGCGGAGCCCGAGCGAGTCGAGTGACAACGAGATCACCGACATCACTGAGGCAGCGCGGCTGCTCGGCGCAGATGAGGCGGACATCGCGGCCGTGGCCGACGACGACTCGCAGGTCGAGGCACTCGAGCAGGGCACTGCCTCTGTCGACTCCGAACTCGCCGAGGACGCCCAGCCGCCCGCTGAAGCCGCCGAGGCGGAAGCCGAAGCCGCCGACGCTGAAGCCGCCGTGGACGAGGATGAGGATCCGGTGGAGGCGTTGCGTGGCGAGCTGCGTACCGCAGTCGGCGACTGGTACGTGGTGCATTCGTATGCCGGCTACGAGAACAAGGTGAAGACCAACCTGGAGAGCCGCATCCAGTCTCTAGACATGGAGGACTACATCTTCCAGGTCGAAGTGCCGACCGAAGAGGTCGTCGAGATCAAGAACGGCAAGCGCCAGCAGGTGCAGCGCAAGGTCTTCCCCGGCTACATCTTGGTGCGGATGGATCTGAACGACGAGTCCTGGGGCGCGGTGCGCAACACGCCCGGGGTCACCGGGTTCGTCGGCGCCACGGCTCGTCCGTCGCCGCTGTCGATCAACGAGGTCGTCAAAATCCTCGCCCCGGCGGCGCAAAAGGCCGACCGAGTCGGCCGCGGCGGACCGGCCACGGCCACTGACAAGCCCAAGGTCGAGGTCGTCGATTACACGATCGGTGAGTCGGTCACCGTGATGGACGGTCCGTTCGCCACGCTGCCCGCGACGATCAACGAGATCGACCCCGTGCACCAGAAGCTTAAGGTGCTGGTCTCGATCTTCGGCCGTGAGACGCCCGTCGAGCTGTCGTTCAGCCAGGTTTCCAAGCTCTAGCCCACCCGAACAGAAGAGAAGAAGGCATGCCTCCCAAGAAGAAACTCGCCGCGATCATCAAGCTGCAGATCCAGGCGGGTGCGGCGAACCCGGCTCCACCCGTCGGCCCGGCGCTGGGCCAGCACGGCGTCAACATCATGGAGTTCTGCAAGGCGTACAACGCCGCGACCGAGTCGCAGCGCGGGCAGGTCGTCCCCGTCGAGATCTCGGTATACGAGGATCGCTCGTTCACGTTCGTCACCAAGACTCCGCCAGCCTCCCGACTGCTGCTCAAAGCGGCGGGCGTCGAAAAGGGAAGCGGCGAGCCGCACATGACCAAGGTTGCCAAGGTCACCATGGACCAGGTCCGTGAGATCGCGCAGACCAAGATGGAAGACCTCAACGCCAACGATCTCGACCAGGCCGCGAAGATCATCGCGGGTACGGCCAGGTCGATGGGAATCACGGTCGAGGGCTGAGCGCCACCCGATCGTGCACCTTTTGGCCGCCCTACGGGGGCGAAAGTTGCACAATCGGCGAGAAACCGTGGGAGGGCGCCGAGGGTCGGCGTCCGTCAGCACCACGAGCACCGAGGAGCACACGTGACCAAGCACAGCAAGGCCTACCACCAGGCGGCCGAACTCGTCGAGCCGGGCAAGATCTACACCCCGTTCGAAGCGGCCAACCTGGCCAAGCAATCCTCACCCACAAAGTTCGATGGCACCGTCGAGGTGGCCTTGCGCCTAGGGGTGGACCCGCGCAAGGCGGACCAGATGGTCCGTGGGACGGTCAGCCTGCCGCACGGCACCGGCAAAACCGTCCGGGTGATCGTCTTTGCCACCGGCGACAAGGCTGAAGAGGCTCGCGCCGCCGGTGCCGACAAGGTCGGCAGCGACGAACTGATCCAAGAGATCACCAACGGATTCCTGGACTTCGACGCAGCGGTTGCCACGCCCGACCAGATGGCCAAGGTCGGCCGGATCGCCCGCGTGCTCGGCCCGCGCGGCTTGATGCCCAATCCGAAGACCGGCACGGTTACCCCGGACGTCGCCAAGGCGGTCACCGACATCAAGGGCGGCAAGATCAGCTTCCGCATCGACAAGCAGGCCAACTTGCACCTGATCATCGGCAAGGCCTCGTTCACCCCTCAGCAGCTGGTGGAAAACTACGCCGCGGCGCTCGACGAGGTACTGCGCTCCAAGCCGTCCGCGGCCAAGGGCAGGTACCTGAAGCGGGTCACCTTCGCGACGACGATGGGCCCCGGCATTCCGGTTGACGCCAACCGCACGCGCAACCTGCTCGAGGACGCCGCACCGGCCCAGGCCTGAGCGCTGCCCAGGTTCGTATGAGGTGGCGACAAATCTCCTCTTGACGCACCCTGCTGGTTCCGGTTGCCTGTGACCGGCGGCACATAGCGCTTTCATCAGGCCCGAAGGAGTGCCCATGCGCGCCCAGACTCGGTTGATCGTCCTCACCGTCGGCGCGCTCCTGGCGAGCGGCCTAGCTGCTGTCGCGCCCGCCGCAGCCGCGCCCACGGCGGCCACCGGCGGCCCGGGGGCGCTGAGCCACTTCGACCTGGCCCGCAAGGACTGCCTGGGCACGGCCCGGAATACGACGTCCAAGATCTGGTATACGGTCGCCGGCGGCGTGCTATCCGACGTCTATGCGCCCACCATCGACACGACGAACGTCGAGACGATGCAATACCTGGTTACCGACGGAAAGTCGTTCACCGACCTGCAAACCCGTGACACTACCTATACAGTGTCCGCCGACCCGACCGGCGTGATCTGCACGGTCACCTCGACCGCCAAGTCCGGCAACTACCGCCTTACCACCACCTACCTGACCGACCCGGCCCGCAGCAGCGTCGTCGCCCGCAGCCGTTACACCCCGCTGACGGCCGCGGCAGCCCGCTACCACCTCTACGTCCGGCTGGACGCCACGGTCGGCGGCAACGGCGGCGGCGGCACGGGCAACGGCGGCGCCGACACCGCGGTGATCGACAGGTCGACCGGCTCGGCCGTCCCGGTCAGCTTCGACACGGTGACGCAGACCAACGCCGCCAACCGTGACTACGCCGTGCCGAGCTACCTCGCGCTGCGCGCCGACCGGCCGTTCACCTCGGTCAGCAGCGGCTTCGTCGGGACGCCCAGCGACGGCCTGACCCAGCTCGACTCGGCGCACACCCTGACGCCCACCGACACCGCGACGAACGGCAACGTGGAGCAGACCGCCGCGATCTCGCCCGACCGCCACGGCGCGTTCACGCTCGCGCTCGGCTTCGGCACGACGCAGGCATCCGCCGTGTCGACCGCGGGCGCCACTATCGCCACCGCGCTGCCCAAGCTCGTCGCGGGCTACGAGCTCGGCTGGCTGAAGTACGACGTCCGCCTGCGCCGCCCGTCGACTCACCTGCCCGGCCTCTCCAAGGCGCAGCAGGCCGCCGCGATCCGCGAGTACTACCTGTCCGCGAACGTCGTGAAGGCCAGCGAGGACAAGACATTCTCCGGCGCAATCGTCGCCTCACTCGCCTCGCCGTGGGGACAGGCGGTCTCGGCCGGCGACCCGAACAACACCTACTTCGGCTCCTATCGCGAGGTATTTTCCCGAGACCTCTACGAGGCGTGGACGGCGCTGCTCACCGACGGCGACCTGGCCACCGCCCGCGCGGCCACGCGCTTCCTGCTCGAACGTCAGCAGCTGCCGGACGGCTCCCTGCCGCGCAACTCGCTGGTGAACGGCAAGACCGCGCCCGACTCGTTCAACACCCAGCTGGACGAGGTCGCCTACCCCATCCTGATGGTGCTGCAGTCCGGTCTCGCCGGCGACGCGACGCTGTGGCCGCACGTCCAGGCCGCCGCCAATTACCTGATCGCGCACGGGCCCTCCTTCGGCCCAGAGCGATGGGAGGAGCAGAGCGGCTATTCACCGTCGACGATCGCCGCCGAGATCGCCGGGCTGGTTGCCGCGGCCACGATCGCGCAGCAGCGCGGTGCCGCCGTCGACGCGCGGATCTGGTTCGCCACAGCGGACCAGTACCAGCGCTCGATCAAGGGCTGGGCCGTCACGACGAACGGTCCGCTGTCGAGTCAGCCTTATTTCATCAGGCTTTCCAAGACCGGTGACCCCAATGCGGCGATCACCTACAGCGTCGGCAACGGCGGCCCGACGCTTGGATCAGCGCGTCCGTCATCGACGCCGGTTTCCTCGAGCTCGTTCGGCTCGGCGAGCTGCCGGCCAACGACCCGGACGTCCTTCGCTCGCTCGACATCGTCGACAAGACGATCGAGAAGCAGACGTTGAACGGCACGGGCTGGCTGCGCTACAACGGCGACGGCTACGGCGACTGCTACGGTCCCGTCCCGTTGACGGCTGCGACGTCACGGGCCGGCCATGGGCACCGACGAACAACGGCACCGGGCATCCGTGGCCGGTGCTGTCCGCCGAGCGCGGCGAGCAGGATCTGGCTAGCGGGCAGGCCACCTCGGCGGGACAGTTGCTCGCGGCGATCGACGCGATGTCGTCCGGCGTCGGCCTGGTGCCCGAGCAGGTGTGGGACGCGGCTAACGTCCCGGCGTCGCCGTTCGGCACCGACCCGACGACGGCCTCGATCGGCTTCGTCAACGGCAAGCCCGACGGCTCCGCCGCGCCACTGACGTGGGGCGCCGGCTCGCAGGTCCGGCTGACCGCCGATCTGACCGCAGGGCGGGTCCTGGAACAGCCCGCAGACACCGTCGATCGCTACCTCACGCACACCCAGAAGTCGACGACGCTCACCGTCACCTCACCACCTGACCAGACCGTGGCCACTACCCCGATTCACGTCGCCGGGACCGCTGTGCCAGGGGCCACAATCGACGTTGCTGACATCGCCGAGACCACCTCGGCCCACGCCACCGGAGCCGCGGCCAAGGACGGCTCGTTCTCGTTCGACATCGCGCCGCTGATTGGCAACAACGTGTTGGTCATCACCAGCACCGCGCCGAACGGCGGCACCGCCCAAGCCGTGCGCACCGTCGTGAACGACGTCGTCCAGGGCAGCACTCCTGCTCGACGCCACCGACCCGACTGGACGACGACAACGGGCCCGGCAATTACGCCTACCCGACCGCCTCCGACTTTCACGCCGGCGCGTACGACATGACCGACTTCCAGGTCTACGACACCGGCAGCACGGTGACCTTCCGGGTGCAGACCCGTGACCTCTCCCCGACCTTCGGCAGCCCGCTCGGCGCGCAGATGGTCGACGTGTACGTCCACGGGCCGGCTGGAACCACGTCGACGGCAGCGTCCTTCCCGCAGCGCAACTACCAGATCGCCGCGGCTCGACGCGTGGAGCCGGCTGCTCGAGGTGCAAGGCTTTGGGCAGCGGTTCGTCGACGCGTCCAACACCGGCGCTGTCGGCACGATCACGATCAGCGCGAACCAGATCTCGCGCTACATCACGTTCTCGGTCGACAAGTCCGCGCTGGGTGGCACCCCGGCGCCCGGATGGTCGTTCACCGTGGTGCTGACCGGGCAGGACGGGTTCAGCTCGGATCAGGCGCGCGGGTTCCACGGCGACACCTGGAGCGTACTCCTTCGGCGTTTGCGCGACCGCGAGTACCGACCCACACTGCACGGTGGATCCCAGCACGGTGCCCAAGGCGCTCGACGTGCTGACCCCGTCCGGGGTGGCGCAGTCCGACGAACTGGACTACACGGTCCACAGCCCGGTGGTGATCCAGGGCGTCACGATCGTGCCGTAACCACCTGCCCGATCCGATTTGGCGGCTCCGGCCGGCGGCCCGTACCCTTATGGGCAGTTCCACCGAAGACCGCTGGTCGCCGTGTGCGCCCCACGGGGTCCTTGCGAAGTCGTGAAGCGATCTCGTGGGGTGGGCATACGGCTGAACGCCTCCGGAGCGCCGGAGCGGCCCGCGCAGGTTGGACGGTTCGGCTCGTCATGCCGCCCCGTGCGCCCTGCGCCGGGGCGTTTCTCGTCTGCGGATGCGTACCGGGCCAGCCCGAGACACGCCGAGAGGAGGAAGCATGCCGAATACCGAGAAGGTTCGCGCCGTCGCCGAGATCGCCGAGCAGTTCACCAGTTCGTCCGCCGCGCTCATCACCGCGTACCGCGGGCTGACGGTCAAGCAGGTCACCGAGCTGCGTCGCTCGCTTGGCACTGATGCGAGCTACGCGATCGTCAAGAACACCCTGACCAAGCGCGCCGCGGCTGATGCGGGGCTGACGATCGACGACAGCCTGCTTGTCGGCCCCACCGCGATCGCCTTTGTCAGCGGCGACCCGGTCGTCGCGGCGAAGGGGTTGCGCGATTTCGCCAGGACGAACCCGCTGCTCGTCATCAAGGGCGGCGTGTTCGAGGGCAGGCAGCTGAGCGCGGCCGAGATCGGCAGGATCGCCGATCTGGAGTCCCGCGAGGTGCTGCTGGCGAGGCTGGCCGGAGCGCTCAAGGCGCTGCCGACTCGCGCGGCTGGACTGTTCCAGGCCCCGCTGTCCCAGTTCGCCCGCCTGGCCAAAGCCCTGGAGGAGAAGAAACCCGCAGCCGAGGCCGTCGCCGAGGTAGCCATCGAGACCCCCGCTACTGAGGCCGTCGCCGAGGCAGCCATCGAAACCCCCGCTGCGGACGCCATCGCCGCGGCTGCCGCCGAAGCCCCGGCTGCTGAGACTATTGCCGAGGTAGCCATCGAAGCCCCCGCTGCCGAGGCAGCCACCGAAGCCCCCGCTGCCGAGGCCGTTGCCGAGGCAGCCATCGAAACCCCCGCCGGGCCGGCGGAGTAGTAACCCATCACCTCACCGGCTCAACCGGCGAGACAGGAACAGGAAGGACGCCACATCATGGCGAAGCTCAGCACCGACGAGCTGCTCGACGCGTTCAAGGAGATGACGCTGCTCGAGCTCTCCGACTTCGTGAAGCAGTTCGAGGACACCTTCGACGTCACCGCAGCCGCCCCGGTCGCGGTCGCCGCGCAGGGTCCCGCGGGCCCCGCCGCGCCGGCCGACGTCGTCGAGGAGAAGGACGAGTTCGACATCATCCTCGAGGCCGCAGGCGAGAAGAAGATCCAGGTCATCAAGGAGGTTCGTACCCTCACGAGCCTCGGCCTCAAGGAGGCCAAGGATCTGGTCGACGGCGCGCCAAAGACGGTCCTGGAGAAGGTCAACAAGGAGGCCGCCGACAAGGCCAAGGCGGCCCTCGAGGGCGCCGGCGCCACCGTCACGGTCAACTAGCAGCAGCGTATGGCGCCGTCACCGGAGGATCACGGAGGTGAAGTGGATCTTGAGGCCGCAGTTGACCCATGGAGCCTGTTGCAGGTTCGGCGGCGCGGCTGGGCTGGGGTGTGGCAATTGCCGTTGCCTGCTTGGCGATGTCTGCACCGTGTTGGGAGGGGAAGCCTGGTGGCGCGGGCCGCGGGTGGGGTGCTCGGGGTGGTCAGCCGGTGGGCGTGAGGCCGGCTCGGTGGAGTTTGAGCAGGTTCGCGGTGGCAGCGGTGAGGTTGAGTTCTGCGGTGCAGGCGGTGAGGCCGCGCATGCTGAAGCGGCGCAGTCCGATGATGTCTTTGATGTGGGCGTTGACGGTTTCGACGGTGGCGCCGCGCTGTTTGTAGGCGGTGGCGCCGTCGGGGGTTCGCAGCCGGTGCCGCATTCGTTCGATCGGCCCGGCGGTGTCGGGTGGGGGTCCTTGGGCGGGGTTGTCGCGGGCCTCGCGGTCGAGGTCGCGGTGTTTGCCGGCGGCGATGAGCCGGTCCGGGCCGGGGGCGGTGAGGTTGTCGGTGGACAGGTAGCCGGCGTCGGCGAGCACGAGCCCGATCGCCGCGGGCTGGGCGGGGCTGCTGGGCTGGTTGCCGGTGCGGGGCGGCCGGTGCGGGGCGAGGCGTTCGGCGGCGGCGACGGCGGTGTCCATCATCGGGGTGAACTGCTCGGTGTCGGCTGGGTTCTGGGTCAGGGTGACGCCGAGGACGAGCCAGTCGGCGGTGACGGCGAGGTGGGCGTTGTAGCCCTGGACCCAGCCGTTGCGGGTGGGCATGATCCGGCTGTCGGGGTCGGTGATGTTGTGCCGGTTCGCCTTGCCCGGTGTTGCCGCCTTGCCCGGCGGCCCGGTCGGCGGGTTCTGGCGTGCCGCGTTCCCGAGCGTGGCGTTCTCGCGGGCGGTGTCGAGGGCGTGTTCGGCGCGCAAGACCGGCAGAGCCTGGTCTGGCGGGTCGGGCGGGGTGCCGGGCAGGCGGCGGCCCCGCGCGGCGGCCTGGTCGGCTTTGGCCTGCCAGGCGCGGCGGCGGGCTTCGGCACGGCAACGCTGGCCCTGCACCCGCGCCTCGGCCAGCTCGACCGGGTCGACCCCGGCCGGAGGCTGGGACGGGGCGGTTGGATCGCCGGCGCGGACCCGGTCCAGGTACTGCTCGGCGTCGGCCCGCTCGGCGGCGGCGCGGGCTTGCCGTTCGGCCCGCTCGCCCGCGGCCCGCGCGGCGGCGGCGCGGATCCGCTCGCGGCGGGTGACCGGGTCGCGCAGGTCTTCGGGCAGTTCGTCGCCGCGACGGTCCGGGCCGAACAGGTCGTCGTCGGCGGCGTCGGCGGCCTCGGCCTCGGCCACGATCCGGTCCACTTGCTCGCGCAGCCAGTCCTCGGACCGGTTCGCGCCCAGCGAGGCGTTCGCGGCGATCTTCGTGCCGTCGATCGCGACCGTGCCGAGCTTGACCATGCCGGCCTGCGCGCACAGCCTCAGCACCTGCTCGAAGAACTCGGTGAACGCGGCCAGGTTCGCGCGGCGGAACCGGGCCAGCGTGCTGTGATCCGGCGGGTCGCCGCCGCAGACCACCCGGAACGCCACGTCCACCTCGCACAGCGCCTCGATCCGCCGCGAGGACCGCTGCCCCTGCGCGTAGCCGTAGACCAGCAGCGCGAGCAGCATGTCCGGGTGATACGGGCGCGGACCCGTCCACGACCGAGTCGCACGCCGCTGCTGGAAACGCCGGGTGTCCAACAGCCGCACCACCTCGATCACGAACCACACCACATGATCGGCAGGCAACCAATCCCGCATATCCGGCGGCAGCAAGAACGGCTGAGCACGATCCACCGGTCGATAATCCCGAGCCACACCCAATCATGACATTCCCGACAGGCAAAGTCAGGATGCCACGCCGAACTTGCAACAGGCTCCATGGGTCGCGACGGACCTCAAGATCCGCGCAATGAGTTGCCGCAAGTCGTATATATCGGACGCAACACCCAACGGCTGGCCGCGACAGTTGGTGAACGAAGGTGCTTGACGACGGCGACTTTGCGAGGGACAGTTTTCGACGTACCGAGAGTTCCGACGCGAGGACGGCGCATACAGGATCGGCGAATACACGAGCCGGATAGAACGGCCAGGGTTCCGAGCGGCTGGCGGGGGCCCTGGACGGTGAGGCTTGCTTGTCCTGCCCTCCTGCGTTACTCTTGGATGTTGCGCTGCGTTCTGACACCCTGCGGCCCGTCAAGGGCCCACTTCGTCATGCCCGCTGACGTCACGAAGGGTTGCTAGAGGCGCGTCGCCCGCACTGTGCACACCGTGTCCTTGGAAGGACGAGTCTTGGCAGTCTCCCGCTCCGGTAAGACCACCACACTGAACGGCAAGGCAGGCATCCCGGGAGCACCGCCCCGGACCTCCTTCGCCAAGATCCGAGAGCCGCTGGAGGTGCCGAACCTCCTCGCGTTGCAGACCGAGTCCTTCGACTGGCTGGTCGGCAACGAGGCCTGGCAGGCACGAGTGGCCGGCGAGCAGGAGCGACAGTCCGGCCTCGAGGAGATTCTCTCCGAGATCTCCCCCATCGAGGACTTCTCCGGATCGATGAGCCTGTCCTTCTCCAACCCGCGCTTCGAAGAGGTCAAGGCCTCCATCGAGGAGTGCAAGGACAAGGACATGACCTTCGCGGCCCCGCTGTTCGTCACCGCCGAGTTCACCAACAACACCACCGGCGAGATCAAGAGCCAGACGGTTTTCATGGGCGACTTCCCGATGATGAGCCGCAAGGGCACGTTCATCATCAACGGCACCGAGCGGGTCGTGGTCAGCCAGCTGGTCCGTTCGCCAGGTGTCTACTTCGACCGGACGCTCGACAAGACCTCCGACGTCGACGTCTACAGCGTCAAGGTCATTCCCGGCCGCGGCGCGTGGCTCGAGTTCGACGTCGACAAGCGGCAGACCGTCGGCGTGCGCATCGACCGCAAGCGCCGCCAGCCGGTCACCGTGCTGCTGAAGGCCCTCGGCTGGAGCCCGGATCGCATCCGCGAACACTTCTCCTGGTCTGAGACGCTGCTCGCGACGCTAGAGAAGGACCACATCGGCACCACCGACGAGGCGCTGCTCGACATCTACCGCAAGCTGCGCCCCGGCGAGCCGCCGACGCGCGAGTCCGCCCAGGCGCTGCTGGAGAACCTGTTCTTCAACCCGAAGCGCTACGACCTGGCCAAGGTCGGCCGCTACAAGGCGAACAAGAAGCTCGGCGTCGACCAGCCCATCAGCCAGGGCACGCTCACCGAGGACGACATCCTCCGCGCCATCGAGTACCTGATCCGCCTGCACGCGGGCGAAGAGGGCTACGAGACCGACGACATCGACCACTTCGGCAACCGGCGTCTGCGCACCGTAGGCGAGCTGGTCCAGAACCAGATCCGCGTCGGCCTCTCCCGGATGGAACGAGTGGTCCGCGAGCGGATGACCACCCAGGACGTCGAGGCGATCACGCCGCAGACCCTGATCAACATCCGACCAGTGGTGGCGTCCATCAAGGAGTTCTTCGGGACGTCGCAGCTGAGCCAGTTCATGGACCAGACCAACCCGCTTGCCGGCCTCACCCACAAGCGGCGACTGTCGGCGCTTGGCCCGGGTGGCCTCTCCCGGGATCGCGCGGGCTTCGAGGTCCGCGACGTGCACCCGTCTCACTACGGCCGGATGTGCCCGATCGAGACGCCGGAAGGACCGAACATCGGCCTGATCGGCTCGCTGTCCAGCTACGGCCGGGTGAACGCTTTCGGCTTCGTCGAGACGCCCTACCGCAAGGTTGAGAAGGGCCGGGTGACCGACCAGATCGACTACCTGTCCGCCGACGAGGAGGACCGGCACGTCATCGCGCAGGCCAACTCGCCGATCGACGCGCGCGGTCACTTCACCGACGAGCGTGTTCTGGTGCGTAAGAAGGGCGGCGAGGTCGACCTGATCGAGCCGTCCGAGGTCGACTACATGGACGTCTCGCCGCGCCAGATGGTGTCTGTCGCCTCGGCGATGATCCCGTTCCTCGAGCACGACGACGCCAACCGCGCGCTGATGGGTGCGAACATGCAGCGTCAGGCGGTGCCGCTGTTGCGCAGCGAGTCGCCCCTGGTCGGCACTGGCATGGAATTGCGTGCCGCCGTCGACGCCGCCGACGTCGTCGTGGCCCAGAAGCCCGGCGTGGTCGAGGAATTGTCCGCCGACTTCATCACGGTGATGGCCGACGACGGCACCCGCAACACCTACCGGCTGGCCAAGTTCGCCCGATCCAACCAGGGCACCAGCTTCAACCAGAAGCCGATCGTCGAGGAAGGCGACCGGATCGAGGCCGGCCAGGTCATCGCCGACGGCCCGTCCACCGACAACGGTGAAATGGCGCTTGGCAAGAACCTGCTCGTGGCGTTCATGCCGTGGGAGGGCCACAACTACGAGGACGCGATCATCCTCAACCAGCGGCTCGTCCAGGACGACGTGCTCACCTCGATCCACATCGACGAGCACGAGGTCGACGCCCGCGACACGAAGCTGGGCGCCGAGGAGATCACCCGCGACATCCCGAACGTCTCCGAAGAGGTCCTCGCCGACCTCGACGACCGCGGCATCGTGCGGATTGGCGCCGATGTCGTCACCGGTGAC
Organism: uncultured Actinomycetota bacterium; assembly: GCA_963839995.1. Classification (GTDB taxonomy): domain Bacteria; phylum Actinomycetota; class Actinomycetes; order Mycobacteriales; family Jatrophihabitantaceae; genus CAWIUB01. Next base: position 42,881 of record CAWIXH010000020.1, on the reverse strand, counting down.
GTTCTGGTCGGCAAGGTCACGCCCAAGGGCGAAACCGAGCTGACCCCGGAGGAACGCCTGCTGCGCGCGATCTTCGGTGAGAAGGCCCGCGAGGTGCGCGACACCTCGATGAAGGTCAGCCACGGCGGCGACGGCAAGGTCATCGGCGTGCGCGTGTTCAGCCGCGAGGACGGCGACGAGCTGGCACCCGGCGTGAACGAGCTGGTCCGGGTATACATCGCCCAGAAGCGCAAGATCCAGGACGGCGACAAGCTGGCCGGCCGGCACGGCAACAAGGGCGTCATCGCCAAGATCCTGCCGCCCGAGGACATGCCGTTCCTCGAAGACGGAAGCCCGGTCGACATCGTGCTCAACCCGCTCGGGGTGCCGAGCCGGATGAACGTTGGCCAGGTCCTCGAGACGCACCTGGGCTGGGTCGCAAAGACCGGCTGGCAGATCGAGGGGCATCCGGCCTGGGCCGGCCGCCTGCCCGACGACGCCCAGTCGGGTGCGCCCGGCACGAGGGTCGCGACCCCGGTTTTCGACGGCGCCCGCGAGGACGAGATCACCGGCCTGCTCGATGCGACCCTGCCGACCCGCGACGGTGGAAAGCTCATCGGCGCTTCCGGGAAGACCAAGCTGATCGACGGACGCTCCGGAGAGCCGTTCCCCGAGCCGATCGCCGTCGGCTACGTGTACATCATGAAGCTGCTGCACCTGGTCGACGACAAGATCCACGCCCGGTCGACCGGCCCGTACTCGATGATCACCCAGCAGCCGCTGGGCGGTAAGGCGCAGTTCGGCGGGCAGCGGTTCGGTGAGATGGAGTGCTGGGCCATGCAGGCCTACGGCGCCGCATACGCGCTGCAGGAACTGCTGACGATCAAGTCCGACGACATCGTGGGCCGCGTCAAGGTCTACGAGGCGATCGTCAAGGGTGAGAACATCCCCGAGCCCGGCATCCCGGAGTCGTTCAAGGTGCTGCTGAAGGAGCTGCAGTCGCTGTGCCTGAACGTCGAGGTGCTCTCGTCCGACGGGGTGGCCGTCGAGATGCGCGACACCGACGACGACTTCTTCCGCGCCGCGGAGGAGCTGGGCATCGACCTATCCCGCCGCGAACCGAGCTCAGTTGAGGAAGTCTGATCGACCTTGCCGACTTGTTCGACCCCCGGGCGGCGTCAACACGCCGAGGGCCGAACAACTCCCAGGGATCTGCGCTAACTGCATCATCCACAGAAGGTAGGAATCTTGCTCGACGTCAATGTGTTCGACGAGCTGCGTATTGGCCTGGCCAACGCTGACGACATCCGTCAGTGGAGCCACGGCGAGGTGAAGAAGCCGGAGACCATCAACTACCGGACGCTGAAGCCGGAGAAGGATGGCCTGTTCTGCGAGAAGATCTTCGGTCCCACCCGGGACTGGGAGTGCTACTGCGGCAAGTACAAGCGGGTGCGCTTCAAGGGGATCATCTGCGAACGCTGCGGCGTCGAGGTCACCCGCGCCAAGGTGCGTCGCGAGCGGATGGGCCACATCGAGCTCGCTGCGCCGGTCACGCACATCTGGTACTTCAAGGGCGTGCCGTCCCGGCTGGGCTACCTGCTCGACCTGGCCCCCAAGGACCTCGAGAAGATCATCTACTTTGCCGCGTACCTCATCACGAGCGTCAACGAAGACGAGCGGCACCGCGATCTGCCGACGCTCGAGGCCGAGGTCAGCGCCGAGAAGTCGACGCTGGAGAAGAAGCGTGACGCTGACATCGACGCGCGCGCCAAGAAGCTGGAGGGCGACCTGGCCGAGCTCGAGGCCGAGGGCGCCAAGAGCGACGTGCGCCGCAAGGTGCGCGAGGGCGGCGAGCGCGAGATGCGCCAGATCCGTGACCGGGCGCAGCGCGAGATCGACCGTCTCGACGAGGTGCTCGACACCTTCCGCAAGCTGGACGTCAAGCAGCTGATCAGCGACGAGCTGCTCTACCGCGAGCTGCGCGACCGGTTCGGCGAGTACTTCGAGGGTTCGATGGGCGCCGGTGCCCTGCAGACCCTGCTGCAGAACTTCGACCTCGACGCGGAGGCCGAGTCGCTGCGCGAGACGATCCGCACCGGCAAGGGACAGAAGAAGCTGCGTGCGCTCAAGCGGCTCAAGGTGGTCGCGTCGTTCCTCAACACGACCAACTCGCCGCTCGGCATGGTGCTCGACTGCGTCCCGGTCATCCCGCCGGACCTGCGCCCGATGGTGCAGCTGGACGGTGGCCGCTTCGCCACGTCCGACCTGAACGACCTGTACCGGCGGGTGATCAACCGCAACAACCGGCTCAAGCGACTGATCGACCTCGGGGCCCCCGAGATCATCGTCAACAACGAGAAGCGGATGCTGCAGGAGTCCGTCGATGCGCTGTTCGACAACGGCCGGCGCGGCCGTCCGGTCACCGGTCCGGGCAACCGTCCGCTCAAGTCGCTGTCGGACCTGCTCAAGGGCAAGCAGGGCCGGTTCCGCCAGAACCTGCTCGGCAAGCGCGTCGACTACTCCGGCCGTTCTGTCATCATCGTCGGCCCGCAGCTCAAACTGCACCAGTGCGGCCTGCCCAAGGGCATGGCGCTCGAGCTGTTCAAGCCGTTTGTGATGAAGCGGCTGGTCGACCTGAGTCACGCGCAGAACATCAAGTCGGCCAAGCGGATGGTCGAGCGCGCACGCCCGGTCGTGTGGGACGTGCTGGAGGAGGTCATCAGCGAGCACCCCGTGCTGCTGAACCGGGCCCCCACCTTGCACCGTCTCGGCATCCAGGCGTTCGAGCCGCAGCTGGTCGAGGGCAAGGCGATCCAGATCCACCCGCTCGTCTGCACCGCGTTCAACGCGGACTTCGACGGCGACCAGATGGCCGTGCACCTGCCATTGTCGGCCGAGGCGCAGGCCGAGGCCCGCATCCTGATGCTGTCGACGAACAACATCCTCAAGCCGGCCGACGGCCGTCCGGTGACCATGCCGACGCAGGACATGATCCTCGGCCTGTACCACCTGACCACGCTGCGCGACGGGCAGCAGGGTGCCGGTCGGGTGTTCTCGTCCGAGTCCGAGGCGATCATGGCGCGCGACGGCGGGTCGCTGGGCCTGCAGGCGCCGGTCAGGATCCGCCTCACCGATGTCGCGACGATCGACAACGGGCCGAAGGGCGACCCGTGGGTGGCAGCGGAGGGCTGGATGCCGGGTGATCCGGTGCTGGTCGACACGACGCTCGGCCGATGCCTGTTCAACGAGGCGCTGCCCGCCGACTACCGCTTCGTCAACTACGAGGTGACGAAGAAGGAACTCGGCCAGATCGTCAACGACCTCGCCGAGCGGTACCCGAAGGTGCAGGTCGCCGCGACGCTCGACGCGCTCAAGGCGGCCGGCTTCTACTGGGCCACCCGGTCGGGCATCACCATCGCCATCGACGACGTCGTCACGCCGCCGAACAAGGCCGAGATCCTGGACCGCTACGAGAAGGACGCGGACAAGATCGAGAAGCAGTACCTGCGGGGTGTGATCACCGAGGAGGAGCGCCGCCAGGAACTGGTCGAGGTCTGGACCAAGGCGACCAGCGAGGTCGCCAAGGAGATGGAGAACAACTTCCCCAAGACGAACCCCGTCTACATCATGGTCAACTCGGGTGCCCGAGGAAACATGATGCAGATGCGCCAGATCGCCGGCATGCGCGGCCTGGTGGCCAACCCGAAGGGCGAGATCATCCCGCGCCCGATCAAGGCCAACTTCCGCGAGGGGCTGACCGTGGTGGAGTACTTCATCTCCACGCACGGCGCCCGCAAGGGGCTGGCCGACACCGCGCTGCGTACGGCTGACTCGGGTTACCTGACCCGGCGTCTGGTCGACGTGTCGCAGGACGTCATCATCCGTGAGGAGGACTGCGGCACCGACCGTGGCGTGACGCTGACGATCGCGTCGGCGGCCGCCGACGGGACGCTGGTCAAGGACCCGCACGTCGAAACGTCGGTCTACGCGCGCGTCCTGGCCGAGGACGTAGAGGTCGGCGGTACCACGCTCGCCACCGCCGGTGCGGATCTCGGTGACGTGCTCATCGACGAGCTGATCGCCCGTGGCATTTCCGAGGTACGCGTCCGGTCCGTGCTCACCTGCGAGTCGGCGCTCGGCACGTGTGCGAGCTGCTACGGCCGGTCGCTGGCGTCGGGGAAGCTGGTCGACGTCGGCGAGGCCGTGGGCATCATTGCCGCGCAGTCCATCGGCGAGCCGGGCACGCAGCTGACGATGCGGACGTTCCACACCGGCGGTATCGCCGGCGAGGACATCACCCACGGCCTGCCTCGGGTCGGCGAGCTGTTCGAGGCGCGGGTACCCAAGGGCGTCGCCCCGATCAGCGAGTCCGCCGGGCGGGTGCGGATCGAGGAGTCCGACGGGTCCAAGGGGTCGAGTCGGCGAGTGATCGTGACCCCCGACGACGGCAGCGATGAGCTCGAGTACCCGATCTCGCGGCGGGCTCGCCTGCTGGTGACCGACGGCGAGTCGGTCGAGGTGGGCCAGCAGCTGGTGTCCGGTGCCGTCAACCCGCACGATGTGCTGCGGATCATGGGTCCGCGCGAGGTGCAGCTGCACCTGGTGCGCGAGGTCCAGGAGGTCTACCGCTCACAGGGCGTGGCCATCCACGACAAGCACATCGAGGTGATCGTTCGGCAGATGCTCAAGCGGATCACGGTCATCGACTCGGGAGCCACTGAGTTCCTGCCGGGATCGTTGGTCGAGCGCTCGACCTTCGAGGCGGAGAACCGCCGGGTCGTCGCGGAGGGGCTGGAGCCCGCCTCCGGCCGGCCGGTGCTGATGGGCATCACCAAGGCGTCGCTGGCCACCGAGTCGTGGCTGTCGGCCGCGTCCTTCCAGGAGACCACCCGCGTCCTCACCGACGCCGCGATCTCCGCGAAGAGCGACTCGCTGGTGGGCCTGAAAGAGAACGTCATCATCGGCAAGCTCATCCCGGCCGGTACCGGCATTGCCCGGTACCGCAACGTCGAGGTGAACCCCACCGAAGAGGCCCGCGCCGCGGCGTTCTCGATGGCTGGCTATGACGAGAACGACTACTACGGGTTCGGCAACACAGGCGGCTCGCTCGGGACGGCCGTCCCGCTGGACGACTACGGCTACGACGACTACCGGTAGGTGCCGCCCTCCATCGGAAGTTGTTCGACCCCCGCCGGGCTCTGGCCCAGCGGGGGTCGAACAACATGGTGGGCCAGCAGCGTCCGGCCAACTTGTTCGATGTCCAGCAACCTCGGGCGCGCCGACAGTCGAACAAGTTGGTTGGCCGACCGGTGGGGGGCGGTTGACCCCGGCGTGTTCCTCCTCAGGAGTGCGCTAGCCGAACGCGTTGCAGATCATTCAGGACGCGCTCCGGAGCCAGCCGGAGCAGGATGGCCGGAAAGCGCAGCATGGGCTGCCCGGCGATCATCACATCGTTCTGGCGCGCCATGTCGTCCCACCAGGTAACGGCCTCCAAGTGCACGCAGCCGTCAACCTCGATCGCCAGCCGAGTGCCATCTGGCAGGTCAACCTCTACATCGAGGTAGCGCGCCTTGCCGCTGGCCTCACGTCGCAGAACCTGCCGGCGCGGGGTGGGCAAGCCCGCTCGCCGGATGAGCGGTCCGAGGCCGATCTCGGCAAAGGTGTGTCCGCCGCCGCCGATGTCACCAAGCAAGCTGCGCATGAGCTGCACGTGACGCACCGATCCCGCCGATCGCAGGGCGGCCTCGAGCCGGCGCGCCGTCGTGAGCCGCTGCTGCACTGCGGCGCAGAGTAGGGCGCAGGCGCGGCGCGGCAGCGGCGACCACGCTGCCGCATCGATGGTGGAGCGTTCGATCCTCGTCCGGGGAATGCCACGTTCGTCGATATCGGTCGGTGAGAACCTTCGGGAATTGTGCACCTTCACCCACGATGGCCAGACTGCATTGCTGTCCCGGGAGAGGACAACGTGTACGCGATCAGCCTCGAAGCCGGTCAGTCCCCAGGACGCGAGCGCGCTCAGACCAGCTAGTGCGGCAGGCTTACCCGGCAGCAGAACGGCCAACCACTCCCGCTGACGGCTGGTCAGCGCGGCGTTGTGGAGGAGGACGACGGTGCGGCCGAATCCTTGCCACCGCCGTGCCTCGATGGCCGCGCAGATCCGCCCGGCCCCAATGCCGGCACGATGCAGCTGCTGGCGGGTCAACACGCCATGTTGGCGTTCGACAATGTCTACGAGTTCATCGGGAACGGCGACGAGACGCTCGCCCTGGGGCCCTATTGCGCGAAGGTGCCTGGTCGGCAAGCTCATGTGGACGAATGTCGCCCATTCCGCGGTCGTGAAGCGGCGATCCGGCCCAGCTGTGGGTATCGATGTGCCCTGTGGATGAATGCCCGCCGTCGAAGTCGCAGCGGTTGTTCGACCCCGGGTTGGCGTTGGCCCTACGAGGGTCGAACAACTCGTAGTAGGGCGGGTGGCCGTAGGAGGGCGGGTGGCCGTAGTAGGGCGGGTGGCCGTAGGAGGGGGGGCGGTAGTAGGGCGGGTGGCCGTAGTGGGCGGGCGCCGACGTCCACCTAACCTTGTTCGACGCGCAGGGGGGCCGGGCGCGCCGGGGGTCGAGCAACTCGCGATGAGGGCGCGCGCTCAGAGCTCGTCGTCGAAGAACTCGAACAGCCGGCCCCACGCCGCGTTGGTCGCTGCCGCGTCATAGCTGGGCGTCCCGTCCCAGAAGAACGCGTGCTCGGCATTCGGGTAGGTGACCAGCTCATGCCGCACGCCAGCCGACGTCAGGGCGGCCCGGATCTGGTCACGGGCAGGCTCTGGGATCAGCGCATCGCGGCCGCCCACCAGATATAGCAATGCCCCGTCGTGCTCGGCGATACCGGGCGTCAGCTCGAGCGTGGGCGACGGCTGGCTCAGCGGGATGTCGGTGCTCGGCAGCCAGCCGCCGTAGAGCACCGCAGTCGCCTGGATCGGCAACTGCGTCGCGGCGAGGTAAGCCAGGTGGCCCCCGGCGCTGAAGCCGAGAACCCCGACCGGCCGGTCACCCAGGTAGTCGAGGACGGCGCGCATGTCGGCCAACGCGGTGTCCCGGGTGACCTGGTGGAGGTAGCCGAACCCCGCGGCGCGGCCCTCGTCGTCACGTGGGAGCTCCACGCGGGGCGGAGCCCACCGGTGATAGAGCTGCGGCGCGACCGCCAGGTACCCATGCGAGGCGAGCCGGTCGGCCGCGCCGCGGATGTCCGAGTTCACCCCGAACAGCTCATGGCAGACGACGATCGCCGCTGTGCCCACGGAATCTGGACCGGAGACGTAGGCCGACATGGGTCGCTCGTCCGGGACGGCTATCTCGATCCATCCAGCGGGCACGGTCAGCGACCGCGGGCCTGGGTGATCAGCGTCTTGCCGAAGTCCCACATCATCGAGTTGCCCGCATGCGCCTCGTCCATGACGGCGGTGAACGCCGTGACGAATCGGTCCACCTCGGCTTCCCCGATGTTCAGCGGCGGGATCAGCTTGATCACTTCCAGATGGTCGCCGGACACCTGCGTCAGGATTCGGTGCTTGTGGAACAGCGAGTGCACGATCAGTTGGGCGAACAAGCCCTTGCGGGCGGTCTGCAGCGCGGTCCACGACGCGCGCAGCTTCCAGGACGACGGTCGGCCGAACTCGACGCCGATCATCAGTCCACGCCCGCGGACGTCGGCGAGCAACTCGTAGCGGTCGACGAGTTCGGCTAGCCGCGATTGCAGCAGGTCGCCGACCTTGCGGGCGTTGGCGACGATGTTCTCGGCGTCGAACACGTGCAGGGTGGCCAAGCCCGCCGCCATCGCCTGCGCGTTCGAGCCGAGCGTCGAGTCGTGTACCAAGACCCGGTCCATGGACGAGTAGACCTTCTGGAAGATCCAGTCGTGCGCGATCGTGGCCCCGACCGGCACGTAGCCGCCGGACAGCGCCTTGGCGAGCGCCACGATGTCCGGCTGCACCCCCTCGTGCTCGTATGCGTACATGTCGCCACTCCGGCCGAGCCCGCACTGCACCTCGTCGACGATCAGCAATGCCTTGTGGGAGCGCAGCAGGTCGGCGGCCGCAGGCAGGAATCCTGTCGGTGAGACGGCGACGCCCTTGCCTTGAATCGGCTCGATCAGAAATCCGGCGACGTCACCCTTGCGCAGCTCACGTTCCAGGGCGGGCAGGTCGCCGAACGGGATCATCGTGTCAGGCAGCAATGGGTCGAAGCCCTTGCGGAACTCCTTAGCTCCGTTCACCGACAGCGACCCCACGGTGAGCCCGTGGAAGGCGTGGTCGCAGTAGATGATCCGCCTGCGTCCGGTGGCGAAACGGGCGAACTTGAGCGCCGCCTCGACCGCCTCGGTTCCGCTGTTGCCGAAGTAGACGCGGTCGAGATGCGGCGTGGTGGCAAGCAGCTTCTCGGCCAGCAGCCCGGCGAGCGGCGGGGCGTCGAACTGCGTGAGATCGGCGAGGTCGGCGTCGATGACGCTGTGGATCGCCTGCCGGACGACCGGGTGGTGCCGGCCGAGGGCAAAGACCCCGAAACCGGCCAGCATGTCCAGGTGCTCGATGCCCTCGGCGTCGTAGAGATACGCCCCAGCGGCCCGGGTGTAGACCTTGTCGAACCCGATGGTGTGCAACATGCGCGACAGCTGTGGGTTCACGCATCGGCGCTGCAGGTCGTAGCGCTCCCCGCCACGCTGGGCGAGCAGCGCGCCCAGGTCGAACCCGCCGCCCGCTGGCGTCTCGGCTCTCGTCACGTGCACACAATAGGCGGCGGCCGAAACCGGGATGAACCCTGGGAATAGGGTTGGCGCGGTGGGGTTGGAGCAATCGATGGGGGAGCTAGAGGTGTCGGCGAGCGACCGGACGCACGTGCTTGCCCGCATTGCGGCGCTAGCCCCGGGCCAGGCCAGATCGGAGAACTTTCCGGTCGCGCTGCGCCTTCTGCCGCGGCGACCCCGAACCCATCTGATGCGGGTGTACGCGTACGCGCGGTTCGTCGACGACGTCGGCGACGAGGGATCCGGTGATCGGCTTGCCCTGCTGGACGCGGTCGAGGCAGACGTTCGGGCGCTGGAGACGGGCACCCCGCGGCTGCCTGTCGTCGCCGCGCTGCGCCCGCTGGTCGACGAGTGCAGAGCGCCCCTCGAGCCTTTCCTGGACCTGATCGAGGCCAACCGGCTGGACCAGACGGTGCACACCTACCAGACGTTCGACGACCTACTCAGCTACTGCCGTTACTCGGCCAGCCCGGTCGGCCGCCTGGTGCTGCACGTCGCCGGGGAGGCGACCCAGCAGAACGTGGCCGACTCCGACGTGGTCTGCAACGCGCTACAGGTGCTCGAGCACTGCCAGGACGTCGGTGAGGACGCCAGAGCCGGCCGGGTGTACCTGCCGCAGGCGGATCTGGGCGCGATCCACGACGGCGATCTGACGTCGACGGTCACCTCGCCCGCGCTGCGGACCGCGATCCGCATCCAGGTCGACCGCGCGCTCGCCATGTTGGATGCCGGCCGGCCGCTGGTGCGCCGGCTGCGTGGTTGGTCGCGGGTGGCGGTTGCCGGATACCTCGCTGGCGGGCTCGCCACTGCCGACGCGTTGCACCGCGCGAATTGCGAGGTACTGGCACGCCCGGTCGTCCCGTCCCGGCCGCGCACGGCAGCGCAGGCCCTCCGCCTGGTCACCCGTCCATGACGCCGGACGTCGCAGCGGCCTACCGCGCATGTGAGCGGATCACCGGCGAGCAGGCCCGCAACTTCGCGTGGGGCATCCGGCTGCTACCCGGCCCCAAACGCCGCGCCCTGTCGGCCGTCTACGCCATGGCCCGGCGCATCGACGACATCGGCGACGGCCCCTTGCCCGCCGAGCAGAAGCTCGCCGCGCTGGCCAACGCCCGCCGCGCCGCCACGGCACCGGACGATCAGAGCGATCCGGTCCAGCTCGCGCTGGCGCACGCCGCGCGGATCCTGCCGATACCGCTTGACGCGTTCGGCGAGCTGGTCGACGGCTGCGAGATGGACGTGACCGGGCGTACCTACGGCGACCTGGCCGACCTCGTTGACTACTGCCGTTGCGTCGCCGGGTCTGTCGGCCGGCTGTCGCTCGGAGTGTTCGACCCCCCTCTGCGAGACCGGGCGCATGCCGGCCGGCTCGCCAACACGCTCGGCGTCGCGCTGCAGCTGACCAACATCTTGCGCGACATCCGCGAGGATCACGAGCTGGGTCGGGTCTATCTGCCCAAACGCGACCTGGACTTGTTCGGCGTTGAGCTGCGGACTGTGCCCGACGGCTCCCTCGACCCGCAGGACGGCCGGCTCGCCGAGCTGATCCGGTTCGAGGCAGCCCGGGCCGCGGGCCGCTACGACGAAGGCTTGCAGCTGCTGGAGGTTCTCGACCGACGCAGTGCCGCCTGCTGCGGCGCGATGGCCGGCATCTACCGCGAGCTGCTCGCTCGCATCGCCGCTGATCCGTCGATCGTCATGCGGGGACGCGCGTCCCTGCCGACTCGTGACAAGCTGCGCGTCGCCACGAGAGCGCTGGTGCGCCGATGACGGGGTGGTCGATGTGACCAATACCGTGGTCGTCGGCGGCGGGCTCGCCGGGATCTCCGCGGCGTTGCGCCTGGCGGATGCCGGTGCGTCCGTGACGCTGCTGGAGGGCCGGCCGCGTCTCGGCGGTGCCGCGTTCTCGTTCACCCGCGACGACCTCACGATCGACAACGGCCAGCACGTCTTCCTGCGCTGCTGCGAGGCCTACCGCGGCTTGTTGCGGCGGCTGGGCGCCGAGGGCGACGTGGTGTTGCAGGATCGGCTGGATATCCCCGTGCTGCAGGCATCCGGGCGCGCGGCCCGGCTGTCGCGCCTGCGCGGCGTCCCGGCGCCGCTGCACCTGTCGGCGGCCCTCGCCCGTTACCGGTTGCTCACACCGGCCGACCGGCTGCGCACAGCTGCCGGTGCGCTCGCCCTGCGCCGCCTCGACCCGGCCGATCCGTCGCTGGATACCCAGACGTTGGGGAAGTTCCTGCGCGCGCACCGGCAGAACGACGCGACGATCGACGCGTTGTGGGGCATCATCGCCACCGCGACGCTCAACCTGCGTCCGGACGAAGGGTCGCTGGCGCTCGCCGCCAAGGTGTTCCGCACCGGACTGCTCGACCACGCGCCCGCCGCGGACGTCGGCCACGCCGCGGTGCCCCTCGGTCAACTGCACTCGATCGCGGCCGCGCGGGCGCTGCGTGACGCGGGAGTGGACGTCCAGCTGAACGAGCGCGTCGAGCGGGTCGAGTCCGGTCGCGTGCACGCCAGGGGACGGGACGGGTCGGCCACGGTGCCGACCGAGGCCGTAGTCCTCGCCCTGCCACATCGCGAGGCGCTGGCCGCCGCCCCGGCCCTCGCTGCCACACCGGTGGCGGCCGCGGCCGGTCTCGGCGCGACATCGATCGTCAACGTCCACGTGATCTACGACCGGAAAGTCACCGATCTGCCGTTCGCGGCTGCGGTCGGCTCGCCGGTGCAGTGGTTCTTCGACCGGACGGACACGTCCGGGCTGCGGCACGGCCAGTATCTGGCAATTACCGTGTCGGCGGCCGATGCGATCGTCGACGAGCCGAGCAAGGTGTTGCAGGCGCGGTTCGTCGCCGAGCTCGCCCGGCTGCTGCCCGAGGCCGCCCGCGCCAACGTCGTCGATGCGTTCGTCACCCGCGAGCGGCGGGCCACGTTCCGCCAGGCACCGGGCAGCGCGGCGCTGCGGCCGCCCGCGCGAACCGACGTCGATGGCCTGTGGCTGGCCGGGGCGTGGACCGCAACCGGCTGGCCCGACACCATGGAAAGCGCCGTCCGCAGCGGCATCGCCGCCGCCGACGGCGTGCTGGGCGTCAGGACCGACGAACGATGGGAGTTAGCTGCATGACCACCCCACGAAAGCGCTCGCTCCGCTCACGCTTTCGGGAGGGCCCCGGATGAGGGCAGCACCGCCGGCTATCGACCGGGCCAAGGAGCTCGTCGTGCCAGCGCTGCGCGAAGCCGTCGGCGGGCTGGACCCGCGGATAGCGCTGATCGCCGGCTACCAGCTGAGCTGGAACGACGAGCACGGCGCCCCGATCGAGCACCGGGGCGGCAAGGCGCTGCGTCCGACCCTCGCACTCATTTCGGCCGAGGCAGCAGGCGGCACCGCGGCGGACGGGGTCCCGGCCGCCGTGGCTGTCGAGCTGGTGCACAACTTCTCGCTGTTGCACGACGACCTGATGGACCGGGATCTGGAGCGGCGGCACCGGCCGACCGGCTGGACGGTGTTCGGCGACGGGCAAGCAATCCTGGCCGGCAACGCCATGCTGACCGCCGCCTTCGAGGCGCTGCTCGCCGACGGCGCGGCGGGGGTACGCGCGCTGCCCTGCCTCACCCGCGCAGTGCAGCAGCTGATCAGCGGCCAGTCGGACGACCTGGCGTTCGAGGGAGCAGCGACCCTCTCGCTCGCTGATGTGTTGCGCATGGAGGCGGGCAAGACGGGCGCACTGCTTGCCTGTTCGGCGTCGATCGGTGCGGTGGCGGCGGGCGCGCCGGCGCGGGTGGTGGACGGGCTCGCCCAATACGGCGCCGAGCTCGGCATGGCCTTCCAGCTCGTCGACGACATTCTCGGCATCGACGGCGACCCCGAGGTCACCGGCAAGTCATCCTCGTCTGACGTGCGCACCGGCAAACGCAGCGCTCCCGTGGTCGCCGCCCTCGCCTCGGGCACCGGCGCCGGCCGTCGGCTGGGCGAGCTGCTGGCCAAGGGCCCGCCCGCGTCCGAGGCGGACGTCGAACTAGCCACCCGGCTGATCGTCGAGGCAGGAGGGCTGGACTGGGCGGCCCGGGAGGCCGACGATCGGCTGGCGCGCGCGCTGCATCACCTCGACGCGCTGAATCTGCCATCCGCGCCCCTCAACGAGCTCGTCACATTGGCGCGATACGTTGTCGACCGCGATCACTGAACAGCGAGAGATCGGAACACGCGGCGCATGACGATGGACACGGGGACGGCGACCGGCCAACAGGTCGCCGGGTCGCTGGAGCGGGCGCGCGACTACCTGCTCGGCCGGCAGCATCCGGCCGGCTGGTGGAAGGGTGAGCTGCGCACCAACGTGACCATGGACGCCGAGGATCTGCTCTTGCGGCAGTTCCTCGGCATCCTGCAAGCCGGCGAGCTCGAGCAGGCCGCCCGGTGGATCCGTTCCCAGCAGCGGGCCGACGGCACCTGGGCCACCTTCGAGGGTGGGCCCGGCGACCTGAACACCACGATCGAGGCGTACGCCGCGCTGCGTCTTGCGGGCGACCCAACCGACGCGCCCCACCTGCGCGAAGCGCGTGACTTCATTCGCAGTCGCGGCGGAATCGAGGCCAGCCGGGTGTTCACCCGGATCTGGCTGGCGCTGTTCGGCGAATGGTCCTGGGACGATCTGCCAGCGATGCCACCCGAACTGGTCCTGCTGCCTCGCTGGGTGCCACTCAACGTCTACGACTGGGCCTGCTGGGCCCGGCAGACGGTGGTGCCCATCACCGTCGTGGCCACGATCCGCCCCGTGCGCCCGCTGCCGTTCACGCTGGCCGAACTGCGCACCGGCACGCTGCGGCGACCGGCCAAGACCGACCGAACCGCGCGCGCCTTCAACCTCCTGGACAAGGCACTGAAGGCCTACCACCGCGCGCCCCTTCACCCGGGGCGCAAGGGCGCGTTCCACCGGGCCGCCGAGTGGATCATCGCCCGGCAGGAGGCCGACGGCGGCTGGGGCGGCATCCAGCCGCCCTGGGTGTATTCCATCCTCGCCCTGCACCTGCTCGGCTACTCCATCGACCATCCCGTCCTGGCCGCGGCGATCGACGGGCTGGAGGGGTTTCTCGTCCGCGAACCGTCGCCCGAGGGGGTTGTGCGCCGGCTGGAGGCCTGCCAGTCCCCGGTGTGGGACACCTGCCTCGCCGTCATCGCGCTGGCCGACGCCGGGCTGCCCGCCGACGACCCGGCGCTGGTCCGAGCCACCGAGTGGATGCTCGGCGAGGAGATCAGCGTCCGCGGCGACTGGTCGGTCAAACGCCCAGACCTCGCACCGAGCGGCTGGGCGTTCGAGTTCGCCAACGACCTCTACCCCGACGTCGACGACACCGCCGAGGTGGTGCTGGCGCTCGATCGGGTGGACGTCCCCGGCGTCGACGCCGCGATCACTCGTGGCGTCGACTGGACGCTCGGCATGCAGTCGGCGGACGGCGGCTGGGCCGCGTTCGACGCCGACAACACCCGCGCGCTGATCGAGAAGCTGCCGTTCTGCGACTTCGGCGCCGTCATCGACCCGCCGTCGGCCGATGTCACCGCCCACGTCGTCGAGATGCTCGCGGTACGTGGCCTGACCGATGACCCGCGGGCCCGGCGTGGCGTGGAGTGGTTGCTGCAGGCCCAGGAGAGCGACGGCTCGTGGTTCGGCAGGTGGGGCACCAACTACGTGTACGGAACCGGTGCCGTCGTCCCTGCGCTGCTGGCCGCGGGCATCAGCAGGGACTCGGCAGCCGTGCGCCGGGCCGTCGCCTGGCTGCACGCGCACCAGAACGGCGACGGTGGCTGGGGTGAGGACCTGCGCTCCTACCGGGACTCGCAGTGGCGCGGCCGCGGTGCGTCGACCGCGTCGCAGACGGCCTGGGCGCTACTCGCGCTGCTGGCTGCGGAGGACGATTCGCCGGCCGTGCACCGCGGCGCGCAGTGGCTCATGGACACCCAGCAGGCCGACGGCGGCTGGGACGAGGCGCTGTATACCGGCACCGGGTTCCCCGGCGATTTCTACATCAACTACGAGCTGTACCGGCACGTCTTCCCGATCACCGCGCTCGGCCGTTACGCAAGGCGGTTCGCCGAATGACCGACAGCATGACGGATCTGCTCGTCGTCACCGCGCTGCGGTCCGAGTACGCGGCGCTCGCCGGGCAGGTTCCGGGCGCCCGGATCGAGCGGTGCGGCATGGGCCTCAAGCGTGTCCAGGCCTGGCTGCCCCGGCTGCGTGCGGTCACCCCGGGCGCTGTCGTGGTGGCGGGTGTGGCTGGCGGGCTGGATCCCGAGCTGCGCGCGGGCGACGTCGTGGTCGCTAGCGAGGTTCGCGACGGGCTGGGGCGCACCCTGCTGCGCGGGGCCGCCCCGCTGGTCGCGGCGCTGCGCTCCGAAGGGCTTCGGGTGCATTCCGGCCCGATGGTCAGCATCGACCGCATCGTCAACTCCGACGCCGACCGCCGTGCGCTGGCCGGCACCGGTGCGCTGGCCGTCGACATGGAGTCCTCGGCGATCGTCCGCGAGCTTTATTCGTCCGGGGTGCCGGTCGCGGCGGTACGCGTGATCGTCGACACGGCGCACACGCCGCTCGGCCGGCTGCGAACGGTTCCAGCCGGCGCGAAGGCGCTGCATGCCCTGCGGCGCACCGGGCCGTCGCTCCGCCGCTGGGCCGACATTGCGGGCCCCCGCCGGGTCGTGCTGGCCGGGCCGCGGTCTTTTTGCGCCGGGGTCGACAGGGCGATCGACATCGTCGAGCAGGCGCTGCGCCGCTACCCCAGGCCGGTGTACGTGCGCCGCCAGATCGTCCACAACGCGCACGTCGTCGCCGACCTGCAGCGCCAGGGCGCCGTCTTCGTCGACGAGCTGGACGAGGTGCCCGACAACACCGCGGTGGTCTTCTCCGCGCATGGGGTCGCCCCGACGGTGCGCGCGGAGGCCAAGCGGCGCAACCTGACAGTCGTCGACGCCACCTGCCCACTCGTCGCCAAGGTCCACACCGAGGCCCGGCGGTTCCTCGGCCGCGGCGACACCGTGCTGCTCATTGGCCACGACGGTCATGACGAGACCGAAGGCACTCTCGGTGAAGGCAGCATCCAGCTCGTCCAGGATGCTGTGGAGGCCGCGAACGTCCAGGTCGCCGACCCCGGCAAGGTCTCCTACCTGACCCAGACCACGCTGGCCGTCGACGAGGCGGCAACGGTCGTCGACGTGCTTCGCGAGCGCTTCCCACTGCTGCAGGCCCCGCCCACCGAGGACATCTGCTATGCCACGACCAACCGCCAGCAGGCGGTGCTGGCCATCGCCGAGGAGTGCGACGTGGTGATCGTGCTTGGTTCGGAGAACTCCTCCAACTCCAAGCGGTTGGTCGAGGTGGCCGAGCGTGCCGGCACGCCCGCTTATCTGGTGGACGACGCGGCGAGTATTGCGCCAGAGTGGATCACTGACGCGCGTAGCGTGGGTTTGACTGCTGGCGCGTCGGCGCCGCCGCATCTGGTGGACGAGGTGATCGGAACACTTCGTGGCCTCGGACCGGTTGACGTGATCGAACGCGAGGTGACCCGGGAGGACATCGTGTTCTCCTTGCCCAAGGAGGTCTCGGACTAGTGGCAATCCCCATGCGGCAGAGCGCCCGCATCGGCTGGTATCTGTTCTCGAAGAAGGTCCGCAAGGTCGAGAAGTTTCCGCTGATCGTCGAGCTCGAGCCGCTGTTCGCCTGCAACCTCAAGTGCAACGGCTGCGGCAAGATCCAGCAGCCGCATGACTTGCTGCGCCAGCGCATGCCGGTCGAGCGCGCGGTGGCGGCGATCGAGGAGTCCGGCGCCCCGATGGTGTCCATCGCCGGCGGCGAGCCGATGATGCACCCGCAGATCGACGACATGGTCAACGAACTGGTCAAGCGCAAGAAATACGTGTACCTGTGCACCAACGCCGAGCTGGTCCGCAAGCGCTGGGACAAGTTCAGCTTCACGCCGTCGCCCTACTTCGCGTTCGCCATCCACATCGACGGGCTGCGCGAGCGGCACGACGAGTCGGTGGCCAAGGAGGGCGTCTTCGACGAGGCCGTCGCGGCGATCACGTTCCTGAAGCAGCAGGGCTTCCGGGTCACCACGAACTCGACGTTCTTCAACACCGACACGCCCCAGACCGTCATCGACGTGCTGAACTTCCTCAACGACGAGGTCAAGGTCGACCAGATGATGATCTCGCCCGCCTACGCGTACGAGAAGGCTCCCGATCAGGACCACTTCCTCGGGGTCACCGAAACCCGCGAGCTGTTCAAGAAGGCGTTCGCCGACGGCAATCGCAAGCGGTGGCGGCTGAACCACTCGCCGCTGTTCCTCGACTTCCTCGAGGGCAAGGTCGACTTCCAGTGCACGGCGTGGGGGATCCCGTCCTATTCGCTGCTCGGCTGGCAGCGGCCCTGTTACCTGATGGCTGACGGCTACACCAAGACCTACCGGGAGCTGGTCGAGACGACCGACTGGTCCAAGTACGGGCGGGGCAAGGACCCGCGCTGCAACAACTGCATGGCGCACTGCGGCTACGAACCCACGGCGGTGCTGGCCACCATGGGGTCGTTGAAGCAGAGCCTGCGCGCGATGCGGGAGCAGGGCTGAGGTAATCAGCGGCGCTGCGCATCCACCGTCGCGGGGATGTGCGACACCCGCATGCCGGGGCCGGCCAGCGACTTGGACCGGCCGATGAAGATCACGCCGACGATCATGGCTACCAGGCAGGCCGCCTCGGCTGCGAGGCCGGGAATGCTGACCGAAACGGTGTCGCCGAGCAGGACGATGCCAAGCGCGATGCCGGTGACCGGTTCGGCGGCAGCGATCGGCGGCAGCGAGTAGTCGAGGCGGGCGGCCTTGAACGCGCTCTGCGACAGGGCGATACCGACGACGGCCGCCGCGAGGACCACGTAGACCCACAGGTGCAGGAACAGCTGGGCCACTCCGTTCCGGTCGATATCGAGCAGCGCGGCCCGGGTCGCGGTGTCCTGCAGCCCGTACAGCAGCCCCGCGCCGGTCGCCAGCAGGATCGATTCGCCGACCAGCCCGCGACGCTTGCCGAACGCCGCCACCACGGCGACCACGCCAGCGACGACGCACACTGCGAGAATGACGACAGCCCGGTTGGGTCTGGCGTGGTCGGACGACTGTGGGTTACCGACCGCGATGAAGACGCCGAGGGCGGCGCACAGGAGCAGCGCTCCCAGAATCTCGTGCCAGCGCAACCGCTGGGCGGACAGGAACGCCGAGATCACGAACGCGAAGAGCAGGTTGGCCGCAAGCAGCGGCTCGACGACGGCCACGGTCGCCAGCTGCAGGGCGAGCCCGCCCAGCAGCTGACCCACCACCATCATGGCGATTCCGGCCCACCACACCTTGTGGTGCATCAGCTCCCAGAGCAGGCGGAATGCCCGTTTCGGCGACCCTGCCGCGCGAGCCGCCACCCGCTGCTGCAGCACGTAGCCGAGGCCCAGGCAGAGGGCCGCGGCGACGCCGACGAGAAAGACCACGAGTCCTCCTGGCTCGAGCCTAGGCCAGACGCCCTCGGAATTGGGCCACGGTAGTGGGGGAACCTTGGCATCAGCTCAGCTTCGGCGGGCGGGGTCACCCCAGTCGAGCTGATCGCGACGAGGAGTCCAACCGGTCGCTTTGCCTGTGCAGTGCGGGGTGCAGCCACCATGCCAAGGCCGGTTCGACAGGCAAAGCGGTGCCTCGGCGCGGTTTTGCGCCGCGCTGCGCCCGCGAGTATCGTTAGGCGGCGTGCTCGGAGCGATCCGAGCCATGACCTGTGCCCGCTGCAATGACCTCAGCCGGCGGCCCCGTCCGTGGGCCGGGCGAAAGCGAGAAGCGCGGCCAGGATCACCGTCCAGACCGGGGAAGTCTCTGCCCGGCTGGCCTGGGGAAGGGCCGCGACACGCCCGACCGCGGGGACCGGTGACGGCAGCACAGCACAGCACAGCACAGCACAGCACAGCACCACAGGAGCTACTCGACCGAGGAGATTGCGGGCCGCATGCCTACGATCAATCAGCTGGTCCGCAAGGGCCGGCAGGACAAGATCGGCAAGACGAAGACGCCGGCGCTGAAGGGTTCGCCCCAGCGGCGCGGGGTCTGCACGCGCGTCTACACGACGACCCCGAAGAAGCCGAATTCGGCGCTGCGCAAGGTCGCGCGGGTGCGGCTGACCAGCGGCGTCGAGGTCACGGCGTACATCCCAGGCGTCGGCCACAACCTGCAGGAGCATTCGATCGTGCTGGTCCGCGGCGGCCGGGTGAAGGACCTCCCGGGCGTCCGTTACAAGATCATCCGGGGCTCGCTGGACACCCAAGGTGTCCGCAACCGCAAGCAGGCACGCAGCCGCTACGGCGCGAAGAAGGAGAAGAGCTGATGAGCGAGCATCGCACGGTCACTTGCTGGCGGAGAAGCGCAGCTCATCACGGCGATCCGCGGGGTCCCCGCGAAATCGTCGAGCGATTTCGTGGGGTGCATGTGCGCTCGCGCGAAGAGCGGGGGGCATAGATGCCGCGCAAGGGCCCGGCGCCGCGTCGTCCGCTCGTGATCGACCCGGTCTACAACTCTCCACTGGTCACCCAGCTGGTCAACAAGATCCTGACGAGGGGCAAGCGTTCGGTCGCCGAGAAGATCGTCTACGGCGCCCTCGAGGGCACCCGCGACAAGACCGGCACCGAGCCGGTCGTCACGCTGAAGCGCGCGCTTGACAACGTCAAGCCGACGATCGAGGTGAAGAGCCGCCGCGTCGGTGGCGCGACCTACCAGGTGCCGGTCGAGGTGAAGCCCGGCCGCAGCACCACGCTGGCCCTGCGCTGGCTCGTCGGCTACTCCAAGGCCCGCCGGGAGAAGACGATGACCGAGCGGCTCACGAACGAATTGCTCGACGCCAGCAACGGCCTCGGCGCGAGCGTCAAGCGGCGCGAGGACACCCACAAGATGGCCGAGTCCAACAAGGCTTTCGCGCACTACCGCTGGTAGATCGCTGAGCCCGCACGTACCTACTGAGAAGGAATCATGGCCAGCATCGCCGAACTCGCCAAGACCCGCAACATCGGGATCATGGCGCATATCGACGCGGGCAAGACCACGACGACCGAGCGCATCCTCTTCTACACCGGCATCAACTACAAGATCGGTGAGGTCCACGACGGCAACGCCACGATGGACTGGATGGAGCAGGAGCAGGAGCGCGGCATCACGATCACGTCCGCGGCCACCAAGTGCACCTGGCGGGGCCACACGATCAACATCCTCGACACGCCCGGCCACGTCGACTTCACCGTCGAGGTCGAGCGTTCGCTGCGGGTGCTCGACGGCGCGGTTGCGGTCTACGACGGTGTGGCCGGCGTCGAGCCGCAGACCGAGACGGTCTGGCGGCAGGCCGACAAGTACAACGTCCCGCGGATGTGCTTCGTCAACAAGCTGGACCGCACCGGTGCCGACTTCTTCCGCTGCGTGCAGATGATGATCGACCGGCTCGGCGCCACCCCGCTGGTGCTACAGCTGCCGATCGGCGCGGAGGCCGACTTTATCGGCGTCGTCGACCTGGTCGAGATGCGCGCGCTGACCTGGCGCGGCGAGACGGCGATGGGGGAGAAGTACCAGATCGAGCCGATCCCGGCAGAACTTGCCGACCAGGCCGCCGAGTGGCGCGAGAAGCTGCTCGAGACCCTGTCCGAGGCGGACGACGAGATCCTCGAGCTGTACCTGGGCGGCGAGCAGATCAGCGTCGCGCAGCTCAAGGCCGGCATCCGGCGCGCGACGATTGCCGACAAGCTGAACCCGGTGCTGCTGGGCTCTGCGTTCAAGAACAAGGGCGTCCAGCCGATGCTCGACGCCGTCGTCGACTTCCTGCCCTCCCCCCTTGACGTCGATCACGTCACCGGGGTGCTGCAGGACGGCGTGACGCAGGCCGAACGCAAGACGGACGAGTCCGAGCCGCTGTCCGCGCTGGCCTTCAAGATCGCCACTGACCCGCACCTCGGCAAGCTCACCTACGTGCGGATCTACTCCGGCGTGCTGGAGAACGGCGCGCAGGTCCTGAACTCCACCAAGGACCGCAAGGAGCGGATCGGCAAGATTTACCAGATGCACGCCAACAAGCGTGAGGAGCTGCCACGCGCTGGCGCCGGCGACATCATCGCCGTCGCCGGGCTGAAGCAGACGACCACCGGCGACACTCTGTCCGATCCGCAGAAGCCGATCGTCCTGGAATCCATGACATTCCCGGACCCGGTCATCTACGTGGCGATCGAGCCGAAGACGAAGAGCGACCAGGAGAAGCTGGGCACCGCCATCCAGAAGCTGGCTGAGGAGGACCCGACCTTCCAGGTCCGCACCGACGAGGAGACCGGCCAGACGATCATCTCCGGCATGGGCGAACTGCACCTGGAGATCCTGGTCGACCGGATGCGCCGGGAATTCAAGGTCGAGGCGAATGTCGGCAAGCCGCAGGTGGCCTACCGCGAGACGATCCGCCGCACGGTCGAGAAGGAGGAGTACACCCACCGCAAGCAGACGGGTGGCTCAGGCCAATACGCCAAGGTGCAGGTCATGCTCGAGCCACTCCCGCTGACCTCGGACGGTCCGACCTACGAGTTCGCGAACAAGGTCACCGGCGGCCGCATCCCGAAGGAGTTCATCCCCTCGGTCGACGCCGGAGCGCAGGAGGCGATGCAGTACGGCATCTTGGCGGGCTATCCGCTGGTCGGTATTAAGTTCACCTTGCTCGACGGCGGGTACCACGAGGTCGACTCGTCGGAGATGGCGTTCAAGATCGCAGGTTCCATCGCGTTCAAGGCCGCTGCCCGCAAGGCCGACCCGGTGCTGCTCGAGCCGATGATGGCCGTCGAGGTCACCACACCGGAAGAGAACATGGGCGACGTCATCGGCGACCTGAACTCCCGCCGCGGCCAGATTCAGGCGATGGCTGAACGGGGCGGTGCGCGGGTCGTGTCGGCCCTCGTACCCCTCTCGGAAATGTTCGGGTACGTCGGCGACCTGCGGTCCAAGACCCAGGGCCGGGCGAGCTACTCGATGCAGTTCGACAGCTACGCCGAGGTTCCGACCAACGTGGCCAAGGAAATCATCGCCAAAGCAACCGGCGAGTAACGGTACGAGTTAACGACCAGACAGTCCAACCAGCCGGACACAGAAGACCGGCAACTTCCAAGAGGGAAAGGGATCCACAGTGGCGAAGGCGAAGTTCCAGCGGACCAAGCCGCACGTCAACATCGGCACGATCGGTCACATCGACCACGGCAAGACGACGCTGACGGCGGCGATCTCCCGGACGCTGCACGAGAAGTACCCGGACTTGAATCCGGACACCCAGGCGTTCGACGACATCGACAAGGCCCCCGAGGAGCGTCAGCGCGGCATCACCATCTCGATCGCGCACATCGAGTACACGACCGAGAAGCGCCACTACGCGCACGTCGACTGCCCCGGTCACGCCGACTACATCAAGAACATGATCACCGGCGCGGCTCAGATGGACGGCGCGATCCTGGTAGTTGCCGCCACCGACGGCCCGATGCCGCAGACCAGGGAGCACGTGCTGCTCGCCCGGCAGGTCGGCGTCCCCTACATCGTGGTGGCGTTGAACAAGGCCGACATGGTCGACGACGAGGAGATCCTGGAGCTCGTCGAGCTCGAGGTCCGCGAGCTTCTCAACCAGTACGAGTTCCCCGGCGACGACGCCCCGATCGTGCGCGTCTCGGCGCTCAAGGCCCTCGACGGCGACCCGGAGTGGGCCGAGAAAGTCATGGAGCTCATGGACGCCGTTGACGAGGCCATTCCGCAGCCGGTGCGGGAGACCGAGAAGCCGTTCCTGATGCCGGTCGAGGACGTGTTCACTATCACCGGTCGCGGCACGGTCGTCACCGGCCGGGTCGAGCGCGGCGTCCTGAAGGTCAACGAGACGGTCGAGATCGTCGGCATCCACCCGCAGAAGCAAACGACCACGGTCACCGGAGTGGAGATGTTCCGCAAGCTGCTCGACGAGGCCAGGGCCGGTGAGAACGTCGGGTTGCTGCTGCGCGGCGTCAAGCGCGAAGAGGTCGAGCGTGGCCAGGTCGTGATCAAGCCCGGGACGAACACCCCGCACACCGAGTTCGAGGGCACCGTCTACATCCTGTCCAAGGACGAGGGCGGCCGGCACACGCCGTTCTTCAACAACTACCGCCCGCAGTTCTACTTCCGCACCACCGACGTGACCGGCGTGGTGACCCTGCCCGAGGGCACCGAGATGGTCATGCCCGGCGACACCACCGACATGAAGGTCGAGCTGATCCAGCCGATCGCCATGGAGGACGGCCTGCGCTTCGCCATCCGCGAGGGTGGACGGACTGTTGGCGCTGGACGAGTCACCAAGATCGTCAAGTAACGGAGCACAACCCTGGGCGGATCTTGATACGTATCGACGGTTCCAGCCGAACATGCGTATCAAGATCCACCGCAACCGATGACCAGTGAAGGTGAGTCAGCCACCATGGCGGGACAGAAGATCCGCATCCGGCTCAAGGCGTACGACCACGAGGCGATCGATGCCAGCGCGCGCAAGATCGTCGAGACGGTGACCCGAACGGGCGCCCGCGTCGTCGGCCCGGTACCGCTGCCGACCGAGAAGAACGTGTATTGCGTCATCCGCTCGCCGCACAAGTACAAGGACAGCCGCGAGCACTTCGAGATGCGGACGCACAAGCGGCTCATCGACATCCTGGACCCCACGCCCAAGACGGTCGACGCGCTGATGCGCATCGACCTGCCGGCCAGCGTCGACGTGAACATCCAGTAGGCGAGAGAAGACAATGCCTGAAACCAAAGGAATTCTGGGCGAGAAGCTCGGCATGACCCAGGTTTTCGACGCGAACAACCGGATCGTGCCGGTCACCGTCGTCAAGGCCGGGCCATGCGTCGTCACCCAGATCCGGACCCAGGAGAAGGACGGCTACACCGCCCTCCAGCTAGCCTACGGGCAGATCGACCCGCGCAAGGTCACCAAGCCGGTGGCCGGTCACTTCAAAGCCGCCAATGTGACGCCGCGACGCCATCTTCTCGAGGTGCGCACGGACTCGGTCGAGGGCTACGAGGTCGGCCAGGAGTTGTCTGCCGACGTCTTCGCCGAAGGTGCGTCGGTCGACGTCACCGGCACCACCAAGGGCAAGGGCACCGCCGGCGTCATGAAGCGGCACGGTTTCAAAGGCCTGGGCGCCGGGCACGGCACGCAGCGCAAGCATCGCGCACCGGGTTCGATCGGCGGCTGTGCGACCCCGAGCCGGGTCTTCAAGGGTGTGCGGATGGCTGGCCGGATGGGTCACGAGCGGCAGACCACGCAGGGCCTGACCGTGCACAAGGTCGACACAAAGCGGGGCCTGTTGCTGATCACTGGCGCGGTCCCCGGGCCCAAGGGCGGCCTGGTGCTCGTCCGTACTTCCGCGAAGGGTGCCTAACGATGACCCCCTCCCTCGACATCGAGAACCCGACGGATGCTGCTTCGGACGCGAAGTCTGTCGAGCTGCCCGCTGAGATCTTCGACGTGCAGGCGAACGTGGCGCTGATCCACCAGGTCGTCGTCGCACAGCTGGCCGCTGCCCGGCAGGGCACGCACTCGACCAAGACGCGCGGTGAGGTCGCCGGTGGCGGCAAGAAGCCGTATCGGCAGAAGGGCACCGGCCGCGCCCGGCAGGGCTCGAACCGCGCACCGCAGTTCGCCGGCGGTGGCATCGCCCACGGCCCTCGGCCACGCGGCTACGACCAGCGGACGCCCAAGAAGATGAAGGCCGCTGCCCTGCGTGGCGCACTCTCGGATCGGGCGCGCAACGACCGCGTGCATGTCGTGTCGGCGCTCGTCTCGGGCGATGCGCCGTCGACGAGGGCCGCGGCCGAGACCCTGGCCAAGGTCACCGAGTCCCGGCACGTCCTCGTCGTCGCCGAACGATCCGACGAGCTCACCTGGAAGAGCCTGCGCAACGTCCCGACGGTGCACCTGCTGGCTCCGGGCCAACTCAACACCTACGACGTGCTGATCAGCGACGACGTCGTCTTCACCCAAGGCGCGCTCGAGTCGTTCCTCGCGGGTCCGATCACCGGCAAGAGCGTCAAGGGTGCCGCCAGCAGTGCCGAGGTCGAACCGGCCGAAGGCGTCGCCCATGAGGAGGAGGACAGCTGATGTTCACCAACCCACGTGACGTGCTGCTGGCTCCAGTCATCTCGGAGAAGAGCTATGGCCTGCTGGACCAGAACAAGTACACGTTCGACGTGCATCCGCTGGCCAACAAGACGCAGATCAAGATCGCGGTCGAGCAGGTGTTCAACGTCAAGGTCACCGACGTCAACACCCTGAACCGGCAGGGGAAGCGCAAGCGCACCCGCTTCGGCTATGGCCGTCGCAAGAGCGTCAAGCGCGCAGTCGTGACGTTGCGCGCCGGCGACCGGATCGACGTGTTCGGGCAGATTGGGACCAGCTGATGATGAGTGAGCATCGCTCGCGCGCTGAGTGCGCGCGGGAGACACGCAGCGGAGCTCATCCCAGCGATGAGCGCTCGCGCGAAGAGCGAGGTCAGTGATGGGCATTCGCAAGTACAACCCCACGACGCCGGGACGGCGTGGTGCGAGCGTCGCCGATTTCGTCGAGGTGACACGTGACGAGCCGGAGAAGTCATTGGTCCGGCCGCTGCACAACCGGGGCGGCCGCAACAACTCCGGCAAGATCACCACGCGGCACCAGGGCGGCGGTCACAAGCGTGCCTACCGGCTGATCGATTTCCGGCGTCACGACAAGGACGACGTGCCCGCCAAGGTCGCGCATATCGAGTACGACCCGAACCGCACCGCGCGCATCGCGCTGCTGCACTACGCCGACGGCGAGAAGCGCTACATCCTCGCGCCGCGGCTGCTCAAGCAGGGTGACACGATCGAGAACGGGCCGCGCGCCGACATCAAGCCCGGCAATGCGCTGCCGTTGCGGAACATCCCGGTCGGCACGGTCGTGCACGCGATCGAGCTGCGGCCGGGGGGCGGGGCGAAGATCGCCCGCTCGGCCGGCGCGAGCGTTCAGCTGGTCGCCAAGGAGGGCACGCTCGCGCAGCTGCGCATGCCGTCCGGCGAGATCCGCAACGTCGACGTGCGCTGCCGGGCGACCGTCGGCGAGGTCGGCAACGCCGAGCAGTCCAACATCAACTGGGGCAAGGCCGGCCGGATGCGCTGGAAGGGCAAGCGCCCGACCGTCCGCGGTGTGGCCATGAACCCAGTCGACCACCCGCACGGCGGTGGCGAGGGCAAGACGTCAGGCGGACGCCATCCGGTTAACCCGGCCGGCAAGCCTGAGGGCCGCACCCGGCGCCGCAAGCCGAGCGACCAACTCATCGTCCGTCGTCGACGCACCAAGAAGAAGAGGTAGTGAGCGAGTGAGCATCGTTTGCGGCGGAACGCGCCGCTCGGTGACCAGAGCGGAGCGAGCGACCGATGAGCGCTCGAGCGAAGAGGAGATGTCCCAATGCCCCGCAGCCTGAAGAAGGGCCCGTTCGTCGACGGGCACCTGCTGAAAAAGGTCGACGAGCAGAACGACAAGAGCTCCAAGGCCGTCATCAAGACATGGTCGCGACGTTCCACGATCATCCCCGACATGCTCGGCCACACAATCGCGGTGCACGACGGCCGCAAGCACGTCCCGGTGTTCGTCACCGAGGGCATGGTGGGGCACAAGCTGGGCGAGTTCGCGCCGACGCGGACGTACCGAGGCCACATCAAGGACGACCGCCGAGCCCGGCGGGGCTGAGCACGAGAGAGAAGACAACGATGCCGACCAATACCGACGACGACGACCTGCGCACCGCGTTCGCGCGGGCGACGTACGTTCGCGTCACGCCGATGAAGGCACGGCGGGTGGTGGACCTGATCCGCGACCTGCCGGCCCAGCAGGCCCTGTCGGTGCTGCAGTTCGCGCCGCAAGCGGCCAGCGAGCCGGTGGCCAAGGTGCTGGCGAGCGCGATCGCCAACGCCGAGCACAACTTCTCGCTCGACCCGGACACCTTGTTCGTGTCGCGGGCGTACGTCGACGAGGGCCCGATGCTCAAGCGGTTCCGGCCGCGCGCACAGGGCCGGGCCTACCGCATCCGCAAGCGCACGAGCCACATCACCATCGAGGTCGAGAGCATCGAGCCGTCCTCACCTGCAACACAGAAGGGACGGACCCGCTGATGAGCGAGTATCGCAGCGAGCGTAAGCGAGCGAGGAACGCAGCTCATCACAGCGATGAGTGCTCGCGCGAAGAGCAGGGGGCGTAATGGGCCAGAAGGTTAACCCGAACGGGTTCCGGCTCGGCATCTCCACAGACTGGAAGAGCCGCTGGTTCGCCGACAAGCAGTACGCCGAATACGTCAAGGAAGACGTCGCGATCCGCCGCCTGATGAGCAAGGGCATGGAGCGTGCCGGCATCGCCAAGGTCGAGATCGAGCGGACCCGCGATCGGGTCCGTGTCGACATCCACACGGCTCGGCCGGGGATCGTCATCGGCCGGCGCGGTGCCGAGGCCGACCGCATCCGCGGCGAACTGGAGAAGCTCACCGGCAAGCAGGTGCAGCTGAACATCCTCGAGGTGAAGAACCCCGAGGGCGACGCGCAGCTGGTGGCGCAGGGCGTGGCCGAGCAGCTGTCCAACCGGGTGAGCTTCCGCCGCGCCATGCGCAAGAGCATGCAGTCGGCGCTGAAGAGCCCGGGTGTGAAGGGCATCCGGGTGCAGTGCTCGGGCCGCCTCGGCGGCGCGGAGATGAGTCGCTCGGAGTTCTACCGCGAGGGGCGCGTGCCGCTGCACACCCTGCGCGCCAACATCGACTACGGCTTCTACGAAGCTCGCACCACGTTCGGGCGCATCGGCGTCAAGGTCTGGCTGTACAAGGGCGAGGTGCCGACCGGCTCACGCGCCGAGCGCGAAGCGGCTGCCGCCGCGGAGGCGTTGCGCCAACGCCGCGAGCGTCCGGCGGGCGCGGCCCGGCCGCGTCGCTCCGGCTCGCAGGGCACGACCGGAACCGGCACCGACGTCGGGCGGTCCTCCGCCGAGGCCTCCGCGGTCGAGGTTCTCGCCGAACCAGACCAGCCGGCGACGCCACCGGCTGAGTCCGCAGCCACCGAAACGACCGAAACGACCGAAACGACGGAGAGCTGAGTCATGCTCATCCCACGGCGCGTCAAGCACCGCAAGCAGCACCACCCGAGTCGCAGCGGGATGGCGACGGGCGGCACCCGCGTGGCGTTCGGCGAGTACGGCATTCAGGCACTCGAGCCCGCCTACGTGACGAACCGGCAGATCGAGTCGGCGCGTATCGCGATCAACCGCCGCATCCGGCGGGGCGGCAAGGTGTGGATCAACATCTATCCGGACCGTCCGCTGACCAAGAAGCCGGCGGAGACCCGGATGGGATCCGGCAAAGGCTCGCCCGAGTGGTGGATCGCGAACGTCAAGCCTGGTCGCGTGCTGTTCGAGCTCTCCTTCCCCAACGAGGTCGTCGCCCGCGAGGCGCTGACCCGGGCAATCCACAAGCTGCCCATGAAATGCCGCATCGTGAAACGTGAAGCAGGTGACATCTGATGGCGACAAGCACTCCAGCCGAGCTGCGCGAGTTACACGATGACGAGCTCGACACCCGGTTGCGCGAGGCCAAGGAAGAGCTGTTCAACCTGCGCTTCCAGATGGCGACCGGGCAGCTGGACAACAACCGGCGACTGCGTGAGGTGCGCCACGACATCGCGCGGATCTACACGATCCTGCGCGAGCGTGAGCTCGGCTTGTCGGTCGCTCCCGATCAAGAAGTGGCGGCGTCATGACCGAGAAGACCAACGCGACCGTGCGCACCACGCACCGCAAGACCCGAGAGGGCATGGTGGTCAGCGACAAGATGGACAGGACCGTCGTCGTTGCGGTGGAAGACCGCGTCAAGCACGCGTTGTACGGCAAAGTGCTGCGGCGTACCAACAAGCTCAAGGCACACGACGAGACCAATCAGGTTGGTATCGGCGACCGCGTGCTGATTATGGAGACTCGTCCGCTGTCGGCCACCAAGCGGTGGCGCGTCGTCGAAGTCATCGAGAAGGCCAAGTGACCAGCCACCGGGCGATGAGCGCTTGCGCGAAGAGCTGCGCACCGCGCGCCGAAGGCGCTTGCGTGCGTGCCGACGGATCCGCCCTCGAGGCGGAGACGTCGGTGCGCGTTGGGCGCAGTCAGAGGAGGTATCCCTTGTGATTCAGCAGGAGTCGCGACTGCGTGTCGCCGACAACACCGGTGCCAAGGAGATTTTGTGCATCCGGGTGATGGGCGGCTCGGGTCGGCGCTACGCGGGTATCGGCGACATCATCGTCGCGACTGTCAAGGACGCCCTGCCCGGCGCCGGCGTGAAGAAGGGCGACGTTGTCAAGGCCGTCATTGTGCGCACCGCCAAGGAGCGCCGCCGCGCCGACGGCAGCTACATCCGCTTCGACGAGAACGCTGCCGTGCTGATCAAGCCGGACGGAGAGCCGCGCGGCACCCGCATCTTCGGCCCGGTCGGCCGCGAGCTGCGTGACAAGCGCTTCATGAAGATCATCTCCCTGGCCCCGGAGGTCCTGTGAGATGACGAATGCTCACCTTTTCCCGGCAATTCGCCACTGGCGAGGCGCGGAAGCGACCATTTCCGGGGAGAACCTGATCGATATCGAGGCAATAGCATGAAGGTCAAGAAGGGCGACGAGGTCGTCGTCATCGCCGGCAAGGACCGCGGAGTCAAGGGCAAGGTCATTGCGGCTGACCCGGCCACGAACAAGGTCGTCGTGGAGGGCATCAACCGGGTCACCAAGCACACCCGGATCTCGACCACCGGTCGTGGGGCGAAGGCTGGCGGTATCGAGCACGTCGAGGCCGCCATCAACGCGAGCAATGTGATGGTCATCGACGGCGATGGCAAGGCGACCCGCGTCGGCTATCGGCGCGACGAAGAGAGCGGACGCAATGTCCGCGTGTCACGTCGCTCCGGAAAGGATCTGGCATGACGGCTACGGCCGAGGCCCCGACGCCTCGTTTGAAGACGCGCTACCGCGAGCAGATCGCGCCGGCGCTGAAGGAGCAGTTCTCCCTCGACAACCCGATGCAGATCCCGAGCCTTACGAAGATCGTCGTCAACATGGGCGTCGGTGCTGCTGCCCGGGACGCCAAGCTGATCGACGGCGCGGTTCGCGACCTGACCCTCATCACCGGGCAGAAGCCGCTGGTGCAGAAGGCCCGCAAGTCGATCGCGCAGTTCAAGCTGCGTGAGGGCATGCCGATCGGCGTCAAGGTGACGCTGCGTGGCGACCGCATGTGGGAGTTCCTGGACCGGCTGCTGACCCTGGCGCTGCCCCGCATCCGTGACTTCCGGGGCCTGTCGCCCGACCAGTTCGACGGCAGGGGCAACTACACGTTCGGGCTGATGGAGCAGTCGGTGTTCCACGAGATCGACCCCGACACCATCGACCGTCCACGGGGGATGGATGTCACGGTCGTCACTACCGCAACCACTGACGACGAGGGACGCGCGCTGTTGCGAGCGCTCGGCTTCCCGTTCAAGGAGAACTGAACGCATGGCGAAGAAGGCATTGATCAACAAGGCGGCGGCGAAGCCGAAGTTCGCTGTGCGCGGTTACACCCGTTGCCAGCGTTGCGGCCGTCCGCACTCGGTCTACCGCAAGTTCGGCCTGTGCCGGATTTGTCTGCGAGAGATGGCGCATGCTGGGGAACTCCCAGGCGTCACGAAGTCGTCGTGGTGAGTTTCAGGCCGGGATCGCGCTGCAGACCCGATTCGGTTCCGTTTGCGATTGCGCGGCTGCGGCCCGTACAACTCGATAGGACTCACCCAGCAGGTGGGTTGAACTACCCAACGCGCGGCAGGCCTCCGGGAACCGCCGCGAGAAAGAAGAACCACTGATGATGACCGATCCGATCGCAGACATGCTGACGCGTCTGCGAAACGCCAATTCGGCATACCACGACGAGGTGGCCATGCCGCACTCGAAGCTGAAGGCCCACATTGCCGAGATCCTCGAGCAGGAGGGTTACATCGCTGGCTTCCACGTCAGTGAGGCTGCCGAGGGCGAGGTAGGTCGTCAGCTGGTCCTCGACCTGAAGTATGGGCCGAACCGTGAGCGCAGCATCGCCGGAGTCCGTCGGGTCTCGAAGCCAGGTCTACGGGTTTACGCCAAGAGCACCGGCCTTCCGCGTGTTCTGGGGGGCCTCGGCGTCGCGATCCTCTCGACGTCGTCCGGACTGCTGACCGACAAACAAGCCGCGAAGCGCGGGGTGGGCGGGGAAGTCCTCGCCTACGTCTGGTGAGGGGTTGGCAGTGAGTGAGCATCGCGCGAAGAGCGAGGTGAAACGATGAGTCGCATTGGTAAGCTGGCGGTCCCGGTTCCCAGCGGGGTCGACGTCACCATCGACGGTCAGCAGGTCACCGTCAAGGGCCCGAAGGGCACCTTGAGCCACGTCGTCGCCGAACCGATCACGGTCAGCAAAGGCGACGATGGTGGGCTGCACGTCGCACGTCCGGACGACGAGCGGGAATCGAAGTCTCTGCACGGCCTGTCTCGGACCCTGATCGCCAATATGGTGACTGGCGTCACCGCGGGATATACGAAGACGCTCGAGATCGTCGGCACCGGCTACCGCGTGCAGGCCAAAGGCCAGGACCTGGAGTTCGCGCTCGGCTTCTCGCATCCGGTGTTGGTGACGGCACCCGACGGGGTCTCCTTCCGCGTCGAGGCCCCGACCCGATTCGCCGTCGAGGGCATCGACAAGCAACAGGTCGGCGAGGTGGCGGCGAAGATCCGCAAGCTCCGCAAGCCCGACCCGTACAAAGGCAAGGGCGTGCGGTATCAGGGCGAAGTTGTTCGCCGCAAGGCCGGAAAGACGGGTAAATGATGGCAGCGACGAGCATTCTCAAGAAGGCCCGCAGGTCGGCAGGCGTCTCGGCCAGCCGACGGGTAGCGAAGTCGCGGCGGCATTTCCGGGTGCGCCGGAAGGTTGTCGGCACACCGGAGCGCCCGCGGCTGGTCGTCACCCGCTCGTCCCGTCATCTGTACGTGCAGCTGGTCGACGACGCCGCGGGCAAGACGCTCGCGTCTGCGTCGACCTACAAGCTGACCGAAGGCGACAAGACGGCGCAGGCCAAGCACCTGGGCGAGACGGTGGCAAGCGTGGCCAAGGCCGCCGGCATTACGAAGGTCGTGTTCGACCGGGGCGGCAACACTTACACCGGCCGGCTCGCCGCGTTCGCGGACGCGGCCCGCGCGGCCGGATTGGAATTCTGATGAGCAATCCGAATGGGGAGTATTAGCATGCCAGGACCGCAGCGCGGAGCCCGGACGGGCGGCAGCGAGCCGACGGGCGGTCAGCGCGGCGAGCGTCGTGACCGCCGAGACGGCGGCCGTGGTGGCCGTGACGGGTCGGCGCCCGAGAAGAGCCCGCACCTCGAACGGGTCGTGACGATCAACCGGGTGGCCAAGGTGGTCAAGGGTGGCCGTCGGTTCAGCTTCACGGCGCTGGTCGTCGTGGGCGACGGCGACGGCACGGTTGGGGTCGGCTACGGCAAGGCCAAAGAGGTTCCGGCCGCCATCGCCAAGGGTGTCGAGGAGGCCAAGAAGAGCTTCTTCAAGGTGCCGCGGATCGCGCAGACCATCCCGCATCCGGTGCAGGGTGAGGCCGCGGCCGGCGTGGTGCTGCTCAAGCCCGCCAGCCCCGGTACCGGTGTGATCGCCGGCGGACCGGTGCGTGCGGTGCTGGAGTGCGCCGGCATCCACGACGTGCTCAGCAAGTCTCTCGGTTCCGACAACCCCATCAACATCGTGCACGCGACCGTGGCCGCACTGAAGAGCCTGGTTCGTCCTGAGGAGGTCGCGGCCCGCCGCGGATTGTCGCTGGAAGACGTGACGCCGGCCGGTCTGCTGCGAGCCCGTGCGGGGCAGGGAGTCTGAGACCGATGAGTCACTTGAGGATCACCCAGATCCGATCGAGGATCGGCAACAAGCGCAACCAGCGGGAGACCCTGCGTTCGCTGGGCTTGAAGCACATCCACGACGTCGTCGTCAAGGAGGACCGGCCGGAGATCCGCGGCATGGTCGCGACCGTGACCCATCTGGTCACGATCGAGGAGGTCGAGTAGCTAATGACGTTGAGAGTGCATCACCTGCGGCCCGCCCCGGGCTCGCACACCAAGAAGGCCCGGGTGGGCCGAGGCGTGGCGTCCAAGGGCAAGACGGCCGGTCGCGGCACCAAGGGCACCAAGGCCCGCTATCAGGTGCCCGCGTCATTCGAGGGCGGGCAGATGCCGATCCACATGCGGCTGCCGAAGCTAAAGGGTTTCAGGAACGCATTCCGGACCGAATACCAGGTCGTCAATCTGGCCCGGCTCGCTGAGCTGTTTCCCCAGGGCGGCACGGTCGACGTAGCGGCGCTCGTCGTCGCAGGCGCGGTCCGCAAGGACTCGCCCGTCAAGATTCTCGGCAACGGCGACCTCGGCGGCGTCAAGCTCAACGTCACCGCGAACGCGTTCTCCGCCGCCGCCCGCGACAAGATCGTCGCGGCCGGCGGAACGGTGACCGAGCTCTGAGCCGGGCGGGCACCCGTATGGTGGCTGTTAGCCTGACTGACGTTCGCCGGCCCGGTGGTGAACCGGGGTGTCGACGAGAGCCCACCGGGCGCACATGCGGCCCGTCCGGTCCGAGCAGGAGGATCCGTGCTTAGCGCATTCGCATCGGCGTTCCGTACGCCCGATCTGCGCAAGAAGCTGCTCTTCACGCTCGCGATCATCGTGCTCTACCGGCTGGGCGCGTCCGTGCCGACACCGAACACGAACACGACGGCGATCAATGACTGCCTCACCCAAGTGGGCAATGGCGGCAACAAAGACGTCTACTCGCTGATCAACCTGTTCAGCGGTGGAGCATTGCTGAAGCTCTCGGTGTTCGCGCTAGGCATCATGCCTTACATCACGGCCAGCATCATCATCCAGCTGCTCGTGGTGGTGATTCCACGCTTCGAACAGCTGAAGAAGGAAGGCCAGGCCGGCCAGCAGAAACTGACCCAGTACAGCCGGTACCTGACGATCGGTCTGGCCATCCTGCAGTCGACGGGGTTCATCGCGCTCGCCCGCACCGGAAACCTGTTCCAGGGGTGCACCGAGGGCGTCCTGTACAAGGACAACGTCTTCACG
Organism: uncultured Actinomycetota bacterium; assembly: GCA_963839995.1. Classification (GTDB taxonomy): domain Bacteria; phylum Actinomycetota; class Actinomycetes; order Mycobacteriales; family Jatrophihabitantaceae; genus CAWIUB01. The sequence continues at coordinate 8,874 of CAWIXH010000020.1, read as the reverse complement.
TTGGGCACCATGGTCATCTGCATGACGGCAGGCACCGCGGTCATCATGTGGCTGGGCGAGATCATCACCGACCGTGGCGTCGGCAACGGGATGAGCGTGCTGATGTTCACGTCGATCGCCGCGCGCATCCCGAACGAGGGCCAGACGATCCTGCAGAACGGCGGTGGCTTCGCGTTCACCCTGATCGTCGCGCTGGGCCTGGCGATCATCGCGGCCGTCGTCTTCGTCGAACAGGCGCAGCGGCGTATCCCTGTGCAATACGCCAAACGCATGATCGGCCGCCGGCAGTACGGTGGCACCTCCACATATCTGCCGCTGAAGGTGAATCAGGCCGGCGTCATCCCGGTCATCTTTGCCTCGTCCCTGCTCTATATCCCGCAGCTGATCAGCCAGTTGCAGGGCAACAACAGCACGGGCGCCTTCCAGCGGTTCGTCAACAACTATCTGATCAACCAGCAGTCCTGGGTGCACATCGGGATCTACTTCCTGCTGATCATCTTCTTCGCCTACTTCTACGTCAGCATCACGTTCAACCCCGAAGAGCGCGCCGACGACATGAAGAAGTACGGCGGGTTCATCCCCGGTATCCGGCCCGGACGTCCCACCGCCGAGTACCTGCAGTTCGTGCTGTCGAGGATCACGCTGCCCGGCGCGCTGTACCTGGGCATCGTGGCCGTCCTGCCCAACTTCTTCTTCTCGATCACCGGAGGAAACAATCAGAACTTCCCGTTCGGAGGCACTGCGGTACTGATCATGGTCGGCGTCGGCCTCGACACGGTCAAACAGATCGAGAGCCAGCTGATGCAGCGCAACTACGAGGGATTCCTTCGCTAGCACACCCACCCCGATCAAGGAGGAACGGACCATGAGACTCGTTCTCGTCGGCCCGCCTGGGGCGGGTAAGGGAACCCAGGCCGAGTTCATTACCGAGGCCTTCAGCATCCCGAAGGTCTCCACCGGCGACATCTTCCGGGCGAACGTGTCCGGGGGAACCGACCTCGGCAAGCTGGCGAAGAAGTTCATGGACGCCGGCGACCTGGTGCCCGACGAGGTCACGGTCGCCATGGTGCGGGATCGGCTCGGCGAGCCGGACGCCGGCGCCGGATTCCTGCTGGACGGGTTCCCGCGCAACGTCGCACAGGCCTACGAGCTCGACAGCATCCTCAACGACCTCGGCACCTCGCTCGACGTCGCGCTGGAGATGGATGTCGACCACGACGAGGTGGTGCGGCGGCTGTCCGGGCGACGGCTGTGCAAGAAGTGCGGACACGTGTGGCACGTCGAGTTCGATCCGCCGACGGTGCCGGGCGTCTGCGGGGTATGCGGCGGCGAGCTTTACCAGCGCGACGACGACCAGCCCGAAACGGTTCGTCACCGCCTGGAGGTCTACACCGAGCAGACCACTCCGTTGATCGAGTTCTATCGCGGACGCGGCCAGCTGGTCGTGATGGACGCCGCGGGTCCGGTCGAGGACGTCACCGAACGCGCGATCGCGGCTCTCACCCAGCCCGCGTCTTGATTCCGTACTGATGCGCAGACGCGAGCGTGACGACATCGAGCTGAAGTCGCTCGACGATCTTCAGTTGATGCGAGAGGCCGGCCTGGTGGTGGCGCGGGCACTCGACGCCATGCGCAACGCAGTGGCGCCAGGTGTTAGCACGCTGGATCTCGACGCGGTGGCCCGCGGCGTCCTGCGCGATGCGGGCGCCGCCTCCAACTTCCTCGACTACGACATCGGCGCCGGCCCGTACCCAGGCGTGATCTGTGCCTCGGTAAACGATCGGGTGGTGCACGGCATCCCGTCAGCGCAGGACGTGCTGCGCGAGGGTGACCTGATCTCGATCGACTTCGGCGCGATCGTCGACGGCTGGCACGGGGACGCGGCGATCACCGCTGCGGTCGGCGCCGTCTCCGAGCCGGCCGCCGCGCTGTTGGCCGCTTGCGAGGCCGCATTGTGGGACGGCCTGGCCGCGGTGCGCGCAGGCGGCCGGCTCGGCGACGTGTCGAACGCCGTCGAGACGTCGGTGCGGACGGCCGGCCACTACGGCATCGTCCGGGGCTACGGCGGGCACGGCATCGGCTCGCAGATGCACATGGACCCGCACGTCCTCAACTACGGCCGCGCCCGCAGCGGACCGCGCCTGCTGCCCGGCATGGCGCTAGCGATCGAGCCGATGATTACGCTTGGCTCGCCCACCACCCGGCAACTCGACGATGGCTGGACGGTGGTGACCGCGGACGGGTCGCTCTCGGCGCACTGGGAGCACACGGTCGCGATCCTCTCGGACGGCCTGTGGGTGCTTACCGCTCCCGACGGCGGGCGAGCCGAACTCGCCGCGCGAGGCGTCGCGCTGTCCGACGTCGCCGCCTGACGTATGGCCCGCATCGGCCGGTGGGCCGGGTTCCTACTAGTGGGAGCCGGTGTGCTGCTGGGCGTGCTCTCGCTGACGTCCGTCCCCTGGCTGCGGGTCTCCAACGGAGCCGACGCATACGGAATCCGGTTCTCCGTCGTGAATGCCGGGACGCATGCCTTGGGCGCCCCGGCGGCGACGCTCATCTACTTCGACTGGCCGGCTTGGCTGATGCTGGGGGCGCTGGCGATCGGTGCCGTCCTCTCGGCCCTGCGCATTGAGCGGGCCTGGGTGATCGCCAGCCTGACGGTCGTCGCCTCGATCGCCGCGATCGCACTGATGATTCAGGCCTGCCGGCCGCTCGTCGACGCGGCGCACGGCATCCGAGCCGGGCCGGGACCGTGGTTCGCCGCGACTGGCTACCTGTTACTGGGGGCCGGAGCGGTGGTCCGCGCGATGGCGGGGCGCGCGTCGCGAATATGAGCTGCAGCGGGCTGGTGCGCCAGTTCGGTATCTCGCGCGTCATCATCGGCGACGCCCGCACGTACTCCGGCGGGCACGACTGGCTCGCCGACAACGCAGTCGACGTCGAGATCGTGGACGACCCCGTGTGCGCGCAGCTGATGACCAAGTTCATCGCAGCCAACCCCGAACTGTGGAACGAGGACATTGGCGCGCAGTGAACCTCGCCGAGGTTGCCCGGATTGGCGTCTCGGCGCGCCGCTGCGTACACTAGACGCTGGCGCATGCCGCCCTTTTTCTATGCCCGCTGTGGCCGCGGGAAGATGAAGCGGAGCCCTTCGGAGCAGCGCTAGTACCACGCCGTTTTGCAGCAGCGGTAGAGCCGGTCCGGCGCTGCCCAGGCAGCACCGGAACAAGAGACGCGGAGGATATGGCCAAGAAGGACGGGGCCATCGAGGTTGAAGGCAGGGTGGTCGAGCCGCTGCCCAACGCGATGTTCCGGGTGGAACTGAGCAACGGGCACAAGGTGCTCGCCCACATCAGCGGCAAGATGCGCCAGCACTACATCCGCATCCTCCCCGAGGACCGGGTCGTGGTGGAGCTCTCGCCATACGACCTCACCCGTGGCCGAATCGTCTACCGGTACAAGTAAAGCGAGCGGATCGCGCCGGAAGACCCGATCGGGTCGCTGCTCGCCGGCGCGGCTGCGGCCCGTTGAACCCGGGATGACTCACCCAGTGCACCACGAAGAACCACATAGAGAAGAGGAAGGCAGGGCCGTGAAGGTCAAGCCGAGCGTCAAGCCGATTTGCGACAAGTGCAAGATCATCCGTCGCCACGGTCGGGTCATGGTGATCTGCGAGAACCTGCGCCACAAGCAGCGCCAGGGCTGAGCGTGCCCGGGGAGCTTGCGACCCGGGCAATGAGCATTGCTCGGCCGTCAGCACGACAACTGAACGCGTACGCCTGAGGCCGTCCACCAACGGCTAACCATCCCCGGTCGGAGGTCGGGGCTCTTCCCGGGCGGGAGGAGACGGGTGCGCACCACACCTCCGGAGCAGAAGGACAAAGGAGAACCGCCCGTATGGCACGTCTTGCCGGCGTGGATCTGCCCCGCGAGAAGCGGATGGAGATCGCGCTCACCTACATCTACGGTCTGGGCACGACCCGGGCTCAACAGACGCTCGAGGCAACTGGGGTAAGCCCCGACCTACGCGCCCGTGACCTGTCCGATGAGGACTTGGTGAAGCTGCGCGACTACATCGACGCCAACTACAAGGTCGAGGGCGACCTGCGCCGCGAGGTCGCGGCCGACATCCGCCGCAAGATCGAGATCGGTTGCTACCAGGGCATCCGGCATCGCCGCGGCCTGCCCGTCCACGGCCAGCGCACCAAGACCAACGCCCGTACCCGCAAAGGCCCCAAGAAGACGATCGCCGGCAAGAAGAAGGCAGGCAAGAAGTGACGATGAGCGCTTGCGCGAAGAGTCCCGCCCCGCGCGCCGCAGGCGCTTGCGGGTGGGCCGATGGTTCCGCCCGAGCTGAGCGAGTGTCGGGGACAGCGGGACACGTTGGCGGGGTGAAGTAATGCCTGGTCAGGCGCGAAAGACCGCGGCCAAGAAAGTCCGCCGCAAGGAGAAGAAGAATGTCGCGCACGGCCACGCGCACATCAAGAGCACCTTCAACAACACGATCGTCTCGATCACTGACCCGCAGGGCAACGTGATCAGCTGGGCCTCGGCCGGTCATGTCGGCTTCAAGGGGTCGCGCAAGTCCACACCGTTCGCCGCGCAGATGGCCGCCGAGAGTGCTGCGCGCAAGGCCCAGGAGCACGGCCTGCGGAAAGTCGACGTCTTCGTCAAGGGCCCGGGCTCAGGGCGAGAGACCGCGATCCGTTCGCTGCAGGCGACCGGCCTGGAAGTAGGGACGATCTCCGACGTCACGCCGCAGCCGCACAACGGCTGCCGCCCACCTAAGCGCCGGAGGGTCTGATGAGCGAGCATCGCAGGGTCACCTGGGGGCCGAGAGGCGCAGCGAATCAGGGCGATGAGCGCTCGCGCGAAGAGCGGAGGGTCTGACACGATGGCTCGTTACACCGGACCGGCGACCCGCATCTCACGTCGCCTCAATGTCGACTTGGTCGGCGGCGACAGCTCGTTCGAGCGTCGCCCGTACCCGCCGGGGCAGCACGGCCGCAATCGCATCAAGCAGAGCGAGTACCTGATGCAGCTGCAGGAGAAGCAGAAGGCGAAGTACAGCTACGGCGTGCTGGAAAAGCAGTTCCGCCGTTATTACGAAGAGGCGGTGGGACGCCAGGGCAAGACCGGCGACAACTTGCTGCAGATTCTCGAGTCGCGGCTGGACAACGTCGTCTATCGCGCCGGCCTGGCCCGCACCCGCCGCGCCGCACGCCAGCTCGTGAGCCACGGTCACTTCCTGGTCAACGGGGAGAAGGTCAACATCCCGAGCTACCGCGTCTCGCAGTGGGACATCATCGACGTGAAGCCGAAGTCGCTGGAGACCACGCCGTTTCTGATCGCCCGCGAGACGCAGGGCGACCGGCCGATCCCCGGCTGGCTGCAGGTTGTGCCCAACCGGCTGCGGGTGCTGGTGCACCAGCTGCCCGAGCGGGCGCAGATCGACATCCCACTGCAGGAGCAGCTGATCGTCGAGCTCTACAGCAAGTGACGCTCCCACCTTCCGGAGTTGTTCGACCGTCGGCGTGTGCGAGCCCGCTCGAGGTCGAACAACCTGCGGAGGGCAAGTGATAACTGAATAACCCATTGGTGGACGTCATATAGCGGGCGTCCCTGCGAAAGGAAACGAAAATGCTGATCTCTCAGCGTCCGTCTCTGACGGAAGACCCCATCAGTGACAACCGGTCCCGGTTCGTCATCGAGCCGCTCGAGCCCGGCTTCGGCTACACGCTCGGCAACTCGCTGCGCCGTACCCTGCTGTCGTCCATCCCGGGCGCTGCGGTCACCAGCATCCGCATCGACGGCGTGCTACACGAGTTCACCACCGTCGAGGGCGTCAAGGAAGACGTCACCGACATCATCCTGAACCTCAAGGAGCTGGTGATCAGCTCGGAGAGTGACGAGCCGGTCGTCATGTACCTGCGCAAGCAGGGGCCGGGCGAGGTCACGGCGGCCGACATCGCGCCGCCAGCGGGCGTCACGGTGCACAATCCCGACCTGCACATCGCCACGATCAACAAGAAGGGCCGCCTGGAGATCGAGCTGGTCGTCGAGCGCGGGCGGGGCTACGTCACCGCCGTGCAGAACAAGCAGCCCGGCCAGGAGATCGGCCGCATCCCGGTGGACTCGATCTACTCACCGGTCCTCAAGGTCACCTACGCCGTCGAGGCGACACGGGTCGAGCAGCGCACCGACTTCGACCGCCTTGTGGTCGATGTCGAGACCAAGTCCTCGCTCAGCCCGCGCGACGCGGTGGCGTCGGCCGGCCACACTCTGGTCGAGCTGTTCGGACTGTTCCAGGAGCTCAACGACGAGGCCGAGGGCATCGACGTCGGCCCGTCGCCGGCCGAGGTCGCCGACATCGCCGCGTTCTCCATGCCGATCGAGGAGCTGGACCTCACCGTCCGCTCGTACAACTGCCTCAAGCGTGAGGGCATCCACACGGTGGGTGAGCTCGTCGGGCGCAGCGAGGCCGACTTGCTCGACATCCGCAACTTCGGCTCGAAGTCGATCGACGAGGTCAAGATCAAGCTGGCCGGCCTGGGGCTGTCGCTCAAGGACAGCCCGCCCGGATTCGAGCTGGCGAACGCCGTCGAGTCCTACGGCGACGACGAGGACTTCGGCGATGACGACACCGGGTTCGCCGAAACCGAACAGCTGTAGGACCCCCACGTCGCGGCTTCGTCGCGACCCGGATCAGGAGCAACGAAATGCCCACGCCCACCAAGGGTCCCCGCCTCGGCGGCAGCCCTGCGCACCAGCGGCTGATGCTCGCGAATCTCGCCACGGCACTGTTCGAGCACGACCGCATCACCACCACTGAGGCAAAGGCGAAGCGTCTTCGCCCGCTCGCCGAGCGGCTGATCACGTTCGCCAAGCGCGGTGACCTGCATGCGCGCCGTCAGGTCATGACGGTGATCCGCGACAAGGACGTGGTGCACAAGCTGTTCGCCGAGATCGCTCCCAGGTTTGCCGAGCGCCACGGTGGCTACACCCGGGTCGTCAAGATCGGTCCGCGCAAGGGCGACAACGCCCCGATGGCGGTCATCGAGCTCGTCGAGGCGCTGACGGCCCGCCAGTCGGCCGTCAGGGAGGGTGAGCGCGCCCGCGGGACGAAATCCGCGCCGCGCAAGGCAGCCACTGGCCGCACCGCCGAGCTTGCCGAGGAAGCCAAGGCCGAGTCACCGACGGCCGCGTCCGTGGCCGCGAGCGCCGCTGGAACTGTGCCGGTCGTGGCGACGGCGGAGTCGCTCGAGGCGGGCGAGGACGCGGGTGGTCCCGCCGCGATCGGGGTCGAGGACGACCTCGCGGACGCGACGGACAGCGTTGACGACACGGTTGACGAGCCGGCCGATGACGCGACGGACAGCGTTGACGACGCGGTTGACGAGCCGGCCGATGACGCGACAGACAGCGTTGACGACACGGTTGACGGGCCGGCCGAGGACGCCGACAAGTAGCGGCATGATCGCCAGCGACGAGCCCGCCTCTCCGTTCGGGGAAGGCGGGCTCGTCCGGGTTCGGTTGGACATCGCCTACGACGGCACCGCATTCTCCGGCTGGGCGGTGCAGCCGGGTTGCCGCACAGTACAGGGCGTGCTGCAGGACGGTCTGCACACGTTGTTGCGGGTACCCGTCGCCCTGACGGTGGCGGGTCGCACCGACGCCGGTGTGCACGCGGTGGGTCAGGTGGCCCACCTCGACTTGCCGGCGCTCACCTGGTTGTCGGCCGCGCCGTCGCTGCTTCGGCGGCTAGCAGGTGTGCTGCCTGCCGACGTGCGGGTGCCAGCGGCCGTCGAGGTCCCCGCCGAGTTCGACGCCCGGTTCAGTGCGCTGTGGCGGCGCTACGAATATCGCATCTGCGACGCGATCGGGGGGGTCGATCCGCTGCGCCGGTGGTTCGTCCTCGGCTGGCCGCGTCCGGTCGATGCCTCGGCGATGGCGACGGCGGCTGTCGGTCTGGTCGGCGAGCACGACTTCGTCGCGTTCTGCAGGCACCGGCCGGGGGCGACGACAGTCCGCAGGCTGCAGTCCCTCGGTGTGCGGCGCGACGGCGCCGAGATCGTCTGCACGATGCAGGCCGATGCGTTCTGCCACTCGATGGTCCGCTCGCTGGTCGGCTCGCTGCTGGCGGTGGGTGAGGGCCGGCGCGACGTTGCCTGGCCGGCGTCGCTGCTAGACCGCGGCACTCGAGCCGATGACGTTGCCGTGGCCCCGGCGCACGGGCTGACCCTTGTCGCGGTCGGCTACCCGCCTGACGGCGAATTCGCCACGCGTGCGGCGATCACCAGGCAGCGCCGCGAAATCAGCCGATGAACGCCAGGTTGTCCCGGCCGCACCAATCCAGCATCGCGGGCCATTCGCCGTAGCCGGCTGCGACGTTCAGGTGGCCGCCACCGACAATCACCGTCGTCGGCATCCTCAGCGGCCGGCCGTACGCGTTAGCGGCACCTTCCGGGCAGTACGGGTCGCCGTCGCCGCAGACGAGGACGGTGCCGTCCGCGCCCTCACGAACCGCTCCCGCGTCCAGCGGGGCGGGCACGAACGGGGCGAGTTGCGGGATTGTCGTCCGGGGTGAGGGCGGTGCGACCAGCACGACCCGCGCCGGACGTGGTGAACGTTCCGGCGTTGCGATGTGGTGCAGCCACAGCAACGCACCGAGTGAGTGGCAGACCAGATCGAACCCGTCCTCGGGAAGGCCGTGCAAGGTGGTGCGGAGGGTGGCCAACCAGGGCTGCAGCCCCGGGTCGTCCGGGTCGGGGAACTGCGGGTAGCGAACGTCGCGACCGGCATCGGTCAGCACGCCCGCGAGCCAGGTTTGCCAGTGCTCGGACTCGTTACCCTGCCAGCCGTGGATGATCACCG
>CAWIXH010000019.1:0-120152 GCA_963839995.1 uncultured Actinomycetota bacterium | reverse complement strand
ATGAGACTGTCAACGGACGCGTGCTTCGGCTCGTAGCGTCCGTGGGGTGCGACGGGCTGGATTCTCGAACCGTCTGCCGACCGGGTTGTGGTCTGGCTTGCGAACGAGGTGTCGGTTCGTCGCGTCTCGCACGCGGTGTGGCTCTAAAGAGGCGCGAGCGCCGATCGTCCTGAATTCAGACGTGCCCGCCGCGGTCTTTCCTGCCGGCTGATTCTTCGCGTGGAGGTGACGGACATGGTCATGGCTGGCGTAATGATCGGGATCGATCCGCACAAAGGCTCGCACACGGCGTACGCGCTCGATGAGCGGGAGCAGCGGCTGGGGCAGGTGCGGGTGGGCGCGACGTCCCAGCAGATCCAGGTGCTGCTCGGTTGGGCCGCTGGCTGGCCGGAGCGGACCTGGGCGGTCGAGGGAGCGCGCGGGCTCGGGCATCTGCTCGCGCGACAGTTGATCGCCGCCGGCGAGCAAGTGCTCGACGTGCCGCCCAAGCTGGCCGCGCGGGTGCGGCTGCTGAACACCGGGCAGATCAACAAGAACGACCCGAAGTGCGACACGAGGTCGCACGTGGCGAGTGGGCTCGCGGATTGGAGGGCCGACCGATGATGTTGTCGGCTGCGTAGTCCCGGGCTTGTGCTCATGGCCTGTCCCCGCCCGGACGTGCGTCGCTGGTAACGGCGGGGTGCGGAGCTTCGGGGAAAGCCCAAGGATCCCTGCACCATCCGGGGATTACCGGCGAGGGGAAGACCGGACGGGTGAACGTGAGTGAACCCTTGTTGATGCCTCGTTACGTTCAGCCCCGGGTGATGGATAGCGGCACCGGGGTGCAGGGACTGGCCGTTGAGAAGCGGCAGGCGGCGATCGGCGATTTGGGAACCGGTCGTGGGAGCACCGCCGTCCCCGGGGTTGAGAGGGCACCCACCCCGGTCGCAGCTCGTGCGTGTGGAACGTGACAACCCCGTCCGGGTCCGGGCACCGAATTGGTGCCCCGGTAGGCCGACCGTGAGGAAGGCGCAACTCCCGGGCGGGCGCAGGACGACCCAAGAAGCGAACGCCGGCGCGCCGAAAGGCGACGGGAAACCGGGACAGCATGATCGGCGCCCTTCCGCCGGTCGTCCCGGATAACCGGCCGGATACCGGGCTGCGTGTCCGGACCCGAAAGGGTGCCGACGTGGGTCGGGTGAGCCTGCGGAGAAGAGATGACCAAAGACACCGGAACCGAAGGGCAAGTTGGACGCCATGACGATGACATCGGTCGCGCAAGCGACGCGGATCGGCACGGTGAACGGACCGGAGGGCGAAGTGCTGGACTGGCGCGCGGTCGACTGGCGCCGGGTGCAGGATGACGTACGGCGGCTGAGGCAACGGATCTTCGCGGCGTCGCAGGCTGGGGACCTGAAAGGGGTCCGCAATTTGCAGAAGTTGATGCTCCGTTCTCGCGCGAACGCGTTGCTGAGCGTGCGGCGGGTGACGGAGGTCAATGCTGGCCGTGCGACGGCGGGCATCGACGGCCAGACGGTGTTGTTCGACCAGGGCAAAGCGGAACTGGCCAAGTGGATGCAGCACCGGTCTGGGTCGTGGAAGGCTCTGCCGGTCAAGCGGGTGTTCATCCCGAAGCGCGGTGGGAAGCGCGGGCTCGGCATTCCAGTGATCGTCGACAGATCTCTTCAGGCTGTCACGGTCAACGCGCTGGAACCCGAGTGGGAGGCCAGGTTCGAGCCGAAGTCCTATGGATTCCGTCCGGGCCGCGGCTGTCAGGATGCCATCGCCGCGATCTTCTGGACGGTGGCATCGCGCCGCGCCAAGCGCCGCTGGGTGCTCGACGCGGACCTGACCGCGGCCTTCGACCGCGCTGATCACGAGCACATCCTGGACCAGTTGGGGACCTTTCCCGCCAGGGAAGCTGTCGCTGCCTGGTTGCGGGCGGGCGTGATCGATCAGGGCCGGTTCGCCCCGACCGAGCGGGGCACCCCGCAAGGCGGGGTGATCAGTCCCCTGATCTTCAACATCGCGTTGCACGGGATGGAACAAGCCGCCGGTGCCGCCTACCGTTGGAACCCCTCCCGGGAGTCCATGGATTCGGTGTCCGGCACCCCTGTGCTGGTGAGGTATGCAGACGATCTTGTCGCGCTGTGCGACAGCCGGGACCAGGCCGAATCGGTCAAGGCCCGGCTGACGCCCTGGCTGGCGTCGCGGGGTCTGACCTTCAACGAGGACAAGACGCGGGTCGTCCACCTCGATGACGGTTTTGACTTCCTCGGGTTCAACGTCCGCCGTTACCACGGCAAGCTGCTGATCAAACCCAGCACGGAGGCGGTGCGGCGTGTGCGCAGACGGCTGTCCGCCGAGATGCTGGCCCTGCGAGGGGCCAACGCGGCGGCGGTGCTGCACGCGATCAACCCGATCGTGCGCGGCTGGTCGGCCTACTACCGCGGCGTGGTGGCCACCGAGACGTTCAACAGTCTCGACCATCACCTGTGGAAACTCACCTACAAGTGGGCCTGCTTCCGCCATCACAACAAGCCGAAGCGCTGGATCATCAACCGGTACTTCGGCCAGTTCCATCCGACCAGGAACGACCGGTGGGTGTTCGGTGACCGTGACAGTGGCGGCTACCTCCTCCAGTTCTCCTGGACGAAGATCATCCGACATGACCTGGTCAGAGGCAGCGCGTCTCCGGACGACCCTGCCCTGACCGAGTACTGGGCCAGGCGGCGAAGCAGGTCCGGACCCGACTCGCGAATCGATCGTGCCAGCCAGCGGCTGTTCCGCACCCAACACGGCCGGTGCGCGATCTGCGGCGGGTTTCTACTGCACGCCGACCATCAGCCAACCAGCCCCGACGAGTGGGAACAATGGCTGAAGGCCACCGCCAAGGCGATCAGCAAGCAAGTGGTCGCCGTGGCAAGGGTCAGCCCTCCGGAGATCTTGGAACCACGCCTCATCCACACCAGCTGTCGGCGACGAGAAAGCGCCGACAGCGCAGCACTTCTGCCAGCCCACACGCCTTCACGGCCTGCTTGAGCCGTGTGCCGCGATGAGTGGCACGCACGGTTCTGAGGGGGCCCCGGCGCAGCAATGCGCCGGGGCTACCCGACCGACGCCCGGTCGGTGGCCGTGGCCGCGCTGCGCGCGCACAAGCTGCCTGAGTTCACCGTCGAGGACCAGCCCATGGTGATGCGGGTCTGGGCGCGCCGCTACCACGACCTGGGCAGGCTACGCACCCAGCTGCTGTGCCGGCTGCACGCCGTGCTGTGCGAGTTGATCCCGGGCGGGTTCGGTAAGGAGTTGACCGCCGGGCAGGCGATCGAGGTCCTCGACCGCATCCTCGCCGAATCCCCTGTCACCCAGGCGAAACTCGAGCTCGCCCGCGAGATGGTCGTCGACCTGCAGCGCATCGACGCGCAGCGCCGCGACGCCAGACGACGCACCGCCCGGGCGGTCGCCGCCTCCGGCACCTCGATCACCGACATCTACGGTGTCGGGCCGATCATCGCCGGAGCCGTGCTCGGCTACGTCCGCGACATTCACCGCTTCGCCAGCCGCGACCACTTCGCCTCCTACAACGGCACCGCCCCGATCGAGGTCTCCTCCGGCGACCGGAAGATCTACCGGCTGTCCCGGCGCGGGAACCGACAACTCAACCACGCCATCCACATGGCCGCGGTCTCCCAGATCCGCTACCGCACCACCGAAGGCCGCGCCTACTACGAGAAGAAGATCGCCGAAGGGATGACCGGCAACAGCGCGCTGCGCGCCCTGAAACGCAAGATCAGCGACGCACTCTACGCGCGGATGATCGACGACGCGCGACGCCTAGCAGGCCAGGACCCGGGAGGGCAACCGGGGAACGACACTGCATCCAGCGCGGCCGACTCACACCCCGAAACACCGGCTCTTCGGACAAGCCACTCCCGGGCCAAGCCCAACCCTAGAACCGCCACCGGCAAGCAGGCGACGCTCACACCTCGGCCTGCTCCGGCTCGGCGCCAAACCAGCCGGAGCGCAGCCGGAGTCCAGGTGGAGCCCCGCCCGGGCACGCGCCGCGGGCGCGGGCAGGACCGACCTTGACACCGGCGAGCACCGGCCCACACTCACAGCGCCGGAGCAGGCCGCCCGACCCAAGAAGCTTGACAACAAAGAGGACTCGATCGGTGTCCTCTTGGACACGCTGTCGACCACCTCGTCGCGCTGGTCCGTGCCGGCGCGGTATTCAAGAACGGCAAGCTCATCGAACGACCCGACGAATCAGATGGTGGTGATCAGCAAGTCGCGTGACGCGCCGATCCTCTCACCCATCGCCCTCGCTGCCCGCCGCCGTCGCGCGTGCCGTCTCCGGGATACGCGTTTCCGCAGCCGCTGACAAGGGTCACGATCGTCAGCTGACAAGACCCGCCTGATTCCTCCCGGCTTGACGCATGCCGATATGGGCATATGATGGCGCCATGGCACGAGCAGCGACGACGTCGGACGTCTTCAACGCGATCGCCGAGCCGCAGCGCCGGGAGATCCTGGTGCTGCTGCGGGCGGGTGAGCGGCCGGTGACCGAGTTGGCCCAGGAGCTGGGGATGACCCAGCCGGGGGCGTCCAAACACCTGCGGGTGCTCCGGGAGGTCGGGCTGGTGCGGGACCGCAAGGCAGGCAAGCAGCGCCTGTACGGCCTTGACGCCCGCGGGCTGCGGCCGGTTCACGAGTGGACCGGCGGGTTCGAGCGGTTCTGGAACGAGAGTTTCGACCGGCTGGACGAGTACGTGCGGGACCTCAAGCAGGCACGGCAGGAGGAGTGACCGATGGCAGAGACAGGACAGGACGCGCCGGCGCAGTCCGCGACCGCCGACCGGGAGATCGTCATCTCCCGGGTCATCGGTGCCCCACGGGAGCTGGTGTTCGAGGCGTTCACCGAGGTGCGGCACCTGTCGCGGTGGTGGGGACCGGACGGGTTCACCACCACCACGCGGGCGTTCGAGTTCCGCGTCGGCGGCGAGTGGGACTTCGTGATGCACGGGCCGGACGGGACGGACTACACCGAGTGGATCTCCTGGACCGAGATCGCCCCGCCGGAGCGGATCGCGCTGCTGCACGGTGAGTCCCGCGGCGACCCGAACGCCTTCGAGTCGGTCCTCACGTTCGCGCCCGACGGCGCGGCGACCCGGATCGAGATGCGCACGGTGTTCCCCACCAAGGAGCTGCGCGACGAGGCGGTCGAGAAGTACCACGCGATCGAGGGCGGCCAGCAGACCCTGAGCAAGCTGGCTGCCTATTTCACCGACCTCGCGCGGAAGGGGGCGGAGGGCTGATGGCCGGGAAGGTGTTCTTCAGCGTGTCGATGTCGCTGGACGGGTTCATCGCGCCCGAGGAGTGCAGGGACGACCCGGATGTGCAGCGCTGGATGGCGCAGTGGATGGAACTGCAGCAGTGGATCTTCCGGCAGCGGTTCTTCCGGGAGAACCTGAAGCTCGGCGAGGGCGGCGAGGAAGGGCGCGACAACGACATCGCGCGGGAGACGTTCGAGCGCACCGGCGCGAGCGTGATGGGCAAGCGCATGTTCGACCTCGGCGAGCAGGCGTGGCCGGATGAGGCGCCGTTCCACACGCCGGTCCTCGTCGTGACGCACGAGAAGCGTGACCCCTGGGAGCGGCCGGGCGGGACCACCTTCCACTTCGTCAACGACGGCATCGAGCCCGCGCTCGACCAGGCACGCGAGGCCGCCGGCGACCGCGACGTCCGCATCGCGGGCGGCGGCGCAACGATCCTGGACTACGTGAACGCCGGCCTGATCCACGAGTTCACGATCGCGCTCTCACCCGTGCTGTTCGGCTCCGGAATCCGCCTGTTCGAGGGCGTGGACGCGGGCCGCGTGGCCCTGCAGCCGGTCCGCGCGGAGCCGACGCAGCGGGTGACCCACCTGACCTACGCAGTCCGGGAGCGGTAACTGTCTCGACCTCAGCGCTCCCCCGCCGAGGTCAGCAGCGCGGTGAGATCCTCGACGCCCTGAGCGTCAGGAAGGGCGAGGGTTCGGGCCGCGAGCTCGGCCGCGCGCTCCTCCGGGAGGGACCTCACGGCGTTGTCGTGGAACTTCCTCAATTGGCAGGCTCGTCAATGACGTGCCGTCCCTGAAACCCTGAACTGGACGCACGCACATGCCGCCGTCCGCGCTCGGTCTTGCCGACGATCGGGCGAGTCGCTGGCAAGGAAGAGACGGAACCCCTCAGCTTCTGCCTCGAAGCCGAGCGATCGGTAGAGGTCATGCGCGCCGTCTGTGGCGTGCCTCTTTTGACTCAGAAGTTGGACCTTGAAACACGACTCGCGGCGAGCGTCTTCGAGCGCCCGACGGATCACCTGCTGCACGGTTAAGCAACAGGACGACTCGCTCGATGACATGCCCGTCGCCTGCTGTCAAGACCGATGGCTGACCTGCGCCTCGTGGTTCTGCGCTCCTTGAGCAACGACCTGCCACCGCCCAGTCCTGGCTACTCGCGGTAGGAAGGTGGCCGTGACCGGGCAGCCGCTTGTCCGCCTCCGGCATTTGCGATGACCTCTGACATGCCGTCGAATGGTCGCTCAGCCGACAGGTTGCGTGTTCACGGAGCGATGAGGTGCTGAAGCGATCAGGCCGAATCCTCCAGTCGCCAGTAGCTCAAGGATGGGACCCGAAGGGATACGAATGAGCCGACCGACCCTGATCACGGGCGTCGGCGACCTGCCAGCTCTGATCAGCTCGTACGCTAGGGTCCGGTCGATTCCAAGGAGTCGCGCCGCCTCCGGCACGTCAAGCATTACCCGCATCACAATGGAAATCGTGCGGTGCGCGGGAGAATCTGGCATGACGGCTTCCTCCTCTGGGCCTCGCGGGCCGGATGGGCACTAGTCCTTGACCAAGCGTGTCGGACGTGTTGAACCGGGGGTTTGAAGGAGAAAGGCCTTAGCCTGCCTGGGTTTGCGACCTTGACGCAGCCCGGACAGGAAAGGCCTTTGCGGTGAAGAAGATAGCGCATGATCAGAGTCGGCGGAACGCGACGCGGCGGCGACGCAAGGTGGCCGCGCGTCACGCGCTGGCGGGGCATTGGGGTGCCCGGCCGGCGCCGATGTTGACCTCGGGCAAGGTGGGCTACGAGATCGGCGGCAACGTCGACGCGACCTGCTTCGGCGGGATCGCCGCGGTGCACCGGCTGGTCACCAAGCTGGGGCTGGTCGAGCAGATCGATGACCGGCTGGAGTTGCTGAAGGTGCACCTGCCGTACCACGAGTCCGATCATGTGCTGAACCTGGCCTACAACGTGCTGTGCGGCGGCACGCGGCTGGAGGACATCGAGCGGCTGCGCCATGACACGGCGTACATGAACGCCCTGGGCGCGGACCTGATCCCGGACCCGACCACGGCAGGCGACTTCTGCCGCCGCTTCAGCGAGGCCGACGTGGTCGACGCTGATGGAGGCGATCAACGCGGTGCGGCCGCAGCTGTGGCCGGGCGGGGTCGGGACCTGCTCGGCCCGATCGCCTATCTCGACGCCGACGGCACGATCGTGCCGACCGACGGGCAGCGCAAGGCCGGGCATGGACATCTCCTACAAGGGGATCTGGGGCTACGCGCCGCTGATCGTGTCGCTGGCCAACACGAAGGAGGTGCTGTATCTGGTCAACCGGCCCGGCAACGCGCCCAGCCACCAGGACGCGGCGGGCTGGATCGACAGGGCGATCGAGCTGGTCGCGCCGCACGCCCAGCGGGTCTGCCTGCGCGGCGACACCGACTTCTCGCTGACCGGCGCACTTCGACCGGTGGGCCGAGCGGGTCGACTTCGTCTTCGGGATGGACAACAACGCCGCGCTGCGCGCCCGCGCCGAGGCGCTGGACGAGGCCTGCTGGACCCGGCTGCACCGGCCCGAGCCGTATGAGAACAAGACCGGGCACGAGCAGGGCCCGGCGGGAGAACGACAAGCAGCGCATCGTCACCGAGCGCGGATACCTGAACCTGCGGCTGAACTACGAGGACGTGGCCGAGTTCGACTACCAGCCCGGCAAATGCGCCCGCCCCTACCGGGTGGTCGCGGTGCGCAAGAACATCAGCCGGGCCCGCGGCGAGCAGGTGCTGCATCGACGAGATCCGCTACTTCTTCTACATCACCACCCGCACCGACCTGACCGCCGGCAGGTGGTCGCGCTGCGCCAACGAGCGCTGCGACCAGGAGAACATCATCGGCCAGCTCAAGTCCGGCGTGAACGCGCTGCGGGTCCCGCTCTACGACCTGACCAGCAACTGGGCCTACATGGTCATCGCCGCGCTGGCCTGGAACATCAAGTCCTGGTTCGCGATGATGATGCACCGCAAGACCGACCGGCGCGCCTACATCCGCATGGAGTTCCGCCGCTTCCTCACCGGCATCATCCTATCCCCGCCATGATCATCCGGCGGGCCCGGCCATCACCGTCCGGCTGATCGGCTACCAACCCAGCCTGGACCGGCTGTTCAGCGCCTGGAACACCATCGAACGAACCCGCTTCGGCTAACCGCACCGAGTCCCGAGCCGACACCGACCACCGCACAGCCGCGGCGGCGATCACCCATACCCACGCACACAAACCACGCCACCCGCACCCAGCCCGAACCCCGCCGCAAGCCGTTCCGAGCCCTGCCGCAGCGGCGCGCACCTTCTCAGCAGCCGCATCGACACCCCGAACGGACTCCCGACATGATCATCTCGACGCCGGCCACGCGCCCGCGATCGACTCGCTTATTTGAGGACTAGTGCGCCGGCCGGTCACTGTGATCGTTCCGTCGAGCAGCCGGGGCAGGTCGATGGTGCGTGGCGCGAGCCAGATCGGGTCGCCGATGTTGACGTCGACGTGCAGGCTGAGCTTCGCGGTGGCCAATGTCGCGGTCAGCGTGACGCGCACGCCGCTGTACTGCCGCCCGGGATCGCAGTCCTTGGTAGCTCAATTCGCAGACGCGCACCCTCCAGCGCCTCCCATCAGGTCGATGGACAGCGACAGTTACCGATGACGGCGCTGCCCAGCGCCATTGCGCTCGACACGCGCGGAGCATTATGCGCGCATGGGCGCACGCTCTCGACGAGCCTTTGAGGCCGAGGGCAGGCGGCTCGGTGTCGGGCACAGACGGACGGTTGTCTCGACACGCCATATAACGGTATCGTTATTGCGTGCCGTGGGCCGGTGGAGTTCCATCCGGCGTGCGGCGCGTGGGCCGACGAGCTCGATCAGGCAGATGCGGAGGCGTTGCTGGCGGCAGTTCGAGTGTTGCGCGATGCCGGTCCGTCATTGGGCCGTCCGCTGGTGGACACCGTCGTGGGCAGCCGACATCCAAACATGAAGGAACTCCGGCCCAGCTCGACGGGACGGACGGAGATGCGGGTGTTGTTCGCCTTCGACCGCCGGCGAAACGCCATCCTGCTGGTGGGCGGGGATAAGAGCGGCGACTGGCGCGGCTGGTACCGACGCAACGTGCCCATCGCCGACGACCGGTTCGACGAACATCAAGCCGCGCTCGCCGGGCCACAGCAAGCAAAGAGGAAGAGGAAGCGCACATGACCAACATGAAGGATTGGGAGAAGAAGGTCCTCGCTGCCCCCGGCGCCGCCGAGCGTGTCGCGCAGATCGAGGAGGAGCTGCGGCTGGCCGCGGGCCTGACCGCACTGCGGGAACGGGCGGGGCTCTCGCAGCGGGAGCTGGCCGAGCGGATCGGGGTGCGTCAGCCGCGGATCGCGGCGATCGAACGCTCCCGCAACGTGACCTTCGATGTGCTCGAGCGCTACATCGGGGCGCTCGGCGGGAGACTCGAGCTGTCCGTGGTCCAGGGCGGCAAGAAGATCGCGCTCATCAGTAGCCACCGCGAGCCGGCACCTGCGAAGAAGCCGCCTGCGAAGACGGCGACGCGGAAGACGGTCGCCGCGAAGGCTGCGTCGGCGAAGCAGATCCCGGCGAAGACGGCACGTGCGAAGCGGACGGCGGCCGCGAGGGCTACGTCAGTGAAGCGAACGGCTGGCAAGAGGAGCGCATAGCCGGCCGGATCGAGTCGACCCCAGCAGCGACCATTACCAATCCGCTCCGGTCCGGGTCGCTCAGGGTCGGTGGGTGGGCGATCCAGTCCGCCCCGTCCTGTGGCGGGTCGGGCAGCGGCAGGTCGAGCAGCGGGATGCGCTGTCGCTCACCGTTGCCGCGGATCAGGGCGATGATTCGATCGTCAGCCGTCAGATCGACCGCGGTCACGGTGACTGCCACCCTGAGCACGGTCGTTTCGAACGGCACGGCCAGCGCCTCTTCGAGCAAGTTGAACAGCCCGCACGCTTGTTCGGAGTCGTTGTAGCAGTCCAGAGTGCCCTGCTCGATCATCTCCTCGAGCCGGGCGCCGGGCAGCCATCGCATGCCGGGAAAATATGGACCGTGCCGACGAACACCGAGACCGCGCTGCCGCTCTGAATGCGGAGCTGGCGACGCTGCGCGGCGACGTGGCGCGGCTACGGGCAGAGAACGCCCGGTTGCTGCGGCTGCTCGAACTAAGGGATCGCGCAGTAATTAGCTGGGTCTGCCGGGTTGCCTGGGTTAGGGTCCGTGCTATGACGCTGCCCGAGGTGGACTCCGACCCGATGGCGAGGCGGTTGGCTTTGATCCGGCCGCATCTGGATGAGCGGGCGTGGCGGCTGCTGCTGGGTGCGGAGGCGACGGTGTTGGGCCGGGGCGGGATCACTGCGGTCGCGGCGGTGTGCGGCGCGCATTCGGACACGGTGGCGCAGGGGGTGCGCGAGCTGGATTACCCGGAGCCCATTCCGGGCCGGGTGCGCCGCCCCGGAGCCGGGCGCCCACCGGTGTCGGTGACCGATCCGGCGGTGTCGGTGGCGTTGGACGGGCTCGTCGGTCCGGACTCTCGTGGGGATCCGGAATCGCCGTTGCGGTGGACGACGAAGTCCACCGCGAAGCTGGCCGCTGAGCTGACCGCGGCCGGGCATCGTGTCTCCGCGCGCACGGTGGCCAAGCTGCTCAAGCACGCCGGGTACAGCTTGCAGGCCAACGCCAAGACGGTCGACGGTGCCCAGCATGTCGACCGGGACGCGCAGTTCGCCTACATCAACGCCCGAGCCGGCGAGTTCCAGGCCGTCGGCGACCCGGTGATCAGCGTGGACACGAAGAAGAAGGAGCTGATCGGCAACTACGCCGCCGGCGGGCGGGAATGGGAACCGAAGGGCCGACCGCGTGAGGTGAAAGTCCACGACTTCGCCGACAAGGAGCTGGGCAAGGTCGCCCCCTACGGCATCTACGACATCACCACCAACACCGGCTGGGTCAACGTCGGTACCGACGCCGACACCGGCCAATTCGCGGTGGAGTCCATCCGCCGCTGGTGGACCACCATGGGCGCGGCCGCCTACCCCGGCGCCCGCCGGCTGCTGATCACCGCCGACTCCGGCGGCTCCAACGGATCCCGGCTGCGGCTGTGGAAGACCGAGCTGGCCGACTTCGCCGCCCAGGCCGACCTGGACATCACCGTGTGCCACCTCCCACCGGGCACCTCGAAGTGGAACAAAATCGAGCATCGACTGTTCTCCGCGATCAGTCGCAACTGGCGCGGCCGGCCACTGGAATCGCACGAGGTCGTCATCGAAACCCTGCGCGCGGTGACCACCCGCGCCGGGCTCACCGTGCACGCCGAACTGGACACCAGCACCTACCCGCGCGGCATCAAGATCCCCGACAAGGACATGAAAACCCTGGAAACCAAGGGGATCCTGTCCCGCCACAGCTTCCACAGCGACTGGAACTACACCATGTGCGCTCGCCCACCGACACGCCCGGAAGTAACCTAGCCAATTACTGCGCGAGTCCTAACTCCACAGCAGTCGCGTCCACCCGGTCCGGAGCAGACAGCGATCTTCAACTCAGCACCTGGCGCAGTGCATGCCCACAGCCCGGCGGCGGCGAAAGTCGCGTTCTACGTCGCACTGTTCGGTGCCCGCACTGATGTGTACGCGCTGCACTGGGAGAACGCCCGGACCGGCCGTTTCGGGCTAACGCCGCCGCGCCTCCACGTGGAACATCCCACGGTTGCTGCACAGCTACGACGAGGCCGTCACCGGTGACCTAATCTTGCCGCGCGGCCTGCTCGACCGCCCCGACACGCTCATCACGCAGGCCGGCAGCAAACTGGAGATCACCGACGAACGCTGCGCCGGGCAGCCGCACAAATTCGAGTTCACTGCACGCCTGACATCTGAGCAACAGGCCGCGCACGACGCGGTCGCCGGTCACGAACTCGCGGTACTGGTCGCCCCACCCGGCGCCGGCAAGACCGTGATCGCTTGCATCATCATCGCCCACCACGGCGTGTCCACGCTGGTATTGGTAGACCGCAAGACCCTCGCCGACCAGTGGCGCGCCCGCATCCACGACCTGCTCGGCGTCAAGGCCGGACAACGCGGCGGCGGACGCGCCAAGACCACCGGCGTCATCGACGTCGCCACCCTGCAGACCCTCGCCCGGCGCGACGACCTCGCCACGCTTACCAACGGATACGGGTTGGTCGTCGTGGACGTGTGCCACCGCGTGCCCGCCGCGGCGTTCGAGCACGCGGTCAAGCAGATCCCGGCCCGCCGCCGGCTGGGCCTCACCGCCACCCCGGAACGTCGCGATCAACTCGACGACCTGATCGGCCTGCAGCTCGGCCCAACCCGGCACACGATCACCAGAGCGGCCGCCGGCACACTCTCATCCGCCGCTACTGAGACCGCTATGCCGGAACCGGTCCTGCACGTGCACACCACTTCCTTTCCGATATACCGGCGGGCTCGACCCGTCCGAACCCGGTGGCATCGCCGCGGTGCACCGCGACCTCGCCGCCGACACGGCCCGAACCGGCCAAATCGTCGACGACATCGACGCCGCCCTAGCTCGCGGACGTCACTGTCTGGTGCTCACCCAGCGCACCGACCACCTCGAGCGACTCGCCCAAGCCCTCGCCGCACGCGGGCACGACCCGGTCATCCTGCGCGGCGGCATGGACGCCAAAGCTCGCGCCGTAGCCCACGCCCGACCCGCCGCGGACGGCAACCTGACCGGGACCAACCCGCAGGTGCGCACCCAGCCGGTCGCGCCGGGCTGACCTTTCACGGGCTGCGGCACAGCCACAAGACCTGGCAGTTTTCGCCGACGGTGCTCCGGAGATCGCCCAAGCGCGCCGGCTCGGGCACCACCTGAACAACCGGGTCGTGGAGACCTACTCGCACGTCGCGCCCGAGGTCGAACGACGACTACTGGACAGCTTGGAGCAGCGCTGGCGTGAAGCTGTCGCCGACGTCGCAGGTGCAGGACAGCCCGAACTCGTGGCGTAGGAGGCTGCCGTTGATCGTGACCCCACCGCCAACGGGGTGGGGGTCGCGGCCATCTCACCGCCGATCGCCCGCAAACCGGTCCTCGCGAGCAGCACGACCGGCGACAGCGCCGCAGGATCCTCCAGGTAGGGTCAAGCTCGATCATCTTGTTGCAGCACGCCGGCCCGCGCCGAGGCCAGCAATCACGGGCGCCACAGCAGTTGATCTTGCCGTGGAGCTGAGGGGACTCGAACCCCTGACCCCCACACTGCCAGTGTGGTGCGCTACCAGCTGCGCCACAGCCCCAGATCATGCTGGAACAGGTCCCCGCGGACCAACTTGCCATGTTACAGCGTGCATCTTGGGCTAGAAATCGTGCGGCAAGTCCAGCGTGCGGTCCGTGGTCACGCCACGCCGAAAGCCCCGAAATTCGGGGTATCTGGGCCCGTCACCCATACTGGTAGGCGGTACACACCACCGATCAAGGGAGATGTACGTGAACCGCAAGGAACTCGTGGCTGCCGTAGCCGACGCCGCGGACCTCGAGCAGAAGACCGTCGACGCCGTCCTTCGGGGCCTGCAGTCCACGCTCGAGGACGCCGCCGCCAAGAAGGAGAAGGTTAGCGTCCCTGGCTTCTTCGCGCTCTCGGTCAACCACCGCGCCGCGCGCGAGGGCCGCAACCCGGCCACCGGAGCAACCATCAAGATCCCCGCCGCGAACGCCGTCAAGCTCACCGCCGGCAGCGCGCTGAAAGAGGCCGCCAACAAGTAGGACCCGTTCTCGGCGACCGGGCCGACCCGGGTTAGCTGTCATAAGGTGCCGCGGCCGGCCCGGCCTGCGTCTTGGCGCGCACAGATCACGGCGCGACGGACTTCGAGACCGAAGCCGACGATGATGGCGTGGGCGAGGTGGTCGTTGGTGCCGGGCCCGCGATCGCCGCGATCGCCGCGTCCAGGCCGGCCTTGTTGGCGGTCTTGAGCTGCTTGCCGTTGACGAAGATGGTCGGGGTGGCGTTCACGCCGCGCTGGCTGGCGTTGTCCGTGATGGCCGCGACCAGCGCCTTGTGCAGCTGGCCGGTAACGCAGGACTGGAACGTCGTCAGGTCATCGCCCTTGATCCCGGCCTGTTTGCCGTACTCGACCAGCTGCGCGTCGGTCCGGCCATTGCTGTTCTCGACGGGTTGGTTGTTCTGGCCCTTGCTGTCCTTGCCGTAGAGGATGGCGTGGTACTTCTGGAAGTCGGCCACGCTCACGTCGGACGCGCACAGCGCCGCGTTCGCGGCACGCGAGGAGTATCTGTTGCCGTTCGAGGACGAGTCGAGGAACGACATCGTGTGGTACTTGGCCTGAATTCGGCCAGCGGCGATCTGAGCCGCGACGTCGCTGCCCACGCTCTGCTCAAGCGTGTTACAGATCGGGCACTGGAAGTCCTCGAAGAAGTCCACGGTCACCTTGGCCGCCTTGCCGACGGTGACGCCGTTAGTAGCCGTGGCGTTCGTCGCGGTCAGGTCACCCTGGATCTTGGCCCGGTTCGCTTGCACGCCGATGCCGACGATCGAGATCAGCACGATGAGAACGGAGAGCGCCGCCGACAGGTACAGCGTTCGTTCCCGCGCCGCCTTGCGCCGCGCCTCGAGCATCGCGTTGTATTTTCGGGCGCCCTGGCCGGTGCGCATCCGTTTGGCTGACGGCGGGGCAACGAAGTCGTTGCGGGCGAGGTATTCGTCTACCGACCAGCGGGTCAGCGGCCACACGATCAGGTAGACCCCGAGCACCATCAGGCCGACGTCGCGGAGCACGTCCAGGGTGTAAGTGGTCGAGGTTGTCGTCCCGCCGCCACCGAAGCAGCCGCACTCCACCTTGATCCCACGCGCGGCGGCCTGCAGCACGCCGACCAGGAAGACCGCGAACAAGGCGGTAGAAACGATCGCTGCAAGCCGGACGATAACCCCGACAATCAGCAGCGCGCCGATGCACAGCTCGAGGACCGGCAGACCGTAGCCGATCGCTTTGGACAGCCACTCCGGCGTCGCGTCATAGGCACGTACGGCCTGCACGAAGCCCAGCGGGTTCCTCATCTTGGACCAGGCGGCCCAGATCCAGACCACGCCCAGCACCAGCCTGGCCACGGTCCCCAGCCAGGGGCGGATGGTTGTCCATCTCACGGAACGAACTGCTCCTCGCATCGAATCGGTCACCTCGCAACCAACGGCAGATCGTGGGCGATCTGCTCGGCCTGGTTGGTGTTCTGCAGGAACTCCACGCGCGCGTAGTCGTCCGAACCGTAGAGCAAGACTTCCGCCGCGTGCTGCTGGCCCTCGTCCTCGGCCAGCTGAACGTGCGCCGCGGCTTGCGCCGTATCGATCTGGACCTGGCTTCCGCGCAACCCGAAGA
Organism: uncultured Actinomycetota bacterium; assembly: GCA_963839995.1. Lineage (GTDB taxonomy): Bacteria > Actinomycetota > Actinomycetes > Mycobacteriales > Jatrophihabitantaceae > CAWIUB01. Next base: position 104,447 of record CAWIXH010000019.1, on the reverse strand, counting down.
AGCGGTTCGGAAGCCCGGTGTCGAACTTGCCGAGCCAGGCGGCGATCAGCGGTGCGGTGTCGTGCTTGACGTCGGTGGTGACGAAAACCACGTCCACCGTGGACCGGAGTTCAGCGGGCAGCCCGAGCAACGCGTTGCGGATGTCGAGCATGGTCGTGGGGCAGACGTCCGGGCATCGGGTGTATCCGAAATACAACAGCGTGGGACGGCCGGCGGTGCGCGTACCGAACGCGAACGGCCTGCCATCGGTGTCTGTCAAGGTGAACGACGGCCGCGGCAGCGGTGGCACCAGACCGAAACCCTGATACGGCCCGGTCCCGAGATGGTCGTTCAGGTCCGAAGCGGACCGCTGTGCCGACGGCTTGCTGCTCGACGAGCAACCCGCCACGAGAAGTAGGGCGAGCACGGCGGCAAGCGCCCAGGCGACCCGACGAGTCACCGCGCGGCTCCGGCGGTTGGGGCCGGAGCGGTCACCCCGATGACAGGCGCCGCGACCACGATGCCTCCGGCGTTGGCGAAGATCAGCTCGAGGTTGACGGTCTGGCCCGGCAGCAGCGGGCCATAGAGTTCCTCGAGCATGATGTGACTCTTACCCGGGGTCAGTGTGACGCTGCTGTGGGCCGGGATCTTCAGCCCTGTCGTGGATCGCGTCATCGACGAGTCGGCGTGGATCTCGGTCTTGGCGCCCGCGCCGCTGACCACCGAGAGCAACGTGTCGTCAGAACCGGTGGTGTTGTTGATGGTGAGATAGGCCGCCGCCTGACCCGGTGACGCAGGCTCTCGCACGTATGCGTTGCTGATCGTGATCGGCTGTGTCGCAGCTGTGCTCGGCGACGCCCCACCGGCGATCGATTGCGGTATCGCGCCGCGGATCAGCCCGGCCACACCAACCACGGCTACCAACCCCGCTAAGACGGCTGTGATCGAGACTCGTCTCACGTGCGCCTCCCCCGGGCACGGCTCAACGCCAAGCCACCGAGCACGGCTGCCGCGGCAGCGACGACGAGCGCGACCACCGACAGGACCATCGGTCCAGTCTGACTGCTGCTCTTGGCCGGCGCTGCGGAAACGGTCACCGACGGACTGCTGGACGAGCGGGTCGCGGGCGCCAGTTGCAGGACTGGTGCCGGGTGTTCGGGCTCTGCGGAGCTGCCCGGGGCGGGGACGTCGATCCAGTCGACCTGCGAGCCGTCGCTATAGGCCTGGATCGCCTTGAAGGTGATCGACGGCACGTTCGGCAGCTGTCCTGCGATGACGACGAACTCGCCGAACTCCCCCGGCTTGATGCCCTGGGCAACGCTTGTCGCGGACCAGTCGATCTCCGATACCGCCTTGGTGATGTCGCCGTCATCGGTCTTGATCGGCGTCGTCAGCTTCGTGCTCTTAGCGGTGTAGGTCCAGCCCGGCTGCGGCTGCACCAGCACCGAGGCGATGGGTGTAGAGACCGGGAACTGCACCTTAAGCCCGGTGGTGGTCGCAGACGCGCTCTCGGTGGGCACGCGGAACGTGATGATCGTGTCGCTGCCGCCCCGGACTGCCTCCGGAGCGCTCACCGTTACATGTGCGGACGCGGCGCCGGCGAAGGCGACCGATCCGCAGGTGATCGCTATCCCGAGCGCGGGGAGGAGTCGGAGTCGCACGCAGGTTTCGCCTTTCAGGACAGGTGAATCGACGTGTCTGTGGTGACCGCGTCGAACTCGGAGGTGCGGATGTCGAGCGTGAACGTCCACCTGCCGGCGGCCGGGAGCAGGACGTTCGACGCTGTGTAATTACGGCCGTCTGTGCCAGCGAGCTTGACCGGAATCGGGCCCAGTTGCTTGGCGGGCAGCGACGCATTGAGCGCCAGACCGATCGGCGTCGCACCAGCGCTGAGGGTGAGCGAGACGCTGACCGTTCCGTGTCGCCCAGGGCTGACGGTCAGCGTGGCGGTGCGGCTCCCCCCCAGCTCGACCCGGCTCGTTTGTGGCTTGGCGGCAACCGCGGCAATCGCGGCGCGACCGGGTGGCTCGGCTACCAGCACCGCGGTTACGGCGAGCACCGTCACACCGAGGACGACCTCGGCAAAGACCGATCGCCGCATCCGCCAGGTCTCGTCGACTTCCGCCGGCGCGACGGTCATCGGTTCCGTCATCGCGTACGCGACCGGACGCACGTACCGGCGCTGTACGACGACGCGGGACAGGTTGCCAAATGCGACGAGCACGAGGAACAGGCCGATTTTGACGAGCACCAGCTGGCCGTACCGGGTCGAGGTGAGAGCGTCGAGCGAGCCCACGCCCAGCCACGCCTGGTAGGTGCCGGTGATTGCCAGCGCGATCACGCAGCTGAACGCGGTGCGGGAGAAGACGGGCAGCACGGTGCGCAGCTCGTCTGGCTCCCGGCGTGGCAGGATCGCGACGAGCAGGTAGGCCAGCCCGCCGATCCACAATGCCATCGCGGTCAGATGCACGGTGTCGCTGGCCGTGACCAGCCAACGTGGGTTCTGCGCGCTGGCGTGCCCGCTGACGGCGTACGTCAACGCGATGCCCAAACCGAGGCCGGCGGCGATCTGTGCCAGCTGGGTACGCCAGCCCATTCGCAGCAGCGACGCCAACGTGACACCGAGAATCCCCAGCAGTAACAGGCGAATCGAGTGTGCAGTGCCGTAGGTCGTGTGTAGGGTGGCGTCGAGCAGGCTCCAGTCAGTAAGCGTGCCAAGACCGCGGCCGGCGCTGTACGGGCCCTGCAGCGCGAGTTCGGCCACCGCTGCGACCGTCGCTGTCCACCACCCGGCCCACAGCATCGTGCGAGCCCGCCTGTCCTCGCGCCCAGCAACCCACACGGTGGCCACCAGCCAACCGCCACCCAGCAGTACCAGTCCCGCGTATGTCAGCCAACGGACCACGTCGAAGACCGCACTGGTCGTCGAGTTCACGCTGCTCGGCGTTCCGCCCGCACCGCCGACCAAAGCCCCGGTGCCGACGACGAACCGGATCACCCCGGCGACCGGATGCGAATCTGCGGAGATCACCCGGAAGCTAGCCGTATACGTGCCGTCGCCCAGGCCAGTCTTCAGGGTGGTCGCGATCTGCGTCGCGTCGCCGCCGGGGTGGCTGGCCGGGCCGGCGTCCACGTCCCGCCCGGTCTGGTCGACGACGCGCAGGTAGCCGACGCCGTTGAGGCCGACCGCCTCGTCGAATGTGACCGTGACGGTGCTCGGGGCACCAGCCAGCCGGGCACCGTCTGCCGGAGTGGATGACACGACCGTGGCGTGCGCCGCGGCGGCGGGCGCCGTGACCAGCAGCACAGCCAGCAGCCCCCCGACCAGCACAGCCAAACTTCGGGAGTATCTGGTCCACCTACTGGACCGAATACTCCCGACGTTGTTCATGCAGCGCCCCGCAGGCCGCCATCGCCGTGCTTACGGTCGACATCGGGATCGACCGCGACCGGCGCGCGTTGCGGGGGCAGCGCCCATTCGGCCCGGTTGAGCGCGAAGATCAGGACGAGCCCCACGACCGTCCCGAGGTGGGTAGCGAGCCGGCCAACGGCAACCGCGCCGTCTACCAGATCGCGGACGCTGAGCAGCGCGAGCGCGCCCACGAACACGGTGAGCAGTGGCAGCACGCCAGCCGCGCGGCGCGGGGTGAACGCGGTTGCCACGAACGCGGCGCCTAAGGCCAGGTTCCACGCTGCCGCCTCATGGGCCGCATGCGTCGACATCGCCATATCGATGCTGCCGCCGAACACCGACGGCAGGGCGGCCGCGAGCTGAGCGACGCCGAGTACCAGCAATGCGGCTCGCAACCACATGCGGCGACGCAATACTCGCCGGGCAGGCAGCACGACATCAGCCAGGATGCGATCGGACAGGTCGGGCAGGTCCGCACTGGCGATCCGTGCGGAACGGGTGACCTGCGTGGCACGTTCTAGCCATCGGGCACAATCGGGGCAGGACGCGAGATGGTCGTCGAGGGTGACAGCCGACATGCCGATCGGCTCGTCGTCGAGGCGCGCCGAGGCAGCCTCCCGGAAGCGATCGCATCTCACGTCTGGAACAGTCGCCGCAACCGGCCCGATAGTTCCCGGCGGGTGGCTGCGATCACAACGGGAAGGGCGGATGGACGAGAGCGATCCGATCACCGAGGCAGCCCTGCGCGCTCGCCGCGGTGACATCGCCGCGGCCGCGGCTTTCGTCCGGGCGACCCAGGCCGACGTCTGGCGGCTGTGCGCAAACCTCGCTGACCGCGCCGCCGCCGCCGACCTCACCCAGGAGACGTACGCACGCGCGTTTGCGTCTCTGCACCGCTTCGCCGGCCGCTCGTCGGCCCGCACCTGGCTGTTGTCCATCGCTCGACACGCCTGCGCGGACGCGGTCCGGGCAGCCGTCCGGGCACGCGCGGTTAGCCCGCCGGGTGAGCGAACCGAGAGCGATCCGGCTGATTCGGTGGCACTGCGCGCGCTGCTTGGATCCCTGGACCCATCGCGCCGCGAAGCCTTCGTCCTGACCCAGCTGGTCGGGCTCTCCTACGGCGAGGCCGCGGAAGTCTGCGGCTGCCCGGTCGGCACGGTCCGATCGCGGGTCGCCCGGGCGCGCGCAGACCTGGTCGACGGGTTGGGTGACGACGGCCAGACCCGGGTCGTCGGCGGCTGATCGTCAGCGCCGGGCGCGAATCTCGCGCATGACGCTGCGTTCGGCGACGAACGACATGAACGGGATCGTGCCGGCCGCCATGATCAGCACGAGCCGCACCGGGTTCCACCGCAGCCGGATGCCGAGGTCCAGCGCCGTGGCCAGATACACCATGAACAGGAATCCATGCGCCGTGCCGATGACTGCCACCGGTCCCGGCGAGTCGGCGAAGTACTTGAGCGGCATGGCCACGAAGACGAGCAGCAGCAGCATCACGCCGGTGACGAACGCCATCACCCGGTAGCGCAGCAGCGCGCCGGAGTACCGGATGCGCGGGACCGTCGTTGCGGTCTGCTGGCTCATCCGCGATCACCGGGCAGCTGCGAGGTCTCGGCTGCCTGCGCGAGATCGCGGAGGTACGCGTTGTAGCGGGCGTGTTCGCCGTCGGTCGCAACGGGCGTCGACGTGGAGTGCTGCGGCATCACATAGCGACGGTAGGCCATCGGCGGTTCCGACTGGGCAGGGGTCGGGGCAGGCACATCGGGCGTGGATGCATCGTGCAGGACGCGCAGCCACATAAACAGGGCGAAGCCGGTGAAGGCCCACCACTGGAACGCGTAGGCGTAGTTGCGGACGTCGCCATGGTGGACGTGCGCCACGTGCCACTGCCACCGGCCAAGCAGCACCATCACCACGCAGGCCGCGAGGACGAGCACATGCAGCGCGATCCAGCGCGGTGCGAAGGCGAAACGGAACCGGCGCACCACCCGTCGAGCGTAGGTCAGCGCGCGGCGAACAGCACCAGGCTGGCGATTCCGGCAGCGATGCAATAAGCGCCGAACGGCCGCAGCGACCCGTTCGCGAAGTATCGGGTGAGGAAGCGCACCGACAGGTACGCCCCGACGAACGACAGCAGCGAGCCGAACAGCACCTGCCCGCGGATCCCGTTGCCCAGATGCCCATTGAGATCGGGCAGCTTCAGCACCCCCGCCGCGAGGATCACCGGTGTCGCCAGCAGGAAGGCGAAGCGGGCGGCGTCCTCGCGCGATAGCCCCCGGACCATGCCCGCCACCATCGTCACGCCTGAACGGGAAATGCCCGGCGCCAGCGCCAGAATCTGCACCGCGCCAACCCCTACGGCCTGGGCCACCGGCTGCTGCGCGATCCGCGCGTCGGACTGCGGGCCGGTGATCCGTTCGTCGACGTAGACCGAATCCGGGCTGCCTTCGCGACGGCGCAACTGCTCCCCAAGTAGCAGCACGACCCCGTTGACAGTGAGCAGGATTGCGGTCGGGACGGGGCGCGCGACCGTGGTCCGGAACCAGTGTTCGCCGAGCAGCCCAACAAGCCCGACCGGGATGGTGGCGAGCACGAGCAGCCAGGCCAGCCGCTGGTCAGCTGCTTTCACCTCACGCCGGGCGATGCTGGTCACCAGCCCGCCGACGATGCGCACCCAATCGCGCCAGAAGTAGACGATCAGAGCCAGCGCGGTAGCCACGTGCAGCCCCACGATGAACGCGAGATAGGGCGACTCGGGCCTGCTGACGTTCAGGTCGCGCGCCCAGGACCCACCCACCCAGGCAGGGATGAGGACGCTGTGCCCCAGACTGGATATCGGAAACAGCTCAGCCACCCCTTGCATGGCTCCGATGACCCCCGCCTCGAGCCAGCTCAGGTGGTTGTGCATATGGCGTCCTTCCGAAGGCCGGGATGGCATGCGCATCATGTCGGAATCGAAGGTGATCAGCGAACCGGCAGCTGGCGAAACCCTGAGAACGCGGTCAGGGCATCTTGGAGGCCATAGACACTCATACAGAAAGGAAGTCTGATTGAGGTAGACTTCTGCCATGAGCCTGAACATCAAGAATCCCGAGGCCGAGCGGCTGGCTCGTCAGCTCGCCGCGGCGACCGGCGAGAGTGTGACTCGGGCCGTCACGGTGGCCGTCCGTGAGCGGCTCGATCGTCTGCAACAGCGCGACGAACACGCAGCGGCGGCTCGGGCCGCTCGTATCCGCGAGATCGCTAGGGATGCGGCTACCCGGTGGGTCGAGCCGTACCGCAGTGCTGATCACGGGGATCTGTTCTACGACGAGGCCGGGTTGCCGCGTTGATCGTCGATACCTCAGCGTTCATCGCGATCCTGCGAGGGGAACCGGATGCCGATCGTTACGTGGACGCGCTTGCCCGGGCGGCTGAGCCGTTGGTCTCGGCGGGAACGTACGTCGAGACCGCCATCGTCGTCGATGCGAGCCGAGACCCGGTGCTCAGCGGCCGCCTCGACGATCTGCTGGGGGTGACTGGCGTCAAGGTCGAACCGCTCACGAAGCGCCATGCCGACATCGCCCGGCGCGCCTACCGCGATTTCGGGAGGGGAAGCGGCCACCCAGCTGGATTGAACCTCGGCGACTGCTTCGCCTACGCGCTGTCCCGGGCAGCCGGTAAGCCGCTGCTGTACAAGGGCGACGACTTCGGCCGCACAGACGTCCTGGCCGCGCTGCAGCCATGAGCGGATTACCGAACGTCGATCAGTTCACCACGCACGGACCCGGCCGTACGATCAGGCCCACGAGTCCCCGCTCACCATCCACTCCCTCGTGCTGGGTGAAGGTCAGCGGCCTGTGTGGAGGTGGCGGGAATCGAACCCGCGTCCTCCGTCGCTTCGACAGGACTTCTCCGGGCGCAGTGTGCGGTGCCTCTACTCGGCCCCACCGGTCATGCACACGGGCCGGTGTGACGGGTCCAGTCGCTGTTGGTTGTCCTCGTCGATCCCGCGACCGGATCGGCGAGTGAGTCACCTAGCTGATGCCAGCGACCGGGCCGGTGACGAACCCGGACTGACAGAGTCGTCTCGCTTAGGCAGCGAGAGCGAACTCGGCGCGACTATTGTCGGCGCTTATTTTGTGTGCGTCGCATGATTAACGAGGGCGGCAACGCGATCCTCGGCCCGCTTCTCCTGCCTCGACGTCCGGAGTCGAGACCATTCACCCCCTTGTGGTGGCTTCGTCGTCCAGCCTACCGACTCCCGCCGCGATCGGTTAGCCCGCACAATGGTCAGGTGGCCGACGTCCAGCGCGAGGTAGAGACCAAGTTCGACGTCGCGCCCGATTTCGTGGTGCCTGACCTTTCCCGTTTCGCCGGTAAGAACGGCCGGGTGGATGCCGACCAGGTCAGCCTGTCGAGCACATACCACGACACCGAAGGCCGTCACTTGCTGCGCTTTCGGCTCACGTTGCGTCGGCGGCTCGGCGACGTCGACACCGGCTGGCAGCTCAAGGTCCCGGGCGTCGACGGGCGCACCGAGCTGCACTGGCCGGCCGACAGCGACACGCTGCCTGACGAGGCCGCAGACAGGCTTCGGCCGTTCCTCCGCGGTGCCGCGGTCGCCCCGATCGTTCGGCTGGACGTCACCCGCACCCGGCACCGTCTCGTCACGTCCGAGAACGAGCTGGTCGCCGAAGTCGCACACGACGACGTGCGGGCCAGTGGACTCGGCGCCGAGGTGCGCGCACCGCGCTGGCACGAGGTGGAGGTCGAGCTCGGTACGGGGTCACGTGATCTGCTGGCGAACATCGGCAGGGCGCTGACGTCCGCGGGCGCCTACCCCTCGACGAGCCGGTCCAAGCTGTCCCGCGCCCTGCTCGGCATCGGGAACGAAGGCGTCGGCACACCGCGCACGTCCGCTGGGGCGGTCCTCATCGACTACATCTCGCATCAATGCGACGCGATGGTCAGCGGCCACTTCGCCATCGCCCGGGATGCGCCGGACTCGATACACCAGACTCGAGTGGCCAGCCGTCGGCTGCGCAGCACGCTGCGCTCGTTCACGAACTGCTTCGACGCCGAGCAGGCCGTCGAGTTGGAGGACGAGCTGAAGTGGTACGCCACCCTGCTGGGTGAGGTCCGCGACCGTGAGGTGCTGCTCGCCCGGCTTCAGGCAGAGGTCGCCAAGCTACCCAACGACCTCGTTGTCGGTCCGGTCGCCGAGCAGATCTCGGCGCGATTGACCAGCGACCTAGCCGTTCGGCGGGCGCAGCTGCTCGACGCCATGCAGGCAGACCGCTACGCCGACCTGCTCGACCGGGTGGCGAACTGGCGCGCCGACCCGCCGTTCACCGCTGCGGCGGGACGTCCCGCGGCCACGCTGCACGACGACGTCGATCGCATGGAGCGCAAGCTGGCCAAGCGGCTCACCCTTGCGACCGAACCCTCGAGCTCCCCTGAGGACATGCATCGCGCCCGCAAGACGGGCAAGCGGGTGCGGTACGCGGCCGAGGCGGCTGCCGACCATTCGCAGCTCGTCGCGGCGGCTACCGCGCTGCAGGACCTACTCGGAGAGTTCCAAGACAGCGTCGGCGCGCAGGAGCTGCTGCGGCGGCTTGCGTCCGATGCGTCGGAGCGTGGTGAAGACAGTTTCACCTACGGAATCCTGGTTGCGGAGGAGCGTCAGCGGGCTGAACGAGCGCGCCGAAAGGCTCGCAGGAAAAGCTGACTGGACGCGCCTCAGGTGCCGTTGCGTCGCCTTACGGTGTTGGCGTCGAGGAATGCATGGTAAATCTCCGTCATCGCGCGGCGTTGGGCTGCCGTCAACTCGGAAGAGTTCTTGATCGCCGGGAGCACGGAATCACGAGTATCGCGTTCCTCGTACACGGCCGGTTCGACGAAACCGGCTTCGGCGTACATCCACTCGATCGACAGGTCCAAGCTGTCGGCGATGGCCTGGAGAACAGCATGCGAAGGGGCGCGCAGCCCGCGTTCGATTTGGGAAAGGTAGGGGTTGGAAATCCCCACGGCCGCGGCAAGTTCACGCATCGTCAGGTCTGCGAGTTTCCGATGTCGCCGAACGATAGCGCCAAGAACACTCTGCGGTCTCACTCGATCCGCCACCAGGCCAGAATATGAAGTCAACGGGTGGCGATCTGTTCGAACAGCGGCGCCCAATGATTGCGAAGGGCCTCGTGGCCGATGAATAGGCCAAGGTGGCCGCCCGTGGTCTGGCGTTGGACGATCTGATCCCGTTCTGTGCCGACGTACTGGGCGAGAGCGAACACCTGCGGCGGCGGTGTGATGTCGTCCTTGGCACCAGCTAGCAGGTAGATCGGGCAGGTGATGCGACCCAGATCGACGGTCTCATTCCCGACCCGGAGGGTGCCCGCGACGAGCTCGTTATTGTGGAACAGGTGCTCGACTGTCCAGAGGTAGAAGGCGCCCGGGATTGCTTGAGTGTGCCGCAACCAGGTCTCGAACACTCGGTAGCGTTCGACGTGCTCCGTTTCGTGGATGTGGGCGAGTAGCTGAAGCTGACGATCCAATTCATCCTGCGGGTGCGTCGCCATAAATCCAGCGAGCAGCAACTGCCCGGGAAATACGCCGCCATGTGCCGCCACAATACTGCGATAGAAAGCCATGACGTCGATCAGAGACAAGACCTTTAGCCAGTCCTGCATCAGCAGCTCACCGGCGTGGAAATCGATCGGAGCTCCAGCGACCGTCAGGGTATTGATCGACTCCGGGCGCAGCGCGGCATAAATGGCCGCCAGCCAGCCGCCCTGGGAGTCACCCACCAGGTTTATCCGTCCGCCGACGCGTTCCACTGCCTCATCGATCAGGTCGATGTAGTCGTCGATAGACGCATCCTTTGTAGCCTCGGTGGCACCGATCCAATCCAGGGCGAACACCCGCGTCAGCCCGGCGTTCAGTGCCGTCTTGACCTGGCTCTGCTGCGGGGCGTAGTCAACGATGCAGGAATCGCCACCGGCCTGCGGCGGCAGCAGTAACGTCGCGATCGCGTCGGGTGCATCCCTGGCGGAGAAGTCCCGCAGCCGAGCGGTCGGCCATTCGGCAACGATGTCGCTTGTGCTCGCCCACTGTGGCTTGTCGCGCCGCCCGGCGATGGCCCACCAGTCCAGTAAGTCCTGGTAGACGTCGATGGCCGTTGACCGGCGCCTGAATGCGCCCGTCCAGTAGTCCGCCGTGCCACGCACGAGCGCGCTGTACCAACCGAGCGTGGATTCGATGCCAGCCCTCATGAGGCTCGATGGACCCGTGGCGGGGCTCACCCACTGATGTTAGCACGCTCACAGCTAACCTGGCTAAGCCCCGCGTCACAGCGCGTGGATCTTGATACCTATCGACGGTCCAGCCGGACTCCGCATCAAGATCGGCTCAAATCCTCGCCTACGCGACCGCTCAGCGACTGCCGACGGGTAGCAACCCAGCGCCTGGGCCTGCCTGCTCGCGGGGGAACCGCGGGACGGCGCCACGGTAACGCGGCGCGCGCATCCGCGCCTGATTGCCGGCCGTCAGCACGCCCAGCTCGGCGTCCAGCCGTCGGGCCTCGGCCACGGCGAGTGCCCGAAGCGGAGACGAGGGCGGCAGCGTCACCGCCTGGCGGCGCCACATCTCCCGATCGTCGCCACCCCATCGCGTCTGCGTCCAGGCCACCATCAGGTCGGCGTCATTCGAGGCGATGACAGCCGCACGGAGCTGACGTTCCAGCCGGTCCCGCCGAGTAATCACGCCGGGAGCGTCGGACTGCGGCAGGAGCGGGCCGCGGTAAGCGCGCGCGGCCTCTCGTATCCGCCCCGCGCGCAGGTGATCGGTCACCTCGAGCCAATCGCACTCGGGCCGCAGCCGCAGCCGGTACGGGCGGGAGTCCAGCACGTCACTGCCCAGCACGGCGCGCAGCCGAGCTGTCTCGGCGCGGATGGTCGACGACGTGACGTCCTGCTCGTACAGCTCCAGCGCGAGCTGGTCAGCGGACAGCCCGTCGGGGTGGTCGACCAGAATGACCGCGATCTCGCTGTGTCGTCGGCTGAGCCGCAGACTGCGCTCGCTGATGTTCACTTCACAATCGGGCCGGCCCAACCCGTCGATGCGCAGCACTGCGTCGGCTGCGGATCCAGCCACAGCGAACGACCCGGGTCCGTCAGGGATCCGGCCGAGCAGGCGCAGCCGCCCCAGCTCCGCCTCGGCCATCCGCGCAGCCGCACGGACCATGCCCATCACCTGTGGTGAGGCGACCGCGTCGGCACCGGTGATGTCGACGATGCCGAGGATCGCCTGAGTTTGCGGGTCGTGGATCGGTGCCGCGGTACACGACCAGGGATGGACCTGCCGGGCGTAGTGCTCGGCGGCGTGGATCTGCACGGCGACGTCCAGGCGCAACGCCGTGCCCGGCGCGTTGGTGCCGGCGTGCCGCTCGTCCCACATCGCGCCCTCGACGAAGTGGATGTTCTCCGCGCGGCGCAGCTGGCCCGGTCGACCGCACACCCACAGCAGCCGGCCCTCCGCGTCGGCAATCGCCATCACGCTGTCGCATTCCTCGGCGGCGCGACCGAGGACGTCGTAGAGCACGGGAAACACCGGCGACAGCGGGTGGGAGCGGCGCATATCGAGCAGCTCGTCGGACTGCACGGAGATCGGGGCGAGACCCGCCTCGGCATCAACACCGGCCTGCGCCGAGCGGCGCCACGAGTCGGCTACGACGTCGCGTACGAGCTGCGGGGGCACGCCGGTCTCGACGAACGCCGCGTGGGCCTCGTTGAGCTTGGCGTCGACACGTGTGCGGTGCGCTGCGGCCATCGCCGACCCGTCTTCCTCTGCTGCGACCCCCGAGCGCAACTGCGTGGGCCGGCGTGCGGTGCTCTCCCACCGTGCTCACCCGCGCGATCAGCAGCCACGGCTGATCGGCCTGCCCTCGGCGGGACCATAGTCCGCATATGTGTGGTGCACAACTACCCGATCGGGCGGATCGTCGTGATCTGGTCTGGGTTACGATCGGTGCAGTGACACCGGGTTCCGACGGCTAGGTATACGGCATACGTCACCGGTCAGCTGCTGACCGTCAAACGAAAGGCTGGTGCATCTGATGGCACGCGAGGTGGTCTTCCTCTCCGGAGTACGAACGGGTATCGCACGCTACGGCGGTGGGCTCAAGGACGTGCCGCCCTGCGATGTGGCGGCAACGGTCGTGCGAGAGGCGGTGGCGCGCAGTAACGTCCCCGCCGAAGAGTTCGGGCACGCGGTCTTCGGGCACGTGATCCACACCGAGGCCCGGGACATGTACGTGAGCCGGGTCGCCGCCGTCAACGGCGGCCTGCCGGTGACGACCCCCGCATTCACGGTCAACCGGTTGTGCGGCAGCGGGATGCAGGCGATCGTCTCCGCCGCCCAGGCGATATTGCTCGGCGATGCCGAGGTCGCCGTCGCCGGCGGTGTGGAGTCGATGAGTCGCGCAGGGTACTGGGTGCCCGCGATGCGCTGGGGGCAACGGATGGGCGACGGGGTCGTCGTCGACGCGATGGTCGGCGCGCTCAACGATCCGTTCGACGCCTGCCACATGGGCGTCACGGCTGAGAACGTAGCAACCGACTACGGGGTCAGCCGTGAAGACCAGGACGCGCTCGCCGCGGAGAGCCACCGCCGGGCGGCCGCCGCGGTGGAGGCCGGCTACTTCGCCGAGCAGATCGTCCCGGTCAGCGTGCCCGCCAAGAAGGGCACGGTGGAATTCGCCACCGACGAGCACATCCGGCCCGATGTGAGCGTCGACGACCTGGCCAAGCTGCGACCGGCTTTCGCCAAGGACGGCACCGTGACCGCGGGCAACGCCTCTGGTGTCAATGATGCGGGGGCCGCCGTGGTGATCGTCGAGGCGGGCTATGCCGAGCGGCAGGGCCTTACCCCGATGGGCCGGCTGGTGGGCTACAGCCACGCCGGCGTCGAGCCGCGGGTCATGGGCATGGGCCCGGTGCCGGCCGTCAATCTGGTTCTCGAGAAGACCGGTCTGAAACTGGACGAAATCGACCTGTTCGAGGTGAACGAGGCGTTCGCGGCGCAGGCGCTCGCGGTCATCCGCGAGCTGGGCCTGCCACCGGAGCGCACCAACCCGAACGGCAGCGGGGTCGGGATGGGCCACCCGATCGGCGCCACCGGCACGATTCTCGCAGTCAAGGCACTGCACGAGCTGCGCCGTACCGGCGGGCGGTACGCCGTGGTGACGATGTGCATCGGCGGCGGGCAGGGCATCGCAGCGGTCATCGAGAGGATGTAAGCGGGGCACGATGGACATCGTGCTCATGGGACCCCCCGGAGTCGGGAAGGGAACCCAGGCCGTCGTCCTGGCCGAACGCACCGGCCTGTCCCATCTGGCCAGCGGTGATCTGTTCCGGGTGCACATCCGGGACGAGACCGAGCTGGGGTTGATGGCGAAGGCATTCGTCGACCGGGGCGAGCTGGTACCGGACCGGATCGTCATCGACATGGTGCTCGACCGGATGCTCGGACCAGACGCAGCCTGTGGCGCGCTGCTCGACGGTTTCCCGCGCACCGTGCCACAGGCCCGGGAACTGGCGGCTCAGCTCGCGTCGTCCGGCGGCGACCCGCCTCGGCGCATCGACGCGGTTGTGCTGCTGACTGCGCCGCGGCAGACCCTGCTTCGGCGCATCATCGGCCGGCAGACCTGCCGGATCTGCCAGTCCCCGTACAACATCTTCTTCTCCCCCACCCGGGTCGAGGCAGTGTGCGACCTGTGCGGCGGCGACCTGCACACCCGCAGCGACGACAACATGGAGACCGCGCGGCACCGACTCGACGTGTACGAGCAGCAGACCCGGCCGCTTGCCGACTTCTACCGCGAGACCGGCGCCGTGCTCGAGGTCGAGGGCGCCGGCGAGCCGGCCGAGGTCGCCGAACGCGTCACGGCTGCCCTCGACGCCAACCTCGCCCCTAGTGCGAGCGGAGCGTCATGAGCGAGCAGGTCGGTCCCGCGAACGGCTCGCCCGTGGTCATCCGGCGACTGCGGGAGGACGATCTGGATGACCTGCTCACCTTCGGTGCCGCCCTGCCGAAGGACGACTGGCTATACCTGGACGTCGACCTGCAGACGCACGCCACGATCATCCGGCTGATCAACGCGGTCGAGGCCCGCAACTGGCGCCAGCTGGTAGCCGTGGACGGCACCCAGATCGTCGGCTACGCGAACGTGCGTCAGCTGCCCGGCTGGAAGCGCCACGTCGGCGACATCGCCCTGGTGGTCCGGGACGACTACCGCCGCCGCGGCGTCGGCTCGGCGCTGGCGGCCGCTTTGCTCGACGCCGCCGCGGAAATGTCCCTGGACAAGCTGATCGTCGAGGTCGTCGAAGAGCAGGCCGCCGGACAGCTGATCTTCAAGCGGATCGGCTTCGGCACCGAGGGGCGGCTGGTCAACCACGCGGTCGACTACCTCGACAACCCGCGCAACCTGGTGCTGCTCAGCTACCATCTGCCCGCGCGGGTGCCGTCGTGAGCGCAGTCCACACAATAAGAAGAGGTGACTCGCGGGCCCTCCGGTGAAGAAGAGGCGTGGGACCGCCGAGCAGGCCGCTGCTGCGCTGGGACCGGAGGCCGACGTGCTCGCCAGCGCCGACCCGACCGACTTCGGCAAGTCGATCCTGACGGTGCTTTCGCGCTCGGCCGCGCGGCCGACGGAGGTCAGCGGCGCGGTGCTCTCGTTCGCCAACGCACTGGCCCAGCTGGGGCCAGCCACCCTCGCCCGGATGATCGGGCGCCCGAGCGATCCGCCGCTGCCGGTGGACGCCAACGACCGCCGATTCGCCGATGCTGCGTGGTCGCAGAACGCCGGCTCTTTCGCCCTGCGCCAGGCGTATCTCGCCGTCGCCAAGCTGGGCAGCGATGTGCTCGACGCGGGTGCTGAGGACCCGATCACCGACGGCAAGGCGCGCCTCGCCTGGAACTTCCTCGTCGACGCCATGGCGCCGACGTGCTCACGAACGGCGGACGGCCCCGCCAGGTCGACGCCACGCCCTTCGAGGTGGGCCGTAACCTTGCGGCGACGCCGGGCAAGGTCGTGTACCGCAAACGACCTCATGGAGCTCATCCAGTACGCGCCGCAGACCGAGCAGGTCCACGCGATACCTCTGCTGGCTAGCCCGCCGTGGATCAACAAGTACTACGTGATGGACCTTGCGCCGCAGCGTAGCTTCTTCGAATGGGCCGTGCAGCACGGCCGCACGGTCTTCGCGATCAGCTACCGCAACCCCGACTCGTCGATGCGCGACGTGACTATGGACGACTATCTGATCCACGGCCCGCAAACCGCGATGGACGTGGTCTGCGAGATCACCGGATCACCGACCGTCGACATCGTCGGGCTATGTCTCGGCGGGGCGTTGACCACGATGACCGCGGCCTACTTCGCCGAGACCGGAGACAAGCGGATCGGCGCGATCACCTACGTACACGGCTGACCATTGTGCCGGGCGTCACAACCAGTCTGCTAACTATCCCAAGCGCTCGCGCGGTATGCTTAGCGTGTCAGCAGGAAAGCGTCAGCAGGAAAGTGTCAACAGGAAAGTGTCAGCAGGACACCGCGATAGTCCCAAAGGAGGACATCATGACCAGCGCAACCAAGTCATCCAGCCCCGTCGTCGGCAAGGACGTCCAAGACCAAATCCTCGCCACCATCCGCAAGAGCCAGGAAGCCGTGATCGACGCGATCACCGCCTGGGCCGAGACCGTCAAGTCGATCACCCCGGCGGTTCCGGCGCTGCCCGAGTTCGTCGACAAGCTGCCGAAGACCGAAGAGCTGGTGAGCAACGCGTACGACTTCGCGGAGAAGCTGCTGGCAGGCCAGCGCCAGTTCGCCGAGAACGTGGTGGCTGCGACGGCCGGAGTGCTGCCGAAGAGGTAGCCCTCGCCTCATTGATCCCCCGGCTCCGACCGGGGGATCAATGATATGTCGGCCAACCTCACTCGGGCGAATCCAGCGGATGTGCGTCGACCATGCTGCGGTAGACGGCGATGAGCGCGGCCTGTTGCTCGGCGGAGAGCCGGGCGTCGGAGCGGATCGCCGCTTCGACTGAGGCCGCCGGCTCGCGGTCACCCTCATCGGCCAGGCCCGCCTGGGCCAGCAGGGTCTCGGCGGATACGCCGAGCGCATCGGCGATCAGCTTCAATACCCGCACGGAAGGCTGGTGCCGCCCGCGCTCGATCTGGCTGAGGTATGGGTTCGACAGCGTGGTGAGTTCGGCAAGCTGACGCAGCGACAGGTTCGCGAGCTGCCGCTGATGCCGGATGTAGGCCCCCAGAGCCTGGACCTGAGCCGTCCACTGGTCCGCCATTGGACTCACGCTACTGGGATGGCGCCGACCGCTGATTGGCTAACCTCTTCGCGCAAGCGCTCATCAGCCGCTCGCTCCGCTCCTCGGCGCTGGCGCGCCTGCGATGCTCGCTCGCTCACCCTTCGACGTGCACCAGGCCCATCACGTTGATGCGCCAGTCCTCGTAGGTCCGTTCGAACACCGAACCCTCGTCGGGCGGCAGATCGGCCCGCGGGTCCTTCTGGCCGCTGATCGCGTACGCCGCGATCTCCTCATCCGTGCGGTCGCCGGTGACGACTCGGATCCGAGCCCGGTTGGGGGCGAGGTCAGCGCGCATTGCGTGGGCAAGCACCCGCAGCAGCGCCAGGCGGGCGGCTTGGTCGTCGGGCGCGGCGACCTCGGCCGGCAGGTTGCCCGCGACGAGCAGCACGGTCGCCTGTTCATGCAGCAGCGGCATCACTTCCTCGACCGTGACGAAACGGTGGAGCAGCCCCTCGCTGAGGAACGAGTGCACCCGACGGACGACCGTGTCCCCGCGGGCGGGCACCCGCACCCCGAGCTGAATGTAGTAGTCGACCTTCCCGCGCAGTTGCTCCACCTCGGCGGGGTCCAGCTCATCAAGGCTGCGCGCCTCGACGTCGCTCGCCTTGAAGACATCGCCGAGCGACGCGACGCGGTTCGGCGAGCCGGAGATGAGAGCAAGTTTGGTCATGATCGTCCTCCTGCGCAGATGCGGACATGGTCAGCTAAGCAGTCTCATGCCCGGCCCGCCAGGGTCATTGGTCACCCCGGCACCCCCGGCATATCGGCTTGCCATCCGGTCGAGTTGCGCGGTCAGGGTCGGCAGGGCCCCGTCGAAAGGCACAGCTACACACCCCTCGATATGTGTTACACAGGAATTGCAGCGCTGTTGCAGCGTCCTGCTGCCTACGGTGCTGACCACACCCGATAGGCGGGTGCGGGATACCGCAGGAGGACAGCGATGACGGTCTATCAAGTCCCGGGTTCGACAGGCAGCCCGGTCAAGGTCGACAGCCGCTACGGCAACTACATCGGTGGAGAGTGGGTGCCACCGAGCAAGGGAGACTACTTCGAGAACGTCACGCCGGTCACCGGCGTGACGTTCACGGAGATTCCGCGCAGCACCGGCGAGGACGTCGAGCTGGCGCTGGATGCTGCGCACGGCGCCAAGCGGGCGTGGGGAAGCACGTCGGCGACGGACCGGGCCAACATCCTCAACAAGATTGCCGACCGGATCGAGGAGAATCTCGAGACCCTGGCGATCCTGGAGACGTGGGACAACGGGAAGCCGGTGCGCGAAACGCTGGCCGCTGACCTGCCGCTTGCAGTGGACCACTTCCGCTACTTCGCGGGTGCGGTCCGCGCACAAGAGGGCACGATTGGGGAAATCGATGGTGACACCATCGCCTACCACTTCCACGAACCACTGGGCGTCGTCGGGCAAATCATCCCGTGGAACTTCCCGATTCTGATGGCGACCTGGAAGCTGGCGCCTGCGCTAGCTGCAGGCAACTGCGTGGTGCTCAAGCCGGCAGAGCAGACGCCCTGGTCGATCCTCAAGCTGATGGAGCTGGTCGGCGACCTGCTACCGCCCGGTGTGCTCAACGTCGTCAACGGGTTCGGGGTCGAGGCGGGCAAGCCCCTGGCGTCGTCGTCGCGGATCGCGAAGATCGCGTTCACCGGCGAGACGACGACCGGCCGGCTGATCATGCAGTACGCAGCCCAGAACATCATTCCGGTCACCCTGGAGCTGGGCGGCAAGAGCCCGAACATCTTCTACGCCGACGTCGCTGCCGCGAAGGACGACTTCTACGACAAGGCGCTCGAGGGCTTCACGATGTACGCCCTCAACCAGGGCGAGGTCTGCACCTGCCCGTCTCGCGCGTTGATCCAGACGTCGATCTACGACAGCTTCCTGGGCGACGCCGTCGAGCGGACCAAGAAGATCGTCCAGGGCAACCCGCTGGACACCACCACGATGCTCGGCGCGCAGGCCTCCAATGACCAGCTCGAAAAGATCCTCTCCTACATCGACATCGGCAAGCAGGAGGGGGCCCGGCTGCTGACCGGTGGCGAGCGGGTCGTCTTGGACGGCGACCTGGCCGGCGGCTACTACGTCGAGCCGACGATCTTCGAAGGCCACAACGCGATGCGGATCTTCCAGGAAGAGATCTTCGGTCCGGTCGTGTCGGTGACCAAGTTCGACGACGAAGCCGATGCAATCAAGATCGCCAACGACACGCTGTACGGCCTCGGCGCCGGTGTCTGGACGCGCGACATGGGCGTCGCGTACCGGGCCGGACGGGAGATCCAGGCCGGCCGGGTGTGGACGAACTGCTACCACGACTACTCGGCACACGCTGCCTTCGGTGGCTACAAGGGATCGGGCGTCGGACGTGAGACCCACAAGATGATGCTCGACCACTACCAGCAGACGAAGAACCTGCTGGTCAGCTACTCGCCAAAGGCCCTCGGCTTCTTCTAAGCCGACCCGGCCACCCAGGTAGAGAACCGATGACCGGCTACTCGCGGGTGGATGTGACGCCCGAGGCGGCGGAGTTGCTCCGCCGCCTCGGCGCACAGCACGGCCCGCTCATGTTCCATCAGTCCGGCGGCTGCTGCGACGGGTCCTCGCCGATGTGCTATCCCGACGGCGAGTTCCTCACCGGCGACGCCGACGTGCGGCTCGGCGACCTCGACATCGGCACCGACCGCCCGGTACCGGTGTGGATGTCGGTTAGCCAATTCGAATACTGGAAACACACCCACCTCACCATCGACGTCGTCCCGGGCCGGGGCGGCGGCTTCTCCCTCGAGGCGCCCGAAGGCGTCCGGTTTCTGATCCGCTCCCGGCTGCTCACGGACGACGAGCTGATCGCCTTCGGCCTGCTCAGTGACGAGACGAACAACGCAACCTCATCCGATACAAGCCAGGGCACTCCGCCCCTGACTCGAAAGGCGCCGCCGTGACGACGCAGGTGCTGACCCGCCCGGTGAGGGCGGGTCAGCACCTGCGGCCTGCTAGCCGTAGCGCCTGGACCTACGGTCGGCGCGCCTTCGACCCGCGCTCGTCGTATCCACGCGTGGTCAAGTTCGTGGCGCCCGAAGTCGTGTTCGGGATCGGCTCGCTTGCCGAGGCGGGATTTGCCGCGGCCCGCCTCGGCGCCCGGCGACCCCTTGTCGTCACGGACCCCGGCATCATCGCCGCGGGCTGGGCCGACGAGCTGCTCGGGCATCTGCGGGAGGCGGGCTTATCCCCCGTCGTTTGGCACGACCTCACCCCAAATCCGAAGGACCGCGAGATCGCGCGCGGTTTCGAGGCTTACCGCGACTCCGGCTGCGACGTGGTCATCGGTCTCGGTGGCGGCTCGTGTATGGACGCGGCCAAGGGCGTCGCGGTGCTGTCCGGAAACGACGGGCAGATCCTCGACTACGCCGGCGTCGATCGGGTCGCCAAGGCGATCCCACCGATGCTGATGCTCCCGACGACCGCCGGCACCGGAGCGGACGTGTCGCAGTTCTGCGTCGTCACCGACACCGCGAACGCGGTGAAGGTTACGATCATGGGGCTGGCCCTGGTGCCGGACATCTCGGTGACCGATCCGCGAATGCTGACCACGATGCCTCACGAGCTGGCCGCGGCAACCGGCCTCGACGCGCTCACCCACGCAATCGAGTCGTACGTGTCTTTGGCGCACAACCCTCTTGCCGACGGACACGCACTCAGCGCCGCTCGGCTCGTCGCCTCCTCGCTGCTGACGACGCTCACCTATCCCGAGAACCCCGACGCCCGGGTGCGGATGGCGCAGGCCAGCCTCGAAGCCGGCCTGGCCTTCTCCAACGCCATCCTGGGAGCCACCCACGCGATGAGCCATCAGGTCGGCGGCCTGCTCGACACCCCGCACGGGGTGGTCAACGGCGTGCTGCTGCCGCACGTGATTCGCTTCAACGCCGATGCCGCGCCGGAACGATTCATCCCACTGGCCGTGGCCATGGGCGTCCCGGTCGAGGGCGTTCCCGGGCTGGTCGCCGCGGAGCTACTCGCCGAGCGGGTGCGGCAGCTCGCCGACGAGGTGGGCGTACCGCGCGGCCTCGCGGACATCGGGGTGCGGGAGCAGGACATCGACCGGCTGACCGCGACCACGCTGGACGACGCGTGCCTAGCGACCAATCCGCGCCCGACGTCGAGCTCGGACATCGCGGCACTCTTCCGAGCGGCGATGTGAGATGACGGACGTGCTAGACGCCGGGGTGACCGACCCGCCGGACCTTGCGGCCCTCACCGGCGTACGGTCCGGCAGGCGGTCCTATTACCGGGAGTTCCAGCGGTCCACCGAGCGCTTGCAGAAGACCGTCCGCGCCATGGACGCGATCTCCCTGGCACTGGTGCGCACCGTCGAGGGTCCGCGCACGCTGATCGAAGCGGTGTTGCGCGCCGCCGCCGTCCAACTCGAGGCGGGTTGGATGCTGCTCGCCCTCGTTGACGGGGCGCTGCCCGACTCGCGGCCCCGGTTTCTCGCGCTCGACCCAGCCGGCGTCATCCATGACGGGCCGCCGCGGTTTCCCACACAACTGCGCCACGAACTGCACCGGTTGCGCAGCGGGGACTCCGGGGGACCGGACGGCGCCGACGCCGGCCTGGTGTCGGTGCCGATGACGCTCGACGGCCAGACCGTCGGCGGGCTGGTCGGCCTACCCGGGCTGGACCGCGAGCCGGAGCCGGCGGACCTGTCAGTGCTGCGGATCTTGGCCAACCAGGCCGCCGTGTCCATGCACGGCTCGCAGCTGTACCAGGCGAGCCTGGCCTTGAGACGGCGCGCACAGCAGCTCTACGAAGAGGCATCCAAGCAGGCCCGTGACCTGGCGGCACGCACCGGCGAGCTGCGCGCCGCGCAGGAGCGACTGCGCGCCGTCGAGCGCCGCGAGTTGCTGCACGCCGAGCGCAGCCGAATCGCACTCGAGCTGCACGACAGCGTCGCCCACTACGTTCTGTCTGCCGGGCTCACCGTCGACGTGTGCCAGAGCGACCTCCGCCACCTTCCCGGAGGCACCGACGTCGCCGCGCAGATGGGCTGCGCGAAAGACCTGATCGGCAAGGCCACCGAGGAGCTGCGCTCGGCCATTTACGCGTTGCAGCACAGCCACGGCCCGGCCGGCGCAGCCGACGGCGCCGGCCTGCCCGGGCTGCTCCAGGAGATCGCCTCCCAGCACTGCCCACGGCTCGCCGTCACGGTGCGCATCGAAGGCCAGCGCGGGCCCCTCGGAGCGACGATGGAGCACGCCTTGGCGCGCACTGCGGGCGAGGCGCTGTTCAACGTGTCGATGCATGCCCGAGCACGCAAGGCAACCGTGCGCCTGCGCTATGCGGCCGACGCGGTGTGCCTGTCGATCAGCGATGACGGCGAGGGTGATCCCGCGGCGCTGCGCCGGCTGCTGCGGCTGGCCACGACGACGACGGCCGACGGCAGGCACCGAGGGCTGGCCAATATGGCCACCAGAGCGAAGGAACTCGGCGGCGCGTTCACGATCCGCCGCTCAACGCTCGGCGGCATCCGCATCGAGGTTCGGGCGCCCCGCCTGGCAAGCCCGCGACGGCTGCCCGCGAAGGCGATGGGCTGACCGACATGACCAGGCCTGGACCGCCCACCCGTGGTACCGACGAGCCGGCGGCCACGATCGACATCGTGTTGGTCGACGACCACGCGATCCTACGCCAGGGACTGCGCTCGGTCCTCGAACGCGAGCCGGACCTGCGGGTCATTGGCGAGGCCGCGACTCCCCGCGAGGCGATGGCCGTGGTCGCCACCACACGCCCCAGAATCGTCCTGCTCGACCTGAAACTGTCCACCTCGACCGAGACCGCCGGTCTGGACCTGTGCGCCAAGCTCACCAGCGCCTATCCCGACGTAGCAGTCCTTGTGCTGACCACGGTGATCGACGACCACCTCGTGCTGCAGGCGATCCACAACGGTGCGCGCGGTTATGTCGTGAAGGAGGTCGACACGTCCGAACTCGTGCGGGCGATCCGGGTGCTGAGCAGGGGACAGACCGCCTTCGACGCCCGCAGCGAGGCGGCGATGGTGCGCAGCATCAACGCCTCGGCGGCCAACGACTCGCGTCAGCTCACCACCCGCGAGCGGGAGGTGCTCGAGCTGCTCGCCCGTGGCCTGTCCAACCGGGACATCGGCCGGCAGCTGTACATCTCCGAGACGACCGCGAAGTTCCACGTCGGCAACATCATGCGCAAGCTGCAGGTCACCCGGCGTGCCGAAGCCGTATATGTCGCCAGCAAGACCGGCATCATCTAACGCTCAAGCCGCGGTCAGCCCGGCCGGTCGAGGACGAGCCAGCCGCCATGGTGGCTGTGCACGTCGAACCGCCACCCGGAGGCTCGCCCCAATTCTGCGAGGTCGGTCGCGTCGAGGGTGCGCACATGGCCGAACGCGACAGTCGGCTCCGCCTCGTACGGCACCGCGACGAGGACGCGCCGCCGGGCCAGCCGGACCGCTTCGGCGACAACGGCCGCACCATGCCTCGGCTCGAGGTGCTCAAGCAGATGCACGACGACGACGACATCGACGGCTGCGTCACTGAGTGGTACCCGCGCGGCGTCGCAGGCCAGCGAGTCGAGCGCGACACCGAGCAATGGGGCCATGCGGGCGAGCAGTTGGACGGTCCGGACGGACACGTCCGTGGCGGTCACCTGCGCCTGCTTGGCCAATTGCAGGCTCAGGAAGCCGAAGCAGCAGCCCAGCTCGAGTGCCGTCAGCCTCACCGCAGATCCTGACGGCGCCGGCTGGCTGGCCAGGTCCACAGCATGCGCGTAGACCGGGGCGAACCCAGCCAGCGATCCGTACGCCGCGGTCGGATCGGCGCTATGCCGCAAGGACGTGAGCCGTCGCAGGGTGTTGCGGTAAAACCGCAACCATGCGGTCTGCGGGCTGCCGCCACTGCTCAGCACGATTCCGGTCAGCAACCGCTCGAAGATCTCGATGCCACTGATCCACCCGGGCGTGAATAACTCATCAGCGAGCTGGCCGGCCAGGTCGTTGTCAACGGCGCGCGCAGGCAGTCGATGAACCAAATGCACCCGCCCGAACTCGCGCCACAGGTCGAAGTGTTCGGTCCGGACGACCCCGGTCGCCGGGGCCGCGGCGCTGCCCTGCCGCCGGACGACGACCACCAGTTCGTCGGCGTAGCGTCCAGCCGTCGTGGGCGCGAACGGATTGATCGGATCCGGCGCCGCGATCACGTTCATCGTCACGCTGCATGGTGCAGCTCACCGATACCCAGCAGCGGGGCCTGGCCGATGCCCGTGGCGGTCATGATGATCGGGATCGACGCACCCACGGCCGCGGCCGGCGCGAACCCGGTGAGCACCAGACCCAACGCGATCGAGCCGACCAGGAAGGTCGGCACACCGATCAGCCCGGGGTCGCCATCGGCGGACGCAGCTGCCTGTGGCTCTGGCTCGACCCACACCGGGGCGTGCTCACGCACAATCGTCTCGCTCATGTCGGTTCTCGCTTCCTGCTCGGCGGAACCCGGCTCGCTGCCGTGAGTGTCCGACGCCGTGGCGCCGGCCACACCATCCGAACGGTCAGCAGCCACCTGACCGGGCGCAGCTGTCCTGTCCATCGAGATCTGCACCAGCGCCCATGTACTGGCAGCGCTCTCACATGCCGAGTTGAGGATGTTGCGTTGGGCCCCAGCTCCGTGATCAACAGAGCAGAATCGTTGCGTTTCAACAGAACTGCTCTGTTGATCAGGCTGTGCGGCGGGCAGCGGAGCGGCCGCGTTCACGTGAACGCACTCTTCTGCCGTGAGTGGTTTGGTCGCGGGGTTTCAGTCGCCGTCGCACCGCGCGGCCGCGAGTTCGCGTGGCTGGTCGGCGGCAGGTACGCACGGTGGAGCTACCGATTCAAGCCAGTCCCGGGCGGCACTCAGCTCACGGAGACCTGGGAGTTCCTTGCGGAAGGCCCCGCCATGTTCCGCGAGAAATACGGACCGGGTGCGGACGCCCGGATCGAGCTACGGCGCAGCCAGGCGATCGCCGGCATTCCGGTCACCCTGGCAGCGATAGAGCAGATCGCAAAGGCTCCCCGACCTGGCTAGACAGGCGATTACCCGAATCATCTACACCGTGGACGGCGCCGTCCTGCTCATCGTCGTCGTCTCCCTCCGGACCCGTCGCGAGGTCTACACGCGCTAGGACTGGCGCAGCTGTCCCTCGCGCACGTACCGGGTGTCCCGGCCCAATTAGTTGCGGGCAGACTCGGCTGCAGCACTGATCTCTCCGGTAAGTGAAGGGGATGGCTGATGGCAGAGCAGGGTGCGTCGAAGCAGGTTCTGTCCGAGGACGAGCTGGCGCTGATCGACGGATATTGGCGCGCAGCCAATTACCTGTCCGTGGGGCAGATCTACCTGCTGGACAACGCATTGCTTCGCGAACCGCTGCAGGCCGAGCAGGTCAAGCCGCGGCTGCTGGGGCACTGGGGCACCACGCCTGGCCTGAACCTGCTGTATGTGCACATGAACCGGGTGATCAAGCAGCGGGGCGTCAACGCGATCTACATCACCGGTCCGGGCCACGGCGGCCCAGGCCTGGTGGCCAACGCCTATCTGGAGGGCACGTACAGCGAGGTGTACTCCTCCATCGGGCAGGACGAGGACGGGATGCGGGCCCTGTTCCGGCAATTCTCCTTCCCGGGCGGCATACCGAGCCACGTGGCGCCGGAAACACCCGGCTCGATCCACGAGGGCGGCGAACTCGGGTACGCGCTGGTGCACGCCTACGGAGCCGTGTTCGACAATCCCGACCTGGTTGCGCTCTGCGTCGTGGGCGACGGCGAGGCGGAGACCGGTCCGCTGGCGGCCAGCTGGCATTCCAACAAGTTCCTCAACCCGGTGACCGACGGCGCGGTGCTGCCGGTGCTGCACCTGAATGGGTACAAGATCGCCAACCCGACGGTGCTTGCGCGCATCCCGGACGACGAACTGGCCGAGCTGATGCGCGGCTACGGCTACCAGCCGCGCTTCGTGGTGGGCGACGACCCGGTGGACGTGCACCAGCGGCTGGCGGCGGCGCTGGACGAGGTCATGGACGACATCTCCGCCATCCAGCAGGCGGCCCGACACGGGGGCACGACGGCGCGTCCGGCATGGCCGATGATCGTGCTGCGCACCCCGAAGGGCTGGACCGGGCCGAAGGAGGTCGACGGGCTGCCCGTCGAGGGCACCTTCCGGTCCCATCAGGTCCCGCTTGCCGAGACGCGGACCAACGCCAACCACCGGGCAATGCTGGAGGAGTGGCTGCACACTTACCGCCCCGACGAGCTGTTCGACAAGGACGGGCGGCTGATCCCGGAGCTTCAGGCGCTGGCCCCGATCGGGCAGCGGCGGATGAGCGCCAACCCGCATGCCAACGGCGGGCTGCTGCTGCGCGACCTGGTGATGCCCGACTTTCGCGACTACGCGGTGCCCGTCGACCGGCCCGGGACCCAGTCCAGCGAGGCGACCCGGGTGCTCGGCGCGTTCGTGCGCGACATCATCGCCCGCAACCCAGACCGGTTCCGGCTGATGGGTCCGGACGAGACGGCGTCCAACCGGCTCGGGGCGGTCTTCGACGAGACCGACCGGGCCTGGGATGCGATCACGGTGCCCGGCGACGACCACCTCTCACCGGACGGGCGGGTGATGGAGGTGCTGTCGGAACACTTGTGCCAGGGCTGGCTGGAGGGCTACCTGCTCACCGGACGGCACGGTCTGTTCAACTGCTACGAGGCGTTCATCCACATCATCGATTCGATGTTCAACCAGCACGCAAAGTGGCTCAAGACCACCCGAACAATCCCGTGGCGGCGCCCCATCGCCTCACTGAACTACCTGCTGTCCTCGCATGTGTGGCGACAGGACCACAACGGTTTCTCCCACCAGGACCCGGGTTTTATCGACCATGTCATGAACAAGAAGGCCGAGATCGTCCGGGTCTACCTGCCGCCGGACGCCAACACGCTGCTCTCGGTTGGTGATCACTGCCTGCGCAGCCGCAACTACGTCAACGTCATCCTGGCCGGCAAGCAGCCCTCGCTGAACTACCTGAGCATGGACGAGGCGATCGCGCACTGCACCCGAGGGCTCGGAATCTGGGAATGGGCCAGCAACACCGACGGCGAACCTGACGTGGTGCTCGCGTGCGCCGGTGACATCCCCACCGTCGAGACGCTGGCGGCCGCCGACCTGTTGCGCGAGCACCTGCCCGAGCTGAAGGTCCGGGTGATCAACGTCGTCGACATGATGCGGCTGCAGCCGGAGACCGAGCACCCGCACGGGCTGTCCGACCACGACTTCGACGCGCTGTTCACCCCCGACAAGCCGGTCATCTTCGCCTACCACGGCTACCCGTGGCTGATCCACCGGCTGACCTACCGGCGCAGCGCACACCACACCATCCACGTACGCGGCTACAAGGAAGAGGGCACGACCACCACACCGTTCGACATGGTGATGCTCAACGATCTGGACCGGTTCCATCTGGTCATGGACGTCATCGACCGCGTCCCGTCGCTGGGGAGCCGGGCGGCGGTGCTGCGCCAGCAGATGTCCGACGCCCGCCTCGCCGCCCGCGCCTACACCCGCGAGCACGGCGAGGACGATCCGGCGATCGCTGGCTGGACCTGGCCCGGACGGGGCTGACGGGTGCGGGTCCTCGTCGTCAACGCCGGCTCGTCGAGCCTGAAGCTGCAGCTGCTCGACGGGCGCGACGAGACGGTCGAGCACACGCAGCTGCCCGCCGATTCGTCCGGCTTCGACGAAGCGAAGCTGGCCGACGTGTTGCGCCGCTGGCCTTCCCCCGACGTGGTGGGCCATCGGGTCGTCCACGGCGGCACCGAATTCACCGGTCCGGTCCGTCTCGATGAGCGGGTGACGAAGCAGCTCCGGGAGCTGACGGACCTGGCGCCCCTGCACCAGCCGAAGTCGCTGGCCGCGCTGGACGCCGTTACCGGGCGGCTGCCCGACGTGCCTGCCGTCGCCTGCTTGGACACCGCGTTCCACACCACGATCCCGGCCGCTGCCGCGACCTACGCGATCCCGGCCGAGTGGCGGCAGCGGTACCGGATTCGCCGCTACGGCTTCCACGGCCTGTCCCACGCCTACGCCTCCCGGCGCGCTGCCGACCTGCTCGGCCGGTCACCCCAAGGCCTGCGGGTGATCACCTGCCACCTAGGTGCCGGCGCCTCGTTGTGCGCGGTGGTCGACGGCCGCAGCGTCGACACCACGATGGGGTTCACGCCGCTGGAGGGCCTGGTGATGGCGACCCGCTCCGGCACGGTGGACCCCGGCCTGGTCCTCTGGCTGGAGGAGCACGAGCACCTGTCCCCCCACGAGGTCGCCATCGCGCTGGAGAACAATTCCGGGCTCGCCGCCTTGGCCGGCACCGCGGACATGCGCGAGGTGGAGAGCCGGGCAGCGGCTGGCGACGCGAACGCCCAGCTCGCCCTCGACGTCTACCTGCATCGACTCGCCACCGGAATCGGCTCGATGGCGGTGGCGGCCGGCGGAATGGACGCGCTCGTGTTCACTGGCGGCGTCGGCGAACACTCCCCCATCGTCCGGGCGCGGGCCGCCGATCGGCTGGGCTGGCTCGGCGTGGGCGTCGACGCCCATCGCAACAACGTGGTGACCGATGCCGAGATCTCGGCGGCCACGGCGGCCGTGCGGACCCTGGTAGTCACCGCCCGGGAAGACCTGCAGATCGCCCGGGAGGCCCGCGAACTGCTCGGCGGCGGGTAGCCCGATGCTGGCGGTCAGCTGGGACACGATCCGGCTGTTCCTGCACGTGCTCGCGGCCACGGTCTGGGTGGGTGGACAGCTCACCCTGGCCGCGCTGGTGCCTGCCTTGCGCCGGTTCGGTACCGACCTCACCAAAGCCGCGGCGCGCCGCTTCAACCAGGTCGCCTGGCCCGCCTTCGCGGTCCTCGTCGCAACCGGGATCTGGAACATGATCGCCGAGAGCGACAAGGACACCGGCCGTTACCGCACCACGCTGATCGTCAAGCTCTGCGTGGTCGCCATCTCGGGCATCACCGCGGCGCTGCATGCCCGATCGCGCAGCCGGACCGGCCTGGCCGTGTTCGGCGCGCTCACCGGCACAAGTGCGCTCGCCGCGCTGTTCCTCGGCGTCCTGCTCGCCGGCTGACTGCCCAGTGTTTGATCCGCCCAGCGGGTCCGTCCCGTGTTGATCTGAGGCTTGCGGTCGCTGAGCAACGCTAAACCCTCAGATCAACAGCAAGAGCTGGTCAGGCGGGCGGCTTCGCCACGGTCAGCAGCACCGCCGAGTCCTCGAGGGCGTGCAGCGCGTGCGGTCCGTCGGGCACGACGAGCAGGTCACCGGCGCGCCCGTCCCAGGAAGTGTCGCCGGCGGTGAGGCGCACCCGGCCGCGCAGCACATGCACCGTCGCCTCGCCGGGGTTGTCGTGCTCGTCCAGGCTCCGGTCCGCGAGCAACGCGATCACCGTCTGCCGCAGCACGTGCTCGTGCCCGCCGACGACGGTGGTCGCCGCGCGGCCGGCGGAGGCGCGTCGGGCGGCGCCGAGTTGCTCGCGGCCTACCGCGTTCAGGGAAAGCTTCTGCATGGGCGCCACCTTCAGCCGCGTGGGCGATCCGGGGTCGTCATCGGTTCCATCCGCGGGCACGCTTGCCACGCGGACCCTACCGCGCGACATCGGACCCAACCGCGAAGGACCCAGCATGCAGCTCGAGGCCGAGGTGCTCGTGGTCGGCGCGGGATGCGGCGGTGTCGCCGCAGGTCTCGCCGCGGCGGGCCTCGGCCGCAACGTCGTTCTCGTCGCGCCGAGCGAATGGTTGGGCGGCCAGCTGACGGCCCAGGCCGTCCCACCCGACGAACACCCGTGGGTGGAGACCACCGGGATCACCGCGTCCTACCGCCGCATGCGTCAGGGCGTCCGCAGCCGCTACCGCGCAGATCGGCGGATTACCGGACGAGCCCGCGGCATGCCGTTGCTCAATCCCGGCGGCGGCTGGGTCAGCGGGCTGTGCGCGGAGCCGACGCTGATCCAGCGGGTGCTGACGGACATGGTCGCCCCGCACCGGCGGTCCGGGCGGCTGCGGATCCTGCCGAACTACCGCCCCACCAGCGCCGACGTCGGCGCAGACCGGATCGGAGCCGGCGCATTCACCCCCACGGCAGGGGATGAGCCGTTGACCGTAACGGCCGCATATGTGCTCGATGCCAGCGAAGAGGGGGACCTGTTGCCGCTCGCCGGGTGCGAGTACACGCTCGGTGCGCAGAGCGTGGCGGACACCGGCGAGCTGCACGCGCTCGACAGGCCCGCCGACCCGCAGGACCAGCAGGCCCTCACCTGGTGCGCTGCCTTGGAGTGGTACCCCGGCGCGGACCACACCATCGACCGCCCGGACAGCTACCCGTTCTGGCGCGACTACCGGGCCCCATTCTGGCCCGGCCCCCAGCTCGGCTGGACGACGCAGGACCCGGAGACCGGCCGGCCGCTGAGGCGACCACTATTCGGCGACGAGCACGATCTGTGGCGGTTCCGCCGGATCCGGGACGGCAGCGTCTACCAGCCGCCGCTGTCGGATATCACCCTCGTCAACTGGCCTCAGGTCGACTACTGGCTCGCCCCGGTCGTCGGAGCAACCGAGCACGATCGAGGCCAGCGCCTCTTGGCGGCCCGCGAGCTGACCCGCTGCTTCGTCTACTGGATGCAGACCGAGGCACCGCGGCCCGACGGCGGCACCGGGTACCCAGGATTGCGGCTCACCGGAGACCCGCTCGGCACCCGCGACGGTCTTGCGGCCGAGCCGTACATCCGGGAGAGCCGCCGGATCCGCGCCGAGTACCCGGTCCTCGAGCAGCATGTCGGCGTCCAGGCCCGCCCCGGCGCAAGCGAAGCGCAGCAGTCGTCACCCACATCACCAACGGCTGCTACCGGCTGCATCCGGTCGAGTGGAATGTCGGCGAAGCCGCCGGCGCGCTGGCCGCGTACGCGCTCGAACAGCGGGTGCCGCCCCGCGCCGTCCGGGCTCGCCCCGACCTCCTGGCCGACTTCCAGCGGCTTCTCACCACTTTAGGCATCCAGCTGCGCTGGCCGGACGAGCAGCGCAGCCAGCAGCGTTAGCGCGGTCGCCTCGCCGGCGGAGACGCCTGCACCAAACCACTCGGCGGATCAGCCGTCGTCCGGCGTCGTCACGTCTTCGTCGGTGTCGAGATCGGGTTGCTCGTCGTATGTCATGGTTAGCGGCGCCACCTCGCTCTGCGGCCGGTAGGACGGGTCGAGGCGGACCAGGTCCCACTCGTTGATCCATGCCCGGACGTACTGGCGCATCTGCGTTGCGCCCAGCCGCTCGAGCCCGGCGACGTCGGGGGCGTCCCACTCGAACGCCTCGCTGTGCAGCGTCTTCAGCTGCTGATAGGTCCGGTCCAACTCGGCCGCGTCCGGCTGCTGGAGCAGCACGATGTCACGTTCGATGAGCCGCATGCCAGTCTCGGCACCTGCCGCCACCTCGTCCCATTGCGGCTGCTGCTTGGCGCGCAGCTTGGCCGGGACAACCTGCCGGTCGTTCTTCGCGGTCAGCACCGCGGCGTCGAAGTCGTCGGTCATCGCGAGCACCGTCACCAGCGGGCTCGCCGGATCGTCTGCGTCGGCGAGCAGCCAGTCGGCGAGCTGGGCGTACGACTTGCCGCGCTGCAGCAACGTGTAGCGGCCGATGAGCTCGACCTCGTCGAACAGCAGCAGCCACCCCAGGCAGCCAGCCGCGGCGAACAGCCGGGCGAGGAAACGGAACCGCTGCACCGCGAGGTCGCGCACCGGCACAGCGGCCAGGACGCGACGGCCTTCTCCGGCCAGTCTGGCCTGTCGGCGCAGCTCGGCCACGGGGAGCCGGTCACCGGACCAGAAACGCACGATTGCGTCGGCAAACTCGTCGTCAGCGGCCTGTGCGCGAGGGAACAGGCTGACGGTGAGCGGGAACCGTTCGTCGACCGGACCGCCGCTGGCCCACCGCAACAGCTCGGCGAAACCGGGGCTGCCCGGGTCGAGCCCGGCTGCGGCCTCGGCTACCGCACCGACCGCGCCGTTGGGGCTAATAGCCGACTCGACGGCCGCGCGCAGCACTTTGGCTGGGTCGTGTAGCGGCGTCTCCTTGCTGATCACCACCCGGCTGACGGCGAAACCGCGATCGAGCGCCAGGTGGGCGAGATGCTCGAGCAGGTGGCTCTTGCCCGATCCGAACCCACCACCCACGAGCAGGCCCCGGTGGGCATTCGGACGCACCGTGCCGGCGGCATCGAGCAACCCGACGAACCGGTCCTCGATCTCGGCCTGCCCGCTGCCCAGCGCGGCAACCCCGTCCCGGCTCGGCACTCCCGAGCGCAACGCCTCGACTGCGCGGCGGGCGGACAGCCGCTCGAGCACCCCCATCGTCACGGTGTGGCCTCCAACCTGGTCTCCAGGCGAACAAGTGCGGCGAACGGATTGGCCCGGCGGCGGTCACGGACCTCGTCGACCACACGCTGCTGCAGCGCACTGTAGGCCGGCAAACCTCGCGCGTCGTCGGTCACCAACTGGGGCTGCAGCGCGGCCGCGACGAACACCCCGCGCAGGCTGTCGGTGGCATCGACGAGCTGGCGCAATACCTCATAGGCGTCGAGAACCGCGGCCTTGCTGTAATACCAGCCGGCCCGCTCGTCGACCGGTAGCCGCCGCGACACCGCCAGCCGGGCCAGGTCGAGATCGAGCACCAGCCCGGTGCCGGCGACCCGAGCTCGCCAAGCGGCCAGCGAAACCAGCATGGACCGCGCATTGTGCCGGCCGATGCGTGCGTACAGCGAAGCGGAGCGCAGGTCGCGCAGCGCTACCGGCTCGACCCGCAGCCAGGACAGCACCGCGGCACGCTCGGCGCCGAGCACGTCGCCCGTACCGAGTTCCGCCTGGCAGAGCCTGAGCACGGCAAGCCGGAACTCCCGCGCCAGCGACGGATCATGTAGCAGCGTGCTCTCCAGCTGGCGGCGCATGCTGCGCGCCGCTTCCCGAGCGTCAACCTCATGGTGCTCGGCGATCGCCGCGACCGAGAGCTCAGCCGGCTCGGGCACCGGCAACCCGAGCTGGTCCCAGGCGTCCCGGACCTGGCGCTGGGCGAGCTCGGACCAGTCCAGCTGACGCGCGACCGTGGCGTAGAGCTGGTCGACGAGGTGCACCCGCACGTCGGCCGCCTCGGCTGCAACGTAGAGGTAGCCCTCGTCAGCCGCCGCCGAGGCCAGGTGGTGGTGCCACCGCATCGCGACGTCGTCGCTGCCGGTCACCACGAACCGGATCGCGGCCCCGCCGCCGCGCACGTAGTCCGCGAGGTACTCCTTCGCGACGAACTCGGCATAGGACTCCGCGGTGAGGCCGGTGCCGCCCAGCGGCAGGCCGCTGCCAAGTGGCTCGGTCACGGCGCGACCTGCTCGAAGGCGACGCCCCAGTAGCGCTGCTGCTGCCCGCTCTTGGCCACCGTGGTCAGCACCCCGGACAGCCGGGTACCGGAGCTGGCCGCCCAGCGCAGCTGCCGCCCCGTGGACCCCACAACGGTGACGCCGGTCTGGTCCAGCAGGTACAGGTCACGGGTGAACTCCGGCTTGGTGTACTCCCGCGCCTGACCCGGAAGCAGCGTGAGTACCCCGTACACATCCAGTAGTCGCACCACAGCTCCCGGCGCCTTGCCGTGCTTGGCCAGCACCAGCTGGTAGGCGGCGAACAGGCTGGCCAGGAACGGCTCCGGCTTGAAGCGTGGCCCAGCGTTCTGCGCCCGCTCGAGCTGCCGGATTACCACCGAGGGGCGCAGCCCGCGCACCCGTCTGCGGTCGATCTCCAGGGCCAGATCGCCCGGCAGCACGCGCACGATCGACGGGTAGCACAGCAATCGGTCGTCCTCCTCGAAGATGGCAACGCCCGTGTCGGCCGCGGTCGCGAGCAGCTCCTTGGCGTACGCGCCGGAGGCGAGCAGCCCAGCCTCGTCCAGGTCGTAGGACCCGCGAGCCTCCCGCACCGTCCGCTGCAGCTGCTCGGCGAGCCCGACCGCGGCCTCGAGCGCGCGACGAAGCTCGCGCACCTGCCCGATCGCAGCAGCCGAGCGGGCTCGTCTGAGCTCAACGGCCAAGACGTGGGCCGACCGGGCAGCCGCCTCGACGTCCGCCTCGGCCCGAGCCAGCGCGCGTTCCATCGTGGTATCAGCGGTCAAAACCAGCTCCTTACGAGTAAGTGCGTCGACGATAGCGGGCCCGACCGACAGTTCAGCGCTACCCGCGTCGGACCAGGACACGGACCCGCCCGCCCTGTGATCAGCAACGCACCGCTGTACCGGCGTGTGCAAGCGGTTTCAGCGGTTAACCTCAACAGATCCCCCGAACACCCGACGGCCGCCTTCGACGTAGCGAGGTCGACGACTACGGGCAAGGAGAATCCGCATGGCGACGACACACAGCATTCCCGGACTCGACAGCGCGCCCACCCAGCACGCTGCCCTGCTTGCCTGGGTCCAGGAAGCCGCGCAGCTTACCCAGCCCGATCGGGTCGTGTGGTGCGACGGGTCGGCCGATGAATGGACGCGGCTCACGGACCAGCTCGTCGAATCCGGCACGCTCACCAGGCTGAACCCGAAGCTGCGGCCAAACTCATTCTGGTGTGCGTCTGACCCGAGCGACGTCGCCCGGGTCGAGGACCGCACATTCATCTGCT
Organism: uncultured Actinomycetota bacterium; assembly: GCA_963839995.1. Lineage (GTDB taxonomy): Bacteria > Actinomycetota > Actinomycetes > Mycobacteriales > Jatrophihabitantaceae > CAWIUB01. The sequence goes on along the minus strand of CAWIXH010000019.1, from coordinate 69,963 downwards.
CACGCCTGCAACGTGACGCCGGGCCGACCAACAACTGGATGGACCCCGACGAGATGAAGGCCATCCTCACCGAGTTGTTCCGCGGCTCGATGCGCGGCCGGACGATGTACGTGATTCCGTTCTGCATGGGGCCGCTCACCTCGCATGAGCCGCAACTGGGCGCCCAGATCACCGACTCGCCGTACGTCGTCGCCTCGATGCGCATCATGACCCGCATGGGGGCGGCAGCGCTGGCCAAGTTCGGCGACGACGCGGCGTTTGTTCCTTGCCTGCACTCGGTGGGCGCGCCGCTCGAGCCGGGGCAGGCCGACGTGACGTGGCCATGCAACGACACCAAGTACATCGTGCAGTTCCCTGAGGAACGCGCGATCTGGTCGTTCGGCTCGGGCTACGGCGGCAACGCGCTGCTGGGCAAGAAGTGCTATTCGCTGCGCATCGCCTCGGTGATCGCCCGCGACGAGGGCTGGCTCGCCGAACACATGCTCATCCTCAAGCTCACCTCGCCACAGCAGAAGACCTACTACATCACCGCGGCGTTTCCGTCCGCGTGCGGCAAGACGAACCTGGCCATGCTCGACCCGGCCCTGCCCGGCTGGAAGGTCGAGACGCTCGGCGACGACATCGCCTGGCTGCGTTTCGGCAAGGACGGCCGGATGTATGCGATTAACCCTGAGTACGGGTTCTTCGGCGTCGCACCCGGCACCGGCTGGCACACCAACCCCAACGCGATGCGCATGATGGAGCAGGGCAACTCGATCTTCACCAATGTGGCGCTCACCGATGAAGGCGACGTGTGGTGGGAGGGCATGACCGACGAGCCCCCCGCACATCTCACCGACTGGAAGGGCCGCTCGTGGACACCGTCTGGTCTCGACAGCGAGGGCAACCAGTTGCCGTCCGCCGGACAACCAGCGGCGCACCCTAACTCCCGCTTCTGCACGCCGATCGCGCAGTGCCCGATCCTCGCGGAGGAATGGGAGGACCCGAGCGGTGTGCCGATCGACGCGATCTTCTTCGGCGGCCGGCGCGCAGACACCGTCCCGCTGGTCACCGAGGCGCGCGACTGGCAGCACGGCGTCTTCCTGGGCACTACCCTGTCGTCCGAGACCACTGCCGCGGCCACTGGCAGGGTCGGCCTGGTGCGCCGCGACCCGATGGCGATGCTGCCCTTCCTCGGCTACGACGCCGGCGACTACTTCGCGCAGTGGATCGAGGTCGGCAAGGGCGCCGACGCCGTCAAGTTGCCGAGGATCTTCTACGTGAACTGGTTCCGCCGCGACGCCGACGGACGATTCCTGTGGCCCGGGTTCCGCGAGAACATGCGTGTGCTCAAGTGGGCGATCGAACGCATCCAAGGCACGGCCACCGCGCGCGACACGCTGATCGGGCGGGTCCCGACACCTGGGGCTCTCGACGTCGAGGGACTTGGCCTGAGCGTTGACCAGCTGGAGGCAGTGCTCGACGTCGACGCCGGCGAGTGGCGCAACGAGATCAGCGGTATCGAGGAATGGTTCGCCACCATCGGCCCGTCGCTGCCGTCCTCGCTGCGCGACGAGCTCGCGTCGCTCAAGCAGCGCCTCGCCTGAACCTCCGCCATCAGCGGTAGGTCGGATCTCGGAGCTTCAACCTACGGTCGGGTAACCTACGATCAGGTAGCCATCGGAGGTGGAGCGTGCCCGACTGCGAGCCGAGCACTGTCACACTCCACGGCGAGTGCCTCTACTACGCTGACGCCGGTCAGGGCTCGGCGATCCTGTTCGTCCACGGCCTGCTCGGCTCGCATGACGACTGGGAGCAGTCAGTGCGCGAACTGCGGGCGGATCACCGCGCCGTCGCGCCCGACCTGTACGGGCACGGCGCCTCGGCGAAGCCCAGAGGGGACTACTCGCTGGGCGCGCACGCGGCCACGCTGCGCGATCTGCTCGACCACCTCGGCATCGGCTCGGTGACGCTGGTCGGCCACTCCCTCGGTGGCGGCATCGTGCTGCAATTCGCCTACCTATTCCCCGAACGGGTCGACGGCATCGTCCTGGTCAGCAGCGGAGGCCTCGGCCGGGAGCTGAGCCTGCTACTGCGGGCAGCGGTCTTGCCCGGAGCGGAATGGGTGCTGCCGCTGCTTACTTCCGACTGGGTACGCGAACGCGGCAGCTCCGTGGGGGGCGCGCTGGCTCGGATCGGGGTGCACGGCGGGGGCGACGTCACCAAGGCATGGCGGGCGCTGGGCTCTTTGCACGACGCGGAGAGCCGCCGCGCGTTCCTCGCGACCACCCGCGCCGTCATCGACGTACGCGGCCAGGCGGTCACCGCAGGCGAGCGTCTCGCCCTGCTTGCCGATGTCCCGACGCTGCTCGTCTGGGGTGCCCGCGACCACCTGATTCCGTCCTGGCATGCGGTGCTGGCTCAGCAAGCCATCCCGGGCAGCCGGGTCGAGATCTTCGAGCATGCCGGGCATTTCCCGCACCTCGACGAGCCAGAGCGCTTCGCCGGCCTGATTCGCCGGTTCATCAGCCAGCGCCCGGCCGCCGCTGACTGCCCGCCGACGAAGAGTGCCTGAGCCGCCATTCAGGTCGGTCGGACCTGTGATCCATAGACAGCGGCTTGGGTACGCCGTTGCATGCCCAGCTTGGATAGCAGGCCGGATACGTAGTTCTTGACGGTCTTCTCGGCGAGGAACAGCCGCTCGCCGATCTGCTTGTTGGTCAGGCCCTCGGTAATCAGGCCGAGGATCTCGCGTTCCCGATCGGTGAGGGACGCAAGGCGCGCGTCTTGCGGCGCGCCTTCACGCAGCCGAATCAGCAGCCGCTCGGTGACTGCGGGGTCGAGCAGCGACTTGCCGAGCGCCACCTGCCGGATGGCGTCGACGAGCGACGACCCGCGAATCTGTTTGAGCAGATAGCCCGCCGCCCCGGCCATGACGGCGGCGAAGATCGCGTCGTTGTCGTCGTAGGAAGTGAGAATCAGGCAGCGGATCTGCGGGAGGGCCGAGCGGATGTCCCGGCAGACGTCGATGCCGCTGCCGTCGGGCAGCCGGGCGTCGAGGACGGCGACATCTGGTTGCACCGCGGGAATCCGGCGCAGTGCCTCCGCGGCGGTGCCCGCCTCGCCGACCACGGTGATGCCGGATTCGGCCTCGAGCAGGTCGGCGATGCCCCGCCGGACGATCTCGTGATCGTCGAGCAGGAATACCCGCACAGGGTCTGGGCTCCGCGGCGTTGTCACGTCAGTGGGATGCTCCATCGCAGGCGTGTTCCTTCTTGTGTCGGGTGCGTGCTTTCGGGTGCACCGGTCGTGATTACCAGCGTGCCCCCGAGTTGCTCGGCGCGAAGCCGCAGGTTCGCCAGGCCGCTGCGCCGCTGCGTGTCGCCGATCCCGACTCCGTCGTCGGTGATCTCGAGAGCGAGATAGGTGAGGGTGGCGGTGACATCGACGTCCGCGCGGGTCGCCTGTGCGTGCCGAGCAACGTTAGTCAGCGCCTCACGCAGCACGGCGACGAGGTCGCCAACGACGTGCTGTGGCGTCACGGCGTCGATTGGCCCGGTGAAGCGCATCTGCGGTTCGAACCCGAGCAGCGGCGTCACCTGGCTGATCACCGTGAGCAAACTCGCCCGCACCGTGCCAGTCTGCGGACCGAGCGAGCCGCGCAGCTGGAAGATCGATGTCCGAATCTGGCTAATCGTCTCGTCCACATCGGAAACGACCCGGTTCAGCCGGGCAGCCCACTCGTCGGAACCGAGTCCTGACGCCACGCTCTGCACGGTGAGCCCGGCCGCGAACAGCCGCTGGATGACGTGGTCGTGCAGGTCCCGGGCGATCCGGTCGCGGTCCTCGAGCAACACGACGCGTTGCTGGTCGTCCCGGGCGTCGGCAAGTTCCAGCGCCAGGGCCGCGTGGTTGGCGAACGTCGTGGCCATGTCGAGGTCGGCATCATCGAAACGCTGCCGTCCATGCAACCGGCCGATGACGAGGGCGCCGCGCACTCGCTGCGACCCGACGAGGGGAAGCACCATCACCGGCCCGACCGTTTCGACTTCGGACAGGTGCATCAGGTCACGCTCGTCCTGGGTCCCGTCCGCGACGAGGACCGGACGTCCGTTGCTCAGGGCGAGACCGGCCAGCGTGTCCTCGATCGGATAGGTGAGCGCGGTGAGCTGGTCGGCGCCCACGCCGGCCGCGACCTCGACCATCAGCCGCTGCCCGTCCGCGGTGGGAAGCACGACGGTGACCATGTCCGCGTCGGCGATCTGCTGCGCCTGCCGGGCGATCAGCTGCAGCGGCTCCTCCCCGTCGTCCGACAGCAGCTGGCGGGTTATCTGGGTCGAGGCCTGCAACCAGTCCTGCCTGCGGTTTGCCTGCTCGTACAGCCGGGCGTTCTCGATCGCGATGCCCGCCGTGGCCGCGAGTGAGACGACCAGCTCCTCGTCCGCCGCGGTGAATTCCCCGCCTTCTCGCTCGGTGAGGTAAAGGTTGCCGTAGATCTCGCCACGCACTCGGATCGGAACGCCGAGGAAGCTGTCCATCGCCGGGTGACCTGCGGGGAAGCCCACCGACCGGTGGTCGCCGGAGATGGTGCGCAGCCGAATCGGCCTAGGGTCGTCGATCAGCGCGCCGACTAGGCCCTTGCCCTCGGGATAGTGGCCGATGCGGGCCACGGTCTCGTCGTCGACGCCGACATGGACGAACTGCTCCAGCCCACCGCCCGGCGCGAGAACCCCCAACGCGCCGTAACGCGCCCGCACCAAGGAGCAGGCGGCTTCGACGATCCGGCGCAGCACGACCGATAGGCCCAAGTCCTTCACGATCGTCTGGTTGGCCTCGAGCAAACCGCGTAATCTGCCCTGTGCGGCGAGCACGTCCCGGACGCGATCGACGAGCTGGGTGAGCAGTTGGTCGAACTCGAGCTTGGGCCCGTCAGGCAGTGCGGGCGCAGCCGACTTTTCCGGCGGCCCGTCCTCTTCGAGTGCGCGTGACGGCATCACCGTGCACTCTATCGGTGCCGTATGGTCGCGGCAGGGCGTTCACTCGGCCTCGGTCAGCACGTCCACCAGCCGCCGCCGGCGGGTGTTGGGGGTGGACGGTGCCCGGCCGACGCGCAGCAGCACGTTCGGATGCATGTCCAGCTGCAACTCCTGGCGCAGCTGCGCGTGGGTTTGGGCCACCTCGATGACCTGCGTCAACGGGCTGCCCGCGTAGCCACGATCGGCAATCTCCAGCAGGACCCGCTCGAGCGCCTCGCCGCCCCGTAGCCACGCCGCGGGCCCGTCCTCCATCGTCCCCAGCAGCAACAGGCACTGGTTCAGGGTCGAATGAGTTCCGGTGGGGAGCCAGCCGGTGCCCCGAGTGTCGAAGTCGCGGATGGGCAGGTCGTCGCCGGCGCCCGCCTCAACGTGCGGAACGACCGCCGCCGGAACCCCGTCGAGACGCCGCGAGTCGTCGGTGGTCCACGCGCGCAGCTCGGCGCGGTAGGCCGGATCGGCGTTTTCCAGCTGGTCGGCCTGCTGGCTCAGGCGCGCCACCGCGCGCCGATGCTCCCGGCTGGTGATCGCGAAGAGCTCCGCGCCTTCCAGGTTCGCGGCGCGGACCAGGTCGTACACCACTTCGGGTGGCACCGCCTCGTCGGCAAACCGCCGGCGGTTGGTCCGCCGCTGCTCGATTGCCGCGTCGAGCTCGCCGATCGGCACCCAGTTCCCGGGCCGGTCGGGCACCGTCAGCCGCGCCACCATATTCGGCCGCGCCGGGTCCGCAAGCCGCTCGACGTTCGCGTCGTAGCCCGCGGCGGCCAGCGACACCCGCGCGTTGAACACCGCGCAGCCGCAGCTGATCAACAACTGGCGCCCCCGCGGGTCGATCACCCTTAGCTGACGGCTCCAGTCGGCGTGAATCTCCAGGGCATCGCCGCGAAGCACGAATCGCCATGGCTGCGTGTTGTGGATCGACGGCGCGAGAGTGGCGCGAACCGCCGCCCGGCGCAGCGCCTGGGTCAGCTTCGGGTTGATCAACGAGGTCATCTCGATACCTGTTTCCACATCCAGTCTCGCCATTTGATCGTCGACTTTGCCGCCCCGACGGCGGCGAGCATCAGGGGCGAACGTCCCGCTCGTTCCGCGACATTTGGCCCGACCGCAGCGACCTTGGGTGGGCGACACTTGAATCGCTTTCAAGGTAGCCGAGCGTAGCGCCGTCCGATCAGGAGCGATCGTGTCCGCACCAGCGACACCGGGCCTGGTCGACGGCGTCGTGGACCCAGTGTGATGATGTGGGGACACGAGGCAGCGATGACTCGGCCTATCCTGACGTCGGCGTGGCCGTGAAGTAGCGCCGGCCCGACCTCGGCTCGACCGTACGTCGGCGGCCCTCGCCGCCGTCGACCAGTGAATTGGAGAGGATCGCGATGACGCTGAAGGGCGAGGTGCTACCGAACCTGACTGACCAGCCGGCGGCGCCGGAAACGAAATACGTCTATGACTTCGCCGAAGGCGACCGGAGCCAGGCCGACCTCCTCGGCGGCAAGGGCGCCGGCCTGGCTGAGATGAGCCGGCTCGGGCTGCCCGTGCCGCCGGGGTTCACCATCACTACCGAGGCGTGCCGGCGCTATCTGCGCGACGGCGCGGAGCCCCCCGAGCTATCCGCGCAGGTGGACGCACACCTCGCCGCGCTCGAGGCCCGAGCCGGGCAGCGGCTGGGGCAGCCGGACGATCCGCTGCTGGTGTCCGTACGGTCCGGTGCCCGGTTCTCCATGCCCGGGATGATGGAGACGGTTCTCGACATCGGCCTGAACGACCAGTCCGTTCAGGGCCTCGCCGCTCAGGTGGGCGACGAACGGTTCGCTCTGGACTCCTACCGGAGGCTGATCCAGATGTTCGGCCGCACCGTGCTCGGCATCGACGCGCGCTACTTCGCCGACGTTCTCGACGCGGCGAAGCAGCAGGATCAGACGGACGACGCGAACCTGTCACCCGACCGGTTGCGGGATCTGGTCGCCACGTACAAGCAGGTGGTGCTCGACCAGACCGGCCACGCGTTCCCCCAGGAGCCGCGCGAGCAGCTGGGACTCGCCATCCAGGCCGTGTTCCACTCGTGGAATACCGAGCGCGCCGCCGTCTACCGCAGACAGGAGCACATCCCCGACGACCTGGGCACCGCGGTCAACATCATGTCCATGGTCTTCGGCAACAAGGGCGCGGACTCCGGCACCGGCGTCGCGTTCACCCGCGACCCCGCCTCTGGGCATCCCGGCCTCTACGGTGACTACCTGCTCAATGCCCAGGGCGAAGACGTTGTCTCCGGCATCCGCAATGCGCTGCCTATCTCCGAGCTCGAGCGGCTGGATCCGAAGTCATACCAGGACCTGTTGCGCAACGCGGACATCCTGGAGAAGCACTACCGCGACCTGTGCGACATCGAGTTCACCATCGAACGCGGCAAGCTGTGGATGCTGCAGACCCGGGTCGGCAAGCGCACGCCACCAGCCGCGTTCCGGGTCGCCTGCCAGCTCGTCGACGAGGGCGTCATCGACATGGACGAGGCGCTGCGCCGCGTTTCCGGCCGCGAGCTCAGCCAGCTGATGTTCCCGCAGTTCGTGCCGGCCGGCGACACCGTCCGGCTGACGACCGGGATCAACGCCTCCCCTGGTGCCGCCGTCGGCGCTGCGGTCTTCGACTCGGCCACCGCCGTCAGCCGAGGGGAAGCCGGCGAAAGCGTGATCCTGGTCCGCCGGGAGACCAACCCCGACGACATGGCCGGGATCGTCGCCTCAGCCGGCGTGCTGACCACCCGGGGCGGCAAGACCGCCCACGCCGCCGTCGTCGCCCGCGGCATGGGCAAGCCGTGCGTGGTCGGCGCGGAAGAACTCACCATGGACGAGGAGGGGCGTCAGCTGATCGGAGCGGACGTCGTGGTCCACGAGGGCGACCAGATCTCGATCGATGGCACCAGCGGCGCGGTCTACCTCGGCCGGGTGGCCGTCCAGCCACCACCGGTCGTGGATTACTTCGAAGGCCGCCTCGACCCGGACGCACCAGAGGTCGGCGACATCGTCCGCGCCGTGCACCGGATCCTCCAGCACGCTGACACCCGGCGGCGTCTGCACATCGAGGCAAACGCCGACACGCCAGAGGATGCCGCCCGGGCGCGCCGATTCGGCGCGCAGGGAATCGGGCTGTGCCGCACGGAGCACATGTTCCTCGGCGACCGCCGGCAATACGTGGAGGACCTCGTCCTCGCGGATACCCAAGACGAGCGCGATGCCGCGCTTGCGGCGCTGCTGCCGCTGCAACGCGAGGACTTCGTGGGAATCCTCACGGCGATGGACGGGCTGCCAGTCACGATCCGGCTCATCGATCCGCCGCTGCACGAGTTCCTGCCCGACCGCACGCAGCTCGCCGTGCGCGTCGCGCTCGCCAATGCCGACGGGGGGGCGGACGAGCGCGACACCCGGTTGCTGGCGGCGCTCGACAAGCTGCGAGAGGTCAACCCGATGCTTGGCCTGCGTGGTGTGCGCCTTGGCCTTGCCATACCAGGACTGTTCGAGATGCAGACCCGAGCCGTGGCCGAGGCGACCGTCGAGGCTAGGCGACAAGGCGTCGACGCGCGCGCCGAGATCATGGTGCCGCTGGTGGCCACGGTGCCCGAGTTGGAAATCACCCGACGCGACGTCGAAAGAGTCATCGCGGAGGTCGTGGAGTCGTCGGGCGACCAGTTGGAGATCCCGATCGGGACGATGATCGAACTCCCCCGCGCCGCGCTGACCGCCGGTGATATCGCTGCTGCCGCAGACTTCTTCTCCTTCGGCACGAACGACCTCACCCAGACGACCTGGGGGTTCAGCCGCGACGATGTCGAGGCTGCGTTCTTCCCTATCTACTTCGAGGACCGGATCTTCGACGCCTCGCCGTTCGACACCCTCGACCAAGCCGGGGTCGGGCGGCTGGTTCAGATCGCCGTCGACGAGGGCCGGCGAGCCAACCCGGCGCTGCAGGTGGGCGTGTGTGGCGAGCACGGCGGCGACCCGGAGTCGATCCACTTCTTCGACGCGGCGGGGCTCGACTACGTGTCCTGCTCGCCGTTCCGGGTGCCCGTAGCACGTCTCGAAGCCGGCCGTTCCGCCCTCGCACACGGCGGAGGGAAGGGCGGTAGCGACTCACGCTGAGCTGCAGTGACCGGTCGGCCGATCAGCCGCCGGCGGGCGCTGCAGCCGGCCGGTCTCGGAACGGTCAGCGTGGCGGTTGGTGCCGGCGGCTGGCTGGCTCGGCTGGGAGACCGCAGCGGATCCGCCACGCCTGGGGCTACCGGCGAGGCGTTGGTCGAGCCCGCCGTGCTGGCCAGCAGCGGCGGACTGCTGACCGTGCACCTGACCGCCGCGCCTGGCGTGCGCCTGGCTGGGCGGCGTACATCCGCCCTCGGCTACAACGGATCGTCGCCCGGCCCGACGTTGCGGGTGCATCCCGGTGACCTGCTCCGCATTCGCCTCACCAATAACCTCGACCAGCCGACCAACCTGCACACTCACGGCCTGTACGTCTCGCCCGTCGGAAACAGCGACAACCCGTTCATCTCGGTCGAGCCCGGCGCCTCATTCGACTACGCATACCGGATTCCGCCTGACCACCCGCCCGGCACGCTGTGGTATCACCCACACCATCACGGCCACGTTGCCGGCCAGATCTTCGGCGGCCTCGCTTGAGCCCTCATCGTCGATGACGACCACGCCACGTCGACGGCAGCAGACCGGATACTGGTGATTACGGACACCACCATCGATGAGTCCGGCCGGGTCGCGGACAGCAGCGCCATGTCCAGGATGATGGGCCGCGAGGGCCGGTGGGTGCTGGTCAACGGCCAACTCGCCCCGACGTCGATCGCCACCGCTGGCTCGCCGCAGCGGTGGCGCATCATCAACGCCTGCACCTCCCGCGTGTTGTCGCTGCGCCTGGAGAGTCATCGCCTGACCCGACTCAGTGTCGACGGCTCCACGTTGCCTACGCCACGCGACGTTGATCGGCTCGTGCTGGCTCCCGGCAATCGAGGCGACATCCTCGTCCGCCCGGGCGCCGCGGGCCTGCACCACCTGATCACCGACCCCTACGACCGGGGCAGCGTCGGCATGGGGATGGGCGGCGCCTCGTCCACCACTCGGTCGGTTGCCCTCGCCACCGTGACGGTCGCCGGCGGCGGCGGAGCCGCCACAGTCTCACCCGAGCCGCCGGCCCCAGCGATTCCCGACGGCCCGGTCGCCGCAACTCGGCAACTCACCTTCGCCATGGCTCTGGGCAGTAACGGAATGGGGGGCATGGGCGGCATCGGCGCCCGCGGCGCGGCGTTCACCATCAACGGGCGAACCTTCGATCCGAACCGGACCGACCAGATGTCGCGGCTGGGCACCATAGAAGACTGGCTGATCACCAATATCAGCCCGATGGCTCACCCGTTCCATCTGCATGTCTGGCCGTTCCAGGTTCTGCAGGACAGCGCCGGCGGAACCCCCGAGGCAGTGCCGCAGGATGTCGTCCTCGTGCCTGCCTACGGCTGGACGCGCATTCGGGTCTACTTCGCCGACTATCCAGGCCGATCCGTGTACCACTGCCACATCCTCGACCACGAAGACGCCGGCATGATGGCACCGTGCAAGTCAGCGCCTAGCGCCGGGCCGCGTCGACCAAGACCCGGGCTGCGGCCTTGGCGGCCTCGGGCGTGGCTGAGTCCGCGTCGAGCACGCCCCCGGCCAGGCCGCCGTCGAGGAGGATGGTCAGCTGCCGGCCGAGCCGGTCCGGATGGGTGGCGCCGGCGCGGCGGGCCAGGTCGGTGACCCAGGCACGTACGACGTTCTTGTGCTCGACGGTGCGAGCGTGCACGTCGCTTCCGGACTCGGACTCGGCGGCAGCGTTGATGAACGCGCACCCGTGGTAGCCCTCGCGCCGGCAGGCCGTGCGCAGCGCATCGAACATGCCGACGAGCTGCTCACGCGGATCGTCGCCGGCGGCTCGGGCGGCGGTGCGCAGCTGCCCGAACCAGGTCTGGTCGACCGTGTCCAGGTACGCCAGCACCAGGTCGTCCTTGCGCGGGAAGTGCCGGTACAGGGTGGCCTTCGCGACCCCGGACTCGGCAATGACCGTGTCCACCCCGACGCCGCGAGGGCCGTGGGCATAGAACAGCCGGAACGCGGCGTCCAGGATGCGCTGGCGCGCCGGTTGCTGGGTGCTGCCTGTCGGCCGCATGGGGTTCACCTCGGATGGACGGGATGCTGAATCGTTGCCGAATCATACAGACAAGTCTGTCTGATCACCAGGTCGTCGCGAGGAACCCCCACTATTCTAGGCCGCTTGCTAGTAGACAGATCTGTCTGCTAGCGTCCCCTCTCGATAGGGAACCGCCCCCGACAGATGTGTGAGGAGTCACCACGATGAAGATCGCTGTGCTGGGTACCGGGATGGTCGGCCAAGCTCTGGCCGGCCGGCTCGCCGAGCTGGGGCATGACGTGACCGTCGGCACGCGCGACGTGTCCGACACGTTGAGCCGCACCGCCCTCGACGCCATGGGCAACCCGCCCTATTCGGCCTGGGCTGCCGAGCACACCGACGTCAAGCTGGCGACCTTCGCCGACGCCGCCGCCGACGCCGAGCTGGTCGTCAATGCCACCTCGGGCGGCGTGTCCATCGGCGTGCTGACCGCGGCCGGTGCGCAGAACCTGTCCGGCAAAGTGCTGTTGGACATCGCGAACCCGTTGGACTTCTCTCGGGGTATGCCGCCCACCCTGCTTGTCAAGGACACCGACAGCCTCGGCGAGCAGATCCAGGCCGCGTTCCCAGACGCCCGGGTGGTCAAGACGCTAAACACCCTGACCGCGGCGCTGATGGTCAACCCGAAGGCGCTGGCCGATGGCGAGCACAGCGTGTTCGTCTCCGGCAACGACCCGGAAGCGAAGCAGGACGTCGTCGCGCTGCTGGAGAGCTTCGGCCACAGCGACGTGATCGACCTGGGCGACATCTCCACTGCACGGGGCAGCGAAATGATCGTGCCGATCTGGCTGCGGTTGATGGGTGCGCTGAATACACCGATGTTCAACTTCAAGATCGTGCGCTGACCGCGCCGAGCCGCGCGATGGAGTCAGCGATGGCTGACCCCGCCAATGACCTCATGGCCGGGAAGACGGTCCTGGTCACCGGCGGAACCGGCGGCATCGGCAAGGCCACCGCTGCCGGGCTGTCTGCCCTGGGTGCCCGCCTGGGCATCGTTGGCCGCGACCGCAGCCGAGCTGAGGCCGCGGCCAACGACGTCCGCGCAGCGGCGGAGGACCAAATCGTCGATGTGTTCACGGCGGACCTGTCCAGCCAGGCCGAGGTACGCCGCCTGGCGAGCGAGGTCCTCGCCAGCTATCCGCGCCTGGACGTGCTGGTCAACAACGTGGGCGGATTCTGGGCCAACCGGCACGTCACCGCCGACGGCCTGGAGCACACCTTCGCCGTCAACCACCTCGCCCCGTTCCTGCTGACCGCCCTGCTGCTGGATCGGCTCGAGCACAGCGCCCCGGCCCGGGTCGTCACCGTGTCCTCCGGTGCCCAAGCTATCGGCACGATCGACTTCGAGGACCTGCAGGGCGAGCACAACTACTCCGGCCAGCGCGCCTACAACCAGTCGAAGCTGGCCAACGTGATGTTCACCTATGAACTGGCCCGTCGCCTGAACGGCACCGGCGTCACCGCCACGGTGCTGCACCCCGGCGTGGTGCGCACCGCGTTCGGCGCCGAAGACCCGGCACGCTTCTACAAGATCCTCACCCCGTTGGCCCGGCCATTCATGAAGAGTCCTGAGAACGGCGCGGCAACCTCGATCTATCTGGCCTCCTCGCCCGACGTGCAAGGCGTCACCGGCCACTACTTTGTCAACCGCAAACCGAAGACGTCCGCGAAGCGCTCGTACGATGCGGCCGCGGCAGCCCGGCTGTGGCAGATCAGCGAACAGCTGGTCGGGCTGGCCCCGGCCCGCTGACCGACAAGACAGGGCTGACCAACAAGGCAGGGCTGACCAACAAGGCAGGGCTGACCAACAAGACAGGGCTGACCAACAAGACAGAGAGGCGAACCGTCATGAGGATCGGCGTACACCTGGTCAACTTCGCGCTGCCCGGCGGACCGGCGGCGATCGGACCCGCCCTGGCGCGGGTCGGCCGGGCAGCCGAGGACGCAGGCGTGGCAAACCTGTCGGTGATGGATCACTACCTGCAGCTAGACATGGCCGGCGGCGTCGATCAGCCCATGTTGGAGGGTTACACGACGCTCGGGTTCCTCGCCGGAAACACGAACACGGTCGAGTTGCAGCTGCTGGTCACCGGCGTCACCTACCGCCACCCAGCCCTGCTGGCGAAGATCGTGTCCACGTTGGATGTGCTCTCCGGCGGGCGCGCGGTGCTCGGTATCGGCGCCGCCTGGTACCAACGCGAACATGCCGCATTCGGCGTGCCGTTCCCGCCGCTCGCCGAGCGCTTCGAGCGGCTGGAGGAGACGCTGCAGATCGTGCACCAGATGTGGAGCGACGACACCGGCCCTTACGCCGGCCGGCACTACCGGCTCGCCGAAACCCGCAACGTCCCGCAACCGCTCACCCGCCCCCACCCGCCGATCATGATCGGCGGGGGCGGCGAGAAGAAAACGCTGAGACTGCTCGCCCGCTACGGCGACGCGAGCAACCTGTTTGCCGGGCCGCACGCCGGGCCCGAGCAGGTCAAGGCCAAGCTCGACGTGCTCGCCGGACACTGCGAGCGCGAAGGTCGCGACTTAGACCGAATCCGCAAGAGCATCCTGTGGGTCGGCCCGCTGACTCCGGAGGCGGACGGTGGCAGTGCCTTCGCCGAGCAGATGCGCGGATACGCGGACGTGGGCATCGACGAGGTCCACGTCATGCCGCCCGGCGGCGACCCGGTCGCGTTCGTGCAACGCCTCGGCGAGCACATCATCCCCCGCCTGGCCGGCGCGCAGTAGAGCGCGCCGCAGAAGATGCGTACGGTCGTCTGGCAGCCCGTCGGGGCCTGATCGGCCCGATGGACTGAGCACCGCGGGACGTTGCCCGTTGCCTCCGGCGTTGCCTGCAATACCCTCAGGGGTATCTGAGAGAGGCGGTGCGCGATGCGCAAGAAGGTGCTGGTGCTGGGGTCGAACTTCGGCGGTCTGACGGCCGCGCTGGCGGTCAAGCATGAACTGCACGGCGACGTGGACGTGCAAGTGATCTCGCCGGGAGATCGGTTCGTGTTCAATCCGAGCTTGATCTGGCTGCCGTTCGGCAAGCGCAGGCCGGAGGAGATCACCTTCCCGGTGGCTCCGACGTTCGAGGAGCACGGGATCGAGTTCCTGCCCGCCGAGGCGACCGAGATCGATCCGGAACGCAAGCGGGTGCGTACTGGCGAAGACACCTGGCACAGCTACGACTACCTCGTCATCGCCACTGGATACCGCAACAAGATGGACGCGGTTCCCGGCATGACCGACAACGCGGTCACCATCACCACCCTGCCGGACGCGATTCACGCGGGCGAGCAGTGGCGGCGATTCCTCGACAAGCCCGGCGACGTCGTGATCGCGGCCTCGCAGGGGGCCGGATGTTTCGGCGCCGCCTACGAATTCCTGTTCAACATGTCCTACCGGCTGCGCAAGGCCGGCCTGAAGAAACAAGTCAAGCTCAGCTACGTCACCGCCGAGCCGTTCCTCGGGCACTTCGGCATCGGCGGGCTGACACACGGCGAGTCGCTGCTCGGCCTGTTCCTGAAGAAGGAGCACATCCAGCCGCACATCGGCGTCGCGATCGACCACGTCGCCACCGACGCGCTCGTCCTGTCCGGCGGCACCGAGATCCCGTTCTCTTACGCGATGGTCGTGCCGCCGTTCATCGGCCAAGAGGTCGTGCGCAAGGTCAGCTCCATCGCCGACGAGAAAGGCTACGTGAAGGTCCGCGAGACCTACCAGAGCGAGAAGTACGACGACGTCTACGCCGTCGGCATCGCCGCTGCGGTCGAGGTGCCGTGGCAGACCGCCGTCCCGGTCGGGATACCGAAGACCGGCTACCCCACCGAGGTGCAGGCGCACACCGCGGCCAAGAACATCGCCGCGCAGATCCGCGGCGAGGCAGCCAAGCACACCAAGCAGTTCGCCGACATCCCGGCGGTGTGCGTGATGGATGCCGGCAACAACGGCGTGATCATCCTCGCCGACAAGATGCTCCCACCGCGCAAGCACGGCCTGCTCATCCCGGGCCCGCAGGCCCACCTGATGAAGCTGGGCTTCGAGAAGTACTTCCTCTGGAAGGCCCGCAACGGGTACGTGCAGCTGCCATGACCAACAGGTGGCTTATACCCCCTGGGGTATCTGGTAGAGTGACCTCATGCAACTAGAGGCGACCGCAGCCGGCGACGTCCTGCGTCGGCTGCGCCGGATTGAGGGGCAGGTCGGCGGCATCATCAAGATGATCGAGGACGGCCGCGAATGCTCCGACATCGTCACGCAACTCGCGGCCGCCAGCCGTGCCTTGGACCGCGCCGGGTTCCGGCTGCTCTCCTCCGGCCTGCGGCAGTGCCTCACGGCGACCGCCAACGGCGAGGCCGAGCCGATGAGCAGCGGCGAATTGGAGAAACTCTTCCTCAGCCTGGCCTGACCCACCTGGCCAGAAGCGCTGGGAGGTAATTCAGCAGATACCCTACCCCGTACCCTAAAGGAGCCGCGTGACCATCGCCGCGACACGACCGGACCAACCCGTCGAGATCAGCCACGCCGCACCCGGTCGGCTGGCCCGGCTCGGGGCGTGGACGGCTACCCATCTGCGGACGGTCCTGCTCGGGTGGCTGCTGGTGCTCGCCGGGTTCGGTGCGTTCGCTCCTCAGATCGAGTCCGCCCTGTCCGGAGCCGGCTGGCAGGATAGCGGCAGCTCATCGGTGAAGGCGCGCGACGTGATTGCCAAGGACTTCGCCGGGCTGGGATCGACGGCCCTGCAGGTCGTCGTGCACGACAGCAGCGGCCCAATTGCGGCAGATCCGGCTGCGCAGCAGGTGCTCTCCCGCGCAACCGGGTTGCTGCAGGCGGACGCTCGGGTGAGCACGGTCGTCCAGCCCCAGCCGGGCGTGAGCGTGTCCCGCGACGGGCAGACCGCGATCATCCAGGCCGGCGCCAAGGCCGACGCGAACGAGATGGTCCGCGCGGCCGACGACCTGACCGGGCCGATTTCTCGGCTCGCCACCGAGAGCATAACGGTCGACCTGACCGGCGACAGCGCCCTGTGGTCTGACTTCAACAAGGTCAACCACGCAGCGATGATCCGCTCCGAGGTGCTGTCCTGGCCGGTCACCATGGCCGTGCTGGTGATCGCCTTCGGCAGCCTGGTCGCCGCCGGCCTGCCCCTCATGCTGACGCTGGTCGGGCTGCTCAGCGCCGCCGGTGCGCTGGTGCTGTCCACGCATATCGCGCCGGTGAGCATCTGGGCGCTGAACTTCGCGCTGATGTTCGCCCTCGCGCTCGGCATCGACTACGCGCTGTTCATCGTGGTGCGTTTCCGCGCCGCGTTGCACCGCCGTCGCGACTTACCCGATCGGCGCCAGGCCGCGATCGACGCGATCACCGAGACGATGGGTACCGCGGGCAAGGCGGTTGCGTTCAGCGGCGTCACCGTGCTGATCTCGCTGTCGACCGTGCTACTGGTGCCAAGCCCCGCGTTCCGCAGCATGGCGCTGGGCATCATGCTCTCGGTCGTCGCGGTCCTCGCCGCGGCGCTCACCTTGCTTCCGGCGGTGCTGGGCCGGCTCGGCCGCCGCATCGACGCCGGCCGCGTGCGGCTGCCCCGCCCCCGGCGAACCCACCACGTGCCAGATGCCGTGCGTGGCTTGGAACGCGTCATGCACCACTGGGGGGCGGCGTTGCATCGCCGGCCATGGGTGGCCGGTGGGCTGGTCGTGGTCGTGCTCGCCCTGCTGGCCTGGCCGGTCACCAGCTTGCGAACCGGCATGCCGAGCATCGGCATCATCCCCGCCGACCAGAGTGCCCGCGCGGGCTATACCCAGGTGGCCTCCGCGTTCGGCCCGGGGGCGCCCGGAACGCTGTCCGTGCTCACCCCGTCGGCCGACCAAGCCCGAACGACCGCGGTCCTGGCCGCCGACGGCGGAGTAGCCGCCACTCTGCCCGCGGGCGCAAGCCAGGGCTGGACAATGACGCTCGCGATCCCCACGACCGACCCGTCCGCACCTGCGACCGGCGCCACCATCGACCGGCTGCGCCACGAGCTACCGGCCGGCAGCCTGGTCGGCGGCGCCGCGGCGGAGAACCACGACCTGGAGAAGGCACTGTCCGCACGCACTGCGTTGGTCTTCGGACTGCTGATCGGGTTGGGGTTCTTGCTGCTCCTCGTGGCTCTGGGTAGCCCACTGGTCGCGTTCGTCGGCGTGGTGACCAACCTGGCCTCGATCGCGGCGGCGTTCGGCGTTGCCAAGCTGATCTTCCAGGACGGTCATGGCGCGAGCCTGCTCGGCTTCCACCCGCAGGGCTTCGTCGACGCGTGGGCACCGCTGTTCTTCGGCGCCATGCTCTGCGGAGTCGCCATGGACTACACCCTGTTCCTGCTATCCGCAGCCCGCGAACACTACGACGCCACCGGCGACCCCCAGCACGCCATGCGCATGGCGCTGCGAACCTCGGGTCGCGTCGTCGTCGCAGCCGCCGGCGTGATGGTCGCGGTGTTCCTGACCTTCGCCCTGTCCGGACCGCTCGCCCCGAAGGAGATGGGCATCATCCTGGCCGTCGCGGTCTTCCTGGATGCGCTGTGCATCCGGCTGATCGTGCTGCCGGTCGTGCTCCGGCTGACCGGCCACGGCGCCTGGCACACTCCTCGCTGGCTGAACAGGATCCTGCCCACCGTCCGCTTCGCGCACTGAGCAGCCGCACTGTCAGGATCAACCCGAGCCGAAAGGACACTAGATCATGAGCACCGTCGCTCTCACCACCAACCGCTTCGCCCCCACCGTCCTTGCGGACGGCGTCGTGCTCGTCGACTTCTGGGCCTCCTGGTGCGGGCCGTGCCGCATGTTCGCCCCGATCTACGAGCGGGTCAGCGAGAAACACCCCTACATCACCTTCGGCAAGGTCGACACCGAAGCCGAACCGGCCCTGGCCCAGGCCGCCCGTATCTCCTCCATCCCCACCCTGATGGCCTTCCGCGACGGTGTTCTGGTCTTCTCGCAGCCCGGCGCGCTGCCCGAGAGCGCCCTCGAACAGGTGATCACCGCCGTTCGAGAGCTGGATATGGACGAGGTCCGCAGCGCCGTACAGGCCGAGCGCGCAGAGCGAGCGGCGTCATGACCGACGGCGCACCGAACGAGATGACGGTCCGGCACCTCGGCGCGGACCGCTTCGCCATCGACATCCGCGGGCACACCGTCACCGTCGACCAGCCAGCCGACGCGGGCGGAGCCGACGCCGCGCCCACGCCCACCGAGCTGTTCGTCGCCGGCCTCGCCAGCTGCGTCGCCTTCTACGCTCGCCGCTACCTCGCCCGGCACGACATCCCCCCTGACGGCCTCGAGGTCACCACCAGCTACACCATGGGCAGCCGCCCGGCCCGCGTCACGGAGATTCGCATCGGGATCGTGCCGCCGCGCGCGCTGCCCGCCGACCGGCGCGACGCCTTCCTCGCGGTCGCCTCGCACTGCACCGTGCACAACAGCCTCGACCAACCGCCACAGGTGCAGATCACCGTCGAAAGCGATCTGGTCGCGCGCTGAGCCGATCAGCGCTCGCTGTCGAGTGCGGCCATGCCGGCGGCGTCGTACCGGTCGCCTGCCGCGGCTCCGGCCGGCACGGCGCGCTCGATCGCCGCCAGGTCGTCCACCGTGAACTCGACGTCCAGCGCACCGAGCGCCTCGGTGAGCCGGTCGCGGCGGCGGGCGCCGACGAGCGGCACGATGTCCTCCCCGCGGGTGAGTGCCCAGGCGATGACGA
Source organism: uncultured Actinomycetota bacterium (assembly GCA_963839995.1). GTDB lineage: Bacteria > Actinomycetota > Actinomycetes > Mycobacteriales > Jatrophihabitantaceae > CAWIUB01. The sequence goes on along the minus strand of CAWIXH010000019.1, from coordinate 51,004 downwards.
GCTGCGCGACGGTGCACTGCTTGGTCTGTGCGATGCCGCGCAGCGCCTCGACCAGCCCGAGATTGCGATCGACGTTGTCTGCGTTGAACCGTGGGCTGCGGCCCCGAATGTCGCCGGGGGTGAGCGGCCGGTCCTTGGACCAGTGCCCGGACAGCAGACCGCGGGACAGCACGCCGTACGCGGTCACGCCGATGCCCAACTCGCGGGCCGTCGGCAGGATCTGGTCCTCGATGCCCCGGGAGAGCAGCGAGTACTCGATCTGCAGGTCGCTGATCGGGTGCACCGCGTGGGCCCGGCGCAGGGTCTCGGCGCCGGCCTCGGACAGGCCGACGTGCCGCACGTATCCGGCCTGCACCATCTCGCCGATCGCGCCGACGGTCTCCTCGATCGGGACTGCGGGGTCGACCCGGGCCGGTCGGTAGATGTCCACGTGGTCGGTGCCGAGGCGACGCAGCGTGTAGGAGAGGAAGCTCTTCACCGCCTGCGGGCGTGCATCCAGCCCGGCGGGTGCGCCGGTGGGGGTCCGCAGTACCCCGAACTTGACGCTGATCACTACCTGCTCCCGGTTGCGGCCGCGCAGGGCATCGCGCAGCAGCAGTTCGTTGTGGCCCATGCCGTAGAAGTCGCCGGTATCCAGCAGGGTCACGCCGGCATCGAGCGCGGCGTGGATGGTGGCGATGCTCTCGGCCTCGTCGGCCGGGCCGTAGAGGTCGGACATGCCCATCAGGCCCAAGCCGATCGTGGAAACCGCCGGGCCGGTCGAGCCGAGCGTTCTGATCTGCACGTTGCCTCTCCTTCTCCGAGCCTCTGCTTCACCGACTTCCTCAACCGGGTCACCGGCTCACACCGTACAAGCCCTCCCGGACCAGCGAGCCAACGCCGGTAGACGTCTCGGCGATCTCCAATCCGGACGACGTTCACGATGTGCGTGTTGTCGATGACTCGGGGACGTGATGATCGCGAGCTGCGCTAGCGTGAAGCGCTGAGGCAGCGACCCGGAAGGAGCGGCAATGCAACCTTCGACGACCTACCCCGTGCAGTTCTCGGTCGACTACCCGGATCGGGAGCTGAATCGGGTGACCACGGGCTTCCGCATCTTCGTGATCATCCCCATCGTGATCGTGCTGGGTGCCGTATCTGGCGGAGGCTGGGGCTGGTCGACCGGCGCCGGAGCGGGCGGCTTGCTGTTCCTCGCGCCGCTGTTGATGATCTTGTTCCGCCAGAAATACCCGCGCTGGTGGTTCGACTGGAATATCGAGCTGCAGCGGTTCGGCAACCGGGTCGGGATCTACCTCGCCCTGATGGACGACCATTACCCGTCCACCGATGATCACCAGTCCGTGTACCTCGACTACCCTTATCCCGATGCGGAGCGCGACCTGAACCGGTGGCTCCCGCTGGTTAAGTGGTTTCTGGCCATCCCGCACTACATCGTGCTGCTGTTCCTGGATATCGCTGCGTTCGTGGTGGTCATCGTCGCCTGGTTCGCGATCCTGTTCACCGGGCGGTACCCGCGGGGCATCTTCGACTTCGTGCAGGGCGTCATCCGCTGGCACAACCGGGTGACCGGCTACGCCTTCGTGCTGGTCACGGACCGGTACCCGCCGTTCAGCCTCGCGCCGTGACGGCGCACTGAATCGGGGCGGGTTTGCTGGCCAGCGCCGTTTGGCCCTGTTCGAACGGGCCGATCCGTGTTTCGATCAGCATGTGACTCACCAACTGCGAACAGGCCGGGGCTCGTCATGACCGGGGCAGGTGTGCCCGGACCGCGGCCGGATGTCACACCGCTGCCTGATCTGCTGCACGGTCTGTCCCGGGCTGGGCCGGTTCGGCAACAACGGCCGTTCTACCTCGACCTACTGCCGCCGTGCAACGCCGGATGCCCGGCTGGCGAGAACATCCAGGCCTGGCTCTCCTATGTCCAGGCGGGCGACCCCGAGCGGGCCTGGCGGCAGCTGGTGGCCGACAACCCGCTGGCCTCGATCCACGGGCGGGTCTGCTACCACCCGTGTGAAGGTGTCTGCAACCGCGCCGAATTGGACAGCGCGGTGTCGATCCACGCGGTCGAGCGCTTCCTCGGCGATCTTGCGACGGATCGCGGCTGGACGTTCGACCCGCCGCCGTCGCCCAGCGGCAAGCGGGTGCTCGTCATCGGCTCCGGACCGAGCGGACTGTCCGCGGCCTACCACCTCGCTCGGCTGGGTCACCAGGTCGAGATCCGCGATGCCGGCGATGAGCCGGGCGGGATGATGCGTTACGGAATCCCCGCCTATCGGCTCCCGCGGGACGTCCTCGACGTCGAGATCGGTCGGATCGCGCAGCTTGGTGTGCGGATCGTGCAGGGCCATAAGGTGGAGGATCTCGTCGCCGAGCAGCGCGACGGCAGCTTCGACGCGGTGTTCGTGGCGGTGGGTGCGCACCTGTCCAAGCGGGTCGACATCCCGGCGATGGACGCGGCGCGGGTCGTCGACGCGGTGTCGTTCCTGCGGAGCGTCGCGTCCGGTGAGCGGCCGGTCATCGGCCGGCGGGTAGCCGTGTACGGCGGCGGCAACACCGCGATGGACGCCGCCAGGGTGGCCCGCCGGCTGGGCTCCGAGGAGCCGATGATCGTCTATCGCCGCACCCGGCAGCAGATGCCCGCGCATGCCGAGGAGGCCGAGGACGCCGAACGGGAAGGGATTCGAATCAACTGGCTGCGCACGATCACCGCGTTCCAGGGGCCTGAGCTGACGGTCGAGGTCATGGAACTGGATGAGCACGGCCGGCCGCATGGCACCGGCGGGTTCGAGACACTCGCGGCGGACACGGTGATCATGGCGCTCGGCCAGCAGACCGATACCGCCTTCCTGCGCGGCATCGAGGGCGTGGAGTTTGCCGACGACGGCACCGTGCAGGTCTCGACCTCGCTGATGACCGGCTGTCCCGGGGTGTTCGCCGGAGGCGACATGGTGCCCAGCGAGCGCACCGTCACGGTCGGCGTCGGGCACGGCAAGAAGGCCGCCCGGCACATCGACGCCTACTTGCGCGACACGAGCTTCAGCACCCCACCGAAGCACGACCTCGCGACGTTCGACACCCTGCACCTGTGGTACTTCGGTGACACCACGCGCCGACACCAGCCCGAACTCGAGCTGGAGGAGCGGGTGACCGAGTTCGGAGAAATCGTCGGCGGGCTTACCGCGGAGCAGGCGAGCTACGAGGCGCACCGTTGCCTGTCCTGCGGAAACTGCTTCGAGTGTGACGGCTGTCTGGGCGCCTGCCCGGAGGACGCGGTGATCAAGCTGGGCAAGGGACACCGGTATCGGTTCGACTACGACCGCTGCACCGGATGTCGCGCCTGCTTCGAGCAGTGCCCGGTGCACGCCATCGAGATGGAACCGGAGCCCGGGTGATGCGCGCGACGCTGGACGGAAACGAGGCGGCCGCGTCGGTCGCGTACCGGCTCAACGAGGTCTGCTGCATCTATCCGATCACCCCGTCGTCGCCGATGGCGGAATTCGCCGACGAGTGGGCCAGCAAGGGTCAACCGAACGTGTGGGGCAACGTGCCGACTGTCGTGGAGATGCAGAGCGAAGGGGGGGCCGCCGGCGCGCTGCACGGTGCGTTGCAGGGCGGGGCGTTGAGCACCACGTTCACCGCGTCACAGGGCCTGCTGCTGATGATCCCGAACATGTACAAGATCGCCGGTGAGCTGACCTCGGCCGTGCTGCACGTCGCCGCTCGGTCCCTCGCGGCGCAGGGATTGTCGATCTTCGGTGACCACGCTGACGTGATGGCGGTCCGGCAGACCGGCTTCGCCCTGCTCGCGTCGGCATCCGTGCAGGAGGCGCACGACCTCGCGCTGGTGGCGCAGGCGGCCACCATGCGCACCCGAGTCCCGTTCCTGCACTTCTTCGACGGGTTCCGGACATCGCACGAGCTGAACACGATCGACCTGCTCGACGACGACGACCTGCGCGCGCTCGTTCCCGAGGATCTGGTTCGCGAGCACCGGGCGCGGGGGCTGTCTCCAGAGCGGCCGTTCATCCGAGGCACCGCGCAGAACCCCGACGTCTACTTCCAGGCCCGGGAGACCGTCAACCCGTTCTACGCCCGCGTCCCCGGCGTGGTCCAGGACGCGATGGACCGCTTCGGCGAGCGCACCGGACGGCAGTACCAGCTCATCGAGTATTCCGGCGCACCAGACGCCGAACGGGTGCTCGTCCTGATGGGCTCCGGTGCAGAAACAGCCCGCGAGACCGCGGCGTACCTCAACGCTCACGGCGAACGGGTCGGCGTGGTGCAGCTGCGGCTGTACCGTCCGTTCCCGGCGCAGGCGCTACTCGACGCGCTGCCCGCGGGCGTCCGCACGATCGCCGTGCTCGATCGGACGAAAGAGCCGGGCTCCCACGGCGAGCCGCTGTTCCTCGACGTCGTCACGGCGCTCACCGAGGCGCACATGGCCGGCTCCCTCGAGGCGCTGCCCAGAGTCGTCGGCGGGCGGTACGGGCTGTCGTCCAAGGAGTTCACCCCCGGCATGGTCGCCGGCGTGTACGCCGAGCTGGCGCTGGAGCGGCCGCGGAGCCGGTTCACCATCGGCATCACCGACGACGTCAGCGGCACCAGCCTGCCGTACGACCCGGCGCTGGACATCGAGCCGCCGGAAACCGTCCGAGCGGTGTTCTTCGGGCTGGGCTCGGACGGCACGGTCGGCGCGAACAAGAACACCATCAAGATCCTCGGGTCCGATCCGGACCTGCACGCCCAGGGCTACTTCGTCTACGACTCAAAGAAGTCCGGCTCGCAGACGGTGTCACACCTGCGGTTCGGGCCTGACCCGATCCGGGCCCCGTACCTCGTCCAGCAGGCCAGCTTCGTCGGCTGCCACCACTTCGGGTTGCTGGATCGGGTCGACGTGCTGAGCCGAGCCGCGCCCGGAGCGACGCTGCTGCTGGACGCGCCGCACGAGCCAGACCTGGTCTGGGACTCGCTGCCCCGCCCGGTCCAGCAGCAGATCCTCGACAAAGACATCGACCTGTACGCGATCGACGCCGGCCGTGTCGCGCGCGAGGTCGGCCTGCCCGGACGCACCAACACCCTGCTGCAGACCTGCTTCTTCGCCATCTCCGGCGTGCTGCCGCGGGACGAGGCGATCTCCCGGGTCAAGGCATCGATCGCCAAGACCTACGGCAAACGTGGCGCCGAAGTCGTCGCCCGCAACGACGCTGCAGTCGACCGGGCGCTGGCCGCATTGCACCGCATCGCGGTGCCCGAGCACGCCACGGCGACCCGTGAGCTACCGCCGGTCGTACCGGTGGGCGCGCCGCCGTTCGTCCAGCAGGTCACCGCGATGATGATGGCCGGCCGCGGCGACGAGCTTCCGGTCAGCGCGTTGCCGGTCGACGGCACCTACCCCAGCGGCACCACCGCCTACGAGAAGCGCAACATCTCCGACATCGTCGCGGCGTGGGACTCCGACCTGTGCATCCAATGCGGCAACTGCAGCTTCGTCTGCCCGCACAGCGTGATCCGTTCGAAGTACTACGACAAGACACGGCTGGAGGGCGCACCGGCCGTCTTCCCATCAGCCCCGCTGGACGCCGTCGGCACGCCGGATGCCCGCTACACGCTGCAGGTCTACGTCGAGGACTGCACCGGTTGCGGCCTGTGCGTGGAAGCCTGCCCGGCGCAGGCGCCGCTCGACCCGACCCGCAAGGCGATCAATCTCGCCGACCGAGCGCCGCTGGTAGCCCAGGAACGCGACAACATCGCGTTCTTCGAGACGCTGCCTGTCAACGAGCGATCCCGGGTGGACTTCGGCACAGTGCGCGGCTCGCAGTTCCTCGAGCCGCTGTTCGAGTTCTCCGGCGCCTGCGCCGGCTGCGGCGAGACGCCCTACCTGAAGCTGCTCTCGCAACTGTTCGGTGACCGGCTGACGATCGCCAACGCCACCGGCTGCTCGTCGATCTATGGCGGCAACCTGCCCACGACCCCGTGGACCACGAACGCCGCAGGACGAGGGCCCGCCTGGTCGAACTCGCTGTTCGAGGACAATGCCGAGTTCGGGCTGGGCCTACGCGTGGCCGCCGACATGCACACCCAACTCGCCCGCACCCGACTGACGCAGCTGCGCGACACGGTGGGTGCGGACCTGGTCGACGCGATCCTCGACGCGACGCAGCTGCGCGAGTCGGAGCTGGCCGCGCAACGCGAGCTGCTCGCCGAGCTGCAGCGCCGGCTCGACGGGGTGTCCGGGCCGGCCGCGGACGACCTGCGCAGCGTGGCCGATCACCTGATCCGGCGCAGCGTGTGGATCGTCGGCGGAGACGGCTGGGCCTACGACATCGGATCGGGAGGGCTCGACCACGTGCTGGCCAGCGGCCGCGACGTGAACGTCCTCGTCCTCGACACCGAGGTCTACTCCAACACCGGCGGGCAGATGTCCAAGGCCACGCCCCTCGGTGCAGTCGCCAAGTTCGCCGCCGCCGGCAAGACCATGCCGAAGAAGGATCTCGCCCTGCAGGCAATCGCCTACGGCAGCGTGTACGTCGCCCGAGTCGCGATGGGTGCCGATCCGCAGCAGACGCTACGTGCCTTCCGCGAGGCCGAGGCCTACGACGGGCCGTCGCTGGTGATCGCCTACAGCCACTGCATCGCCCACGGCATCGACATGAGCAAGGGCCTCGACCAGCAGTACCGCGCGGTGGCCAGCGGCCACTGGCCACTGGTCCGCTACGACCCACTCGTCCGGGCGGCGGGCGGCAACCCGTTCCTGCTCGATTCGCCGCGACCACGCATCGCCCTCAGCGACTACGTGTACCGAGAACTGCGCTACAAGATGCTCGCGAACTCCGCCCCGGCCGAGGCCGAACGACTGCTCGCCCTCGCGCAGGAGGCGGTCAACCAGCGCTGGGCGGTGTACGAGGAGATGGCGACCCGTGGTCCCGAACGCTTCACGGCCGACGCTCGGAAGGACGGCTGATGGATCTCGCGACCGACTACATGGGGCTGGAACTGCGCAACCCGCTCGTCGCCTCGGCGTCGCCGCTGTCCCAGACCGTCGACGGCGTGCGGCGGCTGGATGATGCGGGTGTGGGGGCCGTGGTGCTTTTCTCGCTGTTCGAGGAGCAGCTGCGCCGCGAGGCATTGGAGTACGCCCGGCTCGTCGACGCCGGAACGGAGAGCTTCGCCGAATCGCTGTCCTATCTGCCGGCCGCGGCCGACGACGGGATGGGCCCGCACCGTTACCTGAGTCTGTTGGAACGTGCGGCCGCGGCAGTCGAGATCCCGGTAATCGGAAGTCTCAACGGCGTCTCCCCCGATGGCTGGGTTGATTACGCCCGCGCCATGCAGGACGCTGGCGCGGCCGCGATCGAGCTGAATATCTACTACGTGCCCGGTGACCCGCGCATCGCCGGCCGCGATGTCGAGCAGCGCCATGTCGACATCCTCACCCGGGTGAAGACCAACGTGACCGTCCCGGTCGCGGTGAAGCTGAGCCCCCACTTCAGCTCCACCGGCGAGATGGCCTTGCGACTCGACCAGGCCGGCGCTGATGCGCTGGTCCTGTTCAACCGCTTCCTGCAGCCGGACATCGACCCCGAGACCCTCGCCGTCACGCCCACCATCGACCTGTCCACCCCTGCCGAGGCGCGGCTGCCACGCACGTGGATCTCCATCCTGCGCGGGCGGGTACGCGCTGCCCTCGCGGCCACAACCGGCGTCGAGGGTCCCGACGACGTGGTCAAGTACCTGCTCGCCGGAGCGGACGTCGTCATGACGGCCTCAGCGCTGCTGCGCCACGGCCCGGCCCATGTAGCGGTGCTGCTGGACGGCCTGTCCGATTGGCTGAAGCGCAAGGGATTCACCGCGGTCGACGACGTGCGCGGACTGCTCGCTGTTCCAGCGAGCATCGACGAGGCAGCGTACGAACGCGCCGGCTACGTCAGCACCCTGCAAGCCGGCAAGCAGACCTACCAGCCGTGGTGAGGACACCCGTCATCGGGGTTCAGGGCGCCTTGGCGAGGCAATCCAGAGCGTCCAGCTGGGCGTCCGCGCCGACGACGATGAGAATGGTGTGCGGATCGAGCACCGTCTCCTGACTGGGATGGGCGAGAAACGCACCCGTGTCACTCGATCGCACCGCGAGCAGCAGTACCCCGGTCGTGTCGCTCAGCGCCGCCTGCAGCAGGGAGCGTCCGGCGAGCGGTGACCCGGGCGCGATTTCGACCTGCTCCATCCTGAACTCGACGGCCTCGTCGTGCATCACGACGTCGAGGAAATCTGCGACGTGCGGCTGAAGCGCGAACGCGGCCATCCGCCGACCCCCGATCAGCTGTGGGTTGACGGCCCGGTCGGCACCCGCTCGTATCAGCTTGGGCTTCGACGACTCGGTGCGGGCGCGGGCGATGATCACCAGATCAGGACGCAGGGCGCGGCTGGACAACGTGACGTAGACGTTGTCGGCGTCGGTGTCGAGTGCGGCGACCAGCGCGTGGGCGCGGCGGATGCCGGCCGCTTCCAGGACGCGGTCATCGGTGACGTCGCCGACCACGGTCGGATACTCGAGCCCCTCCAGCCGGGCTGGGTTGCGGTCGATGACGACCAGGGTCTGCCGGGTTGAGCTCAGGTACTGCGCGCACGCCCGGCCCACCCGGCCCCAGCCGCAGATGATCACGTGGCCGTCCATTCGGTGTATGTGATGGTCCATCCGCCGCCTTTCCAGGTGGAGCCGCAGGTGTCCCTCGATGAGACCTTCCAGCAGGACGCTCAACGTGTACAGCGCGGTACCGACGCCAAACAAGATCAGCACCATGGTGAAAGACTTCCCGACCCCGCTTAGCGGGCGCACCTCGCGGAAGCCGACCGTGGTGATCGTGGTGACCGTCTGGTATAGCGCGTCGAGAACGCTGAAGCCCAGTGCGACGTAACCGACGGTGCCGACGAGCAGGACCACGCCGAACGCGAGCAGCGCCAGCCAGATGCGCCGCATCGCGCCCACGATTCGCAGACCTCCGCCCTTGGCTGTCAGACTGCCGCGGTCATCAAGGCACCCGCCCGCGTAGCGTCGCCAGCCGACTCGTGTACTCCGGCTCGTCGATCTCGCCGCGGGCGAACCGCTGGGCAAGCACCTGCTCGGGGGTGCTCATGCCGGGCGGCTGCCCGGGCGATGGCCCGCTGCGGCTGACGTAGCGGACCAGCAGCACGATGCCGGCGATCACCAATCCCCAGAACACCACGCCGCTGATCGTCATCAACGCGATTCCCCACCCGCTCATGTGGCCGTCGTAGTACATCACCGTGATCTCCTTCTCGGCCCCGCGACCCAGCCCACAGCGGAGGCACGGCGTGGCCCCCTGTTGCCATTGTCGTTCCCGGGTGTCCTGGCGAGCAGAGACGTTCGGCCCTTTCCGCCGAGCCGAAGGACACCCGCCGGCCGCTGTTCGGAAAGCTTGGCGATCTTGATGCCGAGGTCGACCTAGAGAGCCTGTTGCGTAATCGGATCGCGATGATCAGTGAACTCGGAGTGAAGCTCCCAAGTCGCGAGCTTGTCAAGTCTTCTGTGTGTGGGGTGCTCCTTGTTGATGTTGGTGGGTGTTCAGAGTTGGGCTTGTTCGGCTCGGTGACGCAGGCGTGCTGCGAGCGCGTCGGTCCAGGAGGCGATGCTGATCGGGTCGTCGGTCTCGCCGAGGGATAGCGCGCGGGTGCAGCGGGTGATCGCGGCGGTGTCGGTGCCGGTCAGCAGCCAGTTGGTGAGCCGTTCGAGCACTTCGGCGCTGTGGTCGACGACGCCGTCCTCGACGAGCACCCAGGGTGATCGCAGCGTGCTGTAGGCGGGCCGGTGATCGTTTCCGGTCACGTCAGTTCACTCCTTGCGGCAGGCGGCCGGGGTAGGCGATGTCGAGGGCGTTGAGGGCCTGTTTCCAGCCGGTGACGAGTTGGCCCTCGACGAGCCGGCCGGGTGCGGTGCGGTGGTTGACGGGCTTGCGGCGGCGTTCCTTCTCCCGGGCGCGGGCGCGCTTGTCCTCGATGTCGCAGATGGCCAGCCAGAGCAGCTTGACCACCGCCTCGTCGGAGGGGAAGTGCCCTCGGTTCTTGATGATCTTGCGGAGTTGGTAGTTCAGGCTTTCGATGGCATTGGTCGTGTAGATGATCTTCCTTACTTGCGGTGGGAAGGCCAAGAACGGGGTGAACCGTTCCCAGGCGCGTTCCCAGACGCCGACCGCGCCGGGGTAGCGGCGGCCCAGCTCGCCTTCGGTGAACGCCGCGAGGGCCTCGAGGGCGGCGTCTTCGGTGGCCGCGGTGTAGATCGGTTTGAGGGCGGCGGCGACGGCCTTGCGGTCGCCGTAGGACACATACCGCATGGCCGCCCGAATGAGGTGGACCACGCAGGTCTGGGTCACCGTCTTGGGCCAGACGGTCTCGATCGCCTCGGGCAGGCCTTCAAGCCCGTCGCAGCAGGCGATCAGCACGTCGCGCACCCCGCGGTTGCGCAGCTCGGTGAACACCTGCAGCCAGAACCTCGCGCCCTCGGCGTTCTGCACCCAGATGCCCAGCACGTGCTTGATTCCGTCGGTGTCCACGCCGACGACGATGTGCGCGGCCTTGTTCATCACGTGCGCGCCGTCGCGGACCTTCACCACCAGCGCGTCGACGTAGATGATCGGGTAGATCGCATCCAGCGGCCGGGCCTGCCAGGCCTTGACCTCTTCCAGCACCGCGTCGGTGATCTTGGAGATGGTCTCCCGGGACACCTCGACGCCCAACGTGCGCACCAGGTGGTGTTCGATGTCGCGGACCGTCATCCCGCCCGCATACAAGCTGATGATCATGTCGTCGAGGCCGCCGGCGAGTCGCCGCTCACCCTTGGGCACCAGCCGCGGAGTGAACGTGCCGAGCCGGTCGCGGGGCACCTCCAGCCCGATCGGCCCGGCCTCGGTGAGCACCGTCTTCGGGGTGGTGCCGTTGCGCGAGTTCGGCGCGCCGCGCCCGGCCGGGTCTCCCTTCTCATAGCCCAGGTGATCAGTGCGTTCGACCTCCAGTCCCCGCTCCAGGACCCGCTTGATCAACTCCGGCAGGAACCCGCCCTCGCCGGTCAACCGCAACTCGCCCGCCCCGGCGGAGGCGATCAGCTGGTCCAGCCACGCCTCGTCCACCAGCTCGTCGGCCAGCTCGGCGGCCGTCCGGGCGCGAGTCTGCTCGCACGCCCACGGGGGCGGCGCCGGTGGTGTCGCCCGGCCCGGCATCGACGACTCCGGCCCCAGATCGGTGATCATTGCTGCGCACATGCTCGGTGTCTCCTTCCACCTGAAGCCACATCAGTCACTTCAGGCTCTCAGGCACCTCCCGTACACAGACCATCTGACACGCTCCAAGTCGCTTCTCCCGGCCGAACATCGCGGCTCCCCGAAAATGTGGCGGGCCCGAATCGGCGAGAACTGTGTTCCACGTCATCGATGGTCGAATATGCAACAGGCTCCTAGAGGTCCATCCGGGCCTCAAGATCGCCCGCGGTTCCTACAACAGGCTGGCCTACAGCAGCCGCAGCAGGAGATGCCCTTCGCCTCTGGGCGGTCAGGACCGGTTTCCGCGACAATTAGGACCGGTTTCCGTGCCAATTAGGCAGTACCGACAAGGAGGTGCCGCCATGCGTGTCGTGGTTGCGTACGAGTCGGCTTCTTCGTCACCAAGGACAATCAGCTGCGCCCAGGCGAGGAGGACCGCGCGTGAGCGTGGGGACGGCAACTGGCCGCGTTGATCGGGCGCTAGCTGCCGGCGACCGAGCCCGGCACCGCCGCTGACCTCTTGTCCGGTGGCGACATTGTCCCGTTCGGACAACTGACCGATCCGGACTCAGCCACTTCAGCCGATGTGCAGCACGTCACACTCAGCTACCGTCATCGTGCACATAGACACGATCGATGGGAACGACAGGTGACGGCTCAGGTGGCCCAACTGGCATCGCGGACCCGGGGCGCGGCGGAATCCGTCTCGCCTCGCGCGAGCGCGCTGCTGCGCGCCGTCGCCGCACAGCTGGAATCCCATGCTGACGCAATCGCCCGTAGCATGGTCCACGCGTACGAGGCGGAGATCCCGGCCTACCGCGCGATCGCGGACGCATCGTTGATCAGCGACATCCACTCGGTGTCCGCGGCGATGGTGCGGTGCTGGCTCACCGTCATGGCGAGCGGACGGCCCGTGGACGACGAGCTGCTCGAGCCGCTCACCGAAGGCGCGCGGCGGCGCGCGGCTCAGGGCATTCCCCTCGAGTCCATGCTGCGGGCGTACCGCATCGGGGTGCGGGTGATGTGGAGCGAGATCACCGCATCGCCCGCCTGCCGAGGACGTGCCCTGCAGGAGGTCATGGCCCCGGTGGCGACCTGGGTGCTGGATTTCGCCGACCGCATCACGACGGCGGTGGCGGCCGCGTACACGGACGAGGCGGCCCACGTCGCGCGCGAACGCGAGCACCGGCGCTCCGGCCTGCTCAACGTGATCCTGGCGGGGCCCGGACCGGAGCAGAGACGCGGCCCGGACGAGCTGGCGGCGCCGCACTGCGTCGTCGTCGCCAAGCTGCCGTCGAACCTCTCGCTGGAGGCGCTCGAGGAGGTCGGGCGCCAGCTGGAGGACCGCGCGGACGCGCTGCTCTGGACCGTCCGGCATTGCAGCGTGGTCGCCGCCGTCGGGACTGCGGGCGACGTCGGCCGCGAACAGCTGCACCAGCGGCTGGCGCGGCTGACCCACGACGGCCGGGTACTCGCCCTGGGCGTAGGCGACCGCGCCGAGGGGCCGGCCGAATCCCGGCAGAGTTACGCCGAAGCGTCCGACGCCCTGCAGGTCGGCCCGCACGTGACTCACAACCCGCAGCCGGTCTACGACTACCGCGACCTCGCGCCGGTGATCGCCCTGCTGGCCGAACCCGCGCGAGCCCGCCGATTCGCCGTCACGGCCCTCGAACCGTTGGCCTCCGTCATCGATCGAAAGTGGGTGCTGCCGACAGTCGAGGCGTATCTGTCCCGCCAGGGCCGGCTGAAGGAGGTCGCCGCGGCGCTGGGCGTCCACCAGAACACCGTCAAGTACCGCATCAACGAACTGCGCCCGTTCCTGGACACCACGATCGGTGACGGCGACCGGGCCGCGGCACTCCTGCTCGCGGTACGGGTCCGCCAGTATCTCGCCGCCCAATCCGCCCTCCCCTAGCACCCACCCACCCAGCACACCAGCAAACACAGCTCGGAGCGTGAGCTTCGTGCGCCCTTCCCGGGCGTATCGCCGCGCCAAGTCCGACCCACGACAGGAGCCACTGCGATGTGAACAAGGCCCACCCGATCGCTCATCATCGGCGTCACCGCGCTGGCGCTGACCGCCGCCGCCTGCAGCTCCAGCAAATACTCCGGAAGCTCCGGCGGCGGAAAGACCGTCACGATCGGCGAGTCGACCACGCTGTCCGGCTCGATCGCCGAACTCGGCCAGACCGGCCTGCAGGGAGTGCAACTGGCTGTCGACGACCTCAACGCCAAGGGCGGTGTGCTCGGCAAGACGATCAAGGTCGTCAGCGCCGACGATGCCGCCAAGCCCGCGACCGGCACGGCCAACGCGCGCAACATGATCCTCAACGACAAGGTCGCGGCACTGTTCGGGCCGGTGTCGAGCGCGGTGGCCGCCGCCGAGAAGACGATGGCCGCCCAGTACAAGACGCCGATCTTCTTCCACACGTCCAACGACATCGGCCTGATGACGACGACGTTCACGAAGTACGCCTTCCAGGTGGTGCCGAACACCACGATGGAACCGCGCGCCGTCGCCGCGTACCTCGCGAAGCAGGCCGGCGGCAAGCAGATCACCGTGGCGACGTTCGCGCCGGACTACAGTTTCGGCCACCACACCGTGGAGGGGTTCCTCGCCGCCCTGAAGGCCCTGAACGTCGACTACAAGCTGGTCGACCAGCAGTTCCCGCCGCTCGGCGAGACGAACATCGCGCCGTACCTGTCCAAGCTGGTCGCCGCGAGCCCGCAGTACGTCTTCAACGTTCAGTTCGGCGGCGACCTGGTGACGTTCACCAAGCAGGCCAACGGCTACGGGTTCTTCAAGAAGACGACCGCCATTGCCATGTTCGACTCCCCGGCGCTGAGCGCGCTCGGCGCGCAGGTGCCGGCCGGCGCGATCGGCTTCGACCGGGCCCCGTTCTGGGCGATGGGGTCGCAGCTGACCTCGTTCAACAACGAGTACAAGGCCAAGTACGGCCAGTGGCCTTCGGAGTGGGCGATCCTGGCCTACACGGCGGTCCAGTCCTGGGCGTACGCGGTCACCAAGGCCGGCAGCTTCGACGGCGGCAAGGTGGCCGACGCGCTCTCCGGTGCGACCGTGCCCACGATCCGCGGCAATCTGACGATCCGCGCCTGCGATCACCAGGCGCAAGTACCCGAGTAGGTCGGCACCGTGTCGAGCACCCCGGACGCGACCTACAAGATTCCGCTGTGGGAGTCGTCGTCCGTGTTCGCCGCACCGTTCGACCAGATCGCCGTCCCCTCCTCGACCAGCTGACGAGCTCATGCGCACTGTCATCCTCGATACTGTCAGCATCCTGACCTCGGCCGGTGTGCTGTTCATCGTGGCGGCAGGCCCTGACGCTGGTCTTCGGGGCGATGCGATTGATCAACATCGCCCACGGCAGCCTCTACATGATCGGTGCGTTCGTCATGACGACGGTCGCGGGAGTCGCCACGGGGCTGCGCTTCTGGCTGGCGCTGGTCGTCGCGACGGCGATCGTCGGACTGATCGGCGCCACCGTCGAGGTGACCGTGCTGCGTCGCATCTACGGCAAGGAACACCTGACGCAGCTGCTTGCCACGTTCGGGCTGTTCCTGATCATCGCCGATCTGGCCCTGCGGGTGTGGGGCAACAAGAGCCGGTCGGTGAGTGCCCCGAGCATCGCCTCGGGGCACCTCACCGTCGGCGGAGCGACATTCCCCACGTACGACGTGGTCGTCGTCGCTGCGGCCGTGCTCGTCGGGGTCGGCCTGTGGTTCCTGCTGCAACGGACGCCGCTCGGCTGGCGGATTCGTGCGGCGGTAGAGGATCCGGAGTTGCTCGCCGCGAGCGGGACGAACTTGAGACTCCTGCGCACCGGCGTCTTCGTGCTCGGTGCCGTGCTGGCGGGGCTTGCCGGCGCCCTGGTCGCGCCGCAGGTCGCGGTTACGCCCGGCATGGACGCCGCGATCGTGGTCTCGGCGTTCATCGTCGCGGTGGTCGGCGGCCTGGGCTCGGTGGTCGGCGCGGCGCTGGGCGCGCTGATCATCGGCGCGGCGCAGACGATCGGCACGTCGGTCGCACCGAGCTGGGCGTCCAGCTTCACCTACCTCGCCATGATCGTGGTCCTCGCGGCCCGTCCCTCGGGGCTGCTCGGGACCCCGGAGCGCTGACGATGGCTGACGTCCGAACGACCTTGCCCGATGCGGACGCCGCGACTGCGCGGCGCGAACCCGCCGACCCCCTCCCCGTGAGCCGGGTCCGGCGGCTTACGGCGGCCGCCGCGGGGCCGCTGCTGCTCGTCGCCGTTCTGGTCATCGCCGGGCAGGTGCTCAGTCTCACGAACGTCCTCACGCTCGAGAACGCGGTGGGGCTCGCCGTGTTCGCTGTGGCGACCAACCTGCTGGTGGGCTACGGCGGGCTGGTCTCCTTCGGTCAGGCCGCCTTCTACGGCGCTGGCTCCTACACCGTGGCGCTCGGCTGGCTGCACTGGCAGCTGTCGTTCTGGCTGACCTTCGTCCTCGCGCCCATCGTCGGCGCGGTGCTGTCCTTCCTGGTCGGGCTCATCGCCCTGCGCAGCAGGCGGCTGTACTTCGCGTTGTTGACCCTGGCCTTCTCGCAGCTGTTCTACGTGCTGGCCGAGGAACGGTACAGCTTCACCCAGGGTGCCAACGGCGTGATCGGCCCGATGATCCCCGAATCTCTAGTCGATCCGCGCACCTCGTTCCTGTTCGTTCTCGCCGTCGCGGCAGGCTGCCTGCTGATCCTGTGGAAGGTCACCGCGTCACCGTTCGGGTTGGTGCTGCGGGCGATCCGGGAGAACCGCGAGCGGGCCGAGGCGCTCGGCGTCAACGTCTTCGCCCACCAGCTGATCGCGTTTGTGATCGCCGGGGCGTTCTGTTCGGTGGCGGGTGCGTTGTTCGTTGTCTACAGCCAGTCGGCCTACCCCGAACTGCTCGACTGGACCCAGTCCGGGTACGCGGTTTTCATGGTCGTCATCGGCGGGATGTTCAGCTTCCTCGGCCCGGCCTTGGGCGCCGGCGCCTACACGCTGGGCAATCAGTACCTGGTCAATCACACCCATGACTGGCAGCTGATCCTCGGCGCGGTGTTGCTGATCATCGTGCTGCTGCGCCCGGACGGGTTGGCGGGCCTGCTGTCGCCCTCGCGCTGGTGGCGCTGGCTCCGGCGGCGGGCCGAATCGGGCGAGGAGGATTCGTGAGCGAGCATCGTAGTGCCGAAGGCGCGAGGAGCGCAGCGAACTCGGCGATGAGCGCTCGCGCGAAGAGCCAGGTCTGCAAATGAGCAATGCCCTGTTGCAGGCGCGCGGGCTGACCCGCCGGTTCGGCGCGTTCACCGCGGTCGATGGCGTGGACCTCGACGTGGCCGAGGGCAGCATCCATTCGATCATCGGACCGAACGGCGCGGGAAAGACGACGCTGTTCCGGCTGCTCACCGGCCTGCTGCAGCCGACGTCCGGAACGCTGTACTTCGACGGCACGAACATCGCCGGCAGTCCTCCGCACGTCATCGCCCGGCGTGGGCTCGCCCAGTCCTTCCAGCTGACGACGATCTTCCCACGGCTCACGGTGCTCGAATCCGTGCAGGCCGCGATCATCGCCCGGGAACGTCGCACCCACGATCTGCTCAGCTGGTTCCATCGCACGAGCGCGCCCGAAGGCCGGCAGGTGCTCGCCCGCGTGGGCCTGGAAGCGATGGCCGACCGTGAGGCCCGCACCCTCTCGCACGGCGACCAGCGGGCCCTCGACGTGGCACTGGCGCTGGCGGTACGTCCGCGGCTACTGCTGCTCGACGAGCCGACGGCCGGCATGTCGGCGAGCGAGACCGGACGCATGATCGAGCTACTTCGACCTGAAAAAGTCGGCGCGGATCTCATCGACTGGGTCAGCCGAAACCGGCTCGACTCCGTCCGGCTACTGATCAGATCTCCTTGTTTTGTAGGGGATTCGGCTCGGCGTGCCGTCGGGTTGGAGGTCTAGTCTTGCGGGATCATGGTCTCGGCGGTGGTCGGGTCGAGCCGGGAGTGCGGATGCTGCGGACGCGGGCGGAGCAGGTCAGCTTGTGGGAGGCGGTGCTGCCTGAGCAGGTGCGGCGACTGCCGGAGGAGCTGGCACGGGTGGATCGCCTGCTCGATGACCCGGCGTTCTTTGCGCCGTTCGTGGCGTTCTTCGACCCACGAGTGGGCCGGCCGTCTACGCCGATGGAGACCTACCTGCGGTTGATGTTCTTGAAGTTCCGGTATCGGCTGGGCTTCGAGTCGCTGTGCCGGGAGGTGACCGACTCGATCACGTGGCGGCGGTTCTGCCGGATCCCGCTGGATGGGTCGGTGCCGCACCCGACGACATTGATGAAGCTGACGACGCGCTGCGGCACGGCCGCAGTGGATGGGCTGAATGAAGCGCTGCTGGCGAAGGCGGCCGAGGCGAAGCTGCTGCGCACCACGCGGCTGCGCGCGGACACGACGGTGGTGCCGGCGAACGTCGCCTACCCGACCGATTCGGGGTTGTTGGCCAAGGCGGTGCGGCGGATCGCGGCGACCGGCCGGCGGATCCAGGCCGCTGGTGGCGCGACGCGCACCAAGGTCCGGGACCGGTCCCGGGTGGCCGGCAAACGGGCGCACGGGATCGCGGCGAAGCTGCGCCTGCGCGCCGCGGCGGGGCGTGACGAGGCGCAGGCCACGGTGCGGCGGATCACCGGGGAACTGGCCGGGCTGGCCGAGAAGGCCGCCCGCGACGCCGAGCGGCTGCTCAGCAACGCCCGCCGGGCGCTGCGCGGTGCCCAGCTCAAGGCCGAACGGCTTGCGGCAGTGGGGGTGCGTGACGCGGCGGCGGGCCGGCGCCGCGGACGACTGCGGCGGGCGGTGAATGACCTGGTCGAGCTGCTGGAAGCGACCCTGCGCATCGCCGCGCAGACCCGGCAACGCGTCGCCGGCACAACACCGGATGGGGCGACACGGCGGGTCAGCCTGCACGACCCGGACGCCCGCCCGATCGCCAAGGGCCGCCTCGGCAAGCCGGTCGAGTTCGGGTACAAGGGCCAGGTCGTGGACAACGACGACGGCGTCGTGCTCGACCACACCGTCGAGCCTGGCAACCCCGCCGACGCGCCGCAGCTCGCCCCCGCCGTCGGACGCGTCATCCGTCGTACGAACCGCCGCCCCCGCACGGTAACCGCGGATCGCGGCTACGGAGAGAAGAAGGTCGACGACGACCTGCACGCGCAAGGTGTGCGCACCGTCGTCATCCCCCGCAAAGGCAGACCCGGCACGGCCCGCCAGGCCGAGGAACGCAGGCCCGCGTTCCGGCGGACCGTGAAATGGCGAACCGGCAGCGAAGGCCGGATCAGCAGCCTCAAACGCGGGTACGGATGGGACCGCACCCGCCTCGACGGCACCCAGGGAGCCCGGATCTGGGCCGGCCACGGGGTCTTGACCCACAACCTGGTCAAGATCGGCAACCTCGCCAGCTGAAACCACCCACCGGCGACGATCAACACCATCCGACCCACCCGCCGGCCAGCCGCCCGACGACCACACTCACCGACGCCCGACTTTTTCAGGTCGAAGGAGCTAATAGCTGACCTTGCGCGGACCGAGGGCTCACCGTGCTGTTCTCCGAGCATGACATGGACATGGTGTTCGCGATCTCCGAGACGATCACCGTCCTGCACCAGGGACGGGTGATCGCGAACGGGCCAGCAGCGGACGTCCGCGCCAACGACGAGGTGATGGCCATCTACCTCGGTGGGGCAGCCGAGCAGGAGGCCAGCTGATGCTCGAGGTTCGTGATCTGCATACCTACTACGGCTCCAGCCACGTCGTGCAGGGCGTGAGCCTCAGCGTGGCGCCGGGCGAGGTGGTGACGCTGCTCGGCCGCAACGGTGCCGGCAAGACGACGACGCTGCGCAGCATCGTCGCCCTGACGCCGCCCCGGCGCGGCCAGGTGGTCCTCGATGGCAAGGACATCACCGGCAAGGCGCCGCACGTCGCGTCCCGGTCGGGCATCGCGTTCGTCCCCAGCGGGCGCCGGGTCTTCGGGACCCTGACGGTCGCGGAGAACCTGCGCCTCGCGGTCTCCAGCGCGGCGCACCGGTCCGGTGCCTGGACGATTGACCGCGTCCACGACACATTCCCGAAGCTCGCGACGCTCGCCCGGCGCCGGGCGGGCCTGCTGTCCGGTGGCGAGCAGCAGATGCTCAAGATCGGCCGCGCCCTGCTGAGCAGCCCCACCGTGCTGCTGCTCGACGAGCCGACCGAGGGCCTGTCCCCCGCCGTCGTGAGCGAGCTGGGCGGGTGGCTGGATCAGCTGCGCGAGCAGCGGCTCGGCGTGCTGCTCACCGAGCAGAACGCGGTGTTCGCGCTGCGCTACGCCAACCGCGGCTACATCCTCGAGAAGGGTCGCTGCCGGGCCGAAGGAACGCGCGAGCAGCTGTCGTCCGGTTCGGCGCTGCGCACCTATCTCGGCGTGGGTGGCGATGGTCACTGGGTCGAGCAGACCATCTCGAAGGAGCCCGCATGAGTGACGTCCTTGGCCCGGCTGCCGAAGGCGGGGTTGCTGCTCCGCCCGTCGCCGACCTAACCGGCCGTGAGGTCGTCGTGACCGGCGGCGCGAGCGGCATCGGTGCGGCGTGCGCGCGGCGGCTGGCCAACGCCGGCGCGCGGGTCGTCGTGGTCGACCTGGACCTGAACGGCGCGGCATCATTGGCCGAGTCGATCGGCGGGCAAGCCGTGCAAGCGGACCTGAGCCGTGCGGACTTCGACGCCGCGGCACTGGCGGGCAACGCGGACGTGTTGATCAACAACGCCTGACTGCAGCACGTGGCTCCCGTCGCCGAGTTCCCGCTGGAGCGTTTCCGCACGATCCTCGCGGTCATGCTGGAAGCTCCATTCCGGCTCATCCAAGCGGCCCTACCGCACATGTACGCCCAGGGGTTCGGCCGGATCGTCAACATCTCCTCCGTGCACGGCCTGCGCGCGTCGCCGTTCAAGTCGGCCTACGTCGCCGCCAAACACGGCCTGGAGGGGCTGTCGAAAGTCGTCGCCCTCGAAGGTGCCCGGCACGGCGTCACGTCCAACACGGTCTGCCCGGCGTACGTGCGGACCCCGCTGGTCGAGGGACAGATCGCCGAGCAGGCCCGCGCCCACGGCTTGCCGCCGGAGCGGGTCGTCACCGACGTGATGCTTTCCGAGCCCGCGATCAAACGTCTCATCGAGCCCGCCGAGGTCGCTGAACTGGTCCATTACCTGTGCTCGCCGCACGCCGCCTTTGCCACCGGCGCGTCCTGGGTGCTGGACGGCGGCTGGACTGCCCGCTGACCTGGCTAGTCTGTGCATCAGTTGGGTTCAATCAGTGGGTGAAGGAGGCGTACATGAGGGCGCGCGAGATCATGACCCATCCCGTGGTCACGGTCCACACCGACACACCCGTCCAACGGGCGGCGGCGTTGCTGGCGCAATACGGCATCACGTCGCTGCCCGTGGTCAACGAGCAGGACCACGTCGTTGGCATCGTCAGCGAAGGCGACCTGATCCGCGACCGGATGCCGCACGACCCGCGCAGCCATGTGCTGCCGCCGCCCCACGAGCAACCCGACCCATCGCGCCTGGTCCGGCAGGTCATGACCGAGACCGTGGTCTGCGTTAACCACGACGCCGACACCGCCGACCTCGCCGAGCTGATGCTCGTCAACAACGTTCGGGCCGTGCCGATCGTCGACGGCTCGCAGCTGGTCGGGATCGTCAGTCGCCGCGATCTGCTGCGCACCCTGGTCCGCGACGACGACGCAATCACCGCCGAGGTCCAGCAGCGACTGGACGACTACGCCTCCGAGCCCGGCCGGTGGAGCGTCTTTGTCGACGACGGCGTAGTCACCATCACCGGCCACTTCGACGACGACGCCCAGGAGCAGATCGCCATCGTGCTGGCCCGCACCGTACCCGGCGTCATCCGGGTGCACACCCGCCGCCATCGAGCGGTCGACTAGCCGGTCGCATCACGTCGACAGACCCAGCCGGAGCGTCGATCAACCGAGCGTCGATCAACCGAGCGTCGGTCAACCGGGCGGCGGTCGTCCGGGTGAGCGGGTGGTGCGGGCGCCGTCGCGCCAGATGAGACGGTGCACGCCGAGGTGGCGTGGCAGGGACCGCAGGCCCGGGATGAATGGCAGCAGGATCAGCGCGAGGGTGAGCACGGCCATCACGCCCCAGACGAGCGCGTCGGCGTTGTCCGATGTAGAGAACGGCTTGATCTGATACCAGAACGTGTAAAGCCACATCCACGGCTGGCCCGGGTAGTTGCCGGTCTCGTTCATCATCCCCCACTGGTCGCCGCCCAGGTGGTCGGCGCGGGCCTGGTCTTCGAGGTAGGCGCCGTCGGAGAGCAGCAGCAGCGGCTTGGTCTCGTCGCTGACGTAGAACGTGCTGCTTGATGTGAGCAGCCCTTCGAGCCCGCCGCTGCGGGCGAGGGCGAGGAAGCTCGTCGCCAGTGCAGGTACCGGGCCGTAGTCGTCGGGCTTAACCTTGGCCGGGTCGCCGTCGGGGGCGGCGGCAAGAGCGTCCGAATACGCGCCTGCCCACTTGGCCTGCTGGTCCGCGTCGGCGCTGCGCCAGGTCTGCAGCGCGCCCGTCAGGTCGGATTCGCCGGTGATCGTGCTCAGCGGTGTAATCACTAGATCGTTGGCGCTGTCGATCGGGATACGGACACTGCCCCAGCGTTGCAGCGGCAGCGGCCCGAGCTTCTGCCCGTCGCTGGCCCGGTTGTACGGGGCGCCGTAGCTTGCGCTGGTGCTCGTGCCGGCGAGCTCCGCCGCAGCGGTGGCGACCACGTCGTTCGGCGCGGCCGCGGCCCAGTCCGCGAGTGTGATCGCCTCGCGGTCCGGCGAGGAGAACACCGCCGCGAGCAGCACAGTCAGCACGCCTACAACGACCACGGCGACGACGAATTCCTTGACCAGGTCGTACGGGCGCGTGGGGAACAGGTGGGTGTCCGGGGTCGTGTCGCGGCGCCGCCGGCGGGCTGGGGCGCCGCTTTCGTGGCTCATCGCGAACCCACCACGGGATCGGCCGCACCGGCAACCACGGGCGTTGCCGGCGCCGCGTCAGCCGATGACTCCTGCGCCTGTTCGGGTGGCACGGCGTCGAAGGGCGGTACCACGCCGCGCCGGCGCACCAGGATCACGTGTGCCAGGACGAGCACGCCGACGATCAGCGGCAGCAGCATGATGTGCCACAGCAGCATCTGCCCGGTGTTCAACACGTTGAACACCGCACCGACACCCACGGAGTTCACGCCGTCCTTGGCCTGGGTGGAGATCCATTGCGAGTCGAAGTTGGTCTGCGACAGGTAGCCGGTGAACGCGGTCGCGATCGATCCGACGAAGGCCACCGCGCCAGTAATCCACGTCCACGCTCGCTTGCCACGCCAGGCCGCCATGAAAAACATGCCCCACAGGTGGATCACCATGAAGACGAAGAACAGCTCGACGCTCCACAGGTGCGTCGAATTGAAGAAATGACCGACCGACGAGGTGTGCCACCACGTCGCGCCACCCACCGTGAGCACCACACCGGAGACGAGTACGTACACCAACGCGGCGAGCGTGGCCACACCGAACACATAAATCCACGACCGCACGTACGCCGGCTGTCGGTCCGGCAGCCACTGGCCCGCCGGCACGACCCGGCTCAACCGGGTACGCAACCACACGGTCCAGCTGCGCCGGGGCTCCGGCTCAACGCTGGACATCGGAGCCCTCACCGGCACGCTCGTCGTCATGCCCGTGCGGGAACGGCAACACCAGAGCCAGCACGAACACCACCACCATCAAGACGATGATCAGGAAGTTGGTGAGCGAGATCTGCACTACGCCCCAGTCCAGAAAGTGGGCGTGGCCACCGAGCAGCCCCGTTGCGAGGGTCATGATCGCCGCCGCCGATCACCGAGCAGTCCAGCAGTTCCCATCGCGACCTCCTCTACTGTCAGCCCGAACAGACGCCGTGACAGCGCCGCCGTACAGGGCACAACGTCCCGACGAAAGTCCTGTGCACATGCGGCTTCGGTGGGTGGTCGTCGGGGCGCGGTTCAGTCTCGACCACGGCGGGCGATCATGGTGCGGGGCTCGGCCGATTCAGAGGAAACTGAGAGCAAACGCATCGGGCTGCTCGCCCGCGGCCGAGACGGCGAGCATCCGCGCCAACCTCGCGCAGTCAGCTGCGCCAGGTCGATCCGTCGGCGGTGACCGCGAAGGCCGAATAACCGACCAGGTCCTCGATCCAAGCACGTGAGGCGTCACCCATGGCGAATGCGGCGGTGGCGTAGGCGTCGGCGTAGGTCAGTCGCGGCCCGATCACGGTCACACTCGCCAGCGCCATGGGGTGCTCGCCGGTGTGCGGATCGAGGATGTGTTGGCCGCGCTCGGCTGTTCCGGAGGTCGCGACGACGAGGTCCGACCCCACGACTGTGCCTGCCAGGTAGCCGGGCCGCAGCGGATGGGTGATGCCGATGCGCCAGGGCTGGCCGGGGGCGTACTGGCCGGCGCACTGTACGTCTCCCCCGCCATTGACGCAGTGGTTGTCCGACCCGGCTCGACGCAGCAGCTCGCTGGCCTGCTCGATGGCCCACCCCTTGACCGCCCCGGAGGGGTCGAGGGTGCCGGTCGCGTACGCGGAGAAGTATCCGTAGCTGACGTCGTGCAGCTGGTCGCACAACTGCAGCACCTCACGCACCTGCGGCGCGCACTGCGCGACGGTGAGCTCGCCGCGTCCCAGGCGGCTGATCTGGCTATCCGGCTGGTAGGTAGAGAATGTGGTGTCGACCCAGTGCAGCCACCGCACGACTTCGTCGACAGCCTGCCCGTCGAAGTCGGAGTCGCGGACCTCGATCGTGAAAACGGTGCCCATGCAGTGCTCGACCCGGCGCACGCCGGCGAGGCCGGTGGCGGTCACTGGATGCCCGCCTGGTTCAGCGCGCTTTGCAGGGACTGGAGGTAGCCGTCGCTGGTGTAGGTCGCGCCGGAGACCGTGTTGATGTTCGCGTTCTGCGCGGCCAGTGTCTCCTGCAGCAGGATAGGCCCGGCGTAGCTGTTGATCTGCTGCGAGCGCCCGTCGTAGGCGGTGAGCTGCACGAACGAAACCTGGTCGATCTTGCTGCCGGAGACGGTGAGCTGGATCTGCACCACGCCGTATCGGGTGTCGATCGCGTCGCCGACGACCGTCTTGGTGGCGGAGCCCGATGTGGACGGCGAGGTCGGGTTGGGCGGGGCGCTGGTCGTCTGGGTCGGCTGGGAAGGACTGGAGGCGCCGGCGCCACTTGGCAGGGCCGCCGACGGCAGGCCGGTGCTGGCGCCGATCGGGTGCCCGTGTGACTTGAAGCTGAGCAGGGCCACCAGCCCGAACACGGTCCCGGTGATGGCGAGCAGAACGCGTTTCACGGCTCGTCGACCTCAGAGGGTGAAGGATTCGGAATGGATGTGCCGGCGCGGAACACCGGCCTGCAACAGGGAGGCGTGGGCGGCGGCCATCATGCCCTCCGGTCCGCACAGGAACACGTCGTGGTGGCGCAGGTCGGGCACCAGACGCTGCAGCCGGCGTGGGGCGAGCGGGTCGTTGGCGCCATGCCGGGGCGGGCCGGTCAGGTAGTGCACCCGGGCGCCCCGCTGCGCGGCGATCCAGTCCAGCTCCTCACGCAACACCACATCCGCAGGCGTGTTGGCGCGGTAGACGAGGGTGACGTCGCCGGGGCTGGCGGGCAGCGACTCGAATAGGGCGCGCAGCGGCGTGATGCCAACCCCGCCGGCGAGCAGCAGCACCTTGCGGCGGCGCCGGCGCGCCGCAGTGAACGACCCGTACGGGCCTTCGGCGAGCACCCGGGTGCCCGGACGCAGCGCGAGCAACGCCGCACTGTGGTCTCCGGCGATCTTCACCGTGATACGCAGCATGTCCGGACGCGGCGGCGCCGACAGCGAATACGGATTGTCCGCCCACCACAGGTTGCGGGTGAGGAACCGCCAGCGGAAGAACTGGCCCGGCTCGGCCTGCAACTCGTCGAGGTGCCGGCCGGTGACATAGACCGACACGACGTCTGCCGACTCCCGATGCACCACGACCACCCGCAGCTGGCATCGGGCCAGGGCGAGGAGCGGGGTGACGACTCGGTACCACAGCAGCAGCGCCGCGACGCAGATGTAGAGGATCGACCACAGCCAGCGGGCCCTCGGGTTTCCGATGAAGTCGGCCCCGGTGGCGAATTGGTGGCTGAACGCGAGTGCCACCGCCAGGTAGGTGTAGAGGTGGATGAAGTGCCACGTCTCGTAGCTGAGCCGGCGCCGGGCCGCCCGGGCCGAAACGATCCCGACGCCGACGAGCAGGAACACGGCCACGGTGGCCATCAGCACGTCGGGATACGAGGTCAGCAGCGTTGCGGTCTGGCTCACGACGTTCGTGTGCGCGGTGACCGCGTACCCCCAGATGATCAGCAGGGTGTGCGCCACCGCCAGGCTGACCGTGTATCGCCCGCCCATTGCGTGCCAGCGCGCGAGCCGGTCGGTGCCTACGCCACGTTCCAGCGCCGGGACGCGGGCCATGAGCGCCAGCAGCACCACTACTGCGTACCCGGCCAGCAACCCGGTGATCCGCCCGGCGTTGGTCAGCCAGTCGCCGAAGCCGCGCACGAACAGGGTGTCGTGCCACCACAGCGCGACGACCGCGAGCCCGCCGGCACCGATAGCACCCAGCGCCAGACCCGGCCCGATGCGCACCGGCCCGGCGGCGGGCAGCCGGGCCGCGCCGACGTCAGTAGGTACCGTGGCCGTCACCGGCACCTCCGCAGGATGGCTGACTCTGACGTGCCCAGCATCGGCTGCCAGGTTCTGCAGTGCCTCTGCGCAACCTGTGACGTTCCTGCGACAGAGCAGGTTGAGAGCGGATTCAGATGTTGACCAGCCGCCGGGCGGGCATGCTGGTTACCGTGAGCCGCTCGCGTTCGCAGCCGAATGCACCACTGGCGGTGCGGCCGGACGGCACACCGCTGCGCGCCCTGGTCGTCGATGACGAGCCCACCCTGGCCGATGTGCTTACCAGCATGCTCACCTTCGAGGGCTGGGAGGCGCGCTCGGCGCTCGACGGGGCGAGCGCGGTGCGTATCGGTCGCGAGTTCGTGCCCGACGCGGTGGTGCTCGACGTCATGCTCCCCGACTTGGACGGCATGCAGGTGCTGCACCGGCTGCGTACGGACAACCCGGGCGTCTGCGTGCTGTTCCTGACCGCGCGCGACTCGGTGGAGGACCGGATTGCCGGCATCACGGCAGGCGGTGACGACTACGTCACCAAGCCGTTCAGCCTGGAAGAGGTGCTGGCCCGGCTGCGTGGGCTCGTCCGCCGGGCCGGCATCGCCCGCTTCCACAGCGGATCGCAGATCGTCGTGGGCGATCTCACGATGGACGAAGACGCCCGCGAGGTGCACCGTGCCGGGGAGTTGATCGAGCTCACCGCCACCGAGTTCGAGCTGCTGCGCTTCCTGATGCGCAACCCACGCCGGGTGCTGTCCAAAGCTCAGATCCTCGACCGGGTATGGAGCTACGACTTCGGCGGCCGGGCGCACGTGGTGGAGCTCTACATCAGCTACCTGCGCAAGAAGATCGACAACGGCCGGCCGCCGATGATCCACACCGTGCGCAGCGCGGGCTACATCCTTAAACCGGCGAGCTGATGCCCCGACCGTGGCGACTACCGTTCGGCCGTGTGGCGCTGCGCGGCCGGATGAGCAGGCTCAGCCTGCGCAGCCGGCTCGTCGCCGTATTGCTCACCCTGCTGCTCATCAGCTGCGCGGTGGTCGCCGTCGCCACGTCACTAGCGCTGCGCAGGTCTCTGCTCGATCGCCTCGACCAGCAGCTCGTCGCAGCCGGCGCCCGGTACGCCGCCTCACTGGAGAACCCCAGTGACGCCGACGCCGACGACAGCCAGTTCGCGTCGGTCGTCGGGCAGCCTTCCGGCACCCTCGGCGCCCGCATCCTCGACGGCACGGTCACCGCCATCGGCGTCATCGGCGCCGGGAGCGAGAACCCGGCGCCGTCCGCGCGAGATCGGGCGGCACTCGCCGGACTGAGCGTCACCGGCAAACCGACGACGGTGCGGCTGCCCGACCTGGGCGAGTACCGCGTCATCGTCGCCGCGGGGCAGGCCGGTGACCTGCTCGTCACCGGCCTGCCGCAACACGAGGTGGACGAGACCGTCTACCGGCTGGCCTGGATCGAGGGGATCGTGTTCGTGGCCGCGCTGATCGTCACGGGTCTCGCCGGCGCCGTATGCGTTCGGCTCTCCCTGCGTCCGCTGACCCGCGTGGCCGGCACCGCGCTTCGGGTGTCCGAACTGCCGCTGGGCAGCGGGGAGGTCTCGCTGCCGGAGCGGGTCCCCAACCTGGCACCCGGTACGGAGGTCGGTCAGGTCGCCGACGCGTTCAACCACATGCTCGAGCACGTCGAATCCGCGCTGGGCGAACGGCAGGCGAGCGAAGACCGGTTGCGGCATTTCGTCGCCGACGCGAGCCATGAACTGCGCACACCGGTAGCCGTGATCCGCAGTCACGCTGAGTACGCCCAGCGTGCGGCCGGCGCATTGCCCGAGCAGGTCGAGCAGGCGCTGCTGCGCATCGGCTCGGAGTCCGACCGGATGGGCCACCTGGTCGAGGACCTGCTGCTGCTCGCCCGACTGGACTCCGGCCGACCGCTCGCGACCGGGGACGTCGACCTGACCCGGCTGGCGATCGACGCGGTCAGCGACGCCCGCGTCGCCGGTGCGGATCACCGCTGGCAGCTGGAGCTGCCCGATCAACCCGTCATCGTGCGCGGCGACGAGGACCGGCTGCACCAGGCGCTCGCCAACCTGCTCGCCAACGCCCGTACCCATACGCCTCCCGGCACAACCGTCACCACCGAAGTGAGGGAGGACGTGGCTGCCGGGATCGTCGACCTACGCGTCTGTGACACCGGCCCGGGCGTCCCGCTCGCCATCCTCGGCCACGTGTTCGACCGGTTCGTGCGTGCTGACGGAGCCCGTACCCACGCCTCGGGCAGCACGGGTCTCGGGCTCGCCATCGTCGACGCGATCGTCCGCGCGCATGGCGGGAGGATCGCCGTGAACAGTGAGCCGGGGTGCACCGAGTTCACCATCCGGCTGCCCGCCGCCAGCAGCTAGCTTGCTGTGCGCCGGAACGCTAGCGCTGGGTCCGGTCGTCGAGCACGTCACCGATCGGACGGCGTCGAGTCGCGGGCGTCACGGGAGCTCGTCCCACGCGAAGCAGTACGTCCGGGTGCATCATCAAGCGCAGCTCACGACGCAATTGGTCGCGAACCGCTGGGACTTCGACCATTTGGGTGAACAGGCTCGCGACGTAACCGGCGCGGGTGATCTCCAGCCACACCCGCTCCAGCGCCTCGCCGGCCCGCAGCCATGCGCGCGGGCTCTCCTCGTGGGTGCCGAGCATCAGCAAGCATTGGTCCTGGCTGGAGCGCGTGTCGGCGGGCAGGAACCCGGTGCCCTGGCTGTCGAAGTCGCGGATCGGGACATCGTCGCCGGACTGGCCGTCGACGTGCGGCACCACCAGCGCGGTCACCCCGTCTTGGCGCTGAGAATCGCTGGTGGTCCAGCGGCGTAGCTCCGCACGGTAGGCCGGGTCGGCATTCTGCAGCGCGTCCGCACGCTGGGTCAGCCTGGCGACCGCCTGGCGGTCGTCGGCGCTGCGCACGGCATGCAACCCGGCACCTTCGGCGTCAGCGGACGTCCCGAGTTGCTCGATCAGCTCGTCGGGCACCGACGATTCGGTGAAGCGCCGGCGGTTCGTCTGGCGGTGCTCGATGGCGACATCGAGCTCAGCGAGGCGGGCGTCCGCCGTCCGATCGTCGACGACGTCGATCACGGCGAGCAGATCCGGGCGCGATGGCTCGGGTTGGCGGGCGACGCTGACCGCCAGGCCCGCGGCGGCAAGGGAGACCCGGGTGTTGAGCAGTGCACACCCGCAGCTGAGATGCAGCTGTCGGCCGGTCGGATCGAGCACGGCGAGTTGCCGGCTGCGATCGGCCAACATCTGCAGCCGCGACGGGGTAAGGACGAATCGCCACGGCTGGGTGTTGTGGATGGACGGAGCGAGGACGGCCCGAGCCACGGCGGAGCGCAAGGCGGCGGTGCGTGCGTGGGTGGGCGAGGTTGTCACGCCGTCCAGCACACTCCTAACCTGCCGCGTCGTCTAGAGCCGTTCGGTCCCTGCCAGCAGGACCATCGCCGCGCTCGGCGCGTGCCTTCACGCCGAGCAGCATCTTGCGGGTCATCAGCAGCGTGATCGGATCGATCAGCTCACCGGCCAGCCGTTCCAGTCCATGCGGGCGAGGCGATCGGCTGCGGGAGATCAGCCGGCAACGCTCGGCGCCGAGGGGGTGGATGTGGAACGACCAGACAGCCTGCCACGGCTCGGCTCGCAGCACGATCGTTCGACCCGGCTCGACGCGGTCGACGGCCAGCGCCAACCCATCGCGCAGGCCGAGCCACCCGCGGCGCACGAGCCGGACCTGTTCGCCGGCGGACAGCTGCTGCCATTCCGGCCGGATCTCCTGCGCGCTGTGGATCTGCAGGCCGACCAGGTTCTCCAGCCTGTCGTAGCTGTACATGCCGCCGCGGTCCTGGCCGATCTGCACCAGCCAGCGCCACACCTGCTCAGCGGGCGCGTCGATCGTGACAGCTCGGGTAACCACGCCGGCGGGGTCGGGCACGAGCTCGTCACCCGGTAGCACCGCCCGGCATTCGGCCTTGCTGGCGCCCCAGTCGCGGAAGTACCGCCGGGACGCGGCGAGAGCCGTGCCCACCCCGCCGGCGATCAGCAGTTGCGGCATCATGCGACAACCTTGTCGCACGCGGGCATCGAGCGCCACGGGCCCAGGTCACTGCGGGCGCTCGGCTGAACTGGCCGACTCAGCGAACCGCACTTGGCCTGAGAGGACAATGTTCGGCTCGGCCAAGATAATGCGATCAGATCATGACTCGCAGACCATTGACACCTGCCCTACGCGAGGGGTGAGAGCACAATGACGAACTACACGACCGTGGACGTGGCGGTGCGTGGCGGCGAGCTGCGCGTCGGCGTGTGGGACAGCGGCGATGTGGCCGCGGGCGCGCCGCCAGAACGTGCGGTGCTTGCCCTGCACGGGGTGACCGCCTCGCACCGGTCGTGGAGCCTGGTCGCTGCCTCGCTCACGGAACAGGACGGCGTGCGAGTGATCGCCCCGGATCTGCGTGGCCGCGGCCGCAGCACCGACCTGCCCGGACCCTGGGGGATGCCACAGCACGCCGACGACGCCGCTGCCGCACTCGGCGCCCTCGGCGTCACCCAAGCGGTCGTGGTCGGGCACTCCATGGGCGGCTTCGTGGCGATGGTGTTCGCCCACCGCCACCCGCAGCTCACCTCGGCGCTGGTGCTCGTCGACGGCGGCATTCCTCTGCCGCCGCCACCCGGTGTCTCCCCGGAGCAGCTGCTCAAGGCAACCCTGGGCCCGGCCGCGGAACGGCTCGCGATGACCTTCCCCACCCGTCAGGCCTACCAGGACTTCTGGCGCCAGCACCCCGCACTGTCGGCCGAATGGTCCGACGCGATCGCGGACTACGTCGACTACGACCTGGTCGGCACCGAACCCAACCTGTACAGCAGCTGCCGTTACGAGGCCGTCGCCGAAGACTCCCGGCAGTTGGGCGAAGACGGCAGCCTGCTCGCCGCCTGGGACGGCCTGGCGCACAACCTCAGCTTCCTGCGGGCGCCGCTCGGGCTGTTCGGCGAGCCACCAGGCCTGTACCCGCCGGCCGCCCTCAAGCAATGGCAGGAACGAATCCCGCGGTTTCGGTGGAGTGAAGTGCCCGGCGTCAATCACTACACGATCAGCCTCGGCCCGGCCGGCGCCGCCGCCGTTGCCGGCGAGATCAGCGAGGCCGCCCGGTCCGTCCCGCATCCTGACGGGCACACAACATCCCGATAACCGCACCGGCGGGCTTTCGAATGCGGGACCTATGGCCCTTGTCGCCCTCGGTGGTACGCGCGACAGTCGCCGCATGCGGGGTCTCGACCAGCTGCTTGCCGACCACCCGTTCTTCGCCGGCCTGGATGGCGAGGCTCTCACGCTGATGGCGGGTTGCGCGACCAACGTGCACTATGCGCCGGGAGACTACCTGTTCCATCAAGACAGTTCGGCCGACCATTTCTATGTGCTGCGCCGCGGCCGGATCCAGCTCGAGGTGCCCAGCCCTGGTCGGGGTCTGCTGGTGTTGACGACATTCCAGCGGGAGGACGTTCTGGGGTGGTCGTGGCTGGTGCCGCCGTACCGCTGGGAGGCTGACGCCCGGGCAACGGAGGCGACCGACGCAATCGCGTTCGACGGGCTCTGCCTGCGTGGCAAGTGCGACGACGACCCGGCCTTGGGCTACGAGCTGTTGAAGCGGGCGGCCGCGGTCATGAACACGCGGCTGTTCGCGGCACTGGTGCGCTCGCTCGACCTCTACGGCCCTGCCCTGGCGTGACCACCGGGACAGCAGCGTGCCGTCCCCGCTACAGCCAGACCAAGAACGTGCTCGTCAGCTTCGACGAGAACGCCGTCGGGCTGTTCTGGGGCTGCGGTAATGTCAGGACCGATGGTTGCGGCGACAACGGAGGCGGCGGAGGCAATCCGCCGCCTCCCGGCCGAAGTGGGTGAGCGGATCTTCGTCCAGTCCCACGGCTGCTGCGGGCGACGGGCTGCACTTCATCACCCGTGACGTTACTCATGAACCCAACGAGATCACCGAATGGAGCACACCATGAAGGCTGCCGTCGTCACCGACTTCCGCTCTGCGCTGCAGGTCAAGGACGTTCCGACCCCGGAGCCGGGCGAGGGCGAGGTACTGGTGCGCATCGAGTCCAGCGGCCTGTGCCACACCGACATCCACGCCGCGCACGGCGACTGGCCGGTCAAGCCGACGCCGCCGTTCATCCCCGGCCACGAAGGCATCGGGATCATCGAGAAGCTGGGCACCGGCGTGACCGAACGGGTCGTGGGCGATCGAGTGGCGATCGCCTGGCTGGGCTACTCGTGCGGCGAGTGCCGCTACTGCATCAGCGGCCGGGAAACCCTCTGCGAGCAGCAGCGCAACTCCGGTTACTCGGTCAACGGCGCATTCGCCGAGTACGCCGTCGCTCCCGCGGCCTTCGCCACACCCGTGCCGGACGGTATGTCCCCCCGCGATGCCGCGCCACTGACCTGCGCAGGCGTGACCACCTACAAGGCGATCAAGGTCGCCGGAACCGCCCCGGCGGAGACGGTTGCCGTTTTCGGCGTCGGCGGGCTGGGCCACCTCGCCCTGCAGTACGCGCGCATCTTCGGCGGCTTCGTCATCGGCGTGGACGTCGAGGATCACAAACTCGCGATGGCCACCGAGCTCGGCGCCGACCACGTCGTGAACGCCCGCGCCGTCGACCCGGTCGCGGCGATCCAGCAGCTCGGCGGCGCCGACGTCGCCGTGGCGCTGGCCGCCTCGCCGCAGTCGTTCGACCAGGCCTTCCGCTCGCTGCGCCGCGGCGGCCGACTGGTCTGCGTGGCTCTGCCCGCGGACGGCACGATGACCCTGCCGATCTTCGACACCGTCCTGAAGGGCAACTCGGTCATCGGCTCCATCGTCGGAACCCGTAACGACCTGGCCGACGTCTTCGCGCTGCACGCCGCCGGCCGCACCAAGGTGATCGCCGTCGACCGTAAGCTGGACGAGGTGAACAAGTCCATCGCCGACATCCTCGCCGGAACGATCCCCGCGCGTATCGTCTTCCAGTTCTGATCGCGCTGAGAGGGAATGGCAGATGGCCGAACAACCAGGTCGCATTGTGGTCGGCGTCGACGGATCGGAGTCGTCGAAGCTGGCACTGCAGTGGGCGGCACGAATCGCCGCAGCGACCGGCGCCACCATCGAAACGGTGACTGCGTGGGACATGCCGGTCAGCTACGGGTGGGCGATTGCCGCCGACGACTGGAATCCCGAGGCCGACGCCTACAAGGTGCTCTCCGAGACCATCGACGAGACCTTCGATGGTGCTCGCCCGCCCGGGTTGCGCACGGTCGTCCGCAGAGGCAACGCAGCGAGGGTGCTCCTCGACGAGAGCAAAGGCGCACAGATGCTGGTGGTCGGTAGCCGCGGTCATGGTGGTTTCGCTGGCCTGTTGCTGGGATCGGTGAGCGAGACCTGCGCCGAGCATGCCCACTGCCCGGTCCTTGTCGTGCACGGCGGGCCACCTCCTTCCCCCGGAACGGGCGCGTGATGAACCGCTTTGCCGTGGTGATCTGCGGTGGCGGGATCGCCGGCGTCGAAGGGCTGCTGCGGCTGCGCCGGCTGGCCCGGGACCAGCTGGACGTGACCCTGGTCTGCCCCGAGGATGACCTGGTCTACCGGCCCCTCGCGGTGCTCGAGCCGTTCGCGCTGGGCGGGGTTCGCCGGTATCCGATGGAGCGGATCGCAGCGGACAACGCAGCCCGGTGGGTGAAGGATGCCTTGGGGTGGGTGGACCAGGCGGGGGGGAACGCGCACACGCTTGGCGGGCACAGCCTGCCCTATGACGCCTTGCTCGTGGCGATCGGCGGCCAGAGACGAGCCGGGCTCGAGCACGCGTACGTCTTCACCGGGGACAGCTCCGACCCGACCTATCACGACATGGTGCGCGAGATCGAGATCGGCACGATCTCAAGCCTCGCCTTCGTGCTCCCGTCGGGACGGTCCTGGCCACTACCCCTCTACGAACTGGCGCTGATGACCGCGAAGCGGGCCAGCGACCATAGCGTGCACCCCGACCTCGTGTTCATCACGCCCGAGCCGCACCCGCTCTACCCGTTCGGCCGTCCCGCCGGCGCCGCCGTCGCCGAGTTGCTCCGCGACGCGGGGATCGCGCTGCACACCGGGTCCGCTGCGCGCATCGCCGGGCCGCAGCATCTCGTGCTCGAGCCCAGCGGTCTCGAGCTGCACCCCGACCGCATCGTGACCATCCCGACGATCGGTGGACCCAATGTGCGGGGCATCCCCGGCGACGCCACCAACCGGTTCCTGTCCGTCGACGAGCAATGCCGGGTTCGGGACACCGACGGGCGCATCTTCGCGGCCGGTGACGCGACGAACCTGGTCATCAAGCACGGCGGCATCGGCGCGCAACAGGCCGACACCGCCGCGGCCGCAATCGCGCACCTGGCAGGCATCGGCGAATCGCCGCCGCCACTGCGGCCGGTGATCCGCGGGAAGCTGCTCACCGGAGGTAACCCGCTGTACCTCATGGCCCACCTGATCGCCGGGCAGGGCTGGCAGGCCGAGGTCTACGAGCAGCCTCCGTGGCCAGCCGACGACAAGGTGATCGCCGAGGAGCTCGGCCCCTACTTGCGCGGCTTGGAGCCGTCTCCTGACATAGCGTCTCGGTGATCCCACCACGTCGCACGGCACGGTGCTGAGAGGTCTTGTTCAGTCGCAGACAGGCCCGTGATTCAGGTGCCTAGTGGCGTGTCGCATCTTATTTGATGGTTATTTGTGGTCGGCTGTTCTGGTTGATACTTGACCAGAAGGAGTTGACGGCGTGCCTCGTCCGAAGGAGTTCATGGTCTCCTTGACCGCTGGGGATCGTGCGAAGCTGAAGAAGGTGGTCGCCTCGGGGCGGCATCCTGCCCGGTTGATCACCCGGGCCAGGGTGTTGCTGGCCTTGGATGAGACGCAGGGGCCGGCGCCGGATCGGCGTGTGGTGGCCGAAGGTCTGGGCACGTCGCAGAGCACGGTGTATCTGGTCGCGAAGGCGTTCACGACGCATGCCGGGCGGGTTGAGGACGTGATCGGCCGCAAGAAGCGGGCCACGCCTCCGGTGGAGCCGAAGGTGACCGGCGACGTCGAGGCCCGGGTGATCGCGCTGGCGTGCAGCCAGCCACCGCCGGGGCGTGCGCGGTGGACGCTGCGGTTGCTGGAGAGACGGGTGGCCTTGACCGAGGGGATGCCGCCGATAGACCACTCCACGATCGGGCGGGTCCTAAAAAGGGGGCGCTTAAGCCTCACCTGAAGGCGTGCTGGACGATCCCGCCGAAGCAGAATGCGGCGTTCGTGGCCGCGATGGAGGATGTGCTGGGCGTCTATGCCCGCCCCTACGATCCGGCCTTCCCGGTCGTGGTCATGGACGAGAAACCACTCCAACTGCTCGCCGACGCCAGAGCAGGCACGCCGGCTGCGCCCGAGCGGGTGGCCCGCGAGGACTCCGAGTACATCCGCTGCGGCACCTGCTCGATCTTCGTGTGGGCCGAACCCCTGCGGGGTTGGCGCCGCGCCTACGCCGAGTCCACCCGGACCCGCATCGACTGGGCCCACGGCGTCGAACATCTGCTGAACGTCGACTACCCCGACGCGGACAAGGTCGTCCTGGTCATGGACAACCTCAACACCCACTCGATCGCCTCCCTCTACGAGGCATTCCCGCCCGAGAAGGCCTACGCCCTGGCCGGCCGGCTGGAGATCCACCACACACCCAAGCACGGCTCCTGGCTCAACATCGCCGAGATCGAACTGTCCTGCCTGACCAAGCAATGCCTCGGCCGGCGTATCGCCGACCTCGCCGTCCTCGACAGCGAACTCGCCGCCTGGGCCGAGGCCATCAACGCCGACGAGCGCCAAGTCGACTGGAGGTTCACCACCAGCGACGCCCGCATCAAACTTCGGCACTTATACCCAGCTATTTAGAAGCGACAGACTACTAGGTCGGATTCAGTGACGACCCGGATCGCTTGCGCGGCGATCGTGAGCGCGGGGTTCATCGCCGCGGACGACGGGAAAAACCCACCGTCGACAACCCACAGGTTCTCTATGTCGTGGGTCCGGCACCAGGGGTCGAGCGCGCTGGTCGCCGGGTCGGTCCCGGCGACGACGGTCCCACACTGGTGGCTGTTCATGCTGATGTCGAAGTACTGGGTGAAGATGACGTCATAGCCGACTGAACGCAACAGCCGCTTTGCCCGCTTCAGCAGGCGACGGTGGGTGCGGATGCCGCGCGGAACACGCGCGGTGGTGATCGTGCCGTCGCCGCCGACGCTTACCCGATTGTCGGGGGACGGCAGGTCTTCGGCCATGATCAGCCACTCGACGCTGCGGTGCGCGACCTGGTTCAGGATCTCGCGCGGCATGGCCCGCGGAGCTGCGGATTTCATGATCACGCCGTCGACCTTGCCGATCAGTTGCATCGCCCCGAGCGGGTATCCGTCGCCGCCGTCGAGATACCAGTCGTTGACGGAAAGGGTCTTCTGGAAGATCACGTCGTTGGGCCGATTGAGATCGACGGCGACGATGTGAGCGTTGTTGTGCATCATGAAGTTGCGTCCCACCTGACCGGACGAGTTCGCCAGCCCGTGGGGGTGCGAGTCGTCGGCGGACGCGAGCAGCAACGCCGCGGAATTCACCGCGCCGGCAGCAAGGACGAACTTGCCGCCCGTCACCCTGACCAGCCCGTCACGGTCCTGGGCCACGAGATGGTCGACGCGCCGGCCGGCCCGGTCGGTGACGATGCGCCGGACCCGCACGCCGGTGAGCAGCCGCAGGTTCCCGGTGGCCATCGCCGGGTCGATCCCGCAGGTCTCCGCGTCGCTCTTGGCATCGACCTGGCACGGAAAGCCATCGCAGGTCGCGCACCGGATGCAGGTCCCGCCCTCGCGCAGGTCGACACCCATGGCGTTCGCGCTCGGGCTGACGCCGTGTTCGCGTAGCCGGGCGGCGAGCTGCGCGACGTAGGGCTCGTGGGGCACTGCGGGGTACGGGAAGGCCGTGCTGCGCCACGGCTCGGTCGGATCCTCGCCGGTCGTGCCGTGGACGCGGTACATCTGCTCGGCCTGGCCGTAGTAGGGCTCAAGGTCCGAGTAGCCGAACGGCCACGCCGGGGACGTGCCCTCGTAATGCTCGACGGCGGTGAAGTCCCGCTCCCGGAATCGCGGCAGGCTCGCACCGTAGACCTTGGTGCTGCCGCCGACCACGTAGTGCACACCAGGGGCGAAAGGGTGGCCGGTCCGGTCGAGCCACTGCTCAGCCGGCTTGTACCGGCGGTCGAGAAACACCGCGCGCGGCGACCAGTTCTCGGACTCCCTCGGCAAGCGCTCACCGCGTTCCAGTACCAGCACGTCGACGCCCCGCCGCGCGAGCGCATGCGCGGTCGTACCGCCACCCATGCCGGACCCGATGATCACTACATCGGCGCTGAGTGCACCCACGTCTTAGCCGCCGAAGATCTGCTCGAGGGCGTGGCGCATCACCGCCGGGTCTGGGTCGACACCGGTCCAGTGCCGAATACTGATCGCACCCTGGTTAACGAGCATCCCCAGCCCGTCGAGGACGGTGCAGCCGCGCGCCTCGGCATCGCGGATGAGCCGGGTGCGCGGTGGGTTCGGGATGACATCGGCGACCACGATGTCGGCGGTCAGCGAGTTGGGCTCGAGCTCGAGTCGCGCGTCGCGGTCGGGCGCCATCCCGATGGGCGTGGCGTTCACGACGACATCGGTGCCCTCGGGAATGCAGCACGGACCGTCCCACGCAGTCAGCTCGGCGCGGGCCGGAGTGCGCTCGTTGAGCAGCGCGACCAGCTCGCCGCCTCGCGCTGGGTCGCGGTTGACGACAGTGATCGAGGCCGCCCCGGCCAGCGCCGCCTCCACTGTGATCGCCCTTGCCGCGCCGCCGGCACCGAATACCGTCAGCGACTTCCCGGCGGGGTCGACGGCTTTGCGCAGCGCGGTGAGGAACCCCTGCCCGTCGGTGTTCTCGCCGACATAACCGCCACCCCGGCGCACCACGCAGTTCACCGCGCCAATGACAGCCGCCGAGTCCGCCAGCCCGTCGAGGTACTCGATCACCGTGACCTTGTGCGGTATGGAGCAGTTGAAGCCGACCCAGCCCATGGCGCGCGCCCCGCGCACGGCGTCGCCCAGCGCCGCAGGCTCCACCTCGCAGTTCAGGTACCGAGCGTTGATGCCGTGATGGCGGTAAGCCGCCTCCACCATTGCCACCGTCGGGTTGTCGCCCGCCGGTGTGGAGAACGACCCGGTGAGCAGACTCAAGAACCGCGCCGGCTCGGGCATGTCAGCTTCCTCGGTCGGTTCGGCCGCGCTGCGGTCCCGCGGTCAGCTGCGAGCTGCTGCTGGCACCTCATCGCCTGGCTTGGCCTCGAGCTTCGCCGCGCCCGTCATGATCGCGACGGCCTCAGCCGGGGTGTGTGACTTCGGGGTGATGACACCGGCACAGCGGCCCAGCCGTTGGATGTGGATGCGGTCGGCGACCTCGAAGACGTTAGGCATGTTGTGGCTGATGAGGATGATGGCAAGTCCTCGTTCCCGCAACTCGCGGATCAGTCGCAGCACCTGCCCTGTCTCGCGGACGCCGAGTGCGGCGGTGGGCTCGTCGAGGATCACGACCTTGCCGCCGAACGCCGCGGCGCGGGCAACCGAGACCGCCTGGCGCTGACCACCGGACAGCGTCTCGACGGACTGGCCGATGTTCTGCAGCGTGCTGATGCCCAGGTCATCGATGTGCTGCTTGGCCTGCCGCTTCATGCCACCGGTGTCGAGCATCCGGAAGACGGAGCCGAGCACGCCCGGCCGGCGTTGCTCACGGGCAAGAAACAGGTTGCTGGCGATGTCGAGTGCCGGTGCGACCGCGAGGGTCTGGTAGACGGTTTCGATGCCGGCCTCGCGGGCCTCTTGTGTGCTCTTGAAACTGAACTCTCGCCCGTCGATTGACATGGTTCCGGCGTCGGCCGACATGGCCCCCGAAAGGCACTTGATCAGTGTGGACTTGCCGGCCCCGTTGTCGCCGATCACGGCGAGCACCTCGCCGGGGTAGAGCTGCATGTCCACGCCTGCCAGCCCGACGACGTGGCCGAAGGTCTTGACGAGGCCGTGGGCCTCCAGAACGGGTGCGGTCATGACTTCACACTCCGGATCCACTGGTCGGCGGCAACCGCGGCAATGACCAGGATGCCGACGGTGAGCACCTGGTAGTTGGGGTCGACCCCGGCAAGGGCGAGCCCGTTCTCGAAGACCTGCACGATCAGGGCGCCGATCAACGACCCGACGACCGCGCCGCGGCCGCCGAACAGACTGGTCCCGCCGATGACCACCGCGGTGATGCTTTCCAGGTTGGCGTTCAGACCCGCGTTCGGGTCGGCACCGTTGATACGCCCGACCAGGATCCACGCGGCCACG
Source organism: uncultured Actinomycetota bacterium (assembly GCA_963839995.1). GTDB lineage: Bacteria > Actinomycetota > Actinomycetes > Mycobacteriales > Jatrophihabitantaceae > CAWIUB01. The sequence goes on along the minus strand of CAWIXH010000019.1, from coordinate 11,512 downwards.
GCTACCACGGCGCCAGCCACCATGTAGGCCGAGAGCAGCACCCGGTTGGTGCGGATGCCCGCCAGCCGCGCCGCCTCGGGGTCGTCGCCGGTTGCGTACAGGTGCCTACCCCAGCTGGTTTGTCGCAATGCATAGGCGAAGCCGAGGTAGAGCACCAACATGAAGACCACGCCGACGGTGATGTGGAAGCTGCCGATGTCGAACGTCTTCCCGGTCCACGTGAGGAAGGTATCCGGGTCCAACGAGATCGTCTGGCCCTCGGCGTAGATGAGTGTGATCGCCGTGAAGATCGACAGCGTGCCGAGCGTGACGATGAACGGCGGCAATTTGATTCGGGTGACGAGCAGGCCGTTGAGGGTGCCGCATGCCAATGCCACGAGGGCGCCGAGGATCAACGCGAGTGGACCAGGCCAGCCGTTGTCCGAGACGAGCTTTGCCATGACGAGACTGGCGAGCACCATGGCGGCGCCGATCGACAGATCGATGCCAGCGGTGAGGATGATCAGCGTCTGTCCCACGGCGAGCGAGCCGACGACGGCGGCCTGCTGCAGGACGATCGAGAGGTTCGCGGCCCGAAAGAACCGGTCGTTGACGAGGCCGAAGACAATGCATGCGATGAGGAGGACTAGGAGCGGGCTGAGGGCCGGCTGCCGGTGCAGGAGCTCGTGGACTCGCTGCGCCGGGGTGCGCTTACGGTGCAGGATGTCCTCAGCGAGCTCTGGCTCCTCGATTATCTGGGTCATGGCGTGTCCTTATCGTCCGAGTGTTGTTTCGTCGGATCAAACCCGCACTGGCTTCGAACGTCCGGCCGGTGCCGATGCTAGGCCGTTCGCTGGCCCCCGTGAATATCGATCGTGCGAGAGCGGGGGGTCGCCGGTGCGGCGAAGTGGTCGACCGCACCGGCGACGCTTCTCGTGAGTCGCTAGATCAGCTGCCCCAGCAGGCCTTCGCCGCCTCGTCTGGTGTCTGGCTGGTGACTCCGGATAGGGCGTCCTTGGCGATCAGGGCCGTGCCGGTGTCAAAGAAGCTCTTGCCACTCGTCGTGGTCGGCTTCGCGCCGCCCCGCGCGAGGCTGGCGATCGATGAAACGCCGAGGCTGGCCATCTTGCCCGGGTATTGTGCGGAGTCCGCGGCGAACTTGCTGCCGACCTCCTTGATGTACTTGCAGCTGCCGTCGATGGTCAGGACCGTGACGTCCGACTTGCCTGCGGCCTGCAGAGCCTGTGTGGCACCCTCCGCCGCCGGCTCGTTGATCGTGTAGACGACGTTGATGTCGCCGTTGGCCGACAGGCAGTTCTCCATCGCGGTCTTGCCGCCCGGGATCGCGCCCTGCGTCGGCTGGTGGCAGGCGATCTGGTAGTCGCCGCCCTGGCCGCCGGTGTAGTGGCCGGACTTGGCCTCCTGAGCGTTCTGCGTCGTGCTTGCGGGATCGATTCCCATGCCCTCGAGGAAGCCATGGTCACGCTGGATGTCGACGGACACGACCTGGTTGTTGAACAGGTCGAGCATGGCGATGACGGCCTTCTTGCCCGCCAGCTTGGCGGCGCCGTACTGGCCGATGAGCTTGCCAGCCTGCTCGTTGTCGGTCGCGTAGGTGATGTCGGCAGTGCTCGGCGGATTCAGAGCGGTATCCAGCGCGATGACGAAGATGCCTGACTGCTTGGCCTTGGTCAGCTCGCTGTTGATGGCATCGCCGTTGGTAGTGATCAGGATGCCCTTGTCGCCGCGCGAGATCGCGTTGTCGATCGCCGCGATCTGGCTCTGCGCGTCACCGTCCTGCTTACCCGCAGCGACCGTCAGACTGACGTTGTCCTTGGCCGCCTCGGCCTCCGCGTCCTTCTTCATCGTGACGAAGTACGGGTTGGTCAGCGTCTTGAGAATCAGCGACACGCCCACCTTCTTGCCGGTCGACCCGCCGGAGGCGCTGCCGCCGCTCGAGCTGCCGGACGAACTCGATGAACTACACGCTGCCACCGCCATCGCCACGGCGGCCCCGGCCGCCACTCCTATCGTCAACCGGCCGAGCCGCTTGCCGCGCCATGCTCCTTCGCGGCGGTCAGGATTGTCCATGCCACGTCCTCTCGCAGAGTCCTGTCCGATCCCTTCGGACAACGTTGTCTGATATTTAAGGCCGTCGACCTACCCACGTCAAGACATCTCCAGTAGATTGCGTGATAACGGCTCAGTAACTCTCCTCACGGGAGTGATACAACGGTGTCTCAGCGATCTCCTGTACGCGCTCCCCCGCCCGGTCGCCCGACCATGCGTGATGTCGCGGCGTTGGCCGGGGTGGCGCTGAAAACCGTCTCCCGGGTGTTCAACGATGTCCCTACCGTTGACCAGGAGCTGGCCGACCGGGTGCGCACCGCCGCGGAGAAGCTCGGATACCGACCCAACCTCACCGCGAGCAGCCTGCGCCGCGGCGACAGACGAACCGGGACGATCGGGCTGCTGCTCGACAACGTCGCCAACCCCTTCTCGGGCACCCTGCAGCGCGCGGTGGAAGACGTAGCCCATGATGCCGGAGCGCAGGTACTGACCGGCAGTCTGGACACCGACGCGGCCCGGGAGAAGCTGCTCGCACGCATCCTGATCGATCGACGCGTCGACGGACTGATCATCATGCCGGTTGGATCAGATCACACCTACCTCGCGGTCGAGCAGCAAGCAGGAACGCCCATGGTCTTCGTCGACCGGGAGCCTTCCCTGGTCGGCGGCGACGTGGTGCTGACCGCCAACCGTGATGGGGCGATCATCGGCGTGCAGCACCTGCTCGCCCCGGGACATCGACGCATCGGTTACCTCGGCGACTCCCAGCAGATCTCGACCGCCCGCGACCGGTTCGCTGGTTACACCGACGCCCTACGAGCCGCTGGCGTGCGGCCCGACCCGAGGCTGGCCCGGCACGACCTGTCGACGATCGAGTTCGCTGAGGAGGCGGCCGGGCAGCTGCTGGACTCGACCGTACCGCCGACGGCACTGTTCACCAGCCGGAACATCGTCACCGTCGGAACCATCCGCGCACTGCGGGCCCGCGGCTGCCAAGACAGCATCGCCCTCGTCGGCTTCGACGACTTCATGCTCGCCGACCTGCTGCAGCCCGGTCTCACCGTCGTTCGACAAGATCCCGCCGCAATGGGAACCCGCGCCGCACAGTTGCTCTTCGCGCGTATTGACGGCGACCACAGCCCGACATCGCGGCACGTCCTGCCAACCGTGCTCATCACCCGCGGATCCGGGGAGATCCCACCCCAGGGGCCCGCCGTAGCGAGACGCCGATCCTCGCCACTGCCGCAGCGAGCCGGACTTCTCGACTGACTGCGCTACGTGCGTCATCGCATGAATGCGCGAGGTATCAGCCAAAGCCCCTGAACTGATCACAGAGGAGACGGCCGACCGACAGGCCGAGGTATAGCCGCACGCGCAGAGCTGGCCGCGGCGGCTACCGCCTCGACGTCGCTCAGCGCGACTGTTGCGATCAAGCGGTCATCCTCCAGCACAACGGCGATGCCGCCGTGCAGCGGGATGGTCTGCGCCACGTCGATCAGCGGGGCGTCTGGTGTGACGACCAACGGGCGTACGCCGCCGGACACGTCGCGCAGCCGGGTAGTCCTGCGGCGATCGGGTCGCACCTGGGTGAGATCACGAACGCGCAGCACGCCCTGCGCCTGCCCGTCGAGGTCAACGAGCGCGAACACCCTGTCGCCCGGGTGCGCCCTGCCCAGATGCGCGAGGAAATCCGACACGGTCCACCACGACGGCGCCGCCGCTGGCGGGCAGGTCATCACGTCGCGCACGGTTCGCCCGACCAATCGCTCGTCGTGGGTCGCGGCGTCCTGCGCCGCAGCGCCGCTGACGACGAACCAGTTAGCTTGCTGGTCCGGCATCTGTCTCACCTCGGTTCAGCTCAACATCGGCCGCTCGACATCGGCCACAGTGCCACCGCAGGTGGCGCGCCGACCGGAGGTCCGGGCGCCTCGGCAAACAGAGCCACCGCAGGTGGCGCGCCGACCGGAGGTCCGGGCGCCTCGGCAAACAGAGCCACCGCAGGTGGCGCGCCGACCGGAGGTCCGGGCGCCTCGGCAAACAGTGCCACCGCAGGTGGCGCGCCGACCGGAGGTCCGGGCGCCTCGGCAAACAGTGCCACCGCAGGTGGCGCGCCGACCGGAGGTCCGGGCGCCTCGGCAAACAGTGCCACCGCAGGTGGCGCGCCGACCGGAGGTCCGGGCGCCTCGGCAAACAGTGCCACCGCAGGTGGCGCGCCGACCGGAGGTCCGGGCGCCTCGGCAAACAGTGCCACCGCAGGTGGCGCGCCGACCGGAGGTCCGGGCGCCTCGGCAAACAGTGCCACCGCAGGTGGCGCGCCGACCGGAGGTCCGGGCGCCTCGGCAAACAGTGCCACCGCAGGTGGCGCGCCGACCGGAGGTCCGGGCGCCTCGGCAAACAGTGCCACCGCAGGTGGCGCGCCGACCGGAGGTCCGGGCGCCTCGGCAAACAGTGCCACCGCAGGTGGCGCGCCGACCGGAGGTCCGGGCGCCTCGGCAAACAGTGCCACCGCAGGTGGCGCGCCGACCGGAGGTCCAGGCGCCTCGGCAAACAGTGCCACCGCAGGTGGCGCGCCGACCGGAGGTCCAGGCGCCTCGGCAAACAGTGCCACCGCAGGTGGCGCGCCGACCGGAGGTCCAGGCGCCTCGGCAAACAGTGCCACCGCAGGTGGCGCGCCGACCGGAGGTCCAGGCGCCTCGGCAAACAGTGCCACCGCAGGTGGCGCGCCGACCGGAGGTCCAGGCGCCTCGGCAAACAGTGCCACCGCAGGTGGCGCGCCGACCGGAGGTCCAGGCGCCTCGGCAAACAGTGCCACCGCAGGTGGCGCGCCGACCGGAGGTCCAGGCGCCTCGGCAAACAGTGCCACCGCAGGTGGCGCGCCGACCGGAGGTCCAGGCGCCTCGGCAAACAGTGCCACCGCAGGTGGCGCGCCGACCGGAGGTCCAGGCGCCTCGGCAAACAGTGCCACCGCAGGTGGCGCGCCGACCGGAGGTCCAGGCGCCTCGGCAAGCAGAGCCGTCCCGTGCACGGACGTCCCCGCCTCGCCCGTCACGACGCGGATCATGTCGGCCAGTGAGCCGATGGTCGCTGTCGCACCGGTCGCCTCGGCGAAAGCGCAGGCGGCCTCGACCTTGGGTCCCATCGATCCCGCCGCGATCGTCATCGACCGGAGCTGATCGGTGGTCGCGCTGCGCAGCAGCTCGGCACGCGGCGTGCCGAAGTTCAGGTACACGCCCTCGACATCGGTGAGCAGCACCAGCCGGTCTGCCCGAAGCTCGATTGCGAGCAGGGCCGCGGTGAGGTCTTTGTCGACCACGGCAGGTACCCCGCGCAGCACGCCGTCGTCGTCGCTTGCCACCGGCACGCCACCACCGCCGCCGCACACGACGGTGTTCCCGCCGCCGAGCAGGTCGGCGATCGCCGGCAACTCCAGGACTGCGGTCGGCCGGGGCGACGCGACGACGCGCCGCCACATGTCGCCGTCCCGGGCGACTGGCCAGCCGTGGCGCGCGGATAGCTTCCGGGCTTGCCGCTCGGTGTAGACGGGGCCGACGAATTTGCTCGGCGCGCTAAACGCGGGATCGTACGCGTCGACGAGCACCCGGGTGATGACTGCGACCGTTGCTCTGGCTGTGTCGGCGCGGTCCAGTTCTTCGAGCAGCCAGTACCCGATCATTCCCTGGGTCTGTGCCCCGACCGCGTCCAGCGGATACGGACTGCGCAAGATCGGATCGGCCTCGCTCTCGGCGGCGAGCAGGCCAACTTGCGGACCGTTGCCGTGAGTGATGACGAGGTCGTGCCCGGCCGCAAGGGTGCGCAGCGCGCCGCCCACCGCGGCCAGACGTCCGGTCTGGGCGTCGGCATCGGGCCGCTCGCCACGCTGCAGCAAGGCATTGCCCCCCAGCGCCACGACGATCCGCATGTCGGTCAACTCCTCGTCGGCCGGGACCACAGTCCAGCTCAACGCGCGCCGAGTCCGCCCCGGTAGAGGCCAAGTGCTTAGGCGATACGGACGAAGGTCCCGTGTCTGCGGGCCGCAAGCCGCTACCCTCAGCGACCGCAGTGGGCAATGCTGGCTTGGTGGTCTAGAAGCATCGGACGAGGAGGCTGCCATGTCCGAGTCAGAGCGCTTCGCCACCGCGCGGGACGCCGCGGCCGCCTCCGCTGCCAGCACGGGCCCAGCCGCCGAGCGGTACCGGTCCGCCCTGGAGCGCTATATGGCCGCCTTGACCTGGTCCGAGGAGCACGCACCCGCGCCCGAGCCGGCACACGTAACCCGCGCCTGGAACATCGAAGACAACCTGGTGCAGGACGTGATGACGACCAAAGTGATCTCAGTGGCGGAGGACAAGCCGTTCAAGGAGATCGTCGACGCGCTGGGCCGGCACCGGGTCAGCGCCGTCCCGGTCGTCGACGCCGACGGGAAGGTGATCGGTGTCGTCTCCGAGTCGGACCTGCTGGCGAAGGTGGTGACCGGCGGTGATCCGAACGTGCGGATCCCGGGCGGGCACGCGGCGCGACGCGAAACGCGACGCAAGTCCTACGCGGAGACCGCGGGCGAGCTGATGAGCAGCCCGGCCGTGACCACCAGTGGCGACACCTCCGTCGTGGTCGCCGCGCGTACTGCCGCGTTGGCGCACGTCAGACGGCTGCCGGTCGTCGACCGGGCTGGTTTGCTGGTGGGCATCGTGACACGCTCCGACCTGTTGCGGGTGTTTCTCCGCGATGACGATGAGATCCGCAAGCACGTCGTCGAGCAACTCGCCGCCGAAGAGTTCTACCTCGATCCGTCGGCGATCGACGTCGCGGTGCACGACGGCGTCGTCACGCTGACCGGACAGGTTCAGCGGCGGCTGCTCATCGAACCCCTGCTGGGCGCGGTGCGCCGCATGGCCGGCGTCGTCGGAGTGCATGACGCATTGACCTATCAGGTCGATGACAAGACGCTGCCGCCGCCCCACTCGCCGCTCTACTGACCGGCGCTGAGCTAGCGAGCTTCAGGGCTTGATGTTCTGGTTCACGTGGAACAGGTTGCCCGGGTCGTAGATTCGCTTGACGTCGACGAGGCGGGCGTAATTGCCCTTGTAGTTGGCTGCGATCCGGTCCTGGTCGTCGGCGGCCATGAAATTGATGTAGCCGCCCTCCTCCGAATGCGGCGCCGTCGCCGCGTAGTAGTCGCGGACCCACTGGGTGTTGGCCTCGTTGTCGACCGCGTCAGGCCACATTCCAGCGATGACGGTGGCGAACGTCGCGTCGCGGTAGGCGAAGGCAGTGGCGTCGGCCGCGACCCGGTGGCAGGCCCCGTTGATCGGGTAGATGTGCACGGTCGAGTTCACCGTCGGCACTTTCGGCCCGTGCACCAGGTGCGCCTCGATTGCGGCATCGGACAGCTCGACGTTGAAGTTGGCCTTCCAGTAGTGCTGCAAGCCCGGGGGAACCAGCGCGTCGAATGCGCTGTTGAGCGCAGGATAGGGCATCGGGCCGATCATTTCCGCCACTATCGGCGCCACGTCACGGATCGGCGCAATGGCCTTCTCGCCCTCTTCCAACGGCCCGGCCCAGCAGGTAATGAAAGCGATGAACGGCTCGCCGTGCCTCTCTTGCGGAATGAACGGCAACGGTGGCGCGATCTGGAACGCCGGGAACGCGCCGAGCTGCTCGGGTGCGTCCACGATGAACTCTCGGTAGAAACGCAACACGTCACCGGCGCGGTCGAGCTCGAAGAAGATCGGCCCACCGAAGACGTCCTTGACCGGACTGAGTCTGAACTCAAACGACGTCACCGCCCCGAAGTTGCCGCCACCGCCGCGTAACGCCCAGAACAGGTCATCGTTCTGTGTCTCGCTCGCGATCACGAGTTGGCCGTCGGCGGTCACCACGTCAGCTGAGATGAGGTTGTCGCAGGAGAGCCCCAGGCCGCGGTCGAGATAGCCAATGCCGCCACCGAGAGTCAGCCCGCCCACGCCCGTCGTGGAGATGATTCCGCCGGTCGAGGCCAAGCCGAACGGATATGTCGCTGCGTTGAAGTCACCCCACGTAGCACCGCCCTCGGCTCGCGCCGTCCCCGCCACCGGGTCCACTCGCACGCCGCCCATCGCCGACAGGTCGGCAACGACACCGCCGTCGCAGACTCCAAAGCCCGGCACGCTGTGTGAACCTCCCCGCACCGCCAGGTCGAGTCCGTTCTCGCGGGCGAAGTCGACCGTGGCCATGACATCGCCGGCGTTGGCGCACTGCACCACGGCCAGCGGGCGTCGAGCGATCATCGCGTTGTATACCGTGCGCGCTTCGTCATAGCCGCTGTCGTCGGCGGTGACCACCGCTCCACGTACCCGTTCACGCAACTGCTCGATCGTCACAGCACTCATCACGGCCCCCCGAGGTTTGAGGGCTTAGGCTACGCTCAACCGGCCACGGGCACCACAGCACGCAGCCGCGGAGGACGGTGCCGAGGAGCGGACAGTGACAGGCATTGACGAGGCGGTGAGCCCGCCCGGGCGTCTGGCCGATCCGGACGAAGGCGTCTCCATCGACGAACTGCGGCTTGCGGCGCGCAATCATGGCATGCCGTTGGAGGCGCTGGCACACGACGTCACACCCGTGGGACTGCACTACCTATTGACCCATTACGACATTCCGTTCCTCGACGCCGCGACGTGGCGGCTGCGCATCGACGGACACGTCGAGCAGCCATTGACGCTCGACCTCGCGGCGATCCAACGCCGTCCCCAGGTCACGCATCGCGTCACGATTGAATGCGCCGGCAACGGCCGCGCACGCTTGCTGCCACGGCCGGTGAGCCAGCCCTGGCTCGACGAGGCCGTGGGCACCGCCGAGTGGACGGGCGCCGCGCTCGCACCGTTGTTGCACGAGGCCGGCCTGCGTGACGACGCGGTGTGTGTGGTGTTCACCGGCGCCGACCACGGCGTCGAACGTGGTGTCGAGCAGAACTACCAGCGTGGCCTGCCGATCGGCGACGCACTCGGCGAGGATGTCTTGCTCGCGCGCGCCATGAATGGCCAGCCGCTGCCGGCTCAGCACGGAGGCCCGCTGCGCCTTGTGGTGCCCGGCTGGTACGGCATGGCGCACGTCAAATGGCTCACCGCGGTCACCCTGCTCGACACCTCGTTCGACGGGTACCAGAACGTCACGACGTACCGGATCAAGCACCAGCCCGATGAGTCCGGAGCGCCCGTGACGCGGATCCAGCCACGCGCGCTGCTTCAACCGCCCGGTTTCCCCGACTTCCAGAGTCGTATTCGGATCGTCGAACACGGCACGCATCGGCTGGTGGGTCGCGCCTGGTCAGGCTGGGGGCCGGTCACTCGGGTCGAGGTCAGTGTCGACGGCGGGACGACCTGGAACGAGGCCGAACTCGGCCCGACACCGGCCGCGCACGCTTGGCGTGCCTGGCACTGGACCTGGACGGTCAACCTGCCCGGACGATACGAGCTGCGCGTGCGGGCACACGACGCGGCCGGGAACGTCCAGCCGGTCGAGCAGCCTTGGAACTATCAAGGCATGCAGAACAACGAGGCCCAGCGCGTACCCGTCCTTGTCCGCTGACCGCGATGGACGCCACCTCCAGCGGCACCGGCACGCCTCAGGTGCTTTACGGCTGATCGGCTGTATCGGGTTCGCTCGCGATCAGTCGAGCCTGCAGTTCAGCCACGCCCTGCTTGATCGCAACGCGGGCATGGCCCGTGTGTGCCAGCTCGGCCACCGGGCGGTTCTGCGCGAGGAAGGTCGCGGTGAACTCGGTGATGCCGATTCGAGCGCCCGCCGGGCCAGCATCCTGATCAGCTCGGTCGCCAGCCCGACCTCGCGCCAGGACGGGTCGACCGCGACGGCGACTTCGGCTGCGCGCTTACCGGCAGCGGATTCGGGAAGTGCCGTGTACCGGGCTACCGCAACGCCACGACCTCTGCGGTCGCGCGCCACCAGAGCGAACCGGTGGCTGTAGTCCAGCCGGGTGAGCCGGTCGAGGACGGCTTCGGTGAGCGGCGGCGGCCCGCCGAGGAAGCGAGCGTGCAGCGTCTCCGGATCCGCCGTGCGGATCGCCTCGGCCAGCTCCGGCGCGTCCGACGGCAGGATCGGACGGACGCTGACGCGACGTCCGTCGGCGAGCCGCAGCGCGGTCTCGTAGCTGTCCGGATAGCCGACGGGCCGTTCGGCCGAGCGCCGTCTCGGCATACGCCCAACCCTGCCGCACGTCCGGCCGCATCCGCATCCGCCTGCGTCAAGTGATGGGCACCCGGTTGGTCTTCGCGCCGCCCGCCTTCGGCAGGCGGACCGTGAGCACTCCGTCGGTGAGCTCCGCTGTGGTGGCCCTCTCGTCCACCTCGGCCGGCAGGGTCGCCTCGTAGGCAAAGCTGCCGGTGACCCGCGTCGAGTGGCGCATGACGCCGGTACGTTCCTTCTGCACCCGTGTCCCGCGCACCGCCACCCGCCGACCGATCACGTCGACGGTGATGTCCTTCTTGTCGACCCCGGGCACGTCCAGTTCCAGGACAAACCCGTCGTCCGATTCCTCCAGTTCCGCGCCCGGGGCGTATCCCTCGTGCGCGGCCGCATGCCACATGTTCTCGAACAGCTGACCCAGCCGTGGATTCCACGGGAACGCCTCACTGAACGGGTGCCAATGCGGCAGTTCGGTGCGACCGGCTAGCTTGCTCGTCGTCATTGCTGCCCCTTCCGTTTCGGCCCGATCCTTTTGGGCGACCCCTTCACGCCAGCACCGCACGCCCGGTCCTGATAGGGCCCGCATCGCGGGACGGAAGGCCTTACTTTGGGGGACGGTTGCCCCTACCCGGCGGTGCGATGCCATGCGCACCATCTTCGACGAACACCCCCGGCAGCCTGAGGTAGCGCCATGCTCACAGCGAACCAGCCACAATCGGCCTCACCGGCCGGCGGCCCTTCAAGCTGTGACCACCCCCGGCGAGTGCGGCAGAACGACTGGGGCTGGAACAGCCTAGAAACCGTGTGCGCAACCTGCGGCCAGATCTTCGGCCCGGACGAAGAGGCGCAGCTACGCTGTCGAGATGCCGCTCCAGGCGAGCCGGTCAGGATGCGGCCAGCGGGGTAGGCAGCCGGGCTATCTGGCCGGTTACGACCGGCTGGGCGTCTGCGCCGTGTTGCCCACCGCAGTCAGCTTCGCAAGTCTCACCCGAGCCAGCCGAACGGCCATTTCGGGCAGTGCCTCGGGATTGATCGACCCCTGCAGATCGTGGATCGCACGCAGGACGCACACGCTGATCGCCGTGGCAGGCAGCGACCCGGCGAACTGAGCATTCAGTTCGAGGGTTACTCGCGCCGCAGTGCGCGGCATCGTCGCGTTCACCGGGTGGCTCCGCGCGGCACCGGCAGCACCTCGTGAACTTCCGACGCGTCCGCCGGTCGGAGCACCAGCAGTGGCCGCGTGCGTGCCGCCGATCTCAACTTTACGTCGATGACAAGCTGTTCG
>CAWIXH010000018.1:0-27645 GCA_963839995.1 uncultured Actinomycetota bacterium | reverse complement strand
CACGGCGCGCGCGGCGTCTGTCCGGAAGGCACCTCGCGCGAGGACCGACGCCGGCAGCGCGCCACCGATCCCGTAGCGGGCCGCCGCGAACGGGGCGTGGGGGAGTCCGAGCGGAGCAAGCAGCGTGTCGACGAGCGGCTCCCCGGCCCGGGCCGTGGTCCCGATGATCGCGCGCCAAGCTCGCGCGTCGCGGCCGAAGCCGTTCGCGGTGCGTTCGACATCGCGGTGCACAAGGCCGGCGTCAGCGCCGTCGCGCGGGTGCGCCGCCGGCACCGGCGGATGGGCCCACTCGACGCCGTCCGCCTCGGGCCGCAGCGTCCGGAACGCTTGAGACGCAAGGGCAAGCGGCAGCACCGTGGCACCGACGTCGTGCCGGAAACCGGCCAGCGTCAGCTCCTCGGTGCGCAATGCTCCGCCCACTCGGTCGGCCGCCTCGACGAGCAGCACGCGGCGTCCATAGGTCGCGAGTGTGACCGCGGCGACCAACCCGTTGGGGCCAGCACCCACCACCACCGCGTCGAAGCCGTCCGCGGTCAAGGCGCGACAATCTCGGGGACGCTGACCGGCCGAGCCGCGATCCTGGCGGACACCCGTGCACCATGCCCCGGCACGGAGTCGATCGAGAGCTGTCCGCCGATGGCGCCCAGCCGGTCGCGCATGTTGACGAAGCCGTGACCGGTCGCCGCGGCGGAGTCGAACCCGACGCCGTCGTCGGTGACCTCGAACCACAACGCCGACTCGTCACCACCGACCCGCACCGCGACGGCTGCGCCGTCGCCAGCGTGCTTGGCGGCGTTCTGCATCGCCTCCAGGCAGCAGAAGTACGAGGCAGTCTCAGCCTCCTCAGGGTAGCGCCCGGGCAGGGCGACTTCGACCGAGCACGCGAGCGGCGACCGCGCCGCCGCGGTACGCAGGGCCTCACCCAGGCCGCGATCGCGCAGCAGCGGCGGGTAGATGCCGTGGGCGAGCTCGCGCAGCTCGGCGATGGTCGTCTGAACGTCCGCGCGCAGATCGTCGAGTAAGCCCGTCACGGACTCGGCTGCCTCGCCGTCGTCGACGATCTGCCGAGCTAGGCCGAGCTTCACGGCGAGCGCGACGAGGTGCTGCTGGGCTCCGTCGTGCAGGTTGCGCTGGATCGCCCGACGTGCCTCGTCGGACGCCGCCACGATGCGCAGCCGGGACGCCTGCAGTTCGACGTTGCGCTGCTCCAGTTCGGCTAGCGACGCCTGCAGGGCGGAGTCGAGTCGGACGTTGTGCAGGGCCAGACCGAGTTGGCGAGCCAGCTCGACAAGCAGCCGCTCGTCGTCGTCGGTGAACGGTGCTGCACCGGGCGTGCGGCGCACGACGACCAGTCCGAGCAGATCCCCAAGGTGCGCCACCGGCGCGACACGCAGATCGGCGCGCGCGCCGTTCGAACTGCTGGGTGGGCCAGCTGTGTCCAGCAGGTCGGGCAACCACACCGAAATCCAGCTCGGGCCGCCGATCCTCGCGCGGCCCACGACCACCCGCTCATGCTTGCCGAGCACAAGGCGCGCCGGCGGACGGTTCGGCACGCTGACCGTGCGAGTGAGCAGACCGTCCGTGCCGGCCCAGATCTCGGCGCCGCCGCCGGCCATCGTTGCTCGCAACGACTCGGCAAGCTGCAGCATCAGCTCGTCCATCGGAACGGCTCGGCTCATCCGGGCACCGAAACTCGTCACCACCTCGGTGCTGGCCGGTTCGGTTGCACCGATCCATGCACCTGCCAATCGGATGAGGCGGTGCCGCACCGGCCCGGCCAGGCCGGCGACGACCAGCGCGGCGGCCAGGCTGGCGATCAGCACGTCGCGTTCGCGGCCGTGCGGTGCGCCTTCGATGCCGAGGACGATGACCAGATAGACGGCCGCTCCGAGTGCGACGACTCCGGCGGTGGCGATCGATTCCACGAGTGCGATCGAAGCGGCCCGCGGGCTGCGCACGAGCACTGCTACCACCTGCCCGACCGGTATGAACAGGGGTGCTGCCGAGAGCCACGCGGCCCATGGCTGGGGCGCGCCGATCATCAGGTCCAGCGTCAGGCAGACCACCACGAATGCGGCTGCGAGCACGGAGCCGGCCGCCAGCCAGCGCAGCACCCGCCGGCCGTCGGCCGTCGCCTTCGGATAGCGCGCAGCCGCGGCTACCGCACCCGTCGCCGACACTACGACCGCGCAGACAACAAACAGCGGCCGTGCAGCGTGCGTTCCGTCAGCGAGCAACGCACCGGTCCAGGCGAGCACCGCCGCACCGAACCCGGCGGCCAGGATCCGCCGGGGCACGCTGCCCAATCGGCCGGCGGGGGTGGCCAATCCGAACAACAGCCACCCGCCGAGCACGAGCGGCGCCAGCTGGGCGTGCGCCGCCGCCGCCGCGTGTGTCGCAGCGAGCAGCCCGCACGCCGCAGCCACCCGCCGAGAGGCTGGGCGCTGCCCGACGCGCAGCACCACGAACGCCGCAATGGCCCACGCCACGGCCAGGGCGATTGATACGGCGGCGAGAGGTGTCATGGCTACTCGCTGCGTAGGATCTGGGCGACACGTAGCCGGGCCGCGCGATGACCGGGCCAGGCCGCGAGGGCGTTGGCGAGCAGGAGTGCGGCGGGGCCGATGAGCAACAGCGCCCAGACGGCCATCGGCGGGACGTACTCGATCGGCGTGTAGTTCGCGACGGCACGCCACACGCTGCGGCCGATGGCCAGCCCGAGCGGCACGCCGAAGACCAGCCCGATCACCGCGAGCACCGTGGCCTGGGTGACGACCACCCAACGGCATTGCCGCCGGGTCATCCCCAGAGCCCGCAGCACCGCGAGATCGTGCGATCGGCGGCGGACCGCCGTTGCGAGCGCGTGCCCGACGGCGCCGACGGCGAGCAGTGCCAGGAAGACGCCGAGCACGACCGGCAGGATCCGCACCTCCCGCAACTCGGCCACCTCCGGCAAGGGATCCGGCGGGCCGAGTCCGAGGCCCTTCAGGCTTGGGTCGGTCTTTGCCACCGCGTCCGTCAGCGTGGTGGCGGCGTCCGGCGTCCGGGCGCTGGGCCGCAGCGTCACGAGCACGATGTGGAACTTGAACCCGGTGAAGATCGCGTCGTAGCCGTGCTGCGTTACCCATCCGCCGTCTGCGTAGCCGTTGTGCGGACCTACTGGAACGAGCCCTGTGCCGGTGACAGTGAACGTTGCGCTGCTCTTGTCGCCGCTCAACGTCACCGTGCCGCCGACGTGGGCGTGCAGCGCAGCCAACGACCGTGGGGCCAGCACCACCTCGTCGGCAGACTCCGGCAGGCGCCCGGACGTGATGACGACCGGGATCGCCTTGGGTGCCGCCGAGTAGGCCCAAAGGGAGACCGAGTCGTCACCACCGCCCGCGGTCGCTACCGCGGTTCGGGCGTCGTCCACTCCGGTGACGTCCGAGTTGTCGTGCAGCGCCGCCAGCAGCCGGTCCGCGGGGCCGAAGTTCTGCCCGTTGACGCCGACGAAAGCACCGAGCTGGAACGTCTGGCCGAAACGCTCCGGGTGAGTCGCGGCATCGGAGACGCCATGCGAGAACGTGAACGCCGCGAGGATGCCCAGCACACCGATCACCGCACCCACCAGTGCGGGCCGCACCGGAACCGCGGTCCGCCCGCGGCCGGCTTCCAATGCGAAGCGAGTGCCGACGACGATCGGCGTCGGCAGCCCGCCACGTGCGACCGCGAGCGCAACCGTCGAACGTCGCGCCGCCTCGGCACGGCGAGCGGCGCTAAGAGCGATCCACGCCGCCGTGGCCGCCCCAGCGGCGACGAGCAGGGTGACCACGGCGAGTCCAGGGCCGAAGACGACCCAGTCCACCGACACTCCCGGCGACGGTTCGATGAGGCCCGCTGTCCCGAACGGGAACAAGCGCGACGCGAGCACGGCGCCGATGACGCCGAGGATCGCGCCCAGCACGCCAACGATGGCGGGCCCGGCTGCGGCCGCCCCGATCGCCTGTCGCGGCGTCATGCCGAGCGCGCGCAGCGTCCGCAGCTCCGCCGTGTTCGCCGCAGCGTAACGCGCGATGGCCTGGCCGACCAGGAATAGCGCCGCGACGAACCCGGCCACCGCGAAGGCGACGAGGAAACGGGACTCGAATGCGATGTGGTGCTGCTGAACGCGCTGTTGCTCGAGCAGGTTCTGGATTTCGATGTCCGACCGTCCGGTGACGCGCTCGAGGTCTCGGCGGAGTTGGTTGATCGCCGCCTCGCCGCCACGGAGGCGGACGAGAGCGTTCACGTAGTTCTCGGACTTGACACCCGGCGGCCCGACGATGTTGTCGGGATAGTGGGCGTACAGGCCCGGCGAGGGCTGTAGGCCGCCCGGGCTTCCAGGCCGGTCGACGCCGCCCCACGAAGGTGACGTCTCGCCCACCCCGACGATGTGCACCGTCACGCGCGGCCCGGTGTACGCGCCGTTCGGGCCGGATCCTTCCTGGTTCCGGATCTCCATCGGCGTGGCGAGGATCAGCACCACCGTGTCGCCGATGCCCTTGTGGTAGCTTGAGACGAACTTGCGGGTCACGACGGCTTCGTCGGCCCGCGTCGAGTCGTACAGCCGCCCCTCGAAGATGACTGGCTTCTCGATGGTGTGCATGAGATTGTCGTCGGTGAATGGGAACCCCACGCTTTCACCGCCAGCGCCCTCGGTCGACATCGTGTAGTCGACGACGAAGTTGGTCAGCACCTCGATCTCGGGCAGGGCGCGGATCGGGCCCCAGTCGAAGCCCGGCGTGTTCGGCAGGATCATGGCGGTCGCCGGCAGCGTTCGAGAGTCCAGCCGCTGCTGCGCGCTTGCCCCGCGGCGCGCACCGGCCAGTGCGGCGAAGACCGTGCCGCAGGAGATCGCGACGAGCAAGGCGAGGACGGCGAGCGAGCGCCAATGACGGCGCACGTCCAGGCGCAGCCAGGAGATCACCTACCCTCATGGCGCCCCTTCGGGCGGAGCCGTGATCTGCCCGTCGCGCATCTGCACCTGCCGGTCGACGCCCGCGGCGACGTCCGGCGAGTGGGTGACCATGATGATCGTCTGCCCGCCGTCGTGCAGCCGGCGGAACAGTTCGAGCCCTTCGAGGCCGCCGTCGCTGTCCAGTGCGCCGGTGGGCTCGTCGGCGAGTAGCAGGATCGGCTCGTTCACCAGCGCTCGGGCGATGGCGAGCCGTTGCCGCTGCCCGCCGGAGAGCACGGCCGGCACCTGCGCGGTGCGGTCGCCCAGCCCGAGCAGATCGAGCAGGTCGCGGGCGCGCGACTCGGCTGCCTTGCGGCGCATGCCACCGAGGACGGCGGGGAGCACGATGTTGTCCAGCGCGCTCACCCCGTCGAGCAGGTTGAAGAACTGGAAGACGATGCCCACGTGGTGCCGGCGGAAGCGGGCCAGCCAGTCTTCGTCGCGGCCGTCTATCCGCTGCCCGGCCACCTCGATCGTGCCATCGTCAACCTTGTCCAGCCCGGCGATGACGTTCAGCAGGGTCGACTTCCCGCAGCCCGACGGGCCCATCACCGCGACGAATTCTCCGGTTGCCACGTCGAGGTTCACCCCGCGCAGCGCGCGGACCGGGGCGAGTTCGGCGGTGAACGTCCGCCGGGCGTCGCGCATCCGGACCGCGTCGGCAGGCAAGTTCGCGGCGCGCACCTCGTAGACGTCCGGAAGGGTTTGTTCGCTCGTCATCGCACTGCCTCCGTCGCGACGAGCGCGGGCGTCGCCAGGCGATAGGCGACTACCGGCGCGGTCCGGCCTTTGACCTCGCAGGCGCCGAGCGGTTGCCAGCCCCAGAGGTCCACATCGGCGGCCCGTACCGTCGACTCGCTGACCACGGTCGTGCCTGCCGGGCGCGCGAGGTCCTGCAGCCGCTGGGTCAGGTTGACCGTATCGCCCACAAGCGTGTACTCGAGCCGTTCGTCGCTGCCGAGCAAGGCGGCGGCCACCTCACCGGTCGATAGGCCGATGCCGAGCCCGAATGCGGGCAGCCCCTGCCCGGCCCAGGTGGCGTCGAGCTCGCGCTGACGAGCGTGCATGCCGACGGCTGCGCGGACCGCGCACGACGCATGTTCCGCCTGCGGATCCGGTGCTCCGAACACTGCCATCACGGCATCCCCCACGTACTGCATCACTGTTCCTCGTTCGGCAAGAATGGCAGCATTCATCGCCTGGCGGTGCGCGTTCAGCTGGCCCGCCAGGATCGCGGGGTCAGACCCGATTCCACGAGTAGACCACTGAGTTGATCTCCGACGCCATTTGTTGATCTTGTGGTGGTGGTGTGCGGGTTTCGGGCATGCCGCTGGCCCGAGTGGCGCCTCGGGTAGCGGGTCTCCGGTGACGTCGGGCCTGGAAGGCGGCCGATGATCAGGCTGCGGTGGGCAGCGCGCGTAGTCGGGCGAGTACTTCGGCGAGCAGGGTGTATCCCGGTGGTGGGCGCAGGATGGGCTGGCCGGCGTGGTGGACCAGCCGGGCGGGAACGCGGATGATCGCCTGCCGCAGGGTGGCGATCATGGCTTTGCCGCCGCGGGTGCCCCAGCCGGAAAGGCGGCCGTGTCGGTCGCTGCTGGCGGTGAGTTGGTGCAGCCAGCCGGCGATGCTGGTCGCGAGCAGCGCGGCCCACATCCACGCGATGTTGATCTCGGGGTGACCGGAGGGCAGGTGCCGCAACGCTGCGCCGTGCTTGCTGTCGCGGAAGCGGTCCTCGATCTCGGTGCGGTGCCGGTACCAGTGCTCGACCGCGGCGGCCTTCGCGCCGGTGGAGCAGTCCAGGTCGGTGAGGATGAAGCTGTAGCCGTAGGCGGCGTCGCTGAGCCCGTCCAGGGCCAGTTGCAACTGGTCTTTGGGGATCGTGCGCCGCCGTCGTGCCCGCGGGTCGGTGGAGATGTCGGCGGCGTCGATACGGACTCGACGGATCAGCATCCGGGTGCCCTCAGGCCAGCCGGCTGGCGCGTAGTCGGACACCGCGACCTGCGCGCCTTCCATGTCGACCGCGTCGGTCCAGTCGTCCTCGCCGATCTCGGCCAGCGCCCGCCACACCGCCGGGATACGTTTGGCACCGATCGCGAACGAGACGTGCAGTTCGCGGGCGGTGCGGGCCAGGTCCCCGGCGAAGTAGCCGCCATCGGCGCGCATCGACACCGGCCCGGTACGCACCGACGCGGGCAGCGCGGCATACGCGCGGCGCAGCAGCGCCGAGGCGCCCGAACGCGGGTCCTGATCTCCGGCGAGCAGGTCCGCGGCCAGCACCGTGCCGGTCTCGGCCCACGCCGCCACGTGCGGACGCCCGCACCGCTGCCCCTGATAGTTGTAGGCCACGCCACGTTTCTTACGCCCGTAGACCTCCACGTCGGTCGCGTCCTGATCGATCGTCGCGCCCGCGGACAGCACCCGCCGCCGTGACCCGGGCAACAGGCCGAGCATCCGCTGGTGCACCGCCCCGATTCCGGCCTCCACCGCTCGCCACTGCCCGTCGTCGACCCGCCGCGCCAGCCCACACGCAGTACTGGCCGCCAACCCCGGCACCGCAGCGAGCGCCTGCCCGGCCGTGTCGGTACGTACCCGGTCCAGGCCGACCAGGAAGTCCTGCCCGGCCAGCTGCGCCGTGGCCATCCCGACCAGCAGACCCCCGACCCCGTGACCCCGCGCCCGCGTCTTGATCGGGCCGGTCGCCGCGTCGATCGACTCGACGATCCGGAGCCGGTCGACCAGCTCGCGCACCACCGCCAGACCCGCGACCGGCGTCAACGACGGGTCCGGCGCGCCGATCCGCACCCGCTTCCAGCGCTGCTTCGCATCGCGTATCTTGGTCACCACGAAGGTGCCTCCCTGCTCGGTGAATCCTCGGTCTTAGCAACCCGGATTCTCCTTGCAGGGCAGGCACTTTCTGCATATCACACGCCGACGATCACCGACTTACTCGTGGATACGGGTCAGAACGCTCGGCGATAGCAGAGTAACCGCGCACGTCGGACATGAGCACGGTCACGACGAGCCGTTCGGTGCGGTCAACGGCGCCGCGATCGGTGCGCAGCTTCTCCGCGAGCCCGCCGGGAAGCAGGCGCGAGAGCGTCTCGCCCTGCTCCTCGCGGTCGAGGATCGCCGTGTGCAGCAGCCGCAGCCGATGCAGCGCGTCGTCCTGCCCTGCGCTCGCTCCCCGCGCGAGCGTCAGGAACAGCGCCTCGATCGCGTCGTTCACCACCGCCGCCGGCACGTTACGGGAAGCGGCGATGGCTTTCACTGGACGGCCCTCGGCCACCTGCCGCAGCAGGTTCTCCTCATCGTCGCTCAGCACACCGTGCTGCCGCGCGGGCGAGACCAGCGCGGCGACAATCTCGGGGTCGAGCATCGAGCCGCCGGTGGCTACGTCGCGGATCGCTCGGGCCAGCCGGTCGGAGTCGGCCACCCGGTCCTTGAGCAAGTAGGCATACCCGGCCGCGCCGTCAGCGAGCAGTGACACGGCGTACTCGGGGCTGTCGTACTGGCTCAGGACGACAATTCCCGTGCCTGGCAGGCGTTTTCGTACCTCCTTGGCTGCCTCGATGCCTTCGTTTTGGAAGGTCGGCGGCATCCGGATGTCGGTGACGAGCACCTGCGGATGCAGTTGCACGGCGCGGGCGACCAGCTCGTCGTAGTCGCCGGCGACACCCACCACCTCGACGTCGGGATCGCGGGCGAGCAGGGCCCGCACCCCTTCGCGGACGATGAGGTTGTCGTCCGCCAGCAGAACGGTGATCCGGTGCACGGCAACCATTGCGCCGGGTCCGGCCCGGCTGGGCAAGGTGGCCAGGACGAGACTTGCCGGGGTGCTGGTACCCCCCGAAGAGGCGGGTTGCCGCCCTCGTTCGGCGCCGTTCGCTTACCTACCTTGTGAGGCATGCGAATCGAATCGACCGCGACGTCACTGTCGTGGATTCCGTCCGAGGCGATCACGGGCCCTATGCGGGCAGCCTTCGCGGCCGGCCTCAGCCACTACGACGCGCCGCCGGCTGGAACGCTCGGCGACCTCGATCAGCTGCGCGAGCAGGACGCGTTCCGGTTCGCCAACCGCCTGCACGCCTGGGTGGGATTCGACGGGACCCGTCCCGTCGAGTACGGGCAGGACGGCGGCGTGGCCATGGGCGCGACCACGGTGCGCGTCGGACGGTTGGACGCCACATTCGCCGGGGTGGCGATGCCCGATCTGCGCGGCGAAACGGAGGTCGGCAACGGATGGGTGCGTTTCACCCAGACCTGCGGTGGGCGCACGGCGCTGCCACTTCCGAGGACGATCTCGCGGCCCCCGTTCTTCCGGCTCCAGCCGCCGCTGGTCTGGACGATGCTCGCGCTGACCATCCACGCAGCCGGGCACAGCGACGTGAGCCTGGTCGGCGCCAGCCCGTTCCCGCGTCACTGGGTCTACGGCGCGAACGGTGAGGTCGTTCTCAAGGCGGGTGTCGCCGACTGGTCGGCGTAGTTAGGACAGCCGTCGTGGCGCCGGACGCCTTGGGGCGACGAGGACTCCGCCGTCGTGGTGGCCGCAGCCGAGACCGCGCTCGAACGGGAACTGTCGACCTTGCTGATGCATGGGGCGACGAAGCCGGCGATTCGCCGGCTCGCGGCCGACGCCGTGCTGACCGAGCAGGGCGCATCAGGAGGCTCGCTGTATCTCGTGCTCGACGGGGTTGTCGACATCGCCGTGGATGGCCAGACGGTCGGTGAGGTCGGTCCGGGCGCGGTGCTCGGGGAGCGTGCCGTCCTCGAGGGGGGCCGGCGCACCGCGACGCTGACCGCGGTCACCGCGGTCAGCGTCGCGGAAGCGGACGCGTCGGGGATCGATCGGGACGCGCTGGCCCGGTTGGCGGAAGGGCACCGCCGCGAGGAGTCACCGGCCGACAGGGCCCCGGCTTCGTGAGGGTCGTCCTTCTTGGCACGCGCGGCTCCACGCCGGCGCCGGGAGCGCAGTTCGTCCGCTACGGAGGCCATACCAGCTGCGTCGCCGTATTCGCCGACGCTGACCCGGTGCCGTGCCTGGTACTCGATGCCGGCACCGGTCTGCGGGATCTGCCGAGCCTGCTCGGCGGCAGGCCGTTCGTCGGCTCGATCGTGCTGAGCCACCTGCACTGGGATCACGTCCAGGGACTGCCGTTCTGCCCGTCCATCGACCGGCCCGACGCTCACGTCGACTTGTTCGTGCCCGGGAAGGATGGCGCCGCGGATGACGATGCACGCCAGTCCTTGGCCGGCGTCATGTCGCCGCCGCATTTCCCGATCGCGCCGGACGGGTTGCTGGGCAGCTGGCGTTTCGCCTCCGCGGTTCCCGGATCACTTACCGCCGAGGTAACGGTCGCGGAGATCGCCCACAAGGGCGGCATCGCCTTCGGCGTGCGGATCGAGCTGGACGGTGCCACCATCGCCTACCTGCCCGACCACGCGCTGAGCGACGCCCCGCCGTTACTCCTCGCGTCGGCCGAGGAGCTCGCGTCGGGCGTGGACGTGCTGCTGCATGACGGCCAGTTCCGTTTAGCCGAGCGCGATGTCGCCATTGCCTACGGACATTCGACGATCGAGGACGCGATGCTCTTCGCGGATCGTTGCGGCGTGGGCGCCCTGGTACTCACCCATCACGCCCCAGGCCGTACCGATACCGAGCTCGACGCACTCGCGGGGGCGACCCCGTCGACTCCACATGGCCGCCCGACCTCCTTTGCCCGCCAGGGCGACACGGTGCACGTCCCACGGCGCGCACGGTCAACGCGTCGCACCTGGATCACCGACGCCAACCCGTCCGGCGAGGATGGTGTTTCGCTCACCCGCGGTGAGCTCGGCCGCTGATTACGTCGGTTCCGCGCCTATCGAGCAAATGGGCGCAGCCGCGTGTCGCATTCCGAGTGCCGGTGCGTTCGAGGGATGATGTGCGAGGCAGGCACGGTTACCGAGCAGGTAGGACCGTCGAGTGGAGGCGCCGTGATCAAGGGACTGGTGTTCGGCTTCATCTTCTTCCTCATGGCCACCTTTCCAGCGACTTGGTTGCTGATGCTCTTCGCCGGCAACGTCGGCCTCCACCAGTCCTACTGGGGGATGCTGCCCCTCGGGATCCTCGTGTCAGTGTTGCTGGCCGGCGTAACCAGCCCCGGCGTCACCGTCCTCAGGCCGTCGGCGCGCTGAATCAAGAGCTGCTCGCCACGTCTCATCGGCTGGCGGTCCGGTAGCCGACATGTCTGGGTTGTGCCGCGCGCATGATTGCCGTCTGGAGATTGAATCTTTTTGAGGCGCTTCCGGGTTCTTCGTGGGTCGGGTCTGGGTGTGACGGGCGCTTGGCGGCAGGATCTGTCGCATGCGCGACACCGGGCCTGGCCGCGAAACCACTGACCGCCCCGGCGCATGTCGGGGTCGATGAGAAGGCGGCCGGGCGGGGACAGGACTACATCACCGTGGTCGCCGACCTGGACACCGGCACCGTGGACTACATCGCCGACGAGCGACGCCAGGCCAGCCTGGACGGCTACTTCGAGAAGTTCACGCCCGAGCAGCTGGCCGGCATCCAGGCGGTCGCGATGGACATGTGGGAGCCGTTCGCCAACTCGGTGCGCGCGCACCTGACCGACCCGGACGACAAGATCGTGTTCGACCGGTACCACCTGATGGGCTACCTCACCGGCGCGGTGGACACCGTCCGCAAGCAAGAGAACCGGGCGCTGGTCGCGGCCGGTGACAAGAGCCTGGCCGGTTCGAAGTACCTGTGGCTGTACTCGGCCGAGAACCTGCCCGACCGTCACGCCGACCGGTTCGCCGCGCTGCAGGCCGGCGACCTGCGCACCGCGCGGGCGTGGGCGATCAAGGAGAGCCTGCGGCACTTCTGGTCCTATAAGCGCCGCGGCTGGGCGGCCAAGCACTTCAACCGCTGGTACTTCTGGGCCACCCACTGCCGGCTCAAACCGATCATCGACGCGGCTAAGACACTCAAACGTCACCAGGCGGGGCTGCTGTGCTACTTCGCCCACCGGATCACCAACGAGCGTGCTTCACACTGCGCCTCCTGTCGAGGTTGCGGCGGTCGGTCTGTCGGACGGGCGGTTTCCTACCGTGGTGCGCGGTACCTGGCGATGGTGGCATGAGGGTCCGACGGTTTCCGGTCGCTGCTGCGGTCCACTGGTGTGGTTGGTCGCCGCGGTTCGGTTCGCCGCGGTTTTCGGTTGGGCCGGGGCTCGCTGGTCGGCGCGGTAGAGGTGCCGGCCGCGGTAGTCGACGTCGACGGCGTGGATGAGTCCTTGTCGCCACCATTTGTAGACGGTGCAGCGGGCGACGTGGAGTCGGGCGGCGAGCTGCCCGCCGGTGAGCAGGTCCTGGTTGCGGCAGGCCGGCGGCCGTCCGGCGGCGGTGACTTCGGCGGGGGTGGGGCGCTGTTGGCCGGACGGGTGTCGCGGGGCGCCGTCGCCAGCGTGGACGGCGTCGATCAGGCCGAGGGCGTGCCAGCGGGTGATGGTGGTGGCGCTGACGTGTAATTCGTCGGCGAGTTGGTTGGCCGAGAGCAGGCCCTCGGCGACGCGGCGTGCGAAGGCCTGGGCCTGGTAGTGCAGCGGCGGTCGGGGCTGGCCGGGGTGGTAGAGGTGTTCGTGGCGTCCGTCGATGCGGCGGCTGGTGATCAGCCCGCGCCGCTGCCAGGTCTTGACCGTGTCGGTGCTGACACCGAGTTCGAGGGCTGCTTCGGTGACGGTGAGCATCCCGGCGGCTTGCAGCCGCTCACGCAGGCTGGGGATGTTGCGGGCGCGGCATAGCGCGGTCAGCGACGGCACGGTGAACGGTTTGCCCCAGCCGCTGGGGACGTTGCGCTCGGTCAGGATCGAAACGGCCTCATCGAAGGTGTGCTCGGCCATCAGCTCGTCGATCAGGGCGAGGGTCGTAGCCGGGGTGGTGTGCTGTTCGTAGGCGGTCAGCGGCCGCGCGACGGTGAGGGTGTGCTGCTGCCCGCCGGGCATCCGGACGTGGACGGTGATGTGTTCGGGGCCGCGGATCAGGGTGACGTCGGTGACGAGCAGCCGGATCAGTCGTTTGCGTTCACGCATCGGGGTCGCCGGGTCGTGCCAGAGGGTGGGCAGGTCCTCGGTCAGGGCGCGGATGCGTTGCTGTTGCTGGTCGTTCAGGGTGGCCGCGTCGTTGCGGCTGGCTCGTTCGTACTCGTCTTGGGCGTCGGTGAGTTCACGCAGTTTGTGGTTCCAGTCCGCTTCCAGGGTGTCGGCGACGAGCCGATTGGCGGGATCGACGGCGAGGTAGCGGCGGCGTGCGGCATCGGCGGCGTAACGGGCCCGTTCGACACCGGTCGCGCGGATCCGGTCGGCGTCGGCGGCACGCCGGGTCAGCTCGGTACTGACCGCCAACGCCGTGTCCACAGCCAGCGGCGTCAACGATTGCAGGACCAGCTCGGCGACGGCAGCGTCGATGCCCGCGCCGCAGGTGGACTGACACGGCGGGCTGCCGGTGGCGATCCCTTCGCGTTGACAGGCGTAGTCAGGCACCAGGCTGTGATCGGCGCGAGCGTGGTAGCGCACGGTCATGCGTTTGCCGCACCGCCCGCACACAACCAAGCCCTGCAGCAGCGCGGGCCC
Source organism: uncultured Actinomycetota bacterium (assembly GCA_963839995.1). Classification (GTDB taxonomy): domain Bacteria; phylum Actinomycetota; class Actinomycetes; order Mycobacteriales; family Jatrophihabitantaceae; genus CAWIUB01. Next base: position 14,058 of record CAWIXH010000018.1, on the reverse strand, counting down.
TTCCCGTGCCGGTCCGGCCTTGCGGTCGGAGCCGCGGGCGGCGGCGTTCGCGATCAGGGTGGCCCGGTTGGTTTCGAACTGGCCCCAGCTGATATGGCCGGGGTGGGCATCGGGGATCAGGGTGGTCCAGTCCTCACGGGCCTTGATCACGGTGCGGTGGTGGCCGTCGGCGTCGGTGATCTGCCGGCGTCGGCCGTAGAAGTAGGCGCCGGCGTAGCGGGGGTTGTGCAGCACGAACAGCACGTGGTCGTGGCGTAGCGCCTTCCAGTACAGTTCGCCGGCGTGCGGGCCGCCCAGGTGACGGGCAGGGAACAGCAACGCCTGCGCGGCGAACGCTTTGACCGTCGCGGAGGCAGAGCCGGTGGCGGCGAAGGTGTCGAACAGGTGCGTGATCGCGCCGCGGACACCGCTGTCGGGATCGAGCGTCACGTTGCCGACGGCGTCGTAGATGAGCCCGACCGGTAGACGCACCGCCAGTTCGCCGCGGGCGGCCTTGGCCAGCAGCCCGCCTTGCAGCCGGGCGCGGATGAAGTGCAGCTCGGCCTCGCTCATGGTGCCCTTGAGCCCGAGCAGCAGCCGGTCGTTGATGGTGGCCGGGTCATAGAGCCCGTCCTCGTCGCAGATCAGCGTGTTGTTGAACGCACACAGGCGCAGCAGCGCGTGCCAGTCGGCGTTGTTGCGGGCCAGCCTCGAGCATTCCAGTCCGAGCACGATCCCTGCCCGGCCCAAGGACACCTCGGCGACCAGGCGTTGGAACCCTTCGCGGTCGGCGGCCGAGGCGCCGGACTGTCCCTGGTCGATGTCGATCACGACGATCTTGTCGGCCGGCCAGCCGAGCGCGACGGCCCGCCCGCGTAGGTCGTACTGGCGGCGGGCGGACTCGGTGTTGTTGGCGACCTGATACAGCGTCGACTGGCGGACGTAGAGGTAGGCGCCGCGGCGTAGATGATCAGCGGTGACCTTGGACGAGCTCGAGTTCTCGCTCATCAACGTGCTCCCTTCATCTTCTTGTTCGGTCGCGGACTTTCAGGCATGCGCCAGCGCCATCTGGGCCAGGACGGCCACGAGCTGTCCGGCGCAGGGCAGGGACGACAGCGCAGTAGATAGATCCGTGCTCGGGGTGGATGTCGTGCTGGACAGCAACGAGGTCGTAGGGACGGTGGGATCGGGCGCTGAAGTCCCTGCAGCCGGTGCCGGCGCCAGGGTGGCCCACGCGCCGAGCCAGGCCACCATCCCCTTACCGGCCAGCACCGCATGACCCAGCCGCCAGCCGTCGGGGCGTCCGGCCAGGACCCGTTCGCGTAGCTGTTCGTACCCGGCAGCCAGACTCGCTGGTTCGCCGCCGCCGTAGACCGAGTCGCCCGGAGCCGGCTCAGTCGCTTTTCGTGCTCCGGGTGGACTCCCGGCGGGCCAGCGCTCGTTCCACCGAGCGCGGATGCACACTGACCCCGAACCGGTCGGCTACCGCCTGAGCCAGTTGCCCGCTGCGCAGCGTCGGGTCCGCTGCCCGCAGCGATTCCAGATGATCCAGGACCTGGCCGTCGAGCTTGTGCGCCCGTCGCGGGCCGGGCTTGGCCGGCACCAGGGCCGGCAGCCCGCCGGCGGTCAGGGCCGCCGCCGCCGTGTAGTAGGACTGTCGGGAGAACCCGAACGAGCGTGCCGTGGCGTTCACCGCGGCGCCGTCGACCTCGACCCGCCGCACCATCTCGTACTTCACCTGCACCAGGTCCGCTGCGTCGAAGAACTCCGAGGAGATGAACCCCGGGTCCTGGACCGCATCGGGGTGCGGGTTCAGCGTCCTGGACATGGCCAGCTGTTCGGCCTTGCGATTCCGTCCGCGTCTGGCCATCCCGCCTCCTCCATTGCGTCCAGGCCATTATGTCGCGCACCAGGAACAGTAGACTGTCGACACGCCGCCACTTCTGCGGGCAATACCGTTGCACTAGGTATTAACCCTTGTGCTGGTCACGGTGACGACGAGACACATGTCCACTATCAGCGGCATAATTACTCGGACAGTCACGGCGTAATCCGTTGGACAGCCGACGCGGCGTCCGGCGATCGCTGGGCACGCAGCCGAGCCACCAGATCGGCCAGCTCGAGCAACCCCACGGTAGTGAACGGCGACCGGCCGGCAGCCACCACCACGAACGGGTCCTCGGGCACCACGTCGGTCCACTCCACCGGCAACGAGAGCAGCAACCCGTCCGGGTCGAACACGTAGACACGGTCCGCACGCCAATTCCGGCGGCGCTTGACCAACTCAAGTTCCTGCTCGAACCGCGGATGGAACGGATGCGTCACCCGAACACGGGCAACACCCAGATCATCGCCAAGGCGTGCGGTCGACGGTGAGATCGAACGCCGGCGCCGAAGGCCTCAACTCCCGCATCCAGGCGATCAGAGTCTCAGCGCGTGGCTACCGCAACCGCGAGCACTTCAAGACCGCGATCTACTTCCACCTCGGTGGCCTACAGCTCTACCCGGCCACACCATGACCCACGGACTTCCCGGAAGCGCCCTTTTTGACGGCGTTCGGGCGACAGTTAGTTCATGGCGGGCAGCGGCCACAGCGATGCGGAGCTGCTGACTGCAGTCGGATCGCGCGATCTCGACGCGATTCGTGAGCTTTACGAGCGGCACGCTGCCTGGATGTCGGTTCGGTTGTCCAGGCGCTGCAACGATTCGGAGATTGTCGCCGATGCTCTGCAGGACGCCTTCGTCGCGGTGTGGCAGAAGCCCAGCGGGTTCCGTGGTCAGGGAGAGGTCGCGGCGTGGCTGTGGGGCATCGCGATCCGGCGTTTGATCAGTCGGCTGCGGAGCCGCCGCGACGTCATCGTCGGCTTCGAGCCGGCGAAGGCGGCGCCGGTTCCCGCTGCCGAGGAGCAAGTGCTCCTGGGGGTCGAATACGGCGACGTAGGCCAGGCACTGGCGCAGCTGTCACCGCAGCTGCGGGCTGTCATCCAGGCGGTGGTCCTGGATGGGCTCACCACCAAAGAGGCCGCCCGCCTGTTGCACATGCCCGAGGGCAGCGTCAAGACCCGCCTGTCTCGGGCCAAGGTGCAGCTGCGCGTCGCGCTCGCGGAGGGAGTGCAATGACCAGTTGGCATGTCGATGAGGTGGTGCTGCGGCGCTGGGTCGACCGCACTGATGCGCTGCCGCACAGCGCCTCGGTCGAGCAACATCTGCTCGCGTGCGAGCAGTGCCGCGGCCGCGTCCGGATCGCGGTCGGAGACGATTCGCCGCAGCAGCTACCGGACCTCGACGCGGTGTGGGCACGAGTGCGCGACGCCGTCGAGTTGCCGCGACCGTCGTGGTTCGAGCGAATGCTGGCACGGCTGGGGCTGCCGGCCCACGATGCGCGGCTGGTTGCTGCGGCCCGGGCGTTTCGCGGTCCATGGCTGACGGGCGTGCTCGTGGTGTTGGGGTTCGTCGAGCTCGCGGCACAGTTCGGGCACGCTCGTGGCGAGTTCTTCTTCTTGGCAGTGGCACCGCTGCTGCCCTGCGTCGCGGTTGCGTTCAGCTATGACCCCGATGTGGAGCCGGCACTCGAGCAAGAGCTGACCACGCCGTATTCGCCACTGCGCCTGGTCGTGTTGCGCACCGTTGCCGTGCTCGCAGTGGCGATCCCCGCCGTCGTCCTACTGGATCTCGTCCTGCCGACGCACGCGCCGTACTTGTGGTTGCTGCCCGCGATGGGGTTCGTCGGAGCCGTCCTCGCGTTGTCGACGTGGATCAATCCGCTGCGCGGCGCCGTGGCGATAAGCGTGATATGGCTCGCTGTCGTATGGCTGGCGGCGGCGCAGGACCGGTCCGCGGGCACGGTACTGCATACCCCGTTCCTGATTTCCTACATCGCGCTGGCGATCTTTTCCGGAGGGGCGTTCCTGGCTCGAGGTCGCCATGTGCGTGAGCTGCGGCCGAAGCGGAGCTGGCCATGACCGCCCCGATCAGCTTCGCCGGCGTCGGCCGGAGATTCGGCGGCGCCTGGGCACTCACCGATATCGATCTCGATCTGTCGCGTGGCGTGGTCGGGCTGCTCGGTCCGAACGGGGCCGGCAAGACGACGCTGCTGCGGCTGCTTGCGACGGCGCTCGCCCCGACACGTGGGGAGATCTCGGTGTTCGGCCTCGACCCGGCGATACCCGACCAGCGGACGGGGATCCGGCGCCGGCTCGGCTACCTGCCGCAGGAGCTCGGCTTCCCACGCGGCTTCAGTGCATTCGCCTTCGTGGACTACGTCGCCGTTCTGAAGGAATGGAACGACACGGGCCCCCGGCACGCCGAAGTACGTCGCGTGCTGGATCTGGTGAACCTGGCCGGCGTCGCGACGAAACGGATCCGCACACTATCCGGCGGACAACGTCGACGGCTGGCACTGGCGCAGGCGCTGCTCGGAGCACCCGAGCTGCTGGCGTTGGACGAGCCCACGGCGGGCCTCGACCCGGAGCAGCGGGCATCGCTGCGGACCGTCCTGGCCGAGGCAGCTCGCACCTCGGTGGTCATGCTGTCCACGCACCAGACGGAGGATGTCGCGGCGCTGTGCGAACGCGTGATCGTCCTGGACGGCGGCCGAGTTCGTTACGACGGCCCAGTGCGAGAGCTGGTCCGGTACGCAGCGGGGCGGGTGTGGTTGGCCGACGACGCCGATCCCGCGGCCCGGGCGTCTTGGCGCACCGGTACTGGGCGGTACCGCAACATCGCACACCGCGCTCCGACCGGAGTCGAACCCGTCGAACCGTCGCTGGAGGACGCCTACCTGCTCCTGCGCGCCGCTGGCGCCGGACCGACACCGAGGCCCGAGGGAGTCGGCGCATGACCGCGACGTTGATCCGGCCGATGACCCTCGGCACGCTGCGCACCCTGACGTGGTACGAAACGCGTCGATACGTGCGCAGCCCGGTTTTCCTCGTTGCTTTCGCGCTCACGGCCTACGCGATCTACGACCTGACGCGCAGCATCGTCGCTGACGCCGACGAGCTGCCCACCTACCCGGCAGCATTCATCGGCGGGTTCGGCATGATCGCGGCGTGCTGGCTGACCCAGTCGATGCGCCCTAGCGCGCAAGCACTCGACATTGCCCCGACACCGGCGCAAGTGCGCACGACCGCGCTGTGTCTGACGGCGATCATCCCGTTTGCCTGCGGCCTGCTCAGCCTGCTTGCGATCGTGATGTTCCGGCAGGTCGAAGGCGACTGGACCGAAGGTGCCTACCGCACGGTCGATCGGGCCGCCGTGCTTGTCAGCCAGGTCGTGCTTCCCGCCTTGGGCGGGCCGCTGCTCGGCATCGCGCTGGGACGCTGGGTGCGCGCCGGGTGGGTCGCGCCGGCGCTCTTTCTGATCATCGTGGCCTGGCTCCTCGTTGCCAATGGGCTCGCCGACAGCTACCGGAACTCGATGCCGGTGCTGCTCATGCGAATGTTCGCCCCGTTCACCTTCTTCACCACCTGGAACGGTGTCGGAGTCGAGACCTGGCGCGGCTCACCGATCGCCTTCCTCGGCTGGCAGCTGTGCCTGTGCGCGCTTGCCGTGACGGTGGCGCTGCTCCGCGACGCCGATCCAGTTGTCCGTCACCGGCTGACCGATGCGCTGTTCGTGTTGTCGTTCCTGGCCGCGGCGACCTATGCGATCGCTGTCACGGGCGGGCTGCATCATGCGGTGATCACCTACCCGGGCCTTCTACCTGAGCCCATCTGAGGAAGCCGTGATCGCGGTAGTGCTGCGCAGCGCCGGGTGGACGGCCATAACGGGACTCAGCGCGTGCGCCTGCGCGGTCGGCGGGTGCGGTGTGCTGCTCGTGCATGAGTTCGTCGGGCCGCCGTTGCTGGCCACCGCGCTGGCGCTGCTCGCCGCGGCGAGCGCGTTCGCACTGGAGGAGCCGGCCAGCGCGGTCGTCGACGTCACCCCCATCGGACCAGCGGCGCAGACCGCGGCCCGGTCCGTCGCGCTGGCCGTGCCGCTGTGCGGCGGACTCGCTCTCGTTCTGGCGGCAGCGATGCGTGCCACGACCTTGCCTACGCCGGGCATGGGTCTTGCGCTCGTCGGCAACGTGCTGCTCGGCTTCGCCATCGCCAGCGTGGCCCGGCTCCGGACCGGCGAGCCCGGCGTCTGGGCGTCCGCGGCGGCAGTGTTCGTGTTGATCGTGCCGTCGATCTACGGTCCAGTAGCGCGCTGGGTCCACACCTTCCCGGTTACGTCGACTGGCTCAGGCGGAATCCCCTCGAATACCTGGTGGTGGCTTGCCGGCCCCACATGCCTGCTGGCCATCACAATCGCAACCTGCTGCGACCGCGCCTACCATCCGACCCGCGAGGCTCAGTCACCCACATGCGGTGCACCCGGTAGGATCGCTCAGGTCAAGGCCGGCTTCAGCACGTCGAGCAGGCTCGGCGAGTCCGGCAGCACTTCGAGGTCGTATCGAACGCGCAAGGCGGGCTTGTGGATGTCGATCACGCGGCGCAGGTCGACCGGCGTGCCGATCACGACGACGTCGGCATCCACGGAATCGATGATCTCCTCCAGCTCCGCGAGCTGGCCTTCCGAGTAACCCATGGCCGGTAATACTGGCCCGACGTCGTACTTGCGGAGCGTCTCGGCCATCGTGCCGATCGCCCAAGGCCGGGGGTCTGTCGACGATCTCGGTCGCGCCGTGTGCCTGGGCTGCGACGACTCCAGCTCCGAACTTCATCCCCCCGTGGGTAAGCGTCGCCCCGTCCTCGACCACAAGCACGCGCTTCCCCTCGATGGCTTCGGGATCATCCACCGTCACGTGGCTGCTCGCCTTGACGACGGTCGCCTCCGGATTCGCCAGGTGGATCGTGTGAATCAGCGCGTTCACGTTTTCGGTCGACGCCGAGCCCATCTTGTTGATCAGGATCACGTCGGCCATGCGGAGGTTCGCCTCGCCCGGGCAGTAGCTCACCTCGTCACCGGCACGGAGCGGATCGACCACCACGATGTGCACGTCCGGCGTAGAAGGGCAGGTCGTTCTTCCCCCAGGTGAAGACGGGGGAATCAACATGAATTTTCGCCGATTGGGCGCTGCGCTGGCCGTTGCCGCCGGCGCAGTCGCGCTCTCTTCAGGCTCCGCGACAGCTGAGGCGCCGCAGCCGACAGCCGCATACGGGGGCAGCGTCATTGCCGGCCCCGGCGCCACGGTCGTCCAGATCACGTATACCTGCTCGTCGACGGAGGCACCGATCAACCACCTCTTCGTCGCCGTGAAACAGGGTCCGCTGATCGACACCGACGCTCAGTCATCTAGCTCTTTCGCGGACACTTTCTACAGCACGAACTGGAAATCCGACAGCGGCCCGAACGCCCTGAACTGTGACGGCGTTCAGCACACCCAGGCAATCATCCTTAAGCCGCAGCCGGGCTTCGTGGCCAGCGTGCCGCGCCTGCACTCGGGCCTGGCGCTCGTGCAGATCTGCGTCTACGACAACGTCACCGAGTTCGGCGACGAGGGCCCGGTGGACGGCGGTTTCGCTTTCTCCTACACGATGGAGCAGGTGCACGCCGGTAACGGCCAAGGCTGACGAATGCTGTTTCGCGGGGGCCACCCGATCCGGGTGTGCCCCGCCGCGTCTCGTGCAGACGGACGCGACCCGTGAGATCGGGTCGCGCTCGATCAGCTGAGGTTCTCGGGCGCCGTACCGAACGCGACTCCTGCCGCTCATGGAGGCGGGGGGTGGCGGTTCACGCAACGCTGCGCCACACTGCCGCTGCGGCGCGAGCCCGGCAAGGTTGATTGGCACGTTGATTTCGGGAGACTTTCGACAGTCGCCGATCTGCGATGACGAGCCCAGGTCTACGAGGGAACAGCGCCGGCGGCAAGCTGGCGACTACGGCTGGCCAACCGTATAGCCGATATGAAATCAAGGTTGAATCTGTGTCCGAGGGGGACTTGAATCGCCTGAACCGGACATTCGCAGGTCAGCATTTCCCGGGCGGTGCTGCTGTCTGCCCGAGATTACACCCATATTCCGCTATTCCGCGGTCACGGCGGGTCAGCGCGGGGCACCCAGGGGAGTGCGGGTGGGCCATGGCCCACCCGCAAATGGGGGTCAGGTCAAGGACCGAAGGCTCGTTGGACGTGCCTGTCTGCATCACGTCCGTGAACTCGTCGCCGGCAGTTCTCGATATCCTATTGTACCTGAATCTGCAGCAGTATTGTCGTTCAACAGACAGCTGATGTTGCCTCGATCAGCTATCATGGAGTCATGAGTCGAACGCTAGCGGGAGTTTCCGGGCTTTCTTGATCGTTTAGCTGTTTCGCCTTACGGGTTGGGGTTTCGGGCGTGGCTGGTGTATTACCTAAGTCGGCTGGCTGGGGTGGTCAGCGGGTGGGGGCGTAGCGGCCGGTGTCGAAGATCTCGGCGAGTTGCTGCTGGACCGGGTCCATGTCGGTGAGTATCCGTTGCGCGCGGGGGCGTCCCTTGCCGCCGTCGTGGTAGAGCAGCACGGTCTCTTCGATGCCGGCGAGGGTGGCCAGTAGTTCGCATACTGACATGGGGAGGCCGGCGTGCTCGGCCTGCCGGCGCATCAGGTGGGCGATGGTCAGGGCGAGCACGCAGTAGAACACGTGCACGCGGATCTTCTGCTCGGTCCAGTGGTGCATCGGTCCGAAGGAGACGACGTGTGGGTCTTTGAGTTGCCGGAACCCGGATTCGACGCCGTTCTGGGAGCGGTAGCCGGCCACGACGTCGGCGGTGGTCCACTGCTCGCGGTTGGTGAACAGGATCCGTTTGCCGAACAGGCGATCCTCGAGGCGTCGGCGGGCGCGGGTATCGGTGCGCCAGGACAGGCGCAACTCGGCGGGCTCGGTGCCGGTGAGGGTGGTGGTGATGACTTGGTTGACCCAGCGGGGTTTGCAGATCGTCGCGATCTCGGCCTGGACGGCGGCCCTGTCGCGGCGGGTGCGGCCCCGGGCCAGGCGGGCTTGCAACTCGCCGAGGCGGGCGCGGATTTTGGCCAGGGTCTGGTCGAAGCCGGCCGATTGTTTGGCGTGCAGGGTCGGTGAGTGGGTCAGCACCGCGCGGCGGGTGACCCCGAGCGCGGTGACGGTGGTGTCCACGCAGCCCAGCCCGGGGTAGCGCTGCCGGTCGACGGGTCGGTAGTCGCTGGCCGGGATCGCGAGCAGTTCGGGGTGCTGGGAGGGGGGTAGCGAGCCGACGAAGCCCAGCCCGGAGGCTTCGATGAGTTCCTGGTTGTCCTCGGAGTTCTGTCCGGCGTCATAGACCACGGTCAGCGACTCCAGGCCCGCGACCAGTTGCCGGTAGCGGGTGCTCAGTTCGGTGATGACGGTGCCGAACTGGGTGACGTCGGGCCGGTCGCCGGCGTAGGCGTGCGAGAGCAGCGGTATCGCGCCGTCGGCGGTGACGACCAACGCGAGTCCGACCAGGCGCAGATCGGTGCGTTTCTGCTTCGCCTTGCCGCGTTGGGCGATCGGCGCCTTCGGGTTGGCCGTGTCGATGTAGGTGGCGAAGTTGGTCATGTCCAGCATCAGCCCGGATAGGTCCAGCCCGAACTCGCTGACCATGCGCCGGCCCAGCTCGGCCTCGATGAGCTGAAGATCGGGCGCGTCGAGGCGGTCCATCGCGTCCCAGAACCTGCGGTGATCGGTCGCGGCCCTGGACAGGCGGGTGAACCGTGGCCCGGCGGTGCTGACCCACCAGTCGGCGAAGGCCAGCTTCGAGCAGGGCGCCACGATCCGGTTCGCGGTCGCCAACGCGTTTTTTTGCCCACCGGCACCGTGGCGTTCGCGTACCGCGGCGCCACCCGGTCGATCACCGCCGCCACGCCCAGCCGATCGAGCGTCGACCACACCGCGGCCAGGTCCCCGAAACGTTTGTGCTGGGTGCGGACCGGCTGCCCCGTCGGCGCGCCGGACAACTTGGCCGCGACCTCCTCCGCGCTGCCCAGGTACTGCTGGGACACGATCCGGGGCTTGCCGCCCACCCGCGCCGACTCGACCAGGTAGTAGTACGTCTGGTTGCCCTGCCGCTTCCCTACAATAGAAGCCATATATAGGTAATACACTCTCGAGCCACGAATCCCAAGCACCACAAGGGCGTGTCGCACTGATCAACTACGAAGGCCGGAAACTCCCGCTAGTGGACGTCGACCCGGACCTCCTCACCGCCGCGAGCGTGGTCTTGGGAACGCGCACGAAGAAGGATACGGTCACCGCCGCCCTCCACGCCGCCGTCGCGGCAGCCGCACAGCGGCGCGAACTGGACATGATCCGCGCCGGGACCTGGGCCGATCCCGACGCGTTGGACAGCGCACGCACTGACGCGTGGACGCGGTGAGCTCCCGAGCCGCTCCTGTCCTGGTGGACACCAGCGTGTGGACCCGGATCGCTAGCCGCGCCGACGTCGCCGCCGCAGTTTCGGCGAAACTCGCCTCCGGCCAGGCGCTGTGCACCTGCCCGCTGGTCGACCTCGAGCTGCTGCACTCCGCCCGCGGACCGGCCGAGTACGACGAATGGGCCGCGACCCGAGCGCAGGCCTACCTGAGCCTGCCGCTGACCCCTGCGGTCGGCCAGCGGGCGCTAGAGGTGCAGCAACAGCTTGCACACCGCGGTCTGCACCGCGCCGCTAAGCTTCCTGACCTACTCATCGCGGCGATCGCTGAAACCGCCGGCGCGACCGTGCTGCACTACGAGTCCGACTACGACCACATCGCCGCCATCACCGGCCAACCCACCGAATGGATCGTCGCCCGCGGACGTATCGATTAACCTCGGTCCCCGCGGCTTGAGGCGCCGGCGGGGCCCATGGACGAGTTGTGCGCGTTGACCGGGTGGCATCCTGGACGGGCCGACCGGCAAACGGCTGGCGCCGCCCGAACCGGGCGGGATCCGGTGCCGGCTGGGCGACGTAGTCGCGGTGAACTCGCCTCGCCATGACGTCATGGCGATGAAGGCCGCCATGCCGGTACTGGACCCGTTGGCCTCGTAGGCGTCCCGAACGCCGGCGCGGGCGCGCTCGGCAGCTGCGGCGTCGGGGAGCACCGGGATGAGCGGGGGCTCGTGTGCGACCAGGTGGTCACGTCGTTGGGGTAGGCCGCCACCAGCGCGAGCGTGGCCACCGCGCCGCCGCTGCTGCGAACATCTCGACTAGACCGACGCCGAGCGCCTCGATGACGGCGTGCACGTCGCGTGCTTGGACCGTGGGCGCATGGTCGACCCGGCCGTCTTTGCGGGGTGCTGCGGCCCAGGCAGCGCGGGTCGTAGGCGATGTCGACCTCGGCGGTTTCAAGCAGGTGCGTCGTCGTCATGACAGCTTTGACGCATCGCGGGTCGAGTACTCATCGCAGGCTAGGCAGACGGCGCTGCGGAGCGACCGGCAGAAACCGCCATCCGCGACGTATCGCCGCCGGCTCGTCACAGCCCGTGGGCCTGGAGCCAGGCCGCACCGCGGCGAGCCGACGCTCGTGCGAGCCAGGCGTCCTGGACGAGTTCGGCCAGCTCAGCCCTCGTCAGCTGGCCGACACGGGCAGCACGCAGAAGCACAGACGGATGCCCGTCGAAGTGCGGCGTGGTGAAGAACGCGGTGGTCTCGTCCTGGATCAGCGCCTGTTTGTCGGCCTCCGACGCGACCCAGAAGACGATCACGTCGGGGTACCGCTCACCCGTCTGCGGATCGACCGCATCCGGCCGCGGCGTGCGGAAGAAGATGAACGACTTGCCGCCGACTTGATAGATCGGGTTGTCCCGCGGCCCGTGTAGAACCGTGACGTGCGGCATCCCAGCGGCGAGCTCGTGGATGTCCTCGACCCGAGCGCGTCGCTGCACCACATGAGCGTATTCAGCCGGGATGGCTCAGAAGCCTGGGTGAACCCGCCACCCGCTGCGCCTGTACGGCTCAAAGCGGTCCTGGGCGCCGTGCCAGACCTTGACCGGGACGGCGATCGACACCAGCTCGAAGCCCCACGGAGCGTGGAAGATCGCGACGTTGTCCTCGAGCGCACCGTCGATGGCCGGGGGCATGCCCTCTTGGCGGTCATGGCAAGTGACGTCTCGCGCTGCTCCGAGCTCACCCGCGCCCACTCGGCACGGTCGGTGCGCAGCAGCTCGACGTCCTGCCGCGCTTGGTCGGACATGCCGGCGAAGTAGTCCAGGCCCGGCGTGTCGGGAGGAGCGGGCGAGCCGAGTGTCGCGACCGCCGCCACCAGATCGCCGGCCAGTGCGCCGCACGCCAGCGCGTGCGGGCCGCCTCCGGAGAAAACCCAGACCGCGCAGCGCGCGAATCCCACAGCTCTCGCGATCGCGCGGACGTCCTTCACGCAGTCGGCCACGATCCGTCCCGGCTGCGGGGACGACCCGCCATAGCCGGGCCGGTCCTAGCTCACAAGCGACAAGCTTCGGGCGGCGGCGTCGCGCACCCACGGGTCGAACAGCACGCCGGCGTTGGGCGTGCCCAGCTGCGCCAGGATTACCCGATCGCTGTCCCCAACGACCTCCACGCGCAGCCGGCGCCCGTCCTCGCAGTCGACCAGCCGGATCTGCGAGTTGATGGCCATGCCGCCGCCATGATCCCTGAGATGCCGAGCGCACGCCAGCTATCCCACCGAGGATCTCGCCGCCGGCATTCCCATCGTCGGCGAGCAGGGGTCCTGTCCAGCGGTCTTATGCGGATCTCCGCGAGCGCCACCTACCATCTGTCGATCGACGGATAACGTGTGCGCTCGCGCGCTGCCAAGCGCACCCAGCGCCAGGCGTTGGCTGCCTCGCACGACCGTGAGCGCGGCCTGGAAGCGCGGCAGTTATTGCCGGGTGGTTCACCCGGCACGGCCCAACCTAGTTCACCCGCGACGCTCTGCTTCCCAAGATTGCTGGGGTGGCGTCCCAGCGGAACGGCACTAGTTGCCGCGCGACGACTTGCGCAGCGGTCCTGCCGCCTGAGGGTTGATCTGATCAACAGCCGAACGCACGCGGGGTCCGGTGGGTTGACTCGCCAACGCTGAGAAAGCCGGACTTGCTGGCAGCGACGGCGTACGGTGCCACCCACCAATGGTCGGCGTCATCCGCACCTTCTTCGCGCTGTCTTAATCCGGCTGGTGCAGAATCCGTTGGGAACGTTGGAGGAGCGCACGATTATTGGTGGCCGGCAGCGGCCCGCTGGTCTGGGTGAAGCGACGTGACCGGTGGGCGCACGGTAGCCTCGGCGTCGCGGGTGATTTGCCTGATCCGCTGCCCTGAATGGGATGTGTCGACTAGGAGAGAGGAATTCCGGCCGCGGTGGAGCAGACATTGCCCGTGATATCGGGAGTGGACGAGGCAACACATCGTGTCATGGTGGACGATTCGATGCGCCGCCGGAACAGGAGTCGCCGTGAGCGCCAACGGCGATGAACAGCAGTCTTCGGCGCAGGTCGACGTCGCAGCCCTCCTCGCCGGCGGAACCGCAACCGGCCGCTGGGTACTCGACCCAGCACGGTCGCGAGTCCAGTTCCACGTCAAACACTTCTGGGGGGCGATCACCGTGCACGGCTCCTTCGCCCAGATCACCGGTGAGGGCACGGTCGGCGCGGATGGGATGGTAACCGGCCGGCTGAGCATGGACGCCGCCTCGCTGGACACCAAGAACAGCAGGCGCGACCGGCATCTCCGCTCGGCCGACTTCTTCGACGCTGACCGCCACCCGTACGCGGTCGTGACGGTTACCTCCGCCAAGCCAGCCGGTCGCACGAGGTTGGCCTGCGAAGGGACCCTCGACGCGGCCGGACATGTCGCACCCATCCGGTTCAACGCGGAACTCCACGATGTATCCGATCCCGGGGTCACCCTGGTCGCGGAGATCCTCGTCGACCGGACCCTGTTCGACATGACATGGAGCCCACTGGGCATGGCGTCGAAGATGGCACCCGGCACCGTCGAGGCGCACTTCGTCCGCGCTTGATAGCGATCGTGGTCCCGTGCCCGGTGACGGGTGTGGTCGCCGAGGACGTCGCGCAATTTGCGGCGAAGGCCTCGGGTTGGCCCGATATCCTCACGTCCCACCCGAAGGGTCGGATGGGTGGTCCACAGGCGGGCCGTAGGCCAATTGATAT
>CAWIXH010000017.1:0-464848 GCA_963839995.1 uncultured Actinomycetota bacterium | reverse complement strand
TCGGCTGAGCGCGACTGCGCTGCACGAGCAGGCAGCCCTGCTCGCACCCCTCGAACGTCTCGGGCCAGTGACGTTCGACGCGGCCGACGGCGACGGCGTCACAGCCCAGGTCGACCTGGCCGTCGACGGCTCGAGCTCGGGGCAGGGACGAGCATCGTGAATAGTTGTCTCGAGGGGCCCGGGCCCTAGATTGGGTGTGTGTATTCGACGCGGTCTCGATTCTCATCCGCGCTCCGCGTTCGGCTGTGTACCGGGCGCTTCTCGATGCAGGCGCGATCGCGAAGTGGAGAGTGCCGACCGGCATGAGCAGCCACGTGCATGAGTTCGATGCCCGCGAAGGTGGGTCGTTTCGAATCACGCTCACCTACGATGCGCCGACGGGAACCGGCAAGACGGTGCCGCATGCCAACACATACCATGGCCACTTCGTGAGGCTTGTGCCAGACGAGCAAGTAGTCGAGGTGTTCGAGTTCGAGACGGCAGATCCCGACCTTCGCGGCGAGATGACGATGACGACAACCCTTACTGAGGCGTACGGCGGAACCGATGTCCTCATCGTCCACGCCGGCATTCCGGACAGCGTGCCCGTGGCCGACAACGAGGCAGGAACCCGGATGGCACTCGAAAACCTCGCCAAGCTCGTTCAGGCCAGCTAGTCCTCAAATAAGCGAGTTCGGTTCCGCGACGGTGGTCTCAGCCAAGTTGATCTTGTTGACCGCTGTCGTGGGCCTCGCAATGGGACTTGTGGGGATGTTGCTGACCGGTCGGGCTGGGCTGACGGCGGTGGTGGTGGCGTGCTCGGCGCCGGCGTGGGGTGTACGGGCATGCGTGGTTACCGTCGCGGCTGTGCGGCGGTTGGTTTCGGAGTGGCGATCGGGTGTGTGTCAGCCGAAGCGGGTTCGTTCGATGGTGGTCCAGGCGCTGAACAGTCGCTGCAGGCTGGGGGTGTAGCCGATGAGTCGCACGGTGATGCCGCGGGCCCGGCGGATGATCATGGCGGGGATGAGGATGATGCTGGTGAGGAAGCGGCGGAACTCCATGGCGATGTGCTCACGCCGGTCGGCTTTGCGGTGCAGCATCATCGCGAACCAGGACTTGATGTTCCAGGCCAGCGCAGCGATGACCATGTAGGCCCAGTTGGAGACCAGGTCGTAGAGCGGCACGCGCAGCGCGTTGACGCCGTTCTTGAGTTGTTCGATGACGTTCTCCTGGTCGCAGCGCTCGTTGGCGCAGGCGACCACCTGCGCCGCGGTCAGGTCGGTGCGGGTGGTGATGTAGAAGAAGTAGCGGATCTCGTCGAAGAGCACAGGCCGAGGCATCCAACGCCTCGGCACGCTGACGCAGCGCGGCGTTGTTGTCCATGCCGAACACGAAGTCGACCCGCTCGGCCCACCGGTCGAAGTGTCCGGTCAACGAGAAGTCGGTGTCCCCGCGCAGACACACCCGCTCGGCGTGCGGGGCCACCAGGTCGATCGCCTTGTCGATCCAGGCCGCCGCGCCGGCGTGGCTGGGTGCGTTGCCGGGGCGGTTGACCAGATACAGCACCTCCTTGGTGTTGGCCAGCGAGACGATCAGCGGCGCGTACCCCCAGATCCCCTTGTACGAGATGTCCATGCCCGCCTTGTGCGCCCCGGTAGTGGGTGCGATGGTGCCGTCGGCGTCCAGGTAGGCGACCGGGCCGAGCAGCTCAGCGCCCCGACCGGCCCACAGCTTCGGGCGCACCGCGTTGATCGCCTCCATCAGCGCGGTCACGTCGGTCTCGGCGAAGCGGCGGCAGAAGTCCCCCGCCGTGGTCGGATCCGGGATCAGATCCGCGCCGAGGGCGTTCATGTAGGCGCTGTCATGCCGCAGCCGTTCGATGTCTTCCAGCCGAGTGCCACCGCAGGCCACGTTGTAGGCCAGGTTCAACACGTGATCAGACTCGTGATAGGGCAGGTGCACCTTCAGCAGATGCAGGTCATCGTCGATCTGCTCCACCAAGCCGATCTTGGTCACCAGCCGATGCAGCGCAGCGATCCCGCCGAAGCAGGTCGCGTCGACATTGCCGCCAACCTCGTAGGCCACCTTCCCCGAGCTCAGCATCGGTACCGGCCGAGCACCCCAATGTCCCGCCCGCGCATGACGTGCGGCCACCTTCCGCCGCCGACGCGCCGCGTTCCGACGGCTCTGCGCATGCGGTAGCTTCCTCACCACAAAGGCCTCTCCTGCCGGGCTGCGTTAGGGTCGCAAACCCCGGCAGGATAGGCCTTTCTCAATCAGGAGCCCGGCCAACACGCTTGGTCAAGGGCTAGTTCCCGAAGCGCGGCGGGCGATCGAACGGACGATGGGGCTGATGATGACGACGGTTACCTGCAACATTTCGGGTTCTTGTGACCGATCCGTGGGTGGGATCATGCGGCGATGCGGCCGGGTAGCGGTGGGCACAGCCCACCGAGGTCGAGCATGGCGAGGGAGACAAGGGCTTCGGGTGAGCGGAACCCGAACGCGATTCGGGTCAGTAGCCGCAGCTTGGTGTTGACGCTTTCGACCCGGGCGTTCGACAAGGCGTGGGTCAGCGCCGCGTTGATGCCCGCGCGGTGTTCGCGGATCGAGCGGGCCAGTTTGACGAAGGCTGGGAGTTGAGATCGGGAGGCCCATTTCAGCCACCCGTCGAGCAGGGTCATCCCGTCGGTGCCCTTGAGCGCGAACACCTGGCGGAGCTGCTCCTTCAGCAGGTACGCCCGGAACAGTGGTGCGTTGGTCTTGGCGATCCCGGCCAGTGTCGCGGTCTGCCGCTCGGTGAGGTCATCGGGGTTCTTCCACAACGCGAAACGGGCGTTCTTCAGCTCCTTGGCGAGGGTCTTCTGCCCGCCCCTGCGGGCCGCGTTCCACACCTCACGGCGGACCTCGTCGAGGGCCTTGGCCGCCCAGGCCACGATATGGAACGGGTCCAAGCACAGCTCGGCGTTTGGGCACCGGTCCGCGACGACGTTCGCGATCCACTCGGCGGCATCGGCGCTGACCAAGCTGATCCGGGCGCAGCGCTGCTCGCCGAGCTTGTCGAAGAACTTCTCCAGCGTCTTCTGGTCCCGGCCCGGGTGGGCCCACAGCAGCACGCCGCTGTCGTGGTCCACGATGACCGTGAGGTACTTGTGGCCGCGTTTGTAACTGATCTCGTCGATCCCGATCCGGCGCAGTTCGCGAACCGGTCGGTCTCGGCCTCAGCGTCGGCGACGACCCGGGTGATGATCGACCCGACGGTCCGCCAGGCGATCCGCAACAGATCGCGCACCGCGGACTTCGAGCAGTGCGTCACCAGCCACGCGGCGGTGTCGTCGAAGGCGTAGGTGTGCCCGGCACCGTGCCGCGCCCACGGCACCTGCGCCGCGACCACCCCATGCTCGGCGCAGCGCACCCGTGGCGAGTCGGCCTCCAAGAAGGCCCGGATCAGCCCGAGGTCCAGGGTCCGCCAACGCCGGCGGCCCTCACCCGGGTCATAACCCCGGCAAAGCTTCCCGCACCGACCACACCGGCGCTTGGCCGCCTTCCGGGGCCGCACCGATACCACGACGGCCTGCTCAACCTCATCGAACTCGACGCCCTCCACGACGACCTTGACCAACCCCAGCAGCCCAGCCGATAACCTGGTAGAACGCACGCCGTTCCTCTCACCCGCGATTCTGCACCGCCGACAGGCGGTTGATGGTTCATGAGCGATTCGAGCTGGGGGATCGTCGCGGCGTCGACGTCGATGCCCGCCAGCCGGGTCGAGGGGGTGTGCCCGGAACTGCCATGGCCCGGCGGCGCGGCGAGCGCGGACGGCACGGCGACGGCCCCGGCGCACAGTCCCGCGACCACCGCTGCGCGCAATCGACGGGTCCGGACGTTGCGAACCAGTGGCGCTACCTCCGGCATAACAGGCATTGACACCTGACCGTGCTCCCGCATGTGCGGAGTGTCAACGGCGGTCCTGCGGAGCAGCAATTCGGTCGTCGACGCATCGGCCGAGGCGCGGACACCCGCCGACGGTGGCGAAGTTCAGAACTGGACGCCGCGCGAAAGGGCGCCGTCAACCAAGACGTTCGCGCCGCTGGTGCGGCTCGACGCGGGGCTGGCGATAAAGACGACGGTGCGAGCGATCTCGTCGCGGGTCGCCATCCGCTTCGTCGGGTTGAGGTCCAAGGCGAGCGCGAAGAACTCCGGCTGGTTCTGCTCGATCGATTGCCACACGCCCCCGTCGAAATAGACGTTGCCGGGTGACACCGCGTTGGCCCGGATGCCCTTCGCCGCGAGCTGGTTGGCCAGCCCCTGCATGTAATGGATAAGCGCGGCCTTGATCGTGCCGTACGGGCCAGCCGCGAAGTCGATCTCGCGCCCGGACACGCTCGAGACCGCCACGATGGAAGCGGCGTCGCTCGCCTCGAGGTACGGCATGGCGGCGTTGACGAGGCGAACCGCGCCCATCAGATCGACCTCGAACGACGCCGTCCAGTTCTCCGGCTTGTCCGGGATGGCGAGCGCGCTGACATTCGACACCACGATGTCGATGCCGCCGAGCTGATCGGCGCTGGTGCTCACCCACTCGGCGAGGGCCGCGGTGTCGCCGACGTCGAGGGCCCTGCCGACGACGTGCGCGCCGCCCGCGCTCAGCTCCTCCTGGGTGCGCTTCACCGCGGCGGCGTCACGGGCGCAGAAGGCGACCGACGAACCCTCGGCGACGAAGTGTTCGACGATCGAGCGGCCGATGCCGCGAGTGCCGCCGGTGACCAGGGCACGCCGGCCGGTGAGTTGCAGGTCCATGCCGATCGCCTTTCCTGGACGGTAGCGGAGCGGAGATGGGACGTTACGCGCGGCCGAGCTCGGCAGCGCGGGCGCGCAGGTCGCGGTGCAGCCCGCCGAAGACGGAGGCGGCGGGCAGCAGTGCCTTGCGCGCCCTCGTCGCGACGCTGTAGTTCACGTCGACGACGTTCGCGAGCGGCGTCTCGGAGATCTGCGAGAGCAGCTGGTAGGCGTCCATCGCGTGTAAGCCGTACAGCTCGCCCAGCCAACCGACCATCTCGACCTGCGACACCCGCCAGGCGTCCTCGAGCGGGCGGCTGGAGCCGACGGTCATGATGTGCTCGTCGTCCTCGAGACGTGGCCAGCCCGGTGCCCGGCCCTTGATCAGCTCGACGATCAGCGTCGTGGTCATGGCTCCCTCGACGGCCGTGCCGCACGACTCGCCCTCACCCTGGCGGTAGTGCCCGTCGCCGATGGAGAACATCGCTCCCTCGACGTTGACGCCGAGGTAGCAGGTGGTGCCGGCGCGCATCTGCGGGGTGTCCATGTTGCCGCCGAAGCGGTCGGGCACGAGCGAGCTGCGCACCTCGTTGGACGCCGGCGCAACGCCGACCGTGCCGAGCATCGGCTCGAGGGGCAGCTCGACGTGGTGCTCGCTGTGCCGCGCCTGGAACTGCACGGTGCGCGCGGCCGAGTCGAGGTGATAGAGCCACGTGGTGTCGGGCAGCGCGTCGTGCAGCATCGCCGTGCGGTCGGTACTCGTGAGCCCGCCGAAGAACGGGATGGCGGCCGATGCGCCCCAGTCGCGCGCGGGCTCGATGCTGACCAGGTGCAGCGCGAGCGTGTCGCCGGGCTCGGCGCCCTCGACGTAGAACGGGCCGGTCTGCGGGTTCACGAAGCGCAGATCGACCTTGTCGCTCGAGAGGTCTGTGACGCTGCGCAGCGCGCCGCAAAATGCGTCCTCGGACCACAGCCGCAGCACGGCGCCCGGCGCCACCTTGCGCAGCGGCGCCACGCCACCGAACGTGAACGCGTACTGCTCGAAGGTCGGGGTGACCTCGATGATGTCGGTCATTGCGGCGTCCTCACGCGAAGGCGATCAGGGCAGGGTCACGTGCATGGGTCCAAGCTCGGCGACCTTCTGCACGCCGAGCAGCTGCATGGTGCGGCGTACCTCGCTAGTGAGGATCTGGGCCGCGCGCTCGACGCCGCGCTCACCGCCGGCCATCAGCCCGTACAGGTAGGCCCGGCCGACCAGGGCGGCGTCAGCGCCGAGAGCCCGGGCCGCGACGATGTCGGCACCGCTCATGATGCCAGTGTCGACCCATACCTCGGCGCGCCCTTGCAACTCCTGCACGACGTCCGGGAGCAACCGCAGGGGGACGGGCGCCCGGTCGAGCTGCCGGCCGCCGTGGTTGGACACGACCACGGCGTCGGCGCCGGCGTCGACCACCCGCCGCGAGTCGGCCACGCTCTGGACGCCCTTCACCACGAGCGGTCCATCCCACACCGAACGCAACCAGGCCAGATCGTCGACGGTCATCGTCGGGTCGAACAGGGTGTCGACCATCTCGGCGACCGTGGAGTTCCAGCTGCACAGTGTCGCGAATCTCAGCGGCTCGGTCGTCAGCAGGTTGACCCACCAAGCCGGGTGCAGGATCGCGTTGCCGACCGTCCTCGCCTTCAGCTTGGGCGGGATGGAGAACCCGTTGCGAACGTCGCGCAGCCGAGGCCCGGCGACCGGAACGTCGACCGTGAGGATCAACGCCTCGAACCCCGCCGCGTGCGCCCGGGCGATCAGGCCCTCGGTGGCGGCGCGGTCGCGCCACACATACAGCTGGAACCACTTGCGCGCGCCGGGGGCGGCGGCGACGAGGTCTTCGACCGACGTCGTGCCCAACGTGGACAGCGCATAGGGCACGCCGTACCGCTCGGCGACCCGCGCGACCGCACGCTCCCCCTCGTGGTGCATGAGCCGGGTGAATCCCGTCGGAGCGAACGCGAAGGGCTGCTCGGATCGCACGCCGAGGATGGCGGTCGAGGTGTCGACCTCGCTGACGTCACGCAGCACCGACGGGTTGAACTGGAGGTCGGCGAACAGCGCCCGAGCACGGCCGAGGCTGATCTCCGCCGAGGCGGCGCCGTCGGTGTAGTCGAACACCGAGCGTGGGCAGCGGCGCCGTGCCAGCGACCGCAGATCGTCGATGGTCAGAGCCCGCGCGAGCCGGCGTCGCGTCGGGTTCAGGTCCGGTCTGTCGAGCGAGATGACCGGAGCGAAGTCGGACCAGCGAGGCACCCGCCGGGTTCGCTGCCCTTTCACCGAGCCGACGCTACGCGGTAGCCGAGCCCGGTCAATGGCCACGGAACGCGTCCTTGAGCCACCACGACCCCCGTCGTCGACGATCTTGGCGTCGATCAGCAACGGACCGGATAAGTAGCGTGCGATGCTGTCCGGGTAGGCGCGCCACGACGGTGGAGGACGGCGCGATGGGCGAGTCCAAGATCAGGGCGCTGACGAGCCAGACATGGGACGCGTTCGCCGATCTGTGCGCGAGGCACAACGGCGCCGGGATGGGCGGCTGCTGGTGTACCTGGTTCCACAACTCTGTACCTGGTTCCACAACTCGACCATGGCAGAGCGACGCGCTTCCTGGCCGGCCCGTGACAACAAGCAGCGGCTGGTGCGCGAGGGCAGGGCGCATGCCGCTCTGGTGTTCGATGGCGAGACCGCGGTGGGTTGGTGTAAGTATGGCACTCCGGAAGAGCTGCCGGGCATCTCCCACCGCAAGGAGGTCGAATCTGCCGGTGCGCCTTTGCCCGACTACCGGCTGACTTGCTTTTTCATCGACCGGCGCTACCGCCGCAAGGGGCGTGGCCGCGGCCGCCCTCGACGGCGCCCTGAAGCCGATCGCCGACGCCGGCGGTGGCGTCGTGGAGGCCTATCCGCAAGACACCGCCGGCAAGAAGGTCGCGGCGTCCTTCCTCTACAAGCCACCCGCAGCATGTTCGAGCGGGCCGGCTTCACCTACGACCGTCCCAAAGGCAAGAACCACTGCGTCATGCGAAAGGTCATCGAACCGAGCTAAGCAGCCAAGTGGATCACTGCCCGTCTGAGGAACGTCTATCGACACGCGGCCTCGCTACGGAGTAGTCCGCTCGCCGCGGTGGCGGAGCAGTCCCGGTAGACCCGCCCGGTGACGAGTTCCGCACGGGTACGGCATGCGGTACGTGCAACGCATCCCGCTGCGCCAAGGACCCAGAACACCCGATCGCGATGACCGAACGGATCACCATGCTGGTGCTCCAGACCTCGCGTGCGCCAGCCATGATCGTCCCGCTTCTCGAGCGGCCCGACGCGCAGGCCGCCGCCGGAGCGACTGCCCTCTCGCTGACCGACTGGGTCGACGGCAGCGACCCCTACGCCGCAACGGCGAAACTGCTCGACCCGGGCGGCGGGTACGCCATCTCGGACTCTGCCTGGGCGATGCACGTACTCGCGCTGCAGCACGCCTTGCCGCATTCGAGGTATGTGTCGATGACCAGCGCGCTGCCGATGTTGCGCGCGGTCAAGGACGCCGACGAACTCGAGCGGCTCGCGGCCGCAGGCGCCGCGGCCGACGCCAGCTTCGAGCAGATCGTCGGTGTGCAATTCGCCGGTCGCCGCGAGAGCGAGATCGGCGGCGACCTCGCCGGTTTCCTACGCGAGAACGGCCACTCGCAGGTCGACTTCACCGTGATCGGCTCTGGCCCGAACGGCGCCAACCCGCATCACGAGATGAGCGAGCGAGCGATCGAGGAAGGCGACATGGTCGTCCTTGACTTCGGCGGCCTCAAGGACGGCTACGGATCAGACACAACCCGCACCGTCCACGTCGGCGACCCAACCGACGAAGAACGTGAAGTCTTCGAGACCGTGCGACGCGCCCAGCAAGCCGCATTCGACGCCGTGCGACCCGGCGTCGCTTGTCAGGAGATCGACCGTGCGGCGCGCAAGGTGATCAACGACGCCGGCTACGGCGAGTACTTCATCCACCGAACCGGCCACGGCATCGGCCTGACCACCCACGAGCCGCCGTACATGGTCGAGGGCGAGACACGGGCGCTCGAACCAGGCATGTGCTTCTCGATCGAGCCCGGCATCTACCTTCCCGGACGCTTCGGCGTGCGTATCGAGGACATCGTCACCGTGACCGAAGAGGGAGGCCGGCGGCTGAACAACACCAGCCATGACCTGTCAATCGTGTGGTGAACCAGCCTGAGCATCGGCGTGATTGGGAGGGATCTGGACGTGACCGGACTGCTCGGCAGATGCGCCGCTCGACGGCTCAACCGGACGGGGGCCCGCACTACGGCGCGATCTCACCGATCTCTGCGCTCGCCCGGTAGACGATCGACATCGCGGCAAGGACGGCTGGTGATCCTCATTGCGATGGCTGCCGCCGCGACGCTCCTGTCGTCGTGCGGGTCGGGTGGGGTCAGTCCCACGCGGTCGCCGACCTTCTCGGGCTTGCCCTCGCGTTCGGCGGCGTCCCCGTCTGCGCCATCGAGCCCGACGGCGGGTCAGACCGCGACTGCCGCGCCTTCTCGGCCCGAAGCGCCACCGCCCACGCCGACCGCGACCCGGACCCAGATTGCGACGCGGACCGAGACGCGGACGGCGACGGTGGCCCAGTCGGCGGCCGCCACACCTGCGCCGACAGAGGCCACCGAGGCCGCGTCCGGCAACGCCGGTAGCTCGACGCCGGCGTGGGTGTGGTGGCTGGTCGGCGCGATCGTGCTGGCAGTCGTGGTTGCGACCGTGCTGGCACTTCGCAGGCGAAGCCGCAGACGCGTTTGGGCAGCCAAATTCACCACCGCGAACAGCGAGGTCGCCTGGTTCGCGCGCGAGGCGATCCCCCGGCTGGAACAGGCGCCCACAGCTCAGCAGATGGCCGGTGGCTGGAGGGTCGAGGCCACCCGCGTCACAGCGATCGAGGACGCGCTGACGACGCTCGAGGCGACTGCTGTCAACGACCGCGACCGCAGTACGGCGCGGACCTTGCGCGATGCGGTGCGAGCTTCACGTACGCGGCTGGCGGCGTTGGATACCGCGGAGGACACGGTGGTCGCTTTGAGCCTGTTGCAGTCTGCGGCAGCGGGTTTGGAGACGGCTTTGGCCGCGGTCGATGGTTCCGAGCGATCGTCCGAAGCCGACACGAGGCTGCGCTGACATGACGGGGGTTTCGGATGCGTCAAGTTGCAGTGGATGAACAGACCCGCCGCGGTACACTTCGACTGATCTTGGTTGTTGTCGCCTTCCTCTCGTTGGCGGCGTGCGGCAGTGGCGGTGGGAATGGGGGCGTGGAGCGCACCCAGAAGCACATGTCGGATGCGCAGAAGGCACTTTCGGATGCGCAGTCGAACCTCGCTGCGAAGACCGCCGAGTTCTGCAAGAGCAGTCAGACCTACATCACGGCGCTCGATCGCTACGGCGACATCCTAATGAGACCGCGCCGACGGTCGGCGACGTGAGGGAGGCCGGCACGGATCTGCAGCAGCCCGGCGAGGGAGCCGTCTCCGCCGCCGAGGCGGCAAGTGGTCGCAGCTGAGAAGGACCTGGCCGACGCTAAGGCAGAACTCGCCACCGCCACGGCGACGGGAAAGTCGACCAAGCCGGCATCCCCGACGAGCACGGCCCGGCGACCAGCGCCACGCCGCGCGCACCGAGCGCGACGGTCAACCGGGTCAAACAGGCCGAGGCAGATTTCACAGCGGCGCGGGGCGGGATCACCGACCAGACGCCCCTGGAGCAGGCGTCGCAGCAGTTCAACGCCGCGGGCGTCGCGCTGGAGACGTCCTGGCTACGGCTCTTTGCGGACGCCGGATGCCTGAGCGACGATCAACAGAAGAAGGCTGAGGCGGTCGTGCACGATTACACCCAGGCACGACAGAAGTCGCTTGCCGACGCCGGCTACCACCAGGGTGAGATCGACGGGGTGTACGGGCCTGACACGGTCGATGCCATCGAGGCGTTGCAGAAGGCCCATGGCCTGCCCGTCACCGGAACGATGGACAAGGCCACCGAGGCGGCCCTGCAGGCCGACGTGCAGGCCAAGGTCGGCGCGGCCGCCCAGGAGGCCCTGGCCTCGACGGCAGCGGTGCAGCAGACGCTCAAGCTCGCGGGGTTTGGACCGGACCAGTCGACGGGAACTGGACACCGGCCCTGACCGAGGCGCTGAAGTCATTCCAGACCGAACTGGGCCTCAAGCGCCGACCGGCACCGTCGACGCCGCGACGATCGCGGCACTTGAGCACGCCATTGCCACCGCCAAGGCCCGGAAGCCGTCATCGCCGCCCGCCAGCCCGACGCCCACAACCACCGCGTCGACAGCCGCACCGACCATCCCATGACAAACCTGACCCCTGCGGCGCTGGGCTTGGGCCGGCCAGCACGACAGAGTCGAAGTGACGGTGCCGCGTGGTCCATCCTCTGGGCGATGTGCGCGACCTGCGACGACGCTTCATACAGATGATCGTCAGTCGTCCTTGAGAGCCTTGGTCGTTATTGCTGACGGCAGCTCGCTGGGTGACGGCGACTTGTGCCGGCGAAGCGCACGATCGGAGTTGCCTCTCGCTCGTCGTCGACATCGCGGGCCGGCTTCTAACGCGCGGGAAATCGATGCACCGCACAGGACTCGCGAGCCCGGTGACCCCACCTGGCTGGACGGCCGCGCCTGGCCGCAGTCGCGGCAGCGCGCGATCGACATCGGGGCTCGCCGCCATGCCTGACGTCTACCTGACCGCAAGGGGAACCCCCAACGGACACGACCACCTGGCGAACCCGCCCAACAGGCCACGGCAGCCACGGTGCCCCAATAACCCGCCCGCGAAAATGCCCGGTGCCGGTGCTAACCGCGACACCTTCCAAGCGGTGCCAGAACGTCTGATCCGCGCGCGTAACGCGCATCATGTGCGCGACCGATTGGCGCTCGCGAGCGACGGCTATCGGGTGGCTACCAGCGCTGACTGCGGGCTGCCAGAAGGGGTTGTCCTACCGCATACTTATGCGTCGACGCGGCTGACTAACAACAACCGGAATGGCCGCCGGTCGGTGATCCGAAACACCCATCAGCGCGGGTCGCCGAGACCCTGAAGTGCCTACCGCTCGGCGCTCCACGTCATGACGAACCGCGTGTGCGTGGGGACGAACTCGAGTCCCGCCTCGGCAGCCTCAGCAGCGGACACGAGGCGGTCTTCGCCAGGGACGAGCATGGCGTCCTGGACATCAATGGACTCTGGCTCGCCGTGGTAGCCGCGCTCGGATGCGGCGACCCGGCCAGCGTGCAGGTCAGCCTCGAGAAGCGACAGGTCGTTCGTGAGCGGAACGGCGCCGGAGTAGGTCCAAGAGGGCCGCTCGGTCCGCTCAGTCATTCCTGCCCCCTCGATGCACTCATCTCGTCATTCTCGCAAGACCGATCGGTGCCAGACAGCCGACCGCGGGGCCGCCCTCACCGCCTGCCGCTCTGAAGCCTCCCACGCGACGATCTGCTGCTCCCTGCCCCCGCCGACCCCCCGCCGCTGCTTGACCGATCATCTGTGGGCCGACGCCCCAACCGACCAGGACGAGGCATCCAGTCAGCCACGAGAAACAACCGGATTTGCCGCTGTCCGGTACGGCATAGCGTCCGCTCTATGCCGCGGAGCGTGCGCTCGGGCACGCGGGCGGCTCTAACGGATATGCCGCGGTCAGCGCGGGACGCGCGACTATGCCGCAGGGGCGTGCGGGGGGCCTGTCCGGGAACGAGGCGGGGCCGCCAATCACGTGTCGTCGGTGCCCAACAGTTGCTCGCCGTCGTCGGTGCCGAGCAGGAAGGTGAAGTGGGCCAGGTCGGTGCGCAGGGCGGTCAGGTCGTGGCCGTCAACGCCCACGAACCGGTGGAAGGAGGCGGCGAGCTGCGCCTGGTCATGGCCGGCGAGCCATTGACTGATGAAGGTGAGGGCTTCGGCGATGGCCGAGCGTTCCTCCCGCTTGGGAACCTGGAAGAGCAGCTCGTCGCCGCGCCGGTCCAGAGTTCATGCTGGCCAGCAACATCTCCGTAGCTGCAGGCACTTGCCGCAGCGAGCGGTGGGTTGAACGACGCGATAGGTGACGATCTGGCGCGGGAGTGGCGACACCGAGCGCGACGATGATCACAGTGGCTGCCTGCGGGTGGCCCTTTGTTCGTGTGCGACGACAGGGTGACCACGTCCTGGGAGCGCAACGGCCCTCGCGAGTCCTTGGCCGGCGGCCAGGCCAGTCCCGCAATCACGCGAACGGACGTGCTGGGCGGCCTGGTCCACGAGTACCGGACCGCGGCCTGATCACGGCAACGACGACATGATCGACGTTCTTGAGCCGCACAGGCGCACGTCGAACCCGTCGCGCCGCGTACCACGGCTCGGGCTCAGCGTGTCCGGCCGCCGTTCGGTTGCGGCGACGGCACGCGTCCCGAGCCGTTGGTGCTCAGTCCCGAGCCGTGCATAGTCTCGGGGCCGAACGGTGCTGCTGCGGCGCCTTCCCCGTACGGCGGGGGGTTCGGTGTCCGTCGTGAGGCGTCACCGCGGGTTTGAGCTCCTCGGCCTCGGCCGGTACGGCGGGACTGCGGTTCACGAGCCAACCATGCGCGGCGAGGCCGGCGATCGACACGGCGATCAGCAACACGCCCCAGCGAACCGGAAGGACGCCCGCGGCGAACAGCAGCATGAACACGAACAGCACGAGCAGGCCCACCACGGCGTGGTTCCAGAGCGACCCGCTTCGCTCTTCCCTGGGCGGGGCGTGCCTATCTTCGTGTTGCTCGGCGGTACGCGCGACCTCCTGGTCGAGATCGTGGCGATCGATCGGCCTCCGCGCGGGGC
Organism: uncultured Actinomycetota bacterium; assembly: GCA_963839995.1. Taxonomy (GTDB): domain Bacteria; phylum Actinomycetota; class Actinomycetes; order Mycobacteriales; family Jatrophihabitantaceae; genus CAWIUB01. The sequence goes on along the minus strand of CAWIXH010000017.1, from coordinate 451,213 downwards.
TGAACGCAAACCACGCGTGCAAGAGCAGGACGCCAGCCCAGATGACGCCCGGCAAGATGAGCCAGCGGAACGGTGGCGTCGGAACGTAGTCCGCCACGACCAGGAACACGAGGAAGGCCACCACGACCAAGCCCACCACGACGTGGCTGACGAACCTGCGCTCCCTGCGAAGCGAGCAATAGGCGGCGTATCTGGGATCATCGAGACCCTTCGCTGCGTCCTTCCATTCCCACTGGCTGAGCATGACGTTCCCCATTTCTCACCTCCAGGCTCGATACCTTTCGCCCGAGCCCGGCAGAGACTTAAGTCCCGGCTTACGTGGTGCCAATGTCTGTGGCCGACCGGCCTTTGGTCCCTACGCAGGTACTGCGCGGCCCATGCGAGAGGATGTCCCGGCCGGACTGCGGGGGGCCTACTCGGGGCGCGACGTGGCGCACACCATGAGCATCGACGCCGTCTGGCTCCCGGAACACGACGACACCGTCCGCGCCGCGGAGACCGCGTGGGCACGAGCATTCTTCGACGGCCTGCACCCCCACCGCGCCGGCGTCTACGTCAACTTCCTCGACTCCGACGACGACACCAGTCGCGTACGGGAAGCCTACGGCGAGGAGTCCTACCGGAGGCTCGCCGAAGTCAACGCCAAGTACGACCCCGAGAACGTGTTCCGCAACAACAAGAACATCCAGCCTGGCAACCAGGAAAACAGGTGACGGTGAAGCGTTGGAATCGAGGCCAGGTTGCAGTGATGAGGTTGGTGACGGCGTAGCCCGAGGGCCCTCAACAGACACAGGGGTCATCAGTTCTGCGGAGGCTGCTGTGTGTCGTCGGAGTGGGCGCGACGAAGTTCAAGAACTCCGGTCGCGGGACTACCCGGACATGGCATCCAGTGGCTGATCTGCAGTGCTCCTATACGCGCCAGGCGCCGGCGGAGAGAGACTCGAGTGATCCTATCGACGAGTTTCGACCAGCGTCTTGAGCCGCTGAAGATTCCGCTCATTTGCCCGCCGCATTGCCGACGAGGCGATGCGCGCGAAACCCGATAGCTGGCCGCGGTCTGGCGCGAAGGAGGCGCGCGAACGATTGATCTGGCGCAGTAACGCGCATCTCCGCCCAGGCCGCCACCCCGCGCGGAACGACGGTCATGCCGATGTCGCGGTTATGCCGATGGGACTGCCGGATCGCCTGCGTGGTAGGGGAATCCGGTTGGTGCGGTCGGCATAACTACAGCTGTTCGAGGAAGGCGAGCAGCGGGTCGGTGGGCCGGTAGCGGCCGGGTCGCGTGCCCGGCGGGATGACCCTGGCGATGGCTCGTTCCTTTTGTGCCATGTCGGCGTGCAGGTAGGTCTGCACAGACGCAAGCTTCTCGTGCCCGAGCCAGAGCGCGATGATGGCGACGTCCGTACCACTTTCCAGCAACCGCATCGCGCAGGTATGCCTGAGGGTGTGGATGCTGACGTGCTTGCCATGCAGTGACGGGCAGTTGCTGCGGGCGGTCGCGAGGTAGCCGGCGAGGCGGTGTTCAAGGGCGTCGCGGCTGAGCCGGGTCCCAGTTCGGGTGGCGAACAGCGGATCGCGTGGGCCGCCCGGGTGTGCTGCGAGCCAGCCGTGCAGAACCGCGACGGTGAGTGCGGTCAGCGGGGTAGCGCGTTCCTTGCGGCCCTTGCCCATGCAGTGCACGTGCGCGCCGGCGCCGAGGTGGACGTCGGCGTGGGTGAGCGCGGTTAGTTCGGAGATCCGTAACCCGGTTTGGACGGCCAGGACGAGCAGCGCGTGGTCGCGCTGACCGGTCCAGGTGTTCCGGTCGGGTGTGGCCAGCAGCGCGTCCACCTCGGTGTCGGTGAGCCAGGTGAGGATCCTGCGGTCGTAGCGTTTGACCGGTATCGCGAGCACGCGTTGGATGTCCGCGGCGTGCTCGGGATGGTGCAGCGCGGCGTAGCCGAACAGTGAATGGATCGCGGCCAGCCGGTTGTTGCGGGTGCGCACGCTGTTGTGCCGCTCGTGTTCGAGATGGTCGAGGAACCCGGCGATCAGCGCCGCGTCTAGGTCGGCGATGTCCAACGCGGAGGGTTTCTTGCCGGTCTTCGCGCCGGCGTAGCCGAGTAGCAGCCGGAACGTGTCGCGGTAGCTGGCGATGGTGTGCTCGGACGCGTGGCGCTGCGCGATGAGCCGCTCGGTGAAGAACGTCTGCAGCAGTGGCGCGAAGGCGCTCATGACCGGCCACCGAAATGCTCCTCGAGGCGGACCGCGGCCAGCTGCATCAACTCCGGCGTCGCCGACAGGTACCAGTAGGTGTTGGCTGGCCGGATGTGGCCGAGGTAGGTGGACAGCACCGGCAGCAGGCCGGGAATGTCGGCGCCCTCGCGCTGCCAGTCCAGGAGCGTCTGGACGGCAAACGAGTGCCGAAGATCATGCACGCGCGGGTGAACGGTGTCGGTGCGCAGCCCGAGCTTTTCGGTGATCGCGCGGAAGCCGTGGTCGATAGCGGAACGTGTCAGCGTGCAGCCGGTGGCCGAGACGAAGAACCGGTCGGTGCGTGACGTGGGACAGAGGCGGTCGCGGACCACGGTGTAGTCGCGCAGCGCGGCGCTAACCGACGGGTGCAGCGGCACAAGCCGCATCCGCTCGAACTTTGCGTGTCGGATGGTGAGCACGCCAGCGTCGAGATCGACATCGTCGCCGGTCAGCGCTTGGGCTTCCCCGACACGCAGGCCGCAGCTGGCAAGCAACCCGAACACCGCCTCGTAGGTCGCTGCCCGTAGCGGGGGGCGCAGAAGCCGGGCCCTCTGCAGTACCCGAGCGATCTCGTCCGGCGAATATATGTATGGCGTGGGTCGCCGCCGCGGCACCGCGAGCACTCCGCGTGGCGGGACCTCGTGCGACGGATCGATCGCCTGCACGTAACGCGCGAACCCCCGTATCGTGCTGAGCCGGAAGCTGGCGGTGATCGGTTTGATTCCTTGCGGCTGCCATGCCCAGGCCACCGCCAGTTCCACGGTGATCGTCGTCTCGCCGGCGGCTTCGAGGTAGGCGACGAAGCTGAACAGCCGCTCGCGATAGAGCCCGAGTTGGTAGCCCAGCGCGTTCCGCAGCCGCAGGTAGTCCTCCACCTGCTCTCCCAGCGGGTTCATGACGTCGTCCCGGCAGGCCAACGCCGCGCGATGGTGCGTAGCCGTTTCACATCGACGCAGGCGTACTCGGCGGTGGTTTGGGTTGACTCGTGTCGAAGGACCTGACCGATCTCGGCAAGCGATCCGCCGGCACGCAACATCTGACAGGCCGCGGTGTGCCGCAACCGATGCGCGCCGAACGGCGCCAGCCCGGCCCGGGCGCAAGCGCGGTAGACGATGCATGACACCCCACGGCTGCCCAGCCCGACCTGCCGCCCGGTCACTCCCACAAACAGCTCCCGACCGGTGACACACGGCCGGCCGTGCCGCAGGTAGCCGGCGATCGCGTCGCCGACGTCGGCCGGCAGCGGTAGCTGATCGATCCGCGCCTTCTTGCCGTGCACCGTCACTGTCCCGGCGCGCCAGTCAATGTCGTCCAGCCGAAGCGCCGCGACCTCGCTGACCCGAAGCCCGAGCCGCAGCATCAACACGATCACCGCGTAATCGCGCCGGCCGACCGCGCGTCGCCGATCGCAGCTGTGCAGCAGCGCCCGCACTTGCGCCTCGGTCAGTCCCTGCGGCAGCAGTGATCGCCGCGGGTCGGCCATCGGCAGCACCGCGCCCGATAGGTCAGTCTCGATCAGCCCGGCCAGGTGGCCATAGCGCAGGAACGCTCGCACCGCGCACCCGTAGCGCTTCACCGTTGCCGGCGCCCGGCCAGCCACCGGAGCACTCAGCACCGTCTTGGAGACCTCGGCAGCGGTCAACTCGCGCAGACTGACATCACCACGGGCGGTGAGGAACCTGCGAACGTCCCCGACATAGACATCGATCGTCAGCGCCGACACACCACGTTGCTCACGCAGGTGCACGACGAAGCCCGCTAGCAGCGCCTCCACCGAGCCGGCTGAACCAGCAGTTGATCTCGACATGTGATCCTCCTTCTCCCTGGAATGGGTGAAGGAAGCATCGGCCCGGGTCGCTGGTTATGCCGATCTGCTCAGCCCAGATGGCTGTCATGCAAAGCGCGCAGCGGACCCGTCGGCATAACCACTACGTCGGCATGACCGTCGATTGAGCTCGCCAGTCACGCAGAGCGACGGTTGTGTGCGCCGGGACAGTGGTCTGCGCGGGGGTTGCCGCCACATGGCGCGGTGTCATGTGCGCGAAACTCGGACGCTCCCCAGCCTCGTTCGTGCGCTTCGTGCCGGCGGAGATCCACGGCGGGGGTCAACGCTACGGGTTACCAGCGCACGCTGGTATTCCGATGCGCAACCGCGTTTCCCGCGCCGCTGCTCGCGATGGCGACGAGGATCGCGGCGACGGCGATCTCGCACAGAACGGTGAGGAACGTGCCGACGTGGAACAGGTGGCGGCCGACAAGGCTGCCGAACAGCGATCCGATCCACCCGATGACGATGGTGCTGAGGATCCCGATCTGCTGGCGGCCGGGCACCACGAGGCGGGCCAGGCCCCCGATGATCGCCCCGACAAGCGCCGCGCTGATCAGCAGCCACAGCGCCCATCCGACGACCGGCAGGACAACCAGCAGCACCAGCAGCACCACGATCAGAACGACCATGCCCCCAACGTACCCACCGCCACCTAAGAATCGATGTGCGCCGTCGGCCGAGTCGCCGGACGGGCTGGAGATAACGACGGCTCGGGGAGCGCATGTCGCGACGTGTGTGGGTATCGGGGGTCCGAGGCATTCCGATCCGCGGAGGTGGCGGGTTGCGGGCGCTAGCCGACTATGAGGATTGCGCACCAGAATTGGCCGGGGACGCCCGCCCCAGGCAGGTATGCCCAGCCGAGGCTGAAGGAGGTCATGTCCGGGTCGAGCAGCCAGGCTGCGCCGTCGCTACGGTTGGCGATCATGGTGATCACCGTCGTGCCGTGCCGGGTGGGCATCGGCTGCCACGCGTGGTGCGGCGCGCAGGCGGGCCCGTTGCCTTGGTTCAGGGCGCACTGCTGCGCCACCGTCGTCGCCCGCGACCACGCACGGCGCGGTCGACGGGCAGTGGCCAGCCGGGCCCGTCGGCTTCAGCGGCCCGGTCGTCGATGCAGACCGCGTCGCAGTCGACGATGTCGTCGAGGTGTGCCCCCGCGTGGTGATCGTGCCGACCGCGGGCTGGCTCGCCGAGCTGCTCGAAGCAACGCCCACTAGCCCCACGCCGCCGCGGCCGGGACGCGATCGGCCGAGGAACACCATCAGCAGCCCGACCAGGCCGATCGCCACCAGCACAACCAGCCCCTACAGGGCACGCCGCCGAGATGCCGCCTCCTCCTCGCCGGACGGTGAGGTCCACAGGTCACTCACCGCGGCTCCCTCGACGGTCCGCCGACACCCCCACCCCCGCTGCACCGACAGTAATCAACGTCGCCCGCGCCGCACGCAGCGGCAGAAGCACTGCCGTGAGTGCAACCGGTGGTCGGCCGGCGATCAGTCGGGCAGCCGGCTGCTGCCTGCCCGTGGTGTGCGGGCGTGTCCGCAATTCTGCTGGTGTGGTTCGCGGAGTCCGGGCGTTGCCACCCTCTCGGCGATAGCCGGTGGACAACGTCGGCCACAGCCCGATAACCCTGCGCACGATCATCCACCCGGCGCTGCAGCTGCACCCTCACGTCGTCTCCGCCGAGTGGGCCGTTTGCTGTGTTCAGCCAATCACAGGATGCGGCCCCGCAGACCGTCGGCTGTAGACCGGTATCGCGGCAGCGGCCAGGCATTGTCCCTGCCTTCCCATGGGGATTACCGGTGAGCAGGAAGGCGAGGCAAGCCGTGGATGGCATCCTGCCGCTCACCGTTGTGTGGCCTGGAGCCCTCCAACTGTCGGGGATGGGCGGCCTGCCAGGGATAGCGTTGTGGATGGCGAGGCCGGCGACACGCCACCACGACCATCGGCCTGGCCGGCCACGCGCGGCCTGTTGGGACGCGTCACTTATTGCCGGGTGGTGAACGCCGATCGTCTCCGACGCGCGTAGACGCAAGAAACGAAAATGAGCTATGGTTGTTGCGACTAGGAGGTGTCTGGTGACTGCGACCGTGGCCCGTGACCCGGAAACGTACCTGCCGTTGGCCGATGAGGCCGACGAGCTCGCGCAGGTGCATGACTTCCTCGCCGCGCACGAAGCGGCCGGCAGGGGAGCGGTGGCGTCGCGCTACTTGCTGGTGGGCGCCGCGTCGGGTGATCAGGTAGAGGTCCCCGAAGAGGTTCACCGTGTGCTGCGCAAGGTGGTCGACGCGCTTGCTCACGGGCTAGCTGTCACGGTGGCTCCGCAGTCCACGACGCTGACCACCCAGCAGGCGGCTGACCTGCTGGGGGTGACCCGGCCGACTGTGGTGAAGATTCTCGATCAGGGCGGCGTGCCGTTCACGCGTGTCGGCACGCACCGGCGGCTGCTGCTGTCCGATGTGCTTGGCTACCGGGAACGGCGCCGCGCCGAGCAGTACGCGGCGTTGGAGGCCAGCGCGGTCGACGTCGACGAGGAGCGCGATCTCGGTACCGTGCTGGCCGAGTTGCGGGAGGCTCGCCGGGTGACGGCCGAACGCAGGCGGGCGGCGGTGCGCGCCTGACACACTGCCTGGGTGTTCGCCGCCCTGCTGGATACCTGTGTGCTGTGGCCGGGCCTGCAGCGGGACGCCTTGCTGTCCTTCGCGGTGGAAGGTATCTACCGGCCCGTCTGGAGTGCGGCCATCCTCGACGAGCTCGAATATCACGAAGAGCAGAAGCTGATCCGTCGCGGAACCAGCCCCGAGGAAGCACACCGACGTGCCGTCGGGCTGATCGCGGCGATGCGGAGTGCGTTCGACGACTCTGAAGCCCACGGCTGGGAACCACTCGACGGCAGCTACGGCCTGCCCGATCCCGACGACGAGCACGTGCTCGCGGCGGCGGTCGTCGCCGGTGCGGGCGTGATCGTGACGCACAACCTCAAGGACTTCCCGCGCGACCGGGTTCCCGAGAACATCGATGTGCAGTCCCCGGCGGTCTTCGCCCACCACGCCGTCTCGCTCAACCCGAACGCCGCGCTACGTGGCATCGAGGTGATCACCGCGCGAAGTGGCCACCGCGGACCCGCACGCGACGTCGCATGGATCCTCAGCACCCTCGAGGAACGGTACGGACTCACCGACGCAGTCGACATCCTCCGCGCGACATGGGCAGGCGCCGAGGATTCGTAGCGGACTCGCCGCGCGATCACAAATACGGGCGCGTCACTTCTTGCCGGGCGGTGAAGGGTGATCCGGCATGACCGAGTCGGCTGTACCGCCCGGATTTCCTCGGTGGCGGGGCGGACAGGACGGCACTTGTTGCCGCGTGGAAAGCTGAACTCTGCCAGTGGCTGGTGCTGCGCGAACACCGAAGCGGCGGCTGATCCATTCGTATGGAAGGACTGTTGATGCGAGCGCTGCAGTTCACGGCGTATGGGGGTCCCGAGGTCCTGCAGTGGGGAGACGCTGCTGTTCCGCACGCGGCTGCGGGTCAGGCCCGGATCGCGGTGCGTGCGGCCAGCGTGAACGCGATCGACTGGAAGACGGTGGCGGGCGCCTTGTCCGGCGGCCAGCCGATGGTCGGTACCGGGTATCTCGGATACGACGCCGCGGGCGTGGTGGACGAGATCGGGGACGGGGTTACCGGGGTTTCGGTGGGCGATGACGTGCTTGGCTGCGGGAAGAACACCCAGGCGGAGTACGCCGTACTGGACTCCTGGGCGGCCAAGCCATCCTCGATCGATTGGGCGGTGGCGGCCGGGGCTGGCGTCGCTGGTGAGACCAGTGAGCGTGGTCTTCGGCTGCTCGACGTCAAGACCGGCGACACGCTGTTCGTCGATGGCGGCGCGGGCGGCGTGGGAGCGGTCGCCGTGCAGATGGCGGCGGCCAGAGGCGCGAGGGTGATTGCCTCCTCGAGCGAGGCCAACCAGGACTACCTGCGGGAGATCGGGGCGACTCCCGTGCGCTACGGCGAAGGCATGGCCGCGCGGGTGCGGGCCGCTGCCGGCGGGCCGGTCGACGCGGTTTTCGATGTCGCCGGCAAGACCCCGGTCGAGCAGCTGATCGGGCTGGCGCGCGAGCCCGCCCAGGTGGTGTCCATTGCCAACTTTGCAGCCGGTCAGGCCGGGGCCCGGGTCACCGGTGGCGGCGCGGACAGTCATCCCGTGCAGGCCCTGGCGCAGGTCGCAGAACTGCTGTCACAAAACAAGCTTGTGATCAAGGTGCAGACCTTCCCGTTCGACCGTGCCGCCGATGCGTATCGCATCATTCAGAGCGGCCACGTTCGAGGAAAGCTCGTCCTGATTCCCTGACCGACGCAGACCACCCCCCACCACGACACTTATAACAGCAACGGTGGACCCGTCAACAGTCCCGAGGATCCGCTTGCGACACAGCCTCAGCTGGGTTCGCGTATGAAGCCGTGTCGGGTTGCGACCCGCGAGAGATCAGGGAGAAACAGGTTCTCGACAAAAGTATCGCGACAGATCATTCTGGTTTCCACAGGATGCTGCCGAGTAGTTCTACGTCCACCTAACTCCAGTTCCGCTGAAGCACCGTCCGCGTATGGAGACTCGTGGGTTGGCCGGGGGGCTGCGCATCAGGTGATGGGGGGAAATGGCATGCATCGACGCCAACGAAGACCCGCCCGCCGTCCGCGTTCACGCCTGCTCGCCGGGCTCTCCGCACTGGCCATTGCTGCAAGCGTGCTCGTGGCGGGTGGGGTGCTCGCCTCGGCGGCACGGGCCGAGGCGCCCGAATGCGGGCCGTCACCGGTGCCGACGTTCTTCACCGACGCGGTACCGCAGCCGCCGGTAGCCGCGCCGGATGCGCCTGGCCACTACACGCTCACCGCGAGGCTGGGCGTCCACCAGTTCTCCAGCCAATGGCCGGCCGTGCCGTCCTTGGGCTACAGCACGGCGAACGCCTCGGCGTCCGACCTCGGACCGACCATCGTCACCAAGAAGGGCACGCCGGTCGACGTGAGGTTGGTCAACGGCCTCCCGTCAGCGGGAACCCAGATGTTTCCGTTCGACCAGCCGACCGACGGCAACGACATCGTCATGCATCGGCACGGCGGCCTGCAGCCGGCAGCGAGCGATGGCGTGCCGGGCCAGGAGATACCACCGGGCGGCTCCCGGACCAACCACTATCCGAACGATCAAGCCGCCGGCCTGCTGTGGTACCACGACCACGCCGACCACGTGACCTCGTATCGGGTCTATGAAGGACTCGCCGGCTTCATGCCCAACACCGACAACATTGAACCGTTGCTGAACCTGCCGAGCGGTGATTTCGCCAAGGCGTTCGTCCTGCAGGACAAGTCCTTCGCCAGCGACCATTCACTGTGTTACACGCACGCGAACCCGGAGTTCTTCGGCGACCTCCCGGTCGTCAACGGTGTCATCGCGCCGTATCAGCGGGTGGCGCCAAGGCGGTATTCGTTCACCTTCATCAACGGCTCTGACTCCCGGTTCTACCACCTCAGGCTGCAGCAGACCTCCGGCGCGCAGGCCGCTGCGCCCAGAATGACAGTGGTCGAGAACGACTCGGGCTACCTGCTGCACCCGGCCCGGGTGAACGATCTGCTCATCGCACCCGGAGAGCGGTACAAGCTCGTGGTCGATTTCACCGGCCACGGCGCGCAGGACTGGGTGCTGGCCAATGACGCCGCCACGCCCTACCCCGACGGTGATGACAGCATTGCTGCGATCCCGCAGCTGATGAAGTTCACGGTCGGCACCACGATCGGGTCACCACCGGATCGCTCATCGGTGCCGCCGGTCATAGTGGAAACGAATAATCTGATACCGCCGGCCCTCAGGCTCGTGACCGCGCGGCTGCGGACCGTTCAGGCGGGCGAGAGCTCCCCCGGGGTGGCGCAGCTCGGCGACGCGGTCGCGCTGCGGGACTTCACCGACCCGGCCACGGAAACACCGCAACTCGGCTCCACCGAGGCCTGGGCCATGCGAAACCACAGCCCGGACACTCATCCCATCCACCTGCACATGGCTGAGCTGAGGTTGGTCGGGCGTTGGCACGTCGGCCAATGGGACGCGGACGGACGCCCCGTGCCTTCCAGCATCGGCCCGTTCGAACCCGCCGGTGCGTTCGAATCAGGGCCGAAGGACACCTTCGTCGCGCCGAAGGACGCGATCACCGTCTGGGTAGGCACCTACACCATCGCCGGAGCATCGGTCTGGCACTGCCACATCCTCTCGCACGAGGACGCAGCGATCGAAATGATGCGCCCGCTGGTTGTCGGAACCGCACCACAAACCCAGCTCCCGTTCGTCCTTAACCTCCACCGCCTCGACCGACTGATCCGCCAGCCATAGCGAACCTCTCGACCGGAGTCGTCGCCATTGCGGCCTAATACTACAGCCGCACTTAATTTGATCTAGGTCGGCGTGTCTGCGTGGATTTGGTGCTGCGTGTCGCGATCTTGACTGCATGGTTGATGATTCGGATGTGGCCGAGGTGGCGGCGTGGGCGGCGGGGTTGGAACAGGTGCATGCGCGGATCGCGCCGCGGTTCGCGCGTTCCGAGCCGCGGGAGCGGGTGCTGGGCTACGTGCGTGGTCTGCTGGCGCCGGTGGAGCGGAAGAACTCCTGGACGCTGGCCGAGCGGGCCGGGGAGGCGAACCCGGACGGGATGCAGCGGCTGCTCGCCGCGGCCGATTGGGACGCCGACGCGGTGCGTGATGACGTGCGCGGCTATGTGGTCGAGCAGCTCGGCGATCCGGGCGACGTGCTGGCGGTCGACGAGAGCGGGTTCTTGAAGAAGGGCAGCAAGTCGGCCGGGGTGGCGCGGCAGTACTCCGGCACCGCGGGGCGGATCGAGAACTGCCAGATCGGTGTGTTCCTCGCCTATGCCACCGCGGCTGGACGGACCTTGATCGACCGGGAGTTGTATCTGCCCCAGAGCTGGACCGACGACGGGCAGCGCTGCGCCGAGGCCGGCATCGGCGAGGATGTCGAGTTCGCGACCAAGCCTGAGTTGGCGATGCGCATGCTGGACCGGGCGCTGGACGCCGGGGTTCCGGCCGGTTGGGTCACCGGCGATGAGGTCTACGGCCAGCACTACCGGCTGCGGGCACGCCTGGAAGAACGCGCAATGCCGTACGTGCTCGCGGTCCCGGTCAACCAGCACGTCATCGCCACCGTCGACGGCAAGATCCGCGAGCTGCGCGCCGACCAGTTGATCGCCACCGTCTCGCCGCAGGCGTGGAAGAAGATCTCCGCGGGCAACGGCGCCAAAGGGCCACGGCTCTACCACTGGGCTCGCGTGCCGATCCGTCCCCTGGACAACACCGGCAAGGGCTACTGGCTGCTGGCCCGCCGCAGCCTGGCCGACCCCACCGACCTGGCCTACTACCTGTGCCACGGCCCGGCCGGCACGCCGCTGCGCGAACTCGTGCACGTGGCCGGCGCCCGCTGGGCCATCGAAGAGTCGTTCCAGACCGCCAAGGGCGAGGTCGGCCTGGACCAGTACCAGGTCCGCCGCTACGACGCCTGGTACCGGCACATCACCCTGGCCATGCTCGCCCACGCGTTCCTCACCGTCACCCGCGCCCGCGCGGCAAAAGGGGGGCTCCGCCACCGGCCGGCGAGCTGATCCCGCTCACCGTCCCAGAAGTACGACGCCTCCTGGCCCGCCTCATCTGGACCCCCGACACCGACCCGTCCGCGATCTTCAGCTGGTCACGCTGGCGCCGACGACACCAAGCACGCGCCCGGCGCAAGCTGCAGGTGCACTTGGGTGCCCAGATCGCGGCGTGGGTGGCCGAGCACCGGCTGCGCCGTGGAGCGGCTCGGTAGTTCACCCGACGTACCCACCGGGGACGACCGCCCCAGCCGGAGGGGACGAGGAGATTGCCGGTAGTTCACCCGATAGCCGCACCAGGCCGGGCGTTCTTAGCGTCAAGGCATGTCACACTCCACGAAGCCCAGCCCGCCGCCTGGCGGCGGACCCTGCAGGTCGCGCGGCGGCGTCAGCCCGGGTCGGCATGGTCACGCCGCTCGGTCGGCCCGAGCAAAGCCCGGAGACTGCCCGCGCATTCCTGGTGCGGGCCGGAAAGGCGCTGGGTTCGTGAACCCAACCCAGGTGATACGAACCGATAGCCACGCCACCGCCGCGATCCGGCCGGTGCACCCGGCGGACCTGCCGGCGCTCGGCGGCTTCTTCGAGGATCTATCCGTCGAGAGCCGCTACCTCAGATTCTTCGCCCCGGTCAGGCCCACCGGCAGCCTGCTCCGCGTGCTATCCGGCGGGCCCGCCAATGTCGATGCCGTGGTTGCCGTCGCGGACGGCGTCATCGTCGGGCACGCCATGGCCACGGACCGGACCGAGGCCCAAACCTTCGAGGATCCCTGCGGTGCCCGGGTGACCGACATCGGCGTCGTTGTCGCCGACGCCTGGCAGCGCCGGGGGGTGGGCGCGGCGCTGATGCGCGCGCTGGTCACCCGGGCCCAGGCCCGAGGCGTGACGTCGCTGGCGATGGACGTGCTGCCCGGCAACCGGCGGGTGCTCGCCCTGATCATCAGTCACTGGCCGGAGGCCGTCATCAGGCATTCCCCGGACGGCCTTGACATCAGCATCCCACTGCCGCGACCTCAGCTGCCACAGCCCCAGGGGCGCACCGCCCCCCAGCTGGTCCGGACGCTGGTCACCGTCGGCGCTGTTGCGTTGATCGGTCGTGTGCGGCGTGATGCCGGTGCGCAGCCTGCGCGAGCCCACGATCACAAGCACGCTGTGAGTTGGTCGAAGGCAATCCGGATCCGGTTGTTGGGACGGCGATCGGCGCCGAGCTCGTAGTGGCCGCGGCGCAGGTTCCGTACGAACGCGTGCCCGGCCGCGATGGCCTTCAGCGAGCGGGCACGCTTGAGTGCACACATGGGCCATAGCAAATCCGCCGCTTTCTCGCGGGCCGCGGCACGTCCCGGTGCGTACGTCGGGCGAACTACCGAGGCGCTCCACGGCCGAGCCGGTGCTCGGTCACCCACGCCGCGATCTGGGCACGCGAGTGCACCGCCAGCTTGCGCCGAATGTTCTCCACATGCGCCTCGGCGGTCCGCGGCGCGACGGACAGGCGCCTGGCGATGGAACGATTGGTCAGCCCCTCGGCGATCAGTTCGGCCACCTCGAACTCACGACCCGTCAGCCGCGGCCCCGTGTTCACGGGCTCGCACAGGAAACTGAGCATCGCATCCAGGACCGCTGGCCAGTCGCCGTGGTAGAACAGGTGGCTCGAACCCGGCAGCGGGACCAGCGTCGCCCCGGGGATCAGCGCGGCGACCTCACGCCCCAGCGCGAACCTGGTGCCCCTATCCGCCTCGCGGTGCAGCACCGCCGTGGGCGCCCGGACCGCCGGGAGCAAGGCCCTGATGTCGGTGTCGTAATAGACCTCCAGCAGCCGGGCGGCCACGTCGGCCGAGGCGCTGGCCCGCTGGAACCGGGCGAACGCCTCTACCTCCTCCGCCGTAGGATCGGTGACGAAGGCCCCGGCCAGCGCCTTCAGCCCCAGGCCCCAATGGGCCCGCACCAGCGCCACGACCGAACTGCGGACCTCGGCAGGCGCCAGGTCCCTGCCGCTGGCACACATCCCGTACAGCACCAGCGCCTCGACCCGATCCGGGTACTTCGCCGCCATCGCGGCGGCCAGCTGACCGCCCTGCGAGGCCCCGAACAGGCGGAAACGACTGGCGCCCACCGCGTCGGCCACCGCCAGCGCTGCGGCCACCTGCCCATCGAAGGACGGGTCAATCCCGTCCCGGTCGGACAGGCCGCAGCCGGGCTTGTCATAGCGGATCACGGTAAACCGCTCGGCCAGCCGCTCCACGAAACCTCCGAAGGAAAACAGCTCCAGCTGCCCACGCAGATCAGTGATCCAGCCCGAGTCGCACAACAGCGCCGGGCCAGCACCCGCCGTCGAGTAAGCCACCCGACCCGCCGGCGTGGCGCAGTACCGGATCCTCGGCCTCACCCGTCCAGGCTCGCACCGCCAGCCGACACAGTGAACAAGCAACACCGGGCCGGGCATGACCAAGACGATCCCAGCGATCCGCCCACAGCAGCCGATCGCCGTCACGCGCCACCAGTAACCGCCCAGAACGCCCAGTTCGGTGTGGCACCACCCAGCCATGGCCGGTAACCGAAGCGCCACGCATAACGCCGATTCTGTGGCCCGCGTGCGGTTACGCCAACGGTCTGAGAGCCTCGTTCTGTGCGCGAACTGACGCGGCGACCGCCCCGGCACGGCGTTCCTGCTCAACTCGTCGAGTCCGGAGCGTTGCTCCAGCCGCGGCCTAGACTAAGTCTGTGTTAAGCGATGGCCCCGCGCCGAGCACGGCCGGAAGGAGCTTGTGACCCATGCAGACCCCGGACTCGCACCCTGGCCTCCACCAGGCGCATGATGCCGCGGCAGAGCCATCCGCCGGTCCTGAACGGCTGCCGGGGATCCGGCACCTCATCGCGGTGGCCAGCGGAAAGGGGGGCGTCGGCAAGTCCACGGTCAGCGTCAATCTTGCGCTCGCGCTGCAACAGTTCGGCGGCCAGATTGGGCTGGTCGACGCCGATGTGTTCGGACCGAGCATCCCCGTCATGCTAGGACTCCCCACCGGTCAACAGCCGGAGGCGACCCCGGACCAAAAGCTCATCCCCCCAGCTCCCTACGGCTTGAAAGTGATATCGATGGGCATGCTGAGGGGAGACGAGAACCCCGCCATCCTGCGTGGACCGATGGTGGGCAAGTTCCTGAACTTGTTCATCGGCGGCGTGCAATGGAGCCAGTTGGACGCCCTGATCTTCGACCTCCCGCCGGGGACTGGTGACACCCAGTTGACGCTGGCTCAGACCCTCCCACTGTCCGGAGCGGTCATCGTCACGACGCCGCAGGACGTGAGTCTCAAGATCGCCCGCCGCGGGCTCCGGATGTTCGAGACATTGCACGTCCCCATCCTCGGCATCATCGAGAACATGAGCACGTTCACCTGCCCGCACTGCGGGAAGGACACGGATGTCTTCCGCAGCGGCGGCGGCAAGCGGATGAGCGAGCAGCTCGGGGTTGCGTTCCTCGGCGCGATACCCCTCGACGCCGACATCGTCACCGGCGGGGACGAGGGGCGTCCGATGCTCCTCGATAAGCCGAACTCGGTTGCAGCTCAGGCCTACCAGGCGATCGCCACGGCACTCGCGGATCAACTCCAGGGTCTTCCGACCATGGTACTGAGGCCATTCGCGTGGACGTGGGAGTCGGGCGAGGGACAGCCAGCCTGGGTGGAGAGCGCCGTTCGGCCGTCGGGATCTCGCACGACCTCGGTCGGCTTCCGCCGGCGAGATGCGCGCACGGTATCCGTGCTCTGGCAGGACGGGCACTGTGACGAGTTCGATGTCCGGGACCTTCGGCTGAATTGCCACTGTGCCGCCTGCATCGAGGAGGCCAGCGGGCGTGCGCTCCTGGATCCGAAAAGTGTGCCACCGGACATAACTCCACGCGTGATCTCGAGCGTCGGCAACTATGCCATCACCATCAGCTGGAGCGACGGTCACAGTACCGGCATCTACTCCTTCGGGCACCTGCGGGCCATCGGTGAGCGCGACGCAGCCAAGGTCGTGGAACATGTCTGAATCTGATCTGCTCATCGATCCGACGATCACCATCCAGGCAGCCACTTCGCTGGTCGATCCTGACACCTGCAAGTTCACCGTGAGCCGGACGGTGCATCCCGGCGGCCCGTTCTTCTTCGACGACCGGGAACGCGCCGGTGGGTCGCCGCTCGTCGAGCGGTTGTTCGCGCTTCCAGGCGTTGCCTACGTGCTCATCGCCGACAACGTGGTGACTGTGGGGAAGCAGCCAGGCGCCTCTTGGTCCGGACTGAGATCGGCGATCGGAACGGGTCTCCGGACGCAACTGCTCACCGGAGTACCGGCCATCCTCCAGGCTCCTGCCAACCCAAGCACACGAGAGCGGACCGACGCCGAGAGCAGGGCAGTCGTTCAGGAACTCCTGGATCGGGAAGTCAACCGTTCCATCGCTGCCCACGGCGGGCAGATCTCGATCGTAGACGTCCGGGACGGGAACCTCTTCATCGCCATGAGCGGCGGGTGCCAGGGATGCGCGGCATCAAAGGTGACCCTGCGCCAGGGGTTCGAGGTGATGCTGAGCAGAGTCGCGCCGGAGATCGTGAACATCGTCGACACGACGGACCACGCAGCGGGGAATACGCCGTTCTACCGCCGCACAGGGTAGAACCGGGATCCACCAAGACGGGCGCGCCAGTGGCTATGTCAACCCGACTTGGATCTGGCTCAATCTCCGTGATCTAGGTGGCCATGTTTAGGCTGCCAGCAGGATTCGCTTGCGAAGTAGGTCGAAGCCGGCGCGACCATACATCTGTCGTCTGATCATCCTTGATGCGGTTGACGTTGTCTTCGACTGCGCCGGAGCTGTGCGGCAGGGTCAGGCCGTTGACCACAGCTGCATGGTCGCGTTGCAGTCCGGCGGCGAAGGAGTGCAGTTGGGGTAGGTCGTCGGCGCGGACCTGTTCGATCCATCTGTCGAGTTGTTCGCCGTGAAGACCGGTCATCATCTCGGCGAAGGTCGTGACGTGTTTGCCAGTGGCGGCCAGGTGCGGGCAGTTGGCGAGTACCAGTTTGAGCTTGACCTGCTCATCGGGGTTGCGGCTGTCGGGATGGCGCAGCATCCACGCGGTTACCTCGCGGACCTTCGGCGGCCTCACCGCGACTCGCGGGGACGTCGAGCGGCCGGAACGGCTGCAGGTAGTCGCGCACGGTGCCGTAGCTGCCCGCATAGCCGATCGCGTGGACTCGGTGAACAGTTGGGCGGCCGAGCGGCACCCGTCGTTCCACCGGTCGTGCAGCTGCTGCTTGAACTGGTCCAGAATGCTTGGGCGCCCGTCGCGGGTGATCGCCAGCAGATCTTCGACGCTGTAGGCACGGGCGAAGCGGCGCACCGTCTCGCGGGCCAGGCCGGTGTCCGCGCACAATTGTCTTGATGCCGAGGCAACTCGGCGGCGCGGGCGGCTCGCCCGCCAAGCGCGCACGTTGTGATGATCTGCCCTGGCCGCAGGCGGCTAACCGCGCTTGGCAAGGTGTCGATGGGCACGTTGACTGATCCGGCGAAGTGGCCGTGCGCGTATTCCTCAGGCAATCGGCAGGCCCTGTTGCGTTGTCGGCACTGACCCGCCGCGGCGGGTACGGAGGTGCAGATCCTGGTCGAGGTCAGAGGGAGGTAGCGAGTTCAGCGAACGCTGCCGCCAGCCGATTCGGATGTCGTTTTCGGTGGCGAGGTCGTAGTGGCCGGGGCGTAGGTTCTGCGCGAAGGCGTGCCCGACCGCAATGGTCCTGGTCGAGTGGTGGTTGTTGAGTCCGCGCATTGGGCAGCCGTGCTGTGAGCCGGCCGTGATCGGATTCCACGGTGTTGTTGGCGTATCGGTCGGTGACGTGGCGGGCTGCCGGGAGCAGCTCGTCGATGACGCGCGGGTAGGCCGGTGCCCGGTCAGTGCTGACCTCGACCGGCACCATACCGACCTTCTGCCGCTGAGCCGCCCGACCAGCGGTGGCGGCGGTAGGAGGTCCGGCTTCCGCCGGGACGACGGAGTGTGGCGAGAGGCCCGTCATCGTCACGGGGGAAGCGACGCGGACCTCTCGGGCAGCAACGTTACGCGCCCGGCCGGGCACGTCAAGTGACAGCAAATGCTGTTGCAGGAAGCGGACACCCGCGGGTGCCGGCGTCGGTTGACGTGGCAGGCTACAGCCCTGTCGCTGCCGACCCGCCGGGGTCTTGCGTCCGACGGGGGTGCCGCAAGCCCCGCCGATCGGCGGCGGCGAACGCCCCGTTTCGGAACCCCTCCCCGAGACGGGGCCGTTTCCTGCCGTTGATTGCCTGCCCGGGCCACCGACGCGGGCGTCTGGGAGACCGGCTGGGGGAGGGCACCATCCGGCGGATCCTGTGCACGGCTGGGTTCGGCCCGCCTCCACGACCGGACAGCGGCATCTGGCGGGAGTTCCTGCGTAGCCGGGCGTCGGGGCTTTGGCGCGTGATGTCTTCCACGTCGACACTGTGCTGCTCGGCGGATCTACGTGTCCTTCGTGATGAGATCGGCACTCGGCGGGTGCACATCCTGGGTGTGACGGCGCACCCGACGGGTTGACGCTGTGGGCGGCGGGAGATCGAGTCAATGTTGCAGCGGCCATATACGATCCGCTATTATCAGGAGTGTGGTTGCTACGACGTCGACGGGAAGCAGCCCAGGTGCGTTGTTGCGACAGGCGCGCACCCGGGCCGGGTTGTCGCAAGCCGAGCTGGCGGCCCGGGCCGGGGTGACGCAAAGCGTGATCAGCATCTACGAGTCCGGCGGCCGCCAGCCGGCGCTGCCGACGCTGGCCGCGCTGATCGAGGCCACCGGCTTCGACCTGGACGTGCGGCTGCGCCGGCGCCGGCTCGACCGGCTGACCGGCCCGATCGGAACCCGGTTGCGTGCGCGCCGGGCCGAGGTACTGCGGGTCGCCCACGCCGCCGGGATCGCCATCCGTGGCGTGTTCGGCAGCGTGGCCCGCGGCGAGGAGCGCCCGGACAGCGACGTGGACCTGCTCGTCGACCTGCCCAGCGGCATCGGGATCTTCGGCGTGGCCCGGGTGGCCGAACGGCTGGAGCAGATCCTCGACGCCCCGGTCGAGTTGATCCCGGCCGCCGACCTCAAGCCCGGGGTGCGCCGGGCGGCGCTGGCCGAGATGGTGCCGTTGTGAGCCGCCGCGACGCGCAAGGCATGGAGGACATCCGCGCCGCGTGCGTGGCCATCCGCGAGCACCTCACCCACGGCGATCTCGGCCAAGGGCTGATCTTCGATGCGGTGCGGGTCCGGCTGATCGAGATTGGCGAGGCGGTCAAGGCCCTCGACCCCGAGCTGCTCGCCGGCGAACCCGACATTCCGTGGCGGCAGATCGCCGGAATGCGTGACCAGCTCGCGCATCGCTACTTCGACACCTCGCACGCCATCGTCGCCGGCACGGTGCAGCACGACCTGCCCCAGCTCGAAGCCGCTGTGGACCGGCTTGCGGCCATCGCCGGCGGCGCGGGGGAGAGCTGACCACGCTGCTGTTCAGCGCATGACATCGAGGGTCCCCTCGCCAGCGCTCAACCGCGCACGCACGAAACCGGCGACCGGCTACGCCCGAACCATCTGTGCGAGTCGGGACGACCCAGCACCGTTCGTGGAGCCGCACCGGACGGGCTGCGACTGTGTGGTGTGAATCCAGGGCCGTTGCGTCATGGCGTCGTGTCGCTGAGTTCGCCGCCATCAGAGTGCGGCACACGGAATGATCCCGCGGCGCTCGGCGGCCCCGGGGGTCGACGTTTCGGCTGGTGCGCGAGGATCGTGGCGGCAGTGTCCACGGCGACGGCGTGCTGGTTGGTCTTGCCGTGCCGGCAGTCGAGGGGAGCAGGCAGTGGTGGGGAACGATGTCAACATCGATCGTGCGCTCAGCGAGTTCCTCATCAATCAGCAGCACCGCTTGGCGGCGCGGACGTTGCGCACCTACACCGATGTGGTCGGGCTGTTGCGGGATTGTCTCAACGGCTACGGGTACCAGTCCCTCGACCCGGACGAGCGGCGACGGTGGGAGCACGCTTTCGACAGCGACGAGGACGCCTTCGTGCATCTGTTCGGGCCGGACAAGATCACCGAGAACTTCGGCGAGTTCCTGGGCTACTTCATGATCCGCAAGGTCGCCGCCGGACAGGAGTTGCTGCGCGCCGCCGGGACGGTGACCACAAAGTTGGCCACCTGGCTCGGTGAGCGCGGCTACCTCGACCCCGCTGAGGTCGGCGATGCCGCCGAACGGGGCCGCGCCGCGGCCCGCGACCTGCCCAGGGCGGAGAAGCTGTCCCAGTTGCTGTTCGAGCAGGCCCACGCCGCCAGCATCGACGTGGACGAGATCGCAGATGAGGACTACATCGAGGACTACCTGGCGATCGAGAAGGTCGAGCCCGGCGCGCTGTGGTTCGAGGGCGGCATCGGCCCGGTCGCAGTGCCCAAGGCCGCGTCGAACATCGCCCAGACAGGCTGGTCGGTCAACGTCAGCCTCGCACGCAGCGCAAACACCTGGCACATCCTCGAGGTCGGCGACGTCTACCCGTAATCCGGTCTCAGCCGAGCCCAGCGGATGCCCGCTCGGCATCGACCCGCTACGGCCAGGTGCGCCCGCCCAGTCACCTACGAAATGTGATCAACCGTAGAACCAGCGTCACGTCCACGGTCGACGTCATCACGCTCGGTCATCGCGCGGATCACCGCGAGCGCCGAATCCAGCGCGTCGTTCGGCGGTCCAGAGGATGGCCGGTGGCGTTGTCATGTTCCTAGCCCGGGGGCCTCTGCCGAGTCGATGATGTGTCAGCCTTCGGGTCGCTGGTCGCGCCATTCCAAGCCGATGCCGTCGCTCGCAGCTTTCGGTGCGCGCGTCGCCTGGTTCGGATCAGGTGGCCGACGGCGCGACGACGGATGGCCCGCGTCGGTGTCCGGTACCAGGACGCGCCGAGCGAGATGCCTCCGATGAGGATTCGCCGCTGCGAGCATGGCGGTATGACGGCGACGACGGCCGGGCGGGTCCCGGCGCTCATCGAGGAACTGGGCAGGTACCCGGACGACCGGGCCGAGATCGTCTTCGAGATCGTGGACGAGCTGCGCCGGGCGGGCGACGACGAGGTCGCCCTCGGCTGGCTGCGCACGTTGACGGCTGCGGGCGGATTCGACGGATCGATGGCGCGGGTGCAGCTCGCCGAGATCCACTTCGACGCGGGCCGCGCGGATCTCGCCATGGCTGAGCTCGACGCGATCAAGGACTCCCGCGAGCGCGAGCACGACGCGTACGCGATGGCAGCCGAGCTGCTCGCCGAGCGTGGTGATGAGCAGGGCGCGCTGCGCTGGTTCACCATGGCGGCGTCGCGATTGACGCACGAGCAGTGCGCTGCGGCGCGGGGCGAGTTCGGCTGGATGTCGCCGGCCTACGGCGTCTTGTGGCAGCGCCACGAGCTGCGCGTGCGTCTGGGCTACGCACCGGACGACCTGGAGGACGGCCCCTGGGAGCCGCCGGCTCGTCGGTCGCTCGCGGGCGGCGCGGCCTTCCCGTCGACGGACGAGGCGTGGGCCGACCCGCGCATCGGCGCTGCGAAAGCCATCCGGATCCTCACCTGGCCCGAGCGAGACTTCGCGGTCGCGAAGCAGCGCTGGCCGCACCTGCTCGACGAGGCGACGAGCCACGAGCAGTACCGCGCCCGCCTGGAATCGCAGTTGCGTGACACGGTACTGCGCGGGCCGTCCAAGATCGTGTTGGTCCACCTGCGGGTCGACGCGCTGCACGACTACGCCGAGCGCACCGGTGGCTCGGTCGAGGACGCTGCGACGCGCCGAGGCTACCTGGCGGAGCAGGCAGGCCTCGGCAACCTGCTCGCCTGGCCACCGGGCCGCAACGCGCCATGCTGGTGCGGCAGCGCCGTCAAGTACAAGAAGTGCTGCGGGCGCCCCGGCCGCTGACCAAGACCGGATGACCTACCACGAGCGTAGGACTCGCCTGACCTCAGCGGACAACGCGAACACGCAAGGTGATCACTCGGACCACCGCGAGCGCCGAATAGGGAGTGAGCTCTTGTGGCGGTTGAGCGATGCGATGCTGCGTGATATGCGCGCAGGCGTGGGAGATGTCGCAGCTTAGGCGGGTTGGCCGGCGGCTCGGCGGGCGGCTGCCACGACGGGGTTGCTGCCCTTTGGCCAGGCGGTCTCCCAGTAGTTGCCTTCCGGGTCGGCGAAGTAGGCGTCGCGGCCTTCGAAGAACTCCGCGTCGGTGGGTTGTTTGGTGAGGGTGGCGCCGGCCGCGCGTGCGTGTGCGGCGAGTTCGTCCACCTGGGCGGCCTGCTCCACGGAGATGATCACGGAGGTTCGGATGCCGGGGCTGCTCGGCGCTGCTTGGGTGTGCGCGTCGCGGGCGAGCTGGTCGAGCGGGAACAGCGCGAGCAACGCACCGCGAAGTTCGAAGACGATGAAGTCGTCCGAGTCGAGCACGATCGGCCAGCCCAGCTGCTGGTAGAAACCGCGCTCGAGAGCCAGGTCGTGCACCCCGAGGGTGATGATGTTGGCCAGCGGTGGCCGCGAGGCCATGGCGAACTCCTTCGCTACTGCTGTTGTCACCACCAAGGCTTACGCAGCCCGCTGACAACGCACGATCAGGCGGCTCGTGGCCTCGACCGCAGACGACGATGGTCGACCGACCAGGGGGTGTCGATCAACCCCTACAGACCGACCACCTTAGAGTGTCGGATTCGGCCGCGTGGGATGGTCCTGGGCGTACTGGTCGGCCAGGGCGCGCGGGGCGCAGACCAGCCAGCCGTCGGTGAGCGCGTCCCGGAGCGCTTCGGCGCTGACCTTCCGCAGTTGGACGAGGACGGCGCTATACCCATCGAAGTGCGGGATCGTGAAAAAGGCGTCGGGGTTCGCGGCGAGGACGGCTTCCTTGTCGTGCAGGTCCGCGGTGCGCACGGCGAGGATCGGTCCCTCGGGCGGGATCTGCTCGCCGAACCGCTTCAGGTCGGCCTTGCTGAACGGGCGTTCCCACGCGAAGGCTTTGCCACCGATGGTCCAGGTCCGGTGACCGTGGCCGTGTTTGTCTTCGCCCTCGGCGACCTCGGGCAGTGCGCAGGCCACCCGAGCTACGTCGTTGAGCGTCGCCATCCCAGTACCGTAGTGCCGTGCTTGGCGGGGACGGTCATGGGGAGCGCGTCCGATGGGAGGAGCTACAGTCTGCAGTAATCCCACTCGATGGGTGGGTTCGCAGACAACAAGTCAAGCCTTCGCCGACGCCCCGGCAGGACCTGACCAGCGGTCTCCTCAGACGTGATCTCGCGTTGGTTACGCGACGTGGACACCGGCAGTGTGCGGCTCACACTGGCTTGATCACGTGATCGCGCCGACCGCCGAATCCCGCGCGGGGCTGGATAGTGTCCGCCGGTGTTTGAGGTGAACGTTATGCGTGCCCGGCTCGTGGGTCGAGCTGCATCGATTGCAGCCGGGGATGCCTGCTGTGTGTGGTCGTGCTATTCGGTGCGGGCGTGGAGGAGTGCGGAGCCGAGCTTGGTTCGGCGGTAGTGGACCTCGTGCCCGTGCCGGGTGGTGGACAGGAGTCCGGCGTCGCGCAGGGCGAGCAGGTGGCGTGAGGCGCCGGCGGGGCTGAGCTCGGTCAGCGCCGCGAGTGCGGTCGTTGACAGCGGCTGGTCGAGCGCGGCCAGGACCTGGGCGCGGGTGCGGCCGAGCAGCCGTTCGAGCTCGCCATTCGGTGCCGGGGGTTGCTGCCAGAGCACGGCGATGCTGGTGGCGGGGTAGACGATTGTCGGCAGCCACGGTTCTTCGATGACCGCGGCGGCGTGTGGCCAGAGGTAGGCGCTGGGCATGAGCAGGAATCCGCGCTGGCCGACCTCGACGGTGCGGCCGGTGCGGTCGGCGAGGGATAGGCCTCGATTCGTCCAGCGGATCTTCGGGTGGAGTTCGTCGAGGACACGTCGCAGTCCGTGCCGGGCCAGGGTGCGGGCGCGGTGTTCGATGTCGCGGTCGAGCAGGGTGCGGATGCGCACCCAGAACGGTGCCACCAGGTTTGTCCAGGCCTCCTGGAGTCGTGTTGCGAGCTGGTCGCGGGCGCGTTCCGGGTCGGCGAGCAGCGAGGTGATCAGGCCGCGCGGCGCCTGGTCGTTGATGGACTCGCGGCATCGCGCGAGCTCGCGGGCAACCTGTGCCGGCTCGGTTGCCCGCACCTGGGCGAGCTGGCCTCGCAGGCTTGGCCTGGCCAGCCGCGGTGGTGGGCTCAGGAAGTCCGGCACGTAGCCGCGGCGCGGCAGCACGGCGAGCAGTGGTGCGAGCTCCCGGTGGGCCGCCCGCGCCCGGACAAGCTGCAGCCAGGGCGCGTGGTAGGAACGCCCGCGCTCATCGGTCAGCGCCTGCACTGCCGCCTGCGTCTCCCACAGTGGCGAGATGGCGAAGCGCACCGCCAGCAGGTCCTCGCGAGTCCGCAGCCGAAACAGCGTCATCGACGGCCACGATACGCGCGGTCAAGATTCGTGCAGCCTCGAATCAATTGCGGTCGCTCTTCTGCTGCTGCGTACTGGGTGCATGCCAGGTGCAAGCCAACAGACCCGACGCGTGAAGATCGTCAACGCCAACTGGCTGGCCGGGCCGGACGGCGACCACGGCCGGTTCGAAATCCAGATCGTGACCGAGGACGACCGGCGGCATGTGGCCGCGCCGAGTGCCGCCGCCATGACCGCTCTGATCGCTTTGAGCCAGGCAGACACCGTCCTGGCCTGGGATCCCGCAGGCCGCACACTGATCGCCGCCAACCTCGTCGGCACGATGCCATGGACCGAGCGCGCCCAGCCCGACCCGCCCTCCAGACCCGGCGACCCGGCCGAGTAGGCCCTCGCCGCATCAGACGCTTCCGCGATGCAGCGATCGAGCGGCCCGGATCGATGACCGGGATAGTCGCCTAGATCGACGGGCCAGACTGCTTACGCTCCGCGAGCGTCGTCGGAGCACATCTCACGCGGCCCGAGCACGGTGCGCGCCACAGTACGCCGACTATGCGTGGCCGTTGCCCACGGGTACGGCTCGGTTGAGCGCACTCGTATCAGTGCCACGCGAGCGCGCAGAACAACACGCTCATGTCTGCCGCTACTTCGGCCGTTCACAACGGCGGCGCGAGTCGAGTGCGACCGAGATGAGAGGCGCGGATTGCGCCCGCCACCGCGAGCGCGAGGGCAAGTCCCCAGACGAGAAACCAGGCGTCCCATAGAAATACGTGCCATCGAAGCGCGTGCCGATCGAGATCTGAACGCTCGACCGCGCCGCTCAACACCACCGCGCCGACGAGCACGTTCGCCGCGCCCCACAGGCACAGGACAACCGCGGCGACGATGTCCTGACCCACGATGATGCGCCATCTAGGCCGCGCCGGACTGCGCAGGAGCAGCGCGAGCAACCCGGCGACAGTCTTGACCACCACGACCGCTACGGCCACCGCCAAGGCCGCGCTGCTGCGGTCGCGGGCGAGCCTCTCTGCCGACCCGCCGAGCGTGTCGAGAAGCGCTGTTCCGCCGAACAGCCAGTATGCGGTGGTTGCGGCTGATGCGAAGGCGAGGCCAGCCGCGATGTAAGCCGCGGCGCGTGCGGAGCGGCTCATCGTGCTGACGGTAGGCCACAGCGGTGACGTCGGATCCTCAGCCGAACCCGACAATTCGCTGGCGCCGGTAGCTACCACGTGCACGACCCTCGGCAGGACGGTTCCATGTCGGCGTGTCCGGTCGTTTGACGCTTCGCGGCTTGTTGGGCGGCGCGACAGGTCATCTGAGCAAGCCGGCTCCGTCACGCCGCTGTGCTGGGCAAGATGGGGGGCATGGTGGTCGAGAGCGCGCGGGCCAAGTCGGTGCAGCTTCGGTCGTGGCTGGCTGGCGAGGTCTTCCAACGTGTGGCCGGACCAAAGGGCGCCCAACGACACACACAGATCACCGCTGCCGGCGATCGGTGGTTTGCCGAGGATCGTCCGATCCGCCGCGTGCACGGCGACGCCGCGATGTTCGTCGGCGGGTTGCGAGCGTTGCTGCTTCAGTCGCTGCACCCGCTGGTGATGGCAGGCGTTGCCCAGCACTCGGATTATCGCGACGATCCGTGGGGACGCCTGCAACGGACCAGCTTCTTCGTGGCGGTGACGACCTTCGGCCCCGCGCACGAAGCCGAGCGGGCCATCGCCCGCGTCCGGGCTGTGCACCGGCGCGTGTGCGGCACCACGGCCGACGGTCGCGCCTACGCTGCCAGCGACCCGCATCTGCTGCGCTGGGTGCATCTCGCCGAGGTGGACAGCTTCCTCGCTGCCTACCAGCGCTACGGCGTCACCGGACGGCTGCACCATAGCGAACCTGACGCCTACGTCGCCGATACCTCGGTGGTCGCGACCAAACTGGGCATTAGCGGTCCGCCGCGGACCGAAGCCGAGCTGCGTGACCAGCTCGGCCGCTATCGACCCGAACTGGCCGGCACCGCTGAGGCACGTGAGGCAGCACGGTTCCTGCTGATGCCGAGACCGCTACCGGTTGCGGCTCGGCTGCCGTACACGGCACTGGCCGCAGCGGCTGTCGGACTGCTTCCGGTCTGGGCGCGCTGGCCGCTGCGCCTGCCGTACTTGCCGGCCACAGAAGCCACTGTGGGACTGCTGGCTGGCCGCGGCGTCGTTGCCGGAATCAACTGGGCTATGGCCCCGGTTCCTCGAGCACTTGCGCCGACTGACGCGCCGATGGCATCACCGCACGTGTCAGCGGCGATACAGTGCGGTTGATCAATGGCCGCGTCGGCCGATCACGGCGAGAACTCGGGATCGGAAGCGGATCTTTCGGCTGCTGAGTTCCGCGCGCGACCAGTGCAGCGATTCGGGCTCGCTGAGGCTCCGAACCAGGCTGCTAATCAGCTCGGAAGAGTCATGCCGAGTCAGTTGGAAGCTAGCCGCGCATAGATCGTCGCGCCAAATGCTCAAGACGAATTATGGTCGGGGCATCGGCCGCCGAGGTCGGCTCGCGGCGTCCGTTCTGGACGAGGAGGATCGATGCGAGTAACCGGCATCAATGCGAACCTTCCGGTCGCTGACATCGCCGCTGCCCGTGACTTCTATACCGACTACCTCGGGTTGAGTGTTGAGGAATTCAACCTGGGGTGGGTCGCGCGCTACCGATCGCCGAGTGGCGAGGCCTCCGTCCAGCTCGTCACCCGCGACGCCGCGGCGCCTCATGACTCGGTCATCTCGGTTCACGTCGGCTCCGCCGTTGATGAGGCGTACGCGGAGGCGAAGCGGCGGGGGTACGAGATCGTTCACCCGCTCACGGAGGAGGCGTGGGGGGTGCGACGGTTCTTCGTGCGCGCCCCGGATGGCAATGTGATCAACATGGTGAGCCACAGCGACGAGTAGGTACGCCCGCCCGCGGATCGATCACCGACAACGTGGCGCTGGCCCGTCGGAGAGTGGCCACATCGTCGCGGTCCCCGAGCCCGGGAGCCGCGATGAAGATCTTGGGGCGGTCAGCAGGACGGGTGTGGTGAGGCGCGCCCCGCCTACCAAGCAGACATGCCGATTTCGACGTCGGCGTCGGTCACTCGACCTGAACCGAACGACGGGTCGAGTGCGTCCGTCGATCAGCTACGTCCGGTCTGACGCGGCCTTCTTCTTTCGGCCCGCGGTGATCCATGCGCCGATTAATGCCAGCACACCGACGACGAGGGCGGCGATGCCGTGCTTGGTGTGGTGGTAGGCATGCTTGGCGTCGTGACCTGGGAAGAACGACGGCAGATGGTCGGACGTCTTGGTGAAGTAGACGATCGCGATGATGATCAGTGCGACACCGAGCAGCGCGAGTAATGCGGTCACGACAAGTGGCGCGTTGCGCACTGTCGACGTGTTGGACACCAGGGCTTCTCCGATCGGCGTGTCAGGGAACCTGCGACACGCAAGTTACGCCGTTGCTCGCTGACAGCGACGAGCGCCCCGGCATGGGTCGGTGCCTACGCGTGTCTGCATCGTTGGTGGGCGGCCTGTCTGGTGATGCCGAGACGGCTGGCGATCTCGGCCCAGCAGTAGCCGGCTGTGCGCAGGTCGGCGGGCGAGACTCGCCGCATCTTTATTGCCCGGGGCACACGCACGCGTGCCGCGCCCGAGGAGGAGGCGCCGGTGACGGCGTGGAATCCTCCTTGCCACCGGCTGGCCGTATCGGCGGGCTGGAGGGCATGGCGTGGAAGCGGTGGCACGAGCTCGACGCTCGCACCCGCCGCCTGATCATCGTCGGTGCGTTGCTCGAGGGTCTGCTCAAGATCGCCGCTCTGGTCGACCTGGCGCGGCGGCCGGCCCGCGAGGTTCGAGGATCCAAGCTCCGCTGGGCGGTGTCGACGGTGCTAGTCAACTCACTGGGCATCTTGCCGGTCACGTACTTCGCGCACGGGCGCCGGAGGTCCTCAAAGACCTGACGGCTTCGACGACGCAGCCACCGCCGACCCCAACCCAGTCGTCGTGGATTGCGGTCCGTGTGCACAGCAGGACAGAGGGCGACACCCACGCCGTAGGCCGTGGTCGATCTTGCTGTTCGTAGGGTCGTGATGGGCCTGGCGATCGACGTCTGGTCGGCAGCTCAGACCAGGTCAGCCAGCCAAGCACGCCGCGCCGCACCCTCGGACCGCGCCGCCTCTCGATCAGCTACGCGCCGTGAGCGCCGGCGATCGCACCTCACGCGGCACGATCGGGTGATCGCCGAATCTGGCGCGCCGCCGCCGGTCGCCTGGGGCCCAGGGCGCTGCGCAATATGTGCGGACCGGATGTGTCATTTGAGCATCCCGCTATGGCTCCAGACGGAGTTGGTACCAGCGGATGTCCACCCACCGATCGAACTTCCAGCCGACCTCGCGCAGAGTGCCGACCAGCTGGAATCCGAGCGACTCGTGCAGCGCGATCGACGCCGGGTTCGGTTCGGCCACCACGGCCACCGCGCAATGCATCCGGTCGGCCCGCAGCAAGGAGAGTAGGTGTGAGTAGGTCAGCCGTCCCAAGCCGCGACCAATCGCCACCGGTGCCAGGTAAATCGATGTCTCCCGCGTGCGGGCGTACGCAGTCCGCGGGCGGAATCCGGTCGAGTACGCGTACCCGACCACTGCCGCGGCCTCCTCCACCACGACGACGTGGTCGCCGATCTCGACGCTCGACAACTTTTCCTCCCAATAGGAGGGAAGCGGGTCGGTCACGTCGAACGTCGCGACGCTCACCCGCACGGCGTGCCGGTAGATCTCCGCGATCGCCGGGATATCGTCCAACATGGCGGGGCGTACCAGTGGCAGCACGAAACGACGGTAGGACATCGAACGGATCGGATGCCGACCTCAGCGGGACGGGTCATCTTCCTCTGTCACGGCCGAGCCGAGCCGATCTTGGTCATCCCATAACGGGATCCGCGAGTGGGATACCGGATCGCCTTGGCGGCTGGCTGGTACGTAGGACAGGCTGGCTTCGTGACGGTATTGGTAGCAGGGGCGTCGGGGTTTGTGGGCCGGCGGTTGTGCCCGGCGCTGGTCGAGGCGGGTGTCGCGGTGCGGGCGATGACCCGGCGTCCGGACCGGTATCGCGGCGCCGGGACGCCGGTCCGGGCCGATGCGGCCGACGCGGCCTCGGTCCGCGCGGCGGTGGAGGGCTGCGAGGCCGCCTACTACCTGGTGCATTCGCTGGCCAGCGCCGACTTTGAGAAGAAGGATGCGGCGGCGGCGCGCGTCTTCGGCCGGGCCGCGGCCGAGGCCGGCGTGACGCGGATCGTGTATCTAGGCGGGCTGGGCGCCGACGGCGACATGTTGTCGGCGCATCTGCGCAGCCGACGCCAGGTCGAGGCCCTGCTCGGCGAGGCGGGGGTGCCGGTTACGACGTTGCGGGCCGGGATCATCGTCGGGCACGGCGGCATTTCGTGGGAGATCACCCGGCAGCTGGTCGAGCACCTGCCGGCGATGATCACGCCGCGGTGGGTGCGGACTCGGACGCAGCCGATCGCGGCCGCGGACGTGATCCGCTACCTGGTCGGCGTCTTGCAGGTGCCGGAGGCGGCCGGGCGGGTGTTCGAGATCGGCGGCCCGGAGGTGCTCGCCTACGTCGACATGTTGCGCCGGGTCGCCGCGCTGGAAGGCCGCAGGACGCTGATCGTGCCGGTGCCGCTGCTCTCGCCGTCGCTGTCGTCGCTGTGGCTGGCGCTGGTGACCGACGTGGACGTGCGCACCGGTCGTTCGCTGATCGACTCGATGATCAATGAGGTGGTGGTGCGCGAGGACAGCATCCGCGAGCTGGTGCGCTTCGAGCCGATGGATTTCGACGCGGCGGTGCTGGCCGCACTCGGCGAACGCGCCCGAGCGCAGCGCCGATGACCCGCAGGCACGCGACGACAGGGCTGCTGCCGCGGTGGTTGGTGGAGAAGGTGCCGCGCGATCATCGGGAGTCCGATGCGGCGTTCGCGCATCGCCGGCGGGTGGTGGCCGGGGTGTCGGTGGCCGGGGCGGGATTGCTGGGGGTGTCGCTGTCCTCTGAGCCGGACTCGCCCCGGTTCTATGTACTGACTCTCGGGGTGGCTGGCACGTGGCTGGTCGGCGGGCTGCGGTCCGGGCCGCTGCACCTGGGCAGGGTGCGGGTGGGTGAGCACACGTACCGGCGTCCGGTGATCACTCCGGTGGTCACCGGAGTGGCCGCGTTCGGCGCGTTCTACGCCGCCGCGCTGGTGGTCCGCCGCATCCCGCTGCTGGACGAGGCGATCACCTCGGTGCTGCGCTACGCCACCCGCGGCACTGGCCCGCTGGTGCTGACCACCGCGTTGGCCAACGCCGTGGCCGAGGAAGTGTTCTTCCGCGGTGCGCTCTACGCGGCGCTGACCGAGCGGCGCGCCGTGCCGGTCTCGACCGCGGTGTACGTGACGGCGACAGCGGCGACCCGCAACCCGGCGCTTGTGCTCGCCTCGGCCGTGATGGGAACACTGTTCGCGGCCCAGCGCCGCGCCTCCGGCGGCGTCCAGGCGCCGATCCTGACGCACCTGACCTGGTCGGCGCTGATGCTGCGCTACCTGCCCCCACTTTTCCGCGAACCCCGACCTGCCCGCGCCGGGAGCACGGGGTGAGCGTCGGCGTCGTGCTGTTCACCCGCGACCTGCGCCTGCACGACAACCCCGTCTTGTGGCACGCCGTGCATTCCCATGAGCGGGTCGTGCCGGTGTTCGTGCTGGACGCCGCGATCCTGTCCGGCGGGTTCAACCGGCCCAACCGGGCCGCGTTTCTCGCCGACTGCCTGCGCGACCTGGACGCGTCGCTGCGCGCGCGGGGCGCCGGGCTGATCATCCGCGGCGGCGACGTGGTGGCCGAGACGGCGAAGCTGGCCCGCCGGGTGCGGGCGGACGCGGTGCACGTGGCCGGCGACGTCAGCGGGTACGCCCAGCGCCGGGAACAGCGACTCACGGCCGAGTTGGAGTGCGAGCTGGTGGTGCACGAGGACGCACTGTTCGCCGTCCCACCCGGGCGCATCCGCCCGTCGGGCGGCGCCGGGCACATGAGAGTGTTCGCCGCCTACTACCGCCGCTGGCGTACCGAGCCGCGCCGCGACCCGCTACTCGCACCCCGCCACATCGCCCTACCCGACGCGGTGGCGCGGGGCCGGGTGCCATCGGCGCGCGGTATCTGCCCCGGGCCGGTCGCGCCGCGGCTGCCCCAGGGCGGGGAAAGCGCCGGTCGGGCCCGGCTGGCCGCCTGGCTGCGCACGGCCGCCCGCGGCTACGACGAGGTCACGACGACCTCGCCGCGGACGCCACCAGCCGGCTGTCCCCCTACCTGCACTTCGGCTGCCTGTCCCCCGTCGAAATCCTCGCGCGGCAATGTGTCACCGAGGGGTCCGCGCGGCAGGTGGCCTGGCGCGACTTCCACGCCCAGGTCCTCTCCGCCCGACCCGACCTCACCGCGGTGGAGCTGCGCCCGCGCGGTGACCGGTGGCGGCACGCGCCGGACGAGTTCGCGGCCTGGCAGCAGGGACGCACCGGGCTCCCGGTTGTCGACGCCGGCATGCGGCAGCTGGCCGCCGAGGGCTGGCTGCACAACCGGGCCCGGCTGATCGTGGCGCACTTCCTCACCAAGACCCTGTACCTGGACTGGCGCCTCGGCGCGGCGCATTTCGCCGATCTGCTGGTCGACGGCGACGTCGCGAACAACACCCTGAACTGGCAGTGGGTCGCCGGCACCGGCACCGACTCCCGGTTCAACCGCACCTACAACATCACCGGCCAGGCCCGCCGCTACGACCCGGACGGGAACTACGTGCGCCGCCACGTGCCCGAGCTGCGCGGCATCCCCGGCCCGGCTGTGCACGAGCCGTGGCGGCTGCCGGCCGAGCAGCGAGCGGCGCTGGACTATCCGGAGCCGATCGTGGACGTTGCCGAGGGCAACGCCCGGTTTCTGCGCGCCCGCGGCAAACGCTGAAGCGGCGACGGCGCGCGGGCGAGGCGACGTTAGCTGGGGACGGCGGTGACGACGATGTTGTCGACGTAGGAGCGTTTCGAGCGGTTGAAGCTGCCGCCGCAGGTGATCAGCGTCAGCCGTTCGGGGCCGGTGCGGGAGAACAACGCGCCCAGCGGAATGTTCTTCTTGTCGAAGATCTCGCGGCCGATCACCCGGTAGGTCCGGTGTTGCCCGCTGGCGAGTGCGCTGATCCGCAGCGACGGGATGGTCAGCCTGATCGGTACCGCGGACATTCGGGTGGCGGACCGTGATCGGCTGGGTGGTGATGCCGACGGTGGCGCGGCCGCGGTGAGCGGACCGGTTGGGCTGGGGCCGGCGGGCGGCTGGGTGGCGAGGCTGACCGCGGCACCGGGATGGACCTGGGTGAGGCCGGCAGCGAGCGCGAGCAGCGCGCCGAGCCCGGACAGTGCCCAGATGCCGGCCGGGACGCCGCGCGCGTGCGGGGCGGCGTAGCCGCCGGTGCCGGCCGGA
Organism: uncultured Actinomycetota bacterium; assembly: GCA_963839995.1. Taxonomy (GTDB): domain Bacteria; phylum Actinomycetota; class Actinomycetes; order Mycobacteriales; family Jatrophihabitantaceae; genus CAWIUB01. The sequence continues at coordinate 418,535 of CAWIXH010000017.1, read as the reverse complement.
ACGCCGCCCGACGCGGAGCCCAGCCCGGGGATGGTCTGCACGACCAGGGCCAGGGTCTTCTGCTGCGCGGAGCCGATGGCGTACACGATGGTGTCCGCGCCCTCCTTCAGCGTCAGGTTGGCCGGTCCGATGGCGACGGTCGCGAGTCGGTGGTGTAGACCGGGTGCTCGTAGGCCATCTCGTCCATGACGAGGCCTGGGTCGATGCGGTCGGCGCCGTTCGGGGTGACGACGTAGGTCTCTGGCGCGGACAGCCGCTGCAGCCGGTTCATGTTGTGGCTGACCTGCACGGCGGTCGAGACCGCGTCGGAGGCCGGCAGCGCGTAGTTCCAGGACGCCTGGGCCCGCCGGGTGCGCGGCAAGACGGACGCGTCGATGTGCAGCAAGGTGGAGTTCGTCGTGTAGCCGATCGCACCGAGCACCTCCCGCTCGCTGCGGGTGGGTGCGGTCAGCATGCGCAGCGCCTGGTGCGGATGCGTGGCGAGCACGGCGCCGTCGAACTGCTCGACGGAGTCCGAGTCGTCGCGGATCGTCACGCCGGCGCCGACCCTGGTCACCGCCCGGACCGGGGTGGACGTCAGCACCGCGGTGAGGCTCTTGGCCGCCCGCTCCACGTAGCGCGCCGACCCGCCGACCACGGTGTACCAGACCGGCGCGCCGCGGACGGTCAGCGCGCCGTGGTTGTGCAGGAACGTCAGCAGGTAGCGGGCCGGGTAGTCGCCGGCCCGGGTCGGCGCGGTCGACCACACCGCGGCGATCACGGGGGTGACGAAGTGCGCCGCGAAGTGGGCGGAGAACGCGCGGGTGGTCAGAACTCGCGCATCGTCAGCTCGTCGTCGTCTCCGGCCAGCACCTCGTGGGCGCACCGGTAGAAGCGGACGATCTCGCGCAGCAGCCGCACGTACCGCGGCGTGAGCACCGTCCGCGCCGAGGGCAGCAGCCCGGACACCCCGCGGCCGCCGGCGTACTCGAGCCCGCATCCGGCGCACGAGATCGACATGCTCATCTCCGACTCCTGCGTGGCGACTCCGAGTTCGCCGAACAGCCGGCACAGCAGCGGGTAGGTGCGCTTGTTGTGCACGATGAACCCGGTGTCGATGCGCAGCATCCCGTCCGCGCCGAGGAGCTCGTGCGTGTCGGCGTGCCCGCCGAGCCGCTCGTCCGCCTCGTACAGGCTCACGTCCGCCGCGCGCTGCAGCACGTACGCCGCCGTCAACCCCGCCACGCCGCTGCCGATCACCGCGATCCTGCGTCGAGCCACCCGCGCGTCCCCTCCGCGTGTTGCACGTCCGCGGGTCGCCGCGGCGAATCGGCCAGCCGTCATCGATAACTACGCACGTGCGGGGGCCGCCGGATTCATCAGCTGCCCTCGCCCGGCTGGAACCGGCTGGCCGGCGCGGTTGCATGGCTCGCTAACGCCATGCGTCTGCCACCCCGCAGCATGATCGCCGAACCCCACGGTCGCACTCGATCTAACCCTAACGGTGCGCTGCCCCCGGAACAGGTGAGCTTCCCATCGCGCTCAACGGAACCAGCCGAGGCGGTCGCAGCAACCAACCCCGGCCACGCGTGCCCACGCACAGCGTGCCGCACAGCTGAACAGTGGTCGGCCGGGTCGTCCACAGCGTCATCCACAGCGGTCGAAGGCTGTGCGCCCACCGCGGCAGTGGCATCCATCGCCGCGGTGGGAGCCGTAGGAAAAGTGTGGCGGCGTGTGCCGCCTAGCGGCATCGAGGGAGGTGGTCACGGTGCGCACGATCACGGCGGTATTGGCCGCGGCAGCGGCCGCTCTCGTCGGCCGGTTGCGGGCCGGCGGCCGCGCACCAGCGCAGGCCATGGCGTCGATCGAGGTGCCGCACACCATCGCGCCGGCGCCGATGAAGGTATGCGTCCCCGGCAGGTCCACCCGCACCGTTCGCACTCCCGGGCAGCGTTATGGGTACCGATGCGGCCGCCGGGCACGTATGACGTGAAGATCCATCCGCCCCGGCGGCGAGCTGGCTGCAGCATGGGGAGCATGGTTCCGGTGTGAGCGGGCCGGCGGCGGCGGTGCGGGTGCGCGAGCTGGTCAAGCGCTACCCGAGAAGCGGGGTGAACGCCGTTGATGGGGTCAGCTTCACCGTCGGGCCGGGAGAGGTGTTCGGGCTGCTCGGCCCCAACGGCGCCGGCAAGTCCACCACTCTCGGGGTGCTCACCACCCGCATCCTTGCCACCGGCGGGCGGACCTGGGTGGCCGGCGTGGACGTGGCAAGCGACCCGGTGAGCGCCCGATCCCGGCTGGCGGTGGTGCCGCAGCGGGTCAACCTGGACCGCTCGCTGGACGCGCGCGCCAATCTCACCTTCCATGCCGCCTACCACGGACTGGGCAAGGCCGCCCGGGAGGAACGCGCGGATGCGCTGCTCGAGGCGTTCGGGCTGGCCGATCGGGTCGCGGACCGGGTCGATCGCTTCTCCGGCGGCCAGGCGCAGCGGCTGATGATCGCCCGCGCGCTGATGCACGCCCCGACGGTGCTGTTTCTCGATGAACCGACCACCGGGCTGGATCCGCAGGCCCGGCTGTTCGTGTGGGAGCGCATCGGCGAGCTGGCCGCCGCCGGGGTCACCGTCGTGTTGTCGACCCAGGACGTGGACGAAGCCGCAGCACTGTGCGGACGGGTCGGCATCATCGACCACGGCCGGCTGCTGGCCCTGGACACGCCCGCCGCGTTGACCGCACGACGCCGGCGAGGTCGCCGCTCGGTTCGTCGCTGCCGTGTCTGCGCGTGACGGTGCCGCGGCGTGCGCGCTGCTCACTGAGCGGGCCCGCGAGTCGGTCAGTGGGGCCACTGACGCAACATGCGCTGACGCTATACTGAACGTCGAGGAGGATGGGAGCGCGGTGCGCCGGGTGGAGGTCTGGGGCGATGCGGCGCAGGTGCGTGTCGGCACCGACGTGATCTTCCTTCAGCGCCTGCGCGCAGGATGGGCTGCTCCGCGAATTTCGGACATGTAATTGGTGGTGTTTCTTACGCCGCGGAAAGAGATCCGCGCTTGTTGATGTAGTCGTTGTAGGCTTCGTGTGGTGTCCGATAGCCGAGTGCCGAGTGAAGCCTGCGACGATTATAGCGGAATTCGATGTACTGCACAATATCACGTCGTGCGTGTTCTAGGGTTGGATATTGGGTGCGATTGACGCGCTCGACTTTCAACGCGGCATTGAAGGATTCGGCGAGCGCATTGTCGTAGCAGATACCGGTGCGGCCGACCGAGCGGCGAATACCCAGCGCGGTAGCGTGTTTCGCGAACTGGTCGGACATGTATTGTGTTCCGCGATCGGAGTGGAATATACACTCGTCGGCGAGGTCGTAATTGCGGGCGGCCATGTCCAACGCGTCCACGACGAGGTCGGTGCGCATGTGCTCGGCGACCGCCCAGCCGATGCATGCCTTGGTGTGGCAGTCGATGACGGTGGCCAGGTAAGCCCAGCCGCGCCAGGTGGGAATGTAGGTGATGTCCCCGACAAGCTTGCTGCCCGGCGCGGCGGCGGTGAAGTCGCGGGCCACTAGGTCCGGTACTGCACTTGCGTCGCCCGGGGTCGTGGTGGTGGGCCGGAAGGGCTTGGGCTGGCAGGGGTACAGGCCGAGATCGCGCATCACCGCTCGCACCAGCTCCGGGCTGGCCGGGACCTGCCCGCGGGCCAGCTCGGCATGCACCCGCCGGTAGCCGTAGATGCCGTCCGCCTCCTCGAACACGACGGCCACGAGGACCTCCAGCTCACGCCGGCGCTCGGCGGTCGCCGACGCCGGCCGCGACCGCCAGTCGTAGTAGCCCGACGCCGAAACCTGTGACCACCGGCACATCGACCGGACCGGGTAGAACGCCTTCTGCGCATCGATGAACTCGTACCGCTCGCTCACCGATACTCCTGGGCGAAGAAGGCCGCCGCTTTTCCCAGGAACTCGCTCTTCATCCGCAATTCCCGAACTTCCCGCTCCAATTCTCGCAGTCGCGCCCGCTCCGTAATATTCAACGGCGGCTCGTCCTCGACGTGCTCGGCCCGATACTTCGCCACCCAATTACCCAGGGTGGTTTCGTTCAGGTGGATCTCCCGTGCAACATCGGCGATCGGCCGCGATGACTCGATCACCATCTTTACCGCCTCGTCCTTAAACTCGGGCGAATACTTCCTGCGCCGTTCTGACATTTCCCATCCTCCATTCCGGTCCGGACCCTATAAGGGCCGGTGTCCGAAATCTGGGAGGCAGGCCAGGATGGTACGTGTCCGCGGCGGGGTGCGAGCCGCGGCCATCCGCTCCGTACAAGTGCGATGTTGACGGCTGATATGCGACTGATGTTCTGGGGTACGGCGAGCTTCGTCCTGCTGGGACTGCTGTTTGTGATGGCCGTGGGTTGGGCGCACCGATGAGCGACGAGCGAGGCGCTTCTTCAGAGACAACGGGTTGTCATTGGCGTTCCTGTTTCTGCTGTTGCTCGCTCTGATCGGGCAGGCGTTGTCGGGCGTGGCGGAGTTCAATCACCAGCAGGTCGTCGACGGCGGGCAGCGACTGTCGGTCTGGCAGTACGTGACTTCGTCGAGCTTCGCGGTCGACGTCGCCGAGAACTGGCAGTCGGAGTATCTGCAGTTCGCCCTGTACATCCTGGCCACGGTGTGGTTGGTACAGCGAGGCTCGAGCGAGTCCAAGAGGCCCGAAGACGTCGGCACCCAGTCGGACAGGGAGCAAAAGGTCGGTCGCTAGAGCAATTGTCAATACCTGTGGATCGATCTTGGTCATGCCGCGGTCTCGACTGACGGCGTGACTGCTTGTTGATCGTCTTCTCGTTCGACGAGCTTGCCGTTCTTGAACTGTGCACCGGCGCGGACGAGGGCGACGAGGTGGGGCGCGTTGACGGCGCGCCAGCGGTCCTGCGCGGCCATGATCAGCTTGAACGCCATGGCCAGGCCGGCCGCCTTCGACCCCGGCCCGCGGGTGATCTTGGTGCGGTGCCGGACGGTCGCGAACGTGGATTCGATGGGGTTCGTGGTGCGCAGGTGTACCCAGTGCTCGGCGGGGTAGTCGTAGAAGGCGAGCAGCTGGTCGAGGTCGTCGGTGATCTTGGCGACCGCCTTGCCGAACTTCGCGCCGAACAACTCCTGGAAGGCCTTGACCGCGGCCAGGGCGTGGGTCTTGTCCTCGGCGTTCCAGATCTCGGACAGCGCCTTCTTCGCGCCCGGGTGCGCGGACTTGGGCAGCGCCGCGAGAACATTCGCGATCTTGTGGAACCAGCAGCGGGCCTCGCGGGTCTCGGGGAACACCTCGCGCAGCGCGTGCCAGAACCCCAGCGCCCCGTCGCCGACGGCCAGGACCGGGGCGCGCATGCCGCGCCGTTTCGCGTCGCGCAGCAGGTCGGCCCAGCTCTCGCTCGACTCGCGGTAGCCGTCGGCCAGCGTGATCAGCTCCTTGGAGCCGTCGGCGCGCACCCCGATCAGCACCAGCAGGCACAACTTGTCCTCGCCGAGGCGGATGTTGACGTGGATGCCGTCGGCCCAGCAGTACACGTAGTCCACGCCGGACAGATCCCGCTTGGCGAACGCCTTCTGCTCGTCCTGCCACTGCTCACACAGCCGGGTCACCGTCGAGGCGGACAGCCCGGCGCTCGAGCCGAGGAACTGCTCCAACGCCGGCACGAAGTCTCCACCGGACAGCCCGTGCAGATACAGCAGCGGCAACACCTCGGTGACCTTCGGGCTGCGGCGGCACCACGCCGGCAGGATCGCCGACTTGAACTGCCTACGCTCACCAGTGGCCTCATCGACGCGCTTGTCGTTGACCCGCGGCGCGCGTACCGCCACCGCCCCGGCCGTGCACATCACGGTGCGCGCCTCGGCGTGCCCGTTGCGCACCACCAGCCGGTGCCCGTCCTCGTCGAGCTCGCCGAGGAACTCGTCGAGATACGCGTCGGCCTCCGCGCGCAGCGCGGCCGCGAGCATCCGCCGCGCACCCTCCCGCGCGATCTCATCCAGCAGCGACGACGACGGCACCGACGCGGCCGACTGCGCTTCCTCCTGCGACTGCACTACCTTGAGCATGGGCGTACCTTCCCGACCAGCGTTCCAGCGCCGGCCTGCTTGAGAGACCTACTCGATCACCGGGAAGGTACGCCCACTCGCGCGTCCCGCCCCGGAACTCGATCCACAGGTTTCAAGCATTGCTCCGGTCGCTACGCGTCCGAGGAGTCTCCGGCATGGGCCCGCGCTGGCGGCTGGCGGACCGCGTTGTACGGCCGTTCGCTGGGGATTGGTCATGGTGTTCTTCTTTGTGCTGTCGCTCGCGGCGCAGTCGGGCCGGGCAGGCTGCCTACAACGCCGACCTGTTACGCCAGCACGAAGACCCGGTGAGTTGGCTGGGCTACGCGACGTCCGCTGAATTCTGGAACCGGACGACGCAGAATTGGCAGTCGGAGTTTCTCGCTGTCGCGTCGATGGCCGCCTTCGCGATCTATCTACGGCAACGGGGATCGCCCGAGTCCAAGCTGGTGGGTGCAGCGCACGACACAACAGCGCAGGACAGTTGAGGTAGTTCTTCGGGCGACGGGTCGACACGGTGACAGTTACGGCTGCGCCCAGTCTCATTGCCGCACACCTATCTCGAAGCGACACTGCGGCGTCCTCGTCGTAGCGTCAGGCTCTCAGCGGCGGCTGTCTCCGCGACGAGATCGCGGAGATACCCGGCGAAGCCGTAGGGTGCTCGTCCGGCGAGGCGAGAGCTGGTCGTGACGGGGATTGCCGCGGTTCGAACGATACGCAGGCGACTGTTCACCGCGGCTCGATGCGCCATCGCGACGTCCTCCCCGGAGGTGACGGCCGGCCACCCGCCGAGCTCCAGGTAGGTGTCAGCACGGATACCGAAATTGGCGCCGTGCACGTGAGGGTGCCCAATGTGAAGTCGGTGGCGACCTTGCCAGACATACCTATGGCGAAGGTCGAGATCGTCGTCGGGACTTACCGTGCCCAGGACCAGATATGTCCCGCGTTCTGCGTGGCACAACATGCGCGTAATCCAGTCGAGCGGTACGCGGGAGTCGGCGTCGGTGTTCGCGAGCCAGATCTGACTGCGTGGTGATGGGCAACTGTCCAGCAGGTGCTGCGCGCCGAATGCACGGGCCGCGCCTGCTCGACCGACCCTGCAGTGCACGGCCTCGATACCTCGGCGCTGGCTGGCGATGCCGGCGGTGTCGTCCACGCACGAGTCGAGCACCACGAGGATCCGTACCTCGACGAGACCGCTGTGGTTGGCAGCGCATGGTGCCGCGCCGCAGTCAGCGCGGTCAAGCATTCGCCGATGTGCGCTTGTTCGTTTGCGGCCGGCACGACTATCCCGACGGTGCTTATCACGCGAGGATGCCGTTGGCTCGGGCGACTGACTGACCTGTCGCACACCACACGTCAAGAAAAGAAGTCGTCTCCGACGTGGTGGACGAGGCGATTCAGTCCTCGGCCGAGCGCATCGTGTATCTCCGACGCGGTGCGCGGATGCTCGACCGCGGGATGCCGCCAATGGCAGGCAACCAGGACGCCATCAGCGGTGAGCGATGCGCACACGCGGCTGACGAGCGCGTCGGAGTCGTCGCAGTAGTAGCCGACCTCGCTGAGCACGATCAGGTCGAAGCAACCATCGGGCCACTCGTCGGGAATCGCCAGTCGGGCGACCGCAACGTTCGGCTTTCGTGCGAGGCGGGCGCGGGTGGAGTCAACGGCACGTACCGCGCAGTCACATGCCAGCACCTCGTCGCAGCGACGGGCGAGGCGTTCGGTCAGCAGGCCGGTGGCGCAGCCCGGTTCGAACGAACGCCGGAACGTCGCTCGCGGCAGGCACGCCATCACCAGGTCACGCTTGCGGCGTTCGTAGAAGCGGTCCGCCAGGCCCACGGATCCTCAGTCGTCGAATAGAGCGCATCGAAATAGCCGCTGTCCCCGGCGGCGTGCGGCGCTTCAACGACAAATACCTCGAAGGGCCGCCGGAAATGAGCCAGGACGTGCCCGGGCAGCACCGCCTCGTCACCGGGGCAGGGCGACAGCGGTTCGTGCTGGCTGCGGTGGTGGGCCAGCGCGCTCTTTTTCGTCATCCGGTGGCCATCGGTGAGGTCGACGCGACGTAGCGCGCTCCAGGAAGCTCGTCGCCGGCCGGATCCGCCCAGTGCCACGCCCAGATCGGATACTGCCAGTGCTGGCAATCCGGTCGGCGTCGAAGCAGCGCCCGGCGGCGAGCGCACATGCCTCGTGGTCGGGGTGACGGTCGCCGCGCCATGGCGTCACCACGAAGCAATCCGGCTGTAGTCGCTTTGCCAATGCCTCCTCAATGTCGGCCCGGCGTTGGCGCAGCCCGCCGTCGGGCAGGCCCAGGAAGGTCACCGTCGCGTGCGGATCGAGGCGGGCGATCGTTGCGGTCGCCTCGTCCCGGCGTTGTCGCGCCAGTTGATCCTGAGTGTGGTAGGCGAGTCGGGATGGGAGTTCTCGCCGTCTGTGGCGACGATGACGTCGATGGTCACGCCGCCGGTGGCGGCGATCGCGATGAGACCACCCGCGCCGAGTGTCTCGTCGTCGGGGTTGGCGGCGAGCACGACCAGGTGCGCACCACGGGCAGGTGGCCGCGCTGGCGGCAGGTGTGGGAGTTGAGTGTCGTTTGTCCAGGCGGTTCGGGTGTTCCACCGTCGCGGTGATCGAACGTAGCGGTCATCGCGCCGACCTGTCGATGAGACGGTTGCCGAGGTCGGCAAGGTCACGCTCGGTGTGATGCTGCCGAACGTAGATCTCGAGGTCGGCTACCCTGCGCGCGTGGGTCTCGTCGAAGGCCAGCGGCGCCGGGCCAAGGGTGTGGCCGACCAGGCTCAGAAACCTCTCGGCGGCGACCGCAACAACTGATCTCACGCGGGTAGCGGTAGGCAGGCCCGTACCGTTCGGCCAGCTCGAGGCAGGCGTCGACGTCCTCGCCTGCGGCGCGAGCCGCAGCTACCAGAGCGCGACAGTCGGTGCCCGCCGCCGCAACTGTCATGTTTCGGTGACCGATCTGACGGACGACGTGTCAGCGTCGAGCGCGCGATGCGGCTCGGGTCTCGGTTTTGCCGCGCCGGTCGTGAGCGACTCGTGAGCGGCGGCGTGATAGTCAGTGTTTCGATTGGCTCGCGGCGGCGTTCTTCTTCAGCGCCCGCCGGAGCTGGACGATTCGAGCGGTGCCGGGGATTGCGACGAGCAGTACGCCACCCACGGCAGCGAGTAGCAACGCGACCGCCAACGAGATCTGCCCGCTAAAGCCCAGGAAGTGAATCGTGACGGACGTGGAGTTCTGCGCGATGAAGATCAGCAACGCGATCATCAGTAGCGCCGCGACGATGATCGCTACCCACAGGGCGCTCACGCGGGTGCGCTTGACCCGCCCGTGGTTGGTGAGCCCAGCGGGCGCGCCATGGGTAGCTGCCGGCTCCGGCCAGGCCCTGGCCAGCTGTTGAGCGTCGGGAGCCGCGGGCGGGCCGGTCGGTTGATGAGTCGGCTGGATGGGCGGCTCGGCGTTCGGCGGGTAGGTCATCGGCGGGTAGGTCATCCGCTACGGATGCGGTTGCGAGCGCCCATCCGCGTCCAGACGAGCAGCACGATCACTGCGCCGATGACGGAGCCGATGATCCCGGACGGTTGGAAGAACCCGTCCTGGCTGTCCTTGTGGAAGATCAGATAGCCGAGGAATCCTCCGAGGAACGAGCCGATAATGCCGAGCAGGATGGTCATCGGTATCGAGATGTCCTGCCGACCGGGCACGAGCAGTCGTGCCAGCGCGCCGGCGACGATTCCGATGATGATGAGGCTGATGATCAGGCCGACCATGGTGCACTCCTAATTGTTCGTTTACGGGCACTCACGCATGCGGGCGCTCGGGGCGCCGCGCCAGGCGAGGCCCAGCGCGGCACACCCAGCTGCTACTTGTTGAATGCGTCCTTCACGTTCTCGCCGGCGTTCTTCAGGCTGCCCTTCGTCTGGTCGGCCTCGCCTTCGGCTTGCATGTCCTTGTTGTCGGAGTGCTTGCCGACCTGCTCTTTGACCTTTCCGGCGGTCTTCTCGACGGTGTTCTTCGCCTTGTCGACAGCGCCCATGCGGTGCCCCCTCGCGATGCTCATGCGCCACCGAGTTGTGGCACATGCAAGAAGCTTACACCGTAAGGTGACATCACCTTACGGTGTAAATATGAGCTGGGTCACGCCTGCGCCTGCCGCCGTCACGGAGTGCGCCCGCCGTCGGCTTAGCTTGGCTAGGGTGATGCGCCAATGAGCTCGATCGGATCAACGCGAGCAACTTCGCACCGAGCTGGCAACGGTGTCCGCCCCGAGTTCGCCCGAGAGTCGAAGTTCAGCCGCCGGATGCGAGCGCTGACATCACAGAACAACGTGCTGCGTGCGCGGCGCCTGTGTGACGCCGCGTCGCGATGTGACCCCTCGGCGGTACGGGCCTGCGCCGCCCCATGCCGGGCCGAACCCGTTTCGGCCTTCGTCACGCCGCCGAACTTACGCTGTAAGGCTTCGCATTACAACGTAAGGTTTGAGGGTGTGGACACAGGCGGCAGCAAAGCGCATGACCGGCGACGCGTGAGACGAGCTGACGCCACACGATCCGATACGCCTGGCGCCGACCGCGAGGGCAGGTGAGAGGGCATGGCCAAGGTCCCGCAGGAGCCATCGTCTGAACGGCGCAGCCCACTGGACCGAAATCGTGTGGTGCGCGCGGCGATCGAGCTGATCGACGAGCAGGGCGTGCACGCGCTGTCGATGCGCCGGCTCGGCCGCCGCCTCGATGTCGAAGCGATGTCGCTCTACGCCCACGTGCAGAGCCGGGAGAACCTGCTCGACGGGGTCATCGACGCCATCGTCGACGATCTGTTCGAGGACCCGGACACCCACCTCATGGACACCGACAGCTGGCAGGACTACCTCGTCCGAGTCGCGCACGGCGTGCGCCGCAGTGCATTGGCGCACCCGCAGCTGTTCCCGCTCGTGGCCACCCGCCCGCCGCAGGCGCCGTGGATCCGCCCGCCGCTGCGGTCCCTGCAGTGGGTCGAATCGTTCCTGGCCAGCCTGCGCGTCCACGACTTCAACGACGACACCGCCGTCTACACCTACCGCGCCTTCACGAGCTTCCTGCTCGGCCACCTGCTCCTCGAGGTGGCCGCGCTCGGCGCAGACGTCGGCCCGGTGCCGGACGCGGCCGGCACCGAACCCGCGTCACCACCGCTGGACGACTACCCGACCCTGCAACAGCTGCGCACCAAACTCGCCGCGAACGAAACCGCTAGCGAATTCGAAGAGTCCCTGGACAACCTGCTGAACCGGCTCGAGGACATCCGCGCCCACGGCATCCCCTAAACGCTCGCTGCCCGAGCCACGTTGCGCGAGGTGCGTTCTTCGTCCAGTTCGCATACCGACCCACCGGGTGTGCGACCTCGCGGGCCGGCGTGAATTGCCGGATCCGGCTTATCGCGACAGCACCTCGCGGCGTGGCCACGCTGCGTGATTGACGCCGTACGTGAGTCAAAGTTGCGGACTGACTGCGAATGGATACGCTAATCGGCCGAGAATCGATCACCCCTTTTTGCCAGGGCTACAGCAGCGTGCGGGCTGTAAATTGCCTATGCATGTTTTGCACATGCCGCTGTTGGGGATGCTATATAGAGCTGGACACGGGCGGGCGCGCAGCTTGAACCTGAATTCTGACCAGTGTGTACTGCTATCCCGAGTCAATGCCAAAGGATATCAGTCATGACGAAAGTTCATCCCGTGCACTGGCTTTATGCCCAGGCATCGGTAGGAATCAAAGAATTGCCACGCAACGGGGCGTGGGTCTTGTCGAGGATTGTGGGCTCACCCGGCACCGCTGTCGGCGCGGCGAGCGGCGCGGCCACGGACACCGCGCGTCGCGTGTCGGCCGCGATGGCTGATGCGCTCCCGGGGGCCATGACTCGGTCGAGATACGTCTGAAACGAGCTCAGGCGGCTGTGACCAGGGCCAAGAAGGTTGAGCAGGAGGCATTGGCGGAAGCCCAAAGCGCCGACAGCCGCGCCGAAGCCGCAAAGACCGTCGCCGAACAGGGCCGAGAACCCTTGCGGGAGGCAACCCGTGAGGGCAAGCAAGAGATCGAACGGCGCACGAAGGAAGCCCGCCAAAATCTGGACCGTCAGCTCGAGCAAGAGCGTGAGCAGGCGAGCCGAGACGTCGCCGACCGGCTGGAGAAGCTGACAGCAGAGGTGCAGGCGCACACTGACGAGTCGCGCCAAGACGCCGAAGAAGCGGCGCGGCGAGCCCAAGAACGAATCGACCAGGCCCACGAACAGATGGCCGCCGCGCGAACGTTGGCCGCCGATGCGACCAAGGCGGCCCAAGACGCGGCCGAGCAGGCGCATCAGCAGGTCACGGCGGTCGCCGAAGAGGCCAAGCAGCACGCCGGTGCCGCTGACCGAGTACTGGACAACGCCCGCGGCACGGAGGAGTGGTTGGCGAGCGAAACTGCCCGCGCCGTACAAGCAGAGCGAGAGTATGACGTGCCGGAACGCCTGGACGAGCATACGAAGGCCGAGTTGATCGACATTGCACCTGCTCTGCAGATTCCCCGTGCCGCACGCATGAAGAAAGCTCCGCTAGTCCGCTCGATTCAGAAGGCGCCACGCGCGAAGTCCCGAACCTTACAAGCGACCGAACGGAGGTTGATCAAATGATGAGCTTTCTTGGTCGAAAGAAGAGGCGGCAACGTGTCATCGGAAAGCTGGCGAACGCGGCGGACAGCAAATCGGCGAAGACCGGCGCCGGCGCGCTTGCGGGTTTGATGACGTTGACTGCGGCAAGTGCAGCGGTGTCCTCCTTGCGCCGAAAGAGTCAATCGTGAAACTGCGTAGCCTGGCAGTTTTCGGCGCCGGATACGTCCTCGGCACGAGAGCGGGGCGTGAGCGTTATGGCCAAATCATTGCGGCTGCGCAGAACGCGGCAAAGCGGCTGGAAGACTACGGCGCCAAGCTCGATGCCTATAGCAGGAAGATCGACAGCGTTAGCGGAAGGCTGGACGGATTCAGGGCCAAACTTCGGGACTACAGCCGCGAGTGATCCGTACCCGACTCCCACGATCGTCACGACGCGTCGCGACGCAAACAGCAGTCTGTCGGACGGAGTCGTCGTCGAAGCAACGGTGGTTGCCCGCCTAATCGGCTTGAAACTGCTAAGGGCCGGGCCAAAGCACACGTCACACTGACGCCAGCAGAACTCAAACCGATCACCTATATCGATGCCCGCGCGGCACAGCCACAACCCAGCCAACCTCAAGGGGGTAGCCGCCTTCGCGACGCGGTCAACCTGCTGGCCCACGCATCACGAACCATGAACGACGCCAAACGCATCACGTCCTGACCTCGTCCCGACCGGGAGTCAGGTGGCCTCAGTCCATGTTGCCGCGTCTAGGGCCTGACGCGGGGCGCGTGCTGACCAGGCCGGCTTCGACAGCCCGCAGCACGGTGATCGCTTCGTCGAGGTGGCTGGTGTCGTGGCCGGCGGCGGATACGGCGCTGGCCAACTCCTTCCGGGCGAGGGCGTAATTGCTGATCCCGTGCGGTCTCGTGACAGGTTCGGTGATGGCACAACCATCTCGCCGATTATCGACTTCGCGGTCGGTATTACCGCTGCTGCGACCGCGGCGCTCCGCAGACGCGTCAATCCGGGACGCCGCGAACCAAGCTGATGCTCCCGCCAATCAGTAGTTTGACCGCAATCGCGGCGTCCACGATGAAGTCCACCCCCCTGTCAGAACAGGACGCCCGAGTCAGGCGCCGCCGGCAGTATCTCAGTCGGCGTTCGGCGTCGGGGCTTCGCGGAACAGCGGCGGTAGAAAGCGCAGCATTAGCGTCGACCATGTCTGACCTGCGCGTATGCTACAGACCTGTCTGTAGTGAAGAGGAGTCCAGTGGCCATGGATGCGCGCGGGCGCATCCTCGACGTGGCAGGCGAGCTGTTCTACCGGGACGGCTTCCGTGCCGTGGGTGTCGATACGATCATCGCCCGGGCGGGCGTGGCGAAGACGACGCTGTATCACCACTTCGGTTCCAAGGACGAGCTGGTCGTCGCGTACCTGGAGCAGTCCGACCGCCGCTTCTGGGACTGGTTCGAGGCGGCCATCGCCGGGTCCGGCACGCCGCGCGCCAAGCTGGCGGCGCTGTTCGATGCCGTCGCGAGGCTCGCGATCAGCCCGGCGTGCCTGGGCTGCACGTTCCAGGGCGCGGCGGCGGAGTTCCCCGCGCAGGACCATCCCGGCCACCGAGTCGCCCGCGCGCACAAGCAGGCGGTCCTCGACCGACTCCGCGGGCTGGCCGAGAAGGCCGGCGCACCGGAACCATCGCAGCTGGCGCAACAGTTGCTGTTGGTCATGGACGGCGCCTTCGCCGCCGCGCGCATGTTCGGCTCCCGCAGCAGCCCGGCGACCGCCGCTGCGGCCGCGGCCGCAGCACTGCTCGACGCGCACCTGCCCCGGCGACGGAGCCGACGATGAGCGACCCACGGCCGGCCGGGACGGTGCCGCTGGGAGCCAGCGGCATCCGGGTGGCGCCGCTCGGCGTGGGAGCGATGTCGTGGGCGAACCGCTCCCTGCTGGGCTATGGCGGGTCGGATTCGCCGGCGGCAGAGGAACAGGCGCTCGAGGTGTCGCTGGCCGCCGGGGTGACCCTCGTCGACACCGCCGAAACCTACGGGTGGGGACGTACCGAGCGCCGGGTCGGAGAGCTCGCCCGCGCCCATCCCGAGGTCGTGATCGCGACCAAGTACGCGCCCTATCCGTTCCGGCGTGCGCAGGCGCTGCCGTCGGCGCTGCAGCACAGCCTGGCGCGGCTCGGCCGGATCGACCTGTACCAGATCCATTGGCCGCCGCGCTTCGTCGCAGCCGCGTCATTGCTGCGCGCCCTGGCCGCCGCGCACCGTGGCGGGCAGATCCGCGCGATCGGCGTGAGCAACTTCAGCGCCGCCGCGCTGCGCGCCGCGCATGCCACCCTCGCCGCCGAGGGGATCCCGCTGGCGTCCAACCAGGTGCAGTACTCCCTCGTCCACCGTGATCCCGAAACCGACGGCGTGCTTGACGCCTGCCGCGAACTCGAGGTCACCCTGATCGCGTACAGCCCGCTCGGGATGGGCCTGCTGACCGGCAAATACGGCCCCGGCCGGCGTCCCGGAGGCATCCGCCGGGTCCTCCCACACTTCCGCGCCCGTCGGCTCGCCGAACTCGAGCCGCTGCTGGCGCTGCTGCGCGAGATCGCCGACCACCACGACGCCACACCCTCGCAAGTCGCCCCGCGCTGGCTGATCGAGCAACACGCCCTGCCCATCCCCGGTGCCAAGAACGCCCAGCAGGCCGCCACCAACGCCGGGGCACTCACCCTCGCTCTTGAGTCCGCCGAGGTAGACGCGCTCACCGCCTGGCAGCGCTGACTCCATGACTCGAGCCCGGGCCGGTGTGCGGTGTCGTCTGCTGTGGCGGGTCGGCGAGCTGACGGATGTCATGCGGGCGTTCGTGGTGGCCGGACTGGTGGCCTTTCACTCGGCGGTGGTGATCGCCGCGGGGACCTCGTGGTTCGTGAAGGACCCTCGATCCAGCGCCGGATTTACCGTGTTCCTGTTGTCGGGCTCGCTGTGGGGGATGCCGCTGCTGTTCGTGGTCTCCGGCATGGGTGTGCGGTCCGCGATGCGCACCCGCTCCGCGGGCGTGTTCGTCAGGGAGCGTCTGGCCCGCCTGCTCGTCCCGTTCGTGGTCGGCCTGGCGGTGTTGGTACGCCGATGTTCTATCTCGAACGGCTGGGCCAGCCCGGATTCCACGAGTCGTACTGGCGGTTCTGGCGCGAGTTTCTCGACGTTCCGGCGATGGCCGGCGGGTTGCTACCGCGCGGGTCCTGGGCCTCGGGCGGCGTCGGGTTCGATCCGGCGCACCTGTGGTTCCTGTATGTGCTGCTGCTGTTCTCGATCACGCTGCTGCCCGTGTTCTGGTATCTGCGGCGACCGCGCGGCGTTCTGCTCGTCGAGCGGGTGGCCGGACTGGCCGACCGGCACAGCCGCACCGTCCTGCTCTTGGCAGCGGTCCCGATGGCACTGGTGGAGGCGGCGTTCGGCCCGGACGTCAACACCGGCGGCTGGGAACGACTGACCTACATTCTTCCGCTGTTCTATGGCTATCTGATCGCCTCGGATCGACGGTTCGAGGCGGCGCTGCGACGCGGACGTCGACCCGCGTTGGCCGGCGCCCTGGTGACCAGCACGGCGCTGGTCGGGTGGGCGGGCATCCTGCGCCGGTCCGGCGTCGATGTCATGAGCGGCACCGCGCGCGGCTGGAGTGCCCTGCAGGGTGTCGCCGGCTGGCTGTGGATCACCGCCATCGTGGGGTTCGCCGGCGCGTTGATGGTTCACCGGGCAGACCGCGCAGACCGCGCGCCGGCGACCGGTCCCACGGGCAGCGCTGGCCGCGACCCGCTGTCACGACGTGCCGCCCGCTACGCCAACCAGGCGGTGCTGCCCTGCTATCTGCTCCACGAACCGGTCATCGTGGCCGCTGCGTAGATCATCGTCGGTTGGCACTTGCCGATCCTCGTCAAGTACCCACTGCTCGTGATCACGTCGTTCGCCGGAACCCTCCTCCTCTACGAGGCGCTGATCCGACGGTTCCGGCTCACCCGGTTCCTGTTCGGCATGAAACCCCCCGCAGCCGGCCGACCCGGACCACTCGGCCGCCCAGTTGGGTCCAGCGCGTCGAACGAGGCCGAGTCGCGCTGCCATGATTAGGACGGCCCACTGTCTTCAGTGGACATGCTGTCCACAAACCTGTCCACGAACGCACGCCGTCCGCAGGCACGCCAGACAACGAGGACAGTCACAAGGCCGTCGTTCCCGCAACCTTCTAAACCCGAGGGCCCACCGAGCGCCCGACATACGCACGGCCAACGCAACACGGCGCACCTACCCGTCTCGATAGGTGCGGTTTCGCCGGGCGAGTGGTGCCGCGCGTGGGCATTCAAATGGGTATGTGCTCACGAGCCACTGATCAGCTGCCTTGACCACAGCAAGGCGTGCGGCGTCGAACGTGTCGACGCTGCATCCAGTCGTTGGCAGGTGGTCGTAGTCCTTGGTGAGCGCGCATCGAAGAACCCCACAGCAGCACGGTCGCTAGACCGAAACCCCGACTACAACGTGGAGGAAACGTGAAACGGATAGTCACTCTCGTCATCGCTATAGGTGCAGCCCTCGCTGGCCTGGTTCTCTCGTCGTCATCAGCGCAGGCAGCCGATACCGCATCGGTCAGCGTGGTGCACGGTATCCCGAACACCCCGGTCAACGTGTTCGTGAACGGCAAGTCCACCCTGGCGAACTTCAAACCGGGCACCGTTGCGGGCCCGCTGGACCTGCCGGCGGGCAGCTACACCGTCACGGTCTTCGCGGCCGCGAACACCAAGGGAACCGGCAATCCGGTCATCACCGCAAAGGCCGGTGTCGAAGCGGGCAAGAGCTACACGCTCGTGGCGCACCTGACCGCGGCCGGCAAGCCGACGCTGACGCCGTACGTGAACGACGTGTCTCCGGTCGGGGCTGGTCAGGCTCGGCTCGTCGTGCGGCACGACGCGGCGGCTCCCGCGGTCGATGTCCGCGCCAACGGACAGGTCGCCTTCGCCAAGCTCACCAATCCCAAGCAGGCCACCGCCGACCTTGCAGCAGGCACCATCAACGCCGATGTGACGCTCGCGGGCACGAGCACGGTCGCGATCGGGCCGGCGGAGGTGAACCTGACCGAAGGCACCTCGACGATCGTGTACGCGGTCGGCTCAGCCGGTGACAAGACGCTGGCACTGGTCACGCAGACGATCGACGGTCTGCACTCGGCCCCGGGCGGCGTTCCGGCGGGCTCTGGCGGGCTCCTGGATGTCGAGCAGGGCATGCTGGGCTGGGTGTGGGTGGCGAGCATCGCCGGTGCGATTTTCGCCCTCGCCGGTGGGGCCGGTCTGTACCGGATGCAGCGGCGCGCGGCCGCCAAGTCCTGACCCAGCTCTGCAGGAGCCCTGATGTCGAGGCTGGCAGCTACTCGAGCTGCCAGCCTCGACCCGCCAGGCTCGCGCCACAGCGGCACCGGGGCGCTGACAGGGACCGCCTGATCCGGCCCGCCACGCCCGACCTCGACTCGACAGGGGGACCCCGTGCGACCCTCAGTAGGGACCGCGCTGGCCGCCGTGGCGGCCGGTGTCGCGATCGCGATCGCCGTGCCCGTTACCTGGACACTCGGCCGTGAGTCCGCGGCTCGGAGTGAGTCGGTGGGTGCCGGGACCGCCGCGCGGCTGGCCACCCAGGCAGCCGCGACGCCGGTCTCCGTCCGCCCCGATGGCCGTCCAGCGGGCACTGCGGGTCGCACGACCGTCACGAGCAGCGCTGCGCGACCTACGCAGGCGGCGGTACCGACTGCTCCGCGGGGCACTACCGCCCGATCGGCGACCCCCAGGTTGACCGGGGATGCAGCCGTACCCCGGGCGATACAGATCCCCTCCGTGGGTGTCACCGCACCTATAGTGAGCATCGGAGTGGACAGAACTGGGAAGGTCGCCATACCCGGACGCGTCGACACGGTCGGCTGGTACCGGTGGGCAGCACGCCCGGGCCAGCCCAGCGGATCGACTGTGCTCGTCGGCCACGTCGATGACGTCCACCAAGGCGAAGGCGCTTTTTTCGCCCTGAGAGACGTCGCCGCGGGAGCAGCCGTCGACGTGACCACCCGCGACGGGCGCACTTATCGTTACCGGGTCGTGGCTCGGGAGCAGTTCCCGAAGACCTCGGTCCCGCTGGGCGACCTGTTCACCCGCGCCGGAGAGCCACGGCTGACGCTGATCACCTGCGGGGGGTCGTTCGACCGGTCCGCGCTGTCCTACCGGGACAACATCGTCGTAACGGCGGTGCCGGTATGAGCGACGCCGGTGGACCCGATGTGTACCCCCCTACCGGGGTGCATCACCTGACCGGAATAACAGAAGCGGAATCGGCGGCGACCGCGGCGTCCGCCGAGGACCGCCGCCTCGCCGAGGCATTCGCCGACGGAGCCGACTGGACACTGCGGGCGGCCTTCGACCGCTACGGCTCTTTGGTCCACCGCATCGCCCGGTCCGCGCTGCCCCTACCAACTGATGATGCCGACGACGTCACCCAGCTCACGTTCGTGTCTGCCTGGCAGGGCCGCGCCACCTTCGACCCTGACCGCGGCACGCTCGCCGGCTGGCTGGTAGGCATCGCCCGTCGTCGTTGCATCGACCGGCTCCGGGTGCTCGGGCGCGAACGCCGCGCTGACCTCGCCGCCGAACACGCAGCCGGCTCGGCTGACATGTCGGAGAGCAGCTCGCTCGCGCAGGAGACAGCAACCGACGCGATCGTCGAGCGGATCGTGGTCGCCGACGTGCTCGCGCACCTGCCGGACACTCAACGCCGCATGCTGCAGCTTGCCTTCTTCGACGACCTCACCCATCAACAGATCGCCAACGTGACCCGGCTGCCGCTCGGCACCGTCAAGAGCCACATCCGGCGCGGCCTCGAGACGCTGCGACGCCGATGGGAGGTCGACAGTGTCCACGCCCAGTAGTCCACTGCACGACAAGGCGCAGCAGGACATCGCCCTCCTGGCTTTCGGCGAGCCGATCGAGGACAGCCTGGCCGAACACGTCGCCACCTGCCCGCAGTGCCAGGTCGACCTGCGCAGCTACCGGCGGATCGTGAGCGTCGCCCGCGACAGCCAGCGTGACCTCGAGCCCGCCGAGAGCGACAGCGACGCCTCGCTGGCAGCAGTATGGGAGCGGATCGCGGCGGCGACCTCCGCGGTCGATGACCAGGCCGGCGGCTACATGGCCAACGCTAAGCCCGGTGTCGCCGGTACACCGGGTCGGGCAGACCGGGACACGCCACCCGAGCCGACCAGCATGCCGTCACGCACGCGTCGCTGGACTCGTCCGCTACTGGCAGCGGCCACCGTCGTCGCCATCGCCGGCGCGGGCATCACCGGCTGGTCCCTCGGCCACCACAACTCGGGCACCGCGACCACCGCTGGGCGGGCAGCGCTGGCAGCCCAGCCTGGCACGCCGAGTCAAGCGCACGGCACCGCCACCATGCACAGCTCTTCCGACGGGTACCGCATGACAGTCGCCACGACCGCGCTGCCGGCATGGGACGGCTACTACGAGGTGTGGATGTACAACCCGAGCGCCAACCGCATGGTCGCCATCGGCACGCTGGGAACTGTCGGCCAGGGCACCTTCACCCTGCCGGCCGGCATCGACGTGTCCGCCTATCACGTCATCGACGTATCGGCGCAGAAGTTCGACGGCAATCCAGCGCACGAACGAAGCGTGCTGCGCGGGCCCATAACCTGACCAGCCACAGTTTGGTTGTGGCTTCGATCGGCAAGAACGTCACGCGCTATCCCGCGCTCGGCGCGCACGCCAGCCTCGCATCACCGACACGCATACAAATTGGGGCTCACAGTGAAGAAGAAACGTCACCTTCTCTGGACCGGTGCGGCGCTGGCCGGGACTGCTCTGGCCGGCGCTGCCGGCACGGATGTGCGTTCGAGCTGGTACCGATCCCCCACCAAGCCACGGTGGCAGCCACCCGGATGGGTCTTCGGCCCCGCCTGGACGTCCCTCTACGCGCTCATTGCAGTGGCCTCGCCTCGCACCCCGGACAGGATCGACGACCCGGCTGAACGCAACCGCTACCGGTTCGCGCTGGCCGCCAACCTCGTCCTCAATATCGGCTGGAGCTGGATCTTCTTCCGCGCCCACCGGCCTCGTCTGGCCCTCGCCGAGATTCTCGCCCTCGAGGCCTCGACCGTCGACCTCATTCTCCGCAGCGTCCGCCACGACCGGGCAGCCGCGGGAATGCTCGCCCCGTATGCCGGCTGGGTGGCCTTCGCGACGGCGCTCACCGCCGCGATCGCACAGAAGAATCCGCCCGGGACGACACCTGTGGATCTTTGAGCTGGGCCTGCAGCCCACGTTGATCAGCTCACGCAGCGGTCTCAGCGCCGGACTGTGAGTCTTGGCGAGGTCGCGGGTGAGGGTGCTGCTGGCCGGGTCAGGTGCGCGGGCGGGTTGAGCGTTTCGCTGCGATGGTGGTGTCGGGGAATAGCGGCGGGAGGTAGCGCAGTATCAGCGTTGACCAGGTCAGGTGAGTCAGGATGGGCGCCTGGATGCCGCCGGAGGCGCGACGTTGCAGCGCGAACAGGGCGCCCATCACGCCGGAGGCCAGGACCAGCGCCGGGTTGCGCGTGGCGGTCGCGGCGAGTGTGTAGATAGCTGTGGACGTGGGCACGGGGTGTTTGATGCCGGCGGCGGCGTAAACGGCTCCTCGGAAGAAGACCTCCTCGCCGACGCCGTTGGCCAGTGCGGTCGCCAGTACCAGCGGTCGCGAGCCTCGGTGCGCGTACTGCAGGACGGAGGCGATCGCCTGGTTGAGGATCGGGACTCCCCGGACGAGGCGGGCGGCGCCGTAGAAGACCCCGAACACGGCGGCGCCGGTCGCGACCGGCTCGATCACCGGCCGGCGCACGGTGCCGTGCCGTGTTTGCGCCCGGCCGAGGTGCAGCGGTCCGGATCGGAGGCCACCGATCAGCCAGGTGCCGGCCACACCCAGGGTGAGGACGTAGAACTCGGTGGAGTCGGGCTCGGCGGACAACGACGCCCCGAGCAGTCCGGCCCCAGCCACCGATGTACCGGCGACCACTGTCCTGCGACGACGGGACACGGCGTCGGTTTCGCGATGATCGCGAGGTGCCGTGTCCGCCAGCCACGACGACAGCCTGCTCGCCAGCGTCCGTTCGCGCGGCACCGGCGCCGGCGAACCGGTCACGAGCGGGCCGCTCTTGCCCGCTCGCCCAGCGCCTGCAGCACCGCGGCGTCGTAATCCATCGGCTCGAACGGTATTAACTGTCGGATGCTGTCATCGTGCACGATTACCTCGTTGATCATCGAGTCGACCAGTGACCGTCCGGTCCGGGTGTGGACATCGGTCACGAGCGAGAGCCACCGCGCGGACAGCGACGGTGTCAGGAACGGGACCGGGATCACGATTCTGTTGCGGCCCTCGATCGCGGCAAGCCTGCGCATCAGCTCGACGTATTCCAGCACGTCAGGGCCGCCGATCTCGAACGCACGCCCGGTGGCCTGTGGCATGCCCAGCACGGCCACGAGGTAACGGACGACGTCGGCAACGGCGATCGGCTGCGTCTTGGTGCGCACCCACCGTGGCGTGGATCATCGCCGGCAGGTGCTCCACGAGCTGGCGGGTCATCTCCCAGGAGATGCCCCCGTGGCCGACGATGATTCCGGCACGCAACGCCGTGACAGGCACGCCGGCGTGCCCGAGCAATCTCTCGACCTCCCGGCGGCTGCGCAGATGCGAGGACAGCTCGTCCTCGTCCCTGCCGAGTCCGCCGAGGTAGACGATCTGCCCTAGCCCGGCCCGGGACGCCGCGGAGCCGAACGCCCGGGCTGCCGCCGCGTCGTCCTTCTCGAAGCTGGCCCGGTCGAGTGAATGCACGAGGTAATACGCGGCATCGCAGCCCTGCGCGGCCGCGGCCAGAGACGCCGCCTCGGTCACGTCGGCCCGAACCGGTTCACCGACACCCCGATAATCATCGGGGTGGCGGGTCATGGCCCGCACGGCGTAACCGGCCTCTTCCAGCGCGGGGCACAACCGGCGGCCCACGAAGCCCGACGCCCCCGCCACCAGCACTGTCACACTCTCCACCTTGTCCCGAAGAGATGGTGTGGGATTATCCGGTCTTCGCGGGTGATCAGCGACGGATGCTGCGGCGGCCACCTAGTGGCGTGTCGCATCTTATTTGATGGTTATTTGTGGTCGGCTGTTCTGGTTGATACTTGACCAGAAGGAGTTGACGGCGTGCCTCGTCCGAAGGAGTTCATGGTCTCCTTGACCGCTGGGGATCGTGCGAAGCTGAAGAAGGTGGTCGCCTCGGGGCGGCATCCTGCCCGGTTGATCACCCGGGCCAGGGTGTTGCTGGCCTTGGATGAGACGCAGGGGCCGGCGCCGGATCGGCGTGTGGTGGCCGAAGGTCTGGGCACGTCGCAGAGCACGGTGTATCTGGTCGCGAAGGCGTTCACGACGCATGCCGGGCGGGTTGAGGACGTGATCGGCCGCAAGAAGCGGGCCACGCCTCCGGTGGAGCCGAAGGTGACCGGCGACGTCGAGGCCCGGGTGATCGCGCTGGCGTGCAGCCAGCCACCGCCGGGGCGTGCGCGGTGGACGCTGCGGTTGCTGGAGAGACGGGTGGCCTTGACCGAGGGGATGCCGCCGATAGACCACTCCACGATCGGGCGGGTCCTAAAAAGGGGGCGCTTAAGCCTCACCTGAAGGCGTGCTGGACGATCCCGCCGAAGCAGAATGCGGCGTTCGTGGCCGCGATGGAGGATGTGCTGGGCGTCTATGCCCGCCCCTACGATCCGGCCTTCCCGGTCGTGGTCATGGACGAGAAACCACTCCAACTGCTCGCCGACGCCAGAGCAGGCACGCCGGCTGCGCCCGAGCGGGTGGCCCGCGAGGACTCCGAGTACATCCGCTGCGGCACCTGCTCGATCTTCGTGTGGGCCGAACCCCTGCGGGGTTGGCGCCGCGCCTACGCCGAGTCCACCCGGACCCGCATCGACTGGGCCCACGGCGTCGAACATCTGCTGAACGTCGACTACCCCGACGCGGACAAGGTCGTCCTGGTCATGGACAACCTCAACACCCACTCGATCGCCTCCCTCTACGAGGCATTCCCGCCCGAGAAGGCCTACGCCCTGGCCGGCCGGCTGGAGATCCACCACACACCCAAGCACGGCTCCTGGCTCAACATCGCCGAGATCGAACTGTCCTGCCTGACCAAGCAATGCCTCGGCCGGCGTATCGCCGACCTCGCCGTCCTCGACAGCGAACTCGCCGCCTGGGCCGAGGCCATCAACGCCGACGAGCGCCAAGTCGACTGGAGGTTCACCACCAGCGACGCCCGCATCAAACTTCGGCACTTATACCCAGCTATTTAGAAGCGACAGACTACTAGGCGGATCCAGATAAGCAGCACGATCACGGCCCCAATGACCGAGCCGATGATCCCGGACGGCTGGAAGAAGCCGTTCTGGCTATCGTGGTGGAAGATCAGGTAGCCGAGGAACCCACCGACGAACGAGCCGATGATGCCGATGAGGACGGTCATCGGCACCGACATGTCCTGCTTGCCGGGCACGAGCAGTCGGGCCAGCGCGCCGGCGATGAGTCCGATGATGGTGAGGCTGATGATCAGGCCGATCATGGTGCACTCCTGGTATGTAGTGCGAGACGGCTTAGCTGGGCTAAGTCCGTATGCTGAGTATCCCGCGGCGGCGTGCTCCGTGGGTATTGCCTGGAAGCCCTAGCGATCGTCGTAATGGTTTCGACTGCCTTATTTCGCCAGGCCGGGTGACTGCCGAGATGGCCGATGGTCAAGATGACAATCATGCCTGATCGGCGCGCAAGTGGTCGCCGTGGGCGCCGCTGCCGTCGACAGATGGGACGCGAGGAGCAATACCGTCATGGCAGGCAGGTAGATCCACAATTCCCTGGCCTTAAACGTATTTGTGGTCTCGGTCGACAGCCGGCGCGGCGTCATCCCCGCCTCGGGACGTCCGCCTGGTCTGGACCCCTCTGCGGCGATGAGGCCGCGCTGGAGCTTGCTCGCGGAGTGGTCGTGATTTTCTTCCGGAACGGAAGAGATCGGCGTCGGTTTCGCCTCGGGCTAGATACACGCGCTGTTGACCCAGATTTCCGAACCGTCACACGCCACCTCAGCCATTGGCAATCGAAAAAGGTTCGACATGCTCTCAAGGCCTGCGCCGCCGCTTATTCTGACCAGTAGCGTGAGCGGAAGAAGAAAAAGTCTGCGTTAGCCCCTTGATAGCCGACTGTGTCACCCAGCGCGAAATTGGCTAATCGCTGGAAGTTCGGCGATCGATGTCGACAGACATGAAGCAGAGGCCACGTCGGTCGCCCGGTGCTGATTTCTTTGGCATGGTTTGTCCCCGCGACCATCCCGGCGCGCCAGAACCCTCGAGCTCGCAGGTGGCCGTTTCTGCTTGACACCGTCGCCGTCTGCGAGGGTCGCCTCGATGTGCATGACAACCGACCGTGCCCGGCGACGACGCGACGCGCAGGCGATGAGTACTTTCACGACGGCCAGCCGACTTGCTCGGCCTCGGTGACCGGGTCGCCCGTCATGCGCCGGGCCGCCACGGCGTTCGCGAGCTGGGGTGTGGCGCCGGCTCCGGCGAGGGCGAGCGGGGCGCGTTGGGCGAGCGCGGCGAGCTTGGGTTGCAGTGGCTCGAGGGTCTCCGGGCGTGTGGCGGCGAGGACGATGAGGTCGGGATGTGTGGCGTCGACGGCCCGCCCCAGTTCCTCGACCGGCGTGTTCGCCCCGAGGTAGTCGATCCGCCATCCGTTGCGATTCAGCACGATGCCGAAAACCATGAGCGCCATATCGTGCAGCTCCCCGGGTGCGCAGGCGAGTACGGCGCGCGGGCCGTGCCCGCTTCCCCAGCCGCGGGCGAGCCCGGCGAGGCGGCCGCGGATGACATTGCTGGCGAAGTGCTCCTGGGCGACGCTGGCCGTCCCCCGCTGCCAGCGCCGGCCAAGCTCGGCTAGGTACGGGACGACGACGTCCCGTAGCACGGTTGTCAGCGAGAGGTCAGACACAAGCCGGTCCAGCACGGCGTGCGCGGCCGGCTCGTCGAAGGCGTCTAGGGCCTGTAGGAGGGCGGCGGAGAGCTCACTCACCGTTGACGCGGTGATGGGTGGTTCGGCGGGTCGGGCGGGTTCGACGCCGGTGCCGCCGTCTTCGCGGAGCACGGTGTGCGCCGCCTCGGCGGCAGACAGCCCGGCGGCGAGGTGGGCCTGCATCCGGCGGATGCGCAACTCGTCCGCGCCGGAGTACAGCCGGAAGCCGCCGGCTGAACGCACCGGCTGCAGGAGGCCGTAGCGGCTCTGCCAGGCGCGCAGCACATGGTCGCTCACCCCGACGCGTCGACTCAGTTCACCGATGCGCAGCAGCGCGCGATCCTCCGGGAGCTCCATGCGGACACTATACAGTCCTTGAACACACATTTGACAAGCCTGGAGATCGGAGCTACCTTCTAGACAAACCTTCGACGAAAGTTCACCACAATGGATTCCATCGCTACTCGCACGACGATCGACGCAGGACCCGCACGGAAGGCCTGGGCCCCAGGCTCCGCCGACGATTCCCGGCGGCCGTCCGTGGCCGTGGTCGGTGCCGGGGTCTCCGGCCTCACCGCCGCCTACCTGCTCTCCCGCACCCACGACGTCATCCTCTTCGAAGCCGAGGACCGGCTCGGTGGCCATGCGCACACCCACGACGTCACGGACTCGGATGGCCGCCAGCACGCGGTCGACAGCGGGTTCATCGTCCACAACGACGTGACCTACCCGTGGCTGCGCAAGCTGTTCGGCGAGCTGGACGTCGAGGTGCGCCCCACCGAGATGAGCATGAGCGTTCGCTGCGAGGAGTGCGGGCTGGAGTATGCCGGCGGACGCGGGCTGCGCGGCATGTTCGCCCAGCCACGCCGCCTGGCCGACCCGCGGTTTCTCCGCATGCTGTGGCAGGTCAAGCGCTTCCACCGGCGGGCGTCGGCCTTCCTGCGCACGACGGACGACGACGACCTGATGACTTACGGCGAGTTCCTGGAACGGGAGGGGTTCAGCGACCACTTCATCGCCCACTACGCCATCCCGGTCGTCTCCTGCGTGTGGTCGGCCGGGCGGGAGACCACGCTGGTCTACCCGGCCCGCTACCTGTTTCAGTTCCTCGACCACCACGGGATGCTTCGGGTCACCGGGTCGCCGCAGTGGTACAGCGTCGTCGGCGGATCCCGCAGCTACGTCGAGCGGCTCGCCGGGCTGCTGCAGGACGTGCGCGTGGCCCATGCCGTCACCGACATCACCCGGCGCCCGGACACCGTCGAGATCCGGGACGTCGCCGGGCAGGTCACCCGCGTGGACCGCGTCGTCATCGCGACCCACGCCGACCAGGCGCTCGGCCTGCTCGCCGACCCGAGCGACGCGGAGGTCACCACCCTCAAGCAGTTCGGCTACTCGAGCAACGTGACGGTTCTGCACACCGACAGCTCGGTGCTGCCGCAGGCACGGAACGCCCGCGCATCCTGGAACTACACGATGACGTCCTGCGACCAGCCCGGCCAGCCCGCCGTGGTGACCTACTGGATGAACGCGCTGCAGGGGCACCAATCGCCGGAAGCGTTCCTCGTCACGCTCAACGACCGCGAACGTCTCGACCCGGGCCTCGTTACCGCGGTCATGCACTACGAGCACCCGATCTACACCCCCGACGCGGTCCGGGCGCAATCGCAGCTCAGCGCCCTCGCCACCAACCGCACGGTGTACGCCGGGGCCTACCACGGCTGGGGGTTCCACGAGGACGGCTGCCGCTCCGGCGTCGAGGCTGCCCGACAATTCGGGGTCACCTGGTGAGCGCCGCCCCCCTGACGATCGCCCGCGAGACGAGCGCACCGGCGCCGGAACGGATGCGGCCACCCACGCTGCCGGCACTGGTCGATGGGTGGGTCACGCACCGCCGCTCCGGACCCGTGCGCCACGCCTTCCGGCACCGGGTCTACCAGTGGCTCGTCGACCTCGACTCCCTCCCAAGCCAGCCGTGGTACCTGCGGCCGTTTGCCAGCTTCCGGAGCGAGGATCACCTCGGCGACCCTCGCCTGAGCATCAAGGCCAACATCGAGAATTACCTGGCGTGCAACGGCATTCACCTTGGCGCCCGCGGCCGGGTCATCATGCTCGCCAACGCCCGCGTCCTAGGACACGTCTTCGACCCGCTGTCCGTCTTCTGGTGCTACCACAGCAGCGAGCGGCTCGCCTGCGTCGTCGCCGAGGTCCACAACATCCACAGCGAGCGGCACGCCTACCTTCTGCGGCCTGACCAGGCCGGCGTCGCCGTGACGGGCAAGGACTTCTACGTCTCCCCGTTCTTCGACGTGAACGGCGCCTACACGCTGCGGTTCACCCTGAGGCCCGACCTGGTGTCGACAACCGTGACGCTGCGCCGCGACGGTGCCATCGCATTCGCAGCGACGTTTCGGGGTCGGCCCGAAGCCGCCACCCGCCGAACCCTGGCTCGGCTGCTCATCCGCCAGCCCCTGATGACCCAACGGGTCTCGACCCTGATCCGGGTGCACGGTATCTGGCTCCGGCTCCGCGGGCTGCCAGTGCACCCTCGCCCACCCCACAACCGGCAGGCAGGAGTCTGACCATGACCGTATCCAGCGGTGTTTGCTGGCAGCTCCAGACGACAAGGGGACCGGCATGGACCTGAACGGCAAGATCGCGTGGGTCGTCGGCGGATCCAGCGGAATCGGTGCCGCCGTGGCACGCGAACTCCTACACCGTGGCGCGACCGTCGCGATCTCCGCACGCCGCCAGCAGCAGCTCCAGGATGTCGCACGCGGGGACATGCTCGTCCTCCCCGCGGACGTCACCGACGTCACCTCCGTCGCAGCCGCCGCGGCACGAATCCGCGACGAGCTGGGCCCGATCGACCTCGCGGTGCTGGCCGCCGGCTACTGGAAGGCGATGAATCCCAAACACTGGGACACCGACGTCTTCGACCGGCACGTCCAGGTCAACCTCACCGGCATGAGCAACGCCATCGCAGCCCTCCTGCCCGACATGCTGCGGCGACGAAGCGGGGTCATCGCCGGCATCTCCTCCGTGGCCGGCTACCGAGGCCTCGCCGGCGCCGAGGCCTACGGCGCGACCAAGGCGGCCCAGCTCAACCTCCTGGAGTCCCTGCGCATCCACCTCGCCCGAACCGGGGTGCGGATCACGACCGTCTGCCCCGGCTTCGTGCGAACCGACCTCACAGCCGGCAACCGCTTCCCGATGCCGTTCATCATCGACGCCGACCAGGCCGCACGGTCGATCTGCCACGGTCTCCAGCGCGACCGCACGGAGATCGTCTTCCCCACGCGGATGGCCCTGCTCATGAAAGCCGCACGCCTGATCCCGGCCCGGGCATGGACGGCCCTGTGGAACAGGTCGTCGCTGCCCTGACACCCATCCCAACCACCGCAAGTTAGGACACCATGAAACTGCTCAGAACCGTCGTCGTCGAAAAACCCTTGGGCGCCGTATTCGACTACCTATCCGACTTCACCACAACCACCCAATGGGACCCAGGCACAGTCACCACCGTGCGCCAGCACGGCAACGGCGGAATTGGTACCACCTACCTCAACACCTCGACATTTCTCGGCCGGAAGACGCGACTCACCTACGTCGTCGATGAATTCGTGGACCGCCAACTCATTCGACTTCGCGGAGAGAACAAGACCGTCATGGCCATGGACACCATGACCTTCCAGCCAGTGGCGTCCGGAACCAAGGTAACCTACACCGCCGACTTCACCTTCAAAGGCCTGTCCCGCTGGGTGCGCGACGGATTTGTAGGTGGTTGGTCCGGGACAGTGTGATCTTTGGTCAGGCGGCGCCGGTCTGAGAGTGCGGTGGTGGGCAGATCTGGTTCCAGGGTCCGCTGGCGTGGGCGCAGCGCAGGGTGGTGATGCCGGTGGCGCCGCGGGTGGCCCAGTGCATGCCGGATTGTTTGAGGCGGGCGCCGATGACGGCTTTGCAGCCGGCTTCCACGACGCCGGAGCCGACGAACATGCCCAGGGAACGGTAGTAGGCGTAGCGCATGCGGTGGGCGTTGGTCTCGAAGTAGGCCACCGCCTTGTCCACGTCGATGGCTTTGGGTCCGGACAGGTCGTAGAGGCGGGCAGCGGCCGAGAGTGTTTCGATGTCGCCCGCGTCCAGATCGGCCAGCCGGTCGGTGAGCCAAATAGCGGGGTCGGGAACGATGAACGCGAGCAGGTCGGCGAGGGCGTGTAGGTGCTCGCGGGCGTGGAACAGGTCCACGATCTGGGTGGCGGCGGGGAAACGCTGGTCGGCGAGGTTCCAGATCCATCGTGCGCCGTCGCCCAGGACGATCAGCTGACGAATCTGTTCGCTGCCGCGGCGACACGCTTCGGCCTGGACGAGGTCCGCGAAGTGCTCGACCGGGTCCAGGGTCGCCAGGTAGCTGGTCGAGTCCCGGTCGCGGACCGGCCGGCCGTCGGTGTCGGTTGTGGTCTGGGTGAACAGGGCCGCGAGTTTCACCTCGCGGGTCCGGGCCCGCCCGTCGGGTCCTTTGCCGACGCGGCCGGCGGTCTCGGTCGGCGTCATCGGCACGCCGGTGCCATCGACGGTGAGGTAGAGCATGTCTGGGATCGGTCCAGGTGGTGGCAGTGGGATGAGCCGGCCGGTCAGGATCGCGTTGGTCTGCTCATCGAGCGCGGTCGCGGCGATCGTGCCGTCGGCTTCAGCGCAGCGTTCTACGCGTTTGGTCGTGAGGGTGATCCCGGCCAGATCAGCAAGCAGCGCGGATGCTTGAGCGAACGGCACGGCTGTCCCGGCCCGGTCGGTCATCGCCCGCAGTCCGGGTGACAACGACGCGCCGACCACGTCGAGCTGGTCATCGATCGGTGCCTGGCCGTGTCGGCATTCGGTGCAGTGGTACCAAGCGCGACGCAACATGATCGGCCCCAGGACGGTGTCCAACGACTTGCTGCGGTAGGCGAGGAAGTGCGCCTGATGCCCGGCGCCGCAATCGACCCGCGGGCCGCAGTGTCCGGGATCGGCAGCCAGCAGTTGCTCCAGCAGCGACGCGCCGAGGGTGGTCATCGCGGTCCGGATCGCCAGTTCGACCGCGGCCATACCCTCCCCGCCCCCGGCGCCCGAACCAGAGTTCAGTGCGTGCGCGGCCAGCTCGGACAGGCGGGCTACCTCGGCCGCGAACGCCTCTTGGAGCCCGGCGTAGAGCCCCCTTTTTGGCCGGCGGTGCCAGCCCTCGGATCGGTGTGGTCGCCACCGGCCCCCTCAGCCAGCGGCGAGAGCGGTCTAGCCGTGCAGATCGACTCGCTGACCTGGATCAGCTCGTCCACGAGCTGTCTGAACCGCTTGTAGTTGTCGACCTCGACCCTGGCCTTCGCCAGTTCCGGGCCGGGTCGCAGATGGACCGTCACCGTCTTGCCGGCGACCTTCCTGGTCAGCAGGTGTTGTGGGCCGTGGCCGGGGTGCGCCGGATCGGCGCAGGCGCAGTTCGCCTTGCCACAGCGGCGCATCACCGCCGACAGGCTGCCCGGACGGAAATCTCCGACCGCCGCCAAGTCGACGCGTAGCCGATCGCGACGGCGTTCGAGTTCGGGCAAGCCCATGGATCGAGTCATCCTCATCTCCTAACCTGGGAGTATATGCACTCTCAGACTAGAAACGGACCACCCCAATCATGGGGAACTCCCACGATCACCTACATCCGTGTCGCGCACCCTGTCCCGCTTCGTCGCCCCACTACTCAAGCCCGCCTTCGAACACCTCGGCAACCAAGCACAAGCCGGCATGCGCAAGGCACTGAACCAACTCCGACAAGCTCATCCCAACCCCCAGGACTCATTCGACTCCTAACCGGTCGCCGTGCCGCCCTGAGCGGCCACCGACACCCGCTCCCATCCACGCCAAGTGGCGAGTCGGGCTTGCTGGTTAGCCCGAAGTTACGACGGGTCTGAGGGCTGATTCCCCGTGTTTGTTGGGCCGTGGGAGTTTCACGGATCGATTGTGTAGCCAGAATATGTGGCGTGTCGTCCGCTGGTCTGCGCATGAATCAGATATTATCTAGGATATGCCGCGGTCGAGTGGTGCGATGCATGTGGCCAGGATCAAGTCGAGTCACGTGGACAAGCAGGGCCGCCGGCGGGAGTACCAGTCGGTGTATCTGCGCCGCTCCTACCGGCAGGCCGGCACGGTGAAGCACGAGCAGCTGGCCAACCTGTCCGCGCTGCCGGAGGCGGCGATCGGCGCGATCGAGGCGGTGCTGCGCGGGCAGGTGCTGGCCCCGGTGGGCGAGCAGGTCCGCATCGTCCGCGCGGTGCCGCACGGGCATGTCGCCGCGGTGTGGGCGCAGGCCGCGGCGCTGGGCCTGCCCGGGCTGCTGGGACCGCCCTGCCGGGAACGGGACCTGGCGCTGGCGTTGATCGTGTCCCGGGTCGCCCGGCCGGCGAGCAAGCTGGCCACTATCGGCTGGTGGGCCGACAGCACCCTCGGCGCGGACCTCGGCGTGGCCGGGGCGTCCAGCGACGAGTGCTACCAGGCGATGGACTGGCTGCTGGACCGCCAAGACGGCATCGAGGCCAGGCTCGCGGCGCGGCACCTCGCGCCCGCGGCGAACCCGTCCCGGCTGGCGCTGTTCGACCTGTCCTCCTCCTGGGTGGAAGGCTCGCACTGCCCACTCGCCGCGCGCGGCTACTCCCGCGACGGCAAGAAAGGCAAGGCCCAGATCGAGTACGGGCTGCTCACCGACCCCGAGGGGCGCCCGGTCGCGGTGCGGGTGTTTCCCGGCAACACCGCCGATCCCACCGCGTTCGTCGAGGCGGTCGAGGCGGTGCGGGAGAAGTTCACGCTGCGCCAGATGGTGATGGTCGGCGACCGCGGCATGATCACCTCCGCCCGGATCGAGGCGCTGCGGGAGCTGGGCGGCATCGGCTGGCTGACCTGCCTGCGCGCCCCCGCGATCGCCAAACTCGCCGCCGACGGCGGCCCGCTGCAGATGAGCCTGTTCGACACCGCCGACCTGGCCGAGATCACCCACCCCGACTACCCCGGCGAACGGCTCATCGCCTGCCGCAACCCGCACCTGGCCACCGAACGGGCCAGCAAACGCGACGCCCTGCTCACCGCCACCGAAACGGCGCTCGCTCCGCTGCGCGAACGCGTCGCCGCCGGGCGGCTGACCGGCGCCGACAAGATCGGCCTGGCCGCAGGACGGGTGCTGGACAAGTACAAGATGGCCAAACACTTCCACCTGGCCATCACCGACACCACCCTGACCGTCACCCGCAACCAGCCCAAGATCGACGCCGAGGCCGCCCTGGACGGCATCTACCTCATCCGCACCAGCGTCGCCGCCGACCGGCTCGACCCCGCCGGCGCCGTCACCGCCTACAAGCAGCTGGCCAACCTCGAACGCGACTTCCGCACCCTCAAGATCGACGAGCTGGAACTGCGCCCGATCCGGCACTGGACCCAACACCGGGTCCGCGCCCACGTACTGATCTGCACCCTCGCCGCCTACCTCGTCTGGCACCTGCGCAAAGCCTGGGCGCCGCTGACCTACACCGACGAACACCCACCCCAGCGCGACAACCCCGTCGCCGCCGCGAAACGCTCACCCGCCGCCGAACGCAAAGCCTCCCGCCGCAAAGACGACCAGAACCGACCACTGCACGACTACCGCGGACTGCTCGACCACCTCGCCACCCTGACCCGCAACACCGTCACCATCGGCGGCGCCGACCTCGACCTGCTCGCCGAACCCACCCCCACCCAACGACGAGCCTTCGACCTACTCGGCGCACCCATCCCAGCCACCCTCACGTAGCCAGAACCACCACCCCACACACGGCGAAACCCCCCTCAACACGGGGGCTTCACAGCATCAAGATCACGTAACTTCGGGTTAGCCTCGATCCTCGGGAAGGTAGTTCCCCTGAGGTTTTGGACTGCTGAGGTTCAGCGCGGCGGGAAGCCGAATCGGAGTTTGCGCCCTGCCCACCATGGGATGGGGATGTCGAGTTCGGGGAAGCCGGCGTCGATCAGGACGGGTGTGTAGGTGCGTAGCGCGAGGTCGACGCGTACGTGGTCGTCGGCCACGGTCACGGTCCCGGTGTTGTCGAGGAAGTGGCGCCAGATCCGGTCGGGTTGGGCTGCTCCGCGAATTTCGGACATGTAATTGGTGGTGTTTCTTACGCCGCGGAAAGAGATCCGCGCTTGTTGATGTAGTCGTTGTAGGCTTCGTGTGGTGTCCGATAGCCGAGTGCCGAGTGAAGCCTGCGACGATTATAGCGGAATTCGATGTACTGCACAATATCACGTCGTGCGTGTTCTAGGGTTGGATATTGGGGTAAGCATTCAGGTGGCGAGCACTGATTTCGGTGGTTGCCAGGGGTTTCCGGTGATGGCGTCGCGGAGCGCGGTGAGGATGTCGTTGCCGTGTTTGCGGACGGTGGAGATGTATCCGCGGACGCGTAGCCAGTTGGCGGCGCCGGTGGCGGCGCGGTGACAGCCGGAGATCTTGATCTGGGTCTTGACCGGGCGCAGGTCGCGTTCGCTGCCGTTGTTGGTGAACGGCACGGCGAGGTCGGTGGTGAAGCGCAGGATCTCATCCTCGCGGTCGCGCAGGCGTTCGAGCAGGTTGCGCGCCTTGGACTGCTTGCGCCCGGGCGACCGGCGGTGTTCGGCCAGGCCGACCAGCACGGCATGGCGGAACAGCAGCAGCGGTTGCGCGGCCTGTTCGGGCGGGATGAGGTTCAGCCCTTCGTCTCGGGCCGCACGGGCGGCGCTGGCCAGGTCTGCGAGCGCGGAACGGGCCTGGCCCGGCCAGATCGCGTCTGGGTGCTGCTCGGCGACCGCGGTGAGCTCGCGGATCAGGTGCGCCCCGCACAGGGCGTGGCGGGCGGTGGCGTAGGCCGCGCCGTCGTAGACCGACAGCGCGTCGTGCACGGCGACGCCGGCGTAGCCGGGCAGCACCCCGAAACAGTCGACCGCGCCGCGGCCGCGGCTGGGGTCGAGGTGGTAGGCGGTGAGCAGGTCGGTGCGCGCCACGTGCAGCCACTGCTTGCGCCCGGCCACGTTCACGGTGGTCTCATCGACGCCGAGCACCGCGGCCAGCGTGATCAGCGTCTTGATCAGCTTCTCCACCTCGGCCAGCGCCTCGGCGGTGCGCGCGACCTGGGCGGACACCCAGCCGGTCGAGACGCCCGCGCCGGTCAGGTCGGCGATCAACCCGGCGGCCCGCTCCACCGGCACGTGCTGGAACACCACCAGATACACCGCGATCGCGCGCAGGTTCGACCCGTAACAGACCGGGCCGTCCACCCCCACCGGGGCGGGCGCGGTGGTTATCCTGCCGCAGCCGCAAGCCCGCTTGTGCAGGCGATGCTCGGTGATCTTCACCTTGACCAGCGGCACATCGCGGACCTGCCTGATGATCATCCCGGCGTCCTCGGCACCGTCCAGCCCGGCCCCGCAGCCACCGCATGCGGCCGGCACGTGCTCGACCACCTCGTCCGGGTCGGCCACATACTCCAGCGCCGAGCCCGGTGCGCCAGGCTGCTTGCCCGGCTTGCGAGCCGAACCTGCCCGCCGGTCACGCTTCGGCTTGCCGAACCGGTCCGAGGACGGCGGAAGCGACGAGTTGCCCGAGTTCTGCCCCAGCCGCCGGGTCAGCTCCGCAACCTGAGCCGTCAGCGCCTCGATCCGCGCCGACTGCCCCTCGATCACGCGGGCCTGCTCGGCCACCACCACCAGCAGCTGCTCACGCGACAACTGCTCCATCCCGGCCACACGAGCATGATCGAGGCCAGCCAACCAAGATCAAGCCGACACGCCGCTGCTCGCCACACCAGTCACACTGGTAACAGGTGAATGGTTACATATTGGGTGCGATTGACGCGCTCGACTTTCAACGCGGCATTGAAGGATTCGGCGAGCGCATTGTCGTAGCAGATACCGGTGCGGCCGACCGAGCGGCGAATACCCAGCGCGGTAGCGTGTTTCGCGAACTGGTCGGACATGTATTGTGTTCCGCGATCGGAGTGGAATATACACTCGTCGGCGAGGTCGTAATTGCGGGCGGCCATGTCCAACGCGTCCACGACGAGGTCGGTGCGCATGTGCTCGGCGACCGCCCAGCCGATGCATGCCTTGGTGTGGCAGTCGATGACGGTGGCCAGGTAAGCCCAGCCGCGCCAGGTGGGAATGTAGGTGATGTCCCCGACAAGCTTGCTGCCCGGCGCGGCGGCGGTGAAGTCGCGGGCCACTAGGTCCGGTACTGCACTTGCGTCGCCCGGGGTCGTGGTGGTGGGCCGGAAGGGCTTGGGCTGGCAGGGGTACAGGCCGAGATCGCGCATCACCGCTCGCACCAGCTCCGGGCTGGCCGGGACCTGCCCGCGGGCCAGCTCGGCATGCACCCGCCGGTAGCCGTAGATGCCGTCCGCCTCCTCGAACACGACGGCCACGAGGACCTCCAGCTCACGCCGGCGCTCGGCGGTCGCCGACGCCGGCCGCGACCGCCAGTCGTAGTAGCCCGACGCCGAAACCTGTGACCACCGGCACATCGACCGGACCGGGTAGAACGCCTTCTGCGCATCGATGAACTCGTACCGCTCGCTCACCGATACTCCTGGGCGAAGAAGGCCGCCGCTTTTCCCAGGAACTCGCTCTTCATCCGCAATTCCCGAACTTCCCGCTCCAATTCTCGCAGTCGCGCCCGCTCCGTAATATTCAACGGCGGCTCGTCCTCGACGTGCTCGGCCCGATACTTCGCCACCCAATTACCCAGGGTGGTTTCGTTCAGGTGGATCTCCCGTGCAACATCGGCGATCGGCCGAGATGACTCGATCACCATCTTTACCGCCTCGTCCTTAAACTCGGGCGAATACTTCCTGCGCCATTCTGACATTTCCCATCCTCCATTCCGGTCCGGACCCTATAAGGGCCGGTGTCCGAAATCTGGGAGGCAGGCCAGGTGTGGCCAGTTCGTAGCGCGGGAGGGTGCGCGCGAGAAGTCGGTAGCAGTTGCCGGCTGCCACGGTGAGGGTGGTGTCGAGGTCGACGTTGAGGGGAAGCCCTGAGGACAGCGCGTTGAGGTGGAACCCGGAGATGTCGGCGTCGAGTTCGTTTTCGATGATCATCCGCTCCGCGTAGCGGGCGAACAGGTCCTTGCCGGCGGTCGCGGCGAGGTCGTTGGTGATGAGCAGGGTCGGTTCCTCGTGCCCGATGTTGCGCACGGCGATCTGGCGCAGCGGATGCTGCACGCCGTTGAGGCGCACGACCTGTTCGTGGATGTGGGGGCGGCGGTAGCGCCCGGAGCGCTTGATGGTGTGGGTCGTCCACGCGGAGGGGGGCAGTGTGGCGAGCGCCTGGAGCACGTTCTTGCCTCGCTGGCGCAGGGTCAGGAAGGTGATGCCCTGGGCGCACAGCTCGTCGAGCATGGCGTAGGTGGTGAGCTGGGAGTCGAAGCACAGCAGCCCTGGGTCTCTGCCAGACACGCGTTGCCAGTACTCGGCGAAGGCGAGCACCTCGCCCGCCTGCTCGGCTTTGGTCAGGTCGGCGTTGGCGTAGACCATCTCCGTCGAGGCGTGGTCCTGGGCGAAGAACGTCAGCACCGAGCGGGTCCGCTGCGAGCGGGTGGGCACGTAGTGCTTCTCCAGCGGGACCTCCTGCCCGTGGTGGCGGATGGCGTGGAAGTCCAGGTTGAACCCGGCCTGGCCCGAGTAGAGGCCGACCTGCGAGCAGCGCCGCGCGAGGCCTTCCAGGAAGGAGACGTTCGAGGAGCGCCTGACCCGGTAGGAGTAGCTGGTCAGGTGGGTGGCCTTGGGCAACGCGCTGAGCCCGAGCAGGAGCCCGAGACCGGGGTCGGCGCCGAGCGGGAAGGCGTTCGCGGCCCGTCCGCGGCGGGAGCACTTGAGCAGCAGGTGCGACCCCACGGAATGGAACGGGGAGAGCACAGAGGTGCCGGGATAACGCGCCGCGGAGACCAGGCCGTCGAAGCCGAGTTCGGCCATGGCCGGCATCAGCAGATACAGGCCAGCGTGGTCGCAGGGCCAACTCGCCCCGGTCGGCCAGTCCGCCAGGGCGCGCGCCTTGACCGGCTCGGTGCGCGGCGCGGCCCCGCCGGGGCGTAGGCGCCCCAGCCGCTGGATGCCTTCCGCGTGCAGGATCGCCCACACTGTCTGCGCGGACGCCGGTGATCCCTCGGCGTGCAGCGCCGCGGCGATCTCGGTCACCGAGCGGTCGGCCGCGCGCAGCGCTAGCACCCGGTCGCGGATCGTCGCGGACTTGCGCGGGCCCTTCGGGCCGGGCTTGGAGGAGCGGAAGAACTCGGTGCGCCCGGCGCGCAGTTCCGCGGCCAGCTGGTGCACGGTCGACACCGAGTAGCCGAAACGAGCGGCCACCTCGGCCGCCGCGGCCTCCTCGACGAAGTAGGCGCGCAGGGCCTCGTAGCGGCGCTGCGCCGGCGCGGACGGCTCGGCGAAGTACTCGGCCCCGGCCCTCATAGCTGTAGGTGGTCTTCTGGAATCATTGTGGACTATCGTAGTGCTGTAATCGAGACATCGAGTGGACCTCAACGACGCGGCGCGGCGAATACTTCTGGAAACAGGGAAATCTTGCCGTCCGCGGATCCACGCAACCCGGAAGCCACTGGTTACGACGCCAGCGAGCCACTCTCGTGGTTCAGATAGATCCCCTACAAGGCGAGGGGCGAAAGTCGAGCGGCAGCCGCCTGACCTGGGACTCTTCACCGGTCGAAGGCACAAGAACTCCCGGAATCCGCCAGCCGCGCGTTCCCGAAGATCGAGGTTAGCGCGCTCGAGCGTGACCATGCCATGGCGGGCTCAGCCGGCGCGTGCGGCCACGGCCTGGATCTCGATCTTCGCACCGAACGGCAACGCGCCTGCCTGGTAGGTGAACCGGGACGGGGCCTGGGCAACGTCGTCGAATTCGCGCCGCCACCAATCGTTGAGCGCCGCATAGTCGTCGATGTCCGCCAAGACGCGCGCGGCGAACCTGGCGCATCAGCAGCTCATCGGAGGCGATCAGCGCGCGACCGCAGAACGCGCCAACGCCTTGCTCAAACGAACCTGGAAAGCACTCGAACGCATCACCCTCGATCCCTGGAGAATCGGCGCCATCACCACCGCCGCCCTCGTCCTACTCCACCTTCAGCGACCAGCCCGTGAGAAAACCTCACAGAAGGGGATCGTGACCTGGGCGGTCGGTGACGTCGGCTATGGCCGTCGTCCGAACCAGTCGAGCAGCCGATTCTGCGGTGAAGCGTTGGGAGGCAGTGTGCCGCTCGGACCTGAGCCATACGCCCCGAAGGCGAGCATGTCGTCCAGGTGCGGCTCGACCACCTTCATTAGATCGACAACAATTCGCGGATCGAGGGTCTCGTCGAGCCGCGCGGCACGGAGGAGGTCCCACGCGTGGACCACCAGGTCAACGAGACGGAACCGCAAGAACGCAGCGGCGGGGATGTTGCCGTTCGGGCCCGCAACGGGCTGCCCGGGCGGCGTCGCGGCGAACGCTTGCGCTTGGCGTCGTGCCGACTCAACCACGGCAGCGACTGGATCGTCCCCGAGCTGATCACCTGTGAGCATGGTCCGAGCCTCATCGCGATCAACGCCGGCCAGCAGCAGCGCGGTGAAGCGGTTCCCGACCACGACGTGCTCAATCAACTCGCGTACCGAGACCTCCGACGGCGTCGGCCGATCCCATGCGTCCGATGGCAGTTGACGCACGACCCGTTCGAACTCCGCTGACGCTGCGTCGATCAACTCCACGTCCCGCAGGCTAGCGCCGCGGAGCCCGGTCACCGGGAGGTCATCAACCGGGCCCGTCCCGCCCACCGCCTGGCCGACCACCCACGACCAGGACATGTGCCCGTTAGATCCCGCAGTGGGAACGGTGCGTTGTCAGACCTACGCACGACGATGAGCCGATGAATCAGGAGCTGCCGCCGCAGGGTTGATCCGTCGCTGGCCGGGGCGACCAACTGGACGTACCGGTTGGCAGGCGGCCGGATGGGTGCCTGGATCGGGGACCAGGTTGCTCCGCCGTCCGCAGCCCGGCGGCCGGTGATGTCGCGCTACAAGTGCACCCTTCCTCCTCGGCGATCCTCCCCCTCCCGGCGCCGCGAATCGCTCACCGATGCCAGCAGCGTCGGGCTCACCGGCAACCCCGCCGGCGTGATCCGCGCGCTGCGCACGCTGCAGGACAACGACATCCCGCTGGCGAAGGTGAACCACGCCACCGCGCCGATGTGCATCGACGACCCGCTGCAGCATCACGCCGCATCCATCGCCTCTTCGACACGCACCCGCCGATCGCCGAGCGCATCGCCGCCCTCGAACGGATGGTTCAGGGCCTGTCCGTGTGATCGCTCGCTGGAGGTCGGGACCTTCGCATCTGGTAGGGCGATCCGGGCCGCGCTTGGCTGGATTCGATCTCCAGCATAGGTGTGATCGTAAAGAGGTGGATGTCATGAAGGCTCGAGCAGGTGACCACATCATCGTCGCCGCGCCGACCACCGCTGGGGTGATCCGCGACGGCGAGATCGTCGAGATCCGCGGCCCGGCCGGCGGACCACCTTACGTCGTGCGCTGGTCCGAGGACGGCATCACCGGACTCTTCTTCCCGGGCAGCGACGCCCACGTCAGCGCGGCGCACCTACCCGAGGTGGCAACGCCGGCCGAGGGCCAGGGTCCGCCGCCCGCCGCGCCGGTGGCGAGCCCGGACGTCCGCACCTGGCGGGTGGACATCGAGCTGTACGAGGCCGCGGACAACACTACGGCGCACGCGGTTCTTGTCGCCGAGGCGCCGCAGCGGCTGGACGCGAACGGTGCTGCCCGCCGGAACCCGACCGACGTGGCCGTGCCCGAGATCGGTGACGAGATCGCGGTCGCCCGCGCGCTCCGCCGCCTCTCCGACCGGCTGTTCGCGACCGCGTCGGAGGACATCACAGCGGTC
This sequence comes from uncultured Actinomycetota bacterium, assembly GCA_963839995.1. Lineage (GTDB taxonomy): Bacteria > Actinomycetota > Actinomycetes > Mycobacteriales > Jatrophihabitantaceae > CAWIUB01. Next base: position 377,790 of record CAWIXH010000017.1, on the reverse strand, counting down.
CAGGGACAGTCGGCGGACATCACGGAGTGACCAGACCGGTCGGGATGTTTCGCGCGGTCCGGCCGGTCTTGCCGGAAGGCCGACCATGCGGCAGACCTTCGCCCCTGTGGCGACACGGATTCCAGAGGTGGACTGGAATCGTCGAGTCGAGGTCGGCGAGCGGGCTGGAGGTGCATCGGCGATGACTGCGCCTGTCACCAGCCGGCATGGCAACGCTGCCGGCGGTCAGCCGGAGAAACCTCTTGGGGTGAGGTTGCGGCACTGTCTGCCGCTGGGCCGGTGGGGCGGGGTGACCGTCTGCGGGCACTGGTCGGTGCTCGTCACGCTCGCCCTGTTCGCCGACGTGCTGGCTGTCTCGGCGCTGCCGGCCGCGCAGCCCGGACGCGGTTCGCTGGCGTACTGGCTGGCCGGCAGCCTGACGGCGGCGGTGTTCGTGGTGACGGTGTTGGCGCACGAGCTGGCTCACGCCGTCGTGGCCCGGCACTACCGCATGCCGGTTCGGCGGATCACGCTGTGGGCGCTGGGTGGGATGACCGACCTCGGCGGGCAATCACCGACGCCGCGCGCGGACGCCCTCGTCGCGCTCGCCGGCCCGTTGACCAGCCTGGGCGTGGGGGCGGTCAGTGCGCTGCTCGCCTGGGCGGTCGGCGGCTCGGGGCTGCTCGGCGCGGCGCTGGCTTGGCTGGCCGGCATCAGTGTGCTGCTGGGCGTGTTCAACCTGCTTCCCGGCGCACCGCTGGACGGCGGGCGGCTGCTGCGGGCGCTGCTGTGGCGGCACTACCGCGACCGGGCAAGCGCCGAGCGAAGCGCCGCCGTGGCCGGGCGCACGCTCGGCATCCTGCTCGTCGCGCTCGGCTTCCTCGAGTTCCTGGCCGGCGGCTTCGCCGGTCTTTGGCTGGCGTTGATCGGCTGGTTCATCATGTCCGGCGCGGCAACCGAGGCCGAGTCCGCCCGCGTGGACCGGCTGCGCGGACTGCGCGCCGAGGACGTGATGACCCCGGCACGGGTCGTCGTGGCCGAATGGTGGACCGTGCAGCAGTTGCTCGCCCAGCTCACGCCCGACCAGGTCGCCCAGCCGGTGTTTCCGCTGGTGGACTTCGGTGGACAGGCCAGCGGCGCTGTCACCTTGGCCGACCTCGAGCGGGTCCCCGCCGAGCACCGGGCAGACACCCGCATCCGCGACGTCACGCGCCGTCCCCGCCCGATGGTCGTGCCGCACGACGCGCTGCTCGCCGACATCGTCACCCCGATGCGCCTGCACGGCGGCATCGCCGTCGTGACCGCCGCCGAGAACCGCCCGATCGGCGTGATCACCAGCACCGAGCTGGTGCGCGCGGCCCGGCTGGCCGAGTTGGGCTGGCACGGCCAGACCGCACCGGCCTGAACGGGACGCTCATCAGTGCGTCGGCGTGATCGGCTCCGACGACCGGCGAGGAACCTTCTCGTGAGTGCGGCGATGTCGATTAGCAGCCGGACGTGACGAGATGGTTGTCGGCGTCGTACACCGCAGCCCGGGCCTTGACGAGGTTGTCCGCCGACGCGCGGTAGTGGTGTCCGCACAGCAGCAGCTCGGCAGCATGCGGCCTGACGCTGCCGGCACGCAGCACTACCAGGTACGCCGCACGCGCGATGCAGCAGTCTGCCCGCTGGCTCGTGATCCGCGCCGAGGTCCTGCCGATCAGGTCGTCACCGGGAACGTCGGGAGCGTTCGCGGCCGGCTCGATCGCCGTCCGCAGGCCTTGAGACGGGTGCCAGGGCATCGCTGTCATGACAACGACACTCGCAGCCGCGCGCGCCGCGCGGCAGGAACGTTCATCCCGATCTACGCAGGACCAACGGCCCGGTCGAGGATGACCGCGCCTCGGCCGCTCGCTCAGCGCTGTGAGGGCGCGACGACGAGCACCGGGCGGTCGGCGAATTCGAGGAGGTGCCGGGTCTGGGTGCCTGCGCAGCCGAATTTCCGTCGTCCTGCTCGGCCTGCTCGAGGGACAGCTCGAGCGTTGCGAGCTCCGAGTTCAGCCAGGGCAGCCAGCGCTTGTCCAGGGCGCGCAACCGTTGTGTTCGACGACATTCACTTCCAGCGCGGCGCGTACGAGCCGTGGTCGGCCTACGGGCAGCCCAAGACCGCAAATGTGTTGTTCGCCGTCCAGGCCAGCACGCAGTGGGCCGACGGCGGGATCACCGCCAACGCACTGAGGCCGGGCGGCATGCGCACGAACCTGCAGCGTTACGTCTCCGATGAGGAGCTCAACCGACTGCGCGCCGCCGCAGGAGGAGCCGGTTTGAAGTGGAAGACAACTGAGCACGGCGCCGCAACGTCCGTGCTCGTTGCGACCTCGCCGTTGCTCGACGGCACCGGGCGGGCGCCATTTCGAGGATTGCAACGAGGCCAACGTCGGACGCTGAGCGCCCGCAACGGCGTTGCCGAGTATGCCCTCGACCCCGACGCCGCCGCTCACCTGTGGCAGGTGTCGATCAAGACGCCCGCCAGCTAGCTGCCGTGCACGGCTAACCACGCGCGTCACCGCCGTACGCCGCGCCCAACTCCGAGCGCAGAGGCAACAGACAGCCCGGTGAGGCTGGGGGAGCCGATCGCTGCACCGAACCGAACGATAACGGCTACCAGCCGCCCGCCTCGGGGCGGGCTGACTCCAGCGCGGTTGACGGTGGCCGCCCACAGATCGATCTGCGCTTTCCTATGGACGACCTCGCCCGCGCCGACCGACGGATCAAGCGCGAGCTTCGCCTGGCTACCTTCCGTCAGCAGCTCCAGGCCCAAGCCCACAACGAAGATCGACATGATCGCCGATTACGGCCTGCCGTACGGGTCAGGCGCATGGTTCGCATGCTCACGTTATGTGCGGGGACGCGGTGTGGCGGTGATGACCTCGCTGACCAGGCCGTGGGCGTGTGTGAGGTGGCGGTGGCGTATCTGCCATCCGCTCTGGTTGAGGAGGGTGTCGAGGTGGATGGGCCGGCAGCCGCCGAGCAGCCTGGGAGCGTGGCGCCACAGCGTGGCCCATGTCGTGGAGACGGCGCGCTCGGTAGGAGTGTGGCCGGCGGTCAGGCTGACCAGGCCGAGTAATCCTCCCGGGGCGAGGACGCGGCTGAACTCGTCGAGCACCGCTTGGGCGTAGTGCTTGTCGAGCAGGTCGAATACGTAGGTCGAGATCACCCGATCGACCATCGCGTCGGGGAGGGGCAGCGGTAGCGAGCCGTCGATTTGCTGCACTCGGGTGCGTGGCGTCCAGGGCTGTAGCCGCTTGGTGGCCAGGCTGACCATCCGGGTGCTGACGTCCAGGCCGAGGTAGCGCGCGTCGGCCGGCAGCTCGGGGAGTATCCGGGCCGCGAGCCGGCCGGTGCCGCACCCGAAGTCGAGCACGGAGTGGGCGTGGTCGGCGTGGGCGATCAGGTCGGCGACGGCGCGGTCTTCGTAGAAGGCCTGCGAGTCCTGTGCGCGGCCGATCCGGTCGTAGACCTGGGCGGCCTGCGTTGGCGTGAGCACCAGTGTGTCTGGCGGTGGGTCTGTGGCCGCCGACTCGGTTCGCTGGTCGAGGGTGAGTTGGCGGCGGTGGTGGTCGAAGTGCAGCGTCGGGTAGCGGTAGACGTCGGCCAGACTCATCCGCTCGGCGAAGTACGGGTCCCACCGGGTGGGGAACGCCATGCTGGCCCGCAGCGCTGCGGCGCGCTCGCGATCGAGGTGACGGTGCAGTGAGTTGATTACCCGGTTCAGCCAGGCCGTCATCCGGGCCGGGCTGAGCAGCCGCCCGCCGGCGCGAGAGCCCCAATAGTTGATGCGGTCGAACGGGCCGGTGGCCGCGTCCAGGGCCGCGGCGAAGCTACGCTGGGCACCGGCCGGCAGCTTGGTAATGGTCTTGACCACGAACCGCAAGTTGTGGGTGATGAGGTACCCGAAGAGCATGTGGAACAGCAGTTCACGGTTCGTCCATCGCGTGCCGTTTGATGCTCGGGCGAGATCGGCGGGCGTGCTGGCCTGCACGAGATCGCGGAACTCGGTGCGGGCGCGGTCCAGCTCGGCATGGATGGCGTGCGGGGCGGGCGTCGCGTTGGGCAACGGCTCCGCGTGCTGGTGACCGGACACGATGCAGCCGTGGTTAGGTGTGCCACAACCGCGGCAGTTGCCGCGTGGTGTAGCCCAGGCGGGCGAGGCTGGCGCAGGCCGCGAGGGCCAGCGGCACGGTCAGTTGCCGGTCGAGCAGGGCGAGCGCGACCAGGGCCGCGAGGTCCATCATCACGAGTCCGCCGCCGGCTGCGAGCGCGGTGGCCTGGACGCGACGGTAGTGCGAGCGGTCGATCACGACGCTGGCCAGTGCCGCTACCAGGACCAGAAGCACCAGGGCGACGTCGATCCGCGCCGGGACGCTGATGTGCCAGCGCCAGGCGTGGCTGGTGATCAGAGCGGACGCCCACAGCGCGCCGACGGCCGGTCCGGTGGCCAGCAGGGTCCGGGCGGTGCGCCGCCCTGGGGAGTGAAGAGTGAAGGCGGAGACGATGCGCTCCGGGGTGCCGAACTCGGCCAGGGCCGCTCGTTCGGCCGGTGCTGGTTCGAGGCCGGCGGCCCGATGGCGCTGGTAGGTCTCGGTGAGCCCGTCGGCCAGCTCGTCAACCACCTCGGCGGGCAGCCGCCGGGCGAGCTGGGCGAGGTGCGCCGCTATCACGCCGGTGCCGGGCATGGCTCAAGGACGGCAGTAACGGCGTGGGCGAAGTCTCGCCAGGTCTCGCGTTCGGCGACCAGATGCGCACGGCCGGCGGGGGTGAGTCGGTAGGTGCGGCGGCGACGGCCCTCGACGACCGACCAGGTGCCGTCGATCAGTCCGGCGCGCTCAAGGCGGTGCAGCGCGGGGTAGACGGTGCCGGTGGGCAGGTCGAAGCGCCCGGCGCTGCCGGCGCGCAGCATTTCGATGACCGCGTAGCCGTGCCGCGGCTGGGCCTCCAGGGTGGCCAACAGCAGGGTGTCGAGGTGGCCCTTGAGCAACTGCGCCTCCTTCATGCGTAGTAATGCTACCCTTCCCCCGATAGCTAGCAATGCTACGGATGGTGGTGGTGAAGGGTGATCGAGGCTCACGGACTGGTGAAGCGGTTCGGCACGATCACCGCCTTGGACGGCGTGGACCTTCTGGTGCCGGCCGGTTCGGTGTTGGGCCTGCTGGGCCCGAACGGGTCGGGCAAGACGACCGCGGTGCGGGTGCTGGCCACCCTGCTGCGCCCGGACGCCGGCCGGGCGCGGGTAGTCGGGCTGGACGTGGTGGCGCAGGCGGCGGCGGTGCGCCGGCTGATCGGCTTGTCCGGGCAGTTCGCCGCGGTTGATGCCTACCTGACCGGGCGAGAGAACCTGCGCATGATCTCCCGGCTCGCGCGGGTGTCCTGCGCCGAGGCGCGCCGCCGGACCCAGGACCTGTTGGAGGTGTTCGACCTGACTGCGGCCGCGGACCGGCAGGCCCGTGGCTACTCCGGCGGAATGCGCCGGCGCCTGGACGTGGCCGCCAGCTTGGTGGCCCGGCCTAGGGTGCTGTTCCTGGACGAGCCGACCACCGGGCTGGACCCGGCCAGCCGGATCGCGGTATGGCAGCTGCTTGGCGAGCTGGTCGCCGACGGCACCGCGGTGCTGCTCACCACCTGGAGGAGGCCGATCGGCTCGCCGATCAGATCACCGTGCTGGACGCTGGTCGTGTCATCGCGCACGGCACGGCCGCGCAGTTGAAGGCGCACCTCGGCGGCGACCGGCTCGAGCTATCTGCCCGACCCGGACAAGTGGACCAGCTCGCCAACGCAGTCGCCGCCCTGGCCAGCGGCCCGATACGGCGCGACCCCGCTACCGGTCGACTGACCGTCCCGGTTACCAGCGGGCCGGCCGTACTGCCGGACCTGGCCCGGGCGCTCGCAAGCGCCGAACTGGCTCTGGATGATCTCGCGATCCGCCGGCCCACCCTCGAACGACGTGTTCTTGGCCCTTACCGGTCACGGCCCGGACACCGCGGGAAGCACCGCGGCAAACGCGGCAGACGATGCCGCGAGCGGGCCGGCGGCCCCGCACCATTCGGCCGGATCGCTGGCAACTGAATGAACACCACCATGGCGCCCGTGCAGAACAACCCGAACGCTGTCCGGCAGGTCGTGCAAGACGTCATGGTCGTGACCGGTCGCAACCTGCGCCGCCTCATCCGTGTCCCGACGCTGCTCGTGTTCGCCACGGCGCAGCCGGTGTTGTTCGTGCTGCTGTTCACCTACGCCTTTGGCGGGGCGATCCATGTGCCCGGCGGGCATCGCTATATCGACTACCTGCTGCCCGGCCTGGTCGTGATCGCGATCGGCTTCGGTGCCTCGCAAACCGGCGTCGCGATCGCCGACGACCTGACCAGCGGCATGATCGACCGGTTCCGTTCGCCACCGGTCAGCGGTGCCGCGGTGCTGTTGGGTCGAGTCGCCGCGGACGCGATCCGCAATCTGTTCGTGGCGTGTCTGATGACCGCGATCGCCGTGACCCTCGGGTTCCGGTTCCACACCAACCCGCAGGCGGTCCTCGCCGCGGCGGCGCTGGCCGTCGCCGTCGGGGTCGCGTTCTCCTGGCTGAACCTCCTGCTCGGCCTAGCCGTCGGCGACGCCGAATCGGCCGGGCTGGCCGGCCTGTTCCCAGTCATCATCCTGATCTTCACCAGCTCCACCCTCGTCCCGATCCACACGATGCCCGGCTGGCTGCAGGCCTTCGCCGCGCACCAGCCGGTCACGGTCACCGTCGACGCCCTGCGCGCACTGTGTCTGGGCGGGCCCACCACCCGCCCCGTGCTCGACGCGCTGGCCTGGATCGCCGCGCTGCTCGCCCTCACCGTCCCGATCACACTCGCCCGCTACCGCACCCCAACCGGCTCCTAGCCGCATCCGACCGCGTCTGAACGGCGGCCGAAACGACCCCTGCCGTGGGGACCTTCGGCCCTACGCGACCTGTACTCGGGCGCGGACCGTGAACGTTGTGAACACTTCCACCGTGATGGAACTATCGCCGGCGACGCAGCCATCGGGTACGGACCTGCTCGCGACGGTGGCCGACCCGGTGCGGTGGCGACTGCTCGCCGCGCTGGCCAACGGCACCCGCTGTGTGTGTGAGCTGCAGCCGGTGGCCGCGGTGAGCGCGCCGGCGCTGTCGCACCACCTGCGGGTGCTGCGCGAAGCCCAGCTGATCAGTGCGGCGCGCCGGGGCCGCTGGATCGACTACACCCTCATGCCAGATGCCGCGGACCGGCTCCGGGCGGCTCTCCCGCTCGCCTCGGTCGCCTCACCGCAGGCGGGCGTGTGCTGCACGAGCGGGCGCGGCCGAGGATGACCATCCCGCACGCCGAGCCTCGCGTTTCGCACCCGGACAGCAGACCGAGCTTGCGGCGCGTAGTGGTCGCGCTCGGACTCGGCGCCGGATGGGTGGCGCTGCTGCAGGTCAACGAGCCGATCTGGGACCGCGTCGTCTACGGCTGGGCCGGACTGGACCGCAATAGTCGACTTGGGTCGGCGGTGCACTTCTTCCTCGCCGACACGGTCAAGATCGGGTTGCTGCTCGTCGGAATCATCTTCGCGGTCACGGTGCTGCGCAGCTTCATCACCATCGAACGCACCCGAGCACTGCTCGGCGGGCGCCGCGAAGGGGTTGGCAACGTGATGGCCGCCGGGCTCGGCGTGGTCACCCCGTTCTGCTCCTGCTCGGCCGTGCCGGCGTTCATCGGCTTCGTCGCCGCCGGCGTCCCACTCGGGGTGACCCTGTCGTTCCTGATCGCCTCGCCGCTCGTCAACGAAGTCGCCGTCGTCCTGCTCTACGGTCTGTTCGGCTTCAAGATCGCCGCGCTCTACATCGTCTCCGGGCTGCTCATCGCCATCCTCGCCGGGTTCCTGCTCGGCCGGCTGCACCTGGAGCGGTGGGTGGAGCCATTCGTCTTCCAGACCACTCTGCGCGGCCAGCCAGTTCAGCCCGGCAGTGCGCTGAGCTGGGGCGACCGGGCAGCGCTGGGCCGCGAGGAAGTCCGCACCATCTTGCGCAAGATCTGGCCCTACCTGCTCGTCGGCGTGGGGCTCGGCGCCGTCATTCACGGCTGGGCGCCCACCGACTTCTTCGCCCGCCACGCGGGACCGCACAACCCGTTCGCGCCGCTTATCGCGGTTGCCCTCGGCGTCCCGCTCTACAGCAACGCCGCCGGCGTGCTGCCGCTCATCGAGGCGTTGCACGCCAAAGGCCTGGCTATGGGCACCCTGCTGGCCTTCATGATGAGCGTCGTCGCGCTCTCGCTACCCGAGATGATCCTGCTGCGCCGCGTGCTCCGACCCCAACTGCTGGCCTGCTTCGTCGGCGTCGTCGCTACCGCCATCCTCGCCACCGGCTACCTGTTCAACGCCATCCTCTAACCGCCACCAAGGAGAACCGCAATGCTGATCAAGATCCTCGGCTCAGGTTGCACCAACTGCGCAGCACTCGAGCACGTCACCCGCGACGCCCTCATCCAACTCGAACTCGACGCACAGATCGAGAAAGTCACTGACTACCCCACGATCGCCAGCTACGGCGTCATGAGCACACCAGCACTCGTGGTCGACGAGCACGTACTGCTCGCCGGCCGGGTGCCGACGCCCGGACAGGTGCGCGAACTGCTGGCCACGCACGCTGCAGCCTGAGATGCTGCATGCGGCGCTCAGACAACACTGCGCCGAACGCCGCCGCCAGATCGTCCTCATTGAGGCTCCCGACCCGGACGAGCGACTCGGGCGCCCAAGCCGATCCTGCCAGCCCACCCCAAGCGAAACACGCGGGTCGCTCACCACCAACCGAAGCACTGCGGTCGCGTGCAGAATGTCTGATGGTCGGCGTAACGCGCATGTCTCGCCGTCGAAGGTCCACGAGCCGAACGACGGCTCGGACGTGGTCCTCACTCGGCTACCTGACGTGCATGGCGGCGCGACGCGCCTCACGAGATCCTGATCAACGCGGCGAGCGCGAGCGCCGAATCGGGGACATGCGTTGGCACCGTCATCGGACTGGGCGGCCGCAGTTATGCGCGGCCCAGACGTGCGCTTGAGAGCGGATCACGAGGCGTGCCGACGGGGAGCTGTCCGTGACCACCGTTTGCTTCTGGCCTGCGAGGTTAGGCTCGGGTCGTGATCAATGGCGGCCACGTCATCATCTTCAGTCAGGACGCCGAAGCCGACCGGGCCTTCTTTCGCGATGTGCTTGAGTGCCGGCACGTCGATGCCGGAGCCGGTTGGCTGATCTTCAAGCTTCCGCCCTCGGAGGTTGCGGTACATCCTGCGGACGGCCCGCCTGTGCACGAGCTCTACCTGATGTGCGACGACCTGGACGCCACGATGACCGACCTGGCCGCCAAGGCAGTGACGTTCACAGCCGTCTCCGAAGCCGGGTAGGGGCGAGTGACGAAGCTGCAGCTGCCGGGTGGCGGCGAGGTCGGGCTGTACGAGCCGCGGCATCCACGGGCTACCGATCTGTGATCATGCGCTCTGTGCCGCCGGATCGACGGGCCGTGGCCAGGGACCGGACCCCGCAGCGGCGCCCGGCGCCCAGCAGGTGACTTCCCCAGGGTCGGCGACAGGCGACACTGGCGCGGTGTTCATCGACACCGTGCCCGAGGAGACCGCCACCGGGCCTTTGGCCGACTACTACCGGCAGCAACGAGCTGCGTGGGGCTTTCTGCCCAACTACGCGGCCGCGTTCTCCACGCGTCCGGACGTCGCGCAGGCCTGGAACACGCTCAACATGACGATCCGCGACGGTATGGACCGGCGACGCTTCGAGATCGCGACGATTGCCGCAGCGCCAGCGCTGCGCTCGACGTACTGCACGGCTGCGCACTCGAAGTTCCTGCGCGACGTCTGCGGTGACGAAGCGACGATGCGCGCGATCGCTGCCGCGCCGAGCGGCTCGGAGCTGAGTCCGCAGGACCGCGGGTGTACCAATTCGCCGCCAAGGTCGCCGCCGACGCGGCCTCGATCGAGCAGGCCGACGTCGATCGGTTGCGGGCGATCGGGCTATCCGACGCCGACATAGCCGACGTCGTGTACGCCGCCGCCGCCCGCTCGTTCTTCACCCGGGTTCTCGACGCGCTCGGCGCGCAGCTCGACGTGCAGACCGCCGCGACCTTCCCGCCCGCGGTACGCGAATCGTTGATCGTCGGACGCCCGGTCGCCGAGGGCTGAATCACCGATTCCGTAGGCATCTCGACCTGAGCCACGGTCGCGAGCGTAGAGCCGGCGTGAGACGACACGGCCGACCGCTCACCGCACGTGATGGTGCGAGTCTCGGGATCGCCGAATACGGCGAGCTCAACGGCTCGGCTCGGCCGCGCCATTATGTGCGCGTGGGGCGTTTGCGTCCGACGTCCGGCGGACTGTGGCGGCGGTCTGTCACATCGCCGCGAGCGCGGTGCGCGCCACCGCTGCTGCGACGTCGGCGCCTCCTGTGCCGGGCCGCTGCACGGCGTTCGCTGCGACGCTCAACATCGTGGTCGCCACGGCAACGCCGCGGACGCCGACCGGCATATCGGCCCGCAGGACGTCGGCGACCTTCTGGATGTCGTCGGCTACCTCAAGATGCACGCGTGGCAAGCGCCGGCGTGCCATGGCCGCGAGGGTGTCCCAGCGGCGGGCGATGCGGCGCCGGGAGACGGGGGTGACGAGGTACGTGGTGCGCACGGCGAGCAGCCGACTGCCCTCGGCTGGCTCGCCCGCGGCCAGGCGAGCGTCCAGCGAGCGATACCGGAGTCGGGCCAGCCACGCCTCGCGGCGACGCCGTGGAAGCAGCGCCCAACCGGTCGGCGAGCTGGTGTTCACCAGCACGAGGCAGCTGGCGGCTGGGTCGAGGTCGAAGGCGGCTCGGGCTGCCCGGGCGATCGTCATGCCTCAATCCTGCGACGTGACACGTGCCAGCTGCCATGGCCATAATGACATCATGCGCGCTAAAGCTGCCAATCTTCGGCGTGGGCCTGACCGCGTCGCCGTCCTCACCTACGACGGCCTGTCGATGCTCGAATTCGCGGTCGCCTGCGAGATCTTCGGGCCGACTTTGGCGAGCTCGCTCGAGGTTCCGTGGTACGAGCTGACCGTCTGCGGCGACAGGGACACGGTGCGCTTCGACAACGGCCTGACGCTTCCGGTGCCGAAGCCACTCACTGCGGCGCGGCGGGCCGACACGATCGTGCTGCCGCCGTGCGAGGAACCGCTGTCCGTCCCGGACGCGACGCTGGGTGCCCTCGTTCGCGCGCACGCGCGCGGCGCCCGGATCATCTCGCTGTGCACCGGTGCCTTCGTGCTCGCGCGAACCGGGTTGCTGGACGGCCGGCGGGCGGTCACCCACTGGGACGAGTGCGCACCCTTCGCGCTGCAGTTCCCTAACGTCACACTTGAACCGGGAGTCCTCTACGTCGACGAGGGCGACATCCTCACCTCCGCCGGCAGCGCGGCCAGCATCGACCTGTGCCTGTACGTGGTGCGCTGCGACCTCGGCGCCGACGTCGCGACCGCGCTGGCGCGCCAGCTCGTCGTGCAACCGCACCGCGACGGCGGCCAGGCGCAGTACATCGACACGCCGATGCCGACGCCGTCCGCAGCCGCGCCGATCGCGGACGCCCTGGAGTGGATGACCGAACATCTCGCAAAGGAGATGACCATCGCCAACCTCGCCGCGCGCGCGGCGATGAGCCAGCGCAGCTTCGCCCGGCACTTCGTGGCCACCACCGGCTCGACGCCGTACCAGTGGCTGCTGCGGCAGCGGATCCAGCACGCAGAGCGGCTGCTTGAACGCACCGATCTGCCCATCGACGTTGTGGCCGAGCGAGTCGGCCTCGGCAACGCGACCAACCTGCGCAAACACTTCCGCCGACTGCTCGACACCAGCCCGCACGCATACCGCCGCGCATTCCACGCCCCAGAACCTCACCTAGCAGACGCCGGCCATGCCCGGTGAGCGCCGGGCCGCGACCATTTACAGTCGCGGTAGGGACGGCCCTTGCGGGCCGCCCCCCGCACAGATCCCAGCGTGCGGGATTACCGCACTGGGCTCCTACCTCGGGTGAGTGGCGGCGAGGCGGACGTTCGGGTAGGGGTGCAGCACGCGGGTGCGGGGTAGCCATCGGGTCACGATGCGGTTCATCCGGATCCAGGTGAGCCGGGTGCGCTGGCTGCGGCGCCGTAGCGCGCGGTGCCAGTGCCGGGTGGCCTGGGTGCGGAACTCGTTGACCGCCTCGTAGTTCCCGGGCACGGCGTAGTAGGCCTGGTGCCCTCGCACCACGCTGGCCAACCACGCTCCTTGCGCCGGGATGGGCAGATGCCGACGCTGCTTGAGCTGAACGTTGAGCGCTTTCAGCTTCGCCCGCATCCGTTTCTTGATCGTGATCCGCTTCACCCAGAACCGCCCGGTCTTCGACCTCGCGCAGATATGCGTGAAGCCGAGGAAGTCGAACGTCTCCGGTTTCCCGGCACCCCGTGCCGACCGGTTGTGGGCGGCGTAGCGCCCGAACTCGATCAGTCGGGTCTTGTCCGGGTGCAGTTCCAACCCGAACTTCGCGAACCGTTCGCGTAGCTCGACCAGGAACCGCTCGGCGTCGACACGATGCTCGAACCCGACGATGAAATCATCCGCCCACCGCACGACGATCACGTCGCCGTGCGCGCGACGGTGCCTCCACCAGTCGGCCCACAGGTCAAAGACGTAGTGCAGGTAGACGTTCGCCAGCAGCGGGGAAACCGATGCCCCCTATGAACAGCGCTGGGTTATGCGCAGCGCGCGGTGGTTGCCGCGGGTGGGTGCGGTCGTGACGACGAAACGCTGCGCATAACGCCGGACGGGGTTCAGAGGTTGGCGAGCCAGTCGAGCAGTTCGGGGTTCTGGTTCCATTCGGCCAGGTCGGCGGTGACGACGTCGTCGTAGACGGTTTCGAGGGCCTTGCGTTTGGCCTCGGTGGAGGCTCGTGCGTAGATCTCGGTGGTGGATAGGTCGACGTGGCCGAGGATGTCGCGGATGTAGGGCAGCGGAACGCCACTGTCGTAGAGGTGCATGGCCCGGCTGTGGCGCAGAATGTGTGGACTGAGGCTGGCGCTGGCGAGCGCCGGATCGGCTGCCAGGGTCTGGTATTTGCGAAGGATCCAGGCGATCCCGCCACGGCTGAGTTCGACCCCGTGCTGGTTGAAGAACACCGGATAGTCCTCGCGACCGGGGCGATCCAGGTGCCGCTCGGCGAGGTAGGCGGCCAGCAGCGCCGTGGTGTTGTCATCGATCGGCACGTGACGACTCTTACGGCCCTTGCCGGTCAGTGCGGTCGTCGCCGGGTGATCCAAGCGGATGTCGCGGACGGTCAGATCGGCGAGTTCTTGAACCCGAGCGGCGGTGTCGTAGAGGGTGGCCAGCAGTGTCGCGTCACGTCGTCCCGTGCGGGTGGACCGGTCGGGTGCGGCGAGCAGTTGCCGCGTCTGTTCCACGGACAGGTGGGCCACGGCCGGGCGGTCGACTCTGCTGGCGGGGATCGCGAGGATGTCCTGACAGCAGGCCATGCGGGCCGGATCCTGGGTTTGCATCCAGGTGAAGCACGAGTCGATCGCGGCCAGCCGCTGGTTGCACGTCGACGGACTGTTGTTCCGGCTGGTGCGCAGCCAAGCAAGGAACCCGGTGATCGCGGCGGCGTCGACCTGCTCGAGGGTGAGCTTGTCCGGTGGGACGGAGCGCTGGTCGCGGAAGTAGCAGATCAACAGTTTGAACGCGTCACGGTAGGAGACGATCGTGTTCGGCGAATAGCCGCGCAGCCCGGCCAAGTGGCCGGTCAGGAACCGGCGCAGGAAGACCGCGAAGTCAGTGGCCATCAGACGGTCCTGCCATCGGCGGGACGACATCGCCGATCGCCTGTTGCACGCGGGTGGTGATGTCCGGGTAGGACTCGGCGGTCAGGTGCAGGTAGTAGCCGGTGTCGGCGATCGACGAGTGGCCCAAGTAGGACTGCAGCACCGGCAGCAGCGCGCCGACGTCGCGGCCGGCGGCGAACCAGGACCGCAGGTTGTTCACCGCCATCGTGTGACGTAGATCGTGCACTCTGGGGCCATGCCCGGGTCCGCCGTGGGAGATGTGCGCCTGCCAGAGGAACCGGCGGAAGTTGTGGTAGACGTTGCCCAACGTCAGCGGCTGGCCGGGCCTGCTGCCGGGGAAGAACCACTCGGCCGGGTCCGCCCGTCTGGCGACCTGCGCGTGGTAGCCGGCGAGGCGTTCGCGTAGCGGCTCGGCCACGGGCAGCTGCCGGTCCTTGCCGCCTTTCGCGTCGCGGATCTGCAACTCACCGGTGTCGATGTCGACGTCCTCGACGCGCAGCAGGCGGGCCTCCGAGCAACGCAACCCGCAGGCGTAGATCGTGCGGAACAGCACCGGCATGACCAGGTGTCGCAGCGGAACCTCCGAACAGTAGTGGCAGCGGTCGGTCTGGGCGAACAGCGCGGCCAGTTCGGTGTCGGTGTAGATGTGCGGGACGTACCGGGCCGGCCGCGGCAGCGCGGCCCGGGGCAGCAGGTAGGCCGTCACGCCTCGCCGGCTCAGCCAGCGGGCCAGCTCCCTGATCGGCGCGACCAGGCCGGCCAGCGTCGCAGGCTTGAGGTCCCGGCCTCGTGCCGCAGTGATCCACGCGGTTACCGACGCCTCGGTCAGCTCGTCCAGGCCGGGGAACTCGCTGCGGCTGAACGCCTCGAATCGGGTCAGCACCCGCGCCTCGGCGTCGTATTTGTAGCCGACAGCGCGTTTCTCGGCCACCAACACCGTGATCGCGCCGGACAGTGTGATGCTGCCGGCGCTCATCGTCCCGCCTCCGACGCCGGCGCGTCCGGGTCCAGGGCGCACTGAGCCAACAGGCGCAGCGAGGATTTCTCTGGCGGAGTCAGGTTTTCCAACTGTCTGAATACCTTCACTGTTGATCATCGGCGACCAGCTCGACGGCCGGGGCGGACGCTGGTCGTCGGCTGATCTCGGCGGCGTAGTTGGTCCAGTCACCGGCGGCGGCGCGTTGCCAGGTGGCGGCGACGGCTATGTGGATGCCGAGCATGCGGGCGAGCATGGCGGCGGGCAGGTCGGTGGCGAGTTGGAACAGTGCGGCCGAGCGGGATGGCCCGGCCTGGATGCCGAGTTCGCGGAGTCGTTCGGCGAGGCGGGCGGCGCTGATGGGGTGTCCGGGGCGGCCGCCGGGGAACAGCCACCGTGAGGTTCCTTGGTCGCCGAGGACAGCGTGACCGCGACGAGTGTTGACCAGTTCCCGGACCAGGGCGTCGACTGGTTCGGGCAGGGTGACGGGTTCGCGTCCGAGTCGGAGGCGGGTCTCGCTGTTGCTGGTCTGGACGTGGTCGAGGGTGAGCCGGCTGATCGCTGCCGCGGTTTGCGCGTAGAGGAGCACGAGCAACCCGGCGACGCGGCCCTCGGGCTGGAGGGTGTCGTCGTGCAGGAGCCGGCGGGCCTGGGACCAGCGGGTCTCGGTGTCGATCACGCCGGTCGGCCCGTGCCATCGGGTGGCGGCGAACTCCAGTCGGGTGAGTTTCTGCTTGCGAGCCCAGCGGACGAAGTTCCCCGCGTCGGTAGCCGAGCGTGTGCCGCTGGCCAGCCAGGTATCGAGGTCGCCTTGCCCGGCCGTGGCCAGGGTTCGGTCCTGGGTTTCCAGCCAGTCGAGCAAGGCGATCGCGGCAGTGATCTTGCGGCGAGCTGCGATGGCCTGCCCGTTGGTGGTGCTGGCCTCGCGCACCCGCCGCCGGAGTCTGCGCAGCACGTGCCAGGTGGCGTAGCGGTGCAGCAGTTGTCGTTCATCGGCGTCCTCGCGCACGGTGATGGTGGCCGTGATCCAGTTCTCGAGTCGGGTCATCTGCTCGTCGCGGGCAGGCAGTGCACCGACGGCAACCAGGACGCTGCGCAGGTGCTGCAGCGGCTTGGAATCGGGCAGTTCGTCGAGCCCGGCGTGGGTCAGTGGACGTTGCCCGGTGGCGAGTTCACCCAAGATCGCCGACGCGTTGTCCTTGTTGAGCCAGGTCAGCACGGTGTCTGGACGTTCGTGGCCGGCGAGGTGTTCGTGCAACGCTCGCAGGCGTGGGTGGATACCGCCGTCCTCGTCGCAGCCGAGCAGCTGCTCGAGCCGCTGTCGAAGCGCGCAGCGGCCGCAGGTGCGTCGCCGGTGCACGGTGTGTTCGCCGCAGCCGGGGCAGGTGTGCCAGAACGACGGGTCAGGGCGGGTGCAGGTGGCGCAGAGCGGGGCGGCGAGCTTTCCGCCACGCACCAACCGTATGGCCCCGCAGCCGACGCAGCGGGCCCGGCGTTTGCTGCAGGCGTAGCACCACGGTTGCCCGGTCGCGGTGGAGATCACGCCCGGCGCGTGACGGCCGCAGATCGAGCAGTCCACCACGCTGATCGGTCGGCATGCCTGACACGACGGCCCGCCCGGAGTGCGGGTGTGGACCCGGCGACGTCGCCCGCATCCGACACAGGTTTCCTGGTTGGCGGGCTCGGCGACCAGGCAGTTGGGACACAGCGGCCGGCCATGCTCGTCCCGGGCGGCCGCCTCGCGGATGACACCGCAGCGGGAGCAGGGCTGGGCGCGGGACTTGGCCAGGCAGTTGCGGCAGTGCCATTGACCGTTGATGCGCCGGTGCAGTCGTACGATCCGCTGACACTGCGGGCAGGCCGGTCGGATGATGGCTTGCGCGCCGGCCTCGCGAAGTTCGTCGATGAGCCGCAGCACGCCGTGCATCGGTGCCTGCGCGCTTTGGCCGGTGAGCAGCTCAGGTCGGTCCTCGATGGCCCAGGCCAGGCGCTGCAGATAGCTGGGCCTGGAGAACACGCGCCCGATAGCGGTGGTGATGTCCTCGACTGGCAGCGACGGTTCCAGGGTCGTGATCACCGTGATCAGGGTGAGCAACGGATCCCGGCCATCGGCATCGGGGCAGCGCGAACAGCGGGGCCGGCCCTCGCGGTCGAGGGTGACCACGATCCGGTTCTGGCCACAGGCAGCGCACCCGGTCGCCCGGGGGCTGCAAACCGCGCAGTACCAGTCGGTTCCGCGTCGCTGCAGCGTACGAAGCTGCTTGCCGCAGCCCGCGCAGACCGGCGCCGCGATGCTCATCGCGCCCGCGGTCCGCAGGTTCACCAGCAGGTCACCGACAACGCGTGGGGCGGGCGAGCGGCCGTCGGTGAGCACGGCGGGCCGCTCCAGCAGCGCCTGAGCGAGCCGGCGGCGCTTCGCCCGACCGCCGGCGACCTCGGTGGCCGCCTGCTCGATGACGGCGCGATCCAGCGCGGGCTCGGCGCCGGCGACCATGTCGACGACCACACCGATCGGGTCGGCGAGTACCTCGGGCACCATCACGCTGGTCGGCATCGATCAGCTGCGGGTGATGCGCGCCGGCTTCGGGCGCAGCGTCCCGATCCCGGTCTCCGAGCCGCCGGCCGCACGGCGCTTGCGGGCCGGCGAGCCAGCGGCGACTGGTTCGATCAGCTCGTCCATCGAGCAGTCCATGATGTCCAGCAACGCCATGAGGATCTTCAAGCTCAGCCGCTCCGGCCGCTCGACGACCAGCCGGTAGACCTGGCTGGAGGACAGCCGGATCCCGCGAGCGGCGAGCGGGTCGATCAGGTCGGTGGTGGCGAACATGCCCTGGGTGGCCATTACCTGCCGCAGGTTCCACCGGTAATCCAGTTTGCGTGTCATCGAATCTCCTTACCGAACCTGGGCATCTGGCTCGAAGGCCGGGGTGAGTGCCTTGCGCAGCGCGGTGTTCATGAAGTCCCCGGACACGTGGGTATAGATCACCGTGGACGTGTCACAGCGATGTCCGACGGCCTCCTGGATGAACCGGCGGTCGGCCCCGTTCTCCGTAAGGTGGGTCACGAACGAGTGCCTGAGCGAATGGGGCGTCAGCTCGCGGGGCAGCCCGAGCGCATCACGGTAGGCAACGAACCGGGCGTTGATCTCTGCGGGTTTGATCCGGCCACCGCGTTCGGTGACCCACAACGCCGGATGATCTACCGCCCCGAAACGGGGCCTGATGTTCTCGACGTAATCGCTCACCGCCTCCACTGCCCAGCCGAACACCGAGGGCACGTTGCGCCGCCGGGGTGGCTGGCCGCGCACCGCCTTGCCGTAGCGGACGTGCAGCATCCCGAACCGGCCGAACTCCGGCGCAGCCGGGTTGCGGCCCCAGTCGGCCAGATCCAGCTTCGAGGTCTCGGTGCGCCGCAGTCCCCACCCGTAGACCACCTTGAACAGCGTGGCGTCCCGGTAGGCCGCCAACGCGCCCTTACGTCTGGCCTGCGCCGCCCGGTCGACCTGCTCATCGGCGTAGTCCAGAAAGCGTTGCAGTTCGGCCCGGGTGAACGGCCGGGCCTCCGGGTCGCCCTCGTACTCGTTCAGGTGCGTGATCGTGTTCCACTCGTGGCAGATCGGTACCGGATGCACCCCCGGCCCGAACTCCGTCTCGCACGCGGCCGCCCAGCCATACCGTCCGTCGCACACGTACTCGCTGAACAACCGCAGCTCGGTCTGGTAGTTACGGATCGTCGACGCCGCCAGATGCCGCTCCGCGGTCAACATCAACGTCCACTCGTCCACGTGCCCCGGCCGCCACTGCCACGGGTACTCGTTGGTGAAGGCCATGAACCGGCGCACCAGCCGCTGCCGGTAACCGACGGTCTCCGCGCGCAGGCCACGCGCTACCTGCTGCGCCTGCCAGCCCCGCAACATCGCCTCGACCATCGCATCCTCCGGCCGCAGCTGCCGAACCCCGTCGACCAGCTCGGCGCTCGCCGCGCCCGCCAAACCCACCCGCCGCAACGCGCCCCCAGCTCCAGTTGGTGGGCATATCCTGCATCAGACGGGATCAAACGATCAAGCCGACACTCCCGAAGCCCGAATATCCAGCAGGCGCGAGACGTGTTTCAGGCGACCAACTGCCGGAGTGCCGAATTCGGATCATGCATCTGATGCAATTCCCGAGGGTTCAGGTAGACGCCCGTGGATGCGACCTGCTGGTGGCCGAGGATGTCGGCGATCTGCTCGATCGGCGTGCCTGCCTCCAGCAGTCTCGTGGCGAGCGTGTGCCGCAGCGAGTGCATGCCGTGGCGACGCGCCTCACCCAGCGGCACGTGGGCGGCCCGGGCGTGCTTGACCAGGATCTGGTGCAGGTGATCCTGGTCGGAGAACGGGCCGATCGGGGCGGTATGCCGCAGGAACACTTCCGGGCACTCGCTTGCCGGCCGGGCATGCCGGATGTAGTCGATGATCGCCCAGCCGACGTCCTTGAGCAGCGGCAGCTGCACCCGCCGCCCGGTCTTGGCCTGCACCACCGACAGCCGGTTGCCGGGCCAGTCGAGGTCGGCGAGCCGCAGCCGTTTGACGTCGACGCCGCGCAGCCCGAGCCGGGTGATCAGCAAGATGATGGCGTAATCGCGTTTGCCGCACGGGTTGCCCCGGTCGATCGCCTGCAAGACTTTGGCTACGTCGGCCGGGTCCCATACCGACGGGATCCTGGCCTGCCTGCTCGATTTCGCTGTCGGCACCGCCTCCAACACGGTGCCCTCAATCAGCCTCTCGCCGCCGGCGAACCGCAGGAACGACCGTAGAGCGCACAGTTTCTGTTCCACCGTCTTGGCCTGGTAGCCGGCCAGCGTCGTCACGAACGCGTCGATGACCGCCGCGTCCAGGCCAGCCAGCCCACCCCTCGTGCCGGTGAACGCGAGAAATTCCCCGGCCACCGTGACATAGGTCCGCACGGTCGACACGGCGCAGCCAGCCGTATGCAGCGACACCCGGAACCGCGCGAGAACGTCGGCTTGATCGGCGTTCAGCTTGTCCACGCTGCGGGAGTAGCGGCGCAGCACCGCCCGGCGGGCGGCGAAGTCGTCGAGCATCGCCGCGACACGGAACAAGTACACGTCGGTCGGCTTCAGCGTGCCGGCCCGCTCCTTGTCGAAGAACCCGCCGCAGGCCCGGTCGACCCAGCTCATCGCCACGTCCAGCGAGAACTCCTGGACGCCACGGGACGCGAAGAACGTCTCCATTCGACGCCAGCACCCCCGGTACCAGACCATCGTCGAGGGCTTGTAGCCCAGACGCACCAGCTCGGCATCCAGCCCGGACACCAGTTCGGAAACAGCCACCATGACGGTTGACCTCCAACCACGACGGCTCGGCACCGTGCCGAGCCGCGTGATCAGAGTCCGTCGGGGTTATGCGCAGCGTTCGACGGTCACGACCGCTCCCACCCGCGGCAACCACCGCAGCGCTGCGCATAACCCAGCGCTGTTCATAGGGCTCGTTATGTGCAGCTGCACATAACCCGCCCTGCGGCGAGCCGACCTCGCTCTGCGTCCACTGCCCGTCCTCGATGACCCCCGCGGCCAGCCACTTGTCGATCAGCCGCAGGACTCGCCGATCCGCGATCCGGTGCTCGAGGAACTTCGTCAGCCAGGCCCGATCAAGCTGGCCGAAGAAGTCGCGGATGTCCGCGTCGAGCACCCAGCTCACCCTCTTCGACGTGATCCCGACCGCGAGCGCATCCAACGCCTGATGCGGATTGCGTCCCGGCCGGAACCCGTAGGAGAAGCCCCGGAAGTCGACCTCGTAGATCGCGTTGAGTACCTCGACGACGGCCCGCTGGACGATCTTGTCTTCCAGCGTGGCGATGCCCAGCGGCCGTGACCGCCCGTCCGCCTTCGGGATGTACGCGCGCCTACTCGGCGACGCCCGGTAACGCCCTGCCTGCACCCGCTCGTGCAGATCCTGCAGATTGCTCTCCAGGTCCTGCCCGTAGGCGCTCCACGTCACCCGATCCACCCCCGGCGCCGCCTTCGGGTTGATCGCCCGATACGCCGTCCGGAGCCGGTCGATGCTCACGTGGTGCAGCAGCGCGGTGAACCGTGCCTCCTTGTCTCGTACTGCCACCTGCCGCACACGATCCAGCGCACGTGACACGTCGGGTCCGGCACTGCGTCCGGGACGTGGTTTGCTGGCCGTGTTCCCCTTGGCTCGCCCCCTTCCCTCCCCCGCCTCCGCAGCCACAGTCTTGTTCGGCGGGTTCGCAGGTACTACGAGGCGATCCGACTTCCCGCACCCGTTCATCCCAGGATTACCGCCTCGGCGTTGCCTGGGCGGCCCGCCCGGTGATCACCCCGGGCGGGCGGACACGGGATCTGGTTCTGGCGCACTTTCCGTGATGCTGGTGTTGCGCGTGTTGCCGATGAGACTGGCACCTTCGGGTTGATCATGCTGGGCATGTGACTTCGGTTGTTGTCGTGTTCTGTTGCCGCACCTGGCCGGGGTGGTGATCGAGCAGATCGACGGCGAGGCCGCGGGCGTGGTCATCCGGGCGTCGACTCGTGACGGCCCGGTGGCGTGTCCGGGGTGCGGGACGGTGTCGATGCGGGTGCACAGCCGCTACGAGCGCACGCTCAGCGACGCCGGCGTGAGCGGCCAGCCGGTCACGATCCTGCTGCGGGTGCGGCGGCTGTTCTGTGACGCCGCCGGGTGCGAGCGGGTCACGTTCGCCGAGCAGGTGGACGGGTTGACCACCCGGCACGGGCGGCGCAGCGTGCTGCTCCGCCGGATTCTGGAGGCCATCGGGCTGGCCCTCGCGGGCCGCGCGGGGGCTCGGCTTGCCGGGCAGCTCGGCGTGCGGGTGAATCGATCGACCGTGCTGCGCCTGGTCCGAGCGCTGCCCGACCCGGAGATCGGCACCGTCGCGACGCTGGGGGTGGACGACTTCGCGCTACGCCGCGGGCACGTGTACGGAACGGCGCTGGTGAACATGCGCACCCACCGGCCAATCGACCTGCTCGCCGATCGGCAGGCCGACACGTTCGCCGCCTGGCTGCGCGCGCATCCAGGCGCCGAGGTGGTCTGCCGCGACCGCGGCGGCGGATACGCCGAGGGCGCCCGGAAGGGTGCGCCGGACGCGATCCAGGTCGCGGACCGGTGGCACCTGTGGCACAACCTCGGCGAGCACGTGGAGAAGACGGTGCTGCGCCACCGCGCCGACCTCCCTGAACCGATCCCGGACGACCCTCCGAACGGCGACCCGACCGCAACGCCCGACGAACAGCCGGCGACGGCGGCGAGCCCGGAGAAGACGATCGTGACCCGGACCAAGCAACGCTATGCCGCCGTGCAGGAGCTGTACGCGCGCGGCGTGTCGCTGTCCTCGATCGCCTGCACTCTGGAACTGGACGTGGCCACGGTGCGCCGGTTCGCCCACGCCACCGGCCTGGACGAGTTGCTGATCAAAACCCTGCAGCGGGCCAGCCTGCTCGACGAGTTCAAGCCGTACCTGCACCAACGGTGGGCCGAAGGCTGCACCGACGTCGCGCGCCTCGCCGAGGAGATCACCGCCCAGGGCTACCGCGGCAGCGACCAGACCGTGCGCCGCTACCTGCGCCCGTTCCGCACCGGCCGGCCCATCCCACCGCCGCGCCCGGCCGCACCGACCGTCCGCGAGGTCACCGGCTGGATCATGCGACGACCCGACCGCCTCGATGAGGAGGAACAACTGAAATTCAAACAACTCCGGGCCCGCAGCACGCACCTGGACGCCACCGCCGGACACGTCGCCGACTTCGCCGAGATGCTCACCGGGCTGCACGGCGACCGGCTCGACACCTGGATCACGGCCGTCGACGCCGACGACCTCCCGCACCTGCACTCCTTCACGGCCGGACTGCGGCGCGACCACGCCGCAGTCCTCAACGGCCTCACCATGAGCCACAACTCCGGCCTGGTCGAAGGCACCGTCAACAAGATCAAATTCTTCAAGCGGCAGATGTACGGCCGCGCCAAGCTCGACCTACTCCGCAAACGCGTACTCCTCGCCGCATGAGCCGATCACGGAAAGTGCGCCAGAACCCGGGATCTCCCGGTTCTCGCGCATGAAGGTTCCGTACATGCCCTGGTTCTCTGACCGCGCGGGGCCCACCAGCGACTCGCGATAACGCCACCGGCGATGTTGCCTTCCACCTCTTGGACAGCGTCGGCACCCCAAACCATTGATTTCGCGGCTCCATAGCCCGGCCTGCACGTGCCCCTACCAACGCTTCGCCACGCCCTCGCGGGTCGTCGACGCATGGCTCGGGGTCGCCGTGGGTCGCTACTCCTTCGACGTAGAGCTCTTCCATCTCCTCCTCCATGCCGGTTTATCCCGGCGCTTTCCCAAGATCATCATGTGCGCCGAATACGCGCAGCCGTTCTGTACGGGTGTGACTCGCTTGAGCGTGCTGTTCTGCGCGCTTACCTGCGGCGCGCAATCGCACAAGAGCCGGGCATGCCACTGATGTCCGTGGTCTGCGTTCGTGTGTTCCACCGGCTCTGAAACTGTGCCCGGACGGTGTACCCAACCGGGTCGGATACTTCGTCCGTGCCCGAAATTCTGATTCGCGAGGCAAGCATCGACGATTACTCAGCGATGGCTCGCGTCTTTCGGCGCGCCTCCCTGTCCAACCCGGGCGACAGGGAGGCGTTGTTGGCACATCCGGACGCTCTGCACCTATCGGAGGAGCTGATCCGGGGTGGCCGCGCTCGCCTGGCGATGCTGGCCAACGGAACGATCATCGGATTCGCGAGCACGCGCCAGGGCGATCTTGGCGTGCTCGAACTCGAAGATGTGTTCGTTGATCCTGACTGGCAACGGCAGGGGGCCGCGCGTCGCCTGATCCAGCAGATCGCCAGCGAGGCTCGTGATGACAGGACTCCTCGGATTGAGGTCACTGCCAACCCGCACGCGTTGGAGTTCTATCGCTCGGCGGGCTTCACGACCGATCGTGAAACCCAAACGGGGTTCGGGCCAGGCCTTCGGATGCATCTGGACATCACCGTCGAGGGGTAGCAACGCGCCGGGCTACTACGGAGAATCCCGCCGAACGCTGGTGCCGCGTGCCATACGCGTGGTCGGCTACTACTCGCGGTGGGGCCGGTCCGAGCTGAGCGCGTCGCGGAGAGCGGCGAAACCACCGCCTGGGCACGCTGGATCCCGGCAGCCGCTTGACACGAAGAACCTGGGATGTCTGCGCGGAGCTCGCAGCGCACGATCAGCGATCAGAACGGATAGCGTGCGTCCGCCCGGGTTCTGGGTTCCGGGCGTCCACCCTCATGGGCGTGAAAGACGGGCCTGCGTCGCGGCCACGAGATGCGCGTCACTTATTGCCGGGTGGTTAACCCGACGTGGCGATGATGCCGAAGGATGTGCCGCGCGCGATCAATGACTCACTTCGCGGTGCATTCCCGCGGTCGTGCCCAACGGCTTGGGAGCGCTGGGAGCGGCGCCGCCGCCGGGCGTGACGTCGGTGCTATCGCCGAACCTGTGGCACGCGTTCGACCTGTCCGGCGGCTGGGACCGCGTCGTTACGCGCGCGCAGTCGCCCCGATCATCACCGCCTGGCCGGGTTGACCGCTCACGCGGGGAACAGTCGGGTGGCCGGTGGCATTAGGGCTGCGTGACCGCAGCCCGGGCCGGTGTCGAGGCGGCGTCGTCTGCTGTTGCTGGACGGCGAGCCGACCTTGATTTGCTGCGGGCGTTCGTGGTGGCCGGGTTGGTGGTCTTCCACTCGGCGGTGGTGTTCGCCTCGGGGACGTCGTGGTTCGTGAAGGACGCTGGATCCAGCGACGGGTTCACAGTGTTCCTGTTGTGGGGCTCGCTGTGGGGGATGCCGCTGCTGTTCGTGGTCTCTGGCATGGGTGTCCGGCAGGCGCTGCGCACCCGCTCCGCGGGCGTGTTCGTCAGGGAGCGTCTGGCCCGCCTGCTCGTTCCGTTCGTGGTGGGTCTGGCGGTGCTGGTACCGCCGATGTTCTACCTTGAACGGCTGGGTCAGCCCGGATTCCATGAGTCGTACTGGCGGTTCTGGCGCGAGTTTCTCGACGTTCCGGCTATGGCTGGGGGTCTGCTACCACGCGGGTCGTGGGCCTCCGGTGGCGTCGGGTTCGATCCGGCGCACCTGTGGTTCGTGTACGTGCTGCTGCTGTTCTCGATCACGCTGCTGCCCGCGTTCTGGTATCTGCGGCGACCGCGGGGGATTGTGCTCGTCGACCGGGTGGCCGGCCTGGCCGACCGGCATGGTCCCAGCGTTGTGCTGTTGGCGGCGGTCCCGATCGTGCTGGTGGAGGCGGCGTTCGGCCCGGACGTCAACACCGGCGGCTGGGAACGACTGTGCTACATCTTTCCGCTGTTCTACGGCTATCTGATCGCCTCGGACCGCCGGTTCGAGGCGGCGCTGCGACGCGCACGTCGGCCCGCATTGGCCGGCGCCCTGCTGGCCACCGCGGCGCTGGTCGGGTGGGCGGGGATCCTTCGCCGGTCCGGCGTCGATGTCATGAGCGGCACCGCGCGTGGCTGGAGCGCCCTGCAGGGCGTTGCCGGCTGGCTGTGGGTCACCGCAATCCTGGGGTTCGCCGGCGCGCTGATGGCTCACCGAGCGGGCCACTCAGCGACCCGTGCCGCGGACAGCGTGAGCCGTGAGCCGCCGTCACGGCGGGCCGCCCGCTATGCGAACCAGGCAGTGCTGCCGTGCTACCTGCTCCACGAACCGGTCATCGTTGCCATCGCGTGGGTCATCGTCGGCTGGCACCTGCCAATCCTCGCCAAGTACCCGCTGTTGGTGATCACCTCCTTCGCCGGCACCCTGTTCCTCTACGAAGCGCTGATCCGACGGTTCCGGCCCACCCGGTTCTTGTTCGGCATGAAACCCCCGCAGCCTGCCGAGACAGTCCGCTGATCAAGCCGTCCGTTCCTTGTCGACGTAGGCCGCCGGGCAGGGCCCAAAGTCAGTGAACACGATCTCATCGGCGCGGACCTATATACCTGCTGCCGCTCGGTCGGCTCGCACACGATCTGCCCTGTGTCTTGGTGCAGATACTGCAGCCCGCGCACCGGGCCATCAACGCAGAACACTCGGATGACCGGACGGGCATGCCCGCCGTGTTCAGTCACCGCAGCGCGGCCGCCCACAATGGACCGGGTCCCGAGCCTGCCACTGCCCGGCGGCGTCCGGTTCGGACCGACTATGTGCCCCGCAGCGGCCCCGCGTGTCGAGCGCTGCTCGGTGATCGAGTCGACTCGCTGTCGCTCGTCACCCATCCCAAATACAGTCAGCGTGTGACAACTCAGATCTGTCATACCAGAGCGGCGCGCGGCCTCGCGCGCCTGCTGCAGCAACCGGGATCCTGAGGTGAGCGCGGCGTGTCAGATCCTCTGTGTAAGCGGGCAGGTGACGCCCAGCCTCAGGCTCTGCGGTTTCACGCTCAAGCCGAAATCAGTGCGACCGGCGTGCACGCTTGTGCGCTGATAAGCATGTTCACTCGCAGTCTCGATGGCCGTGGGCGCCGCGACGAGGGGACCGCATAGCGATGCCGTGGATCCCCTGCGGGCCGCGAGATCGGCCGAATACTGAGCGCGTGAGCAGCGCGCGTGCCGGTATTCTGTGCGGCTTCGTGCCACGGATGTTCCGGTTACGGCGTGGCGAGTGCCCGTAGGGTCAGGCCCGGGATGCCGCAGAAGATGCTGTCGTCAGACACCAGATCGACGTGGAGCCGGAGCGCGGTTGCAGCGATCCAACGGTCGGCCTCGTGGATCTTATGGCCCAGGCCGTGACCAGCCCGTTCGGATGAGACCCTGAGTTCGGCACAGGTGCGCATCAGTTGATCGTCCGGTTGTGCGATGACGAACTGGGCGAGGTCGCGCTCCAACCCGCGACGGCGCAGCTCGCCCCAGCCAGCGTGAAGCGCTCCGTACCGCAACTCGGTCACCGTCGCGAAGGAGACCACGATCCGGTCGCCGGCAATCGCCTGTCGGTGCGCCGCCGCCAGTTCCTTGTTGCGTGTGGCATTGACCAGTGCGGAGACCGCCATCGTGTCCACCACGACGGCACCGCGACGGCCGGTGCTCACCGGTCGGCGAGAGCCTGGGCGAACGCCTTCCACTCGGCGTCGGTGAGTCCTTCAATGATGAGGTCTTCGTCCTTCGGTACCGGCTTGGCGCGCTCGAGCGCCTCGTCCGGCGGGAGGACGGTCAGGCCAACCGGCTCATCCGAGGGCGAGATGACGGACACGCTGACAAGTGTTCCACGGACGACCGTTCGAGGCGCGTCATGGCGAGGCGAGACGCTCGCTAGCCCCTGGAGTTTGCCTCATCCGATCGCGAGGGCATCCGCAGCGGTCATGTAGTGGAAGTTGCCTCTTCCGACGGTCCGGTTCAGCGTGCGGAGCACGGCTGCGGCGTCGTCGTAGGGGCCTGCCACGTAGTAGGGGATGCCGTCGCGGCCGAAGGTGATCGCGTTTTCGTCCTCCCAGGGGCCCAGGTGGCCGGCCGCGGCGGCGAAGTCGGCGGCCGGTTCGAAGCCGAGCCGCCGGGCCGCATCCACCGCCCCGTAGACCAGGTGCCGGGCCAGCTCCAGCGGTGCCGCCAGGGGCGGGCCGAGGTGCTCGAAGGGTTGGAAGAAGATCCGCAGAAACGCGGGGAGATCACCATCGCCCATCACCCGCGGGCCAAGCGTGTTCTTCACCCCGAGGCAGTGGGTGTCGACCAGGTAGCCGCACACCGAGACCCGGCTCGGCCGGTGCCGACGGGCCACCACGACGGTGGCCATCCCACCCGCGGTCTGCTCGCCCGGCGACAGGTCGGACCAGTCCGGACGCCCGGCAATGCGCAGCCCGCCGCTCCAGCCCGGGTTGACCCAGCAACCCACCAGCGCCACCTCCCCGGCCGCCCGGGCCGCGGCGGCACGCACCAGCGGCGCCACCTGCGCCGGCCGCAGCCGCACGGCACGGGCGATCTGCTTGGGCGTCAGCCCGGCGGAACGCAACTCGCTGATCCGCTCCAGCAAACCCTGCTCGTCCACCATCGGCGAAGTCACCCTCGACGTGTAGCACGCCCATCCGCGCCGGATCGGGACCCGGGCGACGACACGCGGGCCTCGGTCGCGCCGGCCACTCGTAGAACCGACGTGAGAAGAGCGATCACCGCTGACACGATGCGTGATCGCGCCGTGCGCGGCTATCGCCGATTCGGCGCGCTCTGGGCTTGAGCGAGCCGGTTCCGGGGGCCGACGTTCTGTGCGTGCAGGTTCAGCTCCGCCATCGCGCTTCGTTGGCTGATACAGCGTCGATGCGGTCGGGTATGGAGGCGTTAGGAGTGACCTGCACTTGGGGTGTCGACGTCGATGCAGAGCACTTGTCCGGTGCGGTCGGCGATGAGTGCGTCGAGGTGGTCGAAGCCGCGCCAGTGCTGGCCGACGATGAACAGGGTGCGCCCGTGCGGGCCGCCGAGGGCAAGGGAGAAGGCGGGCCGGTCGAACTCGATGCGGTCGAGGATCTGGCCGCCTTCGCGGACGCGCAGGGCGGCGCCGCCGGGGTCGGTGTCGCGGCCGGTCATGGCGCGCACGTCGGCGGCGCCGGTCCAGATGGCGCCTTCGGCGTCGATGCAGATGCCGTCCGGGCCGATGCCTTCGGCCCAGATCCGCCGGTTGGTGAGCGAGCCGTCCGGTTGGATGTCGAATGCGGTGAGCCGTCCGGCGACGGACTCGGCGACGACCAGGGTGGAGCCGTCCGGGGTGATGACCATGCCGTTGGGGAAGTGGATGTCTTCGGCGACGCGTCGGGCGGTGTCGTCGGCAGCGACCAGGGCGATGATCCCGGGGGGCGGGAACTGGCCGGCGAGCAGGTTGGAGGTATCGGCGCCGTTGAGGTAGACGTTGCCGCGGTGATGGTCGACGACGATCTCGTTCCAGTTGTGCCGCGCCACCCCGGTCAGGTCGGCGTGGGGTACGAACGAGCCGTCGGGCTCCTGCCGCAGCAGCGACTCGCCGGTGACCAGCAGCCGCCCGTCCGTCAGCCAGTCGATCGACCAGCCCAGCGCCGGACGCCCCGGCGCCATCACCTCGCTGTGCCCGTCGAGGTCGGTCGCGATGATCTCACCGACGCCCCAGTGCGCGAACCACAACCTGCCGTCGTGCCAGCGGGCGGACTCCACGAACGCGAGCCCGTCCCGCACGACGCGCGGTGCGCCGGCGCTCGCGTTGGGATTCATCTCGACCCACCTCCATCCAAGAACTAGACCGCACAGTACAGTTCATCAGACTGGACTGTCCAGTATGATTCGGCGCTGTGACGTCCGCTGCGCCAGGCGAGCCCACCGATGAGCGCCGCTCGGCCCGCAAGCGCCGCGCCATCATCGACGCGGCAACCGCGGCGTTCCTCGACCACGGCTACCGCGGCACCAGCATGGACGCGGTCGCCGCCGCCGCGGGCGTGTCCAAACAGACGGTCTACCAGCACTTCGGGGACAAACAGCGGCTGTTCCGCGAG
The DNA here is from genome assembly GCA_963839995.1 of uncultured Actinomycetota bacterium. Classification (GTDB taxonomy): domain Bacteria; phylum Actinomycetota; class Actinomycetes; order Mycobacteriales; family Jatrophihabitantaceae; genus CAWIUB01. The sequence continues at coordinate 348,445 of CAWIXH010000017.1, read as the reverse complement.
CTGATCGCCGCCACCGTGCAGGCGGCCAGCGACCCGATCTATGACGAGGTGCGCCGACTGGCCGACAGCGGCAGCCTGGAGCACGACCTACGTGATCTCGCCCGCCGGCTGCTCACCCTCGTGCTGCAACCAACCATGATGCGGCTGCGCCGCCTGGTCATCGCCGAGGCCCGCCCGTTCCCCGACCTCGGGCGCGTCTTCTACGACCTAGGGCCCGGGCGCACCATCGCCGCGCTCGCCAACACCTTCGCCGAGCTGACCCGGCAGGGCCGGCTCAACGCGCCCGACGCGACACTCGCCGCCGCCCAGTTCAACTGGCTGGTCATGTCCGCCCCGCTCAACCAAGCGATGCTGCTCGGCCAAGACGACCCGCCAACAACTCGCGAGATCAACAGATGGGCCGACGGCGGCGTGCGCACCTTCCTCGCCGCGTACGCCGACCATCCGTCGGCAGGGCAGGCCGCAAGGCAGCGGTGACGCCCTCCCAGTCGGCAAATCACCGACCGCCACCAGATCGGTCGGCGCGAACGGCGACTCTGGCGCAGCCCGGCAACGCGCGGCTTCAACGCTGACGTTGTTTTGTTGCGCCTGCCCGTGCCTCGAACGAGGTTGTGGTGGGGCTGGCGGTCAGACTCTCCGCGTTTGTTGACCCGGAGCTGGCAGGTTTGTAATCCTGTAATCATGACGTCGATCTACGAGCACGCCGGTGGTGAAGCCTCACTCCACCGCCTGGAAGAGATTTTCTACGACAAGGTGCTCACCGACCCGGTCCTCAAGGAGCAGTTCCGCGCCCGCGTCCCGACCCATGTGGACCACTTGACCGCCTTCACCGCGGAGTCGTTCGGCGGACCGGACCGCTTCACCCGCGAGCTGGGCTTTCGGCACATCATCGACGTGCACCGCGGTCTGAAGATCACCGACGAGGAGCGGGAACGCTTCGTCGCGCTCTACCTACAGGCCCTCGACGAGGCCGGATTGCCTGACGACAAGCCGTTCCGGGAGGCCGTGCGCTCACACGCCGAGTTCGGCTCCCGAGTCGCCCAGCAAAACTCGTGGGCCGAGACCGACGCCGAGTTGCACCCCATCCGGGAGGTGCCGCGTTGGCAATGGCCAGACGCCATGCCTCACGTGCCGAGCCAGGCCACGACCTGAGCGACCCGGCAGCGGCACGCCAATACGAACGCCCGGATAGAACCAGCGTTAAACGATCGGCTGGCGTAAACACCTCAGGTAGCCGCGCAGACCAGAATGACCGCCGATTCGCGCGTGACCGGTCGACGTGAACAGGTGGACGGGCGTCGTCATTATGCGCGGGGGGACAGGGCAAGATCAGGAGCTGGCGGGTACTGCTGCTTGCCTGGCGGAGGGCCGTCGAAAACGTGGCTGGGCACTCGACTTCGAGGGCTTGGCTTCAGTGCGTCCGTCCGGTGACGATCGGTCGGTCTTCGGCGATCTATCGGGCGCGGGCTGGCAGCGGGGCGCCGATCTCGGTGGCGAGCTGGAGGAAGCCGGGGTGGCCGGGCAGCTTCTCCAAGCATTGACGCACCGCGCCGTGGGCGGTGTCGAGATCGCCACGCCGGTGTGCCAGCTGTGCTTGGAGGAACTGCAGCTCGGGCCCGCCGAGGGCCGGGTGCCGGGCGAGCCGGTCGAGGTGGTCTTCGGCCTCGGTGCCGGCGAGGTTATCGAGCAGGAGCAGGTGCCATGCGGCCAGCGCCTCGGTTCGCTGCTCCCGGCTGCGGCCGACGCGCCTCGGAACTGCCGCCGCGCCGGCGACCTGGTCGAGCGCGGCGAGGTAGGCATCGGTGAAACCGACCCACGTGTCCGGCACCCGCAGCATTCGGGCCAGCACGGCGGCGAGCGGGGTCTCCTTCTCGGCGGTAGGGCCGAACCCGGTGCGTGTCCAGCCGTAGCGGGACTCCCAGCGGATGAGCTGGGGCGCGGCCCGCTGGGCGAAGCTGGCGAAGCCGTACCGGTCGAGCAGCGTGGCCCACAGCAGCGCCACGGCGTCGGAGACCACGAACCGCGCGGCCTCCATCGGATCCTGGGTGCGGAAGTAGTCGTAGTCGCGCACTTCGCAGGCGAGATCGACGAGCTGCTCGACCGCGGTCACCGCGTGCTCGGGCTCGGGATCGCGCAGCGCGCGCTGCGCGTCGGTGGACAGTCGCTGGAAGGAGAACCGCCAGCGGGTTCGCTCTTTCGGTGAGACCCGACGGTCGCCGGCCAGGTAGGCGCCCGAGCGCGCCAGGGCGACGAACTCCGCCACGTCCTGGCGTACCCACTGCGGGTCGACCGGTGGCTCGGCGGCCGGCCGGGGACGGGCACCGTGCTCGACGGCGTCGAGTTCGGCCTCGATGCGCGCCCGCACCGCGGCCGAGCCGCGCCAGTACAGCGTCCACAGCGCCTTCTGCAGCCGCTGCTCGTCGAGGCCGGCGAGCCTGCCGAAGAACTGCTCACGGTTCATCCGGCCCGGCACCATGCTGATGCTATCGATGCCGGTCGCAGCCCCCGGTGCTGCGGGCGCCTACCGCCGCCGGTGGCGGGTGCGTCGGGACCTGGGGGGCTTGCGGCGTGGCTGGCGCCGCTGCCCGCCGCGCGGCCGCGGCTCGCCCGCAGCCATGCCCTGGCCGCGCAGCTCCAGGATCCGCTCCATTGCGTCACTGCGCGCTGCGAAGTCGTCCGCGTCGTCGGCCATCTGCACGGCGGCGGCGAAGTGCGCTTCGGCGCCGTCCTGGTCGTCGAGCGCGGCCAGCGCGTCACCGGCGTGCACCCGGCACCAGAAGTCGTCCGGCCAGCGGGCCAGCATCGCCGCGACCCGGGCGCGGGCCTGCTCCGCGAGCCCGGCCTCGGCGAGCGCGACCGCGACGTCCGCTTCAAAGAAGGCTTCGCGTTCCGGGTCCACCCGGGCCAGCGCGTCACCCACCGCGACCGCCTCGACACCCAGCCCGGCGCGGCCCAGGTCGAGGACGAGATTGGCCAGCCACTCCGGAAGGGGCCCCGCGAGCTCGGGCTCCTCCCCGAGCGCGAGAGCCAGGTCGCGGGGCCGACCGGGAAACCAGCCGGCCGCCTCGACCACGGCTTCGGCCCGCTCGGCCAGCACATCCGGTTCCGGGACGACGTACATGCCCTGCTCCGCCCCGGCCAGCCGGGTCGCCAGCCCGTTGGGCAGGTGCGGGCGGTCCAGCCGCGCCGAGGCGTCGGTCAGCGCGCCCCACCCGTCCGGGTTGCTGGCATTCGCCCGCGCCAACCGCCGGTTGATGACCGCGCTGGCCTCGCGCCGATGCTCCGGGCACATCCGGTCTCGGGAATCCGCAAGATCGCCCGGGAAGGCGAACCGCCGCCCAGCGCACGCCGGACAGGCCGGACGCGGGCTGCCCGCAGCCTGGAGCTCGACCGGCGAGCGGTCGAGGTCGACGATGCCGAACACGTGCTGCACGATGTCTGTGATCGCGCCGAGCCCGATCTGCTCCCACCCGGGCGAGATCAGCCGGATCTCCGGCGTGCCGAGCGCGGCCCCGCTCGCCCGATCGGCCAGCAGGTCCGGCGCGCCGCCCGCGATCACCAGATCCGGGTAGCTGCCCGACCGCACGGCCTGCTCATGCGCATCGGCGGTGAGCACCACCGAGCCGGCCAGCGCGCCCAGGCCCCCGGCCACCGTCCCGTCCTGCGTCCCGGCCAGCCCGGCCAGCGACCAGCACGGCACGTAAACGACCAGCTCCACGCCGGCCGGGTCGGCGTTCACGGTCGCGATCGCGTCAGGCCGGGGTGCAAGCAGCTCCAGCGGATCCCAGGTGATCACGAACAGGCGCAGCGGGTCAGCCATGCCCGCGTGACCCGGAGAAAGGCTCGGCCAGCTCAAGCCCAGCTCGAGCAGCCTCTTGTCCTCCAGCGGCGGTACGGCCAGCAATGCGCGCACCTCATCGGGCAGACCCGACAGCCGCTCACCGCGCACCCCGGACACAGGCGAAATCTACTGCGCCACCCGGCAGCGCATCAGCTACCTGCAGTGAACGCTGCCGCGGCGCGGCTCACGCCGTCTTCATCACACCAGTCAGCGCGCGGATCGGGCCTAGTCACGTTCTGCGAGCGTCGTCGGCGCCCATCTCACGTGGCCGAAGCACGGTGAGTGCGCGGGCCGAATCGGCGCTTCGCATGTCCTGCGATCCGGATGCCTCAGCCGCGCTGATATGTGCGGTTCCGGGTTGTCGGATGCGCGTGTGACGAGGTGTCGGAGAGTAACAGCGACCTCGACGGTCCAGGCCGCCTTTGTCGAGTGTCGCGGCGCAGGGTCGTGGTGCTGGAGGCGGGCGCTGGGCGCCGCCGTGTGCTGCCAGCCGCTTGTGACCGCGGAGCTGGAGGTCCGGTATCTGCAGCGGGTGATCTACACGATTGGTGGAAGTCCGAAGCGGGTGAGGTCGGCGGTCAGGAACGCGACGATCTCCTCGACGCGTCCGTCCCGGATGGTGAGGACGTCGAGGCCGCCGGGTACGAACTGTTGAGTGTCGTCGTCCCACAGGTAGGTGCCGAACGCGAGTTGGCCGTTTGCCGTCGTCGGCAGGAACCGCCAGCGTGACTGCAGCGGGCCACCGACCAGGAAGGCGCGGATCTCCTCCGTCCCCCGGTACCACTCGGGCAGCGGCGGCATCGAGTAGCGCGCGTCCTCGGCGAGCATCGCGACGATCGCGTCGACATCGCCCGCCTCCCACGCATCGGCCCAGCGCGCGATGATCGCGGCGGTCGCTTCGTGGCCGAGGTCTCGCAGCACGGTCTGCTGCGTCGGTGCGGTCGAGTCGATCACCCTTCGGGCACGTTGCACAGCGCTGTTGACGGAGGCGGTCGAGGTGTCGAGCAGGTCGGCGGTCTCGGCAGCCGAGAAGCCGAGCACCTCCCGCAGGATCAGCGCAGCCCGCTGGAGCGCGGACAAGTGCTGCAACGCCGCCACGAATGCAAGCTCGACACTCTCTCGGGCGAGGTATCGCGTCTCGGGCGAGATGTCGGGGTAGGGCTCGAGCCAGCGGAACTCGGTGGCGGGCGTTCCGGGCGCGAGATCGAAGGGCAGCTCCCGGCGACCGCGCCGCTCGATCGCGGTGAGGCACCGGTTTGTCGCGATCTTGTAAAGCCACGCGCGGACGAAGCCGCGGTCATCGAGGCTGCCGACCGTACGCCAGGCGCGTATCAGGCTCTCCTGCACCACGTCCTCCGCGTCGTGCAACGAGCCGAGCATCCGGTAGCAGTGCGCCTGCAGCTCGCCGCGGTACGGCCCGACCAGCTGCTCGAAGGCACCGGCGTCCCCGGAACGCGCAGCGTCGAGCAGAGCGGCGGGCACGGTCACCGGCTCATCATGGCGCGCTGCGATGAATTCACGCGACGCCCGGGGTTCCACGCTCAAGTACCGCATCGAGGAGGATCGATGACCGACGAACAGCAGATCCGCGACCTGATCGAGGTCTGGGCCACCGCGGTCCACGCCGGCGACCTGCCCGCCGTGCTCGCCAACCACGCACCCGACATCGTCATGTTCGACGTTCCGCCGCCCGAGCGCGGCGTCCGTGGCATCGACGCCTACCGCGATACCTGGCCAGCCTTCTTCGAATGGCAGTCCTCCGGCGCGGTGTTCGAGATCGAATCGCTGGACATCACGGCCGGCGCGGAGGTCGCATTTGCCTTCGCACTACTTCGCTGCGGCACGCCCGCCGACTTCGAGCGAGACCCCGAGGAGCTGCTGCGGCTCACCATCGGCCTGAGCAAGGTGGACGACCGGTGGGTGGTCACCCACGAACACCACTCGTTCGCAGACAAGACCGGGTAGGCCAAAAACAGAGCGCCCCGCGCAGGACGCCCCCCACCACCCAATGCACCTGCATCGGCGGCAACGCCGAACCACATGTCTCGGCAGACGTCACGTCGTCTCGCTTTGGCACGACCTGCCTCGTTCAGCGAACTGACCTTCACCAACGACGCCGCCGCACGGGTTGACGGGTCGGGCGCAATCTTCAGCTGGTTACGCGCGGTCAGCAACTCCCTGCTACGGCTCACGCCGACGACCTCGTTGATCGCCGAATACAGCGCACTCACGGGCTGCGTTGGCACGGCGATCAGAGGGGCGATATGTGCATCGAGGTGCAGGGCGTCCGGTCCGGTCCACCGGTTCCGGGGGCCTGCGAAAGGCCCCGATCGAGGCGTGCGCCGACACCGACCAGTCTATCGGCGGAAGTTGGTAGAGATCGGCCAGGTTACGGACATCCATAATCTTGTGACGGTAGGGACGGTCCAACGTCATGGGCAAGGCTTCAGTCAAAGACGAGCCGGAGCACGGCCGGGCCGCGATCATCGCTGGTTCGCCAGCCACACCAACGACGGCTACGGGTGAGGCTCAGACCGTCGCGGCCAGGGGGATCAGGTCAGTCGTTGCATCACAGCGCCCTTCAGAGGAGGTCGCGGAGGCGGGCCACGAGGGAGTTCTTGACGGCTCTAGTGACAGCAGCGTTGATCTGCTGGCTGAGTTCGTCGGGGTCGTTCAGGTTGGCGAGCAGCGAGCGCAGGTCGAGTTCGTTGATTGTGCGCCGCAGGACGTCATCGGTCTTCAGCGCGCTGTTGATCAGCGAGTCCGGCAGAGCGCGGATCGCGGCCTTGATGAAGCCGTTCAGGTCTGCGTTGTCGAGTGCCTCGTCGGTGAGCTTGGATGCGGGCGGCAGTGTGCCGTCGGCTTTCATGCGGTTCACTGCTTCGAGCAGGCCCGCCCGCAGGGCGTCTGTCTGTGCGTCTGTGGCCGTGCTCGACTGCGTGAGCTCGAGTGCGAGCGCCTCGCGCGTCATGTGAAGGCGGCAGGCGGCGCCGTCCAGCCCGAGCAGCACGAGCCGTTCGCTGAGTCCCTCGATGCCGGTCGATACCGACGTGACGGCCCGATGAGCGCACGGCTGGGCGGGCCGGGCTGGGGCGAAGTCGCCGCCGCCGTTGGCGATCTGCACGCCGAGCACCCCGCTCACGAGGGCTGCGGCGAGGACGGGAAGCGCCACGGCTCGCAGGTTCGCCGCGGGCGTCATTGCGGGCGTCATGTCGTCACCCGCCGGCGCAGCGGGATCATCGGCGCCAACGCGATCAGCGCGAGCCCGGCTGCGATGAGGAACGAGTCGCGGAATGCCTGGGTGGCCGCGCGCTCGAGCTGGGCGTCCAGGTTGAGTTCGAGTTGCTCGGCTGCGGGACGTTCACCTGGGGCCAGCTGCAGCCTGGCGAACACGGGGTGCAGGTCGGGAACCCTGCCGCGCTCTCGTGTCAGCTGATCGCTCAGGCCTCGGGCGAGCGCGATCTTGTCCTGGACCGGTAGCGGGGCATCGAGCACGAGCGCCGTGATGGCTTCCTGCGCCGGCATCTGGGCGTCGCGCAAGTCTGCGGCGAACACCGGGGTCAGGATCGCCAGTCCGAGCACGACCCCGGCATGTCGAGCACCGATCGTCCATCCGCCATGCATCACGCGCGGCAATCGATCGCGTAGGGCGTCGACGGTCAGACCCGATTCCACGAGTAGACCACTGAGTTGATCTCCGACGCCATTTGTTGATCTTGTGGTGGTGGTGTGCGGGTTTCGGGCATGCCGCTGGCCCGAGTGGCGCCTCGGGTAGCGGGTCTCCGGTGACGTCGGGCCTGGAAGGCGGCCGATGATCAGGCTGCGGTGGGCAGCGCGCGTAGTCGGGCGAGTACTTCGGCGAGCAGGGTGTATCCCGGTGGTGGGCGCAGGATGGGCTGGCCGGCGTGGTGGACCAGCCGGGCGGGAACGCGGATGATCGCCTGCCGCAGGGTGGCGATCATGGCTTTGCCGCCGCGGGTGCCCCAGCCGGAAAGGCGGCCGTGTCGGTCGCTGCTGGCGGTGAGTTGGTGCAGCCAGCCGGCGATGCTGGTCGCGAGCAGCGCGGCCCACATCCACGCGATGTTGATCTCGGGGTGACCGGAGGGCAGGTGCCGCAACGCTGCGCCGTGCTTGCTGTCGCGGAAGCGGTCCTCGATCTCGGTGCGGTGCCGGTACCAGTGCTCGACCGCGGCGGCCTTCGCGCCGGTGGAGCAGTCCAGGTCGGTGAGGATGAAGCTGTAGCCGTAGGCGGCGTCGCTGAGCCCGTCCAGGGCCAGTTGCAACTGGTCTTTGGGGATCGTGCGCCGCCGTCGTGCCCGCGGGTCGGTGGAGATGTCGGCGGCGTCGATACGGACTCGACGGATCAGCATCCGGGTGCCCTCAGGCCAGCCGGCTGGCGCGTAGTCGGACACCGCGACCTGCGCGCCTTCCATGTCGACCGCGTCGGTCCAGTCGTCCTCGCCGATCTCGGCCAGCGCCCGCCACACCGCCGGGATACGTTTGGCACCGATCGCGAACGAGACGTGCAGTTCGCGGGCGGTGCGGGCCAGGTCCCCGGCGAAGTAGCCGCCATCGGCGCGCATCGACACCGGCCCGGTACGCACCGACGCGGGCAGCGCGGCATACGCGCGGCGCAGCAGCGCCGAGGCGCCCGAACGCGGGTCCTGATCTCCGGCGAGCAGGTCCGCGGCCAGCACCGTGCCGGTCTCGGCCCACGCCGCCACGTGCGGACGCCCGCACCGCTGCCCCTGATAGTTGTAGGCCACGCCACGTTTCTTACGCCCGTAGACCTCCACGTCGGTCGCGTCCTGATCGATCGTCGCGCCCGCGGACAGCACCCGCCGCCGCGACCCGGGCAACAGGCCGAGCATCCGCTGGTGCACCGCCCCGATTCCGGCCTCCACCGCTCGCCACTGCCCGTCGTCGACCCGCCGCGCCAGCCCACACGCAGTACTGGCCGCCAACCCCGGCACCGCAGCGAGCGCCTGCCCGGCCGTGTCGGTACGTACCCGGTCCAGGCCGACCAGGAAGTCCTGCCCGGCCAGCTGCGCCGTGGCCATCCCGACCAGCAGACCCCCGACCCCGTGACCCCGCGCCCGCGTCTTGATCGGGCCGGTCGCCGCGTCGATCGACTCGACGATCCGGAGCCGGTCGACCAGCTCGCGCACCACCGCCAGACCCGCGACCGGCGTCAACGACGGGTCCGGCGCGCCGATCCGCACCCGCTTCCAGCGCTGCTTCGCATCGCGTATCTTGGTCACCACGAAGGTGCCTCCCTGCTCGGTGAATCCTCGGTCTTAGCAACCCGGATTCTCCTTGCAGGGCAGGCACTTTCTGCATATCACACGCCGACGATCACCGACTTACTCGTGGATACGGGTCAGACGGTCCACGGTCAGCCCGAGCCCGAGCCCGATCAGTGCCTGCGGCGCGATCGTCCAGGCGAGATGCGCCGATGGCGGTAGGGCCAGCCCGGCGAGCCCACCGGCGACGAGCAAGCAGCCCGCCGCTGTCTCCACACCCGGCCCCGCCCGGGCAAGCCGCGCCAGTGGTGTCGCGACGAACGCCGCGACCGGCACAACCGAGACGGCGAGCGCGGCGGTTGCAGGCGACCGGCCCCAACCCTCGACCAAGAGCAGGACCAGAAGGAACAGCGCGGCGGTCAGCGCCGCCGAGAGCAGGACCAGCGCTACGTTCGGTGCCACGGCCGGGCGATCCGCCTCAGCACGCTGGACCGCTCCGCCGCGAGCTGTGAGCGCGGCCGGGACGGCGAGCACCGCGACCGGCACCTGTACGAGGAAGATGGCCTGCCAGGAGATGGCGCCAGTGAGCAACCCGCAGGCAACGGGCCCGGCCGCGGTGCCGATCACCCCGGCCGCGATCCAGCGGGCAACCCCGCGCCGCTCGTCGGTCGCCGCGACCAGCAGCTCCAGACAGCCGACCAACGCAAACGCGCCGCCGAGCGCCTGCACGCAGCGGGCCGCGATTAGCACCGGCATCGACCCGGCCAACGCGCAGGCCGCCGACGCCCCAGCGAACACCGCGATCCCCGCCGCGCCCAGCGGCGCCGGATCCCGACGCACGCAGACCCACGCAGCAGGTACAACCACCAGCGCGAGCACGAGGTTGAACGCGATCAGCACCCACGCGACCTGCGGCACGGTTCCGCCCAGACGCCGCAGGATCGCGGGCAGAGCCAGCATGACGATCGCCGAGTCAGCGAGCACGAACCCCACGGTCAGCGCGAGCAAAGGTACTGCTCCGCGACGCACACCGACATCATCACTCGGCCGATCAGGTGCGTCCATCGGCCTCACCCCAACCGGCCTGGGTACCTCCCGGCGATCTCTCGGGATCCCTGCCGCACCATGCCATCGAAGCCGCCGGCTACCGCCCGGCACAGGACGATTGAAACTGGCCGGTATGACTCAGCGTCCTCAAACACCATCCCCACGCTCGTGCTCGGCATCACCTTCGCGCTCGCGTGATCAGAGCCGCGGCCCGTTCCTACTTCGCGGGCCGCCCGCCCAGCAGCAGCGTGATCAACATGCCGGCCGCCAGCCACAAGACCCGCCGCGAGCATGACGACCGAACGGGCATCCACTGATGGGACGAGAAAGCGATTGCCCAGCACATAGCAACTGATCTGCACGATCGGCTCGTCGCAGCGAGGTGCTCGATATCGACGGCTACCGCTCATTCGGGCTGCACGAGACGCTTGATTGTCGGACGAGCTCCAGGTCCTGTTGGGCCGCGGTCGACGCCGCCGGGCGGGCTGGACATGATTGGCCACATGCCGACTCCGCCCGAGCGTCTCGCTGTCCTGATCGATGCCGACAACACCTCGCCCAAGTACGTTCGTGCGCTGCTCGACGAGCTGGCCTCGTTCGGCACCGCGTCTGTCAGGCGTGCCTACGGGGACTGGACGACGCCGCAGCTTGGGGGCTGGAAGCGTGAACTGAACCAGTACGCGATCGTGCCGGTGCAGCAGTTCGCGTACACGACGGGCAAGAACTCGACCGACTCGATGCTGATCATCGATGCGATGGACCTGCTCTACTCCGGCAACGTTGATGCGTTCGCGCTGGTGTCCAGCGACAGCGATTTCACCCGGCTGGCCACTCGGTTGCGGGAGTCCGGCAAGCGGGTCTACGGCCTGGGTCTGCGCAAGACCCCGGCGTCTCTGGTGGCGGCCTGCGACCGGTTCATCTATCTCGAGGTGCTGCCCGACGAACCTGCGTCACCGTCGGGTGACCCCGAGTCGGGGGAACCGCAGCTGCCCAATCTGCAGAGCCTGCTCACCCGCGCGGTGAATGCCATCTCACAAGATGATGTGGCGGTCCCGCTGAGCGCGCTCGGCAGTTACCTGCGCTCGTCCCACCCGGCGTTCGACCCTCGCCTGTACGGCTTCGCCAAGCTGTCTGACCTGGCCCGTGCCCAGCGCTACCTGACGGTCACGGGCACGGGCAGCGCCGTTCAGGTGCGCGCGAAGTCGAAGGCGCCGACGAAAAACACCGCGCCGCAGAAGGCGCCAGCAACGAAGGTCGCGGCCAAGGGCCGCGGTGCCTGAGCCGTGTGCACCACGCCGGCTGAGCAAGGGCGACCGACGACAGCGTCGTCACCAGCGAGGCCTACCTCAAATGCGGTACGCCGACGAACTCGAGTCGCTCGATATCGCCGGGTACGTCCACCGCGACACGCAGGATCAACCGGCGTGCAGTGATCTGGTCAAGTGCGCGGCTGAGGCGCCGGATCCCGGCATCGAAGGAGGTCCGGCCGCCATGGGCCTGTGGCCAGCCCGTGTATCGGGTCAGGCATCCCGCTATTCCCCAGGCGTGGTGCCTTGACATCGCGTGAGTACAGCCTCGTTCGCAGCTGGGGCCATTTGCGGTCACTGTGCCAGGAGAGAAGTTGGCGTCCGAAGCGGTGGTCTTGCCGCTCAGGCGTCGCGGTAGCGATCCATCTGGGCGCCGCGTCGACCCGATCCGGACCGCGCCTATCGACGGTTCCCGTGTGCCGATGGTGACAAGGGGAGGGGCGCTGATCAATGGTTTCGTGCGGCGCGCGACCACTTGTTCGACCGCTGCGGAGCATGCTGCCACGGGCGTCGGGCACCGCTTGAGCTGACCGCCCGGTGATGGGCCTGTCGATGGCCCGGTCGCTCTGGGTTGCCGCACGAGCGACCACACTCCAGGCACGCTCGCTATGCGTCGCGGGCGAACAGCTCGGCTTGGCGCATGACGAGCTCGATCGCGGCGGGTTGCTTGTCGGGTGGGTACCCGTAGCGGGTGAGCAGGCGTCGGATCGTGCCGCGCATGCGGGCACGGACTTGTTCTTGATCGCTCCAATCGATCGAGGCGTTGCGGCGCACGGAGTCGACCAGCTCGCGAGCGATCTTCTTCAAGACCTCGTCGCCGAGTTCGAGTACGGCGGAGTCGTTCTGGCAGATGGCGTCGTAGAAGGCGAGTTCGTCGTCGCGAAGACCGAGTTCGGCCCCGCGTTCATGCTCGTGTCTGAGCGCCTTGGCCAACGCGACGAGTTCGGCGACGACGGCGGCGGCGTCGAGGGACTGGTTCTGATAGCGCAACACTGAACCGGCGAGCATCTCGGAGAACTCGCGGCCGGCGACGACGTTGCGCTTGCCGATCATCTTGATCTCGTCGGACAACAACCGTTTCAGCATCTCGATCTGCAGGTTCGGGCGATCGCTGCGCCGGAACCGGCGGGTTGGTGAGGATGAAGTCGGCGCGCAGGTCCGGATGGACGTCGTGCAGGAACGAGTCGGCCCACTCCGGGCCGAGGTTCGCGTCGATGCCGCGCAGCGCGAGGTTCATCTTGGCCAGCCGCCACGTCGTCGGGTCCTGCTCCTGCCCGAAGACCGAGATGTCGTTGCGTCGGCCGCCGTGCGCCTCGACGAACTGCTCGGCCTGCACGAACATCCCGCCCGACCCGCAGGCCGGATCGAACACGCGTCCGTCGAACGGTTCGAGCATCTCGACCATCAGTCCGACGATGGAACGAGGCGTGTAGAACTCGCCGCCGAGCTTGCCCTCGGCCGTGGCGAACTTGCCGAGGAAGTACTCGTACACTCGCCCGAGCACGTCCAGGTCCCGGTGTTCCTCGCCGGCGAGATCCTTGCGCGACAACGTGTCGACCAGGCCGCCGAGCATCGCCGGGGTCAGTTCGCGGCGCGCGTGCCGCTTGGGCAGCACTCCGCGCAGGCTCGGGTTCTCTTTCTCGATCGCGTCCATCGCCGCGTCGATGCGCTCGCCGATGTCGGTCTGCTTGGCCGCCTTGCGCAGGTCGTCCCAGCGGTGACCTTCGGGTATCCAGAACACGCCTTCGGAGGCGTACTCGTCGCGATCCTCCAGCACCGACCCCTTCGCCTCGTCGGTCGGCATGAAGTAGTCGCTGTCCGGGTCGTCGACGAGCCGTTGTAGCTGCTTGCGCCGCTTGGCGAACACGTCCGAGACGTACTTGAGGAAGATCAGGCCCAGGACGACGTGCTTGTACTCGGCGGCGTCGACGCGGCTGTGCAGCCGGTCGGCGGCCTCCCACAACGTCGCTTCGAGGCTCATCTCGGCCTCGGGCTTCTTCTGTCTGGGCGGCACGCGCGCTCCAATTCTCTGACCAACGGCCGAAGGCACACCGTATCCGCAGGCGTAGCTTCCTGTCGGACGGCTACGTTGTAGTTAGTAGCGCGCCGCGGTCGATCCGGTTCGACGAGCGCGTGAACGCTCGCCTGTCCTCCTATGTTGCGCGGCACCCCGGCTCGTCCGGTTCCTCGACGGCCAACCGATTCGTCGACGAAGCGCTGCGCATGGACGAGCATCCCGGTGTGCTGTTCCGGGACGGGCGGACCGGCCGGCGTGCCGTATTCGTCGGCGGACCGGATGTGCGCGAGGTGATCCGAGCGGTCAGGTTGGCGCGGACCGCGGAACCGGAACCGGAACTCGACGCGACGGGCGTCGTCGCGCTCGTCGCGACGAACACCGGGGTGTCGGCTCGCCTAGTAGACACCGCGATCCGCTACTGGTCGTCGTACCCGGACGAGATCGACGCCTGGATCGTCGACGTCGACGCGCTCGAAGCCGAGACCTTGTCGGCATGGCAGCGGCAGCAGGACCTCCTGTCGACGTGACCGAACCGCGCCTGATGCTCGACGAAATGCTCAGCGGCACCATCGCCGACGAGCTGCGCCGGCGCGGCTACGGCGTCGTCGCCGTCGTCGAGGACGTCTCGCTCGTCTCCACCCCGGACGAGGAACTGCTCGCGCACGCCACCGAGCAGCAGCGGGTGCTGGTGACGGCGAACATCGCGGACTTCGCCGCGATCGCCGGCGACTGGCGCGCGGGTGGTCGGGTCCACCACGGCATCGTCTACGCCGCGTACCGCACGTTCGGGGAGGACCGGTCGTTCATCGGCGCGTTGGTCGATGCGCTCGGCGCGCTGTACCGGACCAAAGCTCTGCCCTCGCCCGGCACCGAGGTCTTCCTGCGCCGCACGCCATAATTCGACGCCCAATAACCCCTGACTCGCCCGACCGTCAATTACCAACGCCAACTCGCTATTTCCAAGTCTTTACTGAATAGCGGCACGAATGCTACCAATATTGGTAGGGATGTCACCCCCGAAGGGGTGACACAAAAGCATTGTTGGTTGTTATTGGACGGTGTTGGTAAATGCACGGCGGGATGAAAACCTATCGGGGTTCGCCCGCTGCTGCGCGGCACTATGTCGAGGCCGATCGGGGACGCGCGGATGACTACTACCTGGCTGAGGGCACCGGGATCGCCGAGCGCTACACCGCGTCACCGGGCGCCGGAGTGCGGCGGTTGGAGCCGCTTACCGGCGACCGCTATGAAGCGTGGGTCGCCGGATTCGACCCCGACAACGGCGAGCCGAAAGGCCGGTTACGCAACGACGACCAGGCGGTCCGGTTCGTCGAAATGACCGTCAATGGACCGAAGTCATGGTCCCTGGCCGCAGAATTGCACCCCGACATTTCCGCGGCGTATGACGGCGCGCAGGACCGCGCCGCGACACAAATCATCGACTGGCTGGCGCAACATGCAACCACGAGAGTCGGTCCGCGGGGCGGACAAGTTCAGGTTCCGGTGGCCGACATCGAAGCCGTCACCGTGCGCCACTACACCTCACGCGCGGGCGATCCGCACCGTCACCTGCATCTGCAGATCAACGCCCGGGTGTGCGCCGAAGGGCAATGGCGCGGGCTGCACACGGTCGGCGTACGCGACTCGCTGCACGCGATCAACGGCATCGGACACGCAGCGGTGATGACAGACCCGCAGTTCCGCGACGCGCTCGCCGCGCACGGTTTCACCCTCGACGAGTCCGGCGAGGTGGAGCAGTTGGCGCCGTTCACGGGCGCGTTCAGTGCCCGGACCGCCCAGATCGGCCGCAACATCGACGGCTACGAAGCCGAGTGGCGTGCATCGAACCCGGACCGGGAGCCCGGCCCAGCGACGTGGCGGGCGTGGGACGCGCGGGCCTGGGCCGACGGTCGTCCGGACAAGATCGTGCCGCGTGACGGCGTCGAACTCTCGCAGCGGTGGGTCGCCGAACTGCACGCACTCGGTTACCGCGACCGCACCCAAATGGTGCGGGTTGACGCGGTTCCGGTTGGCCGGGTGGACCGCGACCAAGCCGTGGGGGAGGTGTTGTCGCGGCTCGCCGCGCGACGGTCGGGGTGGAACGCCGCTGACGTGCGCGGCGAAGTCGAGCAGCTGATCGCACGCCGCAACATCGTCACCCACAGCGCTGTGCGCGGTGAACTCGCCGAAGACCTGACAGGCCGGACGGTCGCCGAATGCGTCCCGCTGACCGACCGGCCCGGGGTGCCCGAGCACATTCGGGCGTTGAGCTCGCGGCACGTTCTGGACGTCGAAGCCGACGTCATCGCGCGTCTCGCTGCACGCGCGAACGCCCCAGCCGGGACTGTGGAAGCGCGTGCCGTCGACGAAGCCGCTGGTCTCGATAACGCGCAACGTGAGGTTGTCGCCGCGCTGGGCGGTGAGGCTCAGCTGCTGGTAATCGAGGGTGCGGCCGGCGCAGGCAAGACGACAACATTGGCTGCCGCGCGTGCCGTGATCGAGCAGCACGGCGGCCGGTTGCGCGTCGTGACACCGACGCTGAAGGCGGCCCGGGTCGCCGCGGAGCAGGTCGGCGGCGACGCCTCGTCGGCGGCATGGCTGGCCCACCAGCACGGCTACCGGTGGGACCAGCACGGCTTGTGGACCCGACTCGCCGCGGGCACGACCGACCCGGACACCGGCGTCGTCTTCCACGGCCCACGCGACGCGGCGACACTGCGTCGCGGTGACCTGCTGCTAGTCGATGAGGCCGGAACGTTGGATCAGGACACCGCCCACGCGCTGCTCACCATCGCCGCCGAACACCACGTCCGTGTCGCGTTGGTGGGAGACCGGCACCAGCTGCCCGCAGTCGGACGGGGCGGTGTGCTCGACCTCGCCGCCCGCTGGGCGGCACCCGAGGCGTGTCTCACGTTGGACACGGTGCACCGCTTCACCCGCGCCGAGACCACCGCCGACGGCGTCGCGGTGAGCGTCGCCGACGACGAGTACGCCCAGCTCAGTCTTGCGATGCGCACCGGTAGCGACGCCGACGCCGTATTCGACACGCTGCTCACGCGAGACCAGATCCGCGTGCACGCGACCGACGCCGAGCGCCTCGCCGCGCTCGCCGGGGACGCTATCGACGCATTGGCCACGGGAATCGCGACGGTGATCGTGGCTGACACCAACGAGCAAGTCGCCATACTGAACGCGGCGATCCGCGAGCGCCGGGTCTCTACCGGTCAGGTCGATGTCGGCCACACCACTATCACCAACGCTGGTCAACAGATCGGCATCGGCGACCGGGTCACGACGCGGCGCAACGACGCGAACCTCGGTGTGGCCAACCGCGACACCTGGACCGTCCGCCGCGTCGACAGCGACGGTGGGGTGACAGTCAGCGGCGAACATGGCGAGCGGACGCTGCCCGCCGGCTACGTGCGCAAGCACACCGAGCTGGCCTACGCCAGCACAGCGCACGGCGCGCAAGGCGACACCACAACCACGGCCCACGCGGTGATCGGCGTGCACACCAGCGCGGCATCGGCCTACGTCGGGATGACCCGCGGCCGCGAAACCAACGTCGCCCACTTGGTCGCGGACAGCATCGAGGAGGCGCGCGAGCAGTGGGTCGAAGTGTTCGCCCGCGACGTGGCTGACCTCGGCCCGGCCCACGCCGCCCTGCTCGCCGCGCAAGAAGCCGACCAGTACGCCGTCATGCGGCCGTTGGCCGACGCGCTCGCCGATTTGCACCAGGCCTGGACGGTCGAGCACGACGCCCTGGATCGGCTCACGCAGGCCGAGCAGCGCCGCGACCTACTGCGAGAGATCGTCCCGCTGCGCGCCGAGCAAGACCGCGAGGTCCCGCCGCTGGAAGCCGCGTGGCACCACACGCAGGACACGCGTCAAGCCGCGTGCGCGCCCGCCCACGCGGCCGAGCGGGAGCTGGCCACCGCCACCGACCGGATCCGTGACGGGCTGCTCGCCGCCTGGGACCAGCAACGCGAGACAGCCGACGCGCAGGCGTGGATCCTGCGCGACGGGCCGGGCCGGTTCCGGCAGCACCGCAGCGCAGTGCAACGCGCCAGCCAGGAACTCACCGTCTGGGCTGAGACCTGGCGTGGCTACCTGCCCGACCTCCCCACCGACCCACACCAGATCGCCGACCGGATGCTCTCGTTCCACGACCGACCCCAGGTATGGGAATCGTTCAACCACGCCGCCCGCGTCTAGGCCGAACACGAGCGACCCGAGCACGCCGTGGCTATCACGACTGCGAGCGAGGCTGAACGCGCCGCCCGCGAGGCCTGGACCCGCTACCGCGAGGTCAGCAACGCCTATCAGCAGGCCCTCGACCACCACGGCAACCTCGGCCGCATCGACAACCCGGCCCAAGCTCTGGTCGACACGCAGCAAGCCGTCACCGCTGCTCAAGCGGCAGCCCAGGCCGCCGAGCAGCGAGTCGCCGCGCTGCGACGCGAACCCGTTCTGCGCAGCCAACCCGCCGGCTGGCTCGAGACCGAGCGCAGCACCTGGCACGCCGATCGTGACATCGCCGAACTGCGCCGCTACGCCGAGCTCGCGGCCCGCGCCAGCCGACACGACGCCAACCCGGCCGGACGACAGCTCGGCCAGGGACGCGACGAGGCGTACCGGCCGGCAACACCCGACCATGGGCGCGGCATCAGCCGATAGCAGCCAACACCGGCCAACTTGCACCGGGGACGCGCGCGAGCGACCTCCGAAATTTTCCGCCGAGGAGTGTCGTGTCTCGGTCCTCCCGCAGCGCTTGACCGGGATGAGAGCACCCAACGACGACCGCAGCTGCCCCGCATCAAAGGAGGACCACCAGCGACGGTCACAACTTGGTAACGACGACGCGCGAAGTGGCAGTAATCGACTCGAAATTGCGCCTGTTCGTGTGAAGGCACTCGACGAAATCACCCGCCGAAGGGCCGACCTAGCCAAGAACCATGCCCGCCCATGTCCGCTGAACCGACCAGAGCCACCTTCAGGAAGAGACAGCACCAACCCACAGGAGGACGAGATGAACCCGAACCACCAGCAACCCCAGCACAGCCACGGCGAAGACGACCGGCTGCTGACCATCAGCGAAGTCGCCGAACTCACCCGGCTGCCCATCGCCACACTGCGCTTCAAGCGCTACGACGGCACCGGACCGCACAGCTTCCGCCTCGGACGCCGGGTCCTGTACTACCTCAGCGACGTCCTCGCCTGGATCGAAACGCACTACAACGACGACGGACCACGCGCGGCATGATCGCGCCGGCCAAAGTGGCGGGGTCATGTGCTACTACGAGTCCATGACGAATGACGGCACCCGGGCGGGCGCTGGTCGTGCACGCACACAGCGAGGCGCGGTCGAGGACCGCTGGCGTAAGCGCGACGGCACTCCATCGGCGGTTGACGGGCGGGTGACGCGCTGGCGCGCACGCTACGTCGACAACGCCGGGCGCGAGCACACGCGCCATTTCGACCGCAGAGTCGACGCGCAGAATTGGATCAAGGCGGTCACCGCATCGCTGGTGCGCGGCGACTACGTCGATCCCAAGTTGGCCCGGATGACGGTGGGCGCCTGGTGCGACGCATGGCTCGCGGGATACCGCACCCGGCGAAAGTCAACCGTCCGCCAGGCCGGGGTGCACATCAAGATCATCAAGCAGTCGTTCGGTTCGATTCCGCTCTCGGCGCTGAAGCCGTCCGACGTGAAGACCTGGACGTCGCAGCTCAAGGCGGACGGCCGCGCCGACTCGTACGTGTACGCACTGCACTCTCGGCTGTCCCAGCTATTCAACGACGCTGTCCACGACGGTGTCCTCGCGCGCAACCCCTGCTCGCGCCGCACCTCGCCAGGCACCGGATCCCAGCGGCCGTATGTCGCCACCACGGATCAGGTGCAGGAACTTCATCACGCCGTCCCCGACGGCATCCGGCCGGCGATTCTGCTGGGTGCGTTCGCAGGCCTCCGGCTCGCGGAGGCGGCCGCGTTGCGTCCGGAAGACATCGACTTCATGCGCGGTGTGGTGTCGCCGATCATCCAGTGGCCGGACGAGCCGCTCAAGTCCGAGACGAGCCGGACGCCGGTCCCCATCCCGAACGAGCTGGCGCTGATGCTGTCGTCTGCCGTGTCGTCCGGCGACGGCACTCGCATCGTGACGAACGACCTCGGACGCCCCGCCGGCCCGTGGGCGATCGAGCGCGCCGTCCGTGCCACGCGCGTCGAAGTGGGCCTGCCCGCGAACTTCCGGTTCCACGACCTGCGGCACTACTTCGCCAGCCTGCTCATCGCCGACGGGCTCGACGTCAAGACCGTCCAAGCCCGGCTACGGCACGCCAGCGCCAAGACCACGCTGGACGTCTACGGGCACCTCTGGCCGGACAAGGACGAGGCGACCCGAGCGACCGTTGCGTCCGCGATCGCGAGCTGGAGCGATTCTCCTGCGGAATCCCTGCGGAATCGATCTTGAAATCGGGACATCTAATCGCGTGGAGGCCCCGGAATCCGGGGCCTCCAGCGTCACGACGAGTTAGACGTCGTAGTAGAGCTCGAACTCGTGCGGGTGTGGGCGCAACCGGATCGGGTCTATTTCGTTCGACCGCTTGTAGTCGATCCAGGTCTCGATCAGGTCCTCCGTGAACACGCCGCCCTCTGTCAGATAGTCGTGGTCGGCTTCAAGGCTGGCCAGCACTTCGGTGAGCGAGCCGGGCACCTGCGGGATCGCGGCCGCCTCGTCCGGCGGGAGCTCGTAAAGGTCCTTGTCGACCGGGGCCGGCGGGTCGATCTTGTTCCGGATGCCGTCGACTCCGGCCATCAGCATGGCCGAGAACGCCAGGTAAGGGTTGCAGGACGGGTCCGGGATGCGGAACTCGATGCGCTTCGCCTTCGGGTTCGGTCCGGTGATCGGTACTCGGATGCACGCGGAGCGGTTGCCCTGGCTGTAGACCAGGTTGACCGGTGCCTCGAAGCCGGGCACCAGCCGGTGGTAGGAGTTCACAGTCGGGTTGGTGAACGCGAGCAGCGACGGCGCGTGGTGCAGCAACCCCCCGACGTAGAACCTTGCCATGTCGGACAGGCCGGCGTAGCCGAGCTCGTCGTGGAACAGCGGCACCCCGTCCTTCCACAACGACTGGTGGCAGTGCATGCCCGAGCCGTTGTCGCCGAAGAGCGGCTTCGGCATGAACGTGACGGTCTTGCCGTTCGCCCAAGCGACGTTCTTGATGATGTACTTGTACTTAAGTAGATCGTCGGCGGCGTGGGTCAGCGTGTTGAAGTTGTAGTTGATCTCGGCCTGTCCTGCCGTGCCGACCTCGTGGTGTGACTTCTCTACGGCGAGATCGGCGTTGAGCAGCGCGGTGACCATCTGGTCGCGCAGATCGGCGAAGTGGTCGGTCGGCGGGACCGGGAAGTAGCCGCTCTTGTAACGGGTCTTGTAGCCGCGATTGCCGCCGTCCTCCTGGCGGCCGGTGTTCCACTGACCTTCGACGGAGTCGATGTAATAGTAACCGGCGTTCTGCTTGGTCTCGAAGCGCACGTCGTCGAAGGCGTAGAACTCGGCCTCAGGTCCCACGTACATCGTGTCGGCGAGACCTGTGCTCTGCAGGTATGCCTCCGCCTTCAGCGCAACTTGACGCGGATCACGCTCGTAGGGCTCGCCGGTACGCGGGTCGACGATCGAGAAGTTCAGGTTCAGCGTCTTGGCCGTGCGGAACGGGTCGACGTACGCGGTTGCAGGATCAGGAATCAGCTTCATGTCCGACTTGTGGATCTGCGCGAACCCGCGGATCGACGAGCCGTCGAAATCGATGCCGTCGGTGAAGAAGGCTCCGTTGACGAACCGCGCCGGCGTGTTGAGGTGCTGCTGGGTACCCGGGAGGTCCGTGAAGCGGATGTCGACGAATTCGACGCCTTCGTTCTTGATGTAGTTGAGGACCTCGTCGGCGCTGGTGAACATTCGACCTCCGTGGAAGATTGTCAGTGGCCCGGACGCTACGAATCGGCGGTTGCCACCCGGTGTCCCTACTATTTCCGGGACGTTACGCCAGCGGGTCAGGCACGCACCACTGCGGTGCTGGTCAGCCGGTCGTGCAGGCCGCGCCCGTCGCGGTCCCAGATCAGCGCCGGGACGAGCAGGGCCAGCAGCAGCGTGCGCTCGATCGCCTGCAGCGGGTTGATGGGAGCGTCGCGGTCGACGCGGACGACCCGCAGACCGAACAGATACATGCCGAGCGTCCGACCGGCCAGTAGCAGTCCGAGGACGTAGTCCAAGGCGAACGGGATGAGGCTCCAGCTGCCGGGCGGCCGGGATGCCGCGCCGCCGCCGCGGTGAACGCTTGCCACGAAGACCGCGGCAACCAGCGCCGACGCGATGCAGTCGACGACGAACGCGCCCACCCGCGGCGCGGGGTCGGCGATCGATCCGCTGCCCGTTGCAGGCAGGCCGAGGCGTTCACCGCGATAGGCCGGTGGCTGCAGCGTCATCGCCGTGGGGCCCTCAGGCGCGTCGGCGAACGGTGCGCTGAACGTTGCGCATCTTGGCGTTCGTGGGCATCGGGCCCTGTGGCAGCGGCGCCTTGCCTTGACCGAGGGCCTGCAGTCGTTTGTCGAGCGCGGCCACTTGGTCTTTGGACAGGTTGCGCGGCAACTTGGCCAGATATGAGTTGAGCTTGCCAAGCGGCACGCTGCCCTCGTCGGGGCCGACGACGACGTCGTAGATCGGGGTGTCGCCGGCGATCCGGGCGACCCGCTTCTTCTCCTGCGCGATGAGGCCGCGAACCCGGTGCGGTGCCCCTTCACCGACGAGGACGACCCCGGCACGTCCCACGACCCTGTGGACCGCGTCGAACTGCGATGTTGCGGCGATCGTCGGCGTCGTGCGCCAGTCGCCGCGGGTCTGGTTCTGCAGCAGCCAGGCAGCCGAGCCGGGGGTGCCCTCGGCCTGGGCGTACATCGACCGTTGTGCGCGTCGGCTGAACACCAGCATCGCGGCAAGCAAACCGGCGCCTATCGCGACCGGTATCGGGAAGTAAGGCGACTTGACGAAGATGAACAGTCCCAGGTAGACGATCGCGGCCGCGCCTACACCCGCGATGACTAGGTACGGGATGAACCGGTTGTCGTTCTTGCGGGTGAGCGTGAAGGCCTGCCGGAGGTTGCTCCAGGTCTCCCGCCGCTTACGCCGCTTATCGGCCCGAAGGGCCTTCTTCTCGGCGCGGGTGAGCTTTGCGGGCTTGGTAGGCCCGCCGGATTTCGCCATGACCTCAGGATAGAACGCGCGTTACGACGCGAGTGAGTTGCCGCGGGCAGCGATCGCCTGCTGGTAGAGGCGGCCAGCGCGGTAGGACGAGCGCACCAGAGGCCCACTCATCACCCCGGCGAAGCCGATGTCCTCGGCCTCCTCGCGCAGCGCCACGAACTCCTCCGGCCTGACCCAGTGCTCGACCGGGTGGTGCCGCGGCGATGGGCGCAGGTACTGGGTGATCGTGATCAGCTCGCAGCCGGCGTCGTGCAGGTCGAGCAGCGCCTGGCTGATCTCGCCTCGTTGCTCGCCCAGGCCGAGGATCAGGTTCGACTTCGTTACCAAACGCGCCTCGCGGGCCTGACGGAGGACGTCCAGCGACCGGTCGTAGCGGAATGCCGGGCGAATGCGCTTGAAGATCCGCGGCACCGTCTCGACGTTGTGGGCCAGCACCTCGGGGCGGCTCCCGAACACCTCGGCCAGCTGCTCGGGCGCCGCGTTGAAGTCGGGGATCAGCAGCTCGACGCCGGTGCCTGGGTTGAGGGCGTGGATGAGCCGGACCGTCTCAGCGTAGAGCCACGCGCCGCCGTCGGGCAGGTCGTCGCGGGCCACGCCGGTCACAGTGGCGTAGCGCAGCCCCATCGCCTGTACGCTCTGCGCCGCCCGGCGCGGTTCGTCCCGGTCAAGCACGGCCGGCTTGCCAGTGTCGATCTGGCAGAAATCGCAACGCCGGGTGCACTGGTCGCCGCCGATCAGGAACGTGGCCTCGCGGTCCTCCCAGCACTCGTAGATGTTGGGACAGCCGGCCTCCTGGCAGACGGTGTGCAGCCCTTCGCGCTTCACCAGCGCCTGCAGTTCGGTGTACTCCGGGCCCAACCGGGCCCGGGTCTTGATCCAGTCCGGCTTGCGCTCGATGGGGGTCTGCGCGTTGCGTGCCTCGAGGCGGAGCAGCCGGCGCCCGTCGGGCGGTGCCGGGTGTGCAGCAGTCACCGGTCGACCCTACGCCGGCACGATCTCGCCCTGCAGGGCTGGCAGATTCCGTTCGACGGCCGGGATCGCCTCCGCAACCGTGACGTCCCGGCCGAGCTCCCGGGACAGCGAGGTCACCCCGGCGTCGGCAATGCCGCACGGGACGATCCGGTCGAACCACGTCAGGTCAGGGTTGCAGTTCAGCGCAAACCCGTGCAGGGTCACCCGGCGGGCGACCCGCACCCCGATCGCGGCAACCTTGCGGGGCCGCCGCTTGCCGTCGGCGGGCAACCAGACTCCGCTGCGGCCCTCGATCCGCGCGGTTGGGAGGCCCAGCTCGGCGCACACCGCGCTCAGCATCCGCTCCATCCGGCGCACGTAGCCAACGACGTCGATCGGCTTGGGCAGCTCGACGATCGGGTACCCCACCAGCTGCCCGGGCCCGTGCCAAGTGATCTTGCCGCCCCGGTCGACGTCGACAACGGGTGTGCCGTCGACGGGCCGCTCCCAGGCCTCGGTGCGCTTGCCGGCCGTGAAGACCGGCGGGTGCTCCAGCAGCAGGACGGTGTCGTCGACGGCACCGGCGACCCGGGCCTGGTGCAGGTCACGCTGCACCTGCCAGGCGTCCTCGTAGGGCACGAGACCGGCCCGGATGATCCTCACGGATGCCACGCTACCTGTGCTTGCGCCGGGGGTGCGCGACACGGATGTAGGTGATCGTGGGAGTTCCCCATGATTGGGGTGGTCCGTTTCTAGTCTGAGAGTGCATATACTCCCAGGTTAGGAGATGAGGATGACTCGATCCATGGGCTTGCCCGAACTCGAACGCCGTCGCGATCGGCTACGCGTCGACTTGGCGGCGGTCGGAGATTTCCGTCCGGGCAGCCTGTCGGCGGTGATGCGCCGCTGTGGCAAGGCGAACTGCGCCTGCGCCGATCCGGCGCACCCCGGCCACGGCCCACAACACCTGCTGACCAGGAAGGTCGCCGGCAAGACGGTGACGGTCCATCTGCGACCCGGCCCGGAACTGGCGAAGGCCAGGGTCGAGGTCGACAACTACAAGCGGTTCAGACAGCTCGTGGACGAGCTGATCCAGGTCAGCGAGTCGATCTGCACGGCTAGACCGCTCTCGCCGCTGGCTGAGGGGGCCGGTGGCGACCACACCGATCCGAGGGCTGGCACCGCCGGCCAAAAAGGGGGCTCTACGCCGGGCTCCAAGAGGCGTTCGCGGCCGAGGTAGCCCGCCTGTCCGAGCTGGCCGCGCACGCACTGAACTCTGGTTCGGGCGCCGGGGGCGGGGAGGGTATGGCCGCGGTCGAACTGGCGATCCGGACCGCGATGACCACCCTCGGCGCGTCGCTGCTGGAGCAACTGCTGGCTGCCGATCCCGGACACTGCGGCCCGCGGGTCGATTGCGGCGCCGGGCATCAGGCGCACTTCCTCGCCTACCGCAGCAAGTCGTTGGACACCGTCCTGGGGCCGATCATGTTGCGTCGCGCTTGGTACCACTGCACCGAATGCCGACACGGCCAGGCACCGATCGATGACCAGCTCGACGTGGTCGGCGCGTCGTTGTCACCCGGACTGCGGGCGATGACCGACCGGGCCGGGACAGCCGTGCCGTTCGCTCAAGCATCCGCGCTGCTTGCTGATCTGGCCGGGATCACCCTCACGACCAAACGCGTAGAACGCTGCGCTGAAGCCGACGGCACGATCGCCGCGACCGCGCTCGATGAGCAGACCAACGCGATCCTGACCGGCCGGCTCATCCCACTGCCACCACCTGGACCGATCCCAGACATGCTCTACCTCACCGTCGATGGCACCGGCGTGCCGATGACGCCGACCGAGACCGCCGGCCGCGTCGGCAAAGGACCCGACGGGCGGGCCCGGACCCGCGAGGTGAAACTCGCGGCCCTGTTCACCCAGACCACAACCGACACCGACGGCCGGCCGGTCCGCGACCGGGACTCGACCAGCTACCTGGCGACCCTGGACCCGGTCGAGCACTTCGCGGACCTCGTCCAGGCCGAAGCGTGTCGCCGCGGCAGCGAACAGATTCGTCAGCTGATCGTCCTGGGCGACGGCGCACGATGGATCTGGAACCTCGCCGACCAGCGTTTCCCCGCCGCCACCCAGATCGTGGACCTGTTCCACGCCCGCGAGCACCTACACGCCCTCGCCGACCTGCTCGCGTTCATCGTTCCCGACCCCGCTATTTGGCTCACCGACCGGCTGGCCGATCTGGACGCGGGCGACATCGAAACACTCTCGGCCGCTGCCCGCCTCTACGACCTGTCCGGACCCAAAGCCATCGACGTGGACAAGGCGGTGGCCTACTTCGAGACCAACGCCCACCGCATGCGCTACGCCTACTACCGTTCCCTGGGCATGTTCGTCGGCTCCGGCGTCGTGGAAGCCGGCTGCAAAGCCGTCATCGGCGCCCGCCTCAAACAATCCGGCATGCACTGGGCCACCCGCGGCGCCACCGGCATCACCACCCTGCGCTGCGCCCACGCCAGCGGACCCTGGAACCAGATCTGCCCACCACCGCACTCTCAGACCGGCGCCGCCTGACCAAAGATCACACTGTCCCGGACCAACCACCTACAAATCCGTCGCGCACCCTTGCGCCGGAAACTAGCGCGACGATGTCGGTGCCAGTCGCTAGCCTGGATCGGAGTTCGGGGTGGCATCACGAGGGATCACGCAGATGGAGGTTCGGCGTGAACCGGGAACAGATCACCAAAGAGGCGCAGCGAGGTGCGGCACCGCCGCGGATTCGGCGCTCTCGTTGGTTCTACATCGTTGGCGTGCTGGCCGTCTTCTGGTTCCTGTTCGGCTTGGCGGGCGGCTCATATCAAGGCAAGCTCAGCGACGTCCAGAAGAACGACAACGCGTCGTGGCTGCCGAAGTCGGCTGAGTCCACCAAGGTCGACAAAGAGCAGCAGAACTTCCAGCAAGTTCAGACGATTCCTGGATTCATCGTCTACAACCGCCCGGCCGGGCTAACCGCCGCCGACAAGGCCAAGATCTCTTCGGACACGCGAGCGTTCCCCGGCTTGCCTGGGGTCGCCGCCGATCAGGTCGCGCCAGCCCAGTTCGCAGCCGACGGCCGCACGGCGGCCGTCGCCGTGCCGCTGATCGGCAAGAACGGCGATGTCGCCGTCAAGGGACCCGATCTGGTCGACAACGAGAAACGGATCATCAAGGCCGCGCGCGCCGACGCGCCGCAAGGCCTCGTCATCCACAGCGCCGGAGCGGGTGGGCTACTTGTCGCATTCATCGACGCCTTCAGCGGTATCGACGGCAAGCTGATCGTCGCGGCGCTGCTCGTTGTCATCGCGATCTTGCTCGTCGTCTATCGCAGCCCGATTCTTCCGTTCATACCCCTGATCAGCGCCTTCCTGGCGCTCAACTCGGCGGCATTGATCATCTACCAGCTCGCCAAGCACGACGTGCTAACGCTGAACGGGCAGAGCCAGGGAATTCTGTTCGTGCTTGTACTGGGTGCCGGCACCGATTACGCGCTGCTGCTCATCAGCCGGTACCGCGAAGAGCTGCATGCTTACGACAGCCGCGTCGCGGCGATGACGGCAGCCTGGCGCGGCGCCGGGCCACCAATCATTGCGTCGGCAACCACCGTGACGCTGGCCTTGCTCTGCTTGACATTCTGCGAGTTGAACTCCGATCGCAGCCTTGGTCCGGTGTGCGCAATCGGCATCGTGTGCACCGCATTCATGATGCTGACATTCTTGCCCGCGTTCCTCGTCCTGTTCGGGCGTTGGGTTTTCTGGCCACGGGTACCGCACGTCGACCACCTTGCCGACATCGCCACGCACGGCGTGTGGGGCAGGTTCTCGGCCGCGTTAGGACGACACGCGCGACGCAGTTGGATCATCGCCACCGTCGCCCTGTTCGCCTGCGTCACGTTGCTGGGCACCCTCAAGCTGGGCGGGCTCACGGTCGTCGACAGCTTCACGAACACGCCGGATGCCCTGCAGGGGCAGAAGATCTACGATGCGAACTTTGCCCAAGGAGCCTGTTGCATATTCGGCAATCGATGACGTCGAGCAGGATTTTCGCCGATCCAGCCCCGCCACAGGTTCGCGGAGCCGTGACGTTCGGCCGGGAGAAGCGACTTGGGAGCTTCACTCCGAGTTCACTGATCATCGCGATCCGATTACGCAACAGGCTCCAAGGCGCCGGGACGCCGGCGCTGATCACCGCGTCCGCCGACAGGACCGACGAGCTCATCGCCACCGTCTCGAAGGTTCCGGGCGTGGCAACGACGCCGGGCTCGGTATGCGTGCAGCCCGACTACCCCAAAGTCGCACAGGCGGCGGGTTCTGGTCGGCTGCAGCTGAGTCCGTCCGGTTGCCTGCCGGCGCAGCTGTCCGTCAGCCCGCACGACGGGCGCACACTGATCACTGCCAACCTGCAATACCGGTACGACACGAAACAGGCGTACGACACGGTCACCCGGATCCGCGCTGCCGTGCATTCGATCCCGGGAGCGAAGGCATTGGTCGGCGGCTCGTCCGCCATCAACTACGACATCCTGCAGGCTTCGAAGCACGACCGGAATCTGGTGATCCCGATCGTCCTTGCCGTGATCTTGATCGTGCTGGCGATACTGCTCCGGGCGCTCGTGGCTCCGATCCTGCTCATTGCCACGGTCGTGCTGTCATTCACGGCGACGCTGGGTGTCTGTGCGTTCGTGTTCAATCACGTGTTCCACTTCAAGAACGCCGACCCCGCGTTCCCGTTGTTCGCGTTCATCTTCCTGGTGGCGCTCGGCATCGACTACAACATCTTCTTAATGACGCGGGTGCGTGAGGAGACACTCGAGTTCGGCACCCGCCGTGGCATCCTGCGCGGGCTGTCGGTCACCGGCGGCGTGATCACATCGGCCGGCCTCGTGTTGGCCGCGACGTTCGCCGTGCTCGGCGTACTCCCGCTGGTATTCCTCGCGGAGATCGGATTCGCCGTCGCGTTCGGGGTGCTGCTCGACACAATCGTGGTGCGCTCGATCCTGGTGCCTGCGTTAAGCCACGACATCGGGAGGCGCATCTGGTGGCCGTCCCGCCTGGCTCGCGGAGCTAACTGAGCAGGCGGGCGTCCAGGTGGGTCTCGACGGCGACGCCGTGCTCGCCACGCGCGACGTGGTACGCGACCTTGCCGTCGACTTCGCTCACGACCTCGGCCAGCTTGGTGCCCCGGTACAGCAGCCCGGCGCCGTCGTCGGTCGCATAGCCCGCGGGCAGCGTGCCGTCGGCGATCAGCGACTGGAACAGCGGCCGGCGCTTCTCCTCGCTGTCGTAGTGGACGCCGTTCGAGTACGGCACGAGCCCGAGTCCGTTGGTGACCGGGCGTAGGTCCGGGCCGAACGAGTCCGTTGTACCGCCAACGTGCCAGCAGATCGAGCCCGCCGAGACGCCGGTGAGCACCACCCCGGCCTGCCACGCCTCGCGCATGATCTCGCCGTACCCGTGCAGCCGCCACATCGCCAGTAGTCCCGCGACGCTTCCGCCGAACACCCAGATCACGTCCTGGTTGAGCAGGTGACCGCGCACGTCGTCCAGGTTCGGCATCGGGAAGGTGTTGACATGTGACGGGACCAGGCCGCGAAGCAACGCCGCCTCGTAGAACGAGGCGATCAGCTGCGGGTTGTCGCCCTGCGCCGTGGCCAGAAAGCAGACCCGAGGCGCCCGCCCGTCCACGCCGGCGAGCTCGATCGCGTACTCGGTGAGCGGTCCGATCTCCCACCGGATGCGGACGCCGGGTGTGATGCCACCGGACGTGGCGAGAATCGTCGGCGGATTCGGCATCGGACCTCCCGAGTGGCCTGTGGATAACCAAAACGCGACGTGGCCAAAGTGTCCTACCGTCCGCTCATGGCGGTCGCGAACTGGAAACTACCGGGTTACGTCATCGAGGAGCGGCTCGGTGACGGGGCATCCGGCGAGGTGTGGCGAGCTCATGTCAGCGCGTCCGGTGAGCCAGTAGCCCTCAAGCGCGTCATGCTGCGGGTTCCGGATGCGGTTCGGACCGCCCGCGTCGAGGCAGCGATGCTTTCGACCCTGGACCACCCGCACCTGGTCCGACTGCACGAGCTGGTGCCGACGCCGGATGCCATGGTGCTCGTCCTCGACCTCGCTGACGCCGGCTCGCTGGCCGGGCTGATCGCCCGGCGCGGCCGGCTCAGCGCGGGCGAGGTGATCAGCGCGTTGTCGCCGATCGGCGCGGCGCTGGCGTACGCGCACAATCACGGCGTCGTGCACGGCGACGTGACCCCCGCGAACGTGCTGTTCACCCGGGCCGGCCTGCCGCTGCTGGCCGATCTCGGGGTCGCCCGGATCGTCGGCGACGACGATCCGGTGGGCAGCACCCCGGCCTACCTCGACCCGTCCGTGGCGGCGGGCTTCGCGCCTGGTGCGGCAAGCGACGTGTTCATGCTCGCTGCCGTGTCGGTGCACGCGTTGACCGGCAAGCCGATCTGGCCGGGCGAGACTCCCGCTGAGGTCCTGGTCCGGGCTGCGGCGGCCGACTTCTGCGACTTGGACGAGCGGCTCGCCGCGGTGCCGGGGGAGCTTGCCACGCTGCTGCGTCGCGGGCTGGAAGTGCAGCCTGCCCGGCGCTGCACCGCGGCCCAATTCGCGCTCGATCTGCGGCATTGCGGCGAACCGGTGGTGGTGGAGCTGGACGCCGGCCGCGGTGCAGATCCGGGCCCTCCGGCGGCGCGGTATGCCGGCGCCCACCGGGTGCCCGAACCCGTCGCCGCTGGGCAGCCGGCGTTCGAGCGACCCGCTTTCGATCGACCTGCCGGAGCTTCTGCGCAGTTCACGCACAGCGTGCGGGCAGCGCTGCGACCGACGCTGCCAACGGCGCGTCGACACCGGCTCGCTGGCCTGGGGCGCCGGCGAACGGCGTGGGTCGTGGTTGTGGCGGCGGCGCTCCTCAGCGCTGTCGCTGGCGGGGTGACGTTCGTCCGGGCACATGGCTCAGCGGGCCGGCAGGTCGAGGCAGTCGGGGCGTCGTCGCCGCTGCGCGCGATATCGCCGTCGTCGGCCGGGTCGTCGTCGGTGACGTCCACGGCCAGACGCACCACACCGTCCACTGCCACGCCGCCAGCCGACACTGCGGCTGTCGCTCTCGCCGCACTCGACGCCGTGCGGGAGCAGGCGTTCGGCCGCAATCAGCCGGCTCTGCTGGCCAAGGTGTACGCGCCAGGTCCGCTCCTCGCCCAGGACGCTGCACTACTCGCCCGCGTTGTGCCGCCCGGTTGCGCGCTCGTCGGACTGCGAACCAGCTACTCGACGCTCCAAACGACATCGGCTGGCCCGGACCGGCTCGTCCTGCGTGTGCGGGCCACGCTGGCGCCCTCCACCTTGCTCTGCGCCGGCGCGCGCAGCGCGACCGCCTCAGGCGGCGGTCCTGCGAACCTGCGCATCGAATTGCTGCGATCAGCTGATGGTGCCTACCGCATCGCCAGCCAACAGAAACTGTGACGCCCCACGGGCGCAGTTCTGTCCAACACGAGCACGTTGCTGGACGATGGTCTATCGGCAGAGCGTCCGTTCCGCGGTGGTGATGAGGATGTCGGCGACCTGGTCGGCCGGTAGGCCGCGTCCGGTGTAAAGCGCGTCGAAGCCTGCGAAGCTGGCGAGCAACCAGATCAGGTCGGCTGCCTCGTCTACGGTGACGTCCGGGCGAAGGACCTGCTGTTCGGCCAGTCGCTGTGCGAGGTACTGCATGCCCCCCCAGCGCCGCTTCTCGAGTCGCGCGATGGCGCCGCCCACAGAGTCCGGGTCCAGCTCGGACATGGCGAACAGCGCGACGGCAACGTCCCGGATTGCCGCGTAGATCGCGACACCGGCGCGAAGCCCGCTGCGCAGATGCTCGCGGGCGTCGGGGGCGGCTACCGCCTCGGTCAGTCGGTGCAGGCCGGCACGTTCCCACAGCTCGGTGGCGAGCGCGTCGAACAGCCCAGCGCGCGAGCCGAAGACGAGATACACCGTGGAGCGTGCGACGCCGGCCGCCTGCGCCACCTCGTCAACGCTTGCCGGCCGCGTCGCCGCTACGCGCAGCCGCTGCTCGAGGGCGTCGAGGATCCGGCGCCGGGTCGCCTCGGCCGCCTCGGCGCGCAGCCGCTGCTCGTACGTCCGGGTGGTCACGGAGCCGATCCTACATTTCGCTTGACACGCTGTCTGGCAGAAGACACACTGTCTGACGAAAGACATGATGTCCGATGGAGTCATGATGGAAGAGTTCGAGGTTCCCGTGCTGGTCGTGGGCGCCGGCGTGGCCGGCATGGCCGTTGCCACCACGCTTGCCCGCTACAGCGTCACCAGCCTGCTCGTCGAGCGTCGGAACGAGCTCTCGACACTGCCCCGGGCGACAGTGATCAGTACCCGGTCCATGGAGCTGGTGCGGTCGTGGGGTCTGCAGGACGACGTCCTCGCCGGTGGAATCGACGCCGACATGTGGCTGTGGGAATGTGAGACGCTGGCCCGCGTCTCCGCCGGGCGGCCGCACGCGGTCGGCTACCCGAGTCGCGAACAGGCAGCCGTGGTGAGTCCGAGCGCTCCCGCGGTGGTGCCGCAGGACTGGCTCGAGGACGTGCTGCGCCGCCGGCTGACCTCGCTCGACACAGTTCAGGTCGAACTCGGCACCGAGCTCGTGCGCGTCGACAATCGGCCGGATGGCGTGCGCGCGACACTGCGGGACCAGCACGGTGAGGTACGCGACGTCTCCGCCCGCTATCTCGTCGCGGCGGACGGTGCGCACAGCGCGGTGCGCCACCAGCTCGGCGTCGCCATGAGTGGCTCGAGTGATGTGTTCCGCGGTTTGCAGGTTGTCTTTCGGGCGCCGCTGTGGGCTGTCGTGGGCAGCGTCCGGTACGGGCTCTACGTGACCACTGCGGAACCGCCGGGCGTCTTCCTGCCAGCGGGACGCGGCGACCGCTGGGTGTACGGATTCAGCGCAGCATCCAGC
The DNA here is from genome assembly GCA_963839995.1 of uncultured Actinomycetota bacterium. GTDB lineage: Bacteria > Actinomycetota > Actinomycetes > Mycobacteriales > Jatrophihabitantaceae > CAWIUB01. Next base: position 315,785 of record CAWIXH010000017.1, on the reverse strand, counting down.
GTGCCACCCGCGGATCTGGACGTGGCGCGGGCGATCGAGCCGATCCGCCGCGGCGCCGGTGTCCCCGATCTTCCGGTGCGCATCGATCGAATCGGTGCGTTCTCGTCCGTGGGCCAGCTGGCGGAGCGATTCCGGGTCGACAGCGCGCTGCTCGTCGGCGATGCCGCGCACCGCGTTACGCCTCGTGGCGGCACCGGTATGAACGCCGCCCTGCAGAGCGGCCACGACCTTGGCTGGAAGCTGGCCTGGGTGCTGCGCGGCTGGTCCGGGGATGGCCTGCTGGACTCCTACGAGGCGGAGCGCCGGCTGGTCGTCGAGCACAACGTCGCCCGATCCACTGACCCCGACGGCAGCCGGCGCCGCGTCGAGGACGAGTTGCACGTCGACCTCGGCGGTCGGCTGTCGCACGCCTGGGCGCCGTCCACGTCGCGCCTGGTGTCCACCCTCGACCTCCTCGCGCCCGGTTGGACGCTGTTCACCGGACCGGCTGACCAGGACTGGATCACGGCGGCAGCACGGTCGACTCGTACGCCCGTAACACTCCGGACGCTTGACGCGATGACGGCGCGCGCTGTCGGAGTTCGCGGCGACGGCGCCCTGCTTGCGCGGCCCGACGGCGTACCGGTCGCGGTCTGGCCCTCGTCGGCGAATGCATCCATCGAGCTGGCCACGGCTACGGGCCGGGCGTTCACCATCCCCGAGCAGTGGACGCGACCCGCGGCGTAACGCAGGCTCCGTCCAACTCGGACAGTATCGCGCGCGTGGACCGTGAGCGACCTTTACTCGGGCACCGCTGCAGGGCCGTGTTGATGATGCGGCGTTGCCGTTCGGACCACCGCCCGCGCATGGACCGCGCACCGCACCGCACCTTCCCCACAGCCCGGGCTCCGAAGCGCGGTCCTAGAGCACGGAGCGCAGCGCGGAGTCCAGCGTCGGATGGGCGAACTCGAAGCCGGCCGCCGTCAGTTTGGCGGGTATGGCGCGCTGGCCGCCCAGCACCTCGCTCGCGAAGTCGCGCAGGACGAGCCGGAGCGCGAATGCCGGCACGGGCAGCATCGACGGGCGATGCATGAGCCGGGCAAGCGTTGCGATCAGTTCGGCGTTGCGAACGGGGTCCGGGCCGGTGAGATTCACCGGCCCGGCGATGTCGTCGTGGTCGAGGACGAACCTGATCGCGGCGATCTCGTCGTCCATCGAGATCCACGGCATGAACTGGCGGCCGCTGCCGATCCGGCCGGACAGGCCGAGCCATACGACCGGCTTGAGGGCGGGGAGCAGCCCACCGTTGCGGGCGAGCAGCAGGCCGGTCCGCAGGTTGGCGACTCGCACACTCGCCCGGGCGGCCAGCGCGGCGGCGGACTCCCAGTCCGCGCAGAGCCGGGCCAGCGCGCTCGCACCGGGCGATGCCGACTCGTCCGTCACTCGGTCGCCGGTGTCGCCGTAGTAGCCCACTGCGGAGGCTACGAGGAACGCTTGCGGCTTGGGGTCGACCGCGGCGATCGCTCGAGCCAGCAGTCCGGTGGTATCGATGCGGCTGTCCCGGAGGGTCGTGAGGTACGTCCGGGTCAGCGGCCGCGGGGCGATGCGGGCGCCGGAGAGACAGATGACTGCGTCGATGCCGTCGAGGGCCGAGCGATCCAGTTGGGCCCGTTCCGGATGCCACTCGATCTCCGACGCGGAGCTCGGCGCCCGACGGACCAGCCGGCGGACCGGGTGACCGTCGCCGATCAGCGAGCCGCACAGGGCGGACCCGATGAGGCCCGACGCCCCCGCGAGCAGAACCCTCAGCTCAGGCCCAATGCACGTTCGAAGTTTCCGGCCTCCAGGCGCTCCTTGATCGTGACGAGGAATCTGGCTGCATCGGCTCCGTCGACGATGCGGTGGTCGTACGTCAGGGCGAGGTACACCATCGAGCGGACGGCGATCGTTTCGCCCAGGTTCGCGTCGCTGACGACCACCGGACGCTTGACCACGGTGCCCGTACCGAGGATGCCTACCTGCGGTTGATTGATGATCGGCGTGTCGAACAGGGCGCCGCGGCTGCCGGTGTTGGTCAGGGTGAACGTGCCGCCTACGAGCTCGTCTGGGCTGACCTTGTTCGTGCGGGTGCGCTCGGCCAGGTCGGCGATCTTGCGGGCCAGGCCGCCCAGGTTGAGGTCGCCCGCATTGTGGATCACCGGGACGGTCAGCCCGGCGTCCGTGTCGACAGCGATGCCCAAGTGCTCGGCATCGTGGTAGGTGATCGTGCCGGCCTCGGCATCGATGGATGAGTTGAGCGTCGGGTGCACCTTTAGCGCCTCGACCGTGGCTGCGGCGAAGAACGGCAGGAAGCTGAGTTTGACGCCCTCACGCGTCTCGAAGTCCTTCTTGGCTGCCTCGCGCAGTCGCGCTATGCGAGTGACGTCGACCTCGGCGACCGTGGTCAGCTGCGCGGACGTCCGCAGCGACTCGACCATCCGCGTGGCGATCAGCTGGCGGCGCCTGGTCAGCTTCTCGACCCGTCCACGCTGTGCGGCCGCGGCGGGGGCCGGGGCTGGAGCGGTCGGTGCCGGGGCCTCGGGTGCAGCCGCGGCAACGGGCTCGGTTGCGGGCGCAGCGGCTTGTGCCTGCTCGGCGGCGGCCAGCACGTCGGACTTGCGGATGCGCCCACCGACGCCGCTGCCCTCGATGGTGCCGAGGTCCACCCCGTGCTCGCTGGCGAGTTTGCGCACCAGCGGCGTGACGTAGGCGCCCGCGACCTCCTCGTCCCGATCTGCGGCAGCGCTGGGTGCGGGAGCCAGGCTTGCCGGCGGGGGACCGGCAAGTGGAGTGGGCGCAGGACTGGGGGCAGGCGCGGGAGCGGCCACTGGTGTTGGGGTGGGGGCAGTTGCTGGAGCGGGCGCCGACGGTTGGGCAGCCGGCTGCTGAGCGACAGGCTGGGGCTGCACGGCCTGAGCAGGTGGCTCGGCAGGCACCGGCTCGGCTGCCTCCGGCTCGGGCGCTTCCGCCGGTGTCTCCACGGTCGGTGCCTGCTCCGCCTGGGCCGTCCCGGCCGACCCGCCGGCGCCGTCGATGACCGCGAGCTCAACACCGATCTCAACGGTCTCGTCCTCGCGCACCTTGATCGATGTGAGGACACCGGATGCGGGCGACGGAACCTCCGTGTCGACCTTGTCCGTCGACACCTCGAGCAGTGGTTCGTCGGCCTCGACCTGCTCGCCTTCGTTCTTCAGCCAGCGGGTGACAGTGCCTTCGGTGACACTCTCACCGAGGCGTGGCATGGTCACGGAAACCGACATGGGGCAACCACTCCTTCAACGATGTCGAGCAGACCTTAGCCGTGGACGTGCAGCGGTTTGCCGGCCAGCGCCAGGTGTGCCTCACCGATTGCCTCGGACTGGGTCGGATGCGGGTGAATCAGCGCCGCGACATCACTCGGCAGCGCCTCCCAGTTGTAGATCAGCTGCGCCTCGGCGACCAGCTCGCCGACCCGGCTGCCGACCAGGTGCACGCCGAGCACCGGTCCGTCCTTCTCCGCCACGAGCTTGACGGCACCCTGCGTCTTGAGGATCTGGCTGCGGCCATTGCCGCCCAGGTCGTAGGTCAATGTGGTGACCTTGTCGACGCCGAGCCGTTCGGCCGCCTGCGCCTCGGTGAGTCCCACCGACGCGACCTCTGGGTCGGAGTAGGTGATGCGCGGGACACCCGCGTAATCGATCGGCACGACAGGCACACCGGCGATGTGCTCGGCCACCAGGATGCCTTCGGCGAAGCCGACGTGGGCGAGCTGCAGCGTCGGGACCAGGTCGCCCACTGCGTAGACGCCGGGCACGTTGGTACGGCAGTACTCGTCGACGACGACGAACCCGCGGTCCATGGCGATGCTGTTGTCTTCATAGCCGAGGTCGGCCGAGGTGGCCCCACGGCCGACCGCGACGAGCAGCAGCTTGGCCTCGAGGGTCTCGCCCCCTTCGAGCTGAATGCGCACCCCGTCGTCGGTGTTCTCGACCCGCTCGAAGCGGGCGCCGAGCTTGAAGCCGATCTTGCGGCGGCGGAAGGCCCGTTCGAGCAGCTTGGAGTTGGCCTCGTCCTCCATCGGGACCAGGTGGGGCAACGCCTCGACGATTGTGACCTCGGTGCCGAAGGACGTCCACGCACTCGCGAACTCGCACCCGATCACCCCGCCGCCGAGCACGATCGCCGACGCGGGCACGTGGTCGAGTTCGAGAGCGTGCTCGCTGGTGATCACCCGCTGGCCGTCGATCTCCAGGCCGGACAGCGAACGGGAATACGAGCCCGTGGCCAGGATGAGATTCTGGCCGGTGTAGGTGTCGTCGCCGACGGCGACGGTCTTCGGTCCGGCCAGCCGGCCGGCGCCCGCGACAACCGTGATACCCCGGCTGCTCACCAGTCCCTGTAAACCCTTGTACAGGCGGGCGACGACGCCGTCCTTGTAGCTGTTGACGCCCGCCATGTCGATGCCCTCGAGGCTGGTCTTGACGCCGAACTGCTCGCTCTCGCGCGATTGATCGGCAATCTCGCCGGCGTGCAGCAGGGCCTTCGTCGGGATACAGCCGCGGTGCAAGCACGTGCCGCCGACCTTGTCCTTCTCGACCAGCACGACGGACTTGCCGAGTTCGGCCGCTCGCAGCGCCGCGGCGTATCCGCCGCTGCCAGCGCCCAGGATGACGAGATCGGCCTGATTGTCTGCCACGGGGTCTCCGAATCTGCCGGGACGAGTCGTTCCATCATCTTGGCACTGCGGCAACGCCGGGGCACAGGGCACAGCCGGATACAGCCGGATCCCAGGTGGCAATGCGATCATGTGGTGGCCCGGTTGGACACGACAGGAGGGAAGTCGCGGTGGCACTGTTCCGCCGGAGTAAGCACCGCCCCGGCACCCCGCGCACGGCGGACTCGACCGACCTCGCCCACCTGGCGAACTTCGTCTCGTCCCGGCCCGGAGTCGAGGCGTTCATCGAGCCGAAGACGACGGTGACCGAGACGACCGTGGTGCTAGTCGCGGCCACCGGCGAGTGGACGCGCCGGCGTGTCAACGGCACGGAGGGCGCCCGCACTTTCGCCCGCAAACACCACGTCCCGCTCTACGACGTGGCCATCGTCGGCTATCCACAGCGGATGCGGGAGTGGACGGCGCGCCGCAAGGCAAATGGCGACACCGGCCCGCCGGGCATCAACCGCCCGTCGGTGTGAGTTGGGATGCCCGGATCGGGTACCCGGTGCCCGCGGAACGTCAAACGGAGACGATCTCGATGAGGTGCTCGATGCCGGCAAGGTCGTGCGCGTTGCGCGTGTATAGCCGCGCCGAATGGGCGTGCGCGGTAGCCGCGATCAACAAATCCATTACCCGAGATCGCGGCTGGCGGCCCGCAGCCGCAACCGCGGCAGCAAGCTGCCCGTAGCTGGTGGCCACCGCATGGTCGACAGGCAACGCGGTGAACCTCCGCTCGAACTCCGACAGCCTGCGCAGGCGCTCAGCCCGGACTGCTCCATCGATCGTGACGAGAACCCCGAGATGCAGTTCGGCGAGGGCGACGGCGCTGATCGCCAGCTCGCCCTCCAACGGTGGCACGTCTGTGGAGATCAAGACGCTCGTATCGAGTATCGCCTTCAACGACCTCGGTCCCACGGGTTGACAACAGACTGATCGAGCAGGTCGCGGTCGCGCTCCCAGTCCGGGTCGGGCCGCCCGGCGAACGCGTCGGCGATGTCATCCCACCGCCGCCACCGCTTCGGCGCCGCCGGAACCAGGCGTGCTGCGAGCCGGCCTGAGACGGTGATGTCGATCTCCTCGCCGCCTTCGACCCGGCGCACGAGCTCAGAGGCATTCTGGCGCAGTTCTCGAAGCCCTACGGTTCCCATGGAACCAAAAGGTAGCAGCTGTGCTACCCGCGCGCCGCTGCGAGCTGCTCGACCGTCGCGATGATCGTGCGGACAGCGGCCCCGGTGCCGCCCTTCGGCGTGTAGCCGTACGCGGCTGCGCCGTTCCAGGATGGTCCGGCGATATCGAGGTGTACCCAGGGCAGGTCGTCCGGGACGAAGTTGGCCATGAACAGCCCGCCGACGAGCATGCCGCCCCAGCGTTCGTTCGGCAGATTGGCCAGATCGGCCACGTGCGAGTGCAGGCCGGATCGCAGATCCTCCGGCAAGGGCATCGCCCACAGCGCCTCGCCCGTGGCGTTGCCCGCGGCCACTACCTCGTCGCGAAATCTTGGCTCGCCCATCGCGGCGATCACCCGCGGCCCGAGCGCGACGAGCTGCGCGCCGGTCAGGGTCGAGGTTTCGATCAGGTAGTCGGGCCGGTCCTCGACGGCGCGCACGATCGCGTCCGCCAGGATCACCCGGCCCTCGGCATCAGTATTGGTGATCTCCAGCGTCTTGCCGCCGCGCAGGACCAGCACGTCCGAAGGACGGTATGACGACCCGGAGATCATGTTCTCGGCCATCGGCACCGTCGCGATCACCTCGACCGGCAGCCGGAGAGCGGCGATCGCGGCGGTAGCGGTGACAACGGCCGCGGCCCCGCCCATGTCCGACTTCATCGCGTCCATGCTCGGGCCGGGCTTGAGATTGAGGCCGCCACTATCGAACGTGATCCCCTTGCCTACCAGGGCGATCCGGGCGCGCGGCCTGGTTGCGCGGTAGGTCAGCCGGACCAGCCGTGGCGGCCGGGCCGAGCCCGTGCCCACGCCGAGGATGCCGCCGTAGCCGCCTCGTTTGAGCGCCTTTTCGTCCAGCACCTCGACATCGACGCCCGCTCGGCCGGCCAACTGAGTAGCCCGGCGGGCGAGCGTGTCGGGATAGAGGTCGTTCGGGGGTGCGTTGACGAGATCGCGGGTGGTGGCGACGGCTTCGGCGAGGATCCGTGCCCGCCGCAGCGCAGCCCGCGCAACCGTGCTCTTCGGGTCGTTCACGCCGATCGACACCGCGGTCAATGCGGGCCGCTTGGCCTCGAGCTTGTATTCGGTGAACGTGTAGCCGCCGAACAGGGCACCCTCGGCAGCGGCGCCCACCTGGTCGCCCACCGCGAGGTGGACGCGGCGGGCGTCGCCTGTCAGCGAATGGATCGCGGCGCCGACGGCCCGGCGGAGCTGCTCCCCATCCGCCGCATCCGCGTCCCTCGCGCCGAGGCCGGTTGCCACGACGAGCGGGAACGGGGCCAGGCCGAGGGTCGGAATCTTGAGAACCTCGTCGGCCTTGCCCGTCGCGCCCGCTGCGCGCAGCGCGGATACCAGCCGCCGGCCGAGAGCGTCATCGACGATGGCCGCGCCAGGCGCCAGCTCGACACCTGACCCAGCAGAATGCACGCCGACAACAACCGCATCGGCCGGCGGGATCGGGTGGGCGACGACGAGGGCAACCTTGGGCATCTCGGCATCGTATTCACGGCTCGGTACGGTGCTGCCCATGAGCCAGACTTTGTTGCGGTCGCCGCTGTACGAGCGGCACGCGGACCTCGGAGCCAAACTCGCCGACTTCGGCGGCTGGGAGATGCCGATCGAGTACGCGGCGAGCGGCGGCGGCGTACTCAAGGAGCATGCCGCGGTACGCGATGCGGTGGGGATCTTCGACGTGTCGCATCTGGGCAAGGCCAGCGTGCGCGGCCCGGGTGCCCGGGACTTCGTGAATGCGTGCCTGACCAACGACCTCGACCGGATCGGGCCAGGCCAGGCGCAATACACGATGTGCTGCGACGAATCCGGGGGAGTCGTCGACGACCTGATCGCCTACCTGGTGGCCGACGAGGAGGTGTTCCTGGTCCCCAACGCCGCCAACACTGCCGAGGTGGTGCGCCGTCTCACGGCCGCCGCCCCGGACCAGGTCCTCGTTCGGAACGAGCACCGCGACTTCGGGGTGCTCGCGGTACAAGGGCCGCGCTCGGCCGAGGTGCTCGACCGGCTCGGCCTGCCGAGCAACCAGCCCTACATGGCTTACGCCGACGCCGACTACGACGGGCGTCCTGTGCGCATCTGCCGCACCGGGTACACCGGCGAGCACGGGTACGAGCTGATCCCGTCCTGGGACGACACGGTCACGCTGTGGGAGGCGCTCACCGATGTCGTCCGCGAGTTCGGCGGCAGGCCCGCCGGTCTCGGGGCTCGCGACACTCTGCGAAGCGAGATGGGCTATCCACTGCACGGCCAGGACCTGTCGCTCTCGATCACACCACTGCAGGCTCGGGCCGGTTGGGCCGTCGGCTGGAAGAAGGACGCGTTCTGGGGCCGGGACGTGCTGCTGGCGGAGAAAGCGGCCGGTCCCGCCAGATCGCTATGGGGGCTGACCGCGCTCGACCGCGGCATCCCACGCCCGCATATGGCGGTGCTCGGCGGTGACGGGGCGCAGATTGGCGAGGTCACCAGCGGCACGTTCTCTCCGACGCTCAAGAAGGGCATTGCGCTGGCCATGATCGAGACGTCCGCCGGGATCGCCGAAGGCGACGAGGTCGGCGTCGACGTCCGTGGCCGTCGGTCTGCCATGGCGCTCGTCAAGCCGCCATTCGTCCCGTCACACGTCCGCTGAAGAGGTCGCCGACACGGCGACCCCCGGCAGGGTGCGAACCGCAGCACGCAGCAGGGGCACCGCGGCAAGCGCGCCGCAGCCGGTTCCGGCGGTGATGCCGAGATCGAGGACCGGGTCGAGGCCGAGCCTGCGTAGCGCGATCGGATGGGCCGGCTCCGGAGACAGCTGCCCGGCCAGCCACCACCGCATCGCCCGCGGCGCGGCCTCGTGGGCCACCAGGGCCGCTGCGGACGTCACCAGGCCGTCGAGCAGCACCGGCGTACGCCGGGCCGCGGCCCGCAGCACGAAACCAGCGAGTGCGGCCAGGTCGGCGCCACCGGCCACGGCGAGCAGCCGGTCGGGATCTCCGCGCTGTGCCGCCCCGCGGCGACGGGCGTCGCGGACCGCCTCCGCCTTCCGCATCCACATGTCGTCGTCGATACTGCTGCCCCGGCCGACCACCTTGACCGGCTCGGCGTCCGTCAGCACGCCGACGAGCGCGGCGGCCGCCGTGCTAGCGCCCGCGCCGAGGTGTCCTGCGACCAGCAGGTCGGCTCCAGCGTCGATTTCTTCGTCGGCCACCGCGACGCCCGCCGCAACGGCGATGCGCTGCTGGTTCTCGCGAAGGGCGTCTTCGCGGTCGATGCGCCCACTGCTCCGGCGCACCTTGTGCCGCGCGACGTCGGCGGGCGTGTCCGTGTCCATCGCGATGTCGACCAGCCGCACCCCGGTCCGGGCGATGTCTGCGAATACGTTGACGGTCCCGCTTCCCGCGACGATGCCTGCGGCAACCCGGGCCGTGCGCTCGGGATCGTCCGCGGTCACGCCAGCGGCGCTGACGCCGTGGTCCCCGGCGAAAATGACGACGCGCGCCCGCCGGAAATCGGCGGGCGGGCACCGGCCCTGCACGCCGCAGATCCAGGTCCCGAGCTGGGCCAGGCGTCCCAGAGACAGCTGGGTTCCGATCAGCTCGCGGGCGGCCTGCTCGGCCTCGTGGTCAGGCCAGCCCACCCCCTCGGCGACCCTCCCCAGGTCGGTCCCCTCGGCGGTCACGACTCCATCCTGCCCGGCCTCGGTCGGCTTGTGACCGGCAGCTAGGGTCGCGGACGTGAGCTGGACGTGGCGGCTGGAGAGCACCGACGGCACGACGGTTTCGGGACCGTCTTCTCCCGTCCACTCCAGTCAGTCCGACGCGGAGAGCTGGCTTGGCGAGACCTGGCGCGAGCTGGCCGAAGCTGGAGTTGCCCAGGTGACCTTGCTGGACGATGGCGAACGCGTCTACGGCCCAATGCCGCTGAGCGAGTAGCGCGGGGCTAGATCGGGTCGCCGAGGGAAACCTGCGGCTTGGGCATCCGCCAGCGCCGAGGCATGTAGGCCCGGCTTCCGGCGTAGAAGCCGAGTGCCATCGGGCTGCTGCGCACCTCGATCTTGCGTTCGCGCGCCAGAGCGATGATCTTGCGTCCGGCCAGGTACCACTCTCCGACGAACGCCACGAACAACACCAGCACCGCTATCGTCAAGTACGGGACGGCGGCCCCGATGATCATCAACGGGAACAGCAGCAACAGGTAGTTGCTGAACATGCGGCGCGAATCGACCCAGTTGCGGGCGAGCTTACGCAGCGGTCCCTGGTCGCGGCGTGGTAGCACCGACTCGTCGCCGCTGGCCAATGCCGCCCGGTAGGCCTGTTTGGACAGCGGCTGACCGCTAGCCGAGCGGGACTGCTGTGACCGTTGTGCCTGCTGCTTCTGCCACCGGTAGGCCTCCTTGCGGTTGCGCGGGGGCTCAGTGACCGGGGCACGGCGCGGCGCCGAGTCGCGGCGCTTGGGCGTCGGCCGGCCCTTGGGTGCGCCCGGCGTGGGCAGGGCGTCGGCGGCGTCCTCGACGGCCTCGGCGGGCGCGGACGACTTGCGGGGCAGCAACTTCACGGAATCGACTCAGCCTCTCGCGGTTGGACTCAGTCGAGGATAGCCGCCCGGGCGGGCAGGGCCAGCATCCGATCGAGCGCCATTCGGGCGTTCGTCGCGACCGTCGGGTCGACGCTGATCCTGTTCACGACCTCCCCGCGCACCAGCGATTCGAGCGAATGCACCAGGTGCGGCAAGTCGATGCGGTTCATCGTCGCGCAGTAGCAGACGGTCTTTTCCAGGAACACGATCTGCTTGTCGCGATGGCGTTCGGCCAGCCGCCGGACCAGGTTCAGTTCGGTGCCGACGGCCCACGAGGACCCAGTTGGCGCGGCGTCCAGCGTTGCGATGATGAACTCGGTCGAACCGACCAAATCGGCTTTGAGCACGACCTCGTGCTTGCACTCCGGATGTACCAGGATGTTGACGTCGGGGATGCGGGCTCGCACGTCGTCCACGTTGGCTGCGCTGAACCGGCCGTGGACCGAGCAGTGCCCGCGCCACAGGATCATCTTCGCCGCCCGGGCCTGCTCTGCCGTCAGCCCGCCGTTCGGCCGGTGCGGGTCGAACACCACGCAGTCCTCGAGCGACAGCCCCAGTTCCAGCACTGCCGTATTGCGGCCCAGGTGCTGGTCGGGGAGGAAGAGCACGTGATCGCCCTGCTCGAACGCCCAGCGCAGCGCCGTCTCGGCGTTCGACGAGGTGCAGACCGCGCCGCCGTGCGCTCCGGTGAAGCCCTTGATGGCGGCCGAGGAGTTCATGTAGGTGACCGGGACGGTGCGCTCGGCCACGCCGAACTCGCTCAGCGCGTCCCACGCATCCACGACTTGCTGGTAGCTGGCCATGTCGGCCATCGAGCAGCCAGCAGCCAGGTCGGGCAGGATCACCTGCTGGTGTGCCGCTGTCAGGATGTCGGCGGACTCGGCCATGAAATGCACTCCGCAGAACACGATGAACTCGGCATCGGGTCGGGCTGCGGCCTCGCGGGCCAGCTTGAACGAGTCCCCCGTCACATCGGCGAACTGGATCACTTCGTCGCGTTGATAGTGGTGACCGAGGACGAATAGCCGGTCGCCGAGGGCGGCCTTCGCCATGCGGGCGCGCTCGACGAGCGACGGGTCGGACGCCGCGGGCAGTTCGCCGGGGCAGTCGACGCCGCGCTCGGACTGCGTGTCGCTGCCCCGCCCGAGCAGCAAGAGCGCTGTGCTCGTAGCCGGCGAAACAGCCTTAGGGTCGGTAAGTGTCACGTTCACAATCTACGTACCCGCACAGGACAAGGTGGTGGACTGTGGTGCGCGCGACGCAGTGGGGGAGTAGATGACGTCCAACTCGGGGCGACTCGAGCAGGTCAGCTGGGTGCTGCTGCCGCTGCGCGCGTTCCTGGTGGTCGTATTCCTGGACGGCGGCATCTCGAAGATCGCAGACAAGCACTTCCTCGACGGAACGTCGCCCACCTCGATGCATTCGACGGTGGTCGCGGTGCGGGCCGGGAGTCCGATCAGTTTCCTGCTGGGCCCGGTGGTGGACCACAGCTTTGCGTTTGGCCTGCTCATGGCATGCGTCGAAATCGCCGTCGGACTCGGCCTGCTCTTCGGCTTGTTCACGCGTATCGCGGCGCTGGGCGGCATGGCCCTCACGCTGTCGCTGTGGCTGACCATCAGCTGGGGCGCACGGCCCTGGTTCACCAGCGCGGACGTGGTCTATCTGTTCGCGCTCACCCCGTTCGCGATCGCCGGTGCCGCCAATGTCCTCTCCCTGGATGCCTGGCTGGCGCGCGCTCGGGAGCGTCGGCCGGGTGTGCAGGAGGACCGCAGCCGCCGGGTGCTGCTGGGTAGCGCGGTGGCGCTGATCGGCGGGCTGGTTCTAGGCGGCGCGTCCTTGTTCCGGGGGTCGTCCAGGCCAGTGTCACAGGCGTCGGGTGATTCGGCATCCGGCGAGGTTCTGGCCAATGTGGCCGACGTCCCCGTTGGTGGCGGTGACCAGGTCACCGACCCGCAGACCGGTGAACCGATCTGGGTGCTGCAACTGACACCGGGCGCGTTCACCGCGTACGACGCGGCGTGTCCGCACCAGGGCTGCCCAGTGAAGTTCGTCTCACCTGCGTCCGGGTTCGCCTGCCCCTGCCACGGCTCGGCGTTCGATTCGACCGGCAAACTGCTGCTGGGCCCGGCCCGGACCGGCCTGACGCCTATCCCGGTGAGGGCTGACGGGACGCAGATCCGGCGCGTTTGACGGCGGTTGGGTAGCATTGTGGTGCGACCAGGCGGCAGCCTGGTTGTCACCGACGAGTTGACGCTCACCTCCATACGCTGGGAGTCCGATGACCGCCGCAAATACCACCACCGTCGAGTTGACCACAGCGCCCGTTGACGTCGAGGCACCCTCGCTGACCCTGACCGACACTGCGGCTGGCAAGGTGCGGGCGTTGCTGGACCAGGAGGGTCGTGACGACCTGCGATTGCGCGTCGCTGTCCAGCCGGGTGGCTGCTCGGGTCTGCAGTACCAGCTGTTCTTCGACGAACGCTCACTCGACGGTGACCTCGAACTCGACCGCGCCGGTGTGCCGGTCGTGGTCGACCGGATGAGCGCCCCCTACCTGGCCGGCGCCACCATCGACTTCACCGACACCATCGAGCAGCAGGGCTTCACGATCGACAACCCGAACGCCTCGGGCGGCTGCGCCTGCGGCAACTCCTTCTGCGGCTGACCGCCAGCCGCTACGGTCGACTGTTTCGGTTTTCCCGAGCCGAGTGGGTACCGTGCCTGCCGTGCCCGTCCTCGTGAGTGGCTCGATCGCCACCGACCACCTGATGCACTTCCCGGGCAGGTTCGGGGACCAGTTGCTCGCCGAGCACCTGCACAAGGTCTCGCTGTCGTTCCTGGTCGACGACCTGGTCGTGCGGCGGGGCGGCGTGGCCGCCAACATTGCCTTCGGCATGGCCCAGCTCGGGCAGTCACCCGTCCTGGTGGGCGCCGTCGGAGCCGATTTCGAGGAGTACCGAGCCTGGCTTGGCCGGCACGGGGTGGACTGCGAATCGGTGCACGTCTCCGAGGTCCACCACACCGCGCGGTTCGTCTGCACGACGGACGAGCAGATGTGCCAGATCGCTTCCTTCTACGCGGGTGCGATGAGTGAGGCGCGCAACATCGAGCTGGCACCGATCGTGGCGCGTACCGGTGCGGAGCTGGTCGTGATCAGCGCCGACGACCCGGAAGCCATGCTGCGCCACAGCACGGAGTGCCGCGAGCGCGGGTTCGCGTTCGCAGCCGATCCGTCCCAGCAGCTGGCCCGGATGTCGGGCGAGGACGTGGTGGGTCTCATCGACGGCGCCAGCCTGCTGTTCACCAACGACTACGAGAAGAGCCTGCTGGAGTCGAAGTCCGGGCTCGCCGACGCCGACGTCCTGGCGATGGTCGACGTTCGCGTGACGACGCTCGGCTCGCGGGGCGTCGAGATCACCGGACGCGAGCTGGAGACCGTGCGGGTGCCAGTCGCCCGTGAGGAGGCCAAGGTCGACCCGACAGGCGTCGGTGACGGGTTCCGCGCCGGCTTCCTGGCCGCCCGCTCGTGGGGGCTGACCTGGCAGCGCGCGGCGCAGGTCGGCAGCCTGCTCGCCACGTTGGTTCTCGAGACCGTGGGCACCCAGGAGTACCAGGTCAAGAACGCGAGCTTCCTCGAGCGGCTGGCGGAGTCCTACGGGGACGACGCGGCAGCCGACGTCCAGCCGCTGCTGGCCGCTGCCAGCTGACCCGCTACGCCGGCCAGCCTTTGAGCAGCCGCAGGGCGACCGCGACCTGATGGAAGCGGGTCCGTTCCAGAGTCGCGCCCTCCCGCCGGACGGCGCCCGGGGCGATGCGCAGGACGCGGTCCAGCCGAACCTCGCTCGGCCGGCCCTGCGCGTCCCAGCGCCCCGACCCGACGTCCAGCCAGTGCCGGCCGGCCTGTGCCTCCTGCGCGGCATCGCGGTCATGGTCCTTGCTGGTCAACGCCAAGCCGAGCAGGTAGCCACCGTCGTGCCCGATGACCAGCACCGGACGGTCCTTGCCCCGGCTCGGATCGTCCTCGAACGGCACCCAGGTCCACACGATCTCGCCCGGGTCGGCGTTGCCGTCCGGGTTCGGGGCGTACTCGAGCCGCGCGATGCCGGTGAAGTCGCCCGGATAGCCGCTGCGCAGCGATCCGCGGCCCGGCGCCAGCACCGCGTCCCGGCCCGCGCGGCCACGCAACGCCGCGCGCAGCCGATCGAAGATCGGCACTAGAGCCGCACCGGGTAGACCGGCTCCGGAATGACCGGGCGGATGCGCTGCTCGACGAAGATGCCGTGCCAGATGAGGAACACGAGCAGCGTCCAGATCTTGCGCGACAGGTCGAGCGTCCCGGCCCGATGCTGGTCGAGGAGCCGGAGCGCGGCCTGCCGGTCGATCAGATCGTCGGCCTGCGACTCGCTGATGATCGATCGCGCCCAGTCGTACATGACCTCCTCCCGCAGCCAGAACTTGGTCGGCGTCGGGAAGCCCAGCTTCTCTCGGTTGATCACATGCGGCGGCACGATTTCGGCGAGCGCCCGGCGCAACGCGTACTTCGTCGTCTCCTTGGTCAACCGCTGATCAGTTGGGATGGTCGACGCCACCCGGAACACCTCGGTGTCGAGGAACGGCACCCGCAGCTCCAGCGAGTTCGCCATGGTCATCTTGTCGGCCTTAACGAGGATGTCACCGCGCAGCCAGGTGAACAGGTCGATGTACTGCATCCGCGTCGACCCGTCCAGATGCGGGGTTGCCCGGTACAGGGCTGCCGTGACGTCGCGGTGGGAGACGGCAGGGTCGAACGTGCGGAGAATTCCGAGCTCTTCGAGCTCGGAGTTGCGGAAGATCCGCGCGTTGCCGTAGTAGCGCTGCTCGATGCCGATCGAGCCGCGCCGCAGCAGGTCCTTGCCACGCATCCCCTGCGGCAGCCGGGTCGAGAGGGCGCCCATGCCCCTCCGCACCGGCGCTGGGACGTGTTCGAAGGCGCGCAGCGAGATGGGCTCGTAGTAGATGTTGTAGCCGCCGAACAGCTCGTCGGCTCCCTCGCCGGACAGTACGACCTTGACATGTTTGCGTGCCTCGCGAGCGATGAAATACAGCGGGACGAGCGCCGGGTCGGCGACCGGGTCGTCCAAGTACCAGATGATCAGCGGCAGGGTGTCCATGACCTCCTGCGGCGTCACGATCTTGGTGATGTGTTCGACGCCGATCGCCGCGGCGGATTCGGCCGCCACGTCGATCTCGCTGTATCCCTCGCGCGCGAAGCCGGTCGTGAAGGTCAGCAGCTTCGGATTGTGCCGTTTGGCCAGCGCCGCGATCGCGGTCGAGTCGATGCCGCCTGACAGGAACGAGCCCACCGTGACGTCTGCACGCATGTGCTTCTCGACGGAGTCTTCCAGCGCCGCGGTGATCTCGCGGTAGAGCTTCTCGGCGTCGTCCACCGGCCTGATCGTCCAGTCCGGGTGGAAGTAGCGCCGCGTTGTAAGGGCCTCGCTTGGGCGCAACGTGAAGGACGTGCCGGACTCGACCCGGCGGATCCGCGAGTGCATCGACGCGGGCTCCGGGACGTACTGCAGCGTCAGGTAGTGCTGCAGCGCCGTCGTGTCCACGTCGGCCGACGTGCCCTCGACCGCGACGTCGAGCAGGGACTTCTTCTCGCTGGCGAAGAACGTGCCGCGGGCATCGGCGTAGGTGTACAGCGGCTTGATGCCGAACCAGTCCCGGGCACCGAACAGCACCCGTTCGTGCGTGTCCCAGATGAGGAACGCGAACATCCCGCGCAGCTCGCGTACGACCTGCTCGCCGAGGTAGTGGTAGCCCGCGACGATCGCCTCGCCGTCGCCGTCGGTCTCGAACGTGGCGCCGAACTCGCGGGCCAGCCGGTCGCGCAGCTCGACGTAGTTGTAAATCTCGCCGTTGAAGATCAGCTGGTAGCGGCCGTCGAGCCACGGCAGCGGCTGGTGGCTGTGATCGATGTCGATGATCGACAAGCGGCGAAAGCCGATGACCACGTCCTCGTCGGCCCACACACCGCCCTCGTCAGGACCACGATGGCGCATGTCGGGCAGCGAGCCCTCGACCGCCGCCCGGGCAGTCGCGGCATCGCGGTCGGCAGACAGGAACCCGATCAGACCACACACGCGGACCAGTATCTCCGACGACCGCGAGTGTCGCGGACCCCCGCGCCGATCAGTGTGTCCGGCGCACGGTGTAGACGGGCGTTCCGTCGTCGGCCGCGGTCTCGCCCACGTACTCGTGCCCGCGCATCCGGCACCAGGCCGCGATGTCTGGGCGGGCGGCTGGATCGTCGGCTTCCACGGTCACCGTCGCGCCGACTGGCACGTCGCCGATCGCCCGGGCCAGGTCGAGGATCGGCAACGGGCAGCGCCGCCCCCGGCAGTCCAGCACGACTTGGCCACCCAGCAGAGAGTTCTGCGGCGTGTCGTCCTGCCCCGGGGCCACGCCGCTCACTAGGTCCGCCCCGTCCGCGCGGGAGCGCGGACCCGCCGCGCGGCGGCGAAGGGCGGACGAGGATCCGTCACAGGCCGGCCGCCCCGAGCTTTGCCCGGACCGACTCCACCGCGCCGGGCAGGGCGGCCAGGAACGTGTCGACCTCGTGCTCGGTCGTACCGCGATGCAGCGAGACCCGTACGTTGCCGGAGGTGAGCGCGCCCATGGCGACGAGCACATGAGACGGCTCGAGAGTGGACGAGGTACACGACGAGCCGCTGGAGACGGCGAATCCGCGTCGGTCGAGCTCACCGAGCACCGCCTCGCCGTCGACGTAGAGGCAGGAGAACGTGACGATGTGCGGCAGGCGATCGACCGGATCTCCCAGCACCTCGACGTCCGGGACGGTCGTCGACACGGTAGCGCGGATCCGGTCGACGAGCCCCGCCAACCGGACCGCCTCGGACGACCGCTCCGCGATCATCGCACGCAGCGACGCGGCCGCCGCCACGATGGCGGGCACGTTCGGCACCCCGGGGACCCGGCCGGACTCACGGTCGTCGGCCGGCTGCGGCGCCGCCCAGCGCGTGCCGGTCCGCACGGCGAGCACACCGACGCCACCCGGCCCGCCCCACGTACGCGCATCGCCGGCCAGTACCGACCAGCCCGTGGGCAGTTCGGCGTGGCCCAGCGTCTGGGTGGCGTCCACGACCAGCGGGACGTCTCCTAGCTGGGCGGAAACGGCGGTCACCGGCTGTGTGGTGCCGACCTCGTGATTTGCCGCCTGCAGGGCGGCGGCTGCGACGCCGGACGCCGACGCGGCGGCCACGAAATCGTCGACATCGACCCGGCCGTATCGGTCGACCGGAACGAGAATGCCACGGCCGCCGCGAGCCACCTGCCACTCGACGGCGTGCAGGATCGCGGAGTGCTCGACCGCGGAGTGCACGATCGTGTCCGCGCGCCGGCTGCCGCGCACCGCGCCGAGTATGGCGACGTGCAGCGCGTGGGTGCCGCTGGACGTGAAGCTGACCTCGTCCGGCCGTGCGGCGATCGACTCGGCCACCGATTCCCGCGCCGCGTCGAGCAGCAACCGGGCCCGTCGGCCGGCACCGTACAGTCGTCCCGGATCCGCCCAGCCGTCGGCGAGCGCGGCAATGAATGCCTCGCGCGCGACGATATGCAACGGAGCGCCGGAGGCCGCGTCGAGGTATCCGGGTACCTGGTGGCGGGACGCCCCGCCGTCGACCGGTGGTGTCACGACACGAACGTAGCCCGCGGGCCGCGACCCCTCACCCCTGGTCGCGCCAAGGTCCAGTAGGCTCCGGAACGTTCGGCAACGACGTGGTCGAGAGGCGGTCACCGGTGCAGCGCAGGCGATGGTCGCGCATGATTCGGGTCATCCTGCTGACTGGCCCACTAGCCCTGCTGCTGACAAGTTGCACGGTAGTTGACGTCGAGTACAAGCTGCGCTTCGGCTGGCCCACCGGGGTGACCAAACAGGCCGTGCGGATGCGCCAGCTATGGACGTGGTCGTCGGTCACCGCGTTGATCGTGGGCGTGCTGGTGTGGGGGCTGATCTTCTGGGCCTGCGGCAGGTACTACAAGAGGGACGGCGACGAGCTGCCTCGGCAGACGAAGTACAACCTGCCGCTCGAGATCGGTTACACGATCGTGCCGTTCCTGATCATCGCCGGCCTGTTCTACTTCACGGTCCGCACCGAGGATTACGTGGATCGTACGACGGCGAATCCCGACGTCGTCCTACAGGTCGACGCATTCAAGTGGAACTGGCAGTTCGAGTACCACACCTTCCATGGCCGAGAGTTGCTCTACGTGAATCCGAACGGCGCCGTTACGACCAATGGCAAGCCGTATGTCGCGACGGTCGGTTCGTCCACTGAGATCCCGGTGCTGGTGATCCCGCGCGGCCAGACGGTCCGCATCATCGAGCACTCCGACGACGTCATCCACTCTTTCTGGGTGCCGGAGTTCCTCTTCAAGCGGGACGTGATCCCGTACGGTCCCGAGGGTAGCGCCGGCGAGGGCGCCCTGGACACGAACTCCAACCCCCGCGACAACCAATTCGAGATCACGCCTACCGTCGATGGTTCGTATGTCGGGCACTGCGCCGAGCTGTGCGGGACTTATCACTCGCAAATGAACTTCGAAGTCAGAGTGGTGGAACCGCCGAAGTTCCAGGAATATGTCGCCCAGCTCGCCGCACTCGGTCCCGACGATGCCGCCAGGCAGTCGACTGCGCTGCGTGCCCTCGACGGACACCCGTGCGCCACCACGACGCACCCGTTCAATACTGACCGGGCCGTCCGTGCTGCCTCGCAGGAGACGGGAGTGTGCGGATGAAGGTCGAGGCGCGTGTCTTCCTGGGTCTCGCCGCGTTCTTCTGGCTGGCAGCAGCCGCCTACGGCATCTGGACCGACCAGGCGAGGGGTCACGTTGAGGTGGCGGGGTTCACCGCCCTGATCCTCTCCGGCGGGTTGATGTTCGTCCCCGGATCCTTCTTCTGGTTCGTGTTGCGGCGCATCGACCCGCGTCCCGAGGACCGCAACGACGCGGAGATCGCCGAAGGCGCGGGCGAGCTCGGCTTCTTCAGCCCGGGTAGCTACTGGCCCTTCGGCATTGCCCTCGCGGCGACGATCACCGGTGCCGGGCTCGCATTCTTCCAGATGTGGCTGGCCATCATCGGCGTGATCGGCATCCTGATCAGCGTCGGCGGCCTACTGTTCGAGTATTACGTCGGCGGGCGGCGCCCGCTGCATTGACTGCGATCCTGCCGGCCGGTTAGTCGGTGAGCTGCCGCTGCTCGGTGTCGACGGGCTCCTCGCGCTCGGCGGCCTCGAGCGCCGCGAGCTGCTCGACGATCTCGGGCTTCTCCCGAACGGGGTAGAAGAAGCCGCGGACGTGTGCCACGCCCTTGCCCAACCCGTTCATGCGCTTGGGCACCGGGGTGCCGGCGTAGCTGAGCTGGCCGTGACCATGGTCGTCGACGGGCCCCAGCGGCTGGTGCACCTCGATGTACTCGCCGGTCGGCAGCAGCTTGATGATGCCGGTCTCGACGCCGTGCTCGAGAACCTCACGGTCGTGCCTCTGCAAGCCGAGGCAGATGCGGTAGGCGACCAGGTACGCGAGCGGGGGCAGCACGAGCAGGGCGATGCGGGCGCCCCAGGTCATCGCATTGAGCGAGATGTCGAACGCCTTAGCGATCAAGTCATTGCCGCCGGACACGAACAGCACGAAGCAGAACGTGAGCGCCATTGCCCCCAGGCCGGTGCGCACCGGGGCGTCGCGGGGGCGCTGCAAGAGGTTGTGGTGGGCCCGGTCCTTGGTCAGCTTGGCCTCGAGGAACGGGTAGGCGAGCGCCATCCCGATCAGCACGCCGGGCAGCACCACCGTGGGCCAGAACAGCGCCGGGACGGTATATCGACCGAAGAGATGGTGGATCTCCCACGACGGGAACAGCCGTGTCGAACCGTCGAGCATCGCCATGTACCAGTCCGGCTGCGAGCCGGCCGAGACCTGCGCTGGGTTGTACGGGCCGAACAGCCAGATCGGGTTGATCTGCGCCAGGCCGCCCAATGCCGCCGCTACGCCGAACACGATGAAGAAGAACCCGCCCGCCTTAGCCGAGAACGTCGGATAGGCGCGGTGCCCGCTGACGGTGTGCTCGGTCTTGCCCGCTCCGGGGAAGTCCGTGTGCTTCTGGCGCACCATCAACGCGAGGTGCAGGCCGATAAGCGCAGCCAGGATGGCCGGGATCACGAGTACGTGGACGATATAGAACCGCCCGACGATCAATGTGCCAGGGAAGTCTCCGCCGAACACCAGGAACGACGTCCAGCTGCCGATGATCGGTATCGACAGGATGATCGCGTCGGCGATCCGCAACCCGGTGCCGGACAGCAGGTCGTCGGGCAGCGAGTATCCGACGAAGCCCTCGAGCACGCCGAGAACGAGCAACAGGATCCCGATGATCCAGTTGAACTCGCGGGGTTTGCGGAACGCGCCGGTGAAGAAGATCCGAAGCATGTGGATCAACATGGCGGCGACGAACAGCAGCGCGGCCCAGTGGTGGATCTGGCGGATGACCAGGCCGCCGCGCACGTCGAAGGAGATGTTCAGCGTCGAGGCGTAGGCGCGCGACATCTCCACGCCCTGCAGCGGGACGTAGCTGCCGCTGTACCTGACCTCGCCCATCGAGGCGTCGAAGAAGAAGGAGAGGTACGTGCCGGTGAGCAGCAGGACGATGAAGGAGTAGAGCGCGATCTCGCCCATCATGAACGACCAGTGGTCCGGGAAGACCTTGTTCAGATACCTGCGGGCCGGCCCGGCGACGTTAAGCCGGGACTCGACGAAGTCGGCGGTCTTGCCGGTCACGGTCCGGGGCTTGCCGGGCCGGCGCGTCTCGGTGGCGGTCATCAGTCGCGCTCCCAAAAGGCCGGGCCGATCGGCTCGTGGTAGTCGCCGACGGCGACGAAGTACTGCACGCCATCAACGATTTCCACGCCCAACGGCAGCCTCGGCAGGCTGCGAGTGGCCGGCCCGAACACCGGTTTGGCGTCCTGCAGCACCTCGAACTGCGACTGATGGCACGGGCACAGCAGCCGGGTGGTCTGCTCCTCGTACAGCGACGCGGGGCAGCCGGCGTGCGTGCAAATCTTCGAGTACGCCACGAAGTCGCCCCAGCCGAACCCCTGCTGGCCTTTGCGGGCCTTGACGACCGCGCCGGGGCGGAGCCGGATGATCAGTGTGGGCGAGCTTGCCGACTGGGGCCCACGGACTCCACCGGGCACGCCGGGGAACACGGTGACTATGCCGCCGGCTTGCATGTCGCCCGGGCTGACCCGCCGGCCGTCGGAATACACGATCGGGATCCCGTTGGGGAACTTGACCGGCTGCGGCCGGAAGAGCGTCTGTTTGAGGGCGTTGCCGGGCTTCTTGATCATCGCGCCGACCAGCGCGACGAGCGGCACGGTGGCCAGTGCGCCGCCGGCGAGGACCAGCGAGAGCAGCAACGTCGAGCGACGCGGCAGCCCGGTGTCTTCCAGGCCCTGGCTCAGGGTGGCCGCCGTCATGAGCTTCTCGGGTTCGGCGGACGGCTGGTCGTGCCGATCCTCGACGGCCTCTTCCTCCGGCATCAGCCATTTGGCCCACAGGATCGCGCCGACGCCCATGCAGATCAGCATCAGGCCGAGCAGGCCACCGAGCACCGGCGTGTAGAACCGGAAGTTCTGCCCCTGACCCGGCAGCTGGTACTTGAACGGCACGGCGCAGAACACGACGATGAACGCGACGCCGGCCAGCGCCGCTAGCACGAACGCGGCAGATACGCTGCGCTCGGCGCGTTTCTCCGCCTTGCTCCCGGGGGCCGGGAAACGGTTGCGGCGATGGACGATGCGCACGCCGCCGACCTCAGCCCCCGCGAGCATCGCGTCTTCGGTGCTCATGGCGCGCAGTTCGTCCTCGGACGGAGGTGTCAGCGCGGTGCTGTGCTGCGCGCCGCGGGTCGTAGTGTCGGCAGGTGGCCGGGTCACGACTTGGCTCCGATCCACAGGATCCCGACGACGATCGCGCCGATGCCGGCGATCCAGATGACCAGGCCCTCTGAGACCGGGCCAATGCGGTCCAGGCCGTGACCGCCGGGATCCTTGGCCTCCTTCATGGTCTGCACGTAGTTGATGATCGCGTGCTTCTGGTCGGGGGTGAGCTGGTTGTCGCTGAACACCGGCATGTTCTCCGGGCCAGTGAGCATCGCGGTGTAGAGCTGCTTGTCGGTGGCCTGGTGCAGGCCTGGCGCCACCCCGCCCGCGGACAGCGGCGCGCCGCCGCCGGTTGAGCCGTGGCAGGAGGCGCAGTTGAGCCGGAACAGCTCGCCGCCCTCGGCGAGATTGCCGTCGCGCAAGTTGCCTTCAGGTACCACCGGGCCACCGCCGACCGACTGGACGTAGGCGGCGAGCGCGGCGATCTGCTCCTCAGTGAACTTGGCAGGCTTGCGGGCGATCTCGGCGCCCTGCGCCGACGCCGGCATCCGCCCGGTGCTCACCTGGAAGTACACCGCGGCGCTGCCCGCTCCGACCAGCGAGACGCCGCGCCCCGGCACGCCCTGCAGGTTGACACCGTGGCAGGTGATGCAGCTCGTCTGGTACAGCGACCGGCCCTTGTTGATGTCACCCTGAGCCGTCGCGTTGTCGGCCGCACCGGACGAACCGGCAAACAGAGCGTACGCACCGCCCATCGATACCAAAGCCGCAAGCAGCAAGACGCCGCCGGCGACGCGACGTCGCCACCGGCGCGCGGGACGTCGCTTCGACCGAGCCGCAGGCTTGGCGCTCTCACCCTCCGCGCCGGTGGCGGATACCGCCGGTGCGAAACCGAGCTCGGCCGGCTCGTCGATCTCGAAGCCGTCGGGGTCTTCCTTCACGGACGTCCCTTCTCGATCGGCGGGCTGCTGCGGCGGGTGAATGAGGCTATCGGATGAGGTAGATGGTGGAGAACAGGCCGATCCACACCACGTCCACGAAGTGCCAGTAGTAGGAGACGACGATCGCCGCGGTCGCCTGCGCCGAGGTGAATCGGGACATGGTCGTGCGGATGAGGAAGAAGATGAACGCGAGCAGCCCGCCGATGACGTGCAGCCCGTGGAAGCCGGTGGTCAGGAAGAAAACCGACCCGTATCCGGTCGCCGAGATGGTGTTGCCGTCGTGCACCTGGATCCGGTACTCGTTGGCCTGGCCGAGCACAAAGATCAGGCCAAGGACGAACGTGAACGTGAACCAGCGGCGCAGCTTGAACACGTCGCCCTTCTCGGCAGCGAACACGCCCCACTGGCATGTGAAACTGGAGGCCACCAGGATGATCGTGAAGGGCAGGGCGTAGCCAACGGACAGCTTGATCGTCTCGCCGTCGGGCAGGTGCATCGGCCAGTCGACGGGATGCGCGGCGCGGACCGTGAAGTACATGGCGAACAGGCCGGCGAAGAACATCAGCTCGCTGGACAGCCACACGATGGTGCCGACGCTCACGATATTCGGCCGGGTCAGGGAGTGCACCTGACTGGACGGGAAGCTCGGCGCCGGGGCTGTCGAGGTCACCCGTGCATTATGGCCTCACGTCCGCCGATAAGGCAGGCGGGGTGGGAGTGTCGGCGCGCCTCCCGGCCGGCAGGGCCGAGGGCCCGCGCCGCGCGTCGTTACGATGCAGCCATGACCGCCAGCTCAGCAGGTTCCGCGCAGCCCGCGAACGTCCTGCTGTACAGCAATCGCCCACAGATCCGGGCGCAGGTGCGTAGGGCGGTGGGCCGGCGTCCGGCGCCGGATGCGCCACGCATCGACTGGGTCGAATGTGCTACCAACGGCGAGGTTATCGCGCAGGTCGACCTCGGCGAGATCGACCTGATGATTCTCGATGGCGAGGCGCAGCCGACCGGGGGGATGGGGCTGGCTCGCCAGTTCAAGTACGAGATCGACGACTGCCCGCCGATCATCGTGCTGGTTGCCCGTAAACAGGACGGCTGGCTTGCCAGCTGGTCACTCGCCGACGCGGTGATCTGCCCGCCGCTCGATCCGGTGACGGCGGCAGCGACCGTGGCCGAACAGCTGCGCCGCCGGTTGTCGGGCATCCCGGTTGTCCGCTAGCCAGGTAACCCGAGCTAGCACGGTGGGGCACAGCTGGCCCGCGACGCTGTCCGCGCTGCTGCGTGGTGAGGCGCTGGACGCGTCGGCCACCGCATGGGCGATGGACGAGATCATGGCGGGCGAGGCCACGCCGGCGCAGCTTGCCGCTTTCGCGGTGCTGCTGCGCGCGAAGCGCGAGACAGCCGAGGAGCTTCGCGGGCTCGTCACCACGATGCTGGCTCGCGCGACGCCCCTCAGGGTTCCCCGTCCGGCGGTCGACGTGGTCGGCACCGGCGGCGACCGCGCGCAGACCGTCAACATCTCGACGATGGCGGCGCTGGTGGCGGCCGGCTCCGGACGCCGGGTCGTGAAGCACGGCAACCGGGCGGCGTCCTCGGCCTGCGGCGCGGCGGATGTGCTCGAAGAGCTCGGCGTGGCCATCGACCTGCCCGCGGCCGGGGTGGAGCGCACCATCGAGGACCTCGGTATCGGCTTCTGCTTCGCCCCTGTCTTCCATCCGGGGATGCGCCATGCCGGCGCGCCGCGGCGCGAGATCGGCGTCCCCACGGTCTTCAACTTCCTCGGTCCGCTGACGAATCCGGGCCGCCCGCCGTCGTCGGCGATCGGCTGCGCCGACCCGCGGATGGCCGGAGTCATGGCACAGGTACTGGCCGCCCGCGGCGACACAGCGCTGGTGTTCCGCGGCGACGACGGACTGGACGAGCTGACCACCACCACGACCTCACACGTCTGGGTCGTGGTCGGGGGCACGGTCACCGAGGTGGTCCTGGACCCTACGGCGCTGGGCATCGGGGCTGCAGCGCCCGAGCAGCTACGTGGCGGCGACCGGGCCCACAACGCCTTCGTGGCGCGCGAGGTTCTCGCGGGACAGGGCGGCCCGGTGCGGGACGCCGTCCTGCTCAACGCCGCTGCGGCGATCGCCGTCTACGATGGGTTGACGGCCGACTCGCTCGATGCGGCGATCGCCCGGGGCCTGGAGGAAGCCCGCCGTTCAGTCGACTCCGGCGACGCGCGAGACCTGCTGCGTCAGTGGGTCCAGGTCAGCCAGCTGGCCCGCACGTCAACTTGATCGCCGGCGGGTCCTCCTGCCCTAGTCGGCGGACTGGAAGCCGATGGCGAACGCGGCGTCTAGGTCGTGCCGGGAATAGGCGCGGAACGCGATGTGTGTGTCGGTGTGCAGCACGCCCTCGACCTTGGACAGCCGCCCCGCGATGACGTCGGCGACGTGGTCGAACTCGCGCACCCGCACGATCACGATCAGGTCCACGTCGCCTGCCACCGAGTAGACCTCGCTGACGCCCTCGAGGTCGGCCAACTGCTCCGCGACCTCGGGAATGCGGTCGGTCTCGACGGACACCATGACGATCGCGGTGATCATGTCGCGAATCCTAAGCCCGTCAGGCGCCCTGCCGGACGGGCCGGGTGACCGTGCGATAACTGCGACGGCCGGCGAATGGGTCGGCGGCTGCCCGCAGCGCATCGGTTGCCACGAAAGGCCGCAGGCTCGCCGCCCCGAAGGCGGGCATCGCCCACGGACGCGAGGTGCGCACCAGTCGGGTGCCCGGTTGCTCTAGCCAGCGCAGCACGCATTCGGTCTCTTCGGCGAGCGCCGCGGGCAACGGCCCCGGGCCCGGATCGACGGCGTCGGCCGTCGCGAGCAGGGCCTCGATGACCGGCCACGGCGGCACGCCTCGAGCCGCGACCGCGGCCGCGGCGAGCCGGCCGTGCCGGATGACGGACAGCTCCCAGCCGCCATCGCCGTCTGGCGCAGCTGCGATGAGCTCCTCGATGGCGGTGATAGCCGCGAGCCGCTGCATACGGGCACACGCGCGCACGACTGAGGCGATGCGGTCGCGCACCACGGCCGCGTGTTCGAAGCGCTGCGCGGCGGCGAGCGCGGCCAGTCGCTGGCGCAGCGGGTCGACCAGCGGCCGCACATCGCCCGCCCACGCGGAGCGGACCAGCTCGGTGAGCGCGGCGTACTCGACCTGCGAGGCTGCTGCGCGAAAGGATTCGCAGGGCGCCCGGCACCGGCCGATGCCTGCGAGCACACAGGCCGCGCGCACCGCGCGATGCACCGACAGCCGGTCGCTGCACTGGCGCAGTGGCACCGCGTCGTGGATCGCGTCGCGGACCGACTCGGCCTGACGCTGTGAGCGAAGCGGGCCGAGGTAGGCTGCGCCGTCGGCGCGCACCTCGCGCACCATGGACAGCCGGGGAAAAGCCTCGGGCGTCAGCTTGAGCCACACCGATTTCTCGGGAAACTTCGACCGGCGGTTGTACCGCGGTTTGTGCGCCGCGATCAGCCTCAGTTCACGCACTTGTGCCTCTAGGGCGTGGGCACATTCGATCGGGTCGACCCGCTCGGCCAGCCCCACCATCTCGCCCATCCGGCTGCGCGTTTCGCTCGCGACGAAGTATTGGCGTACCCGGGCGCGGAGGTGCCGGCTGGTTCCGACATAGAGCGGGACGCCCTGTGCGTCGCGGAACAGGTAGACCCCAGGTCCGGCGGGCAGGTGGTCGGCCAGGTGGCGTTTGCGTCGTTGCGCCTCGCTGACCTGTGCGGTGAACGCTCGCAGCTCGGGAAGCGACTGGACGCCGAGGTTGCCGAGCCGGCCGATCAGCGCGTGCAGCACGTCGGCTGTGGCCCGGGCGTCGGCGAGGGCGCGATGTACCGGCCGGGTGCCGGCCCGGAAGTACGCGGCGAGCGTGACCAGCTTGCAGTCGGGCACCTCGTCGCGGGTCAGCACCCGGCGCGCCAACAGCACTGTGTCGATGACGGCGAACCCCGGCCATGCGACGCCATCGGCAGCGCAGGCGGCCCGCATGAAGCTGACGTCGAACGGCGCGTTGTGGGCTACCAGCACGCTGCTGCGGGCGAACTCGAGGAAGGACGGGAGTACCGCAGCGATGCGCGGTGCGGTCGCGACCATGGAGTCGGTAATGCCGGTGAGCAGGCTGATGAACGGCGCGATGCCCACGCCAGGGTCGACGAGGGTCTGGAATTCGCCCAGCGTCTGACCGCCACAGACCTTGACCGCGCCAATCTCGGTGATCGCGTCCGCGCCCGCGGTGCCGCCGGTGGTCTCCAGGTCGAAGACGGTGAATGTGGTGGTACGCAGTGGCTCGTCCAATTCATCCAGGCTGGCCTGGACGAACCGTGCGCTGGTCACTGCTCCACTCCGCGCTCGGTCCGCACCTGCACCCGAAATCGCTTCGCGATTTCGCAGGGACCCCGCACACGCTCGGTGCTTCGCTGCGATGCTCCCTCGCTGTCGTGTTCGCTGGTCACGATCGCGACGGTAGGCGGAGGGTCCGACGAAATGCCGGATGCCACGCGGGATCATCGCGCCCAGACGTAACCTGCGGATGTGTCCGCAGACCCGGTGCCCGCCGACCGATCCGAGGGCGAGGTCGCGCTGGCGGAGCCGATCCGCCAGCGCCTCGTGGCTATCGCGTCCGATGTCCTCGGGCGGCTCGGCCAGGACGAGACACCGGCTGGGCTGCGCCCGATAGCGCGGTTCACCTCGGCCAAGCGGGTTCGCCTTGGCGCGACGACGCTGGCGGCAGCGCTGGACGCCGACGAGGAGTTTCGGACCAAGGTGGGCGACGCAGTCGCACAGTCCTCGCCGCAGCTCGCCGATGCCGTGCGCGCCGCCCAGCCGACCACGGCCTCCGATCCGATCGACACGGCGGTGGTCGCGTATCTGTTGCGTCCGGACGGTTGGCGACGCATCGTCGTGGAATCGACCGAGCAGTGGCGGGCTGGCCGCGATCGTTCCGGAGACGGCGCGCTCGCCGAGCAGGTCTCGAGGCTGCGTAAGGAGATCGCGCAACTGAAGGCGCACGCCCGCGCCGAGTCACGTCGGACCCGCGACGCAGTGCAGGCGGCCACCGAGGCAATGGCTGTCGAGCTGGCCGATGTGCGCCGGCAGCTGCGGGCGCGGACGTCCGACCTACGCGGCGTCGAGCGAGAACGCGAGGGGGCGGCCGCCAAGGCCGAGGACGAAGGGCGCCGGGCGGACGCCGCGGAGGCGGCGCGCGACGCCGAGCAGCGCCGCAGCCGCAGCCGGATCGGCGAGCTCGAACGGGCGGTGGAGTCGGCCCGCCGGGCAGTCCGCACCGAACGCGACATCGATGACGCCCGGGTGTGGCTGCTTGTCGAGACCCTCACGGACGCCGCTGGCGGCATCCGGCGCGAGCTGTCGCTGCCGCCGCCGAGTATCCGTCCGGCGGAGACGGTCGCGGCGCCCTCGGCAAGCGCCGCCGCCCGGCGCTTCGCCGACGACGGCGTCACTCTCGACCGGTTGCTCGGCCTGCCAAATGCCCACCTGATCGTCGATGGCTACAACGTCACGAAGACCGGATACGGTGACCTCGCCCTGGCCGATCAGCGCACCCGGCTGCTCGGCTCGCTGGCAGCCGTGGCGGGCCGGACGAGGGTCGAGATCACCGTGGCCTTCGACGGCGGCGAGCGACCGCCCGCGCTGCCGTCCGCGCCGCGTGGCGTCCGTGTCCTGTTCAGTGAACCCGATGAGATCGCCGACGACCTGATCCGGCGGCTGGTTACGGCCGAGCCGCAGGGACGTCCGGTGATCGTCGTCTCGTCTGACCAGCAGGTGCAGCGCGACGTCCAGCGCGCTGGGGCGTGGGCCGTGCCATCGCCCGTGCTGCTCGCCCGTGTCGGCATGTGACGAGTGCGCTGTCAGCCAGTAGTTCACCGGGACCAATGGGCTGCCCCGGTGAACCTACTGCCCTCACCGAGATAGGGTGAGTGTTGTTCACCCCGGCGGGGTGATTCGTCCCCGTTCCGGCGAGGACGATGCTGGGCCGTGTCGGCCGATCCCCCGACCGAGGTCCCGACCGAACCGGGCGGTCGGATCGGGCGGCTGCGAGCCAGAGCCGAGCGGGCCGGTGACCGGTATCAGCAGCTGGCGCAGACCCACCCGATCTTGGGGCTGCCGCTGGCCTTCCTCGCCCGCTACACGTCCCGGCAGGGGATACTGCTGGCCAGCGCAGTCGCGTTCCGGCTGTTCCTCTGGTTGATGCCGCTCGCCCTGCTGCTGGCCGGCGTCCTGGCCGCGTTCGCGACCGGCGACGATGGGGACGTGCGGTCGGCGGCCAAGACAGCGGGGATCACCGGGGCGGCCAGCCAGGAGGTGGTGACCGCGCTGCACGACGGCCATCGATCCTGGTGGGTGGCCGTGCTGATCGGCAGCCTCCTATTCCTGTGGACGACACGCACCCTGCTGCGCACCCTGACCATCGTCAACGCGCACGCCTGGCAGGCGCCGCTGCCGAAACGGCGTCAACGAGACGTGCTGACCACCACATTGATCTTCGCCGGGGCCTGGCTCGTTGTGGCGGCCGTGGCCGCCGCGATCACCCGCATCGACGGGCTGGTGCCGGGTGGCCTGCTGCTGGGTGTCGCGCTGCAGGGCGCTGCCGTAGCCGGCACCTGGCTACTCGTCTGCCAGCGGCTGCCCGACCGGCGCACCAGCTGGATCGATCTGCTTCCCGGCTGCTTGCTATTCGGCTTCGGGTTGGCCATCCTGCATCTCGTCAGCCGGATCTACATCCCGCCCCGGCTCGCCCACTCCTCCGAACTCTACGGATCACTCGGAATCGCCGCAGTAATCCTGGCCTGGCTGCTGATCGTCGGACAGGTCATCGTCAGTGCCGCATTGATCAACTCGGTCTGGGCGGAGTACCAGGCGCAACGCCACGGCTGAGGGGGGTCGATTGCTTCACCCTTTTCGGGTGAGCGCCGCGCAGCGACCCACCGCGGATCGGCCGGATACCCCGTGCAAAACCCACCTCTCACGCCACGCGTGGCCGGATGCGGGGACGTTATCCGCCTTCCATGGGGTGGAAGATCACGTTAAGGTAATTATGCGCTACCGGTCGTAACGCGGATCGCGCGAGCGCGGCCAAGCCGGGAGGCGTGATGTCCGCTGACTCTGCGGATCTTTGGTCGTCCGTTCCCCCACTGCCGTCCCGATACGTCATCCGACCGCGCCTGCTCGACGCCTTGGGCCGAGCTGACGCAACGCCGCTGACCTTGCTCTCCGCCGGCCCGGGCACCGGCAAGACAGTCCTGCTCAGTGACTGGGTGCGCCGGCAGACCACGCCCATCGCGTGGTTGACGCTGCGCGCCAGCGCGAACGATCCACGGCGATTCTGGGGACTGTTGCTCGCGGCGATGCGCGCCGGTGGCTTGACGCAGCGCGAGCTACCGTCGGTGTGGGCGACGGGCGTGACCGAGCAGTTCCTCGAGTCGCTGGACCGCCGCTCAGCTGTGTCACCAAATCCGTTCGCGCTCGTCCTGGACGACGCTCATGTGCTGACCACCCCGGAAATCCTCGAGTTGCTCGACGTGCTCGTCTGGCGCCGGCCGCTTCGCATCCGGCTGCTCATAGCGGCGCGCAGCGACCCGCTCCTGCCGCTGCATCGTTATCGCCTAGCCGGGCAGCTGCGGGAGCTGCGGGCGGCCGATCTCGCGATGACCCGCGAGGAAACCCGCGAGCTACTCGCTGCGCACGGTGTTTCGCTGCCAGACGGGCAGTTCGAGGTGCTCGCCACCCGTACCGAGGGCTGGACCGCAGGGGTGCGTCTGTTGGCGCTGCGGCTGGAGGGGACGGAGCAGCCGTTGGAGGTCGTGTCCAAACTGGCGCTGGACCACGGCAGCATCGGGGAGTACCTGATGGCGGAGGTCCTGGACCGGTTGCCGGAGCAGGTGCGCTCGGTGCTGGTGCAGACCAGCTTCTTGGACGAGGTGACGGGGCCGCTGGCCGACGCGATCACCGGCATCGGTGGCTGCGGAGCGATCCTAACCGACCTTGCCCGCCGCAACTCCTTCGTGATCGCGCTTGATCCGGCGCGCAGCAGATTCCGGTATCACCAGCTGTTGCGGGAGATCCTGCACTACCTGGCCCAGCGCCAGTCGCCCGACGTGGACGAGGTCCTGTTCGGTCGCGCCGCCAGGTGGTTCGCGGGGCACGGGGACTTGCCGAATGCTCTTTACTGGGCTGCGCGCGCGGGCGACGTCGCTCAGGTGGCCGCCTTGCTGGTGCACGGCGGGCTGGCAACTGCCTTCGTGCGACGGCTGGATCTATCCGCCGCGGGGCTGCCTGCCCCGGCACAGATGCGCCCGGCCGGCACGATCCCGCCGGCTCAGGGCGGTGTGCTCATCGCGGCGAGGGCGGCGATTCTGGCTGTGACGGCGGACGCCGAGACAGCGGCCCACGAGGTGCAACGCCTCGCTGGGCAGCGTGCCCGCCCCGACGAGTGGGAGCCGGACACCTGGCTGACGCTCGACCTGGCAGAGCTGATCCTGGCGCAAACGGCGGACTTGTTCGCGGTCGTTGACGGCGCGGCGGGCCGGTTGCTCGCTACCGACGCCTCGGCGCAGATTGATACGGTGCCCGGTCTGCGCGCCAGCCTGCTGCTGGCCCAGGCCCAGGCCCGCTTCAACGAGGGTCGTCCCGGGGATGCCGAGCGCTTGCTGCGAGTGGCGCTCACCCTGGCCGAATGCGACGACCTGCCAGCAGTACAGGCAGAGATCCTGGCCAACCTCGCCCGGGTCGAGGCGTACGCGGCCCGGCCGCGACACGCAGGCGACGCCGAGTCGCAGGCGATCGCGCTGATAGGCCGCACCCCTGGCCTGGCCCGGCCGGCGGCGCTGGACCTGGCGCTGGCCCGCCGGGCGTACCTCGACGCTGACATTCCGGCGATGACCCGCGCCGTGCGCCGGGCAATGGTCGCCGGTCCGCGGAACACCGAATCGGGAGTTGTAGTGGCCGCCGCGGTGCTGCAGGCCAGCGTCTTGACGAGCAGTCGACACGTCACGGCGGCCCGCGCCGTGCTCCAGAAGACCGCTGCGCTGAACGAGCACGCCACCGGGTTGTTCGCCGTCTACCGCGACTGTGAGCTGGCCGCGATCGAAACTGCCCTGGGACGCCCGAAGGCCGCACTGCGGCTGCTCGCCCCGTACCGGGGCACTCCGTTCGCCGTATGCGCGGCGGCGCCCGCCGCCCGCGCCTATCTCATGCTGGGCGACCTGGGGCAGGCCGAGAACAGCGTGCGCAGCGTGATCACGACGCCCAGCGCGCACGTGACGCGTGACCTGCTGGTCGACGCGATCCTCTGCGATGCGCAGCTCGCTCAGCGCGGGGGGCACGACGCGCAAGCGCTCGAGCTGCTCATCCGGGCGATCGAGATTGCCGGCGGCGACCTCGCGCTGCCATTCGTCCGGGTCGCCGACGTCTTCGCCTCGCTGCTGGCCCGGCACCCCACCGTGGCGAGACGGTGGCCGACCGCCCGGTCGGCCGGCGGCGACGAGACGCTCGTCGATGCGCCGCCTCCCAGCTTCGCAGAGCTACCAGATGCACTCACCGATCGTGAGCGCGGGGTGCTGCGGTTCCTGGCCACCAGCATGTCCACAGCCGAGATCGCCGACGAGCTGTGCCTATCCATCAACACGGTCAAGACCCATATGGGCGCCATCTACCGCAAGCTCGCCGCGCACAAGCGGCGCGAGGCCGTGCTGCGCGCCCATGAGCTCGAGTTGCTCTGATTCGCGGGTTCATGCCATTCGCATGAGGCCAGCGGCGTAGGCAATGTACGAGCCTGGGAACCGCCATCGGTGGCCAGCGGAAGAAGGTCCCGTGCCCACTCGCTACGAGGTCCGCGTCTCGGGTCGGCTGAATGACGCCGCACGGGACGCGTTCGCCGGCTGGGAGGTCGCCACGAACGCGACGAGCACCGTGATCACCGCAGAGGTCGACCAGTCGGGCTTGCACGGTCTGCTGGAGCGGATTCGAGCACTGGGCTTGGATCTGCTGGACGTTCGACGGACCAGGGGCACACCGCGCCGCGGCACCTGAGTCGCGGCTCGCCGATCCGATCATGCAACACAGCCTCACCATTCGCGGATGATCCGGGCTACCTACCGAAGCGGCAAGCTGAACGGATCACGGCTGGCGACGAAGGAGGTCGATGGTGGCGCGCAGGCCGTATGAGATCCGGGTTGCGGGCACACTCGGCCCGGTGGCCCAGCAAGCCTTCGCCGAGCTGGCCGTGGACGTCGAGCCCACCGCAACGGTGCTATCGGGTGAACTCGATCAGGCCGGCCTGCACGAGCTCCTGGACCGGATCAGGGCTCTCGGCTTGGAGCTCGTCGACGTCAAACAGGCCCCGCAGCGCCCGGCCGGCACGCCCGCAGAGTGAAGCTCAGCGACCCCATAAAGAGCGTCACGGCACGCCCATGATCGTGCTAGTGGTGGGCCGTCCACCGCAAGGCACTGCTGGCCCGCTTCTTGACGGACCCGACCTGGGGTGATCGATCGGACAAAGCGTCTCACCCCAACATGGTGAGGACAGGGCCTGCCGGCGCCCCTAAGTTGATCGTCGATCGCCCGATGGGGCCACGTCGAGAGGAATGAGCTATGAGTGCCGCGCTGCCGCTGCAAGCTGCACAGGACTATCCCCTGCTGAACTTGTTCTGGACGATGCTGTGGTTGTTCCTGTGGATTTTGTGGATATTCCTACTGATTCGCATCCTCATGGACGTCTTCCGCAGCGACGACTTGGGCGGATGGGGCAAGGCGCTGTGGACGATCTTCATCATCGTCATTCCGTTTATCGGCGTGCTGGTGTACCTCATCGCTCGCGGGGATGGGATGGCGCGGCGGGATCACCGCGAGGCGGTCGCTGCCGATCAAGCCGCCCGCCATTACATCCAGTCCGCGGCCGGGACGTCCAGCAGTGTTGCCGAGGAGGTCAGCAAGCTGGCGGCCCTGCATGATCAGGGAGTGCTGACCGATCAGGAATTCGCGACACAGAAGGCGAAACTGCTGACCTAGCGGTCTGTCTCGTCATTGGTTGACCGCTTGAAGTGCAACCCGTCCGCGGGCGACCCTGGCGAGAATGTCGTCGACAGTCGCGGTCCAGATGAACGGTTTCGGTTCATCGTTGTGCGCGTCCAGGTACTCCTCGATCTTGGCGATCAGGTCGGGCACGGAGTGGAACACGCCGCGGCGTAACGCCTTGTCGGTCAGTTCCCGGAACCAGCGCTCGACCAAGTTCAACCAGCTGGACGAGGTCGGGGTGAAGTGCATGTGGAACCGGGGATGCTTGGCCAGCCACGCTTTGACGGCGGGATGCTTGTGGGTGGCGTAGTTGTCGCAGATCAGATGCACCTGCAGGCCCTTGGGTGTTTCGCGTTCGATCTTGCGCAGGAACTTCAGGAACTCTTCGTGTCGGTGCCGAGGTAGGCACTGGCCGATGACCTTGCCGGTGAGCGCGTCCAGCGCCGCGAACAGTGTCG
Source organism: uncultured Actinomycetota bacterium (assembly GCA_963839995.1). GTDB lineage: Bacteria > Actinomycetota > Actinomycetes > Mycobacteriales > Jatrophihabitantaceae > CAWIUB01. The sequence continues at coordinate 280,923 of CAWIXH010000017.1, read as the reverse complement.
TGGTGCCGTTGCGTTTGTAGTCGTGGGTCATCGTCGCCGCACGTCCCTTGACCATCGGCAGCGACGGCTGGGTGCGATCCAGCGCCTGCACGGAGGACTTCTCGTCCAGGCACAACACGATCGCGTTGTCCGGCGGCGCCAGATACAGCCCGACCACGTCGATCAACTTCTCCTCGAACCGCGGATCATTCGACAGCTTGAACGCGTGCACGAGGTGCGGTTTCAACCCGCGCGCAGCCCAGACCCGCTGCACCGTAGCCGGTGAAACGCCGACCTTCGTGGCCATCGTGCGGCACGACCAGTGCGTCTGACCCGCCGGCTTGGAATGACGCGTCAGCTCCACGATCTCGTCGATCTTGGCCTGCGGGATGCTCGACTTGCGGCCACGCCCAGCACGAACTTTGCCCAGCTTGGACAGCCCATCCTCGTCAAAGCGGGCACGCCAGGCTCGCACCGTCGCGGCCTTCACACCCACCCGCTGCGCGATCCGAGTGTTCGCGATCCCCTCACCGGCAAGCAGCAACGCTTCGGCCCGCTGGACTTGACGATGCGGCGCCGTCTGCGAGCGAGCAAGCACCCGCAACGCCTCACGTTGCCCGTCGGACATGACCAATGCGGCAGCAGCTCTGTTCACTCATGGACAATACCCCCAACAGACCTCTCATTTTGGAGACACACCACTAGTTCCTTCGGGATGGCGCTCCCGGGGTTCCGGGTTGCGCCGCGCGAATGACGTCCCAGATCGCGGCGGCGCCGGCCGGCCGGGGTCAGCCGGGCATGATACAGCGGAAGCCCAGGTGGCTGGTACTGCTGCGTACGTGCTGGCCCTGCCGCGCCGGCGGTCGGTAGCGCAAGCAGTACGACGGCGCGCACAGGTGCGAACCGCCTTTCATTACCCGGCGATCTTCCTCATGCAGCGCTGCGGCAGTGCCACCGCCGCAGCAAGCGTGCTGAACCGGCCGTGGGGTCTCGCGGCGCCTGGAGTGGCCCTCGGTCCACACCGAGCTCGTCCATTCCCAGACATTGCCGATCAGGTCGACTAGGCCCCAGTCATTCGGCGGGTACCTACCCACTTGCGTTGTGCGGTCCCGGCCGGGCGGCTTGAGGTTCTCCCAGGGGAATCGGCCGTGCCACGTGTTTGCCATCGGCCGGCCCTTCGGCATGAGCTCGTCTCCCCACGCGTACGTCGTCGAGGGGCGGCCGGCTCGCGCCGCGTACTCCCACTCGACTTCGGTGGGCAACTGCTTGCCGGCCCACTCCGCATAGGCGAGCGCGTCCTCGAACCCCACGTGTACGACCGGGTGCCGGTCTCGGCCGTGGATCGTGCTACCCGGACCGTCCGGCGATCGCCAGCTCGCACCCGGTGTCCAGTTCCACCACCGACGCCAATCGTCGAGCGGCACCGGACCGGGGGTCGACCGGAAGACGAGTGAACCTGGCACGAGATCGGTGGGGTCGGCTGTGGGGAAGTCGGCCGGGTTCGGGACACGTTCGGCGACCGTCACGTACCCGGCGTGTTTGACGAAGCGGCGGAACTCGGCGTTGGTAACCGGGTGCTCGTCCATGACAAACGAGTCGACGGCTTCCTCGTGAGCGGGGCGCTCTTCGGGATAGTGGTCGTCGCTGCCCATCATGAAGCGGCCCGGTGGAACGCGGGCCATGTTCTTCGGTGCCGGCCGCACCGCGCCAGCAGTCATCGCCTCGCTCCGATCTGCGTCGAACCCAGCCTGGGTTGGGGATGACCGCGCGGGATCATGCGCGAAGGATGAGTCCAATCGGGCATCGGGCGGCTTCAATGAGGAGCATGCTAGGTCGGTTGGCGATACGGTTGGTAGTCCTCGCCGTGGTCATCGGGCTCGTCGCGTGGCTGGTCCCGGGCATCCAGGTGCACGGTGGCTTCGGGTGGCTGCTGTGGATCGCGCTCATCTTCTCTGTCGTCAACCTTATTCTCGGCCCGATCTTCCGCTTATTGAGCCTGCCGCTGATTGTCTTGACGCTGGGCCTGTTCCTGCTAGTCGTCAACGCCGCGTTGCTGGCGATCGTGGCAGGCCTCTCGGACCACCTGGACGTCGACAACTTCTGGTCTGCGGTGCTCGGTGGATTCCTGATCGGGGTGTTCAGCTGGCTCGCCGAGATGCTGCTGCCAGCGCGCGCGAAGCGGACCCGCGCACCCACGTCCTGACTCGCTCGAGAACGACGACTGACGGGTTTCGACGGGTCTGGCCGGATAGCATCTGGGCGGCCACAACCACCAGTAGCCCGATCCCGCGCGTCGGCGCTCGGCTGCGAGTCATGAAGCGGGAGTTCCCGTGGCGGTCAACTCGACAACCCGCCGATGCCCTTGCCGATCAGCACCGTGCCGATCACCAGCAGGAGCACCGACATCACGGTGGCGTTGTTCTGCGCCAGCCAACCGCGCAGCTCGGTGAGCGGCCTGGCCATCTTCTCGCGCGCCGACAGGTAGACGATCACCGGCGCCACGACGGTGCTGGCAGCAAGCACGGTGAAGATCACGACAGCGGCAACCTCTCCGCCGCCCGAGAGGTGCGCCGCGCCGATGGTCGTGCCCGCACCGAGGCACATGAGCAGGTTCTTCGGGTTGACGCCGGAGAGCGCAAACCCGAAGGCGAGTGCCTTGCCAAAGGTGAACGAGTCTACGGTTCCCATCCACTTTGGCAGCGTCGCGTGCTCGCCTTCCTTGGGTCGGCCCTGCCACTGCCGAATCGCGATGAGCAGCAGCAGGACACCGAAGGCCACTTTGAGCACCGACGAAATAGTGGATGGCCCAGTCTCGGTGTTTCCTGCCTGACCGACGAGCAACAGCGCGACGGTGGTCACGACGACGATCCCGGCCACCCAGCCGATCAGGAAGCCGACGCTGGTCTTGCCTGCCTGCTTGGAGAGCAGCATCAGGATCACCGCGATGATCGGGATCGGGCTGATCGCCACGCCGATGGCAAGTGGGAGCAGGTCACCGATCACCGAGCCCACGGCGGCACCCCCTTCGTCCGACGCGATCATCTCCGTCACGAGCGCAATCAAAGGTCATCCCTTGAGGATGATTAGCGTGCCCGCTCCTCGAACGCGGCAACCGCATCGGCCGTGGTGGGCCACAGCCAGCCCTCGGAGTTCCGTTGGTCCTGGAGCTGCTCCGGGGCACCGGCGGCTTGCCATCCAGCGATCTTGCAGTCGCGTGATGAACGTCCCGCCGGATCTCGCGTGGCGAGGACGAAGTTGGGTCTTCATCCGTCGGTGATGAGGCGTTCATCGATCCGGGGATCTACCGTTGCAGCGAGACGCACTGCGACTGCGCGGCGCGCGGGAAGTGGGTGGTCGTGTCCGGGCCATCAGGTGCGACACGGGCAGGTCAAACACGTCCTGCGCCGGTCGATTCGGCTGCGCTGCTGTCGACGCTCGTCGCCGCAGTGCTGTCCTCGGCGATTCGGGCGGTCAACGCGGTGCGGACGGGTTTCGAGCGGGCGTCCGGTCGCTCGATCGAGCCAGCTGGCACCGCCCCGCTGGTCGACGCCGTGATCGATCTGACGTTGCGTGGGGGCGTCGTCGCGGCACACACTGCGGATGCGGTGGCTGGGCTGGCGCGACCGTTCGTTGGGCTGGCGTTGGCACCACCGATCGTGCCGCGTCGATTCTGGCCGCAGACCCGGCTCGACGCGATGACCGAGCGTGGACGATCGGCCCGCATACACGCGGACCGGATCGCCAAGCAGGTGGTGGGCGATCTGGTCCCGGATGTGCTGTCCGCGGTGCTCGATCGCATCGATCTGACCCAAATCGTGCTCGATCGAGTGAAGCTTGCCAGCATCATCGCCGAGGTGGACGTCAACGAGGTCGCGGCCAAGCTGGACATCGTTCCGATTGTCGATCGAGTGCCCATCGAACGCATCCTGGACAGGGTCGACGTTGACGCGATTGTGGCCGGCGTGGACCTGGACGCGATCGTCTCTCGCATCGACGTGGACGCCATCGCGGCCAAGTTGGATCTGGATGCCGTGATCGCTCGACTTGACCTGGCCGGCATAGTCAACCGGGTTATCGATGAGATCGATCTGCCGGACCTGATCCGCGAGTCGAGCGGCGCGATGGCGTCCGAGACGGTCCTCGGTGTGCGCATGCAGGGAATCGAAGCTGATGAGCGGGTCAACCGAATCGTCGATCGGATACTGCTGCGGCGACGCGCACGCGGCACGGCGACGCACGGTACACCTGGAGCCAGTGATGACACAGGGAGCTGACCAACCGGTCCGGGTCGGCCGCCCGTCGTCGGTGCCCGCTGCCGCGCGACCGTTCCAAGGGCGCCGGGCGGGCGTCGTGACCCGCGTTGCCGCGAGCATCGTGGACCTGGTCGTCGTCATCGTCATCCTCGGCGCCATCTACGGTGCGATCGCCGGCATCGCATTCCTCCTCCACCCCAGCAGCTTCCATTGGCCGAGCAGCCTCGGCTGGAGCATCCCCGTCGTCGGGTTCGTCATCGTCATTCCATACCTGACTCTGTCGTGGTGCGGGACCGGACGCACCTACGGCGATGCGTTGCTCGGGCTGCGCGTCGTCAACTACAAAGGGGACCGGCTACGCATCCCCGGCGCCATGCTGCGTGCTGCGGCCTGCACGATCTTTCCTATCGGTCTGCTCTGGGTCGCGGTCAGCCCGGCGAATCGTTCGCTGCAGGACGTGTTACTGCGCACGTCGGTTGTCTACGACTGGACGCCACGAACCACGGACGCGGTATCCGTCGCGGCCGTGGGCGCGGAATCCGGCGTCGGGAGGAGTAATCATGATTGACTCGACGTCAGCAAGCGGCTCGTCGGTCACTGCTGATCCAGATGACGCCGTACATCGGTCCTCCGCCGGCCTTCGTGCCTATCGGGACCTGCGTCGCGAGCTCGAGCAATCGGTCCTCCCGCTGGCCACGTCCGTCGACGGGTCACGTTTCGAACTGCAGGCGTCGCTGCATCGACTGTCGTTGCAAGCAGGAGGCTATGTGACGCTGGAGACGGACGGTGTGTCGCGGCTCGGCCAGATCATCTCGCTTCATCAAGCTCAACTCGCCGTGGGGGACGTGGCCGATGATCAAGACGCCTCCGGGCAAGCGGTCCCGGGGGCGACGATGGTGGTGCGCGCGGTGCGCGGAGATGGCGTCGTGTTGGACGGCGACAATCGTCCTTTCCACGATGCTGTCGTCCGTCCCGCGCTAACGGGCCAGGTGGACGCGTGGCTCGAGGCCACCCGCCCGCGACGGGCCTGCCTGCACGTCGGACAGCTGAGTCTCGCGCCCAGGGTGGAGGCGTGGCTGGACGCGGGTGGCTTCGACCGGCACACCTTCTTGTGTGGTCAATCCGGGTCGGGAAAGACCTATTCGCTCGGGCTGATGCTGGAGCGCATCCTTCTCGAAACGAGCTTGCGAGTCGTGGTCCTCGACCCGAATTCCGACTATGTGCGTCTCGGCGAGCTGCGATCGGGGGTGGACCCGGACACCAGCGAACGCTACCGGAACGCGGTGGCAGGTGTTTCGGTGTGGCGCGCTGAGGATGCCGGTGGTAGGCCGATCCGGTTGCGTCTGTCTGACCTACAGCCGGCCACTCGCGCGGCGCTGCTGCAGCTGGACCCGATCGCTGATCGTGAGGAGTACGCCGCCTTGGCTCGGCTGATGGGCACCGACCAAGCGGGGCAACCGCTGGTGGCCGACTTCGCACAGCTCGTGACGGACGAGCAGCCCGGCACTCGGGCGCTGGGCCTGCGCGCGGCCAAATCTCGGAGTACCGAGCTGGCAGATCTGGGAGCGGGGACGAGGTGGCTCGATCGTTCAGGCCATCCAGCGGCGAGACTTCCGGTGCATGGTGGTCGACCTCGGCTCGCTCGCCAGCCGCGAGGAGCAAGCGGCGGTGGGCGAGGCAGTGCTCGCCGCGATGTGGGCTCGCCGGCGGGATCGGGAGCCGGTGCTCATCGTGATCGACGAGGCCCACAACCTGTGTCCGCAACACCCGGACGATCCCGTGACGGCCCAGGCCACCGATCATGTCGTGCGCATCGCCGGTGAGGGTCGCAAGTATGGCCTCTACCTGCTCGTCGCTACCCAGCGTCCGCAGAAAGTGCACGAGAACGTGCTGTCGCAGTGCGACAACCTCGTGCTCATGAGAATGAACTCGCTAGCCGACCTTGCCTTCGTCGGTGAGGCCTTCTCGTTCGTGCCAGCCGCCCTGCTGTCTCACGCGACGGAATTCCGACTAGGCGAATCGCTCGTCGGCGGCAAGATCGCCTCACACCCCGCGTTCATCCGCTTCGGCTCCCGGATCTCGGAGGAAGGCGGAAGCGACGTTCCAAGTGGTTGGTCGGCTGGCAAACCCAGTACCAGTCCAGGGCTTGCAGAAACTGTCAGACTGGGTTCGTAGCGTCGCCGCCGAGACCGGACATACCCGGATCGAGGGGGCGACGTGCTCATCGACTGCGACACCTGCACCGTCCGCGGCATCGGCTGCGGCGACTGCGTCATCAACGTGTTCCTGGCCCATCCGTCCGCCTCGGCCGATCCGCCACCGGCGCTCGACCTGGACGAGAGCGAGCGTCGTGCGGTGGGCGCGCTCGCCGCCTGCGGGCTGGTGCCACCGCTTCGGCTGATTTCCCATCCGACGGCCGAGCGCCGCGACAGGCCGGCGTGACGTTGGGCGCGGCACCTTGTGGTCGCCCGATGGCTGTCGTAATCTTCCCGAGACCTTTCGGCCATTCGGGTCCCGACGGGGGAGCCACCGGCAGGTCACCGCCGAATCGCAGAATCGGCGTGCGGAATCGTCCGGCACATCACTGGGCGGGCCTGGGCGTCGGCGAGCCGGGGACCCGACAGGTTCCATGGGGTGAGTCGGCGCGTCGTCGAAACGGGGATCCCGTTCTCGGTTGCGCGCCGTAGGGCTACTTCCTGGCCCGAATCCGACAGCTAACTCGGTAGGCGGCCCGAGGAAGAAGGAGTTCCGCCAACCGTGGCGTTGACTCGTGTTCGGGCGCGCGCCCGCATGTTAGGGATCGGGATCGTCGCAGCATTGCTGGCGGTAACTGCCGTCGTGACGCCGCAAAGCCCCGCCTCGGCCGCACCGGCCCGGCCCGGGAATCCGCCCACCACCATCGCCTCCGCCAGCGCGGCGCTGTCCGACGCGAGCAGGAAGGCCGAGAAAGCCGCGGAGGCCTTCAACCTCGCCACCATCAAACTGGCCGCGGCCAACAAGGCTGCCGCCGACGCGCGGCGGGCCGCGCTGCAGGCTGACGCTCGATACGACCAGCGACGCGGCCAGATGACGCAGCTGGTGCGCGCCCGTTACGAGGGTGACTCCTTCGGCACCGCGGCAGCATTACTCGACAGTCGCAACGCCGGCAACCTGATGACCCGAATGGGCACCCTCAACCTCGTGTCGTCCCGTCTGGGCGCCGTGCTTGCGGCGGTCGGTGAGGCCAAAGCGGCGGCCGACGCCGCGAACCAGGCCGCAACGGCGACGCTGAGCGCCGCGAACGCGATGGCGACCCGGGCGGAGCAGAGCTTCACCGAAGCGAACGCGTCCAAGGCGAAGTTCCAGACGATCCTGGCGACCTTGTCGGCCGCGCAGCTCGCGCAATACAACTCAGGGACGATCCCGCCGGTGGTCGCCAAGGCCACGATTGCCGCTGGAAATCCGCATTTGAGCGCGAAGCAGAAGACGATCGTCGACTTCGTCGAGGCACAGGTCGGCAAGCCGTACGTCTTCGCCGCAGCTGGCCCGGAGGCCTACGACTGCTCGGGTCTGTCGATGGTTGCCTACGCCCTCGTCGGCATCCACCTGTCGCACTACGCGCCGACGCAGTACACGGCGTCTAGCAACCACCCCACCTCGTCGCAGCTGCAACCAGGCGACCTGGTGTTCCTCTACCCGGACATCGGCCACGTCGAGATCTATGTCGGTAACGGAATGGCGGTGTCCGCGGCCGACGAGGAGCTGGGCATCCGGTACGTCAACGTGTTCGCCGACATGGGCAGCTGGTACGGCGCTACCCGGCTGCTCTGACCGATCCTCGTCCGCCCTTCGCCGCTGCGTGGCGAGTCCGCGCTCCCGCGCGGACGGGGCGGACCTAGTGACGCGGAACTTCGGGCGACACGGCCGAGGGGCGTTGCCCATCGGCCACCCATCCCGTAACCTTTCCGAGACCTTCCGGTTACCAGGTTCCCGTCCCGGGATCCACCGGCAGGTCACCGCCGAATCGCAAGATCGGCGCTCGCCTCTGGCGACAGGAGCGAGCGTCGGCGAACCGGGGACCCAACTGGCTTGCCAGCGTTCCACGGGGGTGAATCGGCGCGTACGCGAAACGGGGACCCCCGTTCTCGGCTGCGTGCCGTAGGGCTACTTCCTGGCCCGAACCCGACAGCTAACTCGGTAGGCGGTTTCGAGGAAGAGGGAGTTTCGCCAGTCGTGGCGTTGACTCGCATTCGGACTCGTGTCCGACCCGTCGCAACAGGGCTCATCGGGCTCGTGGTCGCGGGAACGATCCTTGGGCTGCTCCAGCCGGCAGCCTCCGCCAATCCACCGACGAGCACCTCGGTGCGCGCCCAGATCGAGCAACTCGACCGCAAGAAGGAAGTGCTCACCGAGACGTACAACCTCGCGCAGGCCGACGTGCAGGCCAGCCAGAAGGCTGCCGCGGCGGCCCAACGGGCCGCGACCAAGGCGCATACCGACTTCGCCATGGCCCGGGGCCAGCTGACTCAAGTCGTGACCGCGCGCTACGAGGGCGCGTCGTTCAGCTCGGCCGGCGCGCTGCTCAGCAGCACCGACGGTCAGAGCTATCTGACCCAGATGAGCCAGCTCAGCCTCGTCTCGTCCCACCGCGGCGACATCGTCGCGCAGCTCGACGCGGCCAAAGCCAAGGCGGACGCCGCGCAGCAGACCGCGACGAACCTGCTCAACGCCGCCAACGCCAAGCTCGCCGACGTCGTCAAGCAACGCGACGCGATCCTCGCCGAGACCAAGAAGTTCAAAGACCTGCTGGCCACTCTCACCGCGCAGGAGCTGGCCGCCTACCGGGCCGCGCATACCCCGCCGGCGCCCCAGGTTCAGGCGGCGCTTGCGCCCGCCGCGAAGACGCCCACCCCGTCGACGGTGGTTCCCGGCACGATGGCCGCCGCGCAGAAGAAGATCGTCGACTACGTGGTGGCGCAGGTGGGCGGCTGCTACACGTTCGCCGGCGTCGGCAACCCGTGCTTCGACTGCTCGGGCCTGGCCATGATGGCCTACCAGCAGGTCGGCATCTCCCTGCCGCACAACGCGCTGACGCAATACGACTATGGCACCCACGTCTCGTCGAGCCAGCTGCAGCCGGGCGACCTGGTGTTCCTCTACCAGCCGATCGGGCACGTCGAGGTCTACATCGGAAACGGAGTCGCGGTGTCCGCGGCGAACGAGGAGCTGGGCGTGCGGTACGTCAACGTGTTCGACGACATGGCCGACTACACCGGAGCAACCCGGCTGCTGTGACTAGGGTGCGCCTGCGTGAGGCGCACGCTCGTCGTGACCAACGACTTCCCGCCCCGTGCGGGTGGCATTCAGTCTTTCGTGCACGCCTTGGCGGTCCGGCAACCCGCCGGGTCCGTGGTCGTGTACGCGTCGGATCATCCGGGCTCGGCGCCGTTCGATGCCGCGCAACTGTTCCCGGTGGTCCGCCACCCGACAGGCCTGCTGGTACCGACACCGGCAGCTCGGCGCCGGGTGCTGGCCACAGCCCGGGAGTACGGAGTCACCGCCGCATGGTTCGGCGCCGCGGCGCCGCTTGCCCTGCTCGCGCCCGCGCTACGGGCGGCAGGGGTACAGCGCATCGTCGCCACCACGCACGGCCATGAGGTCGCCTGGGCTGTGCTGCCCGGGGCCCGCCAGGCGCTGCGTCGCATCGGCACGAGCTGCGACATCGTCACGTACCTCGGCGAGTACACTCGCAGCAGGCTGGCCGGGGCCTTCGGGCCCAGGGCGACCCTGCGGCAGCTCACACCTGGCGTCGACGTCGAGACGTTCCAGCTGGGTATCGCCGGCACGGCCGTGCGCGATCGTTACGGGCTCACCGATAGGCCGGTTGTCGTGTGCGTGTCGCGCCTGGTGCCTCGCAAGGGCCAGGACACGCTGGTCCGGGCGCTGCCCGCGATCCGGCAGCGGGTGCCGGGGGCGGCGCTGCTGCTCGTCGGCAGCGGGCCCTACCACGACGGCCTGGTCAGGCTGGCCCAACGGGTAGGGGTGCGCGAGCACGTCGTGCTGACCGGGAGCGTCTCTGCCGGTGCGTTGCCGGCGCACTTCGCCGCGGGCGACGTCTTCGCCATGCCGTGCCGTACCCGCCGGTTCGGCATGGACGTCGAGGGACTGGGCATCGTCTACCTTGAGGCGTCCGCCCTAGGGCTGCCGGTCGTCGCCGGCAGCTCCGGAGGTGCGCCGGCCGCGGTGCGGGTGGGCGAGACGGGCTACGTGGTCGACGGCCGCGACGTCGGTGCCGTCGCGCGGCAGATCGCGACATTGCTCGCCGACCGCGCTCTGTCCGCCAACCTCGGCCGGGCCGGACGGCAGTGGGTGGACCAGGAGTGGCGATGGGACGTGGTGGCCGCGCGCCTGCAGGCGATGCTCCAGGACTAGGCGAGGCTAGCTTCCCGATTGTTGCGCAATCGGGGATGCTGCTGCCGGCATGGCTAGGCCGACGGGTTGGCGGCTCGATCGCCTGAGTACAGGGCGGCGATGTCGTCCGACCACGCCTGCTGCACGATGTTGCGCTTGAGCTTGAGCGACGGAGTGAGTTCGCCGGTGGCCTCAGTCCAATCGGTGGGCAGGATAACGAACTTGCGGATCGCCTCCGCCTGGCTCACCGCCTTGTTGGCGTCATCGATCGCCTCTTGAACCGATGCGTTCAGCTCGGGGTCGTCGACCACCTCGCGCATCGTCGTCGTGACTGGCCGGCCGTGCCGCTCGAGCCACAGTGGGAATGACTCGGGATCGATCGTGACGAGCGCCGCAACGAACGGCCGACGGTCGCCGACCACCAGGCACTGGCTCACCAGCCAGTGCGCGCGGACGCGGTCTTCGAGAATGGCCGGGGCGACGTTCTTGCCGCCCGCCGTCACGATGATCTCCTTCTTGCGTCCGGTGATCGACACGTAGCCGTCGGCGTCGATCGCGCCCACGTCGCCGGTGTGGAACCAGCCGTCGGCGTCGATCGCCTCCTTGGTCGCCTCGTCGTTGTTCCAGTAGCCGTGGAACACCAGGTCGGAGCGGAACAGCAATTCCCCGTCGTCGGCGACGCGTACCGAGACACCAGGGGCCGGGCGCCCGACGGTACCGATGCGAATGCCGTCCGGTAGGTTGACGCAGATTCCAGCGGTGGTCTCGGTGAGCCCGTAGCCCTCGTAAACGGTGATCCCGACGCCGCGGAAGAAATGTCCGAGCCGAGCACCTAGCGGTGCGCCGCCGGATACGGCGGCGGTACACCGGCCGCCGAGCGCGGCACGCAGCTTGCTGTAGACCAGCCTGTCGAACAGGGCGTGCTGCAGCCGCAACGGAAGCGGCACCGAGCCGCGTTCGAGCGCCTCGGAGTAGCCCACGGCAACCCGATCGGCGAGATCGAAGATCTTGCCCTTGCCTTCGCCGTGCGCGCGCTGCTTAGCCGTGTTGTAGACCTTCTCGAACACCCGGGGCACGCTGAGAACGAAGGTGGGCTGGAACTCGCCGAGAACGGTAACCAGGTTCTTGATGTCGGACGAGTGGCCCAGCGTACAGCCGGTCGCCAGCGCGCCGATTTCGATGACGCGGCCGAAAACGTGCGCCACCGGGATGAACAGCAGGGTCGACGTGCCATCGGCGAAGAGCACCCGCAGCGAGGTGCTGATGATCTCGGTGACCTCGGTGACGAAGTTGCGATGCGCGAGCTGGCAGCCCTTTGGACGGGCGGTGGTGCCCGAGGTGTAGATGATCGACGCCAGGTCGTCGAAGGCGGTGGCCTGACGGCGGTTGGTCACCGCGTCGGCCGGCACCTCGGCCCCCTGCGCGGTGAGGGAGGCCACTGCGTCGTCCTCGATCCGCCAGACGTGCGCCAGCCCGGGAGCCGCAGAGCGTATCGAGTCGACGATCGCCTCGTGCTCGGCGGTCTCGACGACCAGCGCCTTGGCCGCGGAGTCGGCGAGGATCCATTCGACCTGCTCGGCACTGGAGGTCTCGTAGATCGGCACGACGGCGGCACCGATTGCCAGCACCGCGAAATCGAACAGCGTCCATTCGTAGCGGGTTTTGGACATCAGCGCGACGCGGTCGCCGGGCTCGATGCCCGCGGCGATCAGACCGCGGGCGACGTCGGTGACCTCGTCGGCAAATTGCGCCGATGTGATGTCGAGCCAGCGTCCGTCGACGCGCCGCCGCAGCGCCGTGTGACTTGGGCGGCGGGTCGCGTTAGCGAAGACGTAGTCCGCGACATTGGTCGCCCCCGGCTCGGCGCCCCTGCTGGCGACGGAGAGTTCGCGCACTCGTCCGCGTCCTTTCTCGACAGGTGTCCTTGGGGTCGGGTGCCGCGCGTGTCACCGTAGCGGCCGCACCAGCCCCGTACCATCCTAGCCGCGGCGAAAACGTGTCTTCTGGGCCGTGCAGGACTCGTCTCGCTGTAGCCTCTCGCCATGGCCGAGCAGTCGACCCAGTCGATCACCGTGCACGCCGATCCGGCGCAGATCATGTCCGTCATCGCGGACTTTCCGGCATACCCGCAGTGGGCCGCATCGATCAAGTCCGCCGAGGTGCTCGAAGAGGGCCCGGACGGGCGGGCGGCCCGAGTGCATTTCGCCATCGACGCCGGGATCCTGAAGGACCAGTACGAGCTGGCCTACGTCTGGACCGGTGACCAGCGTGTCGAGTGGAACCTGGTCAAAGGCCAGATGCAGAAGATGCAGCACGGGTCGTACACGCTGACCCCGGCAGGCAGCGACACCGACGTCACCTACTCGCTGACCGTCGACCTGGCCATTCCGATGCTCGGCATGCTCAAGCGCAAAGCCGAGCGGGTCGTCATGGACACCGCGCTCAAGGAGTTGAAGAAGCGGGTCGAGTCAGCCGGTGGCTGACGTGCGGATCGTGCTGTTCACCGGCAAGGGCGGTGTCGGCAAGACGACCGCTGCGGCCGCCACCGCGCTGCGCCTGGCCGACCGCGGCGTCAAGACACTGCTGCTCTCGACCGACTCCGCGCACTCGATCGCGGATGCCCTCGACGTCCCGATCAGGAATGAGCCGATCGAGATCGTCCCGGCGTTGTGGGCCGTGCAGGTCGATACCCAGCGCCGGCTGGAAGACGCCTGGCGCGACGTGCAGCGTTATCTCATCGATCTGCTCGCCCGCGGCGGGGTGGACCCGATCACCGCGGAGGAACTGACGGTACTGCCCGGCGTCGACGAGGTGCTGGCGCTGCTTGCGGTCCGCGACCTTGCGGTGAGCGGCGACTGGGACGCGCTGGTCGTCGACTGCGCCCCCACAGCCGAGACATTGCGGCTGCTGGCGTTGCCCGAGGCACTCGGTTGGTACCTGCGCAAGGTCTTTCCGGCGCAGCGGCGTATCGCGCGCGGTGTGCGCCCGCTTGCGTCGATGCTCGGACGGGGGGACGCGGTTCCCCCTGACGGGATGTTCGAGGCGTTGCTTCGGCTCAACGAAGACCTGGCCACGGTGCGCGAGCTTCTCGCCGACCCGGCCGTGACCACCGTCCGGCTCGTTCTCACCCCGGAAGCGGTCGTGGCGGCTGAAGCACGGCGGACGTTCACGGCACTGGCGCTCTACGGGTACTGCGTCGACCTGGTCGTGGCCAACCGGATCTTTCCCCCGGGGAGGGACGCGTTCCGGCAGGGCTGGGTGGCTGCGCAACGGGCCCAGCTGACCCAGCTGCGTGAGTCGTTCGCCGGTGTGCCGGTGCGTGAGGTGACCTACCGGGCGGCGGAGCCCGTCGGCGCTTCGGCCCTGCGCGAGGTCGCCAGTACGCTCTACGGCGAGCTGCCCGGTGAGGATCCGGCTCAGTTCGGCGCGCCGGGCGAGTTGATGACGGTCGAGGCAGACGGCGACGAGTTCGTGCTGCGGATCTTGCTGCCGCTCGCCGCCCGCGGCGCGGTGGAAGCAGCACGCGCCAACGACGACCTGGTGCTGACGGTGGGCGAGCACAGGCGGGTTCTCACCCTGCCGAGCGTGCTGCGACGGTGCGCGGTGGTCCGCGGCGAGTTCGCCGACCGCGAGCTGCGCGTGCGGTTCCGCCGAGACCCGGCTGTCTGGCCGGCGCCGGGGCGCAGATGAGCGAGGACGACCCGGTCGGAAGCATCGCAGCGGAGACCGCCAAGCTGTTCGAGGCATTGCAGGAGTGGTCGCGGTCCACGTTCGGGTCTGGTGGCCCGCTCGGTCCTGAGCACATCGCGACGGGAGCTTCCGAGTGCGCCTGGTGCCCGATTTGCCAGGTCATCGGGGTGTTGCGCGGCGAACGTCCCGAGCTGACCGACAAGATCAGCGAGGCGGGCTCCGCTCTGGTGGCGGCGGTGCGGGCGTTGCTCGACTCCGGCACGAATCCCCATTTCCCGCACGCCAAACCGGCCCCGCATCCGAACGTGCAACATATCGATCTCGGGGACGGCTGACCGTGCCTCCGCTGGCCATCGGCGTCGACATCGGCGGCACCAAAGTGGCCGCAGGTGTCGTCGCCGACGACGGGAGCCTCGTCGATGCGGCACGCCGGCCCACGCCGGGTAACGACGTGGTCGAGACCGAGCGGGTGATCGCCGAGGTCGTGAACGGGCTGCGCGCCCGGCACGACGTCGTAGCGGTCGGCATCGGCGCGGCTGGGTGGATCGCCAACGACCGCGCCACCGTGCTGTTCTCGCCGCACCTGGCCTGGCGGGACGAGCCCCTGCGCGACGCGCTCAGCGGCCGGATCGGGGTACCGGTCTTGGTCGAGAACGACGCCAATGCCGCCGCCTGGGCGGAGTACCGATTCGGCGCGGGCCGCGGAGCGCGGGTTCTTGTCTGCGTCACGCTCGGCACCGGAATCGGCGGCGGGCTGGTTGTCAGCGGCGTGCTCTATCGTGGCGCGAACGGCGTCGGTTGCGAGTTCGGCCACATGACCCTCGTGCCGGAAGGCCGGCGCTGCGCGTGCGGCAACCGGGGCTGCTGGGAGATGTACGCGTCCGGGACGGCGCTGGCCCACGACGCGGTCGAGCTCGCTGCGGTGTCGCCGGTGGCCGCGCGGCGGCTGCTGGAGTTGGCCGACGGTGATCCCTCGGCGATGACCGGCCAGCTGGTGACTGACGCGGCGCGCGAGGGTGACCGCGCGGCAGTAGACATCTATACGACGATGGGCCAGCAGCTCGGCCACGGGCTCGCCAGCCTCGCCGCGGTGATCGACCCGAGCATGTTCGTCATCGGCGGCGGGGTCTCGCAGGCCGGCGACCTGCTGCTGCGGCCGGCCCGCGAGACGTTCCGGCGATCGCTCACCGGACGTGGATTCCGCCCCGAGGCCGAGGTCGTGCTGGCGCAGTTAGGTCCCGACGCCGGTTTGGTGGGTGCCGCCGATCTCGCCCGCCGGCGCGGCTGAGCATGCCCATTCTGCGCCTGCTCAGCTATAACGTGCACTCGATGCGGGATGACGACGCTGCGGTGACGCGGGTCATTCGCGCCGCGCATTCTCACGTGGTGTGTGTCCAAGAGGCGCCGCGGTTGCTGCGCTGGCGCGCTAAGTGCGCCGCGCTCGCCCGGCGCAGCGGGCTGGTCGTCGTCAGCGGGGGCCGGCCCGCGGCGGCCAACCTGGTGCTGTCGTCGTTGTCCGTCGACGTCGTGTCGTCGTGGGACCGGACGTTCTCCCGCCGCTCCCGGCTGGATGTGCGCGGTACGTCGATCGCCGTGCTGAGCCTCGCGGGTCGGCAGTTCGCCGTCGCGGGGGTTCATCTCGGCCTCGAACCTGCACCACGGCCGCGCCAGGTGGCCGAGCTGCACGCCATCCTCGACCGGGCAGTGCCCGCGGACGTGCCGGTGATCGTGGCCGGTGACGTCAACGACGAACCCGGCTCGGCGGTGTGGCAGGCACTTGCCGCGCGCGGTACCGACGCTTGGGCAGCGGCGGGGGAGGGCGACGGATTCACCTACAGCGCGACGAACCCGCAGCGGCGCATCGATGCCGTATTCGCCGACCCGCGGCTCCCGGTGCGCACGGCCCAGGTGCTCGACGGCGCTGACGTCTGGGCGGCCAGCGATCACCGGCCGATGCTGGTCGAGATCGACCTGCCATGAGCGAGCGTCAGCGAGCGAATCATGGACGCCGTCGCTGGGCTCAGACGCCAACCGGACGGACCGTGCGCACCGCGCCGAGCCAGCGTTCGAGCGGCAAGGAGCCCCGCCGCGCCGCGGTGATGCCCGCGTCGATCAATACGGCGTACGGCGTGGTGGCGAGGTCCGGTACCTGCGGACGGGCGAGGAACGCCTCCCGCTCGTCGTCGCCGAATTCGGTCGGGTCGTTACCGGTGAGCCGACACCACAGCACGAACACCGTCTCTTCGCGTGTCATGTGAACCCCGCCTCTCGGACCAGCAATGTGACCGGTAACACCTGCGAGCGTGCACGCGGCAGGTGACCGGCTGCCCGTGCCTAGGTGTCGTGTTGGAGAACGTTTGCAACACGCGCTGGATGCTCACCGGCGGTCGGGGCACCCGCGCGGAGGCGTTAAGGTTTGTTTCGCGGGGAAGAGCCGAGCGGAAGCGGGAGCCAGATTGTCGGCAGCTGCGGACCACGAGCTGCTGCGAGACCCCTCGCGGCTGCTGCTTGACGCGATCCGGTCCGCCGTCGAGCACCGCGGCACCGGGGTGTCGTCCGGCCGGACGAGCCTCGATAGAGCGCGGGCCGGCGCGACGGTGGGCCAGATCCCGGTCGGCTACCTCGCCGTGCGCGCCGCGTCCGGCCGGCGCGTCGAGACCGATCCGCGCCGGGGCCCGCTGGTCTCCTGGGCGTTCGAGGCTTTCGCGTCAGGCGAGCGTGAGCTGCCCGACCTGCTCGCAGCGCTGACTGACAGGGGGTTGACGACGGGTGCTGGCTCGCGCACTCAGCCGCGGCCACTCACGGCGGCGCAGCTCGTGCGGCTGCTGCGCAATCCGTACTACCTCGGCGTCGTGAGCTACCGGGGCATGCGTTACACCGGGCAGCACGACCCGCTCGTCGATCGCGTGACGTTCGAGCGCGTGCAGCGCCGCCTGGACGCGGAGGCAGGCACCGCCCGTCACTACCTGGACGCGGCCGTCACCTGTGGTCGGTGCGGCAACGCATTGCGAGTGCGCCGTCCGCGAAGGGCGCCCTACCCTCCAGTGCTCGTCTGTGCGAGGACGTCCTGCGACCAGCAGCCGGTCGGTGTGGACGTGGTCGAGTTGCTCGTCGCCGACCACTACCGTGACCTGACCCTCGAGCCGGAGCTGCGCGCGGGGGTGGCTGCCGAGCTGGACGGCGAGGAGGTAGACCTGCACCGTGCCTATCAGGACGCCACCCCATCGCTGCGGCGCGAGTTCAATCAGGCGCTGTTCGCGCAGCTGCACTTCACTGACGATGGCAAGGTGCGCAGCACCCCGGCCGATCCGCCAGTCGCGGTTGCTGTCTCTTACCCGAACGGCGACGAGGGGATCGTGCTGGTCGAACCGAGTCCGGCAACGGCACGGACCCGGCCACGACGGGTCGCGATCCGGCCGCTCGTGACGCTGCCGTCCGATCCGGCGTCGGCGTCGACACCGTTTGCTCCTCGACTTCGCCTCCCGGGCCCGCTCGTGATCGGATCCGCCCTCGTCGTCACCTGGGGGGCGGTGATCCTGCTCGCCAGCATTCTGCAGCCGAGCGCTCAGACTCAGCGGGTGGCCTTGTTCTTCCATCTCGCGGCGCTGGTGCTCGGTTTCGGTGCCGTGCTGTTCGTCGACTGGCACGGCCTGCTGTTCCTTGCCGGGCGCCGTAGCCATCGCGATGTCGTCTCAGTCGTCTGTGCTGCGCACCCGCTGATCTGGTCGGGGCTGGCGGTGTTGGTTGCGAGTGGCACGTTCTTGCGGCCGAACCTGACTTCGTCGCTCACCTGGGTCAAGCTGTGCCTCGTCTTGCTGCTCGCGTTGAATGGGCTCGTCGCCGCACAGATCTCGGTGCGGCTGCGTGCCCTGGGTGACCGGTCGCCGACCGCTCGGCTGCTCGTTCTCGGCGGTATCGTCGCGGTGGTCTCGCAGGCGAGCTGGTGGGGCAGCACGCTGATCGGCTTCGTCAACGCCACATCCTGACCGTCGTTCTTGGCCGACGCTCAGAGGACGGCGCCGTCGTCGCCTTCGTCGTCGGGCTGGTCGCGTAGTCGCATCACCAGCATTCCGGCGCCGAGGAGAAGCCCCGCGACGCCGATCAGGAAGCGGGCAGAGCTGCCCAGGCCGAGCATGCCACCGAAGGCGAGCACGCCGATGGCCGCGGCCAGGACGACCAGCGCGTATACCGTGGCGGGCGCGAGCCGGGGGAGCGGTGGTGGGGCGGGGGGGACGTAGTGCTCGTCCTCGTCGTCCGACGTGCTCGGCGGGACGAGGCGGGCCCGCCATTCTGCGTCCTCGCGTGTCAGGTCGCGTTCGGCGGCGCGTACCGCGGCGACCGTGTCGACGTGCCAGTCCGAGACGAGCCGGTCGAACGTGGCATCGGTCTGCGAAGGGTCGGCCGCCAGCGCCGGGCGGGTGGCCGCGGCGACGATCGCCCGCGCGTCGAGGTGCTCGTCTTCGGCGACGAACAACCGCTCGCGCTCGTCGGGGGAAGACGGTTCCTCGAGGTAGGCGGCGATCCGGGCGCGGCGCAACGCGTCGAGCACCCGCTCGGCGACCTGGGGATCAACGTCGACGAGCGGCAGATAGGCCGGTGCGCTCAGCCCGTTGTCGCGCCGGGCCACCGGGTCACTGTGTTCGTTCACCCGCGTGCTCCTCGATGAACGCGACGCTGCCGTCGAAGATCGTCTGCGCATCGTTGTCCTGGGTGGCGACGTGATAGCTGTCCTCGAGGATCACCTCGCGGATGGTCGTCGAGGTCGCCCGCGCCCGCAGCAGCTGGCCGGACGACGGTTCGACGACATGGTCGACCCGGCTGCGGAACATCAGGATCGGCGCGGTGATCTTGTCAAGATCTGGCACGACAGTCCGCCACAGTTGTTGCAGCGAGACGAAGGCCTTCAGCGGCGTGCGGTCATAGCTGGACTCGACCGCTCCGGGTTTCTTGATGTCGCTGCCGATGCCGGGCCGAGATGCTACGAGCGGCGCAATGAAGCGGGCGAACTTCGCGTCGAATCGGTCGGTACGGTACGAGGGATTGACGAGGATCAGTCCGGCGATCGCGTCGGCGTGCTGCTCCGCCAGCCGGGTCACGAGCGTCCCGCCCATGGAGAGCCCCCCGGCGAAGACCCGCTCGCATCGTTGGGCCAGCTCCGCGTACGCGCGCTCGACCTCGCCGTACCAGTCCGGCCAGCGGGTCGTACTCATCTCCTGCCAGGTCGTGCCGTGACCAGGCAGGCGGGGCAGCCGCACCGAATACCCGGCGTCGGCCATGTGCTCGGCCCACGGCCGCATGCTGGTGGGGTTGCCGGTGAACCCGTGGCTGATGAGGACGCCAACCGGCCCGCGGTCGGCCGCGTAGGGTTCGGCTTCGGGCAGGACGGGCACGAGGACCTCGATTCTGTCGGGCAGGACGTGGGCGGGGCCTGTCTCATCATGCCTGGTCTCGCGGGCGTGCTGCGAGCCGGCACGGTGGACCGGGCACGGGCACCCGCACTACTGTTCGCACTTGTCGGCAGCTCCTGCGACTCGGTGAGGAGGCCCGGATGCTCTATTGGCTCCACAAGTACATCTTGATCGGGCCGTGGCTCCGGCTGATCTGGCGGCCGTACGCCGAAGGAGTGGAGAACATCCCCGCTACCGGCCCTGTGATCCTCGCCAGCAACCATCTGTCGTTCTGCGATTCGTTCTTCATGCCGGTGATCGTGCCGCGCCGCGTCACCTTCCTCGCCAAGGCTGAGTACTTCACGACGCCCGGCATCAAGGGCCGTTTGTCGCGTGGGTTCTTCGCCGCCGTCGGCCAGGTACCCGTCGACCGCGACGATCCCGACGCTGCTCGCGCCGCGCTGATCACCGGGGTTCGGCTGCTGCGCCGGGGAGCCCTGCTGGGCATCTATCCCGAGGGCACCCGTTCGCCGGACGGCCGCCTGTACCGGGGCAAGACCGGGGTGGCCCGCATGGCACTGGAGGCCGGCGTGCCGGTCATCCCGTGCGCGATGATCGACACGGACACCATTCAGCCCCCTGGGCGGCGCATTCCCAAGCTGCGGCCCCGGCCAGGCGTGCGTTTCGGCAAGCCGCTGGACTTCTCCCGCTACGAGGGCATGGCAGGCGACCGTTTCGTCGAACGCTCGATGACGGACGAGATCATGTACGAGCTGATGGAACTGTCTGGCCAGGAGTATGTCGACGTCTACGCGGCCAAGCTGAAGAAGGCGCAGGGCGGGGTGGCCGCATTCGGCGCGCGGCCCGCGTCGATACGTCAAGGCGCGGACGAGCTGCGCGAGGCAGCGGACCGGATGCCTATCGAGCGGGCTGGCTGAGGCTGCACCCGTACAGTCGCCCGACGTGCGCTACTTCTACGACTGCGAGTTCATCGAGGACGGGCGGACGATCGACCTGGTGTCCATCGGCGTGGTCGACGAGTCGGGGCGGGAGTTCTACGCCGTGTCGAGCGAGTTCACCGCGTCCGCCGCGATCGAGTGGGTCCGACGCAACGTGCTGGACAAGCTGCCCTCGCCATCCGATCCGGTGTGGCGCAGCCGGGCACAGATCCGGGCGGAGCTGCTCGCCTTCCTGACCGAGCCCGGCGAGCCGTTCGATCTGTGGGCCTGGATGGCGGCCTACGATCACGTCGCGCTGGCTCAGCTCTGGGGGGACATGCGCATGCTGCCGCGCGAGATCCCGCGCTTCACGCACGAGCTGCGGCAGCGCTGGGAGGACGCTGGGGCACCGCCGCTGCCGCCGGCGCCGGCCGACCAGCATGACGCTCTGGCCGACGCCCGGCACAATCTGGCCCGTTGGCAGGCGCTGGAAGCGCTCCGGCGCTAGGCTCGCCGCGGGTGAGAAGCAATACGCGACCGAAAGGAACGGCTATGCGGATCGGAGTGCTCACCGGCGGCGGAGACTGCCCTGGCCTCAATGCGGTCATCCGCGCGATAGTGCGCAAGGGCGTCGGCGTCTACGGCTACGAGTTCGTCGGCTTCCGCGACGGGTGGAAGGGTCCGCTGGAGAACCTCACGGAGGAGCTCGGTGTCCCCCAGGTGCGAGGCATCCTGCCGCAGGGCGGGACGATACTCGGCACGTCGCGCACGAATCCGTTCAAGGTCGACGGCGGGGTGGACCGCATCCGCGAGAACCTGCAGGCGCTGGCTATCGACGCGCTGATCGCGATCGGCGGCGAAGACACCCTTGGCGTGGCCACCAAGCTGAACGAGCTCGGGGTCAACGTGGTCGGCGTGCCGAAGACCATCGACAACGACCTCGACGACACGGACTACACCTTCGGCTTCGACACCGCGGTGAACATCGCCATGGAGGCGATCGACCGGCTGCACACCACCGCCGGGTCGCACCACAGGGCGCTGATCGTCGAAGTCATGGGCCGGCACGCCGGCTGGATCGCGCTGCACTCGGGGCTGGCGGGCGGCGCCAACGTCATCCTCATCCCCGAGCTGCCGTTCTCGCTCGACAAGGTGTGCCACTACGTCGAGACCCGCTTCGACGCGCACTACGCGCCGATCATCGTCGTAGCCGAGGGCGCCACCCCCGACGGCGCTGAGAACGTCCTGCAGGACAAGGGCTTGGACGCGTTCGGGCATGTCCGCCTCGGCGGCATCGGCGAGTGGCTCGCGGGCGAGATCGAGAAACGGACGGGCCGGGAGTCGCGTACGACCGTCCTCGGCCACATTCAACGAGGCGGGACGCCGACCGCGTTCGACCGCGTGCTCGCGACCCGGTTCGGCATACACGCCGTCGACGCTGTTCAGGCCGGTGACTGGGGCACCATGGTCGCTCTGCACGGCACCGACATCGTGCGGGTACCGCTCACCACCGCTACGGGGAGGCTCAAGACCGTCTCGCTCGAGCGCTACGGCGAGGCCGAGGTGTTCTTCGGCTGACCGTCACTCGCGGCTGCCAGCCGGCTCGACACGTCGGACCGTGCCGATACTCTGGTGACGGTGGACCCGAGCAGTATCGTCAGTTTCGGCTGTGCCGTTCTCGCGTCGGTGGGCAATGCCACGGCCAACGTCATGCAGCGCAAGGCGAGCCTGCGTCAGCCTGACCTGCCGTTCGGTGCCCGCCTGCTGTGGTCCCTGGTGCGCACGCCCACCTGGCTGCTCGGCTTCACCGCGCTCACCCTGTCGTTCGTGTTGCAGGCCGTCGCGCTCAGCTACGGCGAGCTGTCAGCCGTCGAGCCGATCATCACGCTTGAGGTGCCGCTCACGCTGCTGTTCGCGTCATGGGTGTTCTCCGGACGGCTGTCCCGCGGCGACTGGGCGAGCATCCTGATCATGACTGCGGGCATGATCCTGCTCGTCGCGGGGCTGGCACCGTCCGGCGGCGACGCCACGAACGTCGACCACCTGACCTATGTCACGGCAGGCGGGGCGACCGCGGGCACGATCGTGGCGTTGATCGTGGCATCGCGCCGCGGAGCGCAACTGTGGCGCACGGCGTGCCTGGGGGCCGCCGCCGGCACTAGCTTCGGGATGACCGCGACGCTGATCAAGGAGACGACGGCGCGCCTGTCCGGGTTCGGCATCGCCGCCATCTTCACGACCTGGCAGACGTATGTCGCCGTGGGCTTCGGCATCCTCGGCCTGGTGTTGGTGCAGGCCGCGCTGCACAAGGGCCCCTTGGTGGCCGCCCAGCCGGGATTCACGCTGATGGATCCCCTCGTTTGCATCCTATGGGGGGTCCTCGTCTTCAACGAGGAGACGCGGACCGGCTGGTGGTTGGTGCTGGCCACGATTGGGGCCATCGGGATCGGCCGCGGGGTCTTCCGGTTGGCGAACTCGCCGCTGCTCGCAGAGATCAAGGAGGAGCTGCCCGTTGCGCCGCGGACAGCTCCCAATGTCCGGCTGGGAGAGGCCTGACGCGCGTACGGTCGAGTAGTGGTCAGCTCGCACGACGACATCCTGCGGCTGGGCGCGCCGGGCCCGGGCAGTCGACGACGTCGTCTGGTCGTCGCCGCCGCGGCGCTGGCCCTTGTCGTGAGTGCTGCCGGGGTGGCCTGGCACCTGGCGCGTGGCGGCTCGCCCGAGGCCGCGCCGTCGCCGTCGGCTGCGTCGAGCCGGTTTACCGCGACCGACACGCTGGCCGACATGGGCACTCGATGCAGCGACCAGCACGGATCTCAGTTGTGGCTGGGCATCCAGCTTCGAAACACCTCGGGTTCACCGGCGACGATCGATCGTGTGCGCGTTGAGCTACCGCTGGGTGGTCTGCGGGTCGTCTCGATCCACCGGTCGCAGTGCACCGCGCAAGGCGACCGGCTCGGCGGCTTCACCCTCGACGACCGACAGCACACCTGGGTGTCAGCCGTCTTCGACGTGCTCGTCGGCTGTCCGAAGCCGCTGCCGGTGTGGTTCGTCGTCGAGTACACCTTGCAGGGGCAGACCGAGACTCTGTCGCCCAGCGGGTTCGCTGACCTCTGGCGGGTCGACTACACCGGCTGTGCCGCATAGCGCGGTCATGCCCGCCGCTGGCGCCTCGGTGATGGACGGACACGTCCAGACGTGCCGATCCATCCACCAATGCTCGGCAAAGCGTGGGAGTGGCCTGGCCAGGCTCGAACACGTGTTTGAATGTTGCGGTATGCTGAATCCATGGCGTTGACGCTGCAGCGCTCCCTGCTGGATCTTGCCGACGACGTCCGGCTGGGTCCGCTCGGCTCCTCGCTCACTCGGTACCAGCTCGGCCGCGGGGCGTGGATCGACCTGCGACCGGGCTGGATCGCCGGTGCCGACGTGCTGTTCGACCGGCTCGTCCAGGCCGTGCCCTGGCACGCCGAACGGCGGCAGATGTATGAACACATGGTCGACGTTCCGCGGCTGTTGTGCTTCTACGACGAGGGCGCGGCACTGCCCGATCCGGTGCTGGACCAGGCCAAGCAGGCGCTGGATGCGCAGTACGGTGCGGAACTCGGCGAGCCGTTCCGCACCGCCGGACTGTGCTTGTATCGGGACGGCCGCGACAGCGTGGCGTGGCACGGCGACCGCACCGGCCGCGGCAGCCGTGAAGACACCATGGTGGCGATCATCTCGATCGGGGCGCCCAGGGCGCTGCTGCTGCGCCCGCGCGGCGGTGGCACGACCCGGCGACACGATCTCGGGCATGGCGACCTGCTCGTCATGGGGGGCAGCTGCCAGCGCGCCTGGGAGCACGCAGTACCCAAGACCGCACGCCCAGCCGGACCCCGCATCAGCATTCAATTCCGGCCACGAGGCGTCCGCTGAGGCGTTCGGCCCCGGGCATCTGGCAGAGTGTCCCTCCGTGCCAGCCCCCGTTGCCACCGCCGACAGGAGAGCTAGATGACCGGAGGCGCCATGCAGCGTCGGCAGACTCCGCCGACGACCGTATCGTCCAACGGTGTGGCGATCGTCGTCGACGACAAGACGTTCGCTCCGATGCGGGACAGCACCGACCGGCTCGGGCCCGGCGAGCTGCGGGCCCGCTTCCAGGCGGACGGCTACGCGCTACTGCGGGGCGTCCTGGATCGACGCAAGGCGCTGGAGCTGCGGGCGTCCTACTTCAGCCGCTTCGACGCGTGCATGTTCGCGCCCGGCACCACGGCGGAGGAAGGCATCTTCTCGGGAACGCTGCCCGACGATCTGCCGGAGTACGGCACGGGGGGGCATCCGGCATACGACTTCGTGCGGACGGCGCAGTTCGATGAGTTCACCCGCGAACCGGCGCTGCAGGAACTCGCGCAGCAGCTGCTCGGTACCCCCGCCGAGTTGACGCCGCGGCGCATCCTGCGCCACTTCCACCGCGGCTCGGGCAAGGCCTCGCGGGCGCACGTCGACTTCGACTACATGCGCCAAGGCACCGATCGGCTGGTCACCATGTGGATCCCGCTGGGCGACTGTCCGATCCAGTGCGGCGGGCTGGTGTACCTGGAGGGCTCGCATCACGTCGCGCCCGAGCAGCTGGACGAGCTGCGCCCGGTCACCGACCGGCCCGACGACCACCGTCCCATCAGCCACGACCTCGGGCTGACCGCCCGCGTGCTCGGCGGACGGTGGCTGTGGACCGACTACGAAGCAGGCGACCTCGTCGTCCACTCGCCGCATCTCGTGCACGCCTCGCTCGACAATGTCAGCGACGTCATGCGGCTGTCCGCAGACCTGCGCTTCCACCCCACCGACCAGGCCGCCGACGGGCGGTGGAACAACCACTGGTCGGCGGACGACGGGTTCTAGTCGCATACCCTGTGCGGGTGATGCCTCCCGCCACAGCCGCCGATCCGCCCGCCCCGGACGTGCTGGGGCTGGACGCGTGGCGCGCGCTGCCCGCGGCGCAGCAGCCGGAGTGGCCGGACGAGATGGCGCTGCGCGAGGCAGCGTTGACGCTGGCCGGTATGCCCCCACTAGTGGTGCCCAGCGAGGTCGACCAGCTGCGCGATCGGCTCGGTGCCGTGGCGCGGGGCGAGTCGTTCTTGCTGCAGGGCGGCGACTGCGCGGAGACCTTCGCAACCAGCTCCGCCGCCGACATCGCCGGCAAGGTGCGGGTGCTGCTACAGATGGCGGTGGTGCTGACCTACGGCGCGTCGATGCCGGTCGTCAAGCTCGGCCGGATCGCCGGCCAGTACGCCAAGCCCCGAACGTCGCCGCGCGATCCGTCCGGAGAACTGGCGTACCGCGGCGACATGGTGAACGAGCTCGTCGGCGACCGTACGCCGGACCCGCGCCGCATCCTGCGGGCCTACTCCACTGCAGCGTCGACGCTGAACCTGCTGCGGGCCTACGCCGCGGGCGGGCTCGCCTCGCTGGACCGCGTCCATGCCTGGAACACAGCGTTCGCTCGGTCGACGGAGACCGGCACGCGGTACGAGCAACTGGCCAGCGAGATCGACCGCGCCGTGCGGTTCATGCGGGCCTGCGGGGTCCATGACGCGGCGCTCGAAGGCGTCGAGCTCTACGCGTCGCACGAAGCGCTGGTGCTCGAATACGAGCGCGCGCTGACCCGCGTCGACGAGGGCCGCGCGTACGACCTTTCCGGCCACTTCGTATGGGTGGGTGAGCGAACCCGGCAGGCCGATGGTGCGCACCTGGACTTCGTCTCGCACATCGCGAACCCGATCGGCGTCAAGCTCGGGCCGACGACGACTCCCGAGTTCGCCACCGAACTGGTCGAGCGGCTCGATCCGGCGGGCGCGCCCGGGCGGCTCACGCTGATCAGCCGGATGTCGAACGCCAGGGTGCGTGACGTGCTGCCGCCGATCGTGGAGAAGGTCCAGTCGACAGGGCACCTGGTCGTCTGGCAGTGCGACCCGATGCACGGCAACACCGAGGAGACCTCGGACGGCGTCAAGACCCGGCATCTGGATCGCATCATCGACGAGGTGGACGGCTTCTTCGATGTGCATGCCGCACTCGGGACGCATCCGGGTGGCCTGCACGTCGAGCTGACCGGGGACGACGTCACCGAATGCATCGGCGGTACCGCCGAGCTCACCACGGCGGACCTGGGCCGACGCTACGAGACGGCCTGCGATCCGCGGCTGAACACAGAGCAATCGCTCGAGCTGGCGTTCCGGGTGGCCGAGCGGCTCGTCGCAGACCGCCGAAGGCGGGAGGAGTGACGCTCGTCGTCGATTTGCGGTCGGACACGGTCACCCGGCCGAGCGCCGCCATGCGCCAAGCCATGGCCGAGGCCGAGGTGGGCGACGACGTGTACGGCGAGGACCCCACCGTCAACGCACTCGAGGCCGAGGTCGCGGACATGCTCGGGTTCGACGCGGGGCTGTTCGTGCCGTCCGGGTCCCTCGGCAATCAGCTGGGCATCCGGCTGCTGGTCAAGCCCGGGTATGAGCTGGTCTGCGACTCCCTGGCGCACCTAGCTCGAGCCGAACTGGGCGCGGCTGCGGTCTTCTCCGGCATCACGTTCCGCACCTGGCGAGCCGACCGCGGCAAGCTCGACCTGGCGGCAATCAGCGAGCTGATCGCGCCCGCCGCCGGCCCGCACCTCGTCTCGACGGCCGCAATCGCCGTCGAGAACACGCACAACTTCGGCGGCGGGACGAGTCAGCCGCTGGCCGCCGTTCGCGCGGTTGTCGCCTTGGCGCAGACGCACGGTCTGGCGCTGCACTTGGACGGGGCGCGGCTGTGGAATGCGCACATAGCCACTGGCATTCCGCTGCGGGAGTTGGCAGCCGGCTTCGACACAGTGTCGGTGTGCCTGTCGAAGGGGCTGGGCGCGCCGATCGGGTCGGTGCTCGTGTCGTCGGCAGACCGGATCGCGCAAGCCCGGGTGTGGCGCAAGCGCTACGGCGCCGGGATGCGCCAGGTCGGCATTTTGGCGGCCGCCGGCAGATACGCGCTCGCCCACAACGTTGCCCGCCTCGCGGACGACCACTCGCGGGCCCGGCGGCTGGCGTCGGCGCTCGGCGCCGACCCCGAGCGCGTCGACACCAACATCGTGGTCCTCGAGGCACCAGACGCGGCGGCGGTGGCCGGCAAGGCCCGCGACGAGGGGGTGCTGGTGTCAGCGATCGGCCCGCGGCTGCTGCGGTTCGTCACCCACTTGGACGTCGACGACGACGGCATCGACCGAGCGATCGACGTGCTGGCGCCGCTCGTCCGCTAGCCCGCCAGATGCGTGGCGCTGGTCCGCCCGAGCAGCGGCGGGATCGTGGTCACCGCGTCGGCAAGCTCGGCCAGCGAGTTCCCGTGCAGTGCCTGCGCGCCATCACATAGCGCAAGCTCCGGGTGCGGGTGCACGTCGACCATGACTCCGTCCGCGCCGGCTGCCATGGCCGCCCGGGCGAGTGGCACCACCAGGTCTCGCCGGCCCGCGGCATGCGAGGGATCGACGATCACCGGCAGATGGGAGAGCCGCTGAACCATCGGCACCGCGGACACGTCGAGCATGTTGCGGATGGCCGGCTCGAACGAGCGCACCCCACGCTCGCACAGGACGATGTCGAGGTTGCCGCGCTGGGCAATGTACTCAGCGGCCATCAGCCACTCCTCGTACGTCGCGGTAAGGCCGCGCTTGAGCATGACCGGCTTACCCACGACGCCGACCGCCTGCAGCAGGCCGAAGTTCTGCATGTTGCGGGTGCCGATCTGGAGCATGTCGGCGTATTCGGCCACGGTGCGTACCTCGGCGGCGTCCGTGACCTCGGTGACGATCGGCAGGCCGACCTCGTCGCGGACCTGAGCCAGGATGCGCAGCCCCGCCTCGCCCAGTCCTTGGAACGCGTATGGCGAAGTCCGCGGCTTGTAGGCCCCGCCGCGCAGTAGAGTCGCACCGGCGCGTAGCGCCATGCGCGCCGACTCAAGGGTCTGCTCGGCCGTCTCCACCGCGCAGGGCCCGGCGATGAGGGTGAACGTGTCCGGCCCGATCGGCACGCCGCCGACTCGAACGGTCGTCCGCTTGCCGTGGTTCTGCGCCGAGACGAGCTTGTACGGCGCGGTGATGCGCATGGTCTCGGCCACGCCGGCCAGCCCGTCCGCGTCCATCGCCTCCAGCACGTCCTCGGACCCGACAACGCCGATGATCGTGCGCATCACCCCGCGGCTGACGAACGCCTGACCGCCGTGCAGGCTGATGTGGGCAACGACGCCGGCGATGTCGGAGTCGGTGGCCCCCGGAGCCATGACAATGACCATTGCTGGCGAGCCTACGGCGCTAGTCCTGGTCCACGTCGGTGGGCATGCGGCATGACAACCCGGCTATGCCACCTCGATGGTGACCGTGCTGCCGTAGCGGACTTGCCCCTGGTCGTTCTTGTCCTGGTCGCGGACTTGCACGCCGAAGGCGATGTCGAGACGTCCGCCGTAGACCTTCTTGACCCGCACGGTGAAGCCGGCCTGCTCGAGCAGTTGCCGAGCACGGTCCGCGGACAGCCCAACCACCGGCGGTAGGTCGACGTATTGCAGGCCCTGGGACACCACGATCGTGACTGTGCCGAACTTTGTCAGCGACGTGCCGGGCTGCGGATCCTGGCTTATCACCGATCCGGCTGGCACGGTGTCACTGACGCGCTGCGTAGCGTTCACCTTGAATCCGGCGTCGGTGAGTGCCTTGGCGGCCGTGTCCTGCGGTTTGTTGGTGACGTCGGGGACGGCGAGGATGGGTGGACCGGTCGAGATCAACACCCGTACCGTGGCGCCGCGCGCGACCTGTGCCCCGGCCGGCGGATCGGTCCCGATCACCACGTCCTTGGCCACCGTGTCGTTGGCCTGCGGCGTCGTGACGATGTGCGCGCCCGGGATCTTCGCCAGTGCCGCCTTGGCCGCATCAACCGAGGCGTTGTGCACGTCGGAAACGGTGAACCGTTCCTTTCCCGACGACACGACCAGAGTGACGCTCTTGTTGGGCAGCGCCTGCGCGCCGGCGTCCGGATCGGTGCGGATGGCGTCGTCCCGTGCGATCGTCTCGCTGAACTCACTGAGCACGTTCACGTGGTCGAAGCCGGCATTCTGCAGAGCGCGCAATGCGGTCGTTCGCGGCTCGCCCACGATGTTCGGGATGTGCTTGTAGCGACCGGACGCGAACCACCAGCCGGCATACACCGACACGGCCCCGAGCAGCAGGACGAGGATCCAGCCGATCAGCAGGCGCCTGCGTCGCCGCGTCTTCACCGACGTCTGCTTGCGCCCTGGTGGGCTTGCCGAGACGGGCCCAGGCAGACGGGCGACAGGCTGCGCCACGGTGTCGTGGACGCGTGGCGCGGCAACGACCGGATCGGTCGTCCGGTTGAGGTGGTTGACGGCCGCCGCGCCGGGCCGTCCGGCTGGATACCCCACTCCGTTGGGCCGTGGCCGGGGCGGCACCGGGATCACCGGCAGGTTCAGCCCGGCCCGCACATTGTGCAGCTCCACCAGGAACTGGCCGGCGTCGGCGGGCCGGCCGGCGGGGTCGTTGTCTGTCGCGCGGACGACCAGGTCGTCGAGCATCTCGGGCAGCCCGCGCACGCGCGACGACGGCGCGGGCACTCTGCTGTGCACGTGCTGGTAGGCCACCGCAATGGCCGATTCACCGGTGAACGGCGGCTGCCCGGTGAGCAGTTCGAACAGGACGACGCCCGCGGAATAGACGTCAGAGCGCTGATCGGTGCCGCCACGGCTGACATGTTCCGGCGAACAGTACGCGACCGTGCCCATCATCAGCCCGGTTCGAGTGGCGCTCGCCTCCGCTTCGACGGCGCGGGCGAGACCGAAGTCGGCGACCTTCACCACGCCTTCGTCGGACAGCAGGATGTTCTCCGGCTTGACGTCGCGGTGCACCAGCCCGGCCCGGTGCGCCACAGCCAAGGCCGCCAGCAGCGGTTCCATGATTGACACCGCCTCGGCGGGGCTGAGCCGGCCGCGTTCGCGCAGCAGGTCGCGCAACGTGCGGCCATTGACCAGTTCCATGACCAGGAACACCAGATGGCCAGCCGGGGTGTCCTGCGTTCCGTGGTCGTACACCGACACGGCGTTGATGTGCGCCATGCGCGCCGCAGCCCGTGCCTCGCGGCCGAACCGGTCGCTGAAGGCGGGGTCGGCGGACAGTGCCCCGGACATCACCTTCACGGCGACGTGACGGTCCAGCCGCATGTCGACGGCGCTGTACACCGTGGACATGCCACCGCGCGCGATGCGGGTGTTGATCCGGTAGCGGCCGTCGAGGACGCGGCCAACCAGCGGATCCGCCGCCTGCGCCGTGTTCACATCGGAATTCTAGAGGTCGCGCCCGGTGGCTGGGGTGGCGACACAGTGCCGGCAGTGCGCGTGTGTGGCGGCCACGTACGCTGCGTAGCCGTGCCAAGTGAGGACAGCCCGGGCGGCGTCCGCACCTCGGGCGGGCACGCCGAGCTGCTGGCCGACGCCGATCGTCCGGGCGGGTGGCTGCTGATGCTCGACCGGATCCGGCAGTCGTACGTCGACCTGGACGATCCGACGTATCTGGACTTCGAGTACATGCGCCGGCTCGTCGACGTCCTCGACGCCCTGCCCCCGGGACCGCTCGCAGTGACCCACATCGGCGGAGGCGCCTGCACCCTGGCCCGTTACATCGCCGTGGCCCGGCCCGGCTCGCCGCAGATCGTCCTCGAGCCTGACGCGGAGCTGACCGCATTCGTCCGGGCTAAGTTGCCGCTGCCGCGGGGCGCCCGGGTGCGCATCCGGTCGCTGGACGGCCGGGCGGGCATCTGCGCGATGAACGAATCGAGCGCGGACGTGATCGTGCTCGACGCCTTCCACGGCGGGCGGGTGCCGGCCGAGCTCGGGACCGTCGAGTTCCTGACGGATGCGGCCCGGGTGCTGCGCCGCGACGGCATGCTGTTGGCCAATATCGCCGACGGGCCACCGTTGACGTACGCCCGCCGGATGGTGGCGACGCTGCGCGAAGTGCTGCCGAACGTGCTGATGATGACCGACGCGTCCGTGGCTCGCAATCGGCGGTACGGGAACATCGAGCTCGCCGCCGCGCGCACCGCGTTGCCGGCCCAGGCGGTCTCCCGCGCTGCGGCGGGTGGCATGTTCCCGGTTCGGGTGCTGACCGGCCCGTCGTTGCAGCGCTTCGCCGCGCAGGCTCGTCCGCTGACGGATGCCGATTCGATGCGCTCGACGCCGCCCCCCGAGGGAAGCTGGCGGGTCAGCACGCGGTGAACGACCGTGACGGGGACGGTGCTCGCGCACCCCTTGCTGACCGGCGTGGCAGGCTTGCCGCATGCCAGCCGACAAGCCGCCGGCGCTGACTGTGCCCGAGGTCGCCGAGGAGCTCGGCGTTACCGTCAATCGGGTCCATCAATACTTGCGCGACGGCCAGTTGCTGGCCTTCCGCGACGACGACGATGTCCGGCGGGTGCCGGCATCGCTGTTACGCGACGGCGCGATCGTGAAGGGAATTCCGGGGGTGATCACCCTGCTGCGCGACGCCCGCTTCACCGACGAGGAGATCCTGGACTGGCTGCAGCGCCCGGACGACTCGCTGCCCGGCACTCCGATCGAGGCGCTGCGCGAGAACCGGGGCAGCGAGGTCAAACGCCGCGCCCAGGTCGCCGGCTACTGAGCGATGTCGCATCTGCTCTACCTCGCGCTGCTCGCCGGGTGTCTGCTCGGCACCGCTCCGCTCGAGATCGTCCTGCGTACCCGGGTGTACGCGCGGTGGCGAAGACTGCTGCTCGCGCTCGCTCCGACTGTGGTGCCGTTCACCGCGTGGGACGCCTACGCCATCGACCACGGCCAGTGGAGCTACGACCGGCACTGGCTGACCGGCATCCAACTGCCCGGCCGTCTGCCTGTCGAGGAGCTGCTGTTCTTCCTCGTCGTTCCCACCTGTGCGGTGCTGACCCTCGAGGCCGTTCGCTGCTGCCGCCCGGACTGGACGATCGGCGACGAGCCATGACCTACACGGCTCTTGCGCTGGTGGCAGTCGCCGTCGCGGCCGCCGTCGATTACCTCGTACTGGGGACGAATCTGCTGCAACGCAAGGCCTTCTGGACGTCGTACGCCATCGTGCTGTTCTTTCAGCTCGTCGTGAACGGTGTGCTCGCAGGCGTGCGGGTGGTGCGCTACGACCCGTCCGCGATCATCGGTGCTCGGGTTATGTACGCACCGGTCGAGGATCTGCTGTTCGGATTCGCGATGGTGCTGATCACCTTGTCGATGTGGGTGTTTCTCGGCCGGCGGGGTATCGGCGTCGTGCCCGCCGGGCACTGAGGAAACCTCGGGAGCCCAGGATCACGCGGCGCGGGGTGGTGACCGATATGCGTGATCCGAACACGTCGTACTGCCGCTGCTCGACCGCGTCGAGAATTCCGCCGTACAGCGTGGCCGCCGTATGCAGGCAGTCTCGCGATGTTGGATGCACCAGTTCGACGCCGGGCGCGGCTCGTCGGTAGTACGTGCGGGCGCGTGCGATCTCGTACGCCAGCAACCGGCGGATCGGCTCGTCCACTCGTCGGCGCTCCAGTCGTTCCCGGTCGACGCCGAACGCGCGCAGCGACTGCTGGGGCAGGTAGATGCGGCCGCGGCGCAGGTCCTCGCCGACGTCTCGGATGAAGTTGGTCAGCTGGAACGCGAAGCCGAGGTCGGTCGCGTACGGCTCGAGTACCGTCAAGGGTGTGCCCGGGTCGCCGCGGCCGAGGATCGGCAGCATCTGCAGGCCGATCACCGCTGCGGACCCCCACATGTAGCGGCGCAGATCCTCGAACGTCCGGTATTCCGTCACGGTGAGGTCGGCACGCATCGAGTCGAGGAAGCTCACGAAGTAACCTGCGGGCAGTCGCCATCGTCGGGCGGTGTCGACGACCGCAGCCGCAACGGCGTCCGAGGACCATCCGCGTTCCAGGTCTGCGAGGAACGCATTGCTCCATCGGGTGAATCGCGCGACACGTGCCTCGCTGGGCAACTGTGGATCTAGCTCGTCCACGATGTCGTCGGCGTGCCGCGCGAGTCCGTACAGGGCGTGGACGAAGGGCCGCTTTGCGGGCGGAAGCAGCAGCGTCGCCAGGTAGTAGGTGCGGCCGTATCGGGCGTTGAGGCGCCGGCAGATGGCGTAGCTCAACCGCAGCTCCGGATCGACGATGCCAGCCGCGTCCAGCTCGCCGCGCCCGCCGATTGCCATGCGCTAATCATCACCGACGCGGTTCACCGGTAATGCGCTGCGCGGCCAGCCGTCCCGAGATCAACACCATCGGGACGCCTAGTCCGGGCTGCACGTTCGCCCCGCAGAACACCAGGTTCTCCATCTGCTTGGCGAGGGTCGGCAACCGGAACGGCCCGGTCTGGCCGAACGTGTGGGCTGCAGCGAACGGCGTGCCCGCGGCCAGGCCGGCTCGGGCCCAGTCGGCCGGCGTCACGAGGTGCGAGACCTCGATGCCGTCCGCGAATCCCTCGTAGCCACGAGCCTCGAGCGTCGACAGCATGTGGTCGCGGTAGCTTTCGGCCGCCCGGTCCCAGTCGATCGGCATGGCCTGGGCGAGGTTCGGCGCCGGGAAGAGCACGTAGTAGCTCTGCCGTCGCGTGGGCGCCAACGACGGGTCGGTCAGCGTTGCATTCGTCAGCAGGAACGAGGGGTCGCTCATCGTCTCGCCTCGGTGGATGATTTGCTCGAACGTCGGCTCCCACGCCCGCCCGAAGGAGATCGTGTGGTGCGCAGAATCTTGGTATACCGCACGGGATCCGGCGTGGAGTACCACGCACGATGGCGAATAGCGGACCCGCCGCTTCGGAGTGAGCCGCCCGGGCAGCAGCTCCCGATACGCCGTGGGTGCATCGACATTCACTACGACGGCGTCCGCAGCGATTCGTTCTCCATGCCGGGTGAGCACCGCGCGAGCGCGGTTGCCGACGATCTCGATTCCGGTCACGTTCGTGTCGTAGCGCAGCTGCACACCATGCTTGGCTGCGGCGCCTGCTAATGCTTGCGGCACGGCATGCACGCCACCGGCCGGGAAATACACGCCGCGAACGCAGTCCAAATAGCTGATCACCGCGTAGAGCGCTCGCGCGTCGGAGGGGGCGAGCCCCGCGTACATGGCTTGGAAAGAGAATATCCGCCGCAACCGCTCGTCCCGGACGAACGAGGCGATCTTCGGTGCGAGAGGCTGCAGCGCGCCGAGCCGGAGCAGATCGAGCATCGGCCGGCCGAGCAGGTTCAACGGAGTGTCCAGGTTCTGGTCGATGAAGTGCGGCATCTCGACGCGATACAGCGCGCGCACATAGTCGACGAAGCGCAGGTACCCGGCAGCGTCGGCTGCCCCGCAGGTGGCCCGAATCGTGGCCTCCATCGCGCCGACGTCGGTATATACGTCGATCGTCGAATCGTCGGCGAAGCGGGCCCGGTACGCCGGGTCCAGGCGATGGAGGGTGATCCAGTCGCCAAGCGATTCGCCTACCGCGGCGAGGGTTTCCGCCACGAGCTCGGGCATGGTCAGCACCGTCGGCCCGGTGTCGAACGTGTAGCCCGAGTCGGTGATGGCTCCGGCCCGCCCACCGGGGATGGCAGCCCGTTCGAGCACGGTCACCCGACGGCCCGCAGCCGCCAGGTGCAAGGCAGCGGACAGCCCGCCCAGGCCCGCACCGATCACCACCACGGAGTCGGTGCGGCCAGGCACGCATCTCACGTCTGGCGTTCCGCGGCCGCAACCGCCAGCCCGTCGAGCACCTCCCGGACGTCTGCGCGGATCGCCGGCGACGCGAGAGCGGCGCGCGCCCGCGCGGTGCACGTGGCGATGCGCGACTCGACCTCCGCCACCGCGCCGGCGTCGACGATCAGCTGACGCAGCGCCGCGAGCCCGGTGTCGTCGAGATCACGATCACCGAGCCGGCGCCGGATCAGGTCGGCCCGGGTGTGGTCGGCTCGGTGCATAGTGATGGCGATCAGCAGGGTTCTCTTGCCTTCGCGGAGGTCATCGCCGGCCGGCTTGCCTGTGCGGCCGGGATCCCCGAAGACGCCGAGCAGATCATCGCGCAACTGGAACGCCTCGCCGAGCGGCAGCCCGTAGGAACTCAGCGCCGCAGTGAGTTCGTCCGACGCGCCGCCGATGGCCGCCCCGAACAACAAGGGCCCTTCGATCGTGTACTTGCTGGTCTTGTATTCGATGACGCGCAGGGCATCGTCCGCGGAGAAGCCGCCCCGCGCCTGGACCAGCACGTCCAGGTATTGACCGGCCATCACCTGCTCGCGCATGTCGTCGTACACCCCTCGCGCACGCCGCGCGGCACGCGGTTCGAGCCCAGCGTTCGCGAACAGCCGGTCCGCCCAGCTCAGCAGCAGATCGCCGAGCACGATGGCGGCGGACCGTCCGAATGCCTCGCGCTGCCCGGTGAAGCCGCGGGCTCTGTGCAACTGCTCGAACACGGTGTAGGCCGACGGACGGCCGCGTCGGGTAGCAGACGAATCCATCACGTCGTCGTGCACGAGAGCGCAAGCGTGCAGCAGCTCGAGGCTTGCCGCCGCGGTCACCATCGCCTCGTCGTCGGCATCCTGCGGAGCGGCGGTTTGCCAGGCCAAATAGGCAAAGATCGGCCGCAGTCGCTTCCCGCCGGCGAGCACGCAGGTGTGCGCGGCGCGCATGAGCGGATCGAGGTCGGCACCGAGCAGAGCCAGCACCCTGGCGCGGTCGTCGAGGAACTCGGCGAGGATCGATTCGACCCTTTTGATGACGCCAGCCGGCGACGTGTCGGCCTCGGTCACGTCGTCGAACACTACGCTGGACGGATGCCGCGTTCGGTTCGTCATGCCCTTGCCACGGGAGAACCCACCTTCTCGTTCGAATTCATGCCGCCCAAGACGGATGAAGACGCGCGTCTGCTGTGGCAGACCATTCGGCAACTCGAACCGCTGCGCCCGTCGTTCGTTTCGGTGACCTATGGCGCCGGAGGCTCGACGCGCGACCGCACCATCGAGATCACCGAACACATCGCGGCCGACACGACGCTGCTGCCGGTTGCTCACCTGACGGCCGTCAACCACTCGGTCGCCGAACTTCGCTCCATCGTGGGTCGGCTCGCCGACGCTGGCGTGCGTAACATGCTCGCGCTGCGAGGAGACCCGCCGGGCGACCCGATGGGTGAGTGGGTAGCGCATCCCGAAGGGCTCAACTACGCCTCGGAGCTGGTCGAGCTGTTGCGCGCCCACGGCGATTTCTGCGTCGGGGTTGCCGCGTTCCCGTACCGGCATCCGCGTTCGCCCGACGTCGAGTCGGATACCGCGCAGTTCGTGCGCAAGTGCCGGGCGGGTGCTGACTACGCGATTACCCAGATGTTCTTCGACGTGGACATCTACCTGCGGCTGCGCGACCGGGTGGTGGCGGCAGGGTGCTCGACGCCGCTAATTGCCGGGATCATGCCGGTGACGTCGATGCGAACGATCGAGCGTTCCGAGCAGTTCTCCGGCGCGCCTTTTCCCGAGGATCTCGGCGCCAAGTTCGCGGCGCTGGCCGGCGATCCCAAGGCGGTGCGCGCGCAGGGCATCGAGGAGGCGTCGCGGTTGGTCGAGCGATTGCTCGC
Source organism: uncultured Actinomycetota bacterium (assembly GCA_963839995.1). Taxonomy (GTDB): domain Bacteria; phylum Actinomycetota; class Actinomycetes; order Mycobacteriales; family Jatrophihabitantaceae; genus CAWIUB01. The sequence continues at coordinate 243,654 of CAWIXH010000017.1, read as the reverse complement.
GGAGGGTGTGCCGGGCATCCATTTCTACACGCTGAACCGATCCAGCGCGACGCGCGAAGTCTGGCACAACCTGCAGCTGTCCGTCCGGCTGTAACGGGTGATTGCCGGGCGCCGGCGACTGCCGAGCGTCGTGTTAGGGGCTGGTCGGACGCAATGGCAGCCGGGCGCCGAGGACGGCGAATGGCCGCGCATCGCCGGGGAATAGGTAGCCGCGCGCCAGGTCGACGAAGCCCACCGACCGGTAGAGCCGGAACGCCCTGGTGTCGGCGTCCGGCGTCGAGAGCAGCATGGCGCGATGCGGGATGTCGCCTGCCAGTGCAAAGAGCACTCGCCGCCCGATGCCCGCCCCTTGGTAGCGCGGCAGCACGTGCATCTCAGACAGCTCGAACGCGTCGCGCAGCCAGTCGTCGGCCACCTTACGGCTGACTGCCCGGCGGACCAGGTCATGCCACCATTGCCCGGGCGCCGTTGTGTAGCCATATCCGAAGCCGACCAGGGTCCCGTCGGCCCGCACCGCGGCACGGCAGGCAAACCCGGCATTGGCCGTGTGCCTCTCCGCGGTGACCGATCGCTGAGCTGCGGCGTAGCTCGGGTAGTTCATCGCCAGGACGTAGATGTTCATCGCCTCGTTGATGTGCGCGGAGAGTTGAGGGCCGCGCCATGCCTCGACGCGGACCTCGCTGCGGACATCCACCGACCTCATCCGAGTCCCTCGAGAAGCCTCGAGCGCGCCCTATTCACCGGGTGCGGGCATGAGCGCACGGTCGCCATCCGACGGACGACGCGCAGCATGTCCCTCAGCGTAGGTCTGGATGCGCTCATGCCACCGTCGCGGGTTGTCCACCGGTGAGTTGTACCAGCTCGTCGAACGTCGTCGGGAACACCGCGTGCGGGACGCCCCCTGCGGCCCAGATCTGTGGATAGCTCGCCAGGTCGACGTCGACGAGTGTGCGCAATCGCGTCGGGTGGCCGACTGGAGCCACGCCGCCGATACGCTGTCCGGTGGCCGCGAAGACGAGGTCTGGGCCTGCCATGTGCACAGCAGACGTGCCGAGCTCTGCGGCTGCCTTCGCGGCATCGACGCGATGCGCTCCGCTGGTCAGGACGAGCACTGCCTCGCCATCGTTGGTCGCGAAGACCAGGGAATTGGCGATCGCACCGACGGCGACCCCGACCTGCGCCGCCGCGGTGGCGGCGGTCGGTGCCGCCTCGGGCAGCATCCGCACTCGGCCGGGGACGCCGGACGCGGCCAGGATCTCGTCCACAACCTGACAGTTGCGATGCAGGGTGGTCACTCCTGCACGCTACCGGGCAGCTAGCTGTGGATGCCGCACTCGGTCTTGGCGAGGCCGGCCCAACGGCCCGCGCGCGTGTCCTCGCCTGCGATCAGCCGACGGGTGCATGGCGCGCAACCCACCGAGCCGTACCCGTCGGCGAGCAGCGGGTTGACCAGGACGCCGTGTTCGGCGATGTAGGCGTTGACGTCATCCGGCGTCCAGGTCGCGATCGGGTTGAGCTTGACCATGCCGCGCTGCGCGTCCCATTCGACGACGCGGACGTCTGCTCGGGTGGCCTCTTCGTCGCGCCGCAGCCCGGATGCCCAGGCGAGGTACGGGTCAAGCGCCGTCGCGAGCGGCGCGACCTTGCGCATGGCGCAGCACAGATCGGGATCACGATCGTGCAGGCGCGGACCGAACGCGGCGTCCTGCTCGGCCACCGTCCGCTTCGGGTGGATCGTGCGGACCGTCACCGGCAGGGTCGCGGCAAGTGCGTCGCGGGTGCCGATCGTCTCGGCGAAGTGGTACCCGGTGTCGAGGAACACCACGTCCACTCCAGGCATGACCCGTGAGGCAAGGTGCGGCAGCACCGCGTCTGCCATCGACGAGGTCACGCACCACGAGGCGCCGAACTGCGCGACTGCCCAGCTCATGATGTCCAGCGCGGGCGCGCCGTCCAGTTCATCACCGGCGCGCCGGGCCAGGCGGGCCAACCTTTCGTGTTCGGTCACCGGCGCGTTCACGGTGACTCCTGCACCGGCTGGCTCGTCCAGTCCGCGGCTATGCCGACGTAGTTCAGCCGGAAGACTCGTTGGCAGGCGCCACAGCGCCATTCGCCGTGCTTCTCACCGAACATCCGCAGATCCTCGTCGCCGCAGTACGGGCAGTAGAAGGGCGCCGCTCGTTCGGTCATTTCGAACCTGCTACGACAGCCATGTCTCCTCGGCTCGTGTGACGTAACTGGCGAAGGTCTCACCCTCGGTGCGCCGTTCCAGGTAGCCCCGCAGCACCCGCTCGGCGTAATCCGGTGCCTGCTCCGCGGTCACCTTCAAGCCGCGGAACTTGCGGCCAAACGCGGCCTCGCTGCCCAGCTGGCCGCCCAGGTGCACCTGGAACGCCTCCTGATCGGTGCCGTCCGCACCCCGGGCGATGATGCCCTTGAAACCGATGTCGGCCACTTGGAACCGTGCGCATGAGTTCGGGCAGCCGTTGACGTTGATCGTGATCGGCGTGTCGAAGTCCGGCAGCCTGCGTTCCAGTTCGCGGCGGATCGTCTCCGCACGGGCCTTCGTCTCGACGATCGCCAGCTTGCAGAACTCGATACCGGTGCAGGCCATCGTGCCGCGATGGAACGCCGACGGACGGACGGAAAGGCCCAGCTCGTCAAGGCCGGCGACGAGCTGGTCGGCAGCGAGCGGGTCGACGTCGAGCACGGCCAGGCCCTGCTGCGGGGTCAACCGCACCCGTGCGCCGCGCGAGCCGAACCGCTGCGCCAAGTCGGCCACGCCGATCAGTGCCGAGCCGGAGGTCCGGCCCGCCTTCGTCGTCGCGCCGACACTCACCAGCCCGTCGACCTGCCGCTCGATTCCGACGTGGTCTCGGTGGGCCGGCGAGGGATCGAGCGCGACGCCGTCCGGCAGCGCGCGGCCGAGGTACTCCTTCTCGAGCACTTCGCGGAACTTCTCGGGTCCCCAGTCCGCGACGAGGAACTTCAGCCGGGCGTGGTTGCGGGAGCGCCGGTACCCGTAGTCACGGAAGACCGAGGTGACGCCCGCCCAGACCTCGCTGACCTCGTCAGGTGCGACGAACACGTCAACCCGCTTGGCGAACATGGGATTGGTGGACAGTCCGCCGCCGACCCACAGGTCGAAGCCGGGGGTGCCGTCCGGCCCGATCACGCCGACGAACGACACGTCGTTGATCTCGTGGTTGGTGCAGTGCCGGGCACAGCCGGAGATCGACGTCTTCAACTTGCGCGGCAGGTTGGAGAACGCTGGGTCACCGATGTACCGGTCGACGGTGTCGCGCAAGGCGGCGCTCGCATCGAGCACGGAGTCTTCGGCCACACCCTCCAGCGGGCAACCGAGCATGACGCGGGGTGTGTCGCCACAGGCCTCGGTGGTCTGCAGGCCGACCGCTTCGAGCCGCTCCCATATTGCCGGGACATCCTCGATCCGGATCCAGTGCAGCTGCACGTTCTGGCGGTCGGTGATGTCGGCGACGTCGCGCCCGTACCTGGTGGAGATCTCCCCGATCACCTGCAGCTGCGCCCCGGTCAGCGCGCCGCCGTCGATGCGGATGCGCAGCATGAAGTACTCGTCCTCGAGCTCTTCGGATTCGAGGATCGCGGTGCGTCCGCCGGGAATACCGGCGCGTCTCTGGGTGTACAGGCCGTACCAGCGGAACCGTCCGCGCAGGTCACTCGGGTCGATGCCAGAGAATCCCGTGTACTGGTAGCTGTCGATGATCCGCTGGCGCACCAGCAGCCCGTCGTTGTCGCGCTTGCTGCGCTCGTTCGGGTTGAGCGGCTCCCGGTACCCCAGTGCCCATTGCCCTTGTCCTTTTCGCGCAGCCATGCGCGCGGTCCTCTCCGATGGTGCCGACCTGGCCTCGAGTGCTAGGCGCGTCGACACGCAGCGGCCGTGATCCGGCGCAGGTCGACGTGCCGACGGGAAGTCAGCAGGACGCGCGGTTCACGGGACACGTCGTTTAGGGTCGCACATCGCGGACGATCCGCCGAGTCGCCCACCGTCATTGGGTGGCACCGCGTGACGAGGGCCACGAAGCGGTCCGCCGAGGGCTGTTGGTCGGACGGGCCGCGGTGTGCGACTATGAGCCGCGTGTCCGCCGTCCGGCTCGTCGCGCGCTTGCATGTCGATCTGCAGCGCGTCGTGAGCGCGGCGTGTCTACCGTCCTGATCAGCCGGCTCCCTGAGCAGTCGCGCCGCCGCTGACGGCTCGCGCGACGAGCCGGCCGCTCGCCCCGGCCCGTACGTCCGATGCGTACGTGTGCCTGTCGACGCGACCGAAGGACGACGCCATGCAGTTCCACCCGACCACCTTGTCGTCCGCTGCGGGGCCTCGCCCAGAAGCGGCACTCGGTGCCACTGTCTGGCTCACCGGCCTGCCCAGTGCCGGCAAGACGACGATCGCCCACGGACTCGCGGATCGCGCGCGTGCCGCCGGGCGCGGCGTGGAGGTCCTCGACGGTGACGAGGTGCGGCCGATCCTGTCTCCGGAGCTCGGGTACACCCGCGCCGACCGCGACGCGAACGTCGCGCGCATCGGCTGGGTGGCCCAACTCCTGGCCCGTCACGGCGTGCTCGTGCTCGCCTCGGTGGTCTCTCCGTACGCGGCGGCCCGCGAGGACGTACGGGCCTGGCACCAGTCGGCGGAGGTGCCGTTCTTCGAGATCCACGTAGCCACCCCGGTCGAGGTCTGCGCTCGACGCGACGTCAAAGGTCTGTATGCGAAACAGCGCGGCGGCGCGCTGGCCGGGCTGACGGGCATCGACGGCGACTACCAGCCGCCGGTCAATCCCAATCTTCGTCTCGATACCAGCGGCCGGAGCGTCCACGACGTTGTCGACGAGCTATTCGCCCTGCTGTACAAGGAGAATCTGTTGTGACCACGGTAGCGACTCGACCGACACTCGACCGCACTTGGCTCGCTGGCCTCGAGGACGAGGCGATCCACATCCTGCGTGAGGTCGTCGGCCAGTTCGAGCGTCCGGTGCTGCTGTTCTCCGGCGGCAAGGACTCCATCGTCCTGCTGCACCTGGCCAGCAAGGCGTTCTGGCCGGGACGGGTGCCCTTCCCGATCATGCACGTCGACACCGGCCACAACTTCCCCGAGGTCATCGAGTACCGCGACCGGCACGTCACCAGCCTGGGTGTCAAGCTGGTGATCGCGAGTGTCCAGGACTCGATCGACTCGGGGCGGGTGCGCGAAGCGCCGGGCCGATCGCGCAACCCGCTGCAAACGACGACCCTGCTCGATGCGATCACCGGGCACCGGTTCGACGCCGTGCTGGGCGGCGCACGCCGGGACGAGGAGAAATCCCGTGCGAAAGAGCGCGTCTTCTCCATACGCGACGACTTCGGCCAGTGGGATCCACGCAACCAACGTCCCGAGCTGTGGAATCTCTACAACGGCCGGCACCGCACCGGAGAACACGTCCGGGTGTTTCCGCTGTCGAACTGGACCGAGCTCGACGTCTGGGCCTACGTCGAGCGCGAGGGCATCGAGGTGCCCAGCATCTACTACGCACACGAGCGTCAGGTCTTCGCACGGGACGGCATGCTGCTGGCAGTAACTCCGTGGACGCAGCCGGGTAACGGTGACACCGTGACCACCGAATCCGTGCGCTATCGCACGGTCGGTGACGCGACCTGCACCGGCGCGATCCGCTCCATCGCGAGTGACGTCGCGGGGGTGATCGCGGAGACCGCGGCAGCCACCATCTCGGAACGGGGCGCTACCCGAGCGGACGATCGGGCCAGCGAAGCGGCGATGGAAGACCGCAAGCGGCAGGGCTATTTCTAGGGCCTGTGAATATCAATGCCCGGTGAACTCCTGCGCGTCGTGACGGCCGGATCGGTCGACGACGGGAAGTCCACGCTGGTGGGCCGGCTGCTGCACGACGCCCGGGCCGTGCTGACCGATCAACTCAGCGCGGTCGAGGCGGCGAGCGAACGGCGCGGCTACGACGGCGCTGACCTCGCCCTGCTCGTCGACGGGCTGCGGGCTGAGCGGGAGCAGGGCATCACCATCGACGTCGCGTACCGGTACTTCGCGACCGCCCGGCGGACGTTCGTGCTGGCCGACACCCCCGGGCACGTGCAGTACACCCGCAACACGGTGACCGGCGCCTCGACCGCAGACGTCGCGGTGATCCTCGTCGACGCGCGCAACGGCGTGGTCGAGCAGACCAAGCGGCATGCCGCGGTGGCGTCGCTGCTGCGGGTCGAGCATGTGGTGCTGGCCGTGAACAAGATGGACCTGGTGGGCTACGCCGAGGAGGTGTTCGACCAGGTCGTCACCTACTTCGCCGCGGCGGCGGACGGCCTCGGGCTGTCGTCGTTCACGCCGATTCCGATGGCGGCGCTGTCCGGCGATAACGTCGTCGACCGGTCCGTCCGGATGGCCTGGTACCGGGGCAAGGCGCTGCTGGAGTTCCTCGAGGATGTCCAATCCCGGGCGGGAACGCAGATCCCCGCGCGGCTGCCCGTGCAGGTCGTCATGCGGCCCCGGTCGGCCGACAACCCGGACTATCGCGGATATGCCGGCCGGATCGAGGCCGGCCCGCTCCGCGTCGGCGATCTGGTGGTTGTGCTCCCGTCCGGTCGGTCCAGCACAGTGAGCGGCATCGACACGGCTGACGGAACCTTGCCGGAAGCAACGGCTGGCCGGTCGGTCGTCGTACGGTTGGCCGACGAGGTGGACGTCTCCCGTGGGGACTTGATCGCCGTCGACCGCGAGCCGCGGCCCGAGGTCGTGCGGGAGCTGACGGCCACGGTGTGCTGGTTGTCCGACCGGCCGTTGCGTGCCGCCGACCGGTTCTCGCTGCGGCACACCACCCGGGACGTACGCGCCGTGGTCGACGCGGTCGTCAGCCGACTGGACGTCAGCACGGTGACGTCCTCGGCCGCGGACGAGTTGCAGCTCAACGACATCGGCGTGGTGCGGCTGCGTACTGCAGAGCCCATCGCCGTCGACGCGTACTCGGTAAATCGCTCGACGGGCGCGTTCCTGCTGGTCGACGAGGGCTCGGGCGCGACCGTCGCTGCGGGCATGGTCGCCGACGGGTAAGGCCGCGGTTCCGGACAGAATGGCGTGGTGACCGGCTTTCCGCTCCTGCTCGACCTGCGCGGGCGTCGGGTGCTCGTCGTCGGCGGGGGAGCGGTGGCGACCCGGCGGGTAATCGCCCTGGTCGAGGCAGGGGCATCGGTCGAGGTCGTCGCCCCGTCAGTCTCAGCTGACATCGAGGCGCTCGGAGTCGTGGTGAGCCGGCGGCCCTTCGACTCGGCCGACGTCGGCGGGGCGTGGCTCGTCTGCACGTGCACCGGTGATCGCGACGTCAACGCCGCTGTTGCCGCGGAAGCCGTGCGGCAGCGGGTGTTCTGCGTCCGCGCCGATGTCGCCGCCGGAGGCAGCGCGCGGACCCCGGCCGTCCTGCGCAAGGACGGGCTCACCGTGGCGATCACCGGCGGGGACGATCCGCGCCGGTCGCAGCAGTTGCGCGCCGCGATCTCCTTGGCGCTCGACGCGGGCGACTTGCCGGCCCGGCCCCTGCGTCCGGCGGTGACGGGATCGGTGGCGCTGGTCGGCGGGGGACCGGGCGACCCCGAGCTGATCACGGTGCGCGGCCGCCGGCTGGTGGCTGCCGCGGACGTCGTCGTCGTCGATCGGCTGGCTCCGCGAGGCCTACTCGATGATCTTCCGGACGACGCCGAGATCGTCGACTGCGGCAAGGCGGCGCATCGGCACAACCTGACCCAGGACGAGATCAACGCGGTGCTGATCGATCGGGCCCGCGGCGGCAAGCGCGTAGTCCGGCTCAAGGGCGGGGATCCGTTCGTGTTCGGCCGGGGTGGGGAGGAACTGCTCGCCTGCGTCGCGGCGGGGATCCCGGTGACCGTGGTACCGGGTATCAGCTCGGCACTCGCCGCGCCGGCGGTGGCCGGCATCCCGTTGACCCACCGCGGCGTCTCGGCCGACTTCACGGTGGTCTCCGGTCATCTCGACCCAGGCAGCTCGCCGGACGGCGGTCTGGACTGGCCGGCGCTTGCCGCCGGGACCCAGACGCTCGTGCTGCTCATGGCGATGGAGCGGCTGGATCAGATCTGCGCGGCACTGATCGCCCACGGCCGTCCAGCCTCGACTCCCGCCGCGGTGATCCATCGGGCCACGCTCGACGGCGAACGCATCGTGCGGGCGCGGCTCGACGGCCTTGCCGCCGCGGCCGGCGCGGCCCGGATCGGGGCACCGTCTGTGGTGGTGGTCGGCGGCGTGGTCGCAATCGGCAATGGGGTGCGCGACGCGAATGTAGGTGGTCATCTCAGTTCCCCAGGATCGCGGTAACTCGCCCCTAGTCTGATAGTTGTTGTACTCTCAGACTAGGAGGAGAGCGTGACCCGATCCGCAGCACTGCCCGAACTCGAGCAGCAGCGAGCCCGACTGCGTGAGGAGCTTGCCGCGGTGGGCGACTTCCGCCCGGGAAGTCTGTCGCAGGTGATGCGCCGCTGCGGCAAGGCGAACTGCGCGTGCGCCGATGCCGAGCACCCGGGCCACGGCCCACAGCACGTGCTGACGAAGAAGGTCGCCGGCAAGACCGTGACGGTGCACCTGCGGCCCGGCCCCGAGCTGGACAAGGCACGCGCCGAGATCGGTAATTACCGGCGGTTCAGGCAGCTCGTAGACGAGCTGATCGACGTCAACGAGGCGATCTGCCAGGCGCGGCCGGTGTCGGCGCTGGCCGGCGAGGCCGGCGGACAGGATGCCCCGGCCGGCACCGACGGCCAAAAAGGGGGCTCTTCAGCACGCTCCAGGCGGACTTCGCGGCCGAGGTAGCGCGGCTGGCCGAGCTGGCCACGCACGCTCTGGACCCCGGCGCAGGCCCAGGCAAACAGCGGGGGCTGGCCGCGGTGGAGACCGCGATCCGCACCGCGATGACGACCCTCGGCGCGTCGCTGCTCGAACAGCTGCTGGACGGTGATGCCGGGCATCACGGCCCGCGTGTCGATTGCGGCGCCGGACATGACGCCGGCTTCGTCGCCTACCGCACCAAGACGATCGACACGGTGCTCGGCCCGATCGTGCTGCGACGCGCCTACTACCACTGCCCCGACTGCCGCCGTGGCGTCCTGCCGCGCGACGATCAGCTCGACGTGGCCGGGGTGTCGCTGTCACCCGGGCTGCGGGCGATGACCGCCCGCGCCGGCGCTGCCGCGCCGTTCGCCCAGGCCGCGGCCCTGCTCGCGAGCTTGTCAAGTCTTCTGTGTGTGGGGTGCTCCTTGTTGATGTTGGTGGGTGTTCAGAGTTGGGCTTGTTCGGCTCGGTGACGCAGGCGTGCTGCGAGCGCGTCGGTCCAGGAGGCGATGCTGATCGGGTCGTCGGTCTCGCCGAGGGATAGCGCGCGGGTGCAGCGGGTGATCGCGGCGGTGTCGGTGCCGGTCAGCAGCCAGTTGGTGAGCCGTTCGAGCACTTCGGCGCTGTGGTCGACGACGCCGTCCTCGACGAGCACCCAGGGTGATCGCAGCGTGCTGTAGGCGGGCCGGTGATCGTTTCCGGTCACGTCAGTTCACTCCTTGCGGCAGGCGGCCGGGGTAGGCGATGTCGAGGGCGTTGAGGGCCTGTTTCCAGCCGGTGACGAGTTGGCCCTCGACGAGCCGGCCGGGTGCGGTGCGGTGGTTGACGGGCTTGCGGCGGCGTTCCTTCTCCCGGGCGCGGGCGCGCTTGTCCTCGATGTCGCAGATGGCCAGCCAGAGCAGCTTGACCACCGCCTCGTCGGAGGGGAAGTGCCCTCGGTTCTTGATGATCTTGCGGAGTTGGTAGTTCAGGCTTTCGATGGCATTGGTCGTGTAGATGATCTTCCTTACTTGCGGTGGGAAGGCCAAGAACGGGGTGAACCGTTCCCAGGCGCGTTCCCAGACGCCGACCGCGCCGGGGTAGCGGCGGCCCAGCTCGCCTTCGGTGAACGCCGCGAGGGCCTCGAGGGCGGCGTCTTCGGTGGCCGCGGTGTAGATCGGTTTGAGGGCGGCGGCGACGGCCTTGCGGTCGCCGTAGGACACATACCGCATGGCCGCCCGAATGAGGTGGACCACGCAGGTCTGGGTCACCGTCTTGGGCCAGACGGTCTCGATCGCCTCGGGCAGGCCTTCAAGCCCGTCGCAGCAGGCGATCAGCACGTCGCGCACCCCGCGGTTGCGCAGCTCGGTGAACACCTGCAGCCAGAACCTCGCGCCCTCGGCGTTCTGCACCCAGATGCCCAGCACGTGCTTGATTCCGTCGGTGTCCACGCCGACGACGATGTGCGCGGCCTTGTTCATCACGTGCGCGCCGTCGCGGACCTTCACCACCAGCGCGTCGACGTAGATGATCGGGTAGATCGCATCCAGCGGCCGGGCCTGCCAGGCCTTGACCTCTTCCAGCACCGCGTCGGTGATCTTGGAGATGGTCTCCCGGGACACCTCGACGCCCAACGTGCGCACCAGGTGGTGTTCGATGTCGCGGACCGTCATCCCGCCCGCATACAAGCTGATGATCATGTCGTCGAGGCCGCCGGCGAGTCGCCGCTCACCCTTGGGCACCAGCCGCGGAGTGAACGTGCCGAGCCGGTCGCGGGGCACCTCCAGCCCGATCGGCCCGGCCTCGGTGAGCACCGTCTTCGGGGTGGTGCCGTTGCGCGAGTTCGGCGCGCCGCGCCCGGCCGGGTCTCCCTTCTCATAGCCCAGGTGATCAGTGCGTTCGACCTCCAGTCCCCGCTCCAGGACCCGCTTGATCAACTCCGGCAGGAACCCGCCCTCGCCGGTCAACCGCAACTCGCCCGCCCCGGCGGAGGCGATCAGCTGGTCCAGCCACGCCTCGTCCACCAGCTCGTCGGCCAGCTCGGCGGCCGTCCGGGCGCGAGTCTGCTCGCACGCCCACGGGGGCGGCGCCGGTGGTGTCGCCCGGCCCGGCATCGACGACTCCGGCCCCAGATCGGTGATCATTGCTGCGCACATGCTCGGTGTCTCCTTCCACCTGAAGCCACATCAGTCACTTCAGGCTCTCAGGCACCTCCCGTACACAGACCATCTGACACGCTCACGGCAACCGGCCTCCCGATGCGCGCCAGCGAAACCACCGGCCGCTCCGGCAAAAGGACCAGACGGGCGGGCCCGCACCCGCGAAGCCAAACTCGCCTGCCTGTTCACCCAAACGAAGACCGACGAGGAGGGGCACCCGGTCCGCGACCCCGACTCGACCAGCTACCTGGCCACCCTGGACCCGGTCGAGACCTTCGCCGACCTCCTCGAGGCCGAAGCCCGCCGCCGCGGCAGCGACCACATCCGCCAACTCGCCGTGCTCGGCGACGGCGCCCGCTGGATCTGGAACCTCGCCGACCAACGGTTCCCCGCCGCGACCCAGATCGTGGACCTCTACCACGCCCGCGAACACCTACACGAGCTCGCCGGCCTCCTCGAGTTCATCCTGCCCGACCCCGCCGCCTGGCTCCAGGACCGGCTCACCGAGCTGGACAACGGCGACATCGAAGCGCTCTCCGCCGCCGCCCGCCTCTACGACCTGTCCGGTCCCAAAGCCGACCAGCTCGACAAGGCCGTGGCCTACTTCGAGACCAACGCCCACCGCATGCGCTACGCCTACTACCGCAAACTCGGCATGTTCGTCGGCTCCGGCGTCGTCGAAGCCGGCTGCAAATCCGTCCTCGGCGCCCGACTCAAACGATCCGGCATGCACTGGACCGCCCGCGGCGCCACCGCCATCACCACCCTGCGCTGCCAACACGCCAGCCGTGCGTGGAAGCACTCCGCCGCCGCATAAGCGACTGCTTGCGACCACGGCCAAGATCAACCACTACCGCGACCTACAAATATGTCGCGCACCCTCGGCAATGAGCCGCTCGGCCATTTGTCGTAGCGGGCTGGTTGACTGCCCTGATGCTGCCCTGGGACGCTGAACTCGCCGGTCGGCTCGACCGGCACACCATCGACTCCACACTGCTGCGCGGCAATCCGCTCGGCGATCCGCACGAGCGGCCAGTGTGGGTCTACGCGCCGCCCGGCTACGGCGATGGGACAGCCCGCTATCCCGCGGTGTACGTCATCCAGGGGTACACCGGGCACGTTGCCATGTGGGCCAACCGCACACCCTTCCGCCAGCCGTTCATCGAAACCGCCGACGCCGTCTTCGCCTCCGGGGACGCGCCGGGTTGCGTCGTCGTCTACGTCGACGCGTGGACGGCGTACGGCGGGTCGCAGTTCGTCGACTCGCCCGGCACCGGGGCCTACCACTCCTACCTCTGCGACGAGGTCGTGCCGTGGGTCGACGAGCGCTACCGCACCCTGGCCGGGCCCGAGTCTCGGGCGATCGCCGGCAAGTCATCCGGCGGGTTCGGCGCGATGATCACGCCGATGCTGCGCCCCGATCTGTTCGGCGCTCTGGCGACGCACGCCGGTGATTCGCTCTACGAGCTGTGCTACGTCCCGGACTTCGGCAAAGCGGTCCGCTACCTGCGCGACTATGACCACGACATCAATCGCTGGTGGGACGACTTCCGGTCACGCGCCGCATTCAGCAAGGAGTGCGACCAGACCCTGGTGATGCTGCTCGGCTGCGCCGCATGCTTCTCCGCAGGGGACGACGGCGCGCCTGAGCTGCCGTTCGACCCGGTGTCCGGGCGACTCCGACCACAGGTGTGGGACCGGTGGCTCGACTGGGATCCGGTCCGGATGGCCGAGCGGTACGCCGATGCGCTGCGCTCGTTGCGGGCAATCTGGATCGACGGGGGCACCAAGGACGAATGGTTCCTGGACCTGGGCGCCGAAGCCTTTCGCGCGGAACTCGCCCGCCTCGGCGTGCCGGACGACCGCGTGCACTTCGAGCTGTTCGACGCCGGCCACGGCGGGATCGACTACCGCTACCCACTCGCGCTGTCCTGGCTCGCCCACCGCCTCGCTCGCTGACCTGCCGCGGGAGCACGTCCGATTGTGCTAGAGTCGAACAGACGTTCGAGAGAGAGGGGTGCGGGATGGCCGCGGAGCGACGGATGGGTCAGCAAGTGACGAGCGGCGCCGGGCCGCTTTCCGGAATCCGCCCGCCGGCGACGGCCGACGCGGTCCGGCTGCTCAGCCGCGCGCGGGCGTGGCTCGCCGAGGCCAACCGTGCGGCAGCTGCGGCCGAGCGATTTCGGCTGGCCCACCTCGCCGCGCTGCGTGCGGCCGCAGCCCTGTTCGCGGTCAGGTCGCGGCCGGGGTCCGCACCGCGTCGGCTGCGCAGCGCCTGGGCGCTGCTGGATTCGGTCGCGCCGGAACTCGCCGACTGGTCGGCATATTTCGCGAGCGGCGCTGCAGCGCGAGCCGCGGTCGAGGCGGGCGCCGTGAGTGCGGTCTCCCAACGACAGGCGGACGAGCAGCTGCGCGCGGCCAACGAGTTCCTGGAGCTCGTCGAGCGGTCGTTGGGGCTGCTCGCCTCGCCGCTCGCCAGCTGAGCCCGCGAACCCGGCCGGTCTGCGCCGTCAGGGGTCCGGACTAGGGTCGGCAATCGTGCAGACCCGCCCGCTAAGGGAGCCGACGGCACGCGGCCGGCTGCTGTGGCGGCTGCTGACCGATGCCCTGGATACCGTGACGATGCTGGGCCGCACGCCGCTCGTACTGGACTGCGGAGGGGGCAGCGGCCGGTTCGCGGTGCCGCTCGCCGAGGCGGGCGCGGACGTCACCGTGGTCGATGTCAGCGCCGATGCTCTGGCGACGTTGCGACGCCGCGCCGCAGAGGCCGCCGTTGCCGCGCGGGTGCACGCCGTCCAAGGCGACGTGGAGACGTTGGCCGAGCACGTTGCCGGCGGTGCGTATGACCTCGGCCTGGCGCACGACCTGCTGGAGGTCGTTGACGACCCGTCCGCCACGCTCGGCGGTCTCGCTGCAGCCGTTCGGCCGGGCGGCCTGATCAGCGTGCTGGTCGCCAACCCCACAGCAGTAGTGCTCGCGCGCAGCCTGGCCGGCGATGTTGCCGCTGCGCGCGACGAACTGCGCCGTTCGGCCGACGGAGCGCCTGGCGGTTTCGACCTGCCCGCCATCATCGGCTTGTGCCAGGGCCATGGGCTCACGATCGAGCTCTCGCACGGCATCGGGGTCTTCGCCGAACTCGTACCAGAGGCGGAGGCGCAACCCGAGGTACTGGCCGAACTCGAGGAGCTGGCCGCCGCCCGCCCGCCGTACCGCGACATCGCGGTGCGCCTGCACGTGCTCGCTCGCCGCCCCGACCGGTAGCCGTGGGCCGCAGCGCTGATGTCCCGCGGTCGGCGGGCGGGATCCTCGAAGCGTCCGGGGACGACTCCGGATGCTCGATCCTGCATGTCGACATGGACGCGTTCTTCGCCAGTGTCGAGGTCCGCCGTCGCCCGGAATTGCACGGTAAGCCGGTGATCGTCGGCGGCGGCCCACGCGGCGTGGTGGCCGCCGCGTCCTACGAGGCGCGGCGCTACGGCGTGCGCAGCGCGATGCCGGCAGGCCAGGCGCTGCGGCTGTGTCCGCACGCCGTCGTGCTGCCGCCCGACCGGGAGGCGTACTCGCAGGCGTCGGCGCAGGTCATGACGATCCTGCGTGACATCACACCGCACGTCGAACCGCTGTCGCTGGACGAGGCGTTCCTGGACGTCGAACGCGCCCAGCGCCGGCTCGGCCGTCCGGCCCAGATCGCCGTCGTCATCCGGCGGCGGATCGCCGATTCGCTCAGCCTGACCTGCTCGGTGGGCGTCGGCCCGTCCAAGTTCGTGGCGAAACTGGCGTCGGCCCGGTGCAAGCCCGACGGCCTGTTGGTCGTGCCGGCGGCGGGAGTTCTGGACTTCCTGCACCCGCTCCCCGTCACAGCGCTGTGGGGCGTCGGTGCCCGGACAGCCGAACCGCTCCATCGCCTGGGCGTCCGAACGGTCGGCGACCTGGCGGATCTCCCAATCGACACGCTGCGCCGCGCAGTCGGGGCGGCCGTCGCCGAGCAGCTGCACGAGCTGTCGTGGGGGCGCGATGCACGCAACGTCCAGACCCGGGAACCGGAGAAGTCGATAAGCGCCGACCACACCAGCGACGTCGACCTGGTCGCCGAGGCCGACGTGCTGCGCGAGCTGCTGCGGCTGGCCGGCGAGGTCGGTCGCCGGGTGCGGGCCCGCGAGCTGGTGGCGCGAACGATCGGCATCAAGATCCGCTTCGCCGACTTCCGCACCGTCACGAGAGTCCGCACCCTGCCCGGCTGGGTCGACTCCAGTGCCAGGATCTACGACGCGGCGGCCGACCTGTACCGTTCGCTCAACCTGGATCAACCCCGAATTCGGCTGGTCGGCGTCAAGTGCGAGAACTTCCGCGACCCGGCGCAGGCTCCGCACCAGCTCACCCTCGAGGATCTGGCAGGGCAGCTGCGCGCATTCGGCCGCACCGGGCCGGATCCGGCGCTGGACCAGGTAAGCGACGCGGCCCGTGCACGGTTCGGGTCCGATGCGGTACGCCCGGCCACGCTGATCAGCGCAGGCGATCCTGCGCCGGATGACCCCGACCTTGGCGAGTGGCGGGCACCGTCGTGAGCCCGTGGGGCGGCTCGACGAGACTCGATACGTCATCAACTTTCGCGCGAGCGAAACGGCTCGTATGCTCGTAGTTGGCAGGTCAGCCTGAAACATGGACAAAGGAGGGCACCGTGCCGCTCTCCGAACACGAGCAGAGGCTGCTCAACCAGATCGAGCAGGCGCTGTACGCCGAGGATCCCAAGTTCGCGTCCGCTGTGCGCTCGGCACGCACCCGCAGATGGACCCGCAGATGGATCGTGCTGGCCGTCGCCGGCGTCATTGCCGGCCTCGGCGTCATCCTGATCGGGCTGGCCGCGAAGCTCGTATTCCTCGGCGTGATTGGCTTCGTCCTGATCGTCGCGTCGTGTGCCTACGCCGCCACGATGCTCCGCGGCCGACGAGTCGCCCCTGATTCGGCTGGCTCGGCCAGAAGTGACGAAAGCTCCAAAGCCCGCAAGTCGGGCGTTCGCTCCCGGATGGAGGACCGGCTGCGCCGGCGTTTCGACGAGAGCTGACGATCCTTCGTACAACCCGCTGGCGTCAGTTCCAACGGATCAATCAGTTCCGGCGGATGAGTGCGGATGAGTTCAGTGCCGACGGGCGAACCAGAGTCGACCCAGCCACTGCAGTGACGAGGGCAGCAGCCGCGCCCGAACTCGGTCCGCGCGGGTGCGCGTGGCCCGCAACGCCCCGGATACTTCGCGCAGATCGCCTACCAGATCGTCTCGGCGGATCGGCTGCGACGGCGGCGCGTAACGCGACTGTTCAACCGCGCGCGCTAGCGTCTGCAGGGATCCGGCTGCCTCGGGGGGCAGGCCCTCGCGCCCCAGCCAGCGGACAACCTGGCGCGGCGTGCGGACCGGCGACCACACGTAACCGAGGTCGACCGCGGTGTCCGCGAGCTCGGCCCACAGCGGATCCGGGCCGTGTGCCGCGGCCCTGATCCGGGCCCGGCGGCGCGTCCAGCGAACGCTGGCCGGCACGAGAAGGAGCAGGAGCAGCCCGCCGCCGACGGCCACGAGAAGCCACGTCAACCAGCCAGGCAGCCCGCCGCCGTGCCGGCTGGCCAACGTCGAGAGTGGTTGGCCGCTCGACGTGTCAAGGGCGCCCGTGCCGGTCACCGAGCCGGTGTGCTTCTGCGGATCGACCTCGCCGCCGGCGCCCGACCCGGACGCGTGCGGCGCCCACGGCAGCGCGACTGCCCGCGTCCCTGGGCCGGTAGCCAGCGGCGTCGGGTCGAACGGAACCCAGCCGATCGACCCGAAGTAGGCCTCGACCCAAGCGTGTGCGTCGTCGGTGGTGACGACGAAGTGCCCTTGGGCATCGGGGGCGGGGTGGCTGTAGCCGAGCACGATGCGCGCTGGGATCCCTGCCATGCGCAGCATGACGCCCATCGCCGCGGCGAATTGCTGGCAGTAGCCCGTCTTGTTGGTCAGGAAGTCGACCAGGTCGCTTCCGGAATCGCCGTCCTTGGTCTGCAGGCTGTAGACGAAGCCGTTGACAGGGTTGGTGAAGTAGTCAGAGATCGCGCGCGCCTTGGCGTACGACGTGGTCTTTCCTTCGATGATCTGGCTCAACTGCTTGGAAACCTGGCTGGGAATGTTCGGCGGCAGCTGCAGCCACGCAGAGACTCCCGGCTCCGCTCCCGGATTCGCTGACTGCAGCTCGGGCACGGTGGGGTCTGGTTGACGGACCTGTTCTGTGTACGTCGTCCCGCCGTGGATGCCCGATCCGACCACCAGCTCGGCTTGCGGGCTCCAGCCGTACTCGGCGGGCAGCCCCGACATCGCTGATGGCATGCCGAAGACGGGAGCGTTCCCGACGAGGCGGTCGATACGGATTGTGACCTGGTAGGACGTCGAGTCGCGCACACTCGTGGCGCCGAACGGGGTGCCGGCGAATTCGGTCGCGTCGAGGCCTTCGGTGGACCCGGTCCCGTGCGACGTCCAGCCCCTGCCGTCGTAGAAATCCAGGACCTCTTGCCGCAGGTAGAACGGCTGACTGCCGGATGTGCTGTCACCGTCGACGGTGAACAGGGTGATCGGCGACGAGCGGGTCAGCTTCCCTTTCAGGGACGCGAAGGCGCTCAGGCCGACGCCTCCGTTGCCCTTCCCGTTACCGATCCCGTCGCCCACGCCGTTGTGCAGCACGTCAGCGATGAGGTCGCCGGAGCGAATGGGAATCACGAAAGGCGCGCAGACAGCCACCACGATCGCGATCAGCGCGATGCGACGACCCGCGCTTGCCTGCCCGGCGGCGGCAGCGCCGGTGTGGGTGCGGGGCATCATGCGGCCCCACCTCGCCAGCTCGTCGCGAGAGTCGGACGACAGCAGCAGCAAGTAACCCACCGCGGCAAGCGCAAACCAAAGCCATCCGACGCCATGTCGCGGCACCGCGCCGGCGAGCGTGAACACGAGCAGGAACGGGATGCCCGCCAGCGCCGGACGGCGGGCAACCACGGCGATCAGGTCGATCGCCACCGCCAGCAGGACCAGTTGTGCACTCAACACCATCCGGATAGCCGGCGTTGAGACCAGGGGCGCGGTGCCATTGCGGATCGTGTCGCCCACCTGGTTGGACAGCGCTGCGATGTCAGACCATGCGCCGTGCAGCGGCAAGACTCCGCCGACCGCGTTGTCCGGGACGTAGCGCATCGTCAGCAGCAGGATGACGAGCAGCACACCCGGCACCAGGTGAACGGCCCGCGGCTGCTGGCGCAGCCGCAGCGCCGCCACTGGCAGAATCGCGACGGCCATCGCGGTCCAGGCGTCGAGCACCCACGCCCCGTCGGTGAGAATCTGTAGCAGCGGCAGCACCGCGAGCGCTGAGCCGACCAAGCCGATGAGCGTGCGGCGAGCGCCCGTCTGGATGTGTCGCGCGGCGGGCTGCCTTTCCTGCGGCAGCTGGCCTGGCGCCGGTGTCGCGGGGGGCGTAGCTGTGGTCGCGCTCATTGCGGGTCCGCCGTCGAACGCCGCGCTACAGCGTTCATGTCCGAACCTGCCGATTGGACGCGTCGGGGGCGGTCCATTCCGACTGGCCGACCGCAAACGCCCGCTGGCGCAGCAATCGGGTCCAGGTGGCTGGGATCGTGTCTCCGGCCCGGGCGACCGCGACCCACCACCCTGCCGATCGCAGCGTCTCGGCGATGTTCTCCGTCGCGATGCCGGCCTGCCGGGCAGCCGGACGGACCTCGGCGGGGTTGGCGAGCTTGTGCTGCCGAGCCCAGCTCGCGCGGTCCAGCAGGATCGCGAACGCGGGCGCGGCGGAACCCCGCGGGCGCGCATCTGCAATGGCCTGAACGTCGCTGTCGTCGAGGGTGCCGAGCACTGCGACCACCGTCGAATCGCGCGTCGCCGATCGCAGTGGCGGCATGAGCAGTGTCAGGTCCTGCCGCTCGTTCGGTCCGACCTCCGCGAGGTGGTCGACGAACTGGGCTGGTGAGGAGAACGCCAGCCGTGCATTGCCTGCGGCGCTGGCGATCAGGTTGACCTCCCGCCCGGTCAGCAACAGCTGGTTGCCGATGCTCGCAACTGCGCTGACCGCCCACTCCAGGCTGCTGAACTCACGAAGATCACCGGCCATTGCCGCGGCAACGGGCTGCTCGTGCGCGCGGGCACGCAGATCGAGGAGCAGGGCGACCTGACCCTGCCACGGGCGCTCCTCGTGCCGAACCATGAACGTGCCGATGCGGGCGGTCGAGCGCCAGTGGATCTTGCGCAGGTCGTCGCCGTGCCGATACTCGCGTATCGACGCGTCGTCGGCGCCGTGGCTGCCGATCGAATGGCTGCCCGCGTTGTCTCCGACGTCGATCGAGTTGGGGGTCCGCGCATCGGGCAACGGCTCGACCGCGGGCGTCACCACGAACGCCGACTGCGCCGTGAACGACCGGGTGAGTTCGATGAGCCCGAAGGGGTCGGTGAGCCGGACCTTCAGCGGCCCGCAGCGATAACGTCCCCGGCGCGGCGTCGGCAACTTGTAGGCGATGGTGCGTGCCTCGCGTCCGGAAAGGCCCTCGAGGCTGAATCGCACGCGGCCTACGAGCTGATCAGGGAGCCGGTCCTCGAGCATCAACCCACCCACCGGCAGCGCCGAACGGTTCGTGATGGTCAGCTGCAGCTCGGCGTCGTTGCCGACGGGCATCCGCGCGGGCTCCACGCTGCGCCGACTGGCGATTGTCACCTGTGAGCGGCTCACGACCAGGTATGCCACCAACGGCACGACGAGGATCAGGCAGCCCGCGCGAACCAGATCCGTCGACCCGAACAGCAGGCCGAACAACGCCGCGCTGAGCCCGCCCGCAAGCAGGCAGCGAGCGCGGGTGGTGAAGCTCGACCCGATCCGGCGCATCGTCTCAGCGACCCCCGGCTGTCCTAGCGGTATGCCGGTGCCGGGATCGGCACCGCGCCGATGATCTTGCTCAGCGCGTCGTCGGCGGTACGGCCGCTGATGTGGGTCTCGGCGGTGAGCAGCACCCGGTGGGCCAGCACCGGAAGGAACAACGCCTGTAGGTCGTCGGGCAGGACGTAGTCCCGCGCATCGAGCGCCGCCCACGCCTTCGCGGCCCGCAGCAGCTGCAACGTGGCCCGCGGCGACGCACCCAGCCGCATGTCGGACGAGCGCCGGGTCGCCTCGGCGAGGTCGACGGCATAGGCCTTGATCGTCTCGGCGACGTGGACGGCCCGCACGGCGTCGATCAGCCCACGAACCTCAGCTGCGCTCGACACCGGAGTCAGGCTGTCCAATGGGTCGGTGGCCGCGTGCTCTGCGAGCATCGTGATCTCGGCCGTCCGGTCCGGGTAACCCATCGAGATGCGTGCGGTGAACCGGTCCCGTTGCGCCTCGGGCAGCGGGTAGGTGCCTTCCATGTCGATGGGGTTCTGGGTGGCGAGCACCAGGAACGGCGCCTCCAGCCGGTAGGTGGTTCCGTCGACGGTGACCTGCCGCTCCTCCATGCACTCCAGCAGCGCCGCCTGGGTCTTCGGCGAGGCCCGGTTGATCTCGTCGCCGACCAGGATGTTGGCGAACACCGGACCCGGTTTGAACTCGAACTCGCGGCTGTCGGCGTTGTAAATGCTCACGCCGGTCACGTCGCTCGGCAGCAGGTCGGGCGTGAACTGCACCCGGCGCACCGAGCAGTCGATCGAGCGAGCCAGCGCCTTCGCGAATTTCGTCTTGCCGACGCCCGGGACGTCCTCGATGAGCAGGTGCCCCTCGGCGAGCAGAACGGCGATGCCCAACCGGATTGTGTCTGCCTTGCCCTCGATGACCTGCTCGATGTTTGTACCGATCCGCCGTCCGGCGGCCGCCACCTGAGTCGGGGGCACGCTGGGCGCCACGTCGATGCGCGGCACGCCGCTCAGATGGCCGATCTCGGCCATCTGATCACCGCCGCGGTCGGCCCAGTCGCCGTGGCGACGGTAGGGATGCTCCACCCGGTCCACCTATCGTCTTCGAGCAGCCGCCACCGCTGCCGTGTGCGCGGGGCCACTCACGAGTATTCCCGAGAACGCGCCGATGCGCTGCGCGGATCGTCCTGATCGGCCGTTAGATCGCCAACCTCCCGCCGCCGCCCGCTCGGCAGGCGATGGGGCCAGGGCCCTGGGCACCGTCGGATCTCCGGCCACGCCTCGTTGACCGTGGCACAAAGTGGGGTACTGTGGGGATCTGTGGGGGATAGTCGGCGCGGTGGGCAGGGAGGTGGGGCGAGTGTTCCTCGGGACGCACACCCCGCGTCTGGACGACAAGGGCCGGCTCGCGCTGCCGGCCCGGTTTCGCGCCGAGCTCGAAGGTGGCCTGGTGATCACCAAAGGGCAGGAGCGGTGCCTTTTTGTATTCCCGATCGCCGAGTTCGGCCGGCTGACCGAGCTGCTGCGCACAGCACCGGTCACCGATCGGCGGGTACGCGATTACAGCCGAGTGTTCTTCGCCAGCGCGTCCAATGAGGTACCCGACGGGCAGGGCCGCATCACGGTCCCGCAGCCGTTGCGCCACTACGCCGGTTTGTCCAAGGACTGTGCCGTGATCGGCGCGAACACCCGCGTCGAGGTGTGGGACGCGTCGGCGTGGCAGGCCTATCTCGACAGCACCGAGCAGGTGTTCGCCGAGGCCGCGGAGGAGGTGTTGCCCGGACTGCTGTGACCTTCGGGCCAGACCTGTCGATAGCCCTCTACGCGCGACCCGGCCGACGTCCCATCCGGCCTCCTCCCGTCGCCGCCGGCGGTGACGACCTGGCGCACCTTCCCCGGTGCCAGGACGCCAGCCGAGCTGGCGGGCCGGACGGGTGGGGACCAGATAGGACGTCCGCGACCCCAACCGCACGCCACGAGACAGGGAAGACAACACGCCCCATGGACGAGAGCCACCGCAAGTGGCGCGCCGACCGTAGGCCCAGGCGCCTCAGCAAACCAGGACACCCCCCGTCGCCGACGGGAGAGCCCGGCACCGGCGAGTCCGTGCGGCACGTTTCCGTCCTGCTCGACCGGGTGCTCGGGCTGCTCGCACCTGCGCTCACCGGCCGGCCATCGGTCGTCGTGGACGCCACCCTGGGCCTCGGTGGCCACGCCGAGGCATTGCTCGCGGCACATCCGCAGCTCACCCTGATCGGCCTGGATCGCGACCCGGAAGCGCTCGCGCGCAGCGAGGCCCGGCTAGCCGGCTTCGGTGCGCGACTGCACCTCGTCCACGCGGTGTACGACCAGATGCCCGACGTCCTCGCGGGCCTGGGGCTGCCGCGACGCTACGGCGTCGACGGCATTCTGTTCGACCTCGGCGTTTCATCCCTGCAGCTGGATGTCGTGGAGCGAGGCTTCGCCTACGCGCAGGACGCCCCACTCGACATGCGGATGGACCAGGGGCGGGGCGCCACAGCCGCCGACGTCGTGAACGGATATCCGGTCGTCGAGCTGGCTCGGGTCCTGCGCGACTACGGCGAGGAGCGGTTTGCGCAGCGGATTGCGGCGGCCATCGACCGCGAGCGCCGCCGGGCGCCGCTGAAGTCGACGGCCCGGCTGGCCGAGCTGGTCCGCGACGCGATACCGGCGGCCACCCGGCGCACTGGCGGGCACCCAGCCAAGCGCACGTTCCAAGCGCTGCGCATCGAGGTCAACGGCGAGCTGGACGCGCTGCGTGCCGCGATTCCGGCCGCACTCGACGCGCTGCGGACAAATGGGCGGATCGTGGTGCTGTCCTACCACTCACTCGAGGACCGGCTCGTCAAACGAAGCTTCGCGGCGCTGGCTCACGACACGACCCCGGCGGACCTGCCGGTGTCCCTAGCGGAGCGGGGGCCGCAGTTGCGCCTGCTCACCCGCGGCGAACCGGCCAGCGAGGCCGAGGTGGCTGCCAACCCTCGCGCAGCGTCGGTGCGGCTGCGAGCAGCTGAACGCATCCGGATCCCGGCATGACGCGGGCGGGGACCGCGACGCGCCGTGCCGTGCCTGGCCGAGCGGACCCGAGGCCGCACCGGACCCGCCGGGCACCGACCGGCCATCGCGGAAAGCCAGCGCGGAAAAGGCCGGCAGCGTCCCCGTGGACCCGGCCCACCCTCAGCGCCGCACCGCCGAACCACCGGCCGGTTGGCCCTCGGCGGACGCCGTTCGCGCTGCTCGTCACCGGACTGGTCGTCGGTGGCCTGTGCCTGCTGCTCGCGCTGAATACCGCCTCCGCCGCCGCCGAACTGCGCCGCCAGCGCCTTCTCGACTCCAACGCCAGCCTGGCCGCAGCCGTCCAGCAGGCCAGATCGCAGCTGGCGGCCAGCCAGGCTCCGGGGGCTCTGGCCGCGGCCGCCGCGAAGCTCGGCATGGTTGCCAACGGCAGCCCGGGCTACCTCACCGTCCACCAAGACGGCACGGTCACCGTGCTCGGCAGCCCCGCCCCGGCCACCTCCCCGGCACCCCCTGCGCCGCCGACGACGAAGCCCGCGGCGAAGCCGACCAAGCAGCCCACCTCGGCGGGCAAACCAATCGCCAAGCCGACGCCGACGAAGAAGCCCACGGCGCCGCCGACCTCGAGCGCCCCGCTGCCCGGGGGCCCCCGGTGAACCCGCCGCGGGACGGCCGTCCCCCGGACCCCCGCCCACGAGTGCCGCGTCCGCCGCGGCCGGCCGGCCCCGGGCGGGCCGGCACTCCGCTGCGCCCCGCGCGTCCGGCCCGCGCGGGCGCGGCGGGGGAGGCACCGCGCCCGACGGCGACACCCCGGTCGGCCGCCCCGCCTCGCCCAGCGCCTCACTCGACGGCAGCGCCCCCGCCGTCGGTGCCGACGCCAGCGCCGGCGCGGTCTGCGCGATCCGCATCCCGCACGGCTGCCGAACGGCCCACCCCCCGACCGGCCGTCGCGAAACGGCCGGCCCGCCGTCCGCTCTCGCTGGGCCGGACGAGCACCCGGCTGTACATCGGATTCGGAGCGGTCGTGCTGCTGCTCGTCGTCCTCGGTGGCCGGCTCGTCCAGCTACAAGGCCTCGACCGTGCAGGATTCGCGGCCGCAGCCGCCGCGCAGCGCGTGCACACCGTCGACCTGCACGCGCTGCGCGGCCAAATACTCGACCGCAACGCAACGGTGCTCGCGTACACCGACGACGCGCAGGACGTCACCGTCGACCCGTCCCAGGTGCGGCCGGTGGACCGGCTCAGCGACGCGGTGCAGCTCTCCCCGCTGGTCGGGCGCAGCATCGGCGACGTCGAACAGGTGCTGTCGCTCCCCGGCAAGTACGGCCTCGTCGCCAGCGCGATCGCGCCGGAGGCCGCGCTGAAGGTCGGCCAGCTAGGCCTCGAGGGCATCTACACGCAGCCGACCACCCAGCGGCACTACCCCGGTCAGACCACCGCCGCGAACATCGTCGGGTTCGTCCATGGGGACGGGACAGGCGCGGCGGGCATCGAATACCAATACAACGACGTGCTCGCAGGCAAAGACGGCAGCGTGACGTTCGCCTCGGATGCCGCGGGAAACATGAACCCGAGTGGGCCGAATCAGCGCATCAACCCGCAGAACGGCGGCACGGTGCGGTTGACCATCGACCAGGACCTGCAGTACACGGTGCAGGGCTACCTGGATGCAGCCGTCAAGGCCTCCGGTGCACGCGGCGGCCAGGTGGCGATTTTGGACGCCAGGACCGCGCAGGTGCTCAGCCTCGCGGCGTCCGGGACGTTCAACTCGGCCGACCCGAACACCGTCCAGAGCAACACGCTGCTGGACCCGGCGATCCAGTCGGTGTTCGAGCCCGGCTCCGCGAACAAGGTCGTGACGTTCTCCGCGGCGATCGAGCGTGGCCTGATCACCCCGCAGTCCACCGTCACCGTGCCCGACAAGATCGCGCTGGGCGGAGTCAACGTCTCCGACGCGTGGTGGCACCCGACCCAGACCTTCACGGCGACCGGTGTCATCGCCAAGTCGTCCAACGTCGGCACGCTGGAGATCGCGCAGAAGCTCGGCCCAGCCGCCTGGGACGCGTACGAGAGCAAGTTCGGCATCGGGCAGCGCACCGGCATCGAACTGCCCGGCGAGAGCGCCGGCATCCTGCCCGACATGAAGGATTGGTCGTCCGCGTCGTTCGCCAACCTGCCGATCGGCCAAGGGGAGGCGATGACCGTGCTGCAGCTGGCGGGCATGTACCAGACGATCGCCAACGGCGGCGTGCGCGTCTCCCCCCGCATCGTCTCCTCGGTCACCGGCCCGGACGGCTCGACCTCGTCCCCGGATCCAGCCGCGGTTCGGGTGGTGAGCCAGCGGACCGCGCAGACCGTGCGCACCATGCTCGAGTCGGTGACCCAGCCCGGCGGAACGGGCGTGAAGGCGGCCATCCCCGGTTACCGGATCGCAGGCAAGACCGGGACCGCCCAGCAGCCCGACCCGGCACGCGGTGGCGCCTACAGCGACTGGATGAACTGGGACACGTTCGCGGGCATCGCGCCGGCCGACCACCCACGGTTCGTGGTCGCGATCATGATCGACAATCCGGCTCACGGACTGGAGGGCGGCGACGTCGCTGCGCCGCTGTACAAACAGATCGCCACCTATCAGCTGCAGCACGCGCACATCCCGCCGACCGGTTCGCTGTCCACGCACGTGCCGCTGCTCGTGTGCAGTGCGCAGGACCGCAGCCTGTACGGCACTACCCTGTGCTGACGTGCCGGTTGCTGCTGACGTCCCCGCCCTGCCCCGGCCGACCCACGTCGCGCCTCGCGGCCTGGCGGAGCTCGCCAGGCTCGCCGGGGGACGGCTCGTCGGCGCGGACCTGCCCGTCGCCGGCATTACGGCCAGCAGCAGGCAGGTACGTGCGGGTGACCTGTTCGCCGCGGTCCCCGGCCGGTCGGGCCACGGGGCTCGGTTCACGCCCGACGCGCTGCGGGCAGGCGCGGCCGGTGTGCTCACCGACGTCGCTGGCGCGGCGTTACTGCCCGCCGACGTGCCGACCGTCCTCGTGGACGACGTGCGGGCGCGGCTCGGCCGCGTCTCGGCCGCCGTCTACGGCGAACCGAGCACTGGCCTACGGGTACTCGGCGTCACGGGCACCAGCGGCAAGACGACGACGACCTACCTGATGCGCGCTGGGCTTTCCGCGGCCGGGATCACCTCGGGGCTGATCGGGACGGTCGGCACGCTCGTTGGCGACGAGTCGGTGTATGGCGGTCTGACCACACCGGAGGCGCCGGACCTGCAGGCGCTACTCGCGGTGATGGCCGAACGGGGCGCTCGGGCCGTGGCGATGGAGGTCTCCAGCCACGCCCTCGCGCTGCATCGCGCAGACGGCATCGCCTTCGCGGTCGGGGCGTTCACCAACCTGTCGCAAGACCACCTGGACTTCCACACCGACATGCTGGACTACTTCGCGGCCAAGGCCCGCCTGTTCGACGGGCGCGGCCGCACAGCAGTGGTCGTCACCGACGACAAGTGGGGCGCGCGACTGGCCGAGGCCCAACTTGACGCGGTGACAGTGAATACCACCGGCGGCCCCGCGACCTGGCGGGCGGTCGACGTCGCCGTTGGCCCCGACGGCCGTATCCAGTTCCGCGCCGTGGGCCCCGGCGTCGAAGCGGCGGCCGGCTGTGCGATCCCGGGTCGGTACAACGTGGCGAATGCCCTGCTGGCGCTGGCGGTCCTGCACACGATCGACATCCCGCCCGACGTCGCCGCGCCTGCGATCGCGGTCGCGTCGGTGCCCGGCCGGATGGAGCGAGTCGACGTCGGGCAGCCGTATCTGGCCGTCGTCGACTACAGCCACAAGCCCGCGGCCGTCGACAGCGCCCTGCGCGCGCTGCGGCCGCTGACCCGGGGCCGGCTGATCGCGGTGCTCGGCTGCGGCGGCGACCGCGACCGGGCCAAGCGACCGGTGATGGGTGAGGTGGCGGCGCGGCACGCCGACCTGCTGATCGTGACCGATGACAACCCGCGTTCGGAGGAACCCGCGGCGATCCGGGCGGCGATGCTGAACGGAGCCCGCGGCGTCCCGGCCGGCGAACGCGGTGAGGTGATCGAGATCGGTGACCGCGCCGACGCGATCACCGCAGCCGTGGCCGCGGCGGTGGACGGCGACACGGTGCTCGTGGCCGGCAAGGGTCACGAGACCGGGCAGGAGATCGCGGGCGTCATTCACCCGTTCGACGACCGGGCGGTGCTGCGCGCGGCGATCGTGGAGCGTTCGGGATGATTGCGCTGACGCTGGGCGAGATCGCCGGGATCGTCCAGGGGACGCTTGACGGCGCGGCCGACCTGGACGCGGTGGTCGACAAACCCGTGGCGTTCGATTCGCGTCAGGTCATTCCGGGCGGGCTGTTCCTGGCCATGCGCGGTGAACACGCCGACGGGCACGACTACGTCTCGGCAGCGCTGGCAGCCGGTGCGGTGGCCGCGATCGTTACCCGCCGGGTCTCCGCGCCCAGCATCGTGGTGCGTGAGCCGCTGGCCGCGCTGGGCGCGCTGGCATCCGCGGTCCTGGGCCGGCTGCCGGATACGGTCGTCGTCGGCATCACCGGCTCATCGGGCAAGACGTCCACCAAGGACCTGGTCGCCCAGCTGCTCGAAAACCTCGGCCCCACCGTCGCGCCGCCCGGCTCGTTCAACAACGAGCTCGGCCACCCGTACACGGTGTTGCTCGCCGACGTACGCACCCGCTTCCTCGTGCTCGAGAACAGCGCGCGCGGCATCGGGCACATCCGCTACCTCACCCGAATCGCGCCGCCACGCATCGGGGTGGTGCTCAACGTCGGCTCCGCTCACCTCGGCGAGTTCGGCACGCGGGCCGCCATCGCGCAGGCGAAAGGCGAGCTCGTGGAGGAGCTGCCGGCTGCCGGCGAGGGGGGCGTCGCCGTCCTGAACGCCGACGACCCGCTGGTGGCGCAAATGGCCACCCGAACGTCGGCCCGGGTCGTCACGTTCGGCGAATCGGCCGATGCCGACGTCCGGGCGGACGCTATCCGAGTGGACGAGCTGGGCCGGCCCACGTTCGCTCTGCATAACGGCGCCAGGGGCGCCGAGGTGGCGCTGCGGCTCGTCGGCGAGCACCAGGTCGGCAATGCCTTGGCGGCCGCGGCCGTCGCCCTCGAGTGCGGGCTGACCCTTGCCGAGGTGGCTGACCTGCTGGGCCGGGCAGGGCCGAGATCCCGCTGGCGGATGGAGATCAGCGAACGCCCGGACGGGGTCCTGATCGTCAACGACGCCTACAACGCTAACCCCGAGTCGATGAGAGCCGCGTTGAAGACACTCGCGACGATGGGCCACGGCATGGGTGCACGCACGGTTGCCGTCCTTGGTCCGATGGCCGAGCTGGGAGCCGACACAGAGGCCGAACACGACGCCGTCGGCCGGCTCGCCGTGCGGCTGGACATAGCACGCCTGATCGCGGTGGGCGGCGACGCCCGGCCGATCGCGCAGGCAGCTGCTCTGGAAGGCTCCTGGAACGGCGAGTCGAGCTGGGTCGCCGACACCGATGCCGCAATCGGGTTGCTGAACGCCGAGCTGCGGCCCGGTGACGTGGTACTGGTCAAGGCGTCGCGCGCGGCGAAGCTGGAGCGGGTTGCACTGGCGCTCGGCGAGCAGGCCCCGTCGGCGAGCTCGGAGCAACCTGCGGAAGGGAGACGCGAGCAGTGAAGACAATCCTGCTCGCCGCCGTCGCCTCACTGCTGTGCTCGATCCTCTGCACGCCATTGGTCGTGCGGTTCTTCCGCGAGCACGGGTTCGGCCAGGAGATCCGCAACGACGGACCACCCGCGCACATGGTCAAGCGCGGCACGCCGACGATGGGCGGTGTCGCGATCATCGGCTCGACGGTCTTCGGCTACTTCGTGGCACACGTCCCCGACCTGTTCAGCGCGCATGCCTCGCCCACCGTGTCGGGCCTGTTGCTGCTGTTCGTCATGGTCGGCCTCGGCATTGTCGGCTTCCTCGACGACTTCATCAAGATCAGGCGACAGCGCAGTCTCGGCTTGCGGGCGCGGGCGAAATTCGGCGGTCAGCTGCTGGTCGCTGTCGCCTTCGGCGTGCTCGCGCTGCAGTTCCACAACAAGCTGGGACTTGCCCCCGGCTCGACGCGCATTTCGTTCGTGCGCGACGTCAGCCAGCTGACGGTCGGCACGCTCGGGTTCGTCGTGCTGACCTACCTGATCGTCTCGGCCACCGCGAACTCGGTGAATCTCACCGACGGACTCGACGGGCTGGCGGCCGGGGCGTCTGCGATGGTCTTCGGCGCCTACACGCTCATCACGTTCATCCAGTCGCGTAACTCCTGCGGACCGACCAACCATCTGCCCAGCTGCTATCTGGTGCGCGACCCCCTCGACCTGGCGATCGTGGCGGCCTCGGCGATGGCCGCCTGCTTCGGGTTCCTCTGGTGGAACGCGTCGCCCGCGCAGATCTTCATGGGCGATACCGGGTCGATGGCGCTGGGCGGGCTGATGGCCGCAATGGCCATCCTGTCCAAGACCGAGCTGCTGCTCGTCGTGCTGGGTGGCCTGTTCGCGGTCGTCACGCTGTCCGGCCTCATCCAGACCGGCTGGTTCAAGTACACCCGCCGAAGAACCGGCGTCGGACGGCGCGTGTTCAAGATGTCGCCGATCCACCACCACTTCGAGATGTCGGGCTGGCACGAGGTGACGATCATCGTGCGGTTCTGGATCATCGCCGGGCTCGCCGTGGCGTTCGGCATGGGGTTGTTCTATGCCGAGTTCATCGGCCATGGCTGACTGGCTCTCCGGGCGGACCGTCCTGGTCTGCGGAGTGCGCCTGGCGGGCGAGGCGGCTGCCCGCGCGCTGCTCGCCCGGGGTGCCCGGGTGTTGCTGAGCGACCGTGAGCGAACCGCGGCCGTCGCCCCGCTCGAGGCGAATGGTGCCCGGTTCCTGGGTGCGGTCGAGCGGCTGCCTGACGGGGTCGACCTTGTGGTGACATCCCCGGGGTTCCGGCCCGACCATCCGCTGTTCCTCTCGGCCGCACGTGCCGGCGTCGAGGTGCTGGGGGAGGTCGAGCTCGCCTGGCGACTGCGCGGCTCCGCCGCCGCCCCGTGGTTGGCGGTCACCGGGACGAACGGCAAGACAACGACGGTCCGCATGCTGGAGTCGATCGTGCGTGCGTCGGGCGAGCGCGGTCTGGCTGTGGGCAATGTCGGCGTGTCGATCATCGATGCGGTGCTCGCGTCCCAGCCCTACGACGTGCTCGCCGTCGAACTGTCCAGCTTCCAATTGCACTGGTCGTCCACCGTGGTCCCGGCGGCCGGCGCGCTGCTCAACCTGGCGCCCGATCACCTGGACTGGCACGGCGCGATGCGCAGCTATGCGCTCACCAAGACCCGGGTATGGGGCGGGCCGATCGCCGTCGCAAATGTCGACGATCCTCACGTCGCTGAGCTGTTCGCGAGCCCCGCCTCGCGCGCGCGGGGGCGCCGGGTGGGTGTCACGCTCGGTGTCCCGGACGATGGTCAGCTCGGCGTCGTCGACGGCATGCTGGTCGACCGTGCCTTCTCCACTGACACACCGCTCGTGGCGGCCGGGCAGGTCCATCCGGCTGGGGCGCACAATGTGGCCAATGCGCTGGCCGCTGCCGCGCTGGCCCGGGCATACGGTGTGCCGGCCGGAGCCGTGGCCCACGGCTTGCGGGATTTCGTTCCCGATCCGCACCGCAACCAGCTGATTGCGCACCGGGCGGGTGTTCGCTATGTCGACGACAGCAAGGCGACCAATCCGCACGCGGCCGCGGCATCGCTTGCGGCGTATGCGCCGGTCGTCTGGATCGCAGGCGGCCAGCTCAAGGGCGCGCCCGTCGACGACTTGGTGCGGGGGTACGCCGATCGTCTGCTCGGGGTCGTGCTGTTAGGCGTGGATCGGGGCCAGATCCGCGCCGCCTTGGCACGACACGCGCCCGAGGTACCCGTGATCGAGGTCGCCACCGACGACGATGAGGCCATGACCGAGGTGGTGCAGGCTGCGGCCGGGTTGGCGCGTCCCGGCAGTACGGTGCTGCTCGCCCCCGCCGCGGCCTCGTACGACATGTTCACCGGCTACGCCGCGCGCGGCGACGCGTTCGCAGCCGCCGTCCGGGGGCTCGGCCCCGCGTGACACGATGAGCACGGTTACCGCTCGGGCTTCGGCCCGCCCCCACCGATCGCATGCGATCATTCGCGGCGCCCGGCGTTACCTCGGCGGACCCTATGTCTCGGTCCAGCTCCTGGTGCTCGCCGGCGTCGGTTTGATCGGCTTCGGCATCTTGATGGCTGCCTCGACGACCATCGCCGCCGGGCACAGCGAAGGCGGAGCGATGTGGGCCCAGTTGATCAAGCAGAGCTTCTTCCTGGTCCTCGGCATCCCGGTGTGCTACGTCGCGACGCGGTTGCCTCCGCGCGCCTACCGGTTGCTGGCGTACCCGGCGCTGTTCCTCGCCATCGCGTCGCTGCTTGCCGTGCTTGTGCCGGGCATCGGGGTCAGCGCGTTCGGTGCGCGGCGCTGGGTCGACCTCGGCCCGCTCGAGGTCCAGCCCTCGGAGTTCGCGAAGCTCGCGATTCTCCTTTGGGGCGCGGACCTGCTCGCGCGCAAACAGCAGCTCGGCACGCTGACCCGCGCTCGACATCTGTTCGTTCCGCTCGTGCCGGCGTTCGTCCTGGTCATGGCCTTGGTGATGATCGAGCCCGATCTCGGCACCACCTTGTGCTTCGTGCTGATCCTGCTCGGCCTGTTGTGGATGATCGGCGCGCCGTTGCGGTACTTCTTCGGGGTTCTGCTGGTCTCGGTTGCGGGTGTCGGGATACTCGCCGTGAGCGCGCCGTACCGGCTGCAGCGCCTGCTCACGTTCACCGATCCGTTCAAGGACGCGCAGACGACGGGTTTCCACGCCGTCGAGGGGCTCTATTCGCTTGCGTCCGGCGGCGTGTTCGGGGTGGGTCTGGGTAACGGCACGTCGAAGTACCTGTGGGTGCCCAATGCGAACACCGACTACGTCTTCTCGGTCATCGGTGAGGAGCTCGGCCTGATCGGCTCGGCGACGGTACTGCTGCTGTTCGGCCTGTTCGCCTATAGCGCCATCCGGGTGTCGCGGCGCAGCCGCGATCCGTTCGTGCAGCTGGCGGCCGGGACCTCGGCAGTCTGGATCTGCGGTCAGGCGCTGATCAACATGGGCTACGTCACCGCGCTGCTGCCGGTAACCGGCATCCCGCTGCCGTTCATCTCCGCCGGCGGGGCATCGTTGATATCGACGTTCATCGTGTTTGGCATGCTCGTCTCCTTCGCCCGTCACGAGCCAGCCGCGGCATCGGCAGCGCATCGAGCCGCCATCGCCGGCACGCGCTCACGCGTCGAGCGGTGGCTGCGGTTACCAGTCCCCAAGCCGTACGTCGCGCCGAAGCGCCACCCGGCACGGCCGGCCGCCGCGCCGGCCGCCGCACGCGTGCGGGCGGCAGCCGCCGTGGGTGGGCCGGGACCAGCGGCCGCCCGGAGCCCAGCCGTGCCCAGCCGGCCGACGCGGCCCACCGGCACTGAACCACCGTCACGCCGGGCGGCCCGGTGAGCGAGCGGGGAACTGAGCGAATCACGCCAGCCACTGCAGGGCATGCTGGTCCGCGTGACGCCGACATGGACGACGGGCGAAATCCCGTGGTGACCCGCCCGACCCGGGACGCTGACATCGACCGACCGGCCGACTGGGCGGCGCCCGGTGCGGCTCTGGTTCGCAGCGCGCCGACCGACGTCGTGCCCAAACTCGCGGAACTCGGCCGGGTCCACGTCATGGGCATCGCCGGAGCGGGGATGAGCGGCTTGGCGCGGATTCTCATCGCGCGCGGTGTGCCGGTTAGCGGCTGCGAGGCGCGGGACTCCGCCACGACGGCGGCCCTGCGGGCGATCGGCGCGGACGTGCAGATCGGCAATTCGCCGGACCATCTCGCGGACGCCGACAGCTTCGTCTACACGACGGCGATCAATCCGCGGCACCCGGAGTTCGTCGCGGCTCGGGCAAGTGGCAAGCCGGTACTGCGCCGCGCGGCGGCGCTGGCCGCGGGTCTGGAAGGCCAGCGTTGCGTGGCCGTCTCCGGCACGCATGGCAAGACGACGACCACGTCGCTGCTGACAGTCGCAGCGCAGGCCTGCCAGCTCGATCCGTCCTTCGCCATCGGCGGCAACCTCTACGAGACCGGGCTGAACGCGCACTATGGCAGCGGCGAGCTCGCGATCGTCGAGGCGGACGAGAGCGACGGATCGTTCCTGCTCACGCACCCGGTCGCGGCGATCGTCACCAACGTCGAGGCCGATCACCTGGAGAACCACGGCGACCTCGAGGGGATCCACCGCGCCTTCGAACAGTTCGTCGACCGGATCGACGCGGACGGGCTGCTGGTGGCCAGTGCGGACGACGCGGGCGCTCGCCGCGTCAGCGACTACGCCCGGGCCAGGGGGCGGCGGGTGCTGACCTACGGCGAGTCTGCCGACGCCGACGTTCGGGTGGCCGACATCGTCGAGCAGCCCGGCGGGGTGGAATTCAGCGTCAGCACTGGACGAATCGGCCGCGTGCCGGTTCGGGTCGGCTCGCTGGTTGGCCGGCACATGGCGCACAACGCGGCGGCGGCCTTGGCGCTCGCCGCCGAGCTCGGCCTGGACGTGGCGGCGGTGGTGCGGGCGTGGGGCGGCTTTCAGGGCGTCCACCGCCGCTTCGAGCTGCGCGGGACGGCGGACGGCGTCCGGGTCTACGACGACTACGCGCACCATCCGACCGAGGTGGCCGCAGAGCTGCGCGCGGCGCGGGCGGTCGTCCCAGCCGGCGGCCGACTGATCGGCGTCTTCCAACCCGGCACGTACAGCCGCACGCAGACCTTCGCGACGCAGTTCGCCGAAGCGATGTCGGTTGCCGACATCGCGGTAGTGATGGACATCTTCCCGGCGCGCGAGGAGCCGATACCGGGCGTGACCGGCGCGCTGATCGCCGAGCAGATCACCTTGCCCGCGCAGCACGTCGTCTACGAACCCAGTTACGCCGCGCTGCCTGGGCGCGTCGCGCAGCTCGCCCGTCCGGGCGACGTCGTCGTAACGATGGGGATCGGGGACGTGTACCTGCTGTGCCCGGAGATCCTCGCCGCCGTGGCCGCCGCCGGCACCGCCGGGCAGCCCGGCATATGAGTACCGAGCTGCGGCGCCAGCCGGTCCGCCCGGGCCGCCGGACTCGCCCGCCACAGCGCAGCCGCCGCACGCATCGCTGGCGCCGCCGGCTGATCCTCGTCGCCGTGGTCATCTGCGCGGTGGCCGTGGTCGTCTGGGTCGTGGCATTCAGCCCGGTGCTCGGGGCCAATCAGGTCACCGTCCGCGGCAACCACACAGTGAGCGCTGCACGGATACGCGGCGCGGCGCGGGTTCCGCACGGCCGGCCGTTGATCCGGCTGGACACCGGCGTGATCCGGGCGCAGGTTGCCGCCCTGCCCGAGATTGCGACCGCGCGTGTCGCGGTCTCGTATCCCTCGACGGTGACGATCTCAGTGACCGAGCGGGTGGCTGTGGGTTATGTCACACGTGGCGCGGGTATGGTGCTGGTCGACAAGACCGGCAAGCAGTTCCGGACGGCGCCCACGACACCGGCGGGGTTGCCGCGCTTCGACGTCCCGCCGGGCGAGGCAGGGGAGGCCACCGGCGAAGCAGTCGCGAGTGTCGCGGGCGTTCTGCCAGCTGCCGTGCTGAGCAAGCTGGCCGCGATCCAGGCGGGTGACCCCGGTTCCATCACCTTGCAGCTGCGCGACCAGCGCACGGTGCGCTGGGGGAATACCGACCGCAGCGCCGACAAGGCTCGGATACTGCCCACCCTGCTCGGGCAGCCCGGGTCGGTCTTCGACGTCAGTAACCCGGACGAGGTGTTTGCGCGCTGACACACGGCGCGCCTGCTTGAAACGGTCGTTCGGTTACGTACCGTCGCATCAACATCCTAGGTTGACATAACGTTTACGGTCTACTTGAGGGTGAGGGTTCATCACAGCGAGTCAACGGCGAGTCAGCAGTGAGCCAACAGCGGCACAACCGACGAGTGGAAGCAGGTGCCCATGACACCACCACCCGGCCACCGATCAAGCGTGGTGGCCTGATGACCGAATACCCCGCCGGCCTCCTCCCTGCGCTCCTGCAGTGTGCTCGATCGGAGGCCGGCTCATGACCCCTCCACACAACTACCTCGCAGTCATCAAGGTCGTCGGTGTCGGCGGCGGCGGCGTCAATGCCGTCAACCGGATGATCGAAGTCGGCCTCAAGGGTGTCGAGTTCATTGCGGTGAACACCGATGCACAGGCGCTGCTGATGAGCGATGCCGACGTCAAGCTCGACGTCGGCCGCGAGCTCACCCGTGGCCTCGGGGCCGGCGCGCAGCCCGAGGTCGGGCGAAAGGCAGCCG
Source organism: uncultured Actinomycetota bacterium (assembly GCA_963839995.1). Classification (GTDB taxonomy): domain Bacteria; phylum Actinomycetota; class Actinomycetes; order Mycobacteriales; family Jatrophihabitantaceae; genus CAWIUB01. The sequence continues at coordinate 208,269 of CAWIXH010000017.1, read as the reverse complement.
AGGACCACCGCGACGAGATCGAAGAGGTTCTCAAGGGCGCTGACATGGTGTTCGTTACGGCTGGCGAAGGCGGCGGCACCGGAACCGGCGGCGCACCGGTCATCGCCAGCATCGCCCGCAAGCTCGGGGCCTTGACGATCGGCGTGGTCACCCGGCCGTTCGCCTTCGAAGGCAAGAAGCGTGCCACCCAGGCCGAAGACGGCATAGACGCGCTGCGCGCCGAATGCGACACGCTGATTGTCATCCCGAACGACCGGCTGCTGCAGATCTCGGAGAAGAACGTGAGCGTCATGGACGCGTTCCGCAGCGCCGACCAGGTGCTGCTCTCCGGCGTGCAAGGCATCACCGACCTGATCACAACGCCCGGCCTGATCAACCTGGACTTCGCCGACGTCAAGAGCATCATGAGTGGGGCCGGGTCCGCACTGATGGGCATCGGCTCCTCGCGCGGTGAGAGCCGAGCCCGCAACGCCGCCGAGATCGCCATCGCGAGCCCGCTATTGGAGGCGAGCATGGACGGCGCGCACGGTGTGCTGCTGTCGATCTACGGCGGCTCGGACCTCGGCCTGTTCGAGGTCCACGACGCCGCCACCCTCGTGGCCGAGGCTGCGCATCCCGAGGCAAACATCATCTTCGGCGCCGTGATCGACGACACGCTCGGTGACGAGGTCAAGGTCACGGTCATCGCCGCCGGGTTCGACAGCGGCCAGCTGCCCTACAAGAAGGTCGAGCCGCGGCGCGAGCCTGCCGTGGTCGCGAGCTCAGCCAACGGGTCAAGCCACGACGGGGCGGGCAAGGTGCATGAGCCGGCCTGGTCGATGCCGGCATCCGGGGTCGGCCGTGCGGCGATCGATCTTGACGACGAGCTTGACGTCCCCGACTTTCTCAAGCCCTAGCAGGCGCCGGGCCGAGAGCACGGCGTGATCGGTTCGCTCGATCCCCACAGACAGGCGGAGCTCGTCGCGTCCCTGGCCGCGTTTCGCGCCCGCCTGGCCGACGCCTGCTCGCGCGTGGGCCGGGACCCGCGGGCGATCACGGTTATCGCTGTCACCAAAGGCTTTCCGGCCTCTGACGTCGAGATCCTCGCGGGCCTCGGCATCCGCGACTTCGGCGAGAGCCGTGACCAGGAGGCGCGCGGCAAGGTGGCGGACGTGTCGGCAGCATTCGCAGATGCAGGGGCCACAGCCCGCTGGCACTTCGTCGGGCGGCTGCAGACGAACAAGTGTCGGTCGGTCGCCCGCTACGCCGACGTCGTGCACTCGGTCGACCGCCCGCAGGTGGCAGGCGCGCTCGGCGCAGGCGCGCAGCGTGCGAAGCGGCGGATCGACGTGTTCGTCCAGGTGAGTCTCGACGGCGATCCGGCACGTGGGGGAGTCCCCGAGCCAGGGGTCCTGCCGCTTGCCGACGTGGTCGCGGCCACCGAAGGGCTGCACCTGTCCGGGGTGATGGCTGTGGCCCCGATGGCCGCCGACCCCCGCGTCGCGTTCGCGAACCTGGCCCGAGTATCCGAACGGGTGCGCGCCCGGCACCCCGCGGCAGCCTCGATATCGGCTGGCATGAGCGCGGACCTGGAAGCGGCCGTCGAATACGGCGCGACACACATCCGGATCGGATCGGCGTTGCTAGGCCTTAGAAGCGGGAATATCGGCTAGCGTCCTGCAAAGATCGTTGCAGCAGCGAGTGGAGGACGACATGCCCGGAGCCATGCGGAAGATGGGCGTCTATCTCGGCCTGGTCGAGGACGACGAAGACGCCGTCGCCGACGGCAAGGAGTCCTACGACTCCTACGATCATCGCGCCGCCTCGCGCAACGGTGACTACGGTGCCGAATCGCGCTACGCCCGCGGGGATTCGAAGATCGTCCAGCAGCGCGAGTGGTCCGACACCGACCAGAACGGCCAATACGCCGAGTACGACTACCCTGGCTACCGCATCACCACGCTGCACCCACGCACCTACAACGAGGCCCGAACCATCGGCGAGCACTTCCGCTCGTCGACCCCGGTGATCATGAACCTCTCCGAGATGGACGACGCGGACGCCAAGCGCCTCGTCGACTTCGCTGCCGGACTCACCTTCGGACTGCACGGACGCATCGAGCGGGTCACCGCCAAGGTGTTCCTGCTCAGTCCGAACAATGTGACGGTCACCGCGGCAGACAAGGCGCGCATCGCCGAGGGTGGCTTCTTCAACCAGTCGTAGCGCACAGTCGGCCCGCGGCTCCTGGCACCATGGAGGGGGACCGCCCGTTGCCGACCTGTCAGGAGCCGCTGCGATGACGCTGTTCTGGGGTGTCATCGCCTTCGTTCTCTACCTGTATCTGCTGCTGGTGCTGGCCCGCATCATCGTCGACATCACCCGGCAGTTCGCCCGATCGTGGCGTCCGGTCGGCGTCACGGCGGTCGGCTTGGAGCTCGTCTATGCGAGCACGGACCCGCCGGTGAAGCTGCTTCGGCGGCTCATCCCGCCGGTGCGACTGGGTAGTCTGAGCCTTGACCTGAGCATCATGATCCTGTGGATCGGTATCCTGGCTCTTCGGTTGCTGGCTCTGTCCCTTGCCTAGACCAGCTAGACGGGGGTCGGCCGGCCCTGATGGAGGGTTCCGGCTTGCATCATCACCGAACCACCTGCATCATCCGCACCGTGAACACGCTGCGCGGTAGCCCGGCTGCGCAGCTGACGATCCCGAGGTGACCCTATGCCGCTGACTCCCGCCGAGGTCCATAATGTGGCCTTCAAGAAGCCGCCGATCGGTAAGCGCGGATATGACGAGGAAGAGGTCGACGCGTTCCTCGACGTCGTCGAGGTCGAGCTGTCTCGACTGATCGAGGAGAACAACGACATGCGCTCCCGGCCGGGCGCGGCCGGCGCGAATGGCGGCGGCGGCGGCGCCAACCCGGCCGAGCTCGCGGCTGTCCGCGACGAGAACAGCCGCCTCAAGGTGCGCATCGGCGAGTTGGAGCAGGCCGTCGCTTCCGGTCACGACGGTGCGGCCCAGCAGGTCGTGGCGCTACAGCAGCAGCTGGCCCAGGCGGAGCAGGCGCTGGCGCAGAGCCGGCAGGATCTGCAGCACGCCCAGCAGGCCGCTGCTGCCGCGCAGCAGGGCGCGGCCGAGGGGGCGTCGGCCAGCAGTGAGGCTCATCACGTCCAGGCGGTGCAGATGCTGGCGCTGGCCCAGCAGACCGCCGACACCCACCTGGCCCAGTCGAAGGCCGAGGCCGACCGGCTGCTTGCCGAAGCACAGGCCAACGCTCAAGCCACGATCAACGATGCCAAGACAGCATCGGAAAAGCACCTCGGCGAGGCTCAGACGCAGGCTGCGCAGGCCCTCCGCGACGCCGAGCAGCGCGCGTCGACGATCACCGCCCAGTTCGAACAGCGCAAGGAGTCGCTGGAGCGGCGGGTCGAGCAGCTGCGCACGTTCGAGCGGGAGTATCGCACTCGGCTCAAGAGCTACCTGGAATCCCAGCTGCGCGATCTGGACGCGAGCGGCCGAGCCGAGCCGGCGCAGCCTGGTCAGCAGCAGCGCGACGCCGCCGAGGTGACGCGGGGCGCTGCTCAGGGCTGATCGCGTACCGTCCCACGCCGTAACCACAGGTGCAGTCCGAGGTCGTCGTCCTCGGTGTGGAACAGTCCGGCCGGGTCGTCCGGGGCGCCTTCGGTCATGCGCACCGCCAGCACCTCGTCGGCCAGCTGTTCCTGATGAGTCCGGATCGCCTCGGCCGGCTCGGGTGAGCCACCCACGCGCCACCACAGCTCGATGCGGTCGGTGACGTCGAGGCCCGCCGCCTTGCGGGCTTCCTGGACGACCCGCACGACATCGCGGGCCAGCCCCAACTGGCGCAGCTCGTGGGTGAGCTCCAGATCCAGCGCGACCGTCTCGGCGGCGTCGCTGGCCACGGCCCAACCCGATCGCGGGGTCTCGTTGACGACGATCTCGTCGCCGCTGACAGCGACCGGCTCGCCGTTCACGACGACGTGCACCGAGCCGGCCCGGTATGCGGCCACCAGCTGCGCGGGATCCGCGGCCGAGATCGCCTGCGCAACCGCCTGGGTATCCGGGCCGAACCGCTTGCCGAGCGCCCGGTAGTTCGGCTTGACGGACAGCTCCACCAGCTCGCCGGCGCTGGCGAGATCGGCCAGCTCACTGACGTTCAGCTCGTCCGTGACCTCGCCACGCAGCGTCGCAGGGATGTCCGCCCAGCCCGGAGCCGACACCAGCGCACGGGCGAGCGGCTGACGGGTCTTCACGCCGGACTCGGCACGCGCCGCGCGGCCCAGCTCGACGACTCGCCGCACCAGGGCAACCTGCCCGCGCAGCTCGTCGTCGACCGCGGCGAAATCGGCTCGCGGCCAGGACGCGAGGTGGACCGAGTCGGCCTCGTCGGAGGCGAACAAGGCGCCCCAGACCTTCTCAGTGACGAACGGCACGAACGGCGCCAGCAGCCGGGTCAGCACGTGCAGGCACTCGTGCAGTGTCGACAGCGCGGCCGGATCGCCGCCCCAAAACCGTCGGCGCGAGCGGCGCACGTACCAGTTCGACAGGTCGTCGACGTAGGCGGCGAGTGCCCGGCCGGCGCGCTGTGTGTCGAAGCTCTCCAGCGCGTCGTCGACCTCCGCCACGAGCCGATGGACCTCGGAGAGCGCCCAGCGGTCCAGCGGGGTGCCCAGGGGCTCGGTCTGCGTGGAGACCGAGCCCATGGGCACGGCCGTCCAGTCGTTGGCGCGCGCGTAGAGCGACTGGAACGACGCCACGGACCAGTAGGTGCGCAGCACCTTGGAGGCGATCTCGTCCAGGATCTTGTGGCCCACCCGCCGGGACGACCACGGCGAACCGGCCGCGACCATGAACCAGCGCACGGCGTCGGCGCCGTGCTCCTCCATTAGCGGCATCGGCTCGAGGATGTTGCCCAGGTGTTTGCTCATCTTGCGGCCGTCCTCAGCGAGCAGCAGGCCCAGGCACACGACGTTGCGGTACGAGCTGTGGTCGAACACCAGGGTGCCCACGGCCATCAGCGTGTAGAACCAGCCGCGGGTCTGGTCGATTGCCTCGCAGATGAAATCGGCCGGGTAGTTCTCGCGGGCGAGTTCGGCGTTGCGGTGCGGTGCGCCGAACTGCGCGAACGGCATCGACCCAGAGTCGAACCACGCGTCGATCACCTGCGGGACGCGTCGGTAGGTGCCGTCCTCGTCGGGCCGGGTGAACATGACCTCGTCGACGAACGGGCGGTGCGGGTCGCGAAGGTCCACCCCGGAGAGCTCGCGCAGCTCGGCCAGCGAGCCCACGCACACCGTGCGCGACGGGTCGGCGTCGTTGCGCCAGATCGGCAGCGGAGTGCCCCAATAGCGGTCGCGGGACAGCGCCCAGTCGACGTTGTTGGTCAGCCAGTCGCCGTAGCGGCCGTGCTTGATCGTCTCCGGGAACCAGTTCGTCGCCTCGTTCTCGGCCAGCAACCGATCCTTGATCACGGTCGTGCGCACATACCAGGACGGGAGCGCGTAGTACATCAGCGGCGTGTGGCAGCGCCAGCAGTGCGGGTACGAGTGCGCGTACGGGACGTGCCGGTACAGCAGGCCGCGTGCCTTCAGGTCGGTCACCAGTGGCTCGTCGGCGTCCTTGAAGAACATGCCGCCTACCCGTGGCACGTCGGCGGCGAAGTGGCCGTCGGGGCCGATCGGATTGACCACGGGCAGGCCGTACGCCCGCCCCGCCGCCAGGTCGTCGGCACCGAACGCCGGGGCTTGATGCACGAGACCGGTGCCGTCACTGGTTGTGACGTAGTCGGCGAGCACCACGCTGTTCGGCGGGGTGGTCCCGGTTGCTGCCGGCATCTCGACTAGCTCGAACGGCCGGCGGTAGGTCCAGCCCTCCATCTCGCGCCCCTCATACCGGGCGCGGATCGTCCCGCCATCGGGCAGCCGGTCGCCCGAGGCACCGTCGCCAGAGCGCACCAGCACGGTGCCGTCGGGTTCCTCAACCACCAGGTAGCCGACGTTCGGGTTCACCGCGACCGAGGTGTTGGACACGAGCGTCCACGGTGTCGTCGTCCAGACGAGCAGGTCGGCTTCACCCGCCCAGGGACCCGAGGTGAGAGGAAAGCGGACGTACACCGACGGGTCGACGACCTCCCGATAGACGCCCTCCTGGCCGAGCTCGTGGTCGGACAGCCCGGTGCCGCACCGCGGGCAGTACGGCGTCACCCGGTAGTCCTCGACGAGCAGCCCCTTGTCGAAGATCTGCTTCAGCGCCCACCAGACCGATTCGACGTAGTCCGGGCTCATCGTCCAGTAGGCGTGCTCGTAGTCGGCCCAGTAGCCCATCCGTTCGCTCATCGCCTCGAATGCGCCGACGTGGCGCTGCACCGACTCACGGCATTTCGCGTTGAACTCGGCGATGCCGTACGCCTCGATGTCAGGCTTCCCGGTGAAGCCGAGTTCCTTCTCGACGGCGAGTTCGACCGGCAGCCCATGGCAGTCCCACCCGGCCATCCGGGCCACGTGCTGGCCCTTCATGGTCTTGAACCGTGGGAAGACGTCCTTGAACACCCGCGCCTCGACGTGGTGGGTGCCGGGCATGCCGTTGGCGGTCGGCGGCCCTTCGTAGAACGTCCAGGGCGGGCCGGCCGCGGTCTGCTCGAGACTGCGCTGGAAGACCTTGGTCGCCCGCCAGGTGTCGATGACCTCACGGTCGAGCGCCGGCAGATCGACGTGCGGCGGGAGCGGCTGGTAGCGGTAGCTGACTTGGCTCTTCGCGCGAGCGCTCATCGCCGAATTTGCTCCGCTCAGTGCCGCCTGCGCGCGCTTCGCGCGCAAGCGATGCTCACTCATCATGACGGCGGGGACTCCTCGGCTCGTGCTGCTGGCCGAGGGACGATGCGGCCGGTCTGGCCGCACCGCGGTACCACCCTCGTTGGCACCTGCCGTGGCAGGCGCCCACTTCGTTCGTTCCGGGTCTACTGGAGCCGGTTGGCTCGTTCTTCCGGTGCTCGGAGGTGATCTCACCTCGGGCCATGCCCCGGGCTCACACCGTCCCCGGGTCGCTCACTGCTGGGCTCCGTGGCTAGCTGTCCTCGTCGTCGCGGACGTCGTACATACGCATTCTAGCCGTCCAAGGCGGGGCTCCGGTGGCATTTGTCCCCCTGGACCGGCGCGCCCAGTGGCGGTGCGCTGCGCGGGCTCGTATATTTGCCGCCTTTGCGGGCGCGGATCGCAGCCTACCTGCGCGTACCCGTGCTGGCAGCCGGGCACGCGTGTCGTGCGGAAGAGGGGGAGTCATGCCCGCGTTAGCGAGACGCATTGGCCGCGCTCTACGGGGCGCCGGTGCGAGGAAGGCGGCGCCCGTGGCGAAGTCCACCGCGAAGGCCCCGGCGAAGAAAGCCGCGCCGAAGCCCACCGCGAAGGCCACTGCGGCCGAGGAGGCGGCCGCGAAGTCACCGGCGAGCAGGGCCACCGCACCGGTCAGGAAGGGCGCCGCGGCGAAGCCCACCACGAAGGCCACTGCGGCCAATCGGGCCCCGATCCAGAAGAGCGCCGCCAAGGCGGCCGCGAAGCCGGCAGCGAAGAAGGCTCCCGCCAGGTCGGCCGCCGCGAAGGCTCCTACCAAGATGCCGCCCGCCCTTGGCAAGGGGCCGGTCGCCAAACGGGCCACCATCGCGGTGCCGCACGGCTCGGAATGGACGGCCGCCGAGCTGCGTGAGGTCCGGCGCGAGCTGATGTCCGAGTTGGAGGCGATGCAGACCGAGTACGACCGTTCGCTGCAGGACCTCAACGAGCTGCAGTCGTCGAGTACCGACGGGGCCGGCGACGACCAGGCCGACGCAGGGAGCAAGACGTTCGAGCGCGAGCAGGAGCTGTCGATCGCGGCCAACCGGCTGGATCTGTTGACTCAGATCCAGCGCGCCGTCGAGCGGATCGACGCCGGCACTTATGGGTTCTGCGAGAGCTGCGGAAAGCCGATTCCCAAGGCGCGGCTCAAGGCGTTCCCGATGGCGACGCTCGATGTCGCGTGCAAGCAGCGGGAGGAACGCCGCTGATCGCCGACGTGGCGGCGCTTCGGTAGGCGACAATGAACCCGTGAGTTCCACGGAAAGCTCCGCAAACAAGGCGCGCATCGGCGATTCTCCTGCTCAGCCAGGGTCGACCCGCCCACGGCGGATTCGACTTTTCGCCGCCGTGGCTCTGTTTGCCCTTGCCGCAGACGTCCTCAGCAAGGTCATCGTGGCGGCTCAGCTAGACGACCACGCACCGGTACGGCTGCTGGGTGGCGCGATCTACCTGGTCGAGACTCGGAACTCCGGCGCGGCGTTCTCTCTTGGAACCGGCGCGACGATCGTGCTGACGGTCATCGCGCTCGTCGTCGTGGCGGTCATCATCCGCACTGCCGGCCGACTGCGGTCGGCCGCTTGGGCGATCTCCCTCGGGCTGATCCTGGGTGGGGCGCTCGGCAACCTGGTCGACCGGATCTTCCGTACGCCGGGCGTGGGCCGGGGGCATGTGGTCGACTGGATCAGCCTGTTCGCAGACGACGGGCATGTCTGGCCGGTCTTCAACCTCGCCGACGCCGCGATCGTGTGCGGCGCAGTGCTCACAGCGGTGGTTGCGCTGCTTGGCGTCAACCTGGACGGCACGCGCGGCTCGCGCAAACCGTGAGCGAACCGCGGCTGCTGCCCATCCCGGACGGCCTAGACGGCCTGCGGCTGGATACCGCGCTCGCCCGGCTGTTCGGCCTGTCCCGCACGCTGGCCGCGAGCCTGGTCGATGCCGGGGACGTGACCCTCGACGGGCAGGTCGTCGCCCGATCCGCGCGGGTGCGCGGCGGGGCATGGCTCGAGGTCCGCGTCCCGCCGGCTCCGCCCGCGCCTGCCATAGCGCCTACGGTGGTCGATGGGCTGGTCGTGTTGCACGACGACGAGGACATCGCAGTCGTCGACAAGCCGGTGGGGGTCGCCGCGCACCCCAGCCCCGGATGGACCGGCCCGACCGTCGTCCAGGGCCTGGCCGCCATGGGCTACGGGATCGCGACCTCCGGCGCAGCCGAACGCCAAGGCGTGGTGCACCGGCTGGACGCGGGCACGACGGGCGTCATGGTCGTCGCCAAGAGCGAGCGCGCCTACACGCTGCTGAAGCGGGCGTTCAAGGACCGCGGCGTGGACAAGCGGTACTCGGCGCTGGTCCAAGGTCACCCGGACCCGATCCGCGGCACGATCGACGCTCCCATCGACCGTCATCCGGGGGCCGACTACAAGTTCGCGGTCGTTGCGGGCGGGCGCCCAAGCGTGACGCACTACGAGACGGTCGAGGCCTTCCGAGCCGCGTCGCTGCTGGACGTGCACCTGGAGACCGGCCGCACTCATCAGATCCGGGTGCATATGGCCGCGATTCGCCATCCGTGCGTCGGAGATCTCACCTACGGGGCCGATCCGGTTCTGGCGCGCCGGCTGGGGCTGACCCGGCAGTGGTTGCACGCGCGCGCCCTGACGATGCCGCATCCAGCGACGGGTCGGCCGGTGACGTTCAGCTCGCCCTATCCGGCCGATCTGCAGCACGCGCTGGACGTGCTAGCCGCTGAGTCCTGAGCCGTCAATATGCTGGCGCCGTGCATCGGTCGATCGTGCTCGTCGGCGTGGCCGTCGTCGGATGCGTGCTGGCCGCCTGCTCGGCGACGGTAGGCGGCTCCGGATCTGGGAGCGTGCCGGCGGCTCGCGCCGTGCTGGCCGCACCCACGACCCGGCCGTCCGCGACGCACACGGTGACGACCACGCCACCCGTGCCGAACCCGTGCGCGGTCAACACCCGACCGCATCTCGTGCGGGTCAGCGTGGCCCAGCAGCACGAATGGATGTGCGCCGGCACTCGGCTCGCCTACCAAACCGCCGTCACGACCGGCATCCCGACCGAGGACTACCACACGCCGACCGGGACATACGTCATCCAGGCCAAGCTGACCAACCAGACGCTGACCCTGCTCACCGGCGACCATTACGTGGTCAACTACTGGATTCCCTTTGACGCGCCGTTGTTCGGGTTTCATGACTCGGCGTGGCAGCTTTTCCCCTACGGCAGCGCGAAATACCGGACCGACGGTTCGCACGGCTGCGTCCATATGCCACTGGCGGGGATCGCCTGGCTGTACAACTGGGCGCCCGTCGGCACACCCGTGGTCATCAGCTGAGAACACAGGCCGCTCGCCGCCGCAACGGAGCGGATTGTTTGCGTGGGCCCTTGCATTGCGCCGCCGTCGCAGCACACGTGCACGCGCCGGTTCCAGTCCGCCGACGTAGGCCGAATCAAGCGGGAATCCAACGAAAAACAAGGTGATTCTTGCTGGACAGGATGCCGGACGGTTCAGTACTATTCAAACATGAGTTCGGATTACGAGTCCGATTGGGCGACGCGGGAACCCCCGGCGTGGCTGGACGAGCCGACCGGGGTGACCGGGGTGACCGGGTTCGACGCGGTCACCTGCCCCGGCGACGCGGTAGCCGCGGCGGCGGTCGCAGAGCCGGGGGCGGCGGTGACCGCGGCGCTGGCGGCGGTGGACCTGCACCGGGTGGACGCTGCCGGGCGGGTCGATCTGCTGGCCGCGTTGGAGCGGCAGATCGGCTGGCTGCAGGGGATGCAGCAGCGGGTGCTGGCCGCGATCGACGCTCAGGCGCCGGGCCGGGCCGACTCGCCGTATCACGGGCCGCGCAACCTCGCCCGAGAGGAGGTCGGCTGCGCGTTGCGGCTGGCCGCGCCGACCGCGGCCGACCGGCTGGCGGTCGCCGCGGTGCTATGCGGGCGCTGCCCGCGACGCTGGCGGCGCTGGAGACCGGTGCGATCTCCTATTGGCATGCCCGGGCGCTGGCCGACGCGGTGGCCCCGCTGCACGCCCCGGTGGCCGCCGCAGTGGAGGCGGCGGTGCTGCCCGGGCCGGCGGGCAGACGGTCGGCGAGTTCCGGGGCAGCGTGCGCCGGGCGCTGCTCGGCCGCCGACCCGGCGTCGGCCGAGCAGCGGCATCAGCGAGCGCTCGGCGACCGATGCGTGCGGCACACCCCAGCCGAGGACGGCATGGCGACGCTGTGGGCGCTGCTGCCCGCCGAAGGCGCCGCCGCGGTGATGGCCGCGGTGCAGGCGTTGGCGTCGGTGACCTCTACGGACGACCCCCGCACCGCCGACCAGCGGCGCGCCGACGCGCTGGTCGACCTCGGGGTGGCCGCGTTGCACGACCCAGCGCTGCCTCGCGCGCAGGGGCTGCGCCCGCATATCCAGGTCACCATCGCGCTGTCGACCCTGCTCGACCTCGACCAGCACCCCGGCGAGCTGGCCGGGCACGGCCCGATCCCCGCCGAACTGGCCCGCCGCCTCGCCGCCGACCCCACCGGCAGCTGGCGGCGACTGATCCTCGACCCGGCCACCGAACAGCTGCTCGACTATGGCCGGCGCACCTATCGTCCGCCCGCCGACCTGCGCCGGTTCGTCATCGCGCGCGACCAGGCCTGCGCGTTCCCGCACTGCCCCCGCTCGGCCGAGCGCTGCGATCTGGACCATCAAATCCGATTCATCGACGGCGGACCAACGAGCGCGCAGAACATCGCTGCGTTGTGCCCTCGGCACCACGCCGTCAAAGACGAGCATGGCTGGCAGGTCGAGCGTCATCCGGCTGGCGGCTACAGCTGGACCGCCCCCACCGGCCACACCTACCACAGCCACGCCCCGACACATCCCAACCCCCCGCCGCCACAGCCCACTCAGGCGGCCACCCAGGCGGCCACCCAGGCGGCCACCCAGACGGCCACCCAGACCGGCGACGTCGACCCCGCCCCTTCTGACCCGGTTTCGGGATGACCACCAGCCCAGCCGCGCCACACTTGACCGGATCTGCTGAGTCCCGGCCGTACCCGCTGTGATCCTGTCGCCCGGACGCGGTCGCTCCACCTCCTTTCCGATCTTTTGGGAGGCCCACCACGGCCAGTTTGCCGGCCTGTCCGACAGCGACATCGCCAAGTATCATCCCGACTCACTCCGGGCACGGCAGGCGGACAAGTACCACTGGCGATTCCCGGACGGCGAAAGCTACGCGGACGGTGACGCGCGCGCTCGCCGCGCCCTCGGCAGCATCGCCGCCGCGAGTAGCGAGCGGCCGCTGATCGTGTCTCACGAGATGATCGGCCGGATGCTCCTGCGCAACCTGCTCGATCTCGACGTGTCCCACGCGTTGGGGATTGATCAGCCTCACAACGTCATCGACGTCATCGACGTCGTCGACCCAAGACGTCTGTCCTTCAAGCTGATCGCTGCAGACCCAGATGCCCGCCGCTAATATCCGGTGGCGCCGTCGAGGCGCTCCCGGAGCAGATCGGCATGCCCGTTGTGCCGCGCATACTCGGCGATCATCTTCACCAAGATCACCCGCAGCGAGACGGGCTGGCCGGTGCGTTTCTCTGTGCCGGTCTGCTCGAGTGACGGCGTGGCATGGACGATCTCGCGGGAGTGTGCGCACTCGGTGCGCCAAACCGATAACGCCTCGGTGACGTCACCGTCGAGATGCTCGAAGTCCTGATCGGGGTCGTCGTCGGAGTAGTTCAGCATCGGGACGTCCTCACCGGCGAACTGGATCGCGAACCACCACCGCTCGACACCCGCGAGGTGCCGGGCCAGGCCGTGCAGGGTAAGCCGCGACGGGGGGACGCTCAGCTCGGACAGCCGCTGCGGCGCCGCGCCTGCGCACTTGAGCTCGAAGGTGGCGCGGTTCCAATCCAGGAACGCGGTCAGCACGCTGCGCTCGTCCTGACGTTCGGCAGCTCAGGGCGCGAGTCGTCCGACCACTGCTTCGCGTAGTTCTGCGGAGAGATCTCAGGCATAGCCATACCGTGCCAGTAGCCACCGACGACCGCATGAGGACCGGCGGTGTCGGTCCGGCCCGATACCGTCCAGGCAAGAGCGGTGGCGGTCGGCCACGGTGCGGGCGGGTGGCGACACGCGGTGATGGTGGCGGGGTCCGTCACCGCGTGGGAGGAGGGTGCAGAATCGGTGGGCGTCGTCCGGGGACGCTTAGAGCGCGAAAGAGGGGTCGGTCTCGCGGTGAGTGGTGCAGGGTCCGACTCGTTCGTCCACCTGCACGCGCATACCGAGTACTCCATGCTCGACGGCGCGGCGCGACTCGACGAGCTGTTCGCCGAGGTGGCCCGCATGGGCATGCCCGCCCTGGCCATGACCGACCACGGCAACGTATTCGGCGCCTACGACTTCTACACCAAGGCGCGCAGGGCCGGGATCAAGCCCCTCATCGGGATGGAGGCCTACCTCACGCCCGGAACGTCGCGCTACGAGCGCACCCGGGTGCGGTGGGCCAGCGGTGGCGACGACGACGTCTCCGGTGGCGGCGCGTTCACCCACATGACGCTGCTGTCGCGAAACAACACCGGCCTGCACAACCTGTTCCGGCTGGCGTCCCGGTCCAGCATCGAGGGGTTCTTCTACAAGCCGCGCGCCGACCGCGAGCTGCTGGCCCAGTACGCCGAGGGGCTGATCGGCACGACGGGCTGCGCCTCGGGGGAGATCCAGACCTGGCTGCGCATCGGCGACTACACGAAGGCTCGCGCGAGCGCCGCCGAGTTCCGGGACATCTTCGGCGCCGGAAACTTCTACCTCGAGCTGATGGACCACGGGCTGGACGTCGAGACCCGGGTGATCGAAGACCTGCTGCGGCTCGGCCGCGACCTGGACCTTCCGATGATCGCCACGAACGACCTGCACTACACGCACGCCGCAGACGCCGATGCGCACGAGGTGCTGCTGTGCGTGCAGTGCGGCAAGACGATGGCCGATCCGAAGCGGTTGAAGTTCGACGCCCGCGACTTCTACCTCAAGTCGCCGGCCGAGATGCGTTCGCTGTGGGCCGACAAGCATGAGTTGCGCGAAGCGTGCGACAACACGCTGCTCGTTGCCGAACAGTGCGAGGTGAGCTTCACCGAGGGCGCCAACTACCTGCCGCGCTACCCGGTGCCCGACGGCGAGTCCGAGGAGTCGTGGTTCGTTAAGGAGGTCGAGAAGGGCCTGCTGCGCCGCTACCCGAACGGCGTACCTGAGCAAGCGCGCCGGCGAGCTGACTATGAGGTCGGCGTCATCGTGCAGATGGGCTTCCCGGGCTACTTCCTGGTGGTCGCCGACTTCATCAACTGGGCCAAGGAGCACGGCATCCGCGTGGGCCCGGGCCGTGGCTCGGGCGCCGGCTCGATCGCCGCGTACGCGATGCGCATCACCGACCTCGACCCGCTCGTGCACGGGCTGATCTTCGAGCGCTTCCTCAACCCCGACCGCGTGTCGATGCCCGACTTCGACGTGGACTTCGACGAGCGCGGGCGCGGCGACGTCATCCGCTACGTCAGCGACAAGTACGGCGATGACCGCGTCGCGCAGATCGTCACCTACGGCACCATCAAGGCCAAGCAGGCCGTGAAGGACGCCGCCCGCGTGCTGGGCTACCCGTTCTCGATGGGCGACAAGATCACCAAGGTCATGCCGCCGCCGGTGATGGGCAAGGACGTCCCGCTGGCCAAGATCTTCGACTCGACGAATGACCGCTACGGCGAGGGCGGCGAGTTCCGAGCGCTGTACGAGTCCGACCCCGAGGTCAAGCGCGTCGTCGACACTGCGAAGGGGCTGGAGGGCCTCAAGCGGCAGTGGGGCGTGCACGCCGCCGGCGTGATCATGTCCTCGGAGCCGCTGCTCGACCTCATCCCGATCATGAAGCGCGAGCAGGACGGCGCGATCATCACGCAGTTCGACTACCCGACCTGCGAGAAGCTCGGCCTGATCAAGATGGACTTCCTCGGGCTGCGCAACCTGACCGTGCTCGACGACGCGCTGCGCAACATTGAGGGCAACCGCGGCGAGAGGGTCGTCTTGGAGGACCTGCCCCTTGACAACGCCGCGACCTATGAGCTGCTGGCGCGCGGGGACACACTCGGCGTGTTCCAGCTGGACGGCGGCCCGATGCGGGCGCTGCTGCGCAGCATGCGTCCCGACAACTTCGAGGACATCTCCGCCGTCGGCGCGCTATACCGGCCCGGGCCGATGGGCGCCAACTCGCACAACGAGTACGCCGACCGTAAGAACGGCCGCAAGCAGGTCAAGCCGATCCATCCCGAGCTGGCCGAGCCGCTGGCCGACATCCTGGACGACACCTACGGGCTGATCGTCTACCAGGAGCAGGTCATCGCGATCGCGCAGAAAGTGGCCGGCTACTCGATCGGTGCCGCAGACCTGCTGCGGCGGGCGATGGGCAAGAAGAAGAAGGCCGAGCTGGACGCCCAGTTCGAGACGTTCAGCTCGGGCATGAGGGACCGCGGCTACTCAGCCGATGCGGTCAGGACGTTGTGGGAGATCCTTGTCCCGTTCTCCGACTACGCGTTCAACAAGGCGCACTCGGCCGCCTACGGCCTGATCTCGTACTGGACGGCCTACCTCAAGGCGAACTACCCGGCCGAGTACATGGCAGCGCTGCTCACCTCGATGAAGGACGACAAGGACCGCTCGGCGATCTACCTGGCCGAATGCCGGCGCATGGGCATCAGCGTCCTACCGCCAGACGTAAACTCCTCGGCGGCGGACTTCACGCCGACCGGCAAGGACATCCGCTTCGGGCTCGGCGCGGTGCGCAACGTCGGCGCCAACGTCGTCGCATCGATCGTGGCTTCGCGCAAGGAGAAGGGCGAGTTCGTCGACTTCGCCGACTTCCTGCGCAAGGTCGACGCCGTCGTCTGCAACAAGCGCACCGTCGAGGCACTGATCAAGGCCGGCGCATTCGACTCGCTCGGCCACACCCGGCGGGGTCTGATCCACATCCACGAACGAGCGTTGGACACCGTCGTCGAGACCAAGAAGGCCGAAGCGATCGGGCAATTCGATCTGTTCGGGGTCGACTCGGGCGCGGGCGGCGCTGCCGATGTCCTCGCCGTCGCGGTGCCGGACGGCGAGTGGGACAAGAACGTCCTGCTCGCCTTCGAACGCGAGATGCTGGGCCTCTACGTCTCCGACCATCCGCTGCTCGGCCTCGAGCGCGTGCTGGCGGCCTCGGCGGAGCTGTCGATAGCCGCGCTGCACGCCGACGGTGCAGCCGAGGGACAAGCCGTCACCGTCGCTGGCATCCTGTCCTCGGTGAGCCGCCGAGTCACCAAGGCGGGGGCGCCGTGGGCACAGGCGGTGCTCGAAGACCTCGAAGGGTCGATCGAGCTGCTGTTCTTCCCGGCCACCTACGCGCAGGTTGGCATCAACATCGCCGAAGACGCCGTGGTGGTCGTCAAAGGGCGCGCCGATGCCCGCGACGACACGGTCAAGCTGATCGTCAGCGACCTGACCCTCCCGGACCTGGCGGCCGGAGCACGCGGTCCGGTCGTGGTTTCGTTGCCGCCGAACCGGTGCACGCCGCCGATGGTGGAACGGCTGCGCGAGGTGCTGGCCGCGCACCCCGGCACCACCGAGGTGCATCTGGAGCTCGTCAACGGCGAGCGGCGGCACCGGCTCAAGCTCGGCGACGGCTACCGGGTCACCACGTCCGCCGCCTTGATGGGCGACCTCAAGGCGCTGCTCGGCCCGGCGTCAGTCGCCTGACGTTAGGCCGAGCGCTGGTAGCTGCGGAACGCCCGGGTGGCCAGCCACGCCATGACGATCGCAACCACGGCGAGCCAACCCAGCCGCGGCAGCACCGCCCCCCAGTCCGGGTCGGCCGAGAGCGCCTGCCGGCTGATCACGACGACCCACTCCATCGGGTTGTAGCGGGCGATTTGCTGCACCCAATCCGGCGCGAGCGCGATCACCATGAACGCCGACGACAGGAACGACAGCGGCAGGCTGATGAACTGGCTGATGCCGATCAGCGCCTCCTGCTGGCGCACCAGGAGCGCCACCGCGTTCGACATCGCGGCGAACACCACGGACAGCAGCGCCGCCGCGAGCAGGGTGAGCGCGACGCCGCCGGAGCCGCCCGGGAATCGGGCGCCGGTCGCGTACGCGATGCCGAACGTGATCAGCGTCTGGACCACCGTAGTGATCGCCTGGTAGGCGAGGGTGCCGACCATCATCGCGCCGCGGGATACCTGCGAGGCGAGCAGCCGGTCCATGACGCCCCGGTTCATGTCCTCGATGTAGACGGTGCCCGCCCAGGCGCTGGAGAACAGCACCGTCATCATGATCACGCCGGGCGTCAGGAACTCCAGGTACGAGCCGCCGCCGGTCGAGCTGGCGAATCCCGGAATGTGGATTACCGAGCGGAACAGCTGGCCGAACAGCAGCAGCCAGATGATCGGCTGGACCAGGGTGATCGCCAGGTAGCCAGGCTGGCGGATCAGGGCGCGCACCGACCGCATGGTGAGATAACCCGAATGCCTGATCAACCTGTTCGCCTGTGTGCCTGCTCGGGCACGCGGTGGGTCGAACAGCTCGGTTGTGGGTGTGGCTGTGGCTGTGGTCATCTCGTGTCCTCCTTGTCGAAGCTTCGGCCTACGTGGCGCAGATAAACGTCGTCGAGCGACGGCCGGGCAACCGTCACGGACGCGACGGCGATGCCGACCTCGTCCAACGCGCCGAGGACGGCGGGCACGGCGCTCGCACCGTGGTCCGCCCGCGCCCGCAACGCCGTGCCGTCCGCGCTGACCTCACCCACGCCGGGCACCCGCTCGAGCAGCGCGGCGGCGCCGGTCGAGTGGTCGGCCGAGGCCAGCTCGACGACCACGGCGTCACCGCGCAGCTCCCGCTTCAGCTCGTCGGGCGTTCCCTCGACGACGATCCGGCCGCGGTCGACGATGGCCAGCCGATCGGCCAAGTGGTCGGCCTCGTCGAGGTAGTGCGTGGTGAGCAGCACGGTCATCTGCTCGTCGCCGGCCAGCCGGGCGATCTCGTCCCACATCTCGGCCCGCGCCTCCGGGTCCAGGCCAGTGGTCGGCTCATCCAGGAACAGCACCCGCGGGCGATGGATCAGCCCGATCGCCACGTCCAGCTTGCGCGACATGCCGCCCGAGTAGGTGCGCACCTGACGGTCCGCGGCCTCCGTCAGCGCGAAGCGGTCGAGCAGCTGTGCCGCCCGCGCGTGCGCCTCGCGCCGGTTCAGACCCTGGATGCGGGCGGCGAGCACCAGGTTCTCCCGGCCGGTGGCGATCTGTTCGCTGCTTGCCTTCTGCGACACCAGGCCGATCTCCTGACGCACCCGGCCGGGGTAGCGGCGGACGTCGATGCCGGCAACCCGGGCGGTGCCGGAGTCCGGCAGGGACAGCGTGGTAAGGATCTTGACCGTCGTCGACTTGCCTGCGCCGTTCGGGCCGAGCAGTCCGAAGATCGTCCCGGCGGCGACGCGGACGGTCAGCCCGTCCAGCGCGCGGACCCGCTGCGCGCCGCGCCCACCCGGGTAGGTCTTGACGAGTTCGTGAGCCTCGAGTGCGAGCTCGAGCTGTGGTCCGGGTGCGGTGCCGCCGGCGGGCAGCACCGCGGTGTGGTTGTTCGGCATCGGTGCGACTCCTTGGATAACGGAGTCGAGGCCGCGGCTGCCCTATCGTGAGCGGTGCGCCTTGGGTGCTCTGGCGACAGGGCGGATCCTGCGGGATCGACTCGAGGATGAGGGCCGTCGGCCGGGTGTTGCCGCACCCGGCCGCGGTTCGTCAGGTCTGTTCGCTTGGCGGTTGCAGCGCGCGAGCCTCCTCACCGAGATGGCGGACCGGGTCGGCGAACATCTCCTCGAAGGAGGTGCCCTGCGCGTGCAGTTCGTGCATGCGCCGCCAGGCCTTCGTGCCGGGTAACGCGCTGGAGCCGATGTCGCGCGTCAGGGTGCGGACGAACTCCAGCTCGGCCGCGAGCATTGCCCGCCGGTAGAGGCTTTCCACGAGAAACAGGTCGGGCAGCCCGTGCTCCCGCGCCGTCGTGTGCATGGCGTCGACGGCCGCGACCTCGACCTGCAGCCGCGCGACCCGCGTGTCGAGCAGCCGAGCCACCTCGTCCGGCGGTAGCCCGGGCATGAGCGACAGGCCGGCTTCCAGCGAGGTGAACTCCTTGACCGGTGTCGAGAGCAGCTCGGCCAGCCAGTCCTGGAACTCCGTGTGACCGGCGTCGGTGATCGCATACACGGTGCGCTCGGGACGGCGCCCGTCCCGCTGGGTCTGCTGTGCTTCGATCAGGCCGTGCTTCTGCAGCGCCTCGACGACCGAGTACAGCGAGCCGTAGTTGAGCTTGATGCTCGCCTGCTTGCCACGCTCGCGCAGCGTCGTGGAGATCTCGTACGGGTGCATGGGCCGCTCGATCAGGCAGCTGAGCACGGCGAGCGCGAGCAGGTTGTTGACCCGTCGACGGCTCATCACGTCCTCCTTAGTGAATACTCGATACAAAGTAATCGAGACAGAGGATAGCTGTCAAGTGTCGCCCGCAGCTCGGTACGGTGAGCGGGTGACCCCAGCTGCGCCGTCCGATCAGCCGGTGCCCGGGCGCCGGCCCGATGACGCGCCGTGGGTCGAGGGCCCTGAGGTCGGGCGTTTCCAGCAGGGCACGCCGATCACCCGCTGGACCCTCGGGCGGTATTTGGTCGGCCGCGCGATCGGTGCGGACGTCAGCGCCGCGCTGCTTGTCGTGGCGGTGGCCATCCTCACGGCCGCGGTCGGGCTGTACTTCGTCGCCCCGGTGTGGGTTGCCGTGCTGGTAGGCCTGATGGGACTGTGCGCGCTCGGCCTGCGCCTGGTGCTGGATGCCGCCCTGCGCCGGTTGACCGGTGCGGACCTGTTCGGGCCGCATGACGTCCGCATCCGGCGCCTCGTGGCCGACACCCGGGTGGACGCGCGAGCTGAGCTTCGCCGGCTCGGGCTGCCCAGCCGGCGGGCCACCTTGCCGCTACTTGGCGTGCGGTTGCTCGGGCGCCGGCGCCAGCAGATCCTGCAGCGGCTGCGCGGCTTCGACCTCGATCGGGTGGTGCCCGCCGCGCGGCTCGACGACCTGCACCTGATCGTGCAGAACCTGGCAGCTCCGCCGCCGCGCGGCTGACCGGCCGCTCGGCCGGTCAGCCGCGTTCACCGGGCAGCGCGGGGCGCGCCGGATGCGAGAAGATCGAGTGGTGGGAGAGCAGGGTCTGCGGCGCGAGGTGTGGCGTGCCCGGTGGGGCGCCGCCCGGCGTGACCTGATCCAGCGGGCCGGTGGCAGTCTGGAGGCCCTGCGTCGCCGCAGCGCGACGATGAGCGAGCTCGGTCGGGGGGTGGCGCTGCTCGGCACCGTGTGGGCTGGTGGACAGACGCAGCCGTTCGATGGGGCCGTCATCGCCGACGAGCACGGAGTGATCGCCTATCTAGGCCCGGTGAGGCCGGGCCTGATCCCGTCGGACGTTCCCGTGCTAGGCGGCCCGGGTTTCTGGATCGGGCCCGGCGTCGTCGACGCGCACGTGCACCTGGCCTTGTCGCCGGTTGCCAGCTGCCTACCGGCCGGACTGGTGGGGGTACGTGACCTCGGTGCGCCGCCGGCGCTGGCTCGGCAACTGCGCACCGGGCACCGGGTGCCGCCCGCTGGCCTGCCGTTCATCGCGGTTGCGGGCCCGATGCTGACGGCGCCGTGGGGCTACCCGAGCCGCAGTTGGGGACGTGACGGCTTCGCGGCGTTCGTGTCGTCGCCGGGCCAGGCCCAGCAAATCGTTCAGCGGATTGCGGCGGACGGCGCGGACCTCGTCAAGATTGCGCTCGAGCCCGGTGAGGCAGGCTGGCCGGTCCCGCCGCCGCAGGTGGTGCGGGCGGTGGTCGAGGCGGCCCACCGGACCGGGCTCGCCGTGGTCGCACATGCGCTCACCGTCGAGATGGTGCGCCGCGCGGTCGACGCCGGCGTCGACGAGCTGGCCCACACCCCGACGCAGCGACTGCCGGAGTTTGTGATCGAGCGGATCGCCGCGGCGGGCATCTCGGTGGTGTCCACCCTGCAGACCTTCTTCTCCAGCGGGCACGGCCACGACGCCGCAGCCAACGCCTCGGCGCTGCAGGGCGCAGGCGTGCGGCTGCGGTACGGCACGGACCTCGGCAACGACGGCACGCACCCGGGCGTCGACCCGCGCGAGCTGGACCGTCTCGCCGACACCGGACTCGGCCGGCTCGGCGCGCTGCGCGCGGCCACCGAGTTCGCCGCCGCGGCGCCCGGCATCCGTCGGCGCAGTGGATTGCTTCGGCGCAACGAACCGGCCGAGCTCGTCCTGCTGCCGGCTGACCCGCTCGACGAGCCGGGTGCCTGGCGCACCCCGGCAGCCGTCCTGGCCGACGGGCGGCTGCGCGTCAGATGACACACTGAGCCGGTGACTGCCCCGAATGACCCGCCCCCGGCCTGGACGTCGTCACCAGCTGAGCGGGATCCGTGGCTGTCGCGGACGGATCTCCGGCGAGGCGGCTGGATTATCGCCGTACTCGCGGTGGTTGGAGCGCCGGTCGGTGTGCTGTGGCAGGCGATCAGCCCGCATACGGTCGGGGTGGTCGTCGGCGCCCACGCGATCATTCCCGACGATACCGAGAAGTTCATCGCCAGCGATGGGCGCTTCGCCCTGCTGACGGGGGCGGTAGGAGCGCTGGCGGCCCTGGTCGCCTGGCGGCGGCCGACCTGGCGCGGCCCCTCGACGACCGCGGCGCTGGCGATCGGGGGGCTGGCCGGATCGCTCGTCGCCAGCTGGGTGGGCCGGCTTACCGGTGGGGGACACGCCGACGGCAAGCTGGGTTCGGTGATCATCTTGCAGGTCGCGGTGCGTGCGCACGCGATACTGGTGGTCGAGCCACTCGTGTCGGTGTGGCTGATCTGCCTGTTTGCCGTGTTCGCCAAGCACGACGACCTGCGGCGTGCGCCCACCCAGGCGCCAGCACCTGAACTGGGCTGAAGCCGGTCGTCGCTAGCTCGGGCTCGGGACGATGCGCAGGGCCTGCGGGGCAACCGGCACGGTGCGGGTGCGCTGCAGCAGGGTGATCTCGCGGCGCAGCAGCCGCAATCCGTCCGCGAGTCGGTCCGCGGCGTCCTGCGCGGCGAGCAGGCCCTGGCGGTCGGCGGAGGTGAGCTGCAGCCGAGCCGCGATCTCGTAGGAGAGCCGCAGCGCGTCCTCGGGAAGCTCCACGTCTGACGAGCGGCCGCTGACCGCGTCCAGCGTCCGGATGTAGGTCTCGCACAGCTGCCGCGACGTGGCGAGCACGGTGGCATCGACGTCGCCATCGCGCTCGTCGAACCAGTTCACCGTGGCCTGCAGGTACGGCTTGCTCGTCCGATCGATCGAGCCGATCTCGAAGCGACGACTGCCGACGGTGAGCAGGTCACAGCTTCCGTCCGGGTACGGCTCCCGCTCGAGAATCTCGGCCATCGTCCCGATCGACGCGAACTGCTGGTGACGGGACGTCTCGGTGCCGCTGACGAGCGCGACTACTCCGAACGCTGCCTGGTGCTCGCCGGCCTCGATGTCGGCGAGGAGCTGGCGGTAGCGGCGCTCGAAGATGTGCAGCGGAAGCGGGGCGCCCGGCAACAGCACGTAGCTGAGCGGGAAGATCGGCACGACGTCGGGCACACCACGACGGTAGGCCCTTGCAAAGGCATGAGGCACCTGTTCTCCCGGCGAGTTGGCGCTGCGCAGCCCCGTAAACTGAGTTGCATGCTGCGTCGAATCGACCTGACCGGCCAGGACGTACCCGATCTGCGGCGCGCCCTGCCCCGGGCGCCGGTCGACGTCCGGGCCGCGATGGCAGCCGTCGAGCCGACCGTCGACGACGTCGCGGCGCGCGGCTACCCGGCTGCCCGCGCGGCCACGGGGCGCTTCGACGGAATCGACGTGCCCGAGCCACGCGTGCCGGCACAGCTGCTAGCGGACGCTGCTGCGGCGCTGGACCCGGCCGTGCGGGACGCGCTGACCGAGTCGATCCGCCGCGCCCGAATCGTGCACCAGGCACAGCGGCGCGAGGGCGTCGACGTCTCGGTCGTCCCCGGCGGCACCGTCACCGAACGGTGGGTGCCGGTCGAGCGGGTCGGCCTCTACGTGCCGGGTGGGCTTGCGCCGCTGGCGTCGAGCGTCGTCATGAACGTGGTGCCGGCACAGGTGGCCGGCGTCGAGTCGATCGCGCTCTTCTCGCCGCCGCAGCGGGAATTCGGCGGGTCGGTGCACCCGACGATTCTCGCCGCCTGCCAGCTGCTCGGCGTCGACGAGGTGTACGCGGTCGGCGGGGCGCAGGCGGTCGCCCTCGCGGCGTACGGCGACGCGTCGCTCGGCATCGTCCCGGTCGACCTGGCCACCGGCCCGGGCAACGTCTACGTCGTCGCGGCCAAGCGGCTATTGCGCGGCGTCGTGGGCATCGACGCCGAAGCCGGGCCCACCGAGATCGCGGTGCTCGCAGACGCCGGCGCCGACCCGGCGCACGTCGCCGCCGACCTGATCAGCCAGGCCGAGCACGACCCTATGGCGGCGTCCGTGCTGGTGACCGACTCGGTCGCCCTGGCGGACGCGGTCGACGCGCAGCTGGCGCGGCAAGTCGCGGCCACCAAGCACGTCGAGCGCATCCGCACAGCGTTGTCCGGGCAGCAGTCGGCCACGGTCCTCGTCTGCGATCTCGAGCAGGGCCTGGCGGTGGTCAACGCCTACGCTGCCGAGCACCTCGAGGTCATCACCGACGACGCGCGCAAGTGGGCCGAACGGGTGCGCAACGCGGGCTGCGTATTCGTCGGCACCCACTCGCCGGTGTCACTTGGCGACTACTGCGCCGGGTCGAACCACGTGCTGCCCACCGGCTGTACTGCGCGGCACGCATCGGGGCTGTCCGTGCAGTCGTTCCTCAAGGGCGTGCACGTTGTCGAGTACACGCGGGCCGCGCTGGCCGACGTCGCCGGGCACGTCCGCGCCCTCGCCGCGGCCGAGGACCTGCCGGCGCACGGTGCGGCCATCTCGGCACGGATCCCGTGACCGCCGTGGAGCGGACCGCCACGGCGCCGGTCACGCTCGACGAGCTGCCGCTGCGCGACGAGCTGCGCGGCCAGCAGCCCTATGGCGCACCGCAGCTGGACGTCCCGGTGCGGCTGAACACCAATGAGAACCCGTATCCGCCGTCCGAATCAGTGGTCGCCGAGATGGCCGCCGCGGTGGCCGCCACGGCGCGGGCGCTGAACCGGTACCCCGATCGCGACGCTCTTGCCCTGCGCGAGGACCTCGCGGCCTACCTGGGCCACGGTCTGACGGCCGGCGAGGTGTGGCCGGCCAACGGCTCGAACGAGATCATGCTGCAGCTGCTGCAGGCGTTCGCCGGGCCCGGGCGCACCGTGCTGTCGTTCGCGCCGACCTACTCGGTGTACCCCGAGTATGCGCGCGACACCCACTCGGCCTGGGTGACCGGGCGGCGCCGGGACGACTTCACGCTCGATCCGGTCCACGCGATCGAGCTGATCGAGCGGCACACGCCTGCGATTGTGCTGCTCGCATCGCCGAACAACCCGACCGGGACGGTCCTGCCGCTCGCGACGATCGAGACGGTCTGCGCCGTGGCCCCGGGCATGGTGATCGTCGACGAGGCGTACGGCGAGTTCCGGCGGGCCGGTGCGGCGAGTGCGCTGTCCCTGCTGCCGGACCATCCGCGGCTGGTGGTCACCCGCACGATGTCGAAGGCCTTCGCGTTTGCGGGCGGCCGGCTCGGCTACCTTGCTGCTGCGGCCGCGGTGGTCGACGCCGTGCGGATCGTGCGGCTTCCGTACCACCTGTCTGCCACCTCGCAGGCGGTGGCCCGGGTGGCGCTCGCCCATGCTGACGAGCTGCTCGCTCGGGTGGACGAGCTGCGCGCCCGCCGTGACGAAACTGTCGCGTGGCTGCGGGGAATCGGGCTACGCGCGGCGGATTCCGACGCCAACTTCGTGTTGTTCGGCCGGTTCGCCGACCGCCACGCGGTCTGGCGCGGCTTGCTCGACCGTGGGGTGCTCATCCGAGAGACCGGTCCGGACGGCTGGCTGCGCGTGTCGGTCGGCACGGCCGAGGAGATGGCGGCGTTCCGCGCCGCGCTGAAGGAGCTGCTGTGAACAGGACCGGTCGGATCGAGCGCCAGACGGGCGAGACGAAGGTGCTCGTCGAGATCGACCTGGACGGCGCCGGGCGCACCGACGTCTCAACAGGGGTCGGCTTCTACGACCACATGCTCGCGTCGTTCGGCAAGCACGGCCTGTTCGACCTACGAGTGCAGGTCGAGGGTGACCTGCACGTCGACGCCCACCACACCGTCGAGGACACCGCGATCGCGCTGGGGCAGGCCTTCGCGCAGGCCGCCGGGGACAAGGCCGGCACCCGGCGCTTCGGCGACGCGCTGATCCCCATGGACGAGACCCTGGTGCAGGCCGCGGTCGACCTGTCCGGCCGGCCGTACCTGGTGCACCACGAGCCGCCCGGCGCGCCGCCGACCATCGGGCCCGACTACGCCACCACGCTAACGCGGCACGTGTTCGAGTCGTTCGTCCACCACGCAGCTATCGCGCTGCACGTAACCGTCCATGGCGGCCGTGACTGGCACCACATCACCGAGGGGCAGTTCAAGGCTGTGGCACGCGCCCTGCGTGTTGCCGTGGAGCTCGACCCGCGCGTCGTCGGCGTGCCCTCGACGAAGGGGGTGCTCTGACCAGGAACCCGACCGTCGTGGTCCTCGACTACGGATCGGGGAATATGCGCTCGGCGCAGCGGGCGCTCGAACGAGTGGGCGCGTCCGTCGCGGTGACCGCCGATGCCTCGACCGCGTTGGGCTGCGACGGCCTCGTCGTCCCCGGGGTCGGGGCGTTCGCGGCCTGCATGGCCGGCCTGGAGGCCGTTGGCGGGCGGCAGATGATCGAGAAGCGGCTTGCCGCCGGGCGGCCGGTGCTCGGGATCTGCGTGGGAATGCAGGTGCTGTTCGAGGCCGGCGTCGAGCACGGCGTCGAGACGCCGGGCCTCGCCGTGCTGCCCGGACGGGTCGAGCCGCTGCGGGCGCCGATCGTCCCGCACATGGGCTGGAACACGGTGACGGCGCCGGCCGACTCCGTGCTGTTCGCCGGGCTGCCGGCGGACACCCGGTTCTACTTCGTCCACTCGTACGCAGTGCATGCGACCAGCGGCCTGGTCGCGACGGCGCGGCACGGGGAGCAGTTCGTCGCCGCCGTCGAGAGCGGGCTGATCGCGGCCACCCAGTTCCACCCGGAGAAGTCTGGTGACGCGGGCGCCACGCTGCTGGAGAACTGGCTTGGCACGCTATGAGCCATCCACCGACTCGTTCGACCCTTGGCGCGTCCCACCGCGCCGGAGGTCGAACAACTCGATGAGGATGAGCGGATTCGTCGTGCTGCCGGCCGTCGACGTGGCCGACGGCGCGGCCGTGCGACTGGTGCAGGGCGCGGCCGGCACCGAGACGTCCTACGGCGACCCCCTCGAAGCGGCGCTGGCCTGGCAGCGGGACGGCGCCGAGTGGATCCACCTGGTCGACCTCGACGCCGCGTTCGGACGGGGCAACAACCGCGAGCTGCTGCGCGACGTGGTGGCCAAGCTCGACGTGGCCGTCGAGCTCTCCGGTGGTATTCGCGACGACGCGTCCCTGGCCGCGGCGCTTGCCACAGGAGCGGCGCGGGTGAATCTGGGCACCGCCGCCTTGGAATCGCCCGACTGGGTGCGCGCGGCGATCGCCGAGCACGCCGACACGATCGCGGTTGGCCTGGACGTGCGCGGCACGACCCTGGCGGCTCGCGGCTGGACGCAACAGGGCGGCGACCTTTGGCAAACCCTCGCCCGGCTGGACGCCGACGGGTGCGCCCGCTATGTCGTCACGGACGTGCACCGCGACGGAACGCTGACCGGGCCGAACCTGCAGTTGCTGCGGGACGTCTGCGCGCGCACGCCCGCACCGGTGGTGGCCAGCGGCGGGGTCTCGTCACTCGACGATCTGCGGGCGATCGCCGCGCTCGGCGAGGACGGGGTCGAAGGCGTCATCGTAGGAAAGGCCTTGTATTCCGGCGCATTCACCATGGCGGACGCGCTCGCGGCGGTGCAGCCGTGACGGTCGCCGTCCGGGTGATTCCCTGCCTGGATGTCGATGCCGGCCGGGTCGTCAAAGGCGTCAACTTTGCCGGGCTGCGCGACGCCGGCGACCCCGTGGAGCTGGCCGGCCGCTACGACGAGCAGGGCGCCGACGAGCTGACGTTCCTCGACATCACGGCGTCCAGCGCCGGGCGCGAGACGACCTACGAGGTGGTGCGCCGGACCGCCGAGCAGGTGTTCATCCCGTTGACGGTCGGCGGTGGAGTGCGGTCGGCCACCGATGTCGACGGACTGCTTCGCGCCGGCGCCGACAAGGTCGCCGTGAACACGGCGGCGATCGCACGTCCCGACCTGGTAGCCGAGATCGCTGAACGATTCGGCCGACAGGTACTGGTGTTGTCGGTCGATGCGCGGCGCGCGGCGAACACGCCCAGCGGCTTCGAGGTCACTACGCACGGTGGCCGCCGGGGCACCGGCATCGACGCGATCGACTGGGCGGCCCGGGGCGCGGACCTCGGCGCAGGCGAGATCCTGCTCAACTCGATGGACGCTGACGGCACCAAGAATGGCTTCGACCTGGCGCTGATCCGGCTCGTCAGGGCCGCGGTGCACGTCCCACTAATCGCCAGTGGCGGCGCAGGGCGGGCCGAGCACTTCCCACCGGCCGTCACGGCCGGGGCGGACGCCGTGCTGGCTGCGAGTGTCTTCCATTTCGGGCAGCTGTCCATCGGCGACGTCAAGAAGGAGCTGCGCCACGGCGGCGTGCCTGTCCGGTAGACCTCGACGACACGACTTGCGCATAGGCTGCTCACAGCAAATCCCCATGGAGCGCCAAGCCAGGACGCTCAGGGTAGGCACAGGCCGGGCACAACCAGCGCCCAATCGAGTCTTCCGGGAGCAGCACGAACATGAGCGCGAGTATTGCCACCAAGCGCCGGGTCCTCGTCGTCGACGACGAGGAGAACGTCACGCACCTCGTCTCCTCGGCATTGCGCTTCGACGGCTTCGAGACGGTCACCGCCGACACCGGCCAGTCGGCGCTTGCCGCCGTCGCGGAGTCCGACCCGGACCTGGTCGTGCTGGACGTCATGATGCCGGGCCTGGACGGGCTCGGCGTGCTGCAGAGCCTGCGGGCCGCGGGCTCCCAGGTGCCGGTCATCTTCCTCACCGCACGCGACGCCGCGAACGACCGCGTCGGAGGACTGCGCGCGGGTGCCGATGACTACGTGGTCAAGCCGTTCAGCGTCGAGGAGCTGCTCGCCCGTGTCCACGCGGTATTGCGCCGCTCGGCCACCGAGGAGCCCCGCGACGGGGTGTTGCGCGTTGCCGACCTGGAGCTGGACGAGAACAGCCACGAGGTGACCCGCGGCGGCGCCGAGGTGCATCTGACCGCGACCGAGTTCGAGCTGCTGCGCTACCTGATGCGCAACGAACGGGTCGTCCTGTCCAAGGCGCAGATCCTCGACCGGGTGTGGAAGTACGACTTCCAGGGCCAATCGAACATCGTCGAGCTGTACATCGGCTACCTGCGCAAGAAGGTCGATTCGGTCGAGCCCAAGCTGATTCACACCGTCCGTGGCGCCGGCTACGTCGTCAAGGCACCCCGCTCATAGTCGTTGCTTGGCGGGGCGTGACACCCTGGTTATTGGATGAACCGCGAACCCGCCATCGAGCTGACCGAGATCGACCCGTCGCACCCGGACGGGCCGTGGGACCCGAACGTCCCCGTGGCCGACACGGCACACTGGGATCATCTGCCCGAGTCGCCGCCAGCACCCTCTGGGGCGCCCCCGCCCGCGCCACCCGAGCCGACCGCTAGCGCGCCGCGGCGTTTCCGGTACCTGCCCCGCACGCTCACCAATCGCCTCGTTGCTGGCGTTGTCGCTCTCGTCGGCGTACTGGTGATCGCGACCGGCACGGCGACGTACGTGGCGCTGCACTCCTTCTTGTTCGATCGCCTTGACCAGCAGCTCACCGCCACGGCGCGCCCGGAGTCTCTGGTCGGTCTGGTCAACCATCGATTCGGCGCGGGATTCCAGGGTCCGCAGACCGTGTGGATTGCCGTCCTGGGGGCCACGGGTGCGTTACAGCCAGGTCAGCCCAGCGGACTGGGCATTGCGCAGATCAATCTCAGCGCAGCTGACCGCGCGCGTCTTGCTGCCGGGACCGACAAGCCGATCAGCATCACGACGACCGACGGTGCACACCTGCGCCTTGTGTCGGTGGCGAATCAGCTGAAGCAGACAGTCGGCGACCCGTCGACCGGCACCACGACGTCTCAGGCCGTCACCGTGCTCGTCGGGTTATCAACGAGCGAAGTCGACAAGACGCTGCATCGACTGCTGCTGATCGAGGTGGCGATCGGCGGGGGTGCGATCGTCATCGCCTTCCTGGCGACGAGCTACGGCGTCCGGCTCAGCCTTCGGCCGCTGCGCCGGGTGACCCGCACGGCGCAGGAGGTCACCGCCGAGCTCTCGCCCGTCGGCGCCGGCCTGGACCGGCGCGTGCCAGTCGCGCCGTCCGAAGTGGATTCCGAAGCCGGACGGATGGCTGGGTCCGTCAACACGCTGCTCGGCGCGGTCGAGACGCAGTTCAAGGTGCGGGTCGAGAGCGAGGAGCGGATGCGGCAGTTCCTCGCTGACGCGTCGCATGAACTGCGGACGCCGCTGACCTCGATCCGCGGCTACGCCGAGCTCTCGCGAATGCGGCGGGCCAACGGCGAAGCGGCCGACGAGTCCGACACCTTGCATCGCATCGAGTTCGAGGGAACCCGGATGTCACGGCTCGTCGACGACCTGCTGATCCTGGCCCGCACCGACCAGGGGACGCCGCCGCAGCGTGAACCGGTCGACGTCGGCGAGCTGATCGACGACGCTATCGAGGGTGCCCGGGCGGCCTATCCGCACCGGCGCATTGACGCGACCGCCGCCCGCGGGCTGTCGGTATACGGCGACCAGGATCAACTGCTGCGCGTACTGCGCAACCTGATCGCGAACGCGGCGCTGCATACCGACCCGGACGGCCCGATCCACGTCTCGGCCGCGGGGGAGGGCAACGAGATCGTGCTGCGGGTCACCGACGCCGGGCCCGGCTTGCCGCCGGAGGAGGCCGCGCACGTCTTCGAACGGTTCTGGCGGGCCGACAAGGCGCGCACCCGCGCCCGTGGCGGTTCGGGGCTGGGCCTGTCGATCGTGTCGGCGATCGTCGACGCCCACGGCGGCACCGTCTCGTTCGACAGTTCGGTCGAACGCGGCAGCACCGTCACGGTGCGATTCCCCGGCTGATCGCAGGGGAAACCGGCAGCAGACGCATGCTGCCCGCTACGGATCTGGGGTAGCGACCAGCCGGGTCGTGGTGTGGCCGTCGTCGAGTAGCACGTCCGCATGGTCAATCCGGACGGACAGCGCCTTGCCAAGGACCTCGAGGACGCGCCGTTCCTGCTCCATCGCCTCCGGCGGTCCGGCCATCCGCGTCGTCATTAGCGGACCGACGGTCAGCGTGTCGTCGACGAGCACGTAGCTGCCCCGGAACCGGTTCACCCCGGTACCGCCGTTGAGCGTGCCGTCGTCCAGGAAGGCGATCTCGGCCGGCGCCGATTCGGGCACCGCGACTCCGGCGATCTCGGTCATCGACCAGGTGCCGACCAAAGTCCTGACCAACTCGTCCATGGCGGCATCCAAGCACGCTTTGGGTGGACGGGCAGAATCTATGTCATGTCCGCCCGCGCACCCTCGGTTCTCGACCCGGCAATCGCCGCGCGCCTCAAGCGCGACGGCGCCGGCCTGGTGGTGGCCGTGATCCAGCAGTACGACACCGCCGAGGTGCTGATGGTCGGCTGGATGGACGACGAGGCGCTGCACCGCACGCTGACCACCGGACGGGCCACGTACTGGTCCCGGTCCCGGCAGGCGTACTGGGTCAAGGGCGAGACTTCCGGCCACACCCAACACGTCAAGTCGGTGGCGTTGGACTGCGACGCGGACGCGTTGCTGGTCAAGGTCGACCAGGTAGGCCCGGCCTGCCACACCGGCGACCGTACGTGCTTTGCTGCCGGAGCCCTGGCGGTCAGCGGATGAGTTCCACCACCCCACAAAACCGCTCGCTACGCTCACGCTTTTGCGGGGGCCCCGAATGACGGCGTCGATCACCCGGGACCAGCTCACCCAATTCGCCAAGATGCAGAGGCTGGTACCGATCACCCGCACCCTGTTCGCCGACGCCGAGACGCCGGTTGGCGTGTACCGCAAGCTCGCCGGTGGGCGGCCCGGAACGTTCCTGCTGGAGTCCGCGGAGCCGGGACGGTCGTTCTCGCGCTGGTCGTTCGTCGGGGTGAATGCCGTCGCCGCGTTGTCCGTGGCCGACGGCGACGCGGTATGGACCGGTACCGTTCCGTCCGGGCTGCCGATGAGCGGTGATCCGCTGCGCGTCCTGGGTGAGGCGTGGCGCGCGGTCAAGGGGCCGCGGCCGGCCGGCCTGCCGCCGTTGACCGGCGGCTTCGTCGGCTACCTCGGCTACGACGTCGTCCGGCGCATCGAACGGCTGCCGGACAAGGCCGTCGACGATCTCGGCCTTCCGGAGCTGACGATGCTGCTGGTGACCGACCTGGCGGCCGTCGACCACCACGAATGCGCCATCGTGCTGATCGCCAACGCGCTCGTCGACCCGAAGATGGACAGCGACGCTCTGGATACGGCGTACGCCGACGCCCTCGGCCGCCTGGACGCGATGGCCCAGGCCCTGGCGACCCCGGCCCCGCCGACGGTTGCGACCATTGGGTCGGCACCGCCGCGGCCGGCAGAGTCACGCACCCCGCCCGGTGAGTACCAGCCCGCAGTGGAGCAGGCGCTCGAAGCGGTCCGGGCCGGAGAGGTGTTCCAGATCCAGGTCGGGCAACGGTTCCGGGTCGAGACGAGCGCTGACCCGCTGGACGTCTACCGGGTGCTGCGCACGTTGAATCCCTCGCCGTACATGTACTTCCTGCGCCTCGACGGGCTGGACATCGTCGGCTCGAGCCCCGAGGCCCTGGTCACCGTCGCCGGCCGCCGAGCCGTGCTGCATCCGATTGCCGGGACCCGCAAGCGTGGCGACACCGCCGAGCGGGACGCGGCGTTGGCTGCCGAGCTGGTCAGCGATCCGAAGGAGCAAGCCGAGCACGTGATGCTCGTCGACCTCGCCCGCAACGACCTCGGCCGGGTGGCAGCTCCAGGGACGGTCGAGGTGGTCGAGTTCGGCGCCGTCGAGCGATACAGCCATGTGTGGCACATCGTGTCGACCGTCGAGAGCGGCCTGGCCGACGGCATGGACGCGTTCGATGTGCTTACCTCGACGTTTCCGGCGGGGACGCTCACCGGGGCCCCGAAGGTGCGCGCCATGGAGCTGATCGACGAGCTGGAGCCCGTGCGCCGTGGCGTCTATGGAGGAGCGGTCGGCTATCTCGACGCAGCCGGTGACCTGGACATGGCGATCGCGATCCGCACGGCGGTCATGCGCGACGGCGCGGCGTACGTCCAGGCGTCGGCAGGCATCGTCGCCGACAGCGTCCCGGCGCTGGAAGAGCTGGAGACGCGCAACAAGGCGCGCGCCGTCCTGCAGGCCATCGCCATGGCCGAGACGCTCCGACCGGTCGCGCGACCATGAGCGGGCGCAGGCAGCTGACGCTGGCGCTGGTTGCCGAGACCGTGGGCGCTGCGGGCATCCTGCTGCTCGCCGGGCGGACCTGGCAGACGATCAGCGCACCACGTCCGCGCCCACTCGCCGATCGGGTTCTCGATGTCAGCGGCCGGAGCCTGGAGCCTGCGATGTCCGCGCTGGCGCTGGTCGCGCTCGCCGGCGTCGTGGCGATCCTGGCGACGCGGGGAATCGCCCGGCGGGTCGTTGGTGCGCTCGTCGTGCTGACCGGCCTGGGGCTGGCCTGGCGCGCGATCGCCGAGTTGGCCGCCGTCTCCCCGGGGCGCGCCCTGTCGCTGTTGCGTGACGCGGACTCCGGCATAGGCCTGGACTCTTCGCAACCGTTAGGCGTCCACGTCCACGCGGTGTGGCCGGTGTTGGCCCTGCTCGCCGCCCTGCTCGTGGTCGCGGCCGGGGCGGTGACGACGTGGCGCGGTCACACTTGGGTCGCGCTGTCCAACCGTTATGAAGCCCCCGCCACCCAGAGTCGGGCCGAGCGAGCCCAAGCCGACGCGGCACTGTGGAACGCCCTCGACAGGGGCGACGACCCCACCGCCCATACCGAATCCTGACATGCCGGTGACCAGCTTCGCCCGGCGAGATGCGTAGATTCCAGGCGTGCCGCCCGTTGACGCCACAGCTGCGACGCGTGGTCTCGTGCTGGTGGTCGAGGACGAGCCGGCCATCGCCGACCTGATCCGCATGTACCTGGCGCGGTCTGGCTACGGCGTCCAGGTCGAGCGCGACGGTGAACCGGCGCTCGCGTCCATCCGCAAACTGCGGCCGGCAGCCGTCATCCTGGACGTCGGCCTGCCGGGCATGGACGGTATCGAGGTATGCCGCCGGCTGCGCTCCGAGCAGGACTGGACGCCGGTGCTCTTCGTGACCGCACGCGACGACGAGGTCGACCGCGTGGTGGGGCTCGAACTCGGTGCCGATGACTACATCACCAAGCCGTTCTCGCCGCGCGAGCTGGTGGCCCGGGTCACCGGCGTGCTGCGCCGCGTCCACGGCGTGCCCGATGCCGGCAGTCCGCTCGAGGTCGGCGAGGTGCGGCTGGACCTCGGCGCGCGGCGGGCCTTCGCACAAGGCATCGAGATCGCCCTGACCGCCACCGAGTTTGGCCTGCTGGCCTACCTGATGCGACGCCCTGGTCGGGTATTCAGCCGCGAACAGTTGCTCAGCGCCGTATGGGGATACGCCTCCACGTCTGGCACCCGTACGGTCGACGTGCACATCGCGCAGATCCGGGCGAAGCTCGGCGCGGTGAGCCCGGTGCGGACCGTGCGCGGTGTCGGGTACGCGGTCGATGCGCCCCGCGACTGACCCGGCCGCCCGCCCGCCCGTGACGGCGCGGCGAGGTTCGCTGGCTCTACGTATCTCACTGCTGGCGACGGCGGTTGCCGTCATCACCGCGCTGGTCGCGGGCGGCATCGCGGCGATCCGGATCCGGCAGCAGAACGCGAGATCCGCCAGCCAAACGCTGTCCAAGCTGGCGGACGCCGCGAAAGCAACCGCGGACATCGGTGTCAACCCGCAGGCCGGCCAGGCGCGGGCCCGCCAGCTGCTGCGCGCCCTGGACATCGATTTCGCCTCGATGAACAGCGCTGGCGCCGTGAGCGCCGACAACCGCTTCGCGCGCGACGCCTTGACGCCGGGCGAGATCAGCACGGTACTGACCGGCGGTTCGGTCTCCTCGCAGCGCGCGGTCGACGGGCAGCGCGTGCTGGTCGAGGCACGCGGCACCCGGACCGGCGGGCTGGTCCTCGTGCAGCGCCGCGCCGCCGCCGTGGCGCTCGGCGACGCGGCGATCCGCGGACTGCTGATCGCCCTGCTCATTGCGGTGGCCATCGCGATCGGCTTGGGGCTGTTGGTCGCCTGGCGGCTGGCCCGCCCACTGCGGCGCACTGCGGACGCGGCCCATGCCCTCGCCAGCGGATACCGCGACGTAGCGGTGCCGCCCGAGGGGCCGGCCGAGGTGGCCGACGTCGCCGACGCCGTGAACACCCTCGCGGTCAACCTGGCGCACTCCGAGGCGCGGCAGCGGGACTTCCTGATGTCCGTCTCACATGACCTGCGCACGCCGTTGACCGCGATCACCGGCTATGCGGAATCACTGGCCGACGGCGTCATCGCGCCGGACCAGACGGCGCAGGTCGGCGCGATCATGGTCGGCGAGTCGCAACGTCTGGAGCGCCTGGTCGCCGACCTGCTCGACCTCGCCCGGCTCGGCGCTCAGGACTTCCGCGTCGACATCGCCGATGTGGACGTCGCGCCGATCGTGCGCTCGGCCGCGGACGTCTGGGCGGCCCGGTGCGCCAGCGAGGGCGTGCGGTTCGTCGTCGAACTGCAGCCGTGGCCGCTCGTCGCGCGTACCGACGCGATCCGGCTGCGCCAGGCCTTGGACGGGCTGTTCGACAACGCGTTGCGGGTGACGCCGTCCGGCGCTGCGATCGTGCTAACGGCGCGGCGCGAACCGCTCGCAGTGCTCGTCGAGGTCCGCGACGGCGGCCCGGGGCTCAGCGACGACGACCTCGCCGTGGCGTTCCACCGGTCCGCGCTCTACGACAGGTACCGCGGCGCGCGGCAGGTCGGCACCGGGTTGGGCCTGGCCATCGTGCACGGGCTGGTGACGCGCATCGGCGGCGGCATCGAGGCCGGGCATGCAGCGGAAGGCGGGGCGCGGTTCAGCATCCGGCTGCCTCCGGCCGACGTGTCCCGCTGAGCTCGCCCGGCGTACCCCGGAGGCGGACCGCGCGACTGCGCTCGTTAGCATCGATGCGACTCATCCACGTTGTAGCTGGGAAGGCGGTACCCACGTGGGCAGTGGCCCGAGCATTCTCGACGAGATCGTCGCCGGGGTGCGCGCGGACGTCGCTGCCCGTCAGCTGGCCGTGCCGCTCGCCGACGTCAAGGCCCGCGCGTCCGACATGCCGCGAGCGCTGGATGCGCTCGCCGCGTTGCGCCAGCCCGGGGTCGGAGTGATCGGCGAGGTCAAGCGGCGCAGCCCGTCCAAGGGACTTCTTGCGACCATCAACGACCCAGCCGACCTGGCGGTCGAGTACGAAGCCGGCGGGGCGCGGATCATCAGCGTGCTCACCGAACAGCGCCGTTTCGGCGGATCGCTCGACGACCTCGACGCGGTGCGTGCCGCGGTGCACATTCCGGTGCTGCTAAAGGATTTCGTGGTCGGCTCGTATCAGGTGCACGAGGCGCGTGCCCACGGCGCGGACGTCGTGCTGCTCATCGTCGGCGCGCTCGAGCAGAACGCACTTATCGGCCTGCGCGAGCGGGTCGAGTCGCTCGGTATGAGGGCCCTGGTCGAGGTACACACCGAGGACGAGGCGTCCCGCGCCCTCGATGCCGGGGCGAAGGTCATCGGTGTCAACGCCCGTGACCTGCGGACCCTGCGGGTCGACCGCTCGGCGTTCGAGCGGATCGCCCCCGGCCTGCCGACGGACGTCGTCAAGATCGCCGAGTCAGGCGTGCGCGGTCCGCTGGACCTGATCGAATACGCGGCGTCGGGTGCCGACGCGGTCCTGGTCGGCGAAGGCCTCGTAACCAGGGATGATCCGCGCGCGGCAGTCGCCGAACTGGTCACCGCGGGCGCGCACCCGGCGACACCGCGCGCGTCGCGATAGGCTCACGGCCATGCGGGTGCTCCTCGATCGATGGCAGGGCTGACGGCCATACGTCCTGTCCCGTCCGCATCGGAGCTCCCCGCCATGACCGCTTATCCCGTCGACCCCCTCCCTGCGTTCCCTGACCTCACCGGGCACTTCGGCCCGTACGGCGGCCGGTTCGTCCCCGAGGCGCTCGTCGCCGCGATCGACGAGCTCACCGCCGCGTTCCACGCCACCCAGGCCGACCCGCAGTTCCGGGCCGAGCTGCAACGGTTGCTGCACGACTACGCCGGACGTCCGTCGCCGCTGACCGACGCGCTGCGGTTCGGTGCCGACGCTGGCGGCGCACGCGTCCTGCTGAAACGTGAGGACCTCAACCACACCGGCTCACACAAGATCAACAACGTGCTGGGCCAGGCACTGCTGACCAAACGCATCGGCAAGAAGCGGGTGATCGCCGAGACCGGGGCGGGGCAGCACGGCGTCGCGACAGCGACCGCAGCGGCGCTGATGGGCCTGGAATGTGTCGTCTACATGGGCGAGGAGGACACCCGCCGGCAGGCACTCAACGTCGCCCGGATGCGGCTGCTCGGCGCGAAGGTCGTGACGGTGACCACTGGTTCCCGGACCTTGAAAGATGCGATCAACGAGGCGATGCGCGACTGGGTCACCAACGTCGAGACGACGAACTACGTGTTCGGGACGGTGGCCGGGCCGCACCCGTTCCCGCTGATGGTGCGCGAGTACCAGCGAGTGATCGGTGACGAGGCCCGCGAGCAAGTGCTGGAGCGGGTCGGCCGGCTGCCCGATGTTGTGGCCGCATGCGTGGGTGGGGGGTCGAACGCGATCGGCATCTTCGCCGCGTTCATTCCGGATTCCTCCGTGCGGCTCGTGGGATTCGAGGCGGGCGGCGCCGGGGTGGACACCGGTCGGCACGCGGCGTCGATCACCGGGGGAGTGCCGGGCGTCCTGCACGGTGCGCGTTCGTACCTGTTGCAGGACGAGAACGGGCAGACGATCGAGTCGCATTCGATCTCGGCGGGGCTGGATTACCCGGGCGTGGGTCCGGAGCATTCCTACCTGCACGACATCGGGCGGGCCGAGTACCGGCCGATCACTGATGCGCAGGCCATGGACGCGTTCGCGCTGCTGTGCCGCACCGAAGGCATCATCCCGGCGATCGAGTCGGCGCATGCCCTGGCTGGTGCGCTTGACCTAGGGCGCGAGCTGGGGCCAGCCGGGGTGATCTTGGTCAACCTCTCCGGACGCGGCGACAAAGATGTGGAGACCGCCTCGGCGTACTTCGGGGTCATCCCCACGGAATCGCCTGGAACGCGTGACGATTCCGCGGGGACCCCGAACGGGCTCACTACGTGAGCGCCCTGTCGGTCGCCTTGGCGAAGGCGCGTGCCGACGGGCGCGCCGCGCTGGTCGGCTACCTGCCGGTCGGGTATCCGTCCGTCGAGCTGTCGATCGCCGCGATGCTCGCTCTCGTCGAGGGCGGCGCGGACGCCGTCGAGGTCGGCGTCCCGTACAGCGATCCCGTCATGGACGGGCCGACGATTCAGCAGGCGGTCGATCCGGCGGTGCGTGCGGGTGTCGGCATGCCGGACGTGTTGCGTGCCGTGACCGCGGTGTCGTCCGCCGGAGCCGCTGCCGTCGTCATGACCTACTGGAACCCGGTCGAACGCTACGGTGTCGCCCGGTTCGCCGCAGCCCTGACTGCGGCGGGCGCATCTGGCGCGATCACGCCGGATCTGCTCCCGGACGAGGCAGCGCCCTGGCTAGCTGCCACGGAAGAGCATGGCCTGGATCGGATCTTCCTCGTCGCGCCCTCGTCGACGGCCGATCGGATCGCGGCGACGGCGCGGGCCAGTCGCGGCTTCGTCTACGCGGCCTCGATGATGGGCGTGACCGGGGTCCGCGCTTCGGTGAACGCCGCGGCAGCGGACCTGGTCGCTCGCGTGCGGGCGTCCGGCGTGGACATCCCGGTATGCGTCGGACTCGGCATATCCAACGCGCCCCAAGCGGCCGAGGTGGCGGCGTTCGCCGACGGCGTGATCGTCGGCTCGGCGTTCGTGCGGCGCTTGCTCGACTCGCCTGACTCGGCTGGAGTGGCGGCAGTCCGGGCCCTTGCCGCCGAGCTGGCAGGCGGCGTGCGCCGCTGAAACCTGCCGTGTTGATCTGAAGGTTCCCGTCGCTGAGCGACCGAACGGTTCAGATCAACACGGCAAGTCACGGGACGAGCAGGAGCTTTCCGGTGGTCCGACGGTTCTCCAGGTCGTCGTAGGCGCGGGCCGCTTCGCCGAGCGGATACCGACCACCGATCTCCACGTGCAGCCTGCCGGCGGCAACGGCGCTGAGGACGTCGCTTGCACGCCACAGCAGTTCGTCGCGAGTCGAGATGTAGTGCGCAAGAGTTGGCCGGGTGACGAATAGCGAGCCGCCCAAGTTGAGCCGTTGCACATCAAACGGTGGCACCTGCCCGCTCGACGCTCCGTAGACGACGAGCGTCCCGCGCCGGGTGAGTGATGCCAGCGAGGCGTCGAACGTCGACCTGCCCACGCCGTCATAAGCGACCTGCACGCCCGCGTCGCCGTTGACGCGGCGCACCTCGGCTGCCAGATCGGACACCGACGTGTATCGGATCACCCCGTCCGCACCGATGGCACGGACCTTGGCCTCCTTCTCCGCGGTGGAGACCGTGCCGATCACCCGGCCCCCGCGAGCCTTGACCATCTGCACGAGCAGCTGCCCGACCCCGCCCGCCGCGGCGTGGACCAGGGCCACATCGCCCGCCTGTATGGCATAGGTCGAGTTGACCAGGTAATGCGCCGTCATGCCTTGCAGCATGGCCGCGGCGGCAACCTCGACCGGGACCTCCGGCGGAACCGGCACCGCCTGGTCCGCGGGCACGTTGGCCTCACTGGCGTGACTGCCCGGTGCGTTGGCCCAGGCCACCGTGTCACCGACCGCGACGTCAGACACCTCCGCACCGACCGCGACGACCGATCCGGCCCCCTCACTGCCGAGCACGAACGGCGGGGTAATGGGATAGACGCCTTCGCGTTGATAGACGTCGATGAAATTGACGCCCGAGGCTGCGACCGCGACCCGCACCTCCAGGGGCCCGGGGTCCGGCAGCGAACGCTGCTGCAGCTGCAGCACGTCGCCTCCGCCGTGGGCGGTCACCACCAGGGCACGGATCTGATCGGTGGGCATGTCCTGAAACCCTATCGGCGCCTCGTCTACGGTGGCGGAGTGCATGCGCTCGCCGCGATCCCGAGCCCGATCCATGCGGTCTGGCACGTCGGGCCGATCCCGTTGCGCGCGTACGCCTTCTGCATCGTGCTGGGCGTTCTGGTCGCGCTCGCCGTAGCGTCGCGGCGCTGGCGCGCGAAGGGCGGGAGGGCCGAGGACGTCTGGGACGTGGCCGGCTGGGCAATCGCGTTCGGCATCGTCGGCGGCCGGCTCTACCACGTCATCACCGACGGCGAGAAGTACTTCGGCCAGGGCAAGCATCCCATCGACGCGCTGAAGATCTGGGACGGCGGCCTCGGCATCTGGGGTGCGATCGCGCTGGGTGTTCTCGGTGCATGGATCGGCTGCCGGCGCAAGCAGATCCGGCTCACCGCGTTCGCCGATGCTGCGATCCCCGGCGTGGCTGTCGCGCAGGGCATCGGCCGCTGGGGCAACTGGTTCAACAACGAGCTCTACGGCGGGCCGACAAGCGTGCCGTGGAGGCTGCAAATCCACTGCTTCGATTTGACCGCGGGTCACGCCGTCTCCTGCGATGGTGCCGGCGGCACCACCACGCTCGGCTATTTCCAGCCGACGTTCCTGTACGAGTCGCTGTGGGATTTCGCGCTCGCGTTCGCGCTCGTCTGGGCAGCGCGCCGCTGGACGCTAGGCCGCGGCAACACGTTCGCGCTGTACGCCATGGGCTATACGGCGGGCCGGTTCTGGATCGAGGCGCTGCGCTCGGATTTCGCCCACCGCTTCCTGGGTCTGCGCGTGAACGAGTGGGCCTCGCTGATCGTCTTCGTCGGCGCTCTGGCGTGGTTCATCAGGCACCGCGACCAGCCGGACGAGTCGCTCTACACCGGGTCGCGTGCGCATCCGGCCGAACCACCGGCCGCGCCCGCGGACAAGGATGACGCAGAGGTCGAGACAACGTGACCGAAGTCCATCACCAGCACCGTGACGTGTCCGGAGGCTGGTTGCGCCCAACGGTGTTCGGGATGATGGACGGTCTCGTCTCCAACTTCGCCCTCATCGCCGGCCTAGCCGGCGCCGACATCAGCGCGAGATCCGTCGCACTCGGGGGGCTGGCCGGACTGGTCGGCGGCGCGTTCTCGATGGCGACCGGCGAGTACATCTCGGTGCAAAGTCAGAACGAGCTCACCTATGCCGAGGTCGCGATCGAGCGGCGCGAGTTGCGGGTGAACTCCGCGGCCGAACTGGACGAACTGACTCAGCTCTACGCGCAACGCGGCGTGGAGCCCGGGCTCGCGCGTCAGGTGGCCGAACAGATCTCCCGCGACCCCGACCTGGCACTCGAGATCCACACCCGGGAGGAACTCGGGGTCGATCCGACAGCCCTGCCGAGTCCGTGGGTGGCGGCATTTTCCTCGCTGTTGTCCTTCTCGGTCGGTGCACTCGTCCCGCTGCTGCCCTACCTGTTCGGCGCCAAGGGGGTCGTCGTGTCCGCGGTGCTCTCACTCGTCGCGCTGTTCGGCGCGGGCGCGCTGACGGCCCGGTTCACCACGCGCACCTGGCTCTTCTCCGGAGTCCGGCAACTCCTATTGGGCGCATTCGCGGCCGCGGTCACGTACGGCGTCGGGCAGCTGTTCGACTCGATCATCAGCTGAGCAGCGCCACCAATCACGACGACCTGCCGCAGCCCTCATCGTGCAGCGCAGGTAGGTCTTGTCAGACCGACCGGTCGGTCTCTAGAGTGCGTCGAGTGACCGCGAGGCTGCCCGGCCTGGACCTGCGTCGGGTCAGCGCCTGGCTCGACCGAGCCCGTCCCGGCCTGCGCGAAGGCGAGCTCAGTGCGGAGGTCATCGCGGGCGGCAAGTCCAACCTCACGTACCGGGTCACCGACGGCAGCGCGATCTGGGCGCTGCGCCGCCCGCCGCTGGCCCATGTGCTGCCCACGGCTCATGACATGGCGCGCGAATACACCGTGGTCAGCGCGCTCGGCGGCACCGATGTACCGGTGGCCGACGCCATCGTGCTGTGCGACGACGTCGAGGTCATCGGCGCGCCCTTCTATCTGATGGGCTTCGTCGACGGCGTCGTGCTGGACCGGCCCGACGTAGTGGCGAAGCTCGATCCACCCAGCGCAGCGAAGGTGGGCGAAGAACTGGGCGACACGCTGGTCGCCCTGCACGCCGTTTCGCCTGAGGCCGTGGGGCTGGGTCAATTCGGCCGCCCGGACGGCTTCCTCGAGCGGCAGGTGCGTCGCTGGCACAAGCAGTGGCAGGCGTCGGAGACCAGGCCGCTGCCCGTGCTCGGCGAGGTGGTCCAACGACTAGGCGCGACGATTCCGACCTCACCACCGCGCACGATCGTGCACGGTGACTACCGGCTGACGAACGTGATCTTCACCCATGGGCTGGACCGCATCGCCGCCGTCGTCGACTGGGAGATGGCCACGCTCGGCGACCCGCTGACTGATGTCGGACTGCTCGCCGTGTACCACGCCCTGGCGGTCGAATCCGACTACACGATGCCCCGAATGAACCCGGCCGACGGTTTCCGCTCGCCGGAACAGCTCGTCGAGCGCTACGCGGCACGCTCCGGACGGGACGTGTCAGGGCTCAGCTGGTACGTGGGATTCGGGTTCTTCAAGCTGGCCGTGGTTTCCGAGGGTCTCGCGGCACGCTACGCGCAGGGCAAGACCGTGGGGCCCGGTTTCGAGCAGTTCGGGGCTCGCGTTCCCGGCCTGCTGGAACAGGCATCCGACGCACTCAGGAGGACCGATGGACTTCGCGCACAGTGAGCGTTCGCTGGCTCTGCAGGCAAAGGCCGAGCGATTTCTCACCGACCAGGTGTATCCGGCCGAGGCGGTCTTCGCCGAGCAGGTGGAGAAGTTGCACACTGCCGGGACGCCGTTCCGGACGCCGGAGGTGCTAAGCGGGCTGAAGCGGAGCGCGCGCGATCGCGGCTTGTGGAACCTGTTCCTGCCCGACGAGCGGTTCGGGGCGGGGCTGTCGGTACTCGACTACGCGCCGATCGCCGAGCTGACCGGGCGATCGATCGCGCTCGCCCCCGAGGCCATGAACTGCGCCGCTCCGGACACCGGAAACATGGAGCTGCTGGCGATGTTCGCCACCGAGGAACAAGTGGCACAGTGGCTGCGTCCGCTGCTGGACGGCGAGATCCGGTCCTGCTTCTCGATGACGGAACCAGGCGTCGCGTCCTCGGACGCGACCACGATGCAGACGCGCATCGAGCCGGCGGGCGATGAGTTCGTCGTCACCGGACGCAAATGGTGGTCGAGCGGCGCAATGCGACCGGAGTGCAAGTTCGCAATCGTGATGGGGGTCAGCGACCCCGATGCCGACCGGCACATGCGGCACTCGATGATCCTGATCCCACTGGATACCCCGGGCGTGACGGTCCACAGGTCGACGAGTGTCTTCGGATACGACGACGGGCCGCACGGGGGGCACAGCGAGATCTCGCTCGACGGCGCACGCGTGCCGGCCGGCAACCTGCTCGGCCCGCGTGGCGGCGGGTTCATGATGGCGCAGGCGCGTCTCGGGCCGGGCCGGATTCACCATTGCATGCGCAGCCTGGGCATGGCCGAGCGCGCCTTGGAGCTGATGTGCCAGCGCGCGATGACCCGCTCGCCGTTCGGCAGGCCACTTGCCAGGCAGGGCGTGGTGCGCGAGTGGATCGCTGAATCCCGACTGGCCATCGACCAGGCACGGCTGCTGGTGCTCAAGGCCGCTTGGCTGATCGACACCGTCGGCGTCAAGGACGCGCGGACCGAGATCGCCGCGATCAAGATCGCAGCCCCGCGAGCCGCGCTCGCCGTGGTCGATCGGGCGATCCAGACGTTCGGCGCTGCGGGGGTGTCCGCGGACACCCCCCTCGCGCAGAGCTGGGCGCAGCTGCGCACGCTCCGGCTGGCAGACGGGCCAGACGAGGTCCACCTGCGCTCGATCGCGCGCGAGGAGCTTCGCGCGTACCAGGACAACGCGGTGGCGGCGAGCCGGTGACCGCAGTCGCGGCCGCTGCTGTCGAGCCGGGCGTGCGGGAACGCATCCTCGCCGCCGCGGTGGACCTGTTCGCCGAGCAGGGCTACGACGCCACCAGCGTCGCGCAGGTCATTGCGCGCGCGGGCGTCGCCAAGGGCGGCTTCTACCACCACTTCGCGAGCAAGCAGGAGCTGCCGTCTGCCGTCTACGGCGAGCTCATCGCCCGTCAGCTGGCCGGCATGCGCCGCATCCTCACGGCGGGCCGGCCAC
Organism: uncultured Actinomycetota bacterium; assembly: GCA_963839995.1. Lineage (GTDB taxonomy): Bacteria > Actinomycetota > Actinomycetes > Mycobacteriales > Jatrophihabitantaceae > CAWIUB01. Next base: position 164,521 of record CAWIXH010000017.1, on the reverse strand, counting down.
CCGCCGAGACGCTGCGCGCGCTGATCGACGACCTGGTCGTCACCACGGCGGGAAGCTCCCGGGCAGCGTTGGTGTCCATGCGCGAGATGCATCGCCACGCCGACGCGCACAGCACCCAGCTGCGCCGCGCGCGACGGACCTACCACGACGCCGTGGCACGGCTGGTACGCGAGGCGCAGGCGGCAGGCGAGTTCAGCACCGTCGCGTCGGCCGAGATGGTCACGTTCACGGTGTTCGGGGTGATCAACGAGCTACCGCTGTGGTATCGGCCGGGCGGGCGGAAGCGCCCGGCACAGATCGCCCAGGAGCTGGCGGATCTCATGCTGGCCGCGCTGGCCCCGATGCCCCGTGCGCCCCAGCCCCATACCGAGTTGTTCGACGCTCCGCCCGTCCCTGCTCGCCGAAGGTCGAACAGCTCCGCTGAAGGCGGCCGATGAACCGCTGGGGCCTCACCATCCCGCTCGCGGGGCTCCCGCTTGCGGCGCATCGCGATCTGGTGCGAGCGCTACCCCGCCTCGGCTACACCGACGTCTGGTCGTCGGAGGTAGCGGGTGCCGACGCGTTCACCCCGCTTGCCCTCGCCTCGGCGTGGGAGCCGACTCTGCGGCTCGGCACCGCGATCGTCCCCGCGTACACCCGCGGCCCGGCGCTGATCGCCATGTCGGCGGCGACCATGGCCGAGGCCGCACCGGGCCGCTTCGTGCTGGGCCTGGGAGCATCCAGCCCGGCGATCGTCGAGGACTGGAATGGGATCGCGTTCGATCAGCCAGTGCGCCGTACCCGCGACGTCCTGCGGTTCGTGCGCGCGGCGGTGGCCGGCGAACGCGTCGACGGCCCCTTTGAGACGTTCACCGTGCGCCGATTCAAGCTCGACGCACCACCGAAAACGCCCCCTACGATCATGCTGGCAGCGCTGCGACCGCAGATGCTGCGGCTGGCCGGCCGCGAGGCGGACGGGGCAATCCTGAACTGGCTCTCGGCTGCGGACGTCGCACAATGTCTCGACGCCATAGGCAATTCCGGCACCGAGGTCGTGGCCCGCATCTTCGTCTGCCCGTCGGCGGACGACTCCTACGCCCGCGCCGTCGGGCGGCGGCTGATCTCGAGCTACCTCACCGTCCCGGCCTACGCGGCCTTCCACGACTGGCTCGGCCGCGGTTCTGTGCTGCGTCCGATGTACGAGGCGTGGGCGAGTGGCGCCCGGGCTGCGGCGAGCGCCGCCGTTCCGGACAGCGTGATCGACGACCTGGTCATCCACGGCAGTCCGGAATCCTGTCGGGAGCAGGTGCAGCGCTACGCCGACGCGGGGGTGCACACTCCGGTGCTACTCGTGTTCCCGACGCCCGAAATGGCCGACCTGGCCAGCGGTCTCGACCTGCTGGACCGGCTGGCTCCGGACGTGACCTGATGCGAGTGCCCGATGCAGTCGTGGTGATCACGGGCGGTGGCAGTGGCATCGGAGCGGCGCTCGCCCGGCGCTTCGCGGCTGAGCGAGCCGAGGCGGTCGTGGTCGCCGACCTTGACGCAGCGGCTGCGGCGACGATCGCACGCGAGGTCGGAGGGGTTGCCGAGACCGTCGACGTCACCGTCGAGGACGAGGTCGCCGGCCTGGTGGCCCGGACCCTCGCCCGGTTCGGGCGGATCGACCTGTTCTGCTCCAATGCCGGGTTGGCCACTGGGGGCGGGGTCGACGCCCCGAACGCGGACTTCCAGCTGACGTTCGACGTCCACGTGATGGCCCACGTCTACGCGGCTCGCCACGTGCTGCCCTCGATGCTCGAACGCGGCAGCGGTTACCTGCTGAACACCGCCTCGGCCGCGGGTCTGCTCAGCGCGCCCGGCGACGCGCCGTACACGATCAGCAAGCACGCGGCCGTCGGCTTCGCCGAGTGGCTGTCCCTGCATTACGCCGACCGCGGCATCGGGGTGAGCGTGCTGTGCCCGATGGGCGTGCTCACCCCGCTGCTGGAGAAGCCGCTGGCCGAGGGTGATCGCGCGGCCCCAGCGGTCGCTGCCTCCGGAGGCCTGGTAACTTCAGAGCACGTCGCCGATGTCGTTGTGACAAGCCTCACGCGGGAGCAGTTCTTGATTCTTCCCCATCCGCAGGTCGGTAGGTTCTGGGAGCAGAAGGCATCGGACCCCCAACGCTGGCTGGTCGGCATGCGCCGGCTGATTGCGGGAATCTAGAAAGGCGGCACTCGGATGGCGGGAGTTCAGGATCGCGTCGCCCTGGTCACGGGCGGCTCAGGTGGTATTGGCGCCGCGGTGGCGCACCGGCTGGCTGATGGCGGCGCCAAGGTCGCCGTCCTCGATCTCGACGAGAGCGCGGCGGCCGCCACTGCGAAGGAGATCGGCGGTTCGGTGATCGGCGTCGGCGCCGACGTCTCGAAGCGTGACCAGGTCCAGGCGGCCGTCGACCGGGTGGTCGACGAGTTCGGCGGGCTGCACATCCTGGTGAACAACGCCGGCGTGCTGCGCGACAACATGTTCTTCAAGATCAGCGACGATGACTGGACCATGGTTATGGAGGTCCACCTGCGCGGTGCGTTTCTGTGCACCCAGATCGCCCAGAAGCACATGGTCGAGGCGAAGTTCGGCCGGATCATCTCGATGTCGTCGACTTCGGCGCTCGGTAATCGAGGTCAGGCGAACTACTCGACTGCGAAGATGGGGCTGCAGGGCTTTACCAAGACCCTCGCGATCGAGCTCGGGCCGTTCGGCATCACCGCCAATGCAATTGCGCCTGGTTTCATCGAGTCCCCGATGACCAAGGCCACCGCTGAACGTATCGGCATAACCATCGAGCAGATGCGCAAGATGGCCGAGGAGACGCTGCCGGTGCGCCGTGCGGGCGTTCCCGCGGACGTGGCCAACGTCGTCGCGTTCTTCGCCGCCGAGGAATCGGGCTACGTCACCGGAGAGGTGCTCTACCTCGACGGAGGCCGCCTCCTGCTCTGATGGACGACCCGTCGCGGCGCACCCGGCGGACATACGACGAGGTCCCGCCCGGCACAGCGAGCCTGAAGGTGTGCGGGTAAATCTGGTCGTCGCAGCGCCGCACGTCTGGCGGAGCATCGGCCGCGGCTACGCTGGGTGGCAGACTTCGGCTGCTGAGGGGTGCTGACTTGTTTGACACGCTGTCCGACCGCCTGGCCAAGGTGTTCACCGGCCTGCGCGGAAAGGGCCGGCTGTCCGAGGCCGATATCGATGCCACCGCACATGAGATCCGCATCGCGCTGCTCGAGGCCGACGTGGCGTTGCCCGTCGTTCGCGAATTCATCGCGGCGGTCAAGGAACGCGCTCGCGGTGAGGACGTCTCCCGGGCGCTGAACCCGGCGCAGCAGGTAATCAGGATCGTCAACGAGGAGCTCGTGGCGATCCTCGGTGGCGAGACGCGACGGCTCCAGTTCGCCAAGACGCCGCCCACCGTGATCATGCTGGCCGGTCTGCAGGGCTCTGGCAAGACCACCCTTGCCGGCAAGCTGGCCCGCTGGCTGGGCGAGCAAGGGCACACGCCGCTGCTGGTGGCGGCGGACCTGCAGCGTCCGAACGCGGTCACCCAGCTGCAGGTGGTCGGGGAGCGGGCCGGTGCCGCCGTGTACGCGCCGCAACCTGGCAACGTCGGCGAGGGGAGCTCGCGACCCTCGGATGGGCACGGTGGCGATCCGGTCGCAGTAGCCCGCGATTCGATCGAGTTTGCTCGCCGGGCGCAACACGACATGGTCGTGGTCGACACTGCTGGCCGACTGGGCATCGACGCAGAGATGATGGCGCAGGCGGCCGCTATCCGTGATGCCATCCAGCCCCAGGAGACGCTTTTCGTAGTCGATGCCATGGTCGGCCAGGACGCCGTGAATACCGCCGAGGCGTTCCGCGACGGTGTCGGGTTCACTGGGGTTGTGCTGACGAAACTCGACGGCGACGCACGAGGCGGCGCGGCCCTGTCGGTGCGTCAGGTCACCGGGCAGCCGATCATGTTCGCGTCCAACGGCGAGAAGCTCGAGGACTTCGACGTGTTCCACCCCGACCGGATGGCTTCCCGCATCCTCGGCATGGGCGACATGCTCACCCTGATTGAGCAGGCGCAGAAGACGTTCGACGAGGACGAGGCCGAGCGGATGGCCGCCAAGCTGTCCGGCGGCATGAACAACTTCACGCTGGAGGACTTTCTGGATCAGCTGCAAGCGATTCGCAAGATGGGGCCGATCTCTGGCCTGCTCGGCATGATGCCCGGCATGGGCCAGATGAAGGACGCGATCAGCCAGCTCGACGACCGCGACCTGGATCGTACGGCCGCGATCATCCGCGGCATGACGCCGGCCGAGCGCGAGAACCCCAAGATGATCAACGGTTCCCGGCGGCTGCGCATCGCCAACGGCTCAGGCGTGGCCGTGAGCGAGGTGAACAACCTCGTCGACCGATTCTTCGAGGCGCGCAAGATGATGGGCCAGATGGGCGGCGCCATGGGACTGCCCGGCGTGCGGCGCAAGAACAGCAAGAGCGCCAAGGGCAAGAAGGGCAAGAAGGGCCGCTCCGGCCGCGGGCCCACGTCACCGCGCACGCCGGCCGGATTCCCGGGGCTCGGCGGCGTCCCCCCGCAGCTGCCGCCCGGCATGACGATGCCGGACCTGTCGAAACTGAACCTCCCGAAGCAGTAGCCGACGGGCCGAGGTCCGGCAGCGATCAGGACGCGATCGCGGGCGTCCCGGCGGTGTAGGCAGCCCACAACGAGGCGTACACGCCGTCAGCGGACAGTAGCTCGGCGTGCGTGCCCGACTCGACGATCCGGCCATGGTCCAAGACCACGATCCGGTCGGCTCGAGCACCGTGGTCGACGTGTGATAGCCGAACCGGACGTGGTCCAGCTCGATTGAGTACGGCCCGTCGCCGAGCTCGACCGGATGCGGCGGATCGGCCAGGTCTGGTGTCGCATCGACGATGTCCAGCACCCGTTCTACGCCGGCCCGCGCCTGCTGGCCGATCGTCAGCAGCGCCGTGAGCTGGCGCACCGGTCCGACGAGCTGACCGAGGTAGGTGGAGAAGGCCAGGAACGTGCCGAGCGTCAGGGTGCCCGTGCAGGGCGAGCCAGCCGCCGACCAGCAAGACGCGGACTTGCCCCCACGCGGTGATTGCCTGGAGCGCGGGGGAATACCGGCTCTGCAGTTGTACGACGCGCATCCGGCTGGCAAACAGTCGCTTGGCGTGGCGCTCGAGTTCGGTGAGCTCGCGCTCCTCCTGGCCGAAACCCTTCACCACGCGTACGCCCGTGACGGCCGCCTCGACCTGGCCGACCAGCTCGCCACCTTGCTGCTGGGCGTCCCAGTCCGCAGGGAACAGATCGCGTCGCGACCTGCCGGCGACGAACCACAGCGCCGGCGCCACTATGAGCGCAACGACGGTGAGCAGCGGTGACAGCACCGCCATGATGACCAGGGAAACGACGAACAGCAGCCCGTTGCTGGCGAGCAGCGGCACGAAGGCCAGCAAGCCTTGCACCAAGCCGATGTCGGTGATCGCCCGGCTCACCACCTGGCCGGTGTCCAGCCTGTCCTGCCCCTGGCCGTCCAGGTGAGACAGGGCGCGGAAGACGTCTGCGCGCATGTCGTACTGGACGTCAAGCGAGAGTCGCCCGGCGCTGTAGCGCCGGGCGAAGGTGATCGCGTACTGCAGCAGGGCCGCGGCGATCAGCACCCCGACCCACGGCCCAACCGCCTGGCGACGGCCGCCAGGCGTCGACACCGCGTCCACCACATGCCGGATCACGAGCGGCACGCCGGCCGACACGATGGCGCCCGCGATCGCCGCACCGAACGCGACGAACAGTTCGACCCGGTGCCGCAGGCAGTATGAGCTGAGCCGGCGCAGCCAACCGCCGGTTTCAGTCACGTCATCGCAGTCTAACGAGGACGCCGACACCGCCTTCCCGTCGCGACTCGTGGCCCCCGCGGCCGTAGGCTGACCCCGATTGTGTCGGCCGAGTAAGGAGTCTCGTGTGTCGCAGGCCAAAGGTTCCGCCGGATCGAAGACGGCCGCAAAGCCGGCCGCAAAGCCAGCCGATGCAGCTACTGCGATCGCTGGCGCGTACGCGTTCAGCGGGACGGCGCTCGAACTCGGCTCGGTTGTACTCGACGGTGTCGCCCACCCCGATGCGCGGATTCGCGTCCCGCTCGGCATGCTGAATCGGCACGGTCTGATCGCCGGCGCGACCGGCACCGGCAAGACCAAGACGCTGCAGGTGCTCACCGAGCAGTTGTCAGCCGCGGGCGTGCCGGTCGTCGTTGCGGACATCAAGGGCGACCTCTCCGGCCTGTCGCAGCCCGGCACGTCCAACGACAAGATCACCCAGCGCTCGGCCGACACAGGGGACGAGTGGACGCCGATCGCGTTCCCGGTCGAGTTCTACGCGTTGGGCGCCGTGGGCATCGGCGTGCCATTGCGCGCCACGATGACGTCGTTCGGCCCCACCCTGCTGTCGAAGGTGCTCCAGTTGAACAGCACGCAGGAATCCTCGCTCGGCCTGATCTTCCACTACGCCGACACGGCGGGGCTGCCGCTGCTCGACCTGAAGGACCTGCGCGCCGTCATCCAGTACCTCACCGGAGATGAGGGCAAGAACGACCTCAAGGGCATTGGCGGGCTGTCCAGCGCAACGGCGGGCGTCATCCTGCGCAGCCTGATCATCCTGCAGAGCCAGGGCGGTGACGTCTTCTTCGGTGAGCCCGAGTTCGAGCCGAGCGACCTGCTGCGGACAGACTCGGCCGGCCGCGGCATCATCAGCTCGATCGAGCTCGCCAACCTGCAAGACCGTCCAGTTATGTTCAGCACGTTCCTGATGTGGTTGCTCGCCGAGCTGTTCCACGAGCTACCCGAGGTCGGCGATGTCGACAAGCCAAAGCTGGTCTTCTTCTTCGACGAGGCGCATCTGCTGTTCAATGGTGCCAGCAAGGCGTTCTTGGACGCGGTGACCCAGACGGTGCGGCTCATCCGGTCCAAGGGCGTGGGCGTGTTCTTCGTGACGCAGAACCCGACCGACGTCCCGGACTCCGTCCTCGGTCAGCTCGGCAACCGGGTTCAGCACGCGTTGCGCGCATTCACACCGGACGACGCCGCGGCGCTGGCCAAGGCGGTCCGGACCTACCCGAAGACGACCGATTACGACCTGTCCGAGGCGCTGCAGCAGCTAGGCACCGGTGAGGCAATCATCACCGTGCTCGCCGAGTCGGGCGCGCCGACCCCGGTGGCCTGGACCCGGCTGCGTGCACCGCGCTCTTTGATGGCGCAGATCGACCCCGCGGCGCAGCAGGCCGCGGTGACGGGTTCCCCGCTGCAGGTGAAGTACGGCGCGGCTATCGACCGCGACTCGGCGTACGAGCGGCTTGCCGCGCGCCTGGCTCCGCCGCCCAGTGCACCGGCCCCGCAACCCGTGCCCGCTCCTGCGCCTGCACCGCGCCAGCACCAGCCGCCGGACATGGTCACCGCCGTGCTGGGTTCGTCGGTCGGCAAGTCGCTGATGCGGACGCTCGGGAACGAGATCATCCGCGGGATGTTCGGCACCAGCCGCCGACGCCGTTGACTGACGCCGTGACTGAGGATGCCGGCACACCGACCCTCTATGACTGGGCGGGAGGGCACGCTGCCTTCGAACGGTTGATCAACGCGTTCTACGACCGGGTCGAACGAGACGACCTGCTCAGCCCGTTCTTCCCCGGCGGCGTCAGCGCCGAGCACCGGCACAACGTGACGCTGTGGTGGTGCGAGGTCTTCGGCGGTCCGGCGGACTACACCGAACGGCTCGGCGGTTACGAGCGGATGCTGGCGCACCATCGCGGTCTGGCCATCACCGGCGAGCAGCGGTTCCGCTTCGCGGCTCTGATGAGCCTGGCCGCGGACGACGCCCAGTTGCCTGCGGATCCCGAGTTCCGCGCGGCTTTGGTCGGCTATCTCGAATGGGGCACCCGGCTCGCCGTCCACAACTCACAGCCTGATGCTGACGTCGTCGAGCACGCGCCGGTCCCACATTGGGGTTGGGGCGTCGCCCCGCCCTACCGGCCGTAGCCGCCGCGGTCTGCGACTATCACGGTATGCCGTTACACGAAGTGTGGCTCGAGCTGAGCAGCGGCACGCGCGTCATCGTGGGCAGTGACCTGCCGGACGTGCCCGCGGCGAACGCTGTCGCCTCGCGCTGGCGGTTACTCGCCGAGTCCCTGCCGGACGACCTGCACGAGACGACGCCGGGCAGCGGCTGCGTGGTACGCGGCTCGGCGATCGTCGCCATTCGCGCGCAACCGCAGCCGAAGGCCGGCTCGCTGCTTCATCCGCGCGAGGGCGTCTGGCTCTGACGGAGTCGGCGTCAACCTCGCCCAGACCTACCTCAGCCGGTTGTATGTCCCGCGCACGGTCATGTTGAAGAACAGGAACTGCTCGCCGCCTACAGCAGCTATCTGCTGATCGAACGCGGCCTGACTCCACACACCGTGTTTGACGCGCATACCCCGGCGGCGCGGCTGTTGCTCGCCAGCAGGGACGGCCCGCGCGGGCTGGCGCCTCGACCGGCTGCTGCCCGGTGACGTGAGCATGTTCCTGCGGGATTTCTCGGATATTGCTGGTGATTCTCGCTTGTGTCGTGTCGTAACCGGCTGATAGAATCAAACACATGTTCGAGAGTCCAGCGGCTGCGGTGACCGTCGAGGTCGCCGTGAAGCAGCTGGCCGACGCGGTGGACACGCTGCTCGCGGTGGACCTGACCGGCGCGTCGCGGGATGAGCTGCTGGAGCTGGCCCGCGGCCTGGAGACCCAGCGGCGGCGGCTGCCGGCCGCGGACCACGCGTTGATCGGCGAGCTCGAGTCGCGGGGAGTGGCTGGGGAGTTGTGCTGCCCGTCGAGCGGCTACCTGCTGGCCCGGCTGCTGCGGCTGGCCCCGGGGGAGGCGCGGGCCCGGGTGCGCGCGGCGGCGGATCTGGGGGCGCGGCGCACGCTGACCGGCCAGCTGCTGCCGCCGGTGTTCCCGGCGGTGGCGGCGGCGCAGGCCGAGGGCGCCATCTGCGACCGGCACGCCGCGGTGATCCGGTCCACGGTGCACGCGCTGCCCGCCGCCGCGGCCGGGCAGGCCGAGCAGGTGGAGGCGGCGCTCACCGGGCACGCCCGCACCCTGGACCCGGACCAGCTGGGTAAGGCGGCCCGCCGGCTGCTGGCCTGCCTGGACCCGGACGGCACCCGGCCCGACGACGCGGACCACGCCCGGCGCCGCGACCTGACGCTGCACCGGATGGCGGACGGGTCGGCCCGGCTGACCGGCTACCTCACCCCCGGCTGCGCCGCGGTCACCGAAGCCTGGCTGGACGCGCTGGCAGCCCCGGTGCCCGCCGCGGACGGCCAGCCGGACCGGCGCAGCGGCGGGCAGCGCCGCCACGACGCGCTGGAAGACATCGGCCTACGCGCGCTGCGCACCAGTGGGCTGCCGGACTGCGGTGGCACCCCGGCCACCCTGCTCATCACGATCACCCTGGCCGACCTGGAGTCCCGGACCGGTGTCGCCACCACCGCGCACGGCGGGCTGATCTCCGTCCCGGAGGCGCTGCGGCTGGCCGGCGAAGCCGACATCATCCCGGTCGTGCTCACCGACACCGGCGGCGTCCTCGGCTACGGCCGGGCACGCCGGGTCGCCACCGCCCAGCAGCGCCTCGCCCTGGCCGCCCGCGACCGCGGATGCTCCTTCCCCTCGTGCGATCGGCCACCGGCCTGGTGCCAAAGCCATCACATCGTGCCGTGGATCGACGGCGGCCCCACCGACCTGGACAATCTGACCCTCGTCTGCGGGTTCCACCACCGGGAGTTCGCCAAACGCGGCTGGGCCTGCCGGATCACCGACGGCGTCCCCCACTGGATACCCCCAGCCTGGCTCGATCCGCAGCAAGTACCCAGACGCAACACCGCCCACGACACCCAGCTGCGCTGATCTAGGCCAGATCTAGGCCCCCCACGCCGTCATGGCGTCATAATCGTGGGCGCGTGGTGACTGGCAAACATCGCGCGCGTCGGGAGAGTCTTTAACGCTTGTCGATCATTACCGGCGGCCTGCCACTAGCTGGCTCGCAGCGCCTGGGCCACCGAGTCGGGGACCACGTCGTAGCGGGCGAACCTGCGAGTGAAGCGTCCCGTCCCGGCGCTGATGGAGCGCAACGTGATGGCATAGCGGGCCAGCTCCGCGTCGGGCACCTCGCCATGCACAGTGGTGCGCTCCATGCCGGTCGGTGCGGTGGTGTCGGGCTCGGTGCCGGTGACCCGGCCGCGACGCCCGGACAGGTCGGATAGGACCGCGCCCACGTAAGCGTCCGGGACGGTGATGTCGACGGTGGCGATCGGTTCGAGCATCGCCACCTTGCCACTCGCGGCGGCGTCCTTGACGGCCAGGGCACCGGCGGTTTGGAAGGCAGCGTCCGACGAGTCGACGCTGTGCGCCTTGCCGTCGACGAGCGTGACGAGCACGTCGACGACGGGCACCCGGTCATTGCTTAGGCCGTGTTCGAGCTGCGCGCGAACGCCCTTCTCGACCGAACCAATGAACTGCGATGGCACCGCGCCGCCGACGACCTTCTCGTCGAACTGCACACCCGAGCCGCGGGGCAACGGGGAGACGATGATGTCGCAGACCGCGTATTGGCCGTGCCCTCCGGACTGCTTGACCTGACGGCCATGCCCGCGTGCCTCGACGGTGAAGGTCTCCGCGAGAGCGATTCGAACAGGCACGGTGTCGACCTGGGCGCCGGTCGCCCGTAGCCGGTCCAGCACGACGTCGGCGTGCGCCTCGCCGAGGCACCACAGGACGAGCTGGCCGGTGTCGGCGTGGCGCTCGACCCGAACGGTCGGGTCGCCGGCGGTGAGCCGCGACAGCGCCTTGGCCAGGGCGTCTTCGTCCGCCCGCGTGGCAGCCTGGACGGCAACGGGGAGCAGCGGCTCAGGCATCTGCCACGGCTCGACGATCAGCGGTGCGGACTTGGCCGAGATCGTGTCGCCCGTCTCGGCCGTGGAGAGCCGCCCGATCGCACAGATGTCTCCGGCGACGGCCCGGTCGATCGGACGCAGCACCGCACCCAGCGGCGAGAACAGCTGGCCGACCCGGTCGTCGACGTCGTGGTCGGGATGCCCCCGCGCCGCGCCACCGTGGCCCGCCACGTGGATCGCGGTATCTGTTCTGAGTGTCCCGGAAAACAGCCGCACGACCGACAGCCGGCCAAGGTAGGGGTCGACCGTGGTGCGCACGACCTCACCGAGCAACGGCCCGCTGGGGTCGCACGTCAACGTGGGTCCAGGGCTGCCGTCCACCTGCAGGGCGGCGGGCGGCGCCAGCTCGACCGGCGACGGGAAGGCGCCGCTCAGCACTTCGAGCAGCTCGGCGAGCCCGAGACCCGTGCTCGCGCAGACCGGCAGCACCGGGAAGAACGTGCCGCGAGCGACGGCGGTCTCCAGGTCGTCGATCAGCACGTCGAGCCCTATCTCGTCTCCCGACAGATACCGCTCGAGCAGGCTCTCATCCTCGCTGTTGTTGATGATCGCTTCCATCAGGGCGTCGCGTGCTGAGGAAACGTCACCGACAACATCGTGCGAATCGCCGAGGGGAGCCGTCGTGGGCGGGTAGCCACCGGAGTAGTCGTACACCGTGCGGGTGAGCAGACCGACCAAAGCGTCGGCCGCTGCATCGGCACGGGCGTTCACGGGCAGGTAGAGCGGCAGGACCGCTTGGCCATCGGCGCCGCCGAATACCGCCTGGCAGGCTGCTACGGCGTTCTCGAATGACGCGCGCGGAGCGTCGAGCCGGGTGACCCCTACCGCGCGGGGGGTACCCAGCGCGGCGCACTCCTCCCACAGGGAGACGGTGATGGGGTCGATGTCCTCGGCCGCGGAAACGACGAAGAGCGCGGCGTCGGCAGCGCGCAGCCCGGCCCGCAATTCCCCGGTGAAATCGGGATATCCGGGGGTGTCGAGCAGGTTGACGACCACGCCGTCGTGGGTTACCGGGCATACCGCCAACGCGACGGAGCGCTGCTGCGCCACCTCGACAGGGTCGGCATCACTCACGGTCGTGCCCTCGGCGACGGAACCCGCGCGCGGGATGGTTCCAGTCGCGGCGAGCAACGCCTCGACCAACGTCGTCTTGCCTGAGGCGGAGTGACCGACGAGCGCGACGTTGCGGATCTTCTCCGGACGGTCCGCGGTCTCGATGCCGGCCGCAGCCGGCCGACCCGAACCTCCTGACATCTTCTTCGTCGACATGAAGGACCTCGCCTTTCGCGTCTTTCCGTGCACGGCCCGCTTCCGGCATTCGACACCCAAACTTCGGCGGGAGACAAGCAGAACAGCGAGAATAGCTGGCACAACCGCGGCTAAGGTGAGGCGCCTACAGCCGGCCGGACGAAGCGAAGGGACCGCGTGCTCAACATCCACGCCCGCGAATGGGTGTCGAGGACGATCAACCCGGCGGGCGTGCGGCTGGCGCGCATGGGCATCACGCCCGATGCGATCACCATCGTTGGCACGGTCGGGGCGACGGCAGCCGCGCTGATCTTCTTCACCCAGGGCTGGTGGTTCACCGGGACGATGCTCATCTGGGGTTTCGTCATGCTCGACGTGCTCGACGGGGCCGTCGCCCGGGCGAGCGGGCAGACGACGAAGTTCGGGGCCGTCCTGGACTCGACCGGCGATCGGATCGCCGACGCCGCGGTCTTCGGGTCGATCGGCTGGTACTTCGCGTGGCACGATCAGCCCTGGATGCTGGCAGCGGCCCTGCTCTGCCTCGTGCTCGGATCGCTCACCTCCTACATTCGCGCGCGCGCCGAGGCCGCGGGCCTGACCGCGACGGTCGGCATCGCCGAGCGTGCCGATCGGCTGATCATCGTGCTCGTCGGGACGGGCCTGTCCGGTGAACACCTGCGGGTGCCGTACGTGCAGGCGATCGCGTTATGGGTTCTGGTGGCCGCGTCAGCGATCACCGTGGTGCAGCGGATGGTCACCGTCTGGCAGCAGTCCCAGGCGGAGGAGCCGACATGAGCGCTCGACTGCGTCAACGGGCGGTCGACATGGGGTTCGCCGCTGGCTGGGGACTCGTCAAAGCGGTCCCCGAAACCGTCGCAGCGAGTGGGTTCCGGATGGCCGGCGACCTAGCCACGCGCCGTGGCGGTCCTGGGGTGCGACAGCTGCGCAAGAACCTGCGGCGCGTGGTCGGCCCGGATCGATCCGATCCGGAGCTGGACGAGCTCGTGCGGGCCGGGATGCGCTCGTACGCTCGCTACTGGCTGGAGACATTCCGGCTGCCGAAGATGGACCACGCCGCAGTCGCCCAGCGCGTCGAGCCGAACGCGTTCGGCACCGAGCACATCGACGCGGCGATGGCGGCGGGCAAGGGGTTGATCCTCGCCTTGCCGCACATGGGCAACTGGGACGTCGCCGCGGTGTGGCTCATCAGCCACGGCGTACCGTTCACCACCGTCGTCGAGCGCCTCGAGCCGGAATCGCTCTACAACCGCTTCGTCGCGTACCGGGAAAGTCTGGGCATGGAGGTGCTGCCGTTGACTGGCGGTTCGGCCCCGGTGACCGACGGGCTCACCGATCGGCTCGGGGCGGGTGGCTGCCTCTGCCTGGTGGCCGATCGCGACCTGTCGCGGAGCGGGGTCGAGGTGACGTTGTTCGGTGAACCGGCGCGGATGCCACCCGGCCCAGCCATGCTCGCCGCGATGACGGGCGCGGCACTCTGTCCGGTGAGCCTCTGGTTCAGCGAGGACGGGGCGTGGGGGCACCGGGTCGCTCCGCCGATCGACGTCGGGGGCGGACGGTTGCGCGACCGGGTGCGGACAGGTACGCAGGCGCTGGCCGACTGGTTTGGCGCCGAAATTGCCCAGCGCCCGCAGGACTGGCACATGCTGCAGCGATTGTGGCTCGCCGACCTGACGCGACACTCGACGCGGCGGGACTGAGTCGTGCGCATCGGGATCGTCTGCCCCTACTCCTGGGACATCCCCGGCGGTGTGCAGGCGCACGTGCACGGCTTGGCCGAGACGCTCATCGGTCTTGGCCACCAGGTCGCGGTGCTTGCCCCCGGCGACGACGACACGCCGAGCCTGCCGGCCTACGTCTCGGTCGCCGGCAGGGCGGTTCCGATTCCCTATAACGGCTCGGTAGCCCGGCTGCAGTTCGGCCTGGTGTCCGCCGGCCGGGTCCGCCGCTGGCTGCGCGACGGTCACTTCGACGTCGTCCATGTGCACGAGCCGGCCACGGCCAGCCTCTCGCTGCTCGCCTGCATGATCCACGACGGCCCGCTGGTAGCCACGTTCCACGCTGCGCTGACCCGGTCGCGTTTCCTGTTGATGTTCGACACGATGCTGCAGCCGTTCCTGGAGAAGCTCTCGGGACGGATTGCCGTGTCAACCGCCGCGCGCAAGGTGATCGTCGAGCACCTAGGCGCCGACGCGGTGGTGATCCCTAACGGAGTGTCCGTCAGTCGTTTCGCGTCCGCGCCACCCCTGGACGGCGCGGGCGACGGTGCCGTGCGGGTGGGCTTCGTGGGTCGCTACGACGAGCCGCGCAAAGGGATGCAGGTGCTCGTCGCGGCGTTGGAGCAGTTGGCGGGAGAACGTCCGCAGCTTCGCCTAGTCGTGGCCGGCCGGGGCGACGCCGAGGAGTTCTGTGCCGAGCTTCCGCGCGCGCTCGCGCGGCGTGTCGACATCCTCGGCCAGGTAAGCGACGACGACAAGGCCAGGATGTTGCGCACGGTCGACGTCTACTGCGCGCCCAACACCGGCCAGGAGAGCTTCGGCGTGATCCTGCTCGAGGCAATGGCGGCCCGCACTCCGGTCGTGGCCAGCGATCTGGAGGTCTTCCGTCGCGTGCTCAACGGAGGAACCGCGGGCGAGCTGTTCCCAGTCGGCGACGCAGTGGCGCTTGCGGCCGCGCTGCGCCGCGTCCTCGACGACCCGGCGCTGCAGCATCGGCTGGTCGCGGCCGGTGTGCGCGCGGTTGCGCCGTACGATTGGGCAGTCGTGGTCATGTCCGTCCTGCGCGTCTACGAGCTGGCGATAGCCGGAGCCGGCGCGCTGGACTGACGTTTCTCGCTGGGCGCGGGTGACGGACACTTGCCGAGCGCCACTCGCAGCCGGGCCGGCGCCCCAGCCGGACAGGCGCTGGCATAGGGTCACCTGCCATGTTGTCCGTCGGCTGGGTTATCGCGGCCGTCGCCCTGGCGGTGATCCTCACCGTCTGGGTCACCTTCACCCTGACTCGTCTCGACCGGCTGCATGCCCGCGTGGACGCGGCTCAGGCGGCCCTGGATGCTCAGCTAGTCCGCCGGGCTGCCGCCTTGCAGCACGTGCTGGAGTCCGGTGCCGCGCCGGTGCCGCGAGACGACATCGTCCGCTATGAGCGGGCCGCGGCGGATGCTCTGGCCGCAGCCGGCCCTGCACGCGAAGCCGCCGAGAACCAGGTCGGCCGGGTGGTCGGGGAGCTCGGAGAGCATGCCGCGGACGTCCGCTCCGCCGAAGGGGGCGAATTGCACGAAGCGTGCGTGCGGGTGGCTATCGCCCGGCGCTTCTACAACGACGCCGTGCGCGACACGCGGACCCTGCGCGGCAGGCGGTTGCCACGAATCTTGCACTTGGCAGGTCATCGTGAGATGCCCCGCTACTTCGACATCGACGACACGGTCGTCTTCCCCGACCCCGCCTTGCCCAGAACTATCCAGGAGACCAGCTCGTGAACCTGTTCCATCGGATCGGCCAGTTGACCGGCACCCAGAAGGCCGTTGCCGCCGCTGCCGCTGTCGTCGTGGCCGGGGGAGGCACGGCCACCGGCCTGGTGCTGACCGGGGGCTCGTCGAAGGCGCAGCCGGTCGCCGCCGCGCCGACGACGACCGTCGCGCCGAAACCGAGCCCGACGACTCCGAAACCCAAGCCCAAGCCGAAGCCCGCGTCGCTGGTCAACCCGCTCACCGGGGTGGGCAAGCCGGTGAAGGGCGAGGTGGTGGCGGTGAAGGTTGACGATGTCGCCGATGCACGCCCACAGATCGGCATCGACCAGGCGGACATCGTCTATATCGAGCAGGTCGAGGCAGGCCTGACCAGGCTGATCGCGGTGTATGACACACACAAGCCGGTGGTCGGGCCGGTGCGCAGCGTGCGGGCGAGCGACGTCGAGCTGCTCAACCAGTACGGGCCGATCGTGCTCGCCGCGTCCGGCGGCGGTGGCGATTCGCTGCCCACGTTGGCCGCGTCGCATCTGAAAGGCAACCTCGGTGGCGCGGGGTTCTTCCGCGACAACAGCCGCGTGATGCCGCACAATCTCATGGTCAACCTGGCCCAGACGTCCGGACTGGGCGGCGCGGCGGCCAAGTCGATCGGCTGGACCTGGGCAGCCAAGTTGACCGGGGTCGTCGGGGTGCGGCCCGGGACTTCGCTGCACACCGTGGTCGGAGGCACGGGGGTGGCGTTCCAGTGGAGCGCGGCGCTCAAGCGGTACGTGCGCTACATCGACGGGGTGGCGCAGTCGGCGGCGGACGGCGCGCCGGAGGCAACGCCTAACGTCATCGTGCAGTTCTGCCAGGGGTACGTGAACCCGGGCGACGTCGACGTGGTCGGCAACCCCGGCCACTACACCAAGACCGTCGGCCGCGGCAAGGTCGCGGTCTTCCGCAACGGCGTGCGTGTCGACGGCACATGGTCGCGGCCCAACGCCGCCTCGGGCACGGCGCTGCGCGACGCGAAGGGTCACCCGATCCCGCTCTCGCCCGGCGGCGCGTGGGTCGTCCTGGTCGAGAACGGCGTTGCGCTGACGAACTGAAGCGAGCACTCGGATGGCGGCCATGGGGTTGGGCAGGCAGGGCGCCGACTCGGCGCGGTTCTGGGACGCCGCCGCACGGGAGAACGCCGCCTGGTATGTCGCCACCGCGTACACAGAGCAGAGCCCGGCGTTCTTCGCACAAGGAGCACGGGAAACCGACGACCTGCTGCGTTCCTGCGCCATTGAAGTCACTCCCGACGACGTTCTCCTCGAGATCGGGTGCGGCGTGGGGCGGATGACCGGGCGGCTTGCCGAGCTGGCGCACCGCGTCGTCGCGGTAGACGTCAGTACCGAAATGCTCGCGTACGCTCGGGCGAATCTGCGGCAGCACCGCAACGTGGACCTGGTGGTCGTTCCCGGCAACGGCACGCTGCCACTCGCCGCGGCATCCGTCGACGTCGTCTTCTCCTACCTCGTGCTGCAGCACGTGCCATCTGTCGCGGCCCAGATGCGCTATCTGCGGGAGTCGCTGCGGGTGCTTCGGACGGGTGGCCGGCTCGCGATCCAGATCCGGGCGCCGGGAGTCGTCACTGCCATTGATGAGTGGGTCGGCCACACGGTGCATTTCGCCCAGGGGCGAAGGACGCTCGACCCCGCCTGGCGTGGCGCCCGGCTGCAGCCATCATGTGTCCTTTCCCTAGCCCGAACCGACGTCGAGGTAGCCGTGCGACGGTCGGGCCATCGCCATAGCTGGGTGATAGCGCGCCGGACCTAGCGTGCTCCGCCGTAGACTGAAGCCCATGTCAGAGGAGCACCAGGTCCGCGTCGTGGGAACGTCGCGGGTCAAGCGAGGCATGGCCGAGATGCTCAAGGGCGGCGTGATCATGGACGTCGTCACCGCCGAGCAGGCCAGGATCGCCGAGAACGCAGGCGCAGTAGCTGTGATGGCGCTCGAGCGGGTCCCGGCTGACATCCGCGCGCAAGGCGGCGTGTCGCGGATGAGCGACCCGGACATGATCGAGAGCATCACTAGCGCCGTCTCGATCCCGGTCATGGCTAAGGCGCGTATCGGGCATTTCGTCGAGGCGCAGGTCTTGCAGGCACTCGGCGTCGACTACGTGGACGAGTCCGAGGTGCTCACGCCGGCCGACTACGCCAACCACATCGACAAATGGGCGTTCACCGTGCCGTTCGTCTGCGGGGCCACGAACCTGGGCGAGGCCCTGCGCCGCATCGCCGAGGGCGCGGCAATGATCCGGTCCAAGGGCGAAGCTGGCACGGGCGACGTGTCGAACGCGACGACGCACATGCGCCAGATCCGCTCTGAAATCCGCCGGCTCAGCTGTCTGCCGGACGACGAGTTGTTCGTGGCAGCGAAGCAGCTACAGGCGCCGTACGAGCTGGTCGCCGAGGTGGCCCGCGACGGAAAGCTGCCGGTCGTGCTGTTCACCGCGGGCGGCATCGCCACCCCGGCCGATGCCGCGATGATGATGCAGTTGGGCGCCGAGGGGGTGTTTGTCGGCTCCGGCATCTTCAAGTCCGGCGACCCGGCGAAGCGGGCCGAGGCGATCGTCAAGGCAACCACGTTCTACGACGACCCCGACGTCATCGCCAAGGTGTCCCGCGGGCTGGGCGAGGCGATGGTCGGCATCAACGTCGAAGAGATCCCGCAGCCGCATCGGCTGGCCGACCGCGGCTGGTAGAGCGACTTGATCGCGCATAAGGAGCGATCAAGTCGCGTCTCGCACGCGCGGCTGCGGAACGCTTAGGGTCACCAGGTGGTCGCCCACGAGGGAAGGGAGTTGGGGTCGGGCCGAAGGCTCGATCCAATTGCGTGCCGTGCACCGGCTGCGGAACGCTTAGGGTCACCAGTTGGTCGCCCAGGTGCACAACGGTCGACAGCCACGAGGAGGTTCTGATGTGCAGGAGCATCAAGACGTTGCGGGCGCCGTATGCCGAGGACGTCACGACCGAGGACACCCGGGCGGCTGCGCTGCAGTACGTGCGCAAGGTCGCGGGGATGCGCGCGCCAGCGGCACGCAACGCCGAGGCGTTCGACGACGCGGTGGCAACCATTGCCGCGGCAACTGATCGGCTCCTGGACCAGCTGATCGTGGCGGGGGCGACCCGGCGAGCGTCGTGACGCAACCCCACAAGATCGTCGACTACGACAGCAACGACTACGACTACCGGACGTTCTGGGTCGGCCGTGACTACGAGCAACGGTCGGAGGCCGCGGTCCTCAACCGGTGCGTGCGGCGCGTCGGCCACGCGGAGTGGCTGATCGATCTGGGCGCCGGCTACGGCCGCAACTATCCCCACTATCGGGCGATCGCACACAACGTCGCGCTCGTCGACTACTCGACGAACAACCTCGAGACGGCGGCCGGGCTGTACACGTCAGACGTGGTGTCCGGGCGCGTGCAGCTGATCCGCGCAGATCTGAATGCGCTGCCGTTTCGCGACGGCGCGTTCGATGCCGGCGTCACGATCCGGGTGCTGCATCACCTGCCCGACGTCGAGCGAACGCTGCCCGAGATGCTGCGGACGTTGGCTGCGCAGGCGCTGATCGACGTTCCGATCAAGCACCACGTCTTCGAGCGGCTGCGCGCGTTCGCGCGCAACGGCTATCCGGGCATCGTGCAGACGGCGAGCGCCGCGCCCCGCGTGCTCGGCGAGTCCGACTATCCGTTCTACGCGTTCCATCTTGACGCAATTCGTCGGCAGCTCGACCGCGCGGGATGGGATTCGGAAATTGCGGCGAGCGTCAACAATTTCCGCAGGTGGGACCAGGTGCTGCCGCGTCCCGTGGTGGCGGCGCTGAATCCGGTTGTACGCGGTCTGGAC
This sequence comes from uncultured Actinomycetota bacterium, assembly GCA_963839995.1. GTDB lineage: Bacteria > Actinomycetota > Actinomycetes > Mycobacteriales > Jatrophihabitantaceae > CAWIUB01. The sequence continues at coordinate 144,913 of CAWIXH010000017.1, read as the reverse complement.
GCCGTTGCACAGCGGGTGGGCCGTGACTGGTGGGGCCCCAACCAGTTCCTCCACGCGCGGCGGCGGTCCGCGCTTGTGCCGGACCTGGCCGCTGCGCCAGAAGCAGCCCCCGCAGCGGTGGCTTCCCTCGCACCGCGGATGTGCTGCCCGTCGTGTCACGGATCGTTGCGTTGGAGCCCCGACTCGGCGGGTTGCACCAGATGCGATCTGACGTTCCATCGACACGGCGCCTACTGGGACTTCACCATCCAAGGCTGACCTGCGGTGTCCGTGACGATCGGCGTGCTGGCGCTGCAGGGCGACGTGCGCGAACACCTGGCGGTGGTGCGCGGCCTGGGCGCGACCGCCGTCGCGGTACGGCGTCCGGCGGAGCTAGCGGCAGTGGACGGGCTGATCCTGCCCGGCGGCGAGTCGACGACCATGGTCAAGCTGGCCAGGACTTTCGAGCTGCTCGATCCGTTGCGAGGCCGTATCGCCGACGGACTGCCGGTATATGGCTCCTGCGCCGGCATGATCCTGCTGGCGGACCGCCTCGCGGACGGCTCCGGTCTCGACACCACGATCGGCGGCATCGACATGACCGTGCGGCGCAATGCCTTCGGCCGCCAGGTCGACTCGTTCGAGCAGGAGGTGGCATTCGCCGGCCTGGATGGGGTGCCGGTGCGTGCCGTATTCATCCGCGCGCCGTGGGTCGACTCGCTCGGAGCCTGCGCCGAACCGCTCGCGACACTGAGCACGGGCTCGTTAGCGGGACGGGTCGTCGCGGTGCGGCAAGGCCGCCTGCTGGCCACCTCGTTCCATCCCGAGATCACTGGCGACACCCGCGTCCACGAGCTGTTCGTCCGCACAGTCTGCGCAGCCGCCTGAACGGTCCGGGCGGAAGCCGTCACGAGGCTGCCGCCCGGTCGAGATGATCTTGTTACTTCGGTGGACCTGAACTCCCGGTAACCTGTGGGCGTGGCGCGGACCTGCGAGCGTCCGGCGGGGTGCGATGTTCAGGTTTGAACGTGGTAGGTAGCACCGGCTCGGTGAACGGCGCCCACCTGGGCGAGCTGTTCCTCAGCCTGTTCGACGACGCCGCCATGTTCCCGCCGAAGGACATGGCACTCAACGATGCGCTAACCGCATACTGCCGGCACCGGATGGCCTGGTACAGCGACATGATCGGCCCCTTCGTCTGCCTGGCCGGGCGGCTGCGGGCCCTCGACTCGCTCGTCGGCAGGCAGGGCATCGAGCACGTCGACGTGTCGGCCGTGGTGCCTGAAGGAGTCAGCGCGGTGCCGGCAACCGTCGACTCCGCCCGCGGCTGCCCACGTGTCCGGCTGCGCGCGATCGAGGTTCCCCTGGGATCGCACCGGCTCCCGGAGGCGTTGCGCGTGCTGTCCCCCCTCGCGACCGATGGGTGCGCCGTGTTCCTCGAGATCGACCTGCCGGCCATCACCGAGCTGCGGGTACACCAACTCGCTCCATCGGGCGTCAGGCTGAAGCTGCGCACCGGCGAGACCTCGATCGATGCCTTCCAGACGGAGTCGGAGCTGGCCCGGGCCCTCGTACTCGGCGCCGCCGAGCGGCTCGCGTTCAAATGCACCGCCGGGCTGCACCACGCGGTGCGCCACCGCGATCGCGACACGTTCTTTCAGCACCACGGCGTCCTCAACATCGCGCTGGCCGCCCGGCTGGCGAGTGCGACCGGAAGCGTGCGGTCGACCCAAGCGGTGCTCGCCGAGCGCGATCCGCGCTCGATCGCGTACCAGATCGGCGATCTGTCCCGCGCCGACGTCCGGGCGATCCGCACCCTGTTCAGCTGCGTCAGCACGCATAACGTCGCCGACCCGCTGCACGACCTGGTCGACCTCGGTCTCGTCGCAGGCCGATGACCGTGGGCGACGGGGGGCTGCCCGACCCGGCCGTGGTCGTGCTCGTCGGTGCGTCAGGAGCGGGCAAGTCGACCTGGGCCAGTGCCCGGTATCGCCAGCACGAGGTGGTGTCCTCCGACCAACTGCGCGCCGTCGTGGGCAGCGGGGAGCACGATCTGGACGCGACCACGGACGCCTTCGCCCTGCTCGACGCGATCGTGGCCGCGCGGACCAAACGGGGCCTCACGACCGTCGTCGACACCCTCGGGCTCGACCGGGCGCAGCGGCGCGGCTATCTGGCTGCCGCGCGGGACGCCGGGATGCCGGCGCTCGTCGTCGTCTTCGACACCGATCCCGCCGAGGCCAGGCGGCGCAATCGCGCTCGCGAGCGGCCCCTACCGGCGATGGCGCTGGCCGCGCAACTGCGCCGGATGGCCGACGTCGACCGGGAGATCGCCGATGAAGGCTGGGACGACGTGCTGCGCTTCAGCGGCCCGGCCCCGATGCAGCCCCAGCCGAGACCGGTGCCGGAAGCCCCACACCCGTTCCCTGAATCGCCGCTGTGCTTCGTCCTGCAGATCTCCAGATTCTCGTGGGGCGACGACCCCGCCGGCTGGCTGACATCGGTGGCCCGGGTTGCCGACCAGGCGGGCTTCGACGGTGTCGCGCTCATGGATCACCTGATCCAGATCCCGCAGGTTGGCCGGCCCTGGGATCCCATCCCACAACCCTGGGTCACGCTGGGCCTGCTCGCCGGCTTGCCCACCCGGCTGCGGCTGGGCGCGCTCGTCAGCCCGGTCACGTTCCACGCCGCAGGCGTGCTGGCCAAGACCGTTGCCACGCTCGACGCGCTCACCGGTGGGCGGCCATTCTGCGGCCTCGGCGTGGGCTGGTGGGCCCGCGAGCATGCCGCCTTCGACCTGCCGTTCCCGCCCGGCGCGCGGCGACTCGAGCTGCTCGAACGCTGCATCGAGACGATGCGCGCGCTGTGGCGTCCGGGAACCAAGCCCTACACCGGTGAGCAGGTCTCACTGCCGGAGACCACCTGCTATCCCCGGCCGGTGGGCGATATTCCGATCATCGTCGGCGGCACGGGTCCACGGACATTGCAGCTCGCCGCACGACTCGCCGACGCGTGCAACGTGCCGTCCGACCTCGACGCAGTCGACCGAGCGGTGGCGGCGATGCGAGGCCGCGACGTGACGGTGCTCGACGTGCCGGTGATCGGCCGGGACCCTGAGCAGGTCGCAACCCTGGTCGAGCGGTTACGCGGCCGCACAGCCGCACCGGCGTTTGCTCGCCGGCATCATGCGGGGACGGTGCCCGAGCACATCGCGCGCATGCGCGAGCTGGGCAAGCGCGGCGTCCGCACCGTATTCGTCGCGCTACCCGACCTGGCCGGGCCTGATGACGTCGAGCGCCTGGCTCCGGTTGTCGCGGCCTTCGCCTGACGAAGCCGTCCAGCTAGCGTGTCCGGCGTGACGACGCCCATCGATATCGCAGCCACCGACCATCTGCTCTCGACCACAAGGGCGGTCCGCAAGCGTCTCGACCTGGTCCGCCCGGTCGAGCATGAGGTGATCCTGGACTGCCTGCGGCTGGCGACCCAAGCGCCCACAGGAGGCAACACCCAGGGCTGGCGTTTCGTCGTCGTCACCGACCCGGACAAGCGATCCAAGCTCGGCGAGTTCTACCGCTCGGGCAGCGCGGAGTACATGAAGGCCAAAGCCCAGGTACCGGTCCGGGACGAGCAGATGGCCCGAGTGCGCTCTTCGTCGCAGTACCTCGTCGACGTGATCGACCGGGTACCGGTGCTGGTGATCCCTTGCCAGTACGGCCGGATCACCGATGTCGCCGAGGCCGCACCGTTCTTCGGCTCGATCATGCCGGCGATCTGGAGCTTCATGCTCGCGCTGCGCTCGCGGGGGCTGGGCTCGGTCTGGACGACGTTCCATCTGGCTCATGAGCGGGAGACGGCGCACCTGCTCGGTATCCCCGACAACGTCACGCAGGCGGCCATGATCCCGGTCGCGTATACAATCGGCGGTGACTTCAAACCGGCTGCTCGCCGTCCGATCGAGCAGATTACCTATTGGAACGACTGGCCCGCCCGGACCGGGCGCGCTGGCGGGTAGCCAGCGCCACAGCGCGGTAGGCGAGCTCGACCAGGAAGGCACCCGCCCCGCCGATCGCCGCGGCGACCAGTGCGCGCAGCGGAGTCGGGTGCAGCAGGAAGATGTCGGTGGCCAGGGCCGGGACGGCGACGATCACCGCGACGGCGCCCGCCATTGTGGCGACCAGCAACAGCTTCCAGCCCGCCAGCGGACGAGCCAGCACGAGCACTACCCACAGCGAAATGATCAACACGACCAGCGCGGCTGTCGTGCGCCCGCCGTCGACCCCGGCGGTGTCGTCCAGCAGCCGGATCGTCCGGTATCCGGCGTACGCGGCCACTCCGATCAGCAGCCCGGTAGGTATCGCAAAGCGCAGCACCCGGTGCAGGAAGCCGGGAATGTAACGCCGCCGGTTGGGGCCCAGCGCGAGGAAGAAGCCCGGGATGCCGATCGTCACCGCCGAGATCAGCGTCAGCTGGATCGGGGCGAGCGGATACGCCTCGGCGGTGACCGCGATGATGAGCGCCAGCACGAGCGAGTACATGTTCTTGACCAGGAACAGGTTGGCCGCCCGTTCGATGTTGGCGATGACGCGGCGGCCCTCGGCCACGACGTCCGGCAGGTGCGCGAACTTGCCGTCGAGCAGCACGAGCTGCGCTACGGCCCGGGTCGCCGGGGAGCCGTTGCCCATCGCCACACCGATGTCGGCGTCCTTGAGGGCCAGCGCGTCGTTGACACCGTCGCCGGTCATCGCCACCACGTGGCCGCGCTTTTGCAACGCCGCGACCACAGCGCGCTTCTGCTGCGGCGTGACGCGGCCGAACACGCTGTGCCCGTCGAGCACGTCGGCCAGCTCGTCGAGGTCATCCGGCAGCTCGCGCGCGTCCATGCCGTCGGATGCCGACGTCACGCCCGGGACGCCGACGCTTGCCGCCACCGAGCCCACCGTGCGCGGGTTGTCGCCGGAGATCACCTTCAACGCCACGCCCTGCTCGGAGAAGTACCGCATCGTGTCAGACGCGTCCTCCCGGACGCGCTCGGCCAGCACCGTCAGCGCCATCGGTGTCAGCTGCGGCGGCAGCGTTGCCGGGGCAGCGGCTTCGTCGGCGTCATCGTCCAGCTGGTGCGGCGAATGGGCGAGCAGCAGCACCCGTCTGCCCGCGGCCGCAATCTCGTCCGCCGTGGCCCTGGCTCGTCGCTGCACGTCGTCGACGGGCTGCGGCAGAACCATCTCCGGGCCGCCGAGTACCCAGGTGCCGTGCCCATCTGCGGCCACGGCCGACCACTTGCGCGCGGACGAGAACGGGATGCTGCCGGCGCGCGCCCACGACGTCGAGCCGAACTCGGCAGCAAGCGCGGTCGACGTTGCGTTCGCGTCCGGACCGCCGGCGGACAGGGCCAGGGCGTCTCGGACGTCGGCCTCCTCGGCGCCGTCCAGTATCTGCAACCGGTCGAACCCGATGTCGCCGTGCGTGAGCGTGCCGGTCTTGTCCAGGCATACCACATCGACCCGAGCGAGCCCTTCCACCGCTGGCAATTCCTGCACGAGGGTCTGTTTGCGGGCCACCGAGACGGTTGCGATCACGAACGCCAGGCTGGTCAGCAGGACGAGCCCCTCGGGCACCATGCCGACCAGCGCGGCCACCGTCCCCGTCACGCCGTCCTGCCAGCCTTCGTTGTCCTTGCTGCGGAACTGGCTCCACAGCAAGAACGGGCCCACCACGAGCATCACCAGCGAGATCCACCGCAGCAGCAAGTTCGTGCCGGCAACCAGCTCGGAATGCACCACAGTGAACCGACGTGCCTCGCCCGCGAGCTTGGTCGCGTACGCCTCCGCACCGACCGCCGTCGCCTGGAATCGGCCCTGCCCCGCGACCACGATCGAGCCCGACCGGACCTCGTCGTCGGCGGACTTCGCGACCGGATCGGATTCGCCCGTCAGCAATGACTCGTCGATCTCCAGACCGGTTGAATCGGTGACCACGCCGTCGGCGGGCACCTGGTCGCCGGCTCGCAGCTCGAGCAGGTCGTCGGCTACGACCGCACCGACCTCGGCCTCGCTGACCACGCCACCGCGCACGATGCGGGCCCGCGGTGCGTTGAGCACGGCCAGCCGGTCCAGTGTGCGTTTGGCGCGAACTTCCTGGATGATGCCGATCGCCGAGTTCGCCAGGATGACCAGGCCGAATAGTCCGTTCTGCCACCGCCCGGTGGCCAGGATGATGACGAACAGGGTCGCCAGCAGGCCGTTGAAGACGGTAAAGACGTTCGCCCGGACGATCTCGCCGATCGTGCGGCTGGTGTGCGCCTCGACCGTGTTCGTGCGGCCGGCGGCGACCCGTTCGGCGACCTGTGCTTCGGTCAAGCCCTCCGGCGCAGTTCGGAATGCTGGCTGCGTCAGCGGCGCGGTCGTGGCGGCGTCGGTCGTCATCTCGTCCCAATCGTGCAACTTTCGGCCCTGCCAGGCGGCCCAGGGTTGCACAATCGCGGAGGGGCCGCTCTCACTAGGATGGCGCGATTAGCAGGATTGACTCTGACCAGGGCGGGCATCGATGAGCGGCCACTCGAAATGGGCGACCACCAAGCACAAGAAGGCAGTGGTCGACGCCAAGAGGGGAAAGCTGTTCGCCAAGCTCATCAAGAACATCGAAGTCGCCGCGCGCACCGGCGGTGGCGACCCGGACGGCAACCCGACGCTCTTCGACGCGATCCAGAAGGCCCGCAAGACGTCTGTGCCCATGGATAACATCGAGCGGGCGGTCAAGCGCGGATCCGGGGCTGAGGCTGGTGGTTCGGACTGGCAGACGATCACCTACGAGGGCTACGGGCCCAACGGCGTCGCCGTCCTCATCGAGTGCCTGACCGACAACCGCAACCGCGCGGCGAGCGAGGTCCGTACGGCGATGACCCGCAACGGCGGGTCGATGGCCGACCCGGGGTCGGTCTCCTATCTGTTCGCCCGCAAGGGCGTGGTGATCGTCCCCAAGGAGGCCGCGATCTCGGAGGACGACGTGCTGGCGGCCGTGCTGGACGCCGGGGCCGAAGAAGTGAACGACCTGGGCGATTCGTTCGAGGTCGTCAGCGAGGCCACCGACCTCGTCCCGGTGCGCACCGCCCTGCAAGACGCCGGCATCGACTACGAGTCGGCCGAGCAGGCCTTCATCCCGAGCGTGCAGGTGCCGCTCGACGAGGACGGCGCGCGCAAGGTGTTCCGCCTCATCGACGCGCTCGAGGACTGCGACGACGTGCAGAACGTCTACGCGAACTTCGACGTCAGCGACGAAATCATGGAGTCCGTCGGCTGACCGCTCTGCCGACGTCGGGAGTATCCGGCTCACCCCCTGGATCGGATACTCCCGAAGTCGTGGCCAGTCAGGTGCGCCAGAACCGGAACAGTTGGTAACCGACCGCCCAGAGCGCCTGCGGGGCGCCGGTGCGGTCGTAGAGCCACTCCACCGTGTCGAAGAACCGCACGTTGAGCTGGTTCACTTGTAGCAGCACGAACACGCCGAGCATGCCCCAGGGCTTGACCGGCTCAAGTGAGCGGGCGGTCTGCGGCTCGAGGTAGGGCTCGACGATCGCGTACCCGTCCAGGCCAGGGATGGGCAACAGGTTGAGCACCGCAGCGCTCACCTGCAGGAAGCCGAGAAAGGCGATCCCCGACCAGAAGCGCAGGTGGTCGTCGGCGTGCCCGCGAGCGATCGTCAGCAGCACGATGGCCAGCAGGACATTGACGAGCGGCCCGACCCCGGCGGACAGGCTCTGCTGCCACCGGGTCCGGAACGCGTGCCGGTGCAGGTAGACGGCGCCGCCGGGCAGGCCGATGCCGCCCTGCGCGATGAACAGCAACGGAAGCGCGACCGACAGCACCGGATGGGCGTACCGGAACGGATTGAGGGTGAGGTACCCGGCAGCCTCGACGTCGGTGTCGCCAGCCCGGTAAGCCGCGTAGGCGTGCGCAAACTCGTGCAGGCACAGCGAGACGAGCCAGCCGCCCACGACCAGCAGGAACACGCCGAGACGGACGTCCCGCCACGCCAGCGCTCCGCCGACCGCGCCGAGTCCGACAACGGCGAGGAACACCGGGCTGACCCGCATGCGCCGTCGGCGCGGCGTCGGCAGCGTGTACATGGCGCTCAACAGTAGGGCGTGTCGCCGTGCGCTATCGCGAAAGCGTCGTAGTGTGTCGAACGTTCGTTCGAGATGGAGGTTCCGTGCGGGTTCTCGGCATCGACCCCGGTATGACGCGTTGTGGCATCGGGGTCGTCGACGGCGCGCCCGGCCGGACGCTGTCGCTGGTCAGTGTCGCGGTGGTGCGCACCGCGTCCGATGCCGACGTCAGCGAGCGCCTGCTGGCCCTCGCCGACGCGCTGGCCGCCGCCATGGGCCGGTTCCGGCCGGACGTCGTGGCGGTCGAGCGGGTGTTCAGCCAGCAGAACGTCCGGACGGTGATGGGCACCGCGCAGGTGGCGGGCCTGGCCATCGTCGCTGCGACCCGGGCGGGGACGCCGGTCGCCCTGCACACGCCGAGTGAAGTCAAGGCGGCGGTGACCGGATCGGGGTCGGCGGGCAAGGCGCAGGTGGGTGCGATGGTGAGCCGGCTGCTGAGGCTGCCCGAGGCGCCGCGCCCGGCCGATGCGTCCGACGCGCTGGCGCTGGCGATCTGTCAGCTGTGGCGCGGCGCGGCGCAGTCCCGGCTGGTGGCCGCGGCGGGCACGATGGCACGGTGATTCGTCGATGATCGCGAGCGTGCACGGCATGGTGGCCGCCCTCGGTCCCGACGGTGCGGTCGTCGAGGTCGGCGGGATGGGGCTCGCCGTCTCGTGCTCACCCGGCACCCTGGCCAGGCTGCGAGTGGGCGACGCCGCGCGCCTTGCCACCAGCCTGGTCGTCCGCGAGGACTCGCTCACCCTCTACGGCTTCGCCGACGACGACGAGCGGGCGCTGTTCGAGCTGTTGCAAACCGCGAACGGCGTCGGCCCCAGGCTTGCGCAGACGATCCTGGCGGTGCATCCGCCGCGCGAGGTGCGCCGCGCGATCGTCATGGGTGACCTCGCTTCGCTCACCCGGGTGCCCGGCATCGGGCGAAAGGGCGCCGAGCGCATCGTCCTGGAGTTGCGCGATCGGATCGGGGCCGTCGATGCGACCGACGGCGAGGCCGAGGTGGCCGGTGTGATGCCGGTCGCGCCGTGGCGGGACCAGCTGCGACACGCGCTGGCGGGGCTCGGTTTCACCGGCAAGGAGGCCATGGACGCGATCGACCTCGTGGCCGACGAGGCCGGCGACACTCCAGACGTGTCGGCCCTGCTGCGCCGAACCATCCAGTTGCTAGGCAGAACGCGATGAATGGATCAGCTCCTCCCCGCGATACGACGCTCTGGCCGCCGTACAGCGTCCAACTGCGGGGAAAACGTGATCGAGAGCGGGTGGGCCGGTGAGCGCCTCATCCGGCGAGTTGTTCGACCGTCGGCGCGTCGGGAAGCGCGCTGTGTCGAACAACTCGGGAATGGCGAGTGAGGTGGCGGACGAGGCGGTTGGCGAGGCGGCGGACGAGGCGGCGGACGAGGCGGCGGACGAGGCGGCGGACGAGGACCTCGTCTCGCCGCTGCCCGCCCCGGACGAGCGCGAGGTCGAGGCCAGCCTGCGGCCCAAGCGGCTGGCCGAATTCCCCGGCCAGCCGAAGGTGCGCGAACAGCTCGAGCTCGTCCTGGAGAGCGCCCTGCGGCGCGGCCGGCCGCCTGACCACGTGCTGCTGAGCGGTCCGCCCGGTCTCGGCAAGACCAGCCTGGCGATGATCATCGCGACGGAGCTCGGCACGTCGATCCGGGTTACCAGCGGGCCCGCGATCGAGCGCGCCGGCGACCTGGCGGCGTTGCTCACCAGCCTCGCCCACGGCGAAGTACTGTTCATCGACGAAATCCATCGCATCGCCCGTCCGGCCGAAGAACTGCTGTACATGGCTATGGAGGACTTTCGGGTCGACGTGATGGTGGGCAAGGGCCCGGGCGCCACCGCGATCCCGCTCGACCTGGCGACGTTCACCCTGGTCGGTGCCACGACTCGCGCCGGTCTGCTGACCGGCCCGCTGCGCGACCGGTTCGGGTTCACCGGGCACCTGGACTTCTATGACGTCGCTGACCTGGAACGGATCTTGCACCGCTCGGCGGCGCTGCTCGGGGTGCCCTTGAAGGCGGACGGCGCGGTGGAGATCGCCGGGCGGTCTCGCGGCACCCCGCGAATCGCCAACCGGCTGCTGCGCCGCGTCCGGGATTACGCCGAGGTGCGGGCCGACGGGGTGGTCACCGAGCGGGTTGCCCGCGAGGCCCTGGCCGTCTACGACGTGGACGAGCTGGGCCTGGACCGGCTGGACCGGGCCGTGCTCGACGTGCTGGTGCGGCGGTTCGGCGGCGGTCCGGTGGGCGTTGGCACGATTGCCGTCGCCGTGGGCGAAGAGGTCGAGACGGTCGAAGAGGTTGCCGAGCCCTTCCTGGTCCGCGCTGGGCTGCTCGCCCGCACGCCTCGCGGCCGGGTGGCCACCCCGGCGGCGTGGGTTCATCTGGACCTGACGCTGCCCCGCGACGCCGCGGCTGGCCCCACCCTGTTCGACGGCTGACAGTCAGCCTCGGCACCTGGCCGCCGGGTTCGCCTAGGTGGCTGGTGTTTTTCGCCGCGTGGCGGTCCAGCCTTTTGTTGATCATTTCCGGGAGCATGTTCCTATGACGCGGGGACGTGGTTGCCGGGGTGGGTCGTGACGTTGGGGTTGGCGCCGAGGCAGGCGGATCTGTTCCGGTCCACGGCGGGGTTCTGTGACGGGCGGGTGGCGCCGGGCTCGGTCTATGGGCTGCTGCATCGGGAGTGTCACCGGTTGTTCCCCGATGAGATGTTCGCGGACTTGTTCACCGATGTGGGCCGGCGCAGTGTGCCGCCGCTGATCGTGGCGGTGGTGATGGTGCTGCAGCGCATCGAGGGCTGCTCGGATCGGGAAGCGACCGAGCGGTTCGCCTTCGACGCGCGGTGGAAGTACGCGGCGGGTGGGCTGGATTTCGACTACCCGGGGTTCGTGCACACGGTGCTGGTGGACATGCGCGCCCGGCTGGCCGGATCCGAGGCTCCGGACCGGATCTTCGACACGGTGCTGGAGGTGGCCAACGCGGCGGGGCTGGTCGGGCGGCGGCGGGTGCTGGACTCGACCCCGTTGTATGACGCGGTCGCCACGATGGACACCGTCACCCTGGTCCGCTCGGCGGTCCGGGGCCTGCTCAAGTGCGCCGGCGGCGAGCTGGCCGACGAACTGCGGGCGGTGCTGGCCCGCGAGGACGGCTACGCCGCGGCGGGCAAGCCGGTGTGTGACTACGACGATGCGGACGCGCGGGTCGAGCTGGTCGACGCGCTGGCCCGCGACGGCATGGCTGTGCTGGGCGTGCTGGACGGCAGAGAACTGTCCGACGCGGTGAGTCAGGCCGCGGCGTTGCTGGCCGCCGTGCTCGGCCAGGACCTCGACCAGGACGAGGCTGGGGTGTTCCGGATCGCGCGGCGGGTCGCGAAAGACCGGGTGATCTCCACCGTGGACCCCGAGACCCGGCACGGGCACAAGACCGCGGCGCGCGGCTTCGACGGCTACAAGGGCCATGTCGGCATCGACCCCGACTCGGAGATCATCACCTCGACGACGGTGACCGCCGGCAACGCCGGGGACGCCAGCGCCGCCGAAGACCTGATCAGCGACCTGCTCGACACCGACGACGAGCACCCGGACGCCGAGCACGGCGCTCCCGATGACGCTGACACCGATGACGGCGCTACCGGGTCGGGCGTGCAGAGCGGACGGGCTGATGATGCCGCCGATGCGGGCGGGCGCAGCACCGCCGATCAGGCAAGCGTCTACGGCGACAACGCCTACGGCACCGGGCAGTTCCACGACCGGCTGGACCAGGCCGGGATCGAGTCCAAGTGCAAGACCCAGCAACCGACTACCGCGGGCGGGTTGTTCACCAAGGACCAGTTCGACATCGACCTCGATGACGACACGGTCACCTGCCCAGCCGGGAACAGCGCGCCGATCCGCCGCGGCGCCGACGGGGCGGGCACCGCCAGCTACGGCGACGCCTGCACCGGCTGCCCGCTACGTGAGCAGTGCACCAAAGCCGCCGGCGGACGCAGCATCAGCATCGGCGCGCACGAGAAGCAGCTCGCCGCCGCCCGCGCCCGGCAACGCGACCCGGACTGGGTCGCGGACTACCGGGCTACCCGACCCAAAGTAGAACGTAAGATCGGGCACCTGATGCGCCGCCACCACGGCGGGCGCCGCGCCCGGGTCCGCGGACAGACCAAGGTCGCCGCCGACTTCGCCCTGCTCGCCGCCGCCGTCAACCTCGCACGCCTGGCCGTGCTCGCCGTGGCCAGCACGCCGGACCGGGGATGGGCCACGGCGGCCGGATAGGCAGTCCGGGCCGCAGAACGCCTCACACAGCAGCCGACAGCGGCCACGACGACGTCATAGGCGGCAAGCCGCTCGCAGCAGCACCGATCGCAAGTCGCGCTCATGTCAGCCCAGGCGCCGCGACACCGGCCCATCGGCACTTCCGCCGTCAGCGGTCACCCTCAGACAGCCATTCGACACCAGCCACCTAGACTGCTTGGCATCCCCTTGCTGTGAATTCGAGGAACCCATGAATGCCCTGCCCCTGATCATCGTGGCCGTCCTGCTACTCGGCATGTTCTGGTTCACCCAGCGCAACAAGCAACGGGCGGCCGCAGCCGAGGCGCGCCGCCGAGAGACGATCGGCTTCGGCTCGCAGGTGATGACCACCTCGGGCCTGTACGGCACGGTCACCCAGGTCAACGACGACGACACGGTGCAGCTCGCGATCGCGCCGGGCATCGAGGTCAAATGGGCGCTAGCCGCGCTGCGCGACATCGAGTCGCTGCCGGACCGTTACAAGCAGGCCGCCGAGACCCGCAGCGTCGACGAGCCACCCGAGGACGGCCCGACGGCCTGATCACGGCCAGACCCCATATGCGTCGGTCATACTGTGCCGATACCGCGCAGGAGATGCGCGCGCATAATGCGCGGGGCCCCGTAGCGGGGCGCTCGCCGAATACAGATCGCTGAGGAGACCTACCCCCGTGGCACCACCCGCCGGAACGCTGCGCGTCGGGCGCTATTTCCTGGCCCTGCTGGCTGCGTTCGCGGTGCTTTACTTGATCGTCTTCTGGCCGGGGCAGCGGCATACTCCCAAGCTGGGCCTCGACCTCGTGGGCGGCGCACAGGTCGTCTATCAGGCCAAGGGTCCGACCCCGCCCAGGTCGTCGATGAACGAGGCCAGGGACATCATGGAGCAGCGGGTCAACGGCTCCGGGGTCGCCAACGCCGAGGTCGTCATCCAAGGGTCGAACCAGATCGTGGTCTCGATCCCCGGCAAGAACGTCACCGACCTGCAAGATCTGGGGCAGGCCGCCAAGTTGAACTTCCGGCCGGTGGTCATGCCCGCGGTGCCATTCACCCCGGCCGCGTCCACGTCGAGTTCCGCGACGCCGTCCGCGAGCGCGAGTACCACGAAGTCGCTCGACCCGCTGAGGGGACTGAAGTTCGCGATCCCGAAGAGCGAAGCCGAATACGACAAGCTCACCACCGCACAGCAACAGCAGCTGCAGACGGCGCTGGCCAACTTCGACTGCACCAGCAAGAATAAGCCGCCGGACCTCGTGAACCAGACGCTGATCGCCTGTGACGAACCCGTCGGCACCTCGCCGCCCGCACAGATCTACCTGCTTGGGCCGGTGATCGTGGCCGGCAACCAGATCTCCAGCGCGAGCGCGGTGGCACCGAACCTGACCTCGGGCCAGACCCAGTGGACGGTCTCGCTGAACCTCAAGCCGAGCGGTCAGACCGCCTGGGCCAAGTACACCGGCGCCCATCACTCCACACAGTCGCCGAACATCCCGCCGGTCAGCAGCTGCGGCGCATCGACGGCGCCGTGCGCCGAGTACGTGGCATTCACCCTCGACGGCAGTGTGGTCTCCGCACCACACAACGAGGCGGCGATCAACGGAGGGGCGACGCAGATCAGCGGGTCGTTCACCCAGTCGTCCGCGGAGAAACTCGCCCAGCAGCTCAAGTACGGCGCGTTGCCGCTGGACTTCACCACGCTGGCCAGCCAGAACGTGTCCGCGTCACTCGGTACGGCGCAGCTCAAGGCCGGCCTGCTCGCCGGCGGCATCGGGCTCATCCTCGTCGTCGTCTACTCGCTGATCTACTACCGAGCGCTCGGGCTCGTCACGATTGCCTCGCTGCTGGTGTCCGGCGGGCTGACGTACGCCTGCCTGGTGATCCTCGGCAAGCAGATCGGATTCACGCTGACCCTCGCAGGCATCGCCGGCTTCATCGTGGCGGTGGGTATCACCGCGGACTCGTTCGTCGTGTTCTTCGAACGAATAAAGGACGAAGTGCACGAGGGCCGCTCTATGCGGGTGGCCGTGCCGCGCGCCTGGGTGCGTGCCCGGCGCACGATCCTGTCGGCCGACACGGTCTCGTTCCTCGCTGCGGCGGTGCTCTATTACTTCGCCGCCGGAGACGTGAAGGGCTTCGCGTTCACCCTGGGGCTGTCGACGATCCTCGACCTGGTAGTGGTCTTCCTGTTCACCCACCCGATGGTCTCCCTGCTGTCCCGCAGCAGGGCCTTCGGCTCGGCCCGTTTCAGCGGGCTGAACGCCGTGCGCGAGGGTGGCGTCGCGGTGAGCGACGCTGCGCCCGTCACATCCGGTCCGGTGCACCGGGGCAAGCCGCCGCGCGCCGCCAAAGGCGCGGCGACCTCGTCGGTGGCCGTTCTGGACCGCGAGCGGGAGCTGGCGGACCTAGATCCGGTCGTCGAACCCGACACCGGGCACATCGCCGAGGTACCGCCCGTCGAAGCCGCCGCGCCGGAGCACGCACCCGGCGAAACGATCGCGCCGGACCACGCGCCTGCCGTGCCGCAAACCGGCACGGCCGCCGAACGGGCCGCGGCCCGGCGCGCTCGGCTGCGGGCCGAGGCCTCGGCGCGAAAGGGCGGCGGCGAGTGATGTCGATCTTCCGGCGACTCTATCGGGGCGAAACCCGCTTCGAATTCATCGGCACCCGCCGCCGGTGGTACCTGGCGTCAGCGATCATCATCGCGGTCTGCATCATCAGCTTCGTCTTCCGGGGCTTCAACTGGGGTGTCGAATTCAAGGGCGGGACGCAGTTCCAGATCCCCGTCCAGAACACCTCGATCACGACCACCCAGGCCGAGAAAGCATTCAGCGATGCAGGAGTTGCGCCAGCCGACGCCGCCCGGATGGTGGGCTCGGGCAGCACCCGGCAGATCGTAATCAAGACGCAGACGCTGCAACTGGACCAGCAGAGCACCCTCGAGACGAAGGTCGCGGCCGACCTCGGGATCGCCAAGAGCTCTATTACCGTGCAGACGGTGAGTTCGAGTTGGGGTCACGACATCACCGTCAAGGCTATCCAGGGCCTGATCGTCTTCCTGATCATCGTCTCGATCTACATCTCGATCCGGTTCCAATGGCGGATGGCGGTCGGCGGCATCGTCGCCTTGCTGCACGACCTCATCCTGTCCGCGGGTGTGTACTCGCTGGTGGGATTCGAGGTCACGCCGTCGACCGTGGTGGGTCTGCTGACCATCCTCGGTTTCTCGCTGTACGACACCGTGGTGGTGTACGACAAGGTGGCGGAGAACTCCCGCGACCTGCTGGCGGGCTCGCGGATGACATTCTCCGAGGCGGCGAATCTGGCCGTTAACCAGACGCTGATGCGCTCGATCAATACGTCGCTGATTGCGTTGCTGCCAGTGGCCGGGCTGCTGTTCGTCGGCGCCGGGCTGTTGGGCGTCGGGACGATCAAGGACCTGGCCCTGATCCTGTTCGTAGGCCTGGCCTCGGGCGCCTACAGCTCGCTGTTCCTAGCCACCCCGATCGTGGTCGATCTCACCGAGCGGGAGCCGGCATACCGGCAGCTCGCGAAGCGGGTCCGGGCCAAACGGGCGAGCGAGGCGGCTCGGGCCCAGGCGGCGGCTGGTGCACCCGAGCTGGCGGTAACCGGCGGGCCGCGGCGCGCCGGAGGCCCGGCGCCCGCCCCGAAACCCGGCGCCCGGCCGCAGCGCACCCCGCGCCGCCGGTGACGCCGCAGAACGCCACGCCCGACATCGCCGGGCTCGTGGCGGCGCGGTTGCGGGACGTGCCCGACTTTCCGCAACCGGGCATCGTGTTCAAGGACATCACCCCGCTGCTCGCCGACGGCGCCGCGTTCGCCGCAGCCACCGCGGCGCTGGCTGATTTTGCCCGGGCCTGCGGGCCGGTCGATCTGGTCTGCGGGATCGAGGCGCGCGGCTTCATCGTCGCGGCCGCCCTGGCCCGTCAGCTGGACTGTGGGCTGGTGCCCGTGCGCAAGGCCGGCAAGCTGCCGCCGCCCACCTTGCACCGGGCCTACGCCCTGGAATACGGCACGGCCGAGATCGAGGTGCCCGTCAACGTCCTGGCTGGCAAGCGCGTCTACCTGGTCGACGACGTGCTGGCGACGGGCGGCACGCTCGCCGCGGCGCTCGACCTGATCGCCGTCGCCGGGGCGACGGTCACCGGGGTCGGCGTGCTGCTGGAGCTCGGGTTCCTGGACGGCCGCGGCCAGCTGCCGGGGATCGACCTGCGCACGCTGCTGCGCGTCTAGCCTGCAATGTCTGGATCTTCCTGGGCATAGGACGCGATAGCGGGCACATTGCCGGAAGGTCTACCGCCAGACTGCTGCCACCCTCGACGGCTCGCACCGCATCCCTAGACTGGAGGGGTAAGGCCCACCTTGCACGGACGGGATGACCTCGCTGGACGCTGACTACACCCAGACGGTGACCACATCCACACTGGCCGACGACGCCACGGCCAGCGTGCAGACGACTGCGCCCATTCCCGCCGTCGCGCCGGTCGTCGACCCGGTGGCGCCCTCCACCGAGCCGGACACCCCGGCACATCGGCGCAGGGTGCGCGACCGGCTGGCGCGCCGGATCGTGACGACCCAGCGGCAGTCCCAGGTCAGGCCGGTCCTCGAACCGTTGCTGGCGATCCACCGCGGCGCCCACCCCAAGGTCGACGCCCGGCTGCTGCAGCGCGGCTACGACATCGCCGAAGAGCGCCACCACGGCCAGCTGCGCAAGAGCGGCGACCCCTACATCACCCACCCGCTGGCCGTCGCGACGATCCTCGCCGAGCTGGGCATGGATACCACCACGCTGGTGGCGGCCCTGCTGCACGACACGGTCGAAGACACCGGCTGGACGGTCGCCGAGGTCGCGGACGAGTTCGGCACCGAAGTCGCGCATCTCGTCGACGGCGTCACCAAGCTGGACAAGGTCAAGTTCGGCGAGGCAGCCGAGGCCGAGACGATCCGCAAGATGATCGTGGCCATGGCCCGCGACCCGCGCGTGCTGGTCATCAAGCTGGCCGATCGGCTGCACAACATGCGCACCCTGCGCTTCCTGCCGCCGGCCAAGCAGGAGCGCAAGGCCCGCGAGACGCTCGAGGTCCTCGCCCCGCTCGCCCACAGATTGGGCATGAACACCGTCAAGTGGGAGCTGGAAGACCTCGCGTTCGCCACGCTGTACCCGAAACGTTACGACGAGATCGTGCGCCTGGTCGCCGAGCGGGCTCCGTCCCGCGACACCTACTTGCACGAGGTCGTCGACCGGGTGAACGCGGACCTGAAAGAGGGCGGCATCAAGGCGCAAGTGACCGGTCGCCCGAAGCACTACTACTCGATCTACCAGAAGATGATCGTGCGGGGGCGGGACTTCAACGACATCTACGACCTGGTCGGCATCCGGGTCCTGGTCGACACCGAACGCGACTGTTACGCGACGCTCGGCGTGATCCACGCGAATTGGCAGCCGGTGCCTGGACGGTTCAAGGACTACATCGCAATGCCGAAGTTCAACATGTACCAGTCGCTGCACACCACGGTGATCGCGCCGGGTGGCAAGCCGGTCGAGCTGCAGATCCGCACCCAAGCCATGCACCGCACCGCCGAGTACGGCATCGCCGCGCACTGGAAGTACAAGGAAATCAAGAACGTCGCCGCGGCCGAGCCTGCCGCGGTCTCCGACGAGATGGGCTGGCTGCGCCAGCTGCTCGACTGGCAGCGCGAGGCGCAGGAGCCCGACGAGTTCCTGGACTCGCTGCGCTACGACCTGGGCGCGGGCGAGGTTTACGTCTTCACGCCGAAGGGCGACGTCGTTGCCCTTCCGGCGGGTTCGACCCCGGTCGACTTCGCCTACGCCGTGCACACCGAGATCGGCCACCGCTGTATCGGTGCCCGGGTGAACGGCAAGTTGGTGGCCTTAGAGAGCGCACTCGATAACGGCGACACCGTCGAGATCTTCACCTCCAAAGCGGAGAGCGCCGGCCCATCCCGCGACTGGATGACATTCGTCAAGTCGCCACGGGCGCGCACGAAGATCCGGCAGTGGTTCGCCCGCGAACGGCGCGAGGACGCGATCGACTCGGGCAAGACCGCGCTGACCCGTGCCATGCGCAAGGCCGCGCTGCCGCTGCAGCGGCTGCTGGGCGGCGATGCGTTGCTCACGATCGCCCGCGACATGCACCTGGTGGACGTCGCGGCGCTGTACGCGGCGATCGGCGAGGGGCACGTCTCGGCGCAGAACGTCGTGCAGAAGCTGGTGACCCAGCTGGGTGGCCCCGAGGGCGCCGTCGAGGATCTCGCCGAGACGGCCCGCCCCTCCACCGAGACGCCCGGGACGACCGGGCGGCGCGCGTCCGGCGACGCCGGCGTCGTCGTCAAGGGCGTGTCGGACGTCTGGGTCAAGCTCGCCCGCTGCTGCACCCCGGTCCCCGGCGACGAGATCCTCGGATTCGTCACGCGTGGTGGCAGCGTCTCGGTGCACCGGCGTACCTGCACCAACGCGACCAGCCTGTTGGACCAACCCGAGCGTCTGGTCGAGGTCGAGTGGGTTCCGTCCCCCGACTCGGTGTTCGTGGTGTCGATCCAGGTCGAGGCGCTGGACCGGCACCGGTTGCTCTCGGACGTGAGCCGGGTGCTCTCGGACGAGCGGGTCAGCATCCTGTCGGCGTCGGTGACCACCAACCGCGATCGGGTCGCGGTCAGCCGGTTCACTTTCGAGCTCGGCGACTCCCGGCACCTCGGTCACCTGCTGCGGGCAATCCGCAACGTCGAGGGCGTGTACGACGTCTACCGGGTGGCCTCCGCCAGCTGAGCCTCAGCTGGACTTGACGCTCAGCGTGGTCAACATGATCGGCAGCTTGGGCGCGCCGTCGCCGGTCCCGTTGGCGTTGTTCGAGCCCGCCGCGGCCACCTTGTCGATAACCGACATCCCGCCGGTAACGGTGCCGAAGACCGTGTATTGGGCCGGCAGCGAATCGTTCTTGTAGGTGATGAAGAACTGACTGCCGCCTGTGTTCGCCGACCCGGTGTTGGCCATCGCAATCACCCCGCGGGTGTACTTCTCCTTGCCCGTGTACTCATCCGGGATGGTGTAGCCGGGGCCGCCGCTGCCCTTGCCGGTCGGGTCGCCGCACTGCAGCACGTAGATGCCGGTCGTCACCAGCCGGTGGCAGGCGGTGTCGTTGTAGAACTTCTGCTTGACGAGCGACTCGAAGCTGGCGACGGTGCACGGCGCCTTGGCCCGGTCCAGCGTGAACACCATCGGTCCCCGGGTGGTGGCGACGTCGACCACCGCCATTCCGGTCTTGGGCGGCGTGGTAGTCGATGGAACGGTGACCGGCTTCGCGGCCGTGCCGCTCTTGGTCCAGGTGCACGGGTACTTGGCAGCGGCCTGCGTCGCGGTCGCCGATGCCGCGCTCGGCGAGGCGCTGGAGGCCGCAGTGTTCTTGTTGTCGTTGCGCGTCATCACCACGATGAAGAGCACCACGACTAGGGCGAGCACCAGGGTGCCGGCGACGGTCGCGATCAGGACCCGACGCTTGCGGGCCGCCTCCTGCACCTGACGTTGCTGCAGCTGACGTTCGAGGTGTCGGCGCGCGGCCTCACGGCGCTGCTTGCTGGTCGGCACGAAGCGGTCCTCTCGACTGCGCGCGGTATACGGGTCCGCGACAGTGTATGGATACCGGCTCAGCGTTGCCTGAGCCCTGGGCCCGCGGTGCCCGGTCGGTAAGGTTGGCTGTCCTATCCACAAGCATGCAACGGGAGTACCGCTGTGCTGATCGCGGGGATCCCGTCGGCGATCACGGCCACCAACTGCTGGGTCGTCGCGCCTGCCGACGGCGAACAGTGTGTGGTGATCGACCCCGGGATCGGGGTCAGCCAGCAGCTGGACGAAGTGGTCGCGACACACCGGCTGCACCCCATCGCGGTGCTGCTGACCCACGGGCACCTCGACCACACCTTCTCCGTTGTGCCGGTCTGCCAGGCCCGCGACGTTCCGGCGTACCTCCACCCGGCCGATCGCGGGCAGTTGACCGACCCGTGGTCCGGGCTCGGCCTGCCGCGGGGGACCCCGATCATGGGGCTGAGCCGGCTGCCCGCCGCCGAGCCCGCCGACCTGCGCGAGCTGTCCGACGGCGATCTCGTCCCGTTGGCCGGCCTGGACTTCGGTGTCAGGCACGCGCCCGGGCACACACCCGGCTGCGTCGTGTTCGACCTCGACCGCGCCGATTACCTGCACATGTTCACCGGCGACCTGCTGTTCGCCGGGTCGATCGGCCGGGTCGACCTACCGGGCGGGTCGATGGCGCAGATGACCGCGTCGCTGCGGGACGTGATCCTGCCCCAGAAGGACGACACCGTCGTGTACCCCGGCCACGGTCCGGCGACCACGATCGGCCGCGAGCGGTCCACTAATCCCTACCTGGTGGACTTGATGTGAGCATCGCAGCGCCAAAGGCGCGAGGAGCGGAGCGAATTCAGCGATGAGCGCTAGCGCGAAGAGCCGGGTTGGCCTATGAGCAGGCCGACGCCACTGAGCGGCTTTCCGGAGCTGCTGCCGGCACAGCGGTTCGTCGAGCTCGAGGTGCTCGACCGGCTGCGCCGGACCTTCGAGCTGCACGGGTTCGCGCCGGTGGAGACCCGGGCCGCCGAGCCGCTGGATCAGCTGCTGCGCAAGGGCGAGATCGACAAAGAGGTCTACGTCCTGCGCCGACTGCACGCGGCCGGAGACGACACGGCAGAGCTCGGACTGCACTTCGACCTCACCGTGCCGTTCGCCCGTTACGTCCTGGAAAACGCCGGGCGGCTGGAGTTCCCGTTCCGGCGTTACCAGATCCAGAAGGTATGGCGCGGCGAGCGCCCGCAGGAGGGGCGTTACCGCGAGTTCACCCAGGCCGATATCGACGTGATCGGACGAGACGAGCTGCCGTTCCATCACGACGTCGAGGTGGCTCGGGTAATGGCCGAGGGCTTGGCGCAGCTGTCGTTTCTGCCCGGGCTGCACCTGCAGGTGAACAACCGCAAGCTGATCGAGGGCTTCTTCCGCGGGCTCGGCGCACCAGACGTGCCCGCGGTGATGCGGGTGATCGACCGGCTGGACAAGATCCCGGCCGAGGTGATCGGGGAGATGCTCGTCGACGACGCCCGGCTCAGCTCGGAGCAGGCGGCGATGTGCCTGGCGCTCGCCCAGATCCGCACGCCCGACACGTCTTTCGTGCCGAGGGTGCGCGCCCTCGGCATCACCGACGAGCTGCTCGATCGGGGCCTGGCCGAGCTCACCGCCGTGATCGAGGGATGTGCGCCGATCACCGGCGGCCGTTTCACGGTCGAGGCCGACCTGCGCATTGCCCGTGGGTTGGATTACTACACGGGCACCGTCTTCGAGACCCGGATGGCCGGCTTCGAGGGCGTGGGTTCGATCTGCTCGGGCGGACGATACGACTCGTTGGCGGCTGACGGCCGCACCACCTACCCCGGGGTGGGCATCTCGCTCGGCGTGACGCGGATGCTCGTCCCGCTGCTCGCGCGCGGCAAGCTGACGGCATCGCGGTCGGTGCCCTCCGCCGTGCTTGTCGTGCTGCGCGACGACGCGGCCCGGCGCAGCTGTGACGAGCTCGCTGCCGCCCTGCGCATCCGGGGGATCAGCACGGAGGTGGCTCCGTCTCCGGCCAAGTATGGCAAGCAGATCCGTTACGCCGACCGGCGCGGGATCCCGTTCGTCTGGTTTCCCGCGAGCGAGCTGCACGGGCACGAAGTCAAGGACATCCGGAGCGGGGAACAGACGCCGGCCGATCCGGCCAGCTGGCGTCCGCCCGACGAAGATTGGCGTCCCGAGATCGTCGTCGCCGAACAGGAGCAATCGTGATCCGCACCCACGAGGCCGGGACGCTTCGCGCATCGGACGCGGGCCAGAGCGTCACCCTCGCCGGCTGGGTCGGCAGCCGGCGGGACCACGGCGGTGTGGCCTTCATCGACCTGCGCGACGCGTCCGGGGTGGTGCAGGTCGTCGTCCGGGGCGACGAGATAACACACGACTTGCGCAACGAGTGGTGCATTGCGGTCACCGGCGAGGTGCGCTTACGGCTCGAGGGCAAGGTGAACCCGAACCTGCCGACCGGCGAGGTCGAGGTTGTCGCGAGCCGGGTCGACGTGCTGAACGAGGCAGCGCCGCTGCCGTTCCAGATCGACGAGCACACCGACGTCGGCGAAGAGGTGCGCCTGCGGTACCGGTACCTGGACTTGCGCCGGCCCGGCCCGGGCGCCGCCCTGCGACTGCGCAGCCGGGTGAATCACGCCGCCCGCGACGTGCTCTACCGGCACGGTTTCGTGGAGATCGAGACACCGACCCTGACCCGGTCGACACCCGAAGGGGCGCGCGACTTCCTGGTCCCGGCACGGCTGCGGCCGGGGTGCTGGTACGCGTTGCCGCAGTCGCCGCAGCTGTTCAAGCAGCTACTCATGGTCGGCGGAATGGAGCGGTACTTCCAGATCGCCCGTTGCTACCGCGACGAGGACTTCCGGGCAGATCGGCAGCCGGAGTTCACCCAGCTCGACATCGAGATGAGCTTCGTCGAGGAAGACGACGTGATCGCGCTGGCCGAGGACGTGCTGATCGCGCTATGGCGGCTTGTCGGCCACCAGATCGCGACGCCGATCCCGCGGGTGACCTACGCCGAGGCCATGCGCCGATTCGGCACCGACAAGCCCGACCTGCGGTTCAGCCTCGAGCTGACCGAGCTCACCGACTACTTCGCCGACACGCCGTTCCGGGTCTTCCAGGCGCCGTACGTGGGCGCGGTCGTCATGCCCGGCGGAGCGTCCCAGCCACGCAAGCAGTTGGATGCCTGGCAGGACTGGGCAAAACAGCGCGGAGCCCGGGGTCTGGCCTACGTCCTCGTCGGCGACGACGGCCAGCTGGCCGGGCCCGTGGCCAAGAACCTGTCCGAGATAGAACGCGCGGGCCTGGGCCAGGCAGTCGGTGCGCAGCCGGGCGACTGCGTCTTCTTCGCCGCCGGGCCGGTCTCGCCAGCGCGTGCGCTGCTCGGCGCGACCCGGGTGGAGATCGGCCGCCGCAACGGGCTGATCGACGAGTCAGCGTGGTCGTTCGTCTGGGTCGTCGACGCGCCGCTGTTCGAGCTGGTCGCCGAGACGGACGACGTCGCGGTGGGCACGGGCGCATGGACCGCGGTGCACCACGCTTTCACCTCGCCCAGGCCGGAGTCCATGGACAGCTTTGACACCGATCCGGGCTCGGCGCTCGCGTACGCGTACGACATCGTCTGCAACGGCAACGAGATCGGCGGCGGGTCGATCCGTATCCATCAGCGGGACGTGCAGGAGCGGGTCTTCGCGGTCATGGGCCTGGACAAGGAGCAGGCCGAGGAGAAGTTCGGCTTCCTGCTGGAGGCGTTCAAGTACGGTGCCCCGCCGCACGGTGGTATCGCCTTCGGCTGGGATCGGATCTGCACGCTGCTCTCGGGTAGCGAGTCGATTCGCGACGTGATCGCGTTCCCGAAGACCGGCGGCGGGTTCGACCCGCTGACGTCCGCGCCCGCGCCGATCACGCCAGAGCAGCGACAGGAGGCCGGCATCGACGCGCATGTGTCACCCCCGCCGCCGCCACCTAAGCGATGATCTTGGATTAGGTGTCGGTATTCGACGTCCAATCCAAGATCATGAATAACCGCGGTGTTGACCACACCTAGCCGTCGTCGGAGGATCGGGAGAATCGGCCTGGTCCACGGAGCCTGTTGCAGGTTCGGCGGCGCGGCTGGGCTGGGGTGTGGCAATGGCCGTTGCCTGCTTGGCGATGTCTGCACCGTGTTGGGCGGGGAAGCCTGGTGGCGCGGGCCGCGGGTGGGGTGCTCGGGGTGGTCAGCCGGTGGGCGTGAGGCCGGCTCGGTGGAGTTTGAGCAGGTTCGCGGTGGCAGCGGTGAGGTTGAGTTCTGCGGTGCAGGCGGTGAGGCCGCGCATGCTGAAGCGGCGCAGTCCGATGATGTCTTTGATGTGGGCGTTGACGGTTTCGACGGTGGCGCCGCGCTGTTTGTAGGCGGTGGCGCCGTCGGGGGTTCGCAGCCGGTGCCGCATACGTTCGATCGGCCCGGCGGTGTCGGGTGGGGGTCCTTGGGCGGGGTTGTCGCGGGCCTCGCGGTCGAGGTCGCGGTGTTTGCCGGCGGCGATGAGCCGGTCCGGGCCGGGGGCGGTGAGGTTGTCGGTGGACAGGTAGCCGGCGTCGGCGAGCACGAGCCCGATCGCCGCGGGCTGGGCGGGGCTGCTGGGCTGGTTGCCGGTGCGGGGCGGCCGGTGCGGGGCGAGGCGTTCGGCGGCGGCGACGGCGGCGTCCATCATCGGGGTGAACTGCTCGGTGTCGGCTGGGTTCTGGGTCAGGGTGACGCCGAGGACGAGCCAGTCGGCGGTGACGGCGAGGTGGGCGTTGTAGCCCTGGACCCAGCCGTTGCGGGTGGGCATGATCCGGCTGTCGGGGTCGGTGATGTTGTGCCGGTTCGCCTTGCCCGGTGTTGCCGCCTTGCCCGGCGGCCCGGTCGGCGGGTTCTGGCGTGCCGCGTTCCCGAGCGTGGCGTTCTCGCGGGCGGTGTCGAGGGCGTGTTCGGCGCGCAAGACCGGCAGAGCCTGGTCTGGCGGGTCGGGCGGGGTGCCGGGCAGGCGGCGGCCCCGCGCGGCGGCCTGGTCGGCTTTGGCCTGCCAGGCGCGGCGGCGGGCTTCGGCACGGCAACGCTGGCCCTGCACCCGCGCCTCGGCCAGCTCGACCGGGTCGACCCCGGCCGGAGGCTGGGACGGGGCGGTTGGATCGCCGGCGCGGACCCGGTCCAGGTACTGCTCGGCGTCGGCCCGCTCGGCGGCGGCGCGGGCTTGCCGTTCGGCCCGCTCGGCCGCGGCCCGCGCGGGGCGGCGCGGATCCGCTCGCGGCGGGTGACGGGTCGCGCAGGTCGAGCGTGTCAGATGGTCTGTGTACGGGAGGTGCCTGAGAGCCTGAAGTGACTGATGTGGCTTCAGGTGGAAGGAGACACCGAGCATGTGCGCAGCAATGATCACCGATCTGGGGCCGGAGTCGTCGATGCCGGGCCGGGCGACACCACCGGCGCCGCCCCCGTGGGCGTGCGAGCAGACTCGCGCCCGGACGGCCGCCGAGCTGGCCGACGAGCTGGTGGACGAGGCGTGGCTGGACCAGCTGATCGCCTCCGCCGGGGCGGGCGAGTTGCGGTTGACCGGCGAGGGCGGGTTCCTGCCGGAGTTGATCAAGCGGGTCCTGGAGCGGGGACTGGAGGTCGAACGCACTGATCACCTGGGCTATGAGAAGGGAGACCCGGCCGGGCGCGGCGCGCCGAACTCGCGCAACGGCACCACCCCGAAGACGGTGCTCACCGAGGCCGGGCCGATCGGGCTGGAGGTGCCCCGCGACCGGCTCGGCACGTTCACTCCGCGGCTGGTGCCCAAGGGTGAGCGGCGACTCGCCGGCGGCCTCGACGACATGATCATCAGCTTGTATGCGGGGGATGACGGTCCGCGACATCGAACACCACCTGGTGCGCACGTTGGGCGTCGAGGTGTCCCGGGAGACCATCTCCAAGATCACCGA
Organism: uncultured Actinomycetota bacterium; assembly: GCA_963839995.1. Classification (GTDB taxonomy): domain Bacteria; phylum Actinomycetota; class Actinomycetes; order Mycobacteriales; family Jatrophihabitantaceae; genus CAWIUB01. The sequence continues at coordinate 118,900 of CAWIXH010000017.1, read as the reverse complement.
CGCGGTGCTGGAAGAGGTCAAGGCCTGGCAGGCCCGGCCGCTGGATGCGATCTACCCGATCATCTACGTCGACGCGCTGGTGGTGAAGGTCCGCGACGGCGCGCACGTGATGAACAAGGCCGCGCACATCGTCGTCGGCGTGGACACCGACGGAATCAAGCACGTGCTGGGCATCTGGGTGCAGAACGCCGAGGGCGCGAGGTTCTGGCTGCAGGTGTTCACCGAGCTGCGCAACCGCGGGGTGCGCGACGTGCTGATCGCCTGCTGCGACGGGCTTGAAGGCCTGCCCGAGGCGATCGAGACCGTCTGGCCCAAGACGGTGACCCAGACCTGCGTGGTCCACCTCATTCGGGCGGCCATGCGGTATGTGTCCTACGGCGACCGCAAGGCCGTCGCCGCCGCCCTCAAACCGATCTACACCGCGGCCACCGAAGACGCCGCCCTCGAGGCCCTCGCGGCGTTCACCGAAGGCGAGCTGGGCCGCCGCTACCCCGGCGCGGTCGGCGTCTGGGAACGCGCCTGGGAACGGTTCACCCCGTTCTTGGCCTTCCCACCGCAAGTAAGGAAGATCATCTACACGACCAATGCCATCGAAAGCCTGAACTACCAACTCCGCAAGATCATCAAGAACCGAGGGCACTTCCCCTCCGACGAGGCGGTGGTCAAGCTGCTCTGGCTGGCCATCTGCGACATCGAGGACAAGCGCGCCCGCGCCCGGGAGAAGGAACGCCGCCGCAAGCCCGTCAACCACCGCACCGCACCCGGCCGGCTCGTCGAGGGCCAACTCGTCACCGGCTGGAAACAGGCCCTCAACGCCCTCGACATCGCCTACCCCGGCCGCCTGCCGCAAGGAGTGAACTGACGTGACCGGAAACGATCACCGGCCCGCCTACAGCACGCTGCGATCACCCTGGGTGCTCGTCGAGGACGGCGTCGTCGACCACAGCGCCGAAGTGCTCGAACGGCTCACCAACTGGCTGCTGACCGGCACCGACACCGCCGCGATCACCCGCTGCACCCGCGCGCTATCCCTCGGCGAGACCGACGACCCGATCAGCATCGCCTCCTGGACCGACGCGCTCGCAGCACGCCTGCGTCACCGAGCCGAACAAGCCCAACTCTGAACACCCACCAACATCAACAAGGAGCACCCCACACACAGAAGACTTGACAAGCTCCGCGGCGGCGGGCTTCGGCACGGCAACGCTGGCCCTGCACCCGCGCCTCGGCCAGCTCGACCGGGTCGACCCCGGCCGGAGGCTGGGACGGGGCGGTTGGATCGCCGGCGCGGACCCGGTCCAGGTACTGCTCGGCGTCGGCCCGCTCGGCGGCGGCGCGGGCTTGCCGTTCGGCCCGCTCGGCCGCGGCCCGCGCGGCGGCGGCGCGGATCCGCTCGCGGCGGGTGACCGGGTCGCGCAGGTCTTCGGGCAGTTCGTCGCCGCGACGGTCCGGGCCGAACAGGTCGTCGTCGGCGGCGTCGGCGGCCTCGGCCTCGGCCACGATCCGGTCCACTTGCTCGCGCAGCCAGTCCTCGGACCGGTTCGCGCCCAGCGAGGCGTTCGCGGCGATCTTCGTGCCGTCGATCGCGACCGTGCCGAGCTTGACCATGCCGGCCTGCGCGCACAGCCTCAGCACCTGCTCGAAGAACTCGGTGAACGCGGCCAGGTTCGCGCGGCGGAACCGGGCCAGCGTGCTGTGATCCGGCGGGTCGCCGCCGCAGACCACCCGGAACGCCACGTCCACCTCGCACAGCGCCTCGATCCGCCGCGAGGACCGCTGCCCCTGCGCGTAGCCGTAAACCAGCAGCGCGAGCAGCATGTCCGGGTGATACGGGCGCGGACCCGTCCACGACCGAGTCGCACGCCGCTGCTGGAAACGCCGGGTGTCCAACAGCCGCACCACCTCGATCACGAACCACACCACATGATCGGCAGGCAACCAATCCCGCATATCCGGCGGCAGCAAGAACGGCTGAGCACGATCCACCGGTCGATAATCCCGAGCCACACCCAATCATGACATTCCCGACAGGCAAAGTCAGGATGCCACGCCGAACTTGCAACAGGCTCCACGGGAGGTTCCAATGGCAAAGATCCTTATCCTGACCGGCGATGGGGCCGAAGACCTCGAGGTCATGTACCCCTACCAGCGGCTGCTGGAAGAGGGGTACGAGGTGCACATCGCCGCGCCGTCCAAGAAGAAGCTGCAGTTCGTCGTACACGACTTCGTCGATGGCTTCGACACCTACACCGAGAAACCCGGCCACTGCTGGCCGGCCGACCTGGCCTTCGCCGACGTCGACCCGTCCGGCTACGCCGCGGTCGTGGTACCCGGTGGGCGGGCGCCCGAGTACATCCGCAACGACCCGGACGTCCAGCGCATCCTCAGATACTTCGCGGAGGCCGACAAGCCGACGGCGCACATCTGCCACGGACCACTGGCCCTGGCTGCGGCGGGCACGCTGCACGGTCGGCGCAGCGCCGCCTACCCGGCGCTGGCACCCGATGTCGCGGCGGCTGGAGCAGAGTTCGTCGACAGCGAAGCCGTCGTGGACGGTGTGATGGTTTCCGCGCGGGCTTGGCCGGATCACCCGGCCTGGATGCGTGAGTTCGTGGCAATCTTGCGGGCCAAGGCTCCTGCACACTGACCACGAGCACGCCACGCAGTGACGTGATGCTGCCCACCCGAACCGAACGAGATTCTAGTTTTCGGCGGAGCCGTCCTGCACACTGTCGGGCATGATTGATTTCTCGCTGTCCGAGGAACAGAGGGCGATCCGCGACACGGCCCGCGACTTCATCATCAACGAGGTCGCGTCCCGCGAGGCCGAGGTGCTGCGACGTGAGCGCCGCGGCGAAACCGGCATCACACTCGACGAGCAGCGTGAGATACAGCTGAAGGCGAAGAAGTTCGGCTTCTGGGGCCTGTCGACGCCCGCGGATTACGGCGGGATGAATCTGCCCGCCGTGACACAGGCGCTGCTCTGGACCGAGACGGGACGCACGTTCGTGCCGTTCAGCTTCGGCGGCGAGGCCGACAACATCCTGTTCTACGCGAACGAGGAGCAGAAGCAAGAGTTCCTGATCCCCACGATCGAGGGAGACCGGAAGTCCTGCTTCGCCATCACCGAGCCCGGTGCCGGATCGGACGCTGCGAACATCAAGACCAGTGCCCGCCGCGACGGCAGCTCTACCAACGGCGACTGGATCATCAACGGCGAGAAGACGTTCATCACCGGCGGCAACGATGCTGACTTCGCCATCGTCATCGCGGTGACCGATCCGCAGAAGGGTGCCCACAGCGGCTCGACCGCGTTCCTCGTCGACCGGTCGATGGGCTGGACATCGCACTTCATCCAGACGATGGGCCAGGGTGGCCCGGCGTCCCTGGTGTTCAAGGACGTCCGGGTGCCGAACCGCAACATCCTCGGGGAGATCGGCCAGGGCTTCACGCTCGGCATGGAGTGGATCGGCAAGGGGCGTTATCTGATTCCGGCCAGGGCCTTGGGCGCGGCCGAGCGGCTGTTGCAGATGGCGATCGACTACGCCAACACCCGGGAGACGTTCGGCAAGCCGATCGGCGCCAACCAGGCTATCCAGTGGATGATTGCCGACTCCGAGGTGGAGCTCGAGTCGGCACGCTGGGTGGTGCTGCACGCTGCGTGGACCGTCGACCAGGGACGCGACCCGCGTCACTCGTCGTCGATGGCGAAACTCCTCGGCGCCACGATGGCCAACCACGTCGTCGACCGGGTGCTGCAGATCCACGGCGGCATGGGCTATACCCGCGAGCTGCCCATCGAGCGGTGGTACCGCGAGGCCCGGCTGTGGCGGATCTTCGAAGGCACCGACGAGATACAGCGGTTGATCATCTCTCGCGACCTCCTGCGGGGCTACACCAAGATCGCCGGCCACCTGGACTGACCGTCGCGCCAGGGCGGCAGAAGCGGATCTAGCCCGGAGGCGCCAGCGCCCGTCAGGCGGCGGCGTGCGTGCCGGTCTCGGCCCCGGTGACCAGATAGAGCAGCGCCAGGCCGTACGCCTCGGCAGCGTCGGAGTGCTCGGTAGCGAACGTGCGTCCGGTGACCTCGATCTCCACCCGCCACCGGCCGTCCCGGCGCACCAGCCGGCGGAATGTCTCGCTGAGCAGCTCCCGTAGCTGGGACTCGCTGGGCAGCCAGACCGACTGCTGCTGCTCCACGGAGTCCAGCGCCCACTCCGTCGTCCCCGTGAAGCCGATGACCTCGCCATGGGGTAGCCGTTGGAGGTCGACGGTCATATCGGCCAGCACGAAGACGTCGTCATCCATGTCCCGGTCGGCCACCACGAAGCGATCGCCGGACGCGGGCGTCCAGTGCACCCCGCCGTCGCGTAGCTGCCGTGCCAGAGCAGTCGAGATCATTCGTCAAGTATCCCGCAGCCACGCGCCGCCTGCCGAGTGCCCGCCAGCCCCGGGCGGGCATCATCTGATGCGCAAACTGCTAGCATCTGATGTATGCGAACCACGATCGACCTCGACGACGACATCTTGCGAGAGCTGAAGCGGCGCCAGCGCGAAGAGCACAAGACCTTGGGACAGCTGGTCTCCGAGTTGCTGGCGCCCACGCTCGCGGCTAAGGCGGCCAAGCCGGTCGATCTGCGCTGGGCGACAGCCGATTTGCGTCCTCGAGTGGATCTCGATGATATGGACGCTGTGTGGGCCATCCTGGATGAGCGGGAGCTGAGCGCTCGCGCGAAGAGCGGGCAATGAGCGAGACGTTCGACGTCAACGTTCTGGTTTACGCGACGCACCAGGCAAGCCCGTTCCATGCCAGGGCGACCGCGCTAGTGGAACGGTTCGCCGCGGGGCCCGATCTCGTCTACTTGCTGTGGCCGGTTGCGCTGAGCTACCTCCGGATCGTCACACACCCGACGTTGCTCGATGCACCACTGCGTCCGAGCGTCGCGGCGGACAACATCGAGCAACTCGTCTCCCGGCCGCACGTGCGACAGGTCGGTGAGATCGACGGGTTCTGGCCCGTCTATCGACGGATCGCTGACGACGTCAAGCCCAGAGGCAACCTGGTGCCCGATACCCATCTGGTTGCGCTGATGCGCCAACACGGCATCTCGACGATGTGGAGCCACGACCGTGACTTCCGCAAGTTCGCGGGGATCACGGTGCGAGACCCCTTCGACGAATGAGTGCCTACGCTGGCCGGGTGACCCTGTTCGATCAGGCTGCCGACGACGCGTTGGAGGCGAACGCACCGCTGGCGGCCCAGATGCGTCCGCGAACCCTGGACGAGGTCGTCGGCCAGGATCACCTGCTGGCCGCGGGTTCCCCGTTGCGCCGGCTGGTCGAAGGCGACGCGCCGATGTCGCTCATCCTGTACGGTCCGCCCGGCAGCGGCAAGACCACGCTTGCGCGGATCGTCTCGTCGGCGACCAATCGCCACTTCGTGCAGCTGTCCGCGCTCAACGCGGGCGTAAAGGACGTCCGCGCGGTCATCGACGGGGCCCGCCGCGAGCTGGGCTTCAGCGGCACGCAGACGGTGCTGTTTATCGACGAGATCCACCGCTTTTCCAAGACCCAGCAGGACTCACTGCTCGCCGCCGTCGAGGGACGCCTCATCACCCTCGTGGCGGCGACCACGGAGAATCCGTTCTTCAGCATGGTGTCGCCGTTGCTGTCGCGCAGTCTGCTGCTCACCCTCGAACCGCTCGGCGACGACGCCATCTCCCTGCTCGTCGACCGCGCCCTCGTCGACGAACGTGGGCTGCGCGGTGTTGTCACCCTCGACGACGACGCCCGCGCGCACCTGTTGCGAATCTCGGACGGGGACGCTCGTCGGGCCCTGAATGCGCTCGAGGCCGCGGCAGGCAGCACGCTGGCCGCCGGCCGGACCGGGATAGACCTGCCGACACTCGAGCAGGCCGTAGACACCGCGGCCGTGCGCTACGACCGAGACGGTGACCAGCACTATGACGTGATCAGTGCGTTCATCAAGTCGATCCGGGGTTCCGATGCCGATGCCGCGCTGCACTACCTGGCCCGGATGATCGAGGCGGGAGAAGACCCGCGATTCATCGCCCGGCGCCTGGTGATCCATGCCAGCGAGGACGTCGGCCTGGCCGACCCGACGGCCCTGCTCGCCGCGAGCGCCGCGGCTGCGGCGGTGCAGCTGATCGGGTTGCCGGAAGCTCGCATCAACCTCGCCCAGGCGACGATCCATCTGGCGTTGGCGCCGAAATCGAACGCCGTCGTCGCGGCCATCAACGCGGCGCAGGCCGACGTACGCGGCGGCGCGGCCGGCCCGGTTCCACTGGCCCTGCGCGACGGCCACCACCCGGATGCTGACCGCAGGCCGGCCTACCGCTATCCGCACGATCTCGCCGAAGGCGTAGTCGCCCAGCAGTATCCGCCGGAAGACCTCGTCGGGCGCGACTATTACCAGCCGAGCGGGCACGGCGCGGAGCGTGAGCTGGGCGAGCGGCTCGGCACGCTCCGCAGGGTCATCCGGGGCGCCGATAACGAGGATCCCTCCGAGCGCTGACCCGGTAGGGTCGCGCTGTCGTGCTCGCGACCGGATGCGCAGAGAGGAAGACGCCCGGTGTCTGGTGGAGAGATCGCCGCGGTGATCGCGGCCGGCGCCTTCGTGCTGCTCGTCCTGCTGCTGGCTATTCCGCTTCTCAAGCTCGGCCGCACGTTCGATGAAGCCACCGTCGCCATCCGCAAGACACACGAGGGTGCCGCGCCGCTGCTGGCCGACGCGCGGACAACGCTGGAAGGCGTCAACGCCCAGCTCGACCAGGTCGACGGCATCGCGAAGGACGTCAACTCGATGACCAACAATGCGGCGGCGCTGACGTCCATCGTCTCCAGCACGGTCGGCAGCCCGCTGATCAAGGTGGCGTCGTTCACCTACGGCGTGCGCAGGACCGTCGAGAAGCGACGCGACGCCGAGGCCGCGCGTGAGGCGAGGAAGCATCGCCGGAGCAATCGATGAAGAGGGTGTTTTGGCTGGCGATGGGGATCACGATCGGCGCACTGATCGTGCGCAAGATCTCCCGCGCTGCGCAGCGCATGTCGCCACAGGGCATAGCGCACAGCATGACCACCGGCCTGGGCAACCTCACCGACGCCGTGCGCGACTTCGTCGGTGACGTGCGTGAGGAGATGGCCGATCGTGAGGCGCAACTGCGCGAGGGCACCGGCCTCGACGGCACGCTGGACGGGCCACGGCGGTGAGAACGGCCGAGATCCGCCAACGGTTTCTGGCGTTCTTCGAGGCGAACGGCCACACCGTCGTCCCCAGCCTGCCGCTGCCCTTCGACGACCCAAACCTGCTGTTCGTCGTGGCGGGCATGGCCCAGTTCGTGCCGTACTTCACCGGCCAGCAGACCACGCCGTACAAGCGCGCGACGAGCGTCCAGAAATGCCTGCGCACACTCGACATTGACGAGGTCGGCAAGACGACGCGGCATGCCACGTTCTTCCAGATGAACGGCAACTTCAGCTTCGGCGACTATTTCAAGGAAGGCGCGATCAAGCTCGCCTGGGAGCTGTCGACGACGTCGGTCGACGACGGCGGCTACGGCCTCGATCCCGAACGCATCTGGCCGACGATCTACCTCGACGACGACGAGGCGTTCGACATTTGGCACAAGCTGATCGGCGTGCCCGACGCGCGCATCGTGCGCCGCGGCAAGGCGGACAACACCTGGGACATGGGCATCCCTGGCCCGGCGGGCACCTGCAGCGAGCTGTTCTACGATCGCGGCCCTGCGTACGGCCCGGAGGGAGGCCCGGCCGTCGACGAGGACCGCTTCATGGAGTTCTGGAACCTCGTGTTCATGCAGTACGAGCGTGGGGAGTCCACCGGCCCCCACAAGGGCGACTACGTCATCGTCGGCGACCTGCCGGCCAAGAACATCGACACCGGCATGGGCCTGGAGCGCATTGCGGCGGTCCTGCAGGGCGTGGACAACCTGTACGAGATCGACCAGACGCGGCCCATCCTCGACCGCGCCGCCGAGCTCACCGGGAAGCGGTACGGGGCGCGGTCCGGGCACGCCGCGAGCCAGTCGCATCCGGACGACGTTCGGCTGCGGATCATCGCCGACCATGTCCGCACCGGGCTCATGCTGATTTCCGACGGCGTCACACCGTCGAACGAGGGCCGCGGCTACGTGCTACGCCGCATCCTGCGGCGAGCCGTGCGCTCGATGCGGCTGCTGGGCTTCCACGAACCGGCGCTGCCGCTGCTGCTGCCCGTGGCGCGCGATTGCATGGCGCCGTCCTACCCGGAGGTCGCCAGCGACTTCGACCGCATCCAGACGTACGCGAACGCTGAGGAGGACACGTTCCTGCACACTTTGCGCGCGGGCACGACGATCTTTGACACGGCCGTGGCGGAGACGAAGCAGGCCGGCAGGGCGCAGCTGTCTGGGGACAAGGCGTTCCAGCTTCACGACACCTACGGCTTTCCGATCGAGCTCACCTTGGAGATGGCGCAGGAGCACGGCGTCACGGTCGACGAGCCGGGCTTCCGCAGGCTGATGCGCGAACAGCAGCAGCGGGCCAAGGACGACGCCAGGGCGAAGAAGACCGGTCACGTCGACACCTCCGTGTGGCGGTCGGCGCTCGAGATCGGACGCAGCGAGTTCACCGGCTACCAGGAGGTGACCCGCGAGTCGCGGGTTGCCGCGCTGGTCGGGCCCGGCGGCCTGGTCGACGGCGCGGGCGCGGGCGACGAGGTGGAGCTGGTCCTGGACGTCACCCCGTTCTACGCGGAGGGCGGCGGTCAGGAGCCGGACTGGGGGCGCATCGCGATCAACGCCCCCGACCACGAGGCGGAGCTTCAGGTCGTCGATGTGCAGTCGCCGCTTCCGGGCCTGATCGCCCACCGCGCCAAGATCATCAGCGGCGAAGTGCGGCCCGGCGATGCGGCACTCGCCCTGGTCGACGTCGAGCGTCGGATCGCGGTATCGCGCAGCCACTCGGCCACCCATCTGCTGCACGCCGGGCTACGCCGGTCACTCGGCGACACCGCGGCACAGGCGGGCTCGCTCAACGCGCCAGGCCGGTTGCGCTTCGACTTCAACACCCCGTCGGCCGTACCGCCCAGCGTATTGACCGACGTCGAGGACGAGATCAACGAAGTGCTGCTCCGCGACCTGGAGGTCCGGTGGTTCGTCACCGACCAGGAGGAGGCGCGGCGGATCGGCGCGATCGCCATGTTCGGCGAGAAGTACGGCGACCGGGTGCGCATCGTCGAGATCGGCGACTACTCCCGCGAACTGTGCGGAGGGACGCATGTGCCGCGCAGCTCGGTGATCGGGATGGTCAAGCTGCTGGGCGAAGCATCCATCGGAGCGGGGGTGCGCCGCGTCGACGCGCTGGTAGGTCTGGACGCGTTCCGGTTCCTCGCCCGGGAACACGTGCTGGTGAACCAGCTCGCCGGCGAGCTCAAGGCCCAGCCGGACCAACTGCCCGAGCGGATCGCTGCCGCGCTCGAACGGCTCAAGGCCGCCGAGAAGGAGCTGCACGGGCTGCGGACTGCCTCGGTGCGCGCGGGCGCGGGCACCCTCGCCGCGGCAGCCGAGGACGTCAACAGTGTGCAGCTGGTAGCCGCCGAAGCGCCGGCCGACCTGGTCGGGAATGACCTGAGGGCACTCGCCATCGACGTGCGCGCCCGGCTGCGTCCGGCCGATCCGGCGGTGGTGCTGCTTGCGTCCCCCGGAGCCAACGGGGGAGCCAGCTTCGTCGCCGCAGTGAACGAGGCCGGTCGGGCACGCGGGCTTTCGGCGGGCAATATCGTCCAGACATTCGCGCCGGTGCTGGGCGCGCGCGGCGGCGGCAAGGCCGACCTGGCGCAGGGGGCAGGCGGCGACGCGGCCAAGCTCGGCGACGCGCTGGCCGCGGTGCGGGCCGCGATCGGCGGCCACGCCGACCCGTGACCGGCGTCTGGCTGGGAGTCGATGTCGGGACAGTGCGGGTCGGCGTCGCGCGCAGCGACCCGAACGGCATCCTGGTCACCCCGCTGGCGACGCTCGCTCGCGACGCCCAGGGCGGCGCGGATCTGGCGGAGCTGGCGCGGCTGGTCCGCGAGCACGAGGCCGTGGGGGTGGTCGTGGGCCTGCCAGTGACACTGGCCGGCCGGGAAGGGCCGTCCGCGGTGATGGCGCGTGACTATGCGAATGCGCTGGGTAATCGGATTGGGCCGGTACCTGTCGAACTCGTCGACGAACGGCTCACGACCACATCGGCGCAGCGTAGGCTCACGCAGCGCGGCATCCGGGGGAAGGCCCGGCGCGCGGTCGTCGATCAGGAGGCCGCGGTGGAGATCCTGCAACACTGGCTGCAGGCCCGCTCCTGAGCCCGCTGCATCAGCCGCGTCCGGTAGCTGACCGACCAGGCGGGTACGGTCATTCGAAGTTCACGTTGAGTCGTGCAAGATCGGAGAGACCCGCGTGGGTGTCCAGGACCACCCAGAAGCGCTCGACAGTGCAGATCCGCACACACTGCTCTTCGGCGAAGACCACGCGCCGGACCAGCCGCACCACGCAGATCTCGGTTATCGCGCGGTAGGCCCCCCACCCGGGCAACGGCCCCGGCATCGCTCAGTCGTCCGCAAGCGGCGGCGGGCAAAGCACCGGCTGGTCCTCGTGGGGGCGCTGCTGATCGTGGTCATCGTCGCGGTGTCGGGCTGGCTACTCGTCCGGCCGATCTTCAGCCACCAACTTGCGGCCAAGGATTGGACGGGCTCCGGCACGGGTGAGGTGCACGTGCGCGTGAACCCGGGCGATGGCACCTCGACGATCGCCGGCACCCTGATGAAGGCCGGCGTCGTGCGCTCGGCCAGCGCGTTCACCGACGCGGCTGCGAATAACCCGGATGCGGCCTCGATCCAACCCGGCCTGTACCGGCTGCGCGAGCACATGCCAGCTGCGCAGGCTCTGGCGCTCCTACTCGACCCGGCAAGCCGCCTCGTAGTCAAGGTCACCTTCCCCGAGGGCACGACCGAGAAAGCCGTCATCGCCAAGCTGGCCACTACGCTGAAGGTGCAGCCCGCCGCGGTCGAGAACGCCGCCGCAAACGTCAGCAGCCTCGGGCTGCCCGAGGGATACGGGCAGGGGAACGCCGCAGCCTCCAACGCGGAGGGCTTCCTCTACCCCATCACGTACGAGTTCGACCAGGACACCTCGCCAGTCGATGCCCTGCAGCAGATGACCGCGCAGTTCGTCTCCGAAGACCGTCAGCTCGAGTTCGCAGCGATGGCCAAGCAGCGCCGGATCACGCCCTACCAGGCGCTGATCGTCGCCTCGATGGTCGAGGGTGAGGCGAAGTTCGACGCCGACCGGGCCAAGGTCGCCCAGGTGATCTACAACCGGCTCGCCGCCCGCACGCCGCTGAAGATCGACGCGACGAGCCGCTACGGCGCCGCACTGCTGGGCAAGAACCCGGCCGCCGTGCCGTACTCGCAGCTCGATTCGCCCTACAACACCTACCTGCACAAGGGTCTGCCGCCGACGCCGATCAACAACCCGGGCGCTGCGGCAATGACAGCCGCTGTCAACCCGGCCCCGGGCAAGTGGCTGTTCTACGTCAACGGCGACGCGGCAGGGCACCTGAGCTTCTTCGACAACGAGACCGAGTTCGCGAAGGCCGTCGCGATCTGCCACGCGAACGGGTGGGGCTGCGACTGATGCCGCGACGGGCGGCGGTGCTCGGCCGGCCCGTGTCGCATTCGCTGTCACCCGCCCTGCATCGGGCGGCGTACGCGGAACTCGACCTGACCTGGACGTACGACGCGATCGAGTGTGACGAGCGGCAACTGCCGGCGCTCCTGGCCAGCGCAGGACCCGAGTGGGTGGGGTTCTCGTGCACCATGCCGCTGAAGCGCACCGCGCTGGCGCTGGCCTCGTCAGCCACCGAGCGCGCTGCGATGGCGGGAGCCGCGAACACCCTGTTACCCCGCCCGGACGGGTGGCTGGCCGACAACACCGACGTCGCCGGCCTGCTGGCCGCGCTCCGCGAGCGCGGCGTTGCCACCCAGCGCGTGACGGTGCTCGGAGCGGGCGGCACCGCGCAGGCGGCCGTAACCGCGCTGGCGGAGCTCGGGGTGTCGCATTGTGCTCTGCTTGTGCGTGATCTCGCGCGCACCGGCGATGTGCGCGCGGGCGCCGAACGGGTCGGTGTGCGGCTGGAGGTGGGCGTTCTGTCGCCGGACGCCGATGAGCTGGGCGCGCAGCTGATCGTCTCGGCATTGCCCCGTGGTGCGGCGGACGTGGTCGCCGCCCATCGGTGGCGGGCCGACCAGGTGCTCCTCGATGCGGTGTACGACCCGTGGCCGACCGCTGCAGCGGCCGCCATGCAGCGAGCCGGAGGGACCGTCGTGAGCGGAGCGCTGCTGCTGTTGCACCAGGCCGTGGAGCAGGTGGAGCTGATGACCGGTCGGGCCGCCCCGGTGGAGGCCATGCGCGCCGCTCTGCGCGCCGCGGCCCCCGGCTGCGGTGTCTGAGCCTGCGTACGCTCGCGACATGGCCGTGACTACAACGCGGCGCGCGATCGTGCGCCTGGACGGCACTGCGAGCGCTTCCGCCCCCGACGATCTGGCCGTAGAAGCGCCGCTGATCTTGACGCTGGACGGCGCGGCGCTGGCCGTGTTGATGCGCACCCCGGGGAACGACGTCGAGCTGGCCGCGGGCTGGCTGCTGGTCGAGTCCGGCGTACGCATTGCGGACGACGTGGCCGTGCTGCGCGAATGCCGCGACGACGGCGATGATCGGGTGCATGTCACGTTGCGGGCCGGCGTCGAACCGCCGCAGCCCCGCGCGTTCGTCACCTCGGCCGCCTGCGGGGTTTGCAGCGCCGACGTCCTCGACTTGACGCCGCTGCAACGGCACCCGCCCTCATCCCCGGACTGGACAGTCCGGCGCGGCACGCTGGCCAGGCTGCCGGTGGCCATGCGCCCACGCCAGCGAGCGTTCTCGCGCACCGGCGGGGTGCACGCGGCCGCGCTCGCGCGTGCCGACGGCGAGCTGCTCGCGGTGCGCGAGGACGTCGGGCGGCACAACGCCGTCGACAAAGTCACCGGCTGGGCGCTGCTCGAGCGACGCGTCCCGCTCACCGACCAGCTGCTGGTCGTGAGTGGGCGGGTCTCGTTCGAGATCGTGCAGAAGGCGGTCGCGGCCGGGGTCGCGGGGATCGTGGCCGTTTCGGCCCCCTCCAGCCTGGCGGTCGATCTGGCCCGCAAGTACGGTCTATTGCTCGCCGGGCTGGTCCGCGACGGCCGGGTGAACGTCTACGCCGGTGCGTCGTTGGTCGTCGGCTGACGACGACGACCGGGTCGCGGCGAGACGTAGGGCAGTCTCGGCGGCCCGTTTCGCGGCCTCGGCGCCGCCGCCGCGCAGTCCGGCGGCCAGGCCCACGAGGTAGGTGGTCAGCGGCGCGGCCGGCCGGGCGACGGCGTGGGCGGCGTCGCGGGCTACCGCCAGCAGCTGGTCCCGGTCGATCGCGCCCGGGTCCACGCCTAGTTCGGCCGCGAGCTGGGCGATCCAGTCATCCAATGGGTTCATGAGCCCTCCGCCTAGCGTGTTCGAAGTCCTGCCAAGTGTCGCAATCCTCACCCCAGCCCTCCGGGTCCGCGACGGGGCGCACGTCGGCGTGCGATGCGAGCAGGCGCATCGAACGCCCGGTTGGGTCCCCGACCCGGGTCAGCGCGCCGACCAGCGCGGCACGGCGCCAGGCGCTCGCCAGCAGGTTCGGTCGCTCGGAGCCGTCGACGAGCGCCGCCGCATCGCCATCGGGCGCGGCAAGTGCAGCGACCAGGACGGGCACGGCCGGCCCGATCCATGGCAGGTCGGCCCCGAGTACGACGACGACCTCGCTGCGCGTCTGTGGCAGGCCCGCCGCCAGCGCCGCCACCGGCCCACCTCCCGGTGGCTGTTCGCGGCACATGATCACGTCCGGCGGCAGCGGGCGGGGTGGCCCGACGACGACGCGCCGCTGTGCCTGCCTGACGGCCGCCAGGACGCGGTCGAGCAGCGTCCGCCCGGCGATTACCAGCCCTGGTTTGTCCGCACCACCGAGACGAGCCGCCTCGCCGCCGGCGAGCACGACCGCGTCGAACGGCGCGGCAGCCATCTGCCCATCATGGCCGCAGCCGGCGCAATAGGCTCGTCGACCGTGTCGCTTGCGCCGGGTCTCGTGGCCGCCGCGGTCGCCGTCGCCGCGGCGCCGTACCTGGCCGCGCTGTCGGTTCGGGTGCCAGACCGCGACGGCGCCGCATGGTGGCATTGGCAGGCCACCACCGCGGACCGGATCATCTGCACCGCGCTGATCGGCGCGATCAGTGGCGGGCTCGCCGGAATCGCCGTCGGCTGGATGGCGGCCTGGCCGGCGTTCGTCGCTCTGGCGCTGGTGGTGACTCCGCTGATCGTCATCGACGTCGAGCACCACCGGCTTCCCGACCGGCTCATGCTGACCGGCGCGGCCGCGGGCACCGTGCTGCTCACAGTCGCGGCGGCAATGCGTAGCGACTGGGCGGCGCTGCTGCGCGCCGCCGAGGCCAGCGCGGCGAGCTTCGCGGTGTTCTTCGCGCTGGCGCTGATCTCGCCCAGTTCGGTCGGCTTTGGCGACGTGAAGCTCGCCGGCCTGCTCGGCAGCTATCTCGGCTGGCTCGGCTGGGGCTACCTGCTCCCGGGGTTCTTCCTCGGGTTCGTGGTCGGCGGCCTGGTCGCTGGTTTCGCGCTGCTGACCCGGCGCGCGTCGTGGAAGACGCAGCTGCCGTTCGGGCCGTCCTTGACCGCCGGAGCATTGATCGCAGCCGCTGTATACACCGCCTTCTGAGAGACTGGACGGGTGTTGCGCTTCCTGACCGCGGGTGAGTCCCACGGCCCGGCCCTGGTTGCCGTGCTGGACGGGTTGCCCGCTGGTGTCGAGGTCACCACCGCCGCCCTAGGCCGCGCGCTGGCACGTCGCCGGCTGGGATACGGGCGCGGGGCCCGGATGAGCTTCGAGGCCGACGAGGTCGAGCTCACCGGCGGAGTCCGGCACGGCCGGACGCTGGGCGGCCCGGTGGCAGTCCGCGTCGGCAATACCGAGTGGTCCAAGTGGCAGACCGTGATGGCCGCGGACCCGATCGACCCGGCAGTCCTGGCCGAACAGGCCCGCAACGCCCCGCTGACCCGGCCACGTCCAGGCCACGCCGATCTCGCCGGCATGCAAAAGTACGACGTCGACGACGCCCGTCCGGTGCTCGAGCGGGCCAGTGCCCGCGAGACCGCGGCGCGGGTCGCGCTCGGTACCGTCGCGCGGGCCTTCCTGCGGCAGAGCCTCGGCGCCGAGGTGCTCAGCCACGTGGTGTCGATCGGGTCGGTTGTGGCGCCAGCCGGCATCGTCCCGATGCCCGGCGACGAGGACCGCGTGGACGCCTCGTCGGTGCGCTGCCTGGATGATGCCGCGAGCGCGGCCATGGTCGCCGAGATCGACGCGACGAAGCGGGACGGCGACACCCTGGGCGGCGTGGTCGAGGTGCTGGTATACGGCTTGCCGCCTGGCCTGGGCAGCCATGTGCAAGGTGACCGGCGGCTGGACGCCCGGCTGGCCGGTGCCCTGATGGGCATTCAGGCGATCAAGGGCGTCGAGATGGGCGATGGGTTCGACCTGGCGCGCAGTCGCGGCTCCGCGGCGCACGACCAGATCGTCCGCGGCGCGGGCGGCGCGATCCGCCGGGTGACCGGCAGGTCTGGGGGCACGGAAGGCGGCATGACGACCGGCGAGGTGTTGCGCGTGCGGGCCGCGATGAAGCCGATCTCCACGGTGCCGCGCGCCCTCGCCACGGTCGACACCGCGACCGGCGAGCCGGCAGTCGCCATCAACCAGCGGTCCGACGTGTGCGCCGTCCCGGCGGCAGCCGTGATCGCCGAGGCGATGGTCGCACTCGTCGTTGCCGACGCAGTGCTGGAGAAGTTCGGCGGAGACTCGGTCGACGAGACGCGCCGCAATGCGCAGGCCTACCTCGCTCGGCTGGCGGAGCGCGGGCTGGCGCCCGCACCACCGGACGCGAGCACGCTCACCCCCGCGGAGACGGCGACGTGAGCCCCCCACGAAACCGCGCGCTGCGCTCACACTTGCGCAGGGGCCTCGGGTGACGCCGCGTGCTGTCCTGATCGGGCTGCCCGGCGCCGGCAAGACCACTGCAGGACGTCGGCTGGCGGCGCTGCTTGGCGTGGTGTTCGCCGATTCCGACGATCTCGTCGAGCAACGGACCGGGCGCTCTGTCCCGGAGATCTTCGCCGCAGACGGCGAGGCGGCGTTCCGCGCGCTCGAGGCGCAGGTGATCGCCGTGGCGCTGCACGACTTCGATGGGGTGTTTTCGCTGGGCGGGGGAGCGGTGCTCGACGCGGGGACCCGCGCCGCTTTGCTGTCCGCGCCGGCCCCGGTGGTGCTGCTCAGCACCCGGGTGCCGACGCTGACCGACCGGCTGGACCGGTCGGCCGGCGGGCATGTCCGCCCGCTGCTGGCCGGCGACACGGCAGGCCGGCTGGCTGCACTCGCGCAGGAACGCGAGCCGCTGTACCGCGAGGTTGCGACGATCACGGTCGACACCGAGCGGCGCAGCGCCCGCCGGGTGGCCGCTGTCATCGCCGACCTGCTGGGTGTGCCGGTGAGCCCCTCATGAGGAACCGCACTGAGCGGGTGAGCACCATCCACGTCGGCGGCCTCGCACCGTACGACGTCCTGGTCGGCCACAGCGTGCTCGGCGAGTTGCCGCCGCTGCTCACCGGCGCCGCCCGGGTGGCGGTGATCCACCCACCGACCCTGCGGATGAGCGGCGAGGCGATCCGCGACGACCTGCGCACCCACGGCTTCGGGGCGCACCTCGTCGAGGTGCCGGAGGGCGAGGACGCGAAGACGCTACGGGTCGCCGGTATCTGCTGGGACGCGCTGGGGCAGATCGGCGTGACCCGATCGGACGCCATCGTCGGGCTCGGCGGGGGAGCGACCACCGACCTGGCCGGGTGGGTCGCCGCGGCCTGGCTGCGCGGGGTGCGCGTCGTACAGGTGCCCACGACGCTGGCCGGAATGGTCGACGCCGCGATCGGCGGCAAGACCGGCATCAACACCGACCGGGGCAAGAACCTGGTTGGCGCCTTCCACCCGCCAGCTGGCGTGCTCTGCGACCTGACCGCGCTCGAGACGCTGCCCGTCGATGACTACGTCGCGGGGCTTGCCGAGGTCGTCAAGTGCGGGTTCATCGCGGACCCGGTTATCCTCGATCTGCTCGAGGCCGACCCATCGGCGGCCGGCAAACCCGGCAACGGCGTCGAGCAGCGGCTGATCGAGCGATCCGTCCAGGTCAAGGCCGAAGTGGTCAGCGAGGACCTCACCGAGCAGGGCCGGCGGGAGATCCTCAACTACGGCCACACCCTGGGCCACGCGATCGAGCGGGCCGAGCGGTACCGGTGGCGACACGGGGCGGCGGTGTCGATGGGCCTGGTGTACGCGGCCGCGCTCGGCCGGCTGCTCGGCCGGCTCGACGAAGCCACAGCCGACCGGCATCGCGTCGTGCTCGCGTCACTGGGGTTGCCCACGGCCTACCGCCCCGGCGCATTCCCGGCCTTGTTGGAGACGATGCGGATGGACAAGAAGGCCCGCGGCGACCGGCTGCGGTTCGTCGTGCTGGACGGCCTCGCCCGCCCGATCACGGTGGACGACCCGGACCCGGCGATCCTCGCGGCCGCCTACGACGAGGTGGGCGGATGACGAGTCCGGTGAGCCAACACGTCGATCACCTTTTCCCCGCGAATGAGCGCTGTGGCCGCCCCGCCGCGGCCAATCGCGGGGAAAACCCGATCGATCTGAGGCCGGCGTGACCGGAGCCTCAGCCCGGCGGGTCCTGGTCCTGAACGGACCCAACCTGGGCCGGCTCGGCAAGCGCGAGCCCACGATCTACGGGACCACCACCCACGACGAGCTGGTGGCATTGTGCGTGAGCGGTGGCCGCGAGCTAGGCCTGGACGTCGAGGTGCGGCAGACCGATCACGAGGGCGAGCTGCTCGGCTGGCTGCACGAGGCGTCGGACTCGGAGACACCGGTCGTGCTCAACGCCGGCGCCCTGACCCACACGTCCGTTGCGTTGTACGACGCATGCGCCGCGCGCACCGCCCCTCTCGTCGAAGTGCACATCAGCAACATCCACGCACGGGAGAGATTTCGGCACCATTCGTACGTGTCTGCCGCGGCCAACGGGTCCATCGTCGGACTCGGCGTCGAGGGTTACGTCCTCGCGTTGTCGTGGATCTCGTCGTTTAGGCCGCCCTCGGGCCCGCCAAGTAGCGTATAGGCGTGTCATTCGACCACCTGCTGACCTCGCCAGCGGGTGGTCCGCCACCACGCATCACGCGCAGCGAACGGCGGCGTCGAGAGCGGGCGGCTCGCCGCCGGGCCCGGCGACGCATCGGCGCGATCGGCACTCGGGTGCTCGGCGGCCTGCTTGCGGTTACCGTCCTGGCCGGCAGCGGCTGGGCCTGGGCGACGTACAACTCCTTCCGGTCGTCGATCGCGACGGTCAACATCGCCATCCCGGCACACTCGGGCAAGGCGGCGGGCGTGCCGAGGAAGGACATCGACGGCACGGACGAGAACATCCTGGTCACAGGCAACGACACCCGCGACGGCGCGACACCGGCTGAACTCGCCGAGGTGAGCACCCAGGACGACGGCGGCGGCATAAACACCGACACGATGATGATCCTGCATATCCCGGCCGACGGGTCGAAGGCGACGGTGATCTCCTTCCCTCGCGACACCTACGTGCAGATCCCCGGCCACCCGGCCAACAAGCTCAACGCCGCTTATCACGACGGGCTCAACGACGCGAACGGCGACCCGTCGGGCGGTGCGAAGCTGCTGATCCAGACGCTGCAGAACCTCACCGGACTCACCATCGACCACTACCTGTCAATCGGCTTCCTCGGCTTCCTCCGCCTGTCGAAAGCGCTCGACGGCGTGCCGGTCAACCTCTGTGCGACGCAGAACGCCTCTACCGACTCGGACGCGAACGGCTCCGGGTACTCCGGGATCGATCTGCGCGCTGGCTGGTCGACGATCGAGGGCAAGCAGGCACTTGCCTTCGTCCGGCAGCGGCACGGTGTGCCCGGGGGCGACCTCGGGCGCATCAAGCGCCAGCAGTACTTCCTCAGCCAGGCGTTCAAGAAGATGACCAGCGCCGGCACGCTGACGAACCCGATCAGGGTCCAGAACATCCTGCACGCGATCGGCAGCACCCTGGTCATGGACCCGGCGCTCGCCAAGAACCCGTTGCAGCTGATCCAGCGGTTCTCCGACATGGCCGCCGGCAACGTCAACTTCGCGACGATCCCTAACGACGGCAGCACGACCAACGCGGTGGGCTGGGTATTCCTCTCCGACACGACCCAGGTGCGCAACTGGGCGGCCAACCTGATCGGTCGTCCGCCCGACCCGGCGCTGGCGGCCGCCAAACAGGTGTCGCCTGCCACCGTCACCGTCGACGTGCTCAATGGCGCGGGCAAGAGCGGCATCGCCGGCGTGAACGCCGCGGCGCTGCAGCAGCTCGGATTCGGCACCGGAGCGGTCAGCGATACCGCCCAGGTCCCGCTCACCACCGTGGAATACCCGAACGGCCTGCAGGGCCAGGCCAAGACGGTGGCCGCGCACGTGCCGGGTGCCCAGCTCGAGCTGAGCTCGTCGGTCCACCTGGTGACCCTGGTCATCGGCGAGGACGAACGGCAGGTACAGCGGGTGGCCGCCGCGGGCCCGACATCGGCGCCGGCGCAGCCGTCCCCGGCCTCGTCGAGCGCCGTCAGCAACGCCCAGGAGATCACCAAGAGCTGCGTCTACTGATCCGCCGAACGTCCGGCCCAGGCTCGGTACACTCGTCGGCTGGGCCCCGACATGTGGCGTGCCCGCCCTCAGCCGAGCAAGGAGAAGTGCACACCGTGGCGACCACCAACGACCTCAAGAACGGCCTGGTCCTTAACCTCGACGGCCAGCTGTGGACCGTGCTGGAGTTCCAGCACGTCAAGCCCGGCAAAGGCGGCGCCTTCGTTCGCACGACGCTGAAGAATGTCCTGTCCGGCAAGGTGGTCGACCGCACGTTCAATGCGGGGACCAAGGTCGACACGGCGAACGTCGACAAGCGCGACATGACCTACCTGTACCGGGAGGGCACCGACTTCGTGTTCATGGACTCGGACACGTTCGAGCAGGTACACGTCCCAGCTAAGACGGTCGGCGACAACGCCAACTTCCTGCTCGACAACGCCGCGGCCACCGTCGCCGTCCACGACGGCACCCCGCTCTACGTGGAGCTGCCCACCACTGTCGAGATGGTCATCTCGCACACCGACCCAGGCGTGCAGGGCGACCGGGCCACCGGCGGTACGAAGCCCGCCACCCTGCAGACCGGTGCCGAGATCCAGGTGCCGCTGTTCGTCGGGACCGGCGAGAAGGTCAAGGTCGACACCCGAGACGGCCGGTACCTCGGCCGGGTAAGCAGCTAGGGCCGGCCCTCGGTGACGGCCCGGAGCAAGGCCCGCAAGCGAGCCCTCGACGTGCTCTACGAAGCCGACCTGCGTGGCACTGACCCGGTGGGCACATTGGCCGAGCGGGTCGTGCTTGCCGATCCGCCGGTGAACGACTACACGGTGGCGCTCGTTGAAGGCGTCAGCGAGCACCGCGCTCGCATCGACGAGATCCTCGCCACGTATGCCGAACGGTGGACGCTCGCGCGGATGCCCGATGTGGACCGGACGGTCCTGCGGCTGGGCGTCTACGAGCTGTTGTGGCGCGACGAGGTACCGGACGCCGTGGCGATCGACGAGGCGGTCGGACTCGCCAAGACACTGTCCACCGACGAGTCACCGAAGTTCGTCAACGGTGTGCTCGCCCACGTGCTCCGCGACCGGCCGAGCGTGCGCCCGGTCGGTTGAAGACGGCTAGAGCGGCTCGCCGTCCAGGATGAGCGAGTCGGGCGCCAGCACTTGCCACCGCACCAACCGCTGGGTCAGCTCTTCGACCGACGTGTCGTACATGATCGCGAGCGACCGCAGGTCCTCGGCGCGGATGGACAACACCTTGTTGCCGTAGTCGCCGCGCTGGCGCTGGATCGCTGCGACGAAGCGCGCCAGCTGCGCCGCGTCTTCGATCGGCAGGTTCTGCAGCCGCTCGAGGTTGAGCACGATTTTCGCCAGCCCCGAGGTCCCGCTGGCCGGTGCGTGCTCGCGGGGAAGCAGCTCGCCCACCGGCACGCCGTAGAATTCGGCGAGCTCAGCCAACCGCTGGACGGACACGGCGCGGTCGCCGCGCTCATAGGAACCGACAACCACCGCCTTCCACTTGCCGCCCGACTTGCGCTCGACGCCGTGCAGCGACAGGTGCTGCTGGGCCCGGATCGAGCGCAGCCGGGCGCCCAGCGCCTTGGCATACTCGCGGTTGGCGGATGGATCCTCGGCTGCATTCTGTAATGACGTCATCGTCACTGCATCCCCATTGGCTGTTGTTACCTCCGGAATTGACCTACGCGACGGTAACCGACGGTGACCGGCGCGTCAATGAAACCCCATCCGACCTGGCTGCTACTGTGGGGCTAGCTCGGCATCCTTTAAGAACCGTCCGGTGAGGCGGAGAAGGAGGTCCCCGGTTGCCCACCCATGCCCGTACTGCGGCCGGTGCCCTCCTCGACGCACAGGATGTGGCACGTGTCGTCGACCGCATGGCGCATCAGATCATCGAGCGAACGGCGAAGTCCGGCACGGACGGCACCGGTATAGCGCTGCTGGGCATCCCCACCCGTGGTGTGCCGTTAGCCAGGCGGCTGGCCGCGCGGATAACCACGTTCGCGAGCGAGCTCGGCGTGGCGGTGGGGGCGCTGGACACCACCCTCTATCGCGACGACCTGCGGCTGCGCGGCGTGCGTCCGCTCGGCCAGACCGTCGAGCCGTCCGGCGGGGTCACCGGCACAGTCGTGATCCTGGTCGACGACGTGCTCTATTCGGGTCGGACGGTCCGGGCGGCGCTCGACGCGCTGCGCGACCTGGGCCGGCCCCGTGCCGTGCAGCTGGCTGTGCTGGTCGACCGCGGACACCGCGAGCTGCCGATTCGGGCCGACTACGTCGGCAAGAACTTGCCCACCGCGACGTCGCAGACCGTGCGCGTCCTGTTGAGCGAGACCGACGGCATCGACGCAGTGTTCGTCGATGAGCGGGCCGACGCGGCGGTCAGTCGGTGAGCGAGCATCGCAGCGCCGAAGGCGCGACGAGCGGAACGAACACGGCGATGAGCGCTCGCGCGAAGAGCCAGGTCAGCCGATGAGCAGGCATCTGCTGTCGGCCGCGGACCTCAGTCGGGACGACACGCTCGAGATCCTGGACGCCGCCGAGCAAATGGACCGGGCGATCGCTGGTCGCGAGGTGAAGAAGCTGCCGCCGCTGCGCGGCCGCACCGTGGTGAACCTGTTCTACGAGGACTCCACCCGGACCCGCACGTCCTTCGAGCTCGCGGCCAAGCGGCTCTCCGCCGACGTCGTGAACTTCTCGGCAAAGGGCTCCAGCGTTTCCAAAGGCGAGTCGCTCAAGGACACGGCGCTGACGCTCGAGGCCATGGGGGCTGACGCGGTGGTCATCCGGCACGCCTACTCCGGGGCGCCGCAGCGGCTGGCCGGCTGGGTGCAGGGCAGCGTGATCAACGCTGGCGACGGCACCCATGAACACCCCACGCAGGCCTTGCTGGACGCGTTCACCATGCGCCGACGGCTGCGCGGCGGGGCCGGAGACCTCACCGGGCTGCGGGTCGCGATCGTCGGTGACGTCCTGCATTCGCGCGTCGCCCGCTCCAACGTGCTGCTGCTCGCCACCCTGGGCGCGCACGTCACGTTGGTCGCACCGCCGACGCTGCTGCCGATCGGCGTCGAGAGCTGGCCCGCGGCAACCTCGTTCGACCTCGACTGCGCGCTGCCCGGCAGTGACGTGGTGATGATGCTCCGCGTCCAGCGCGAACGGATGGGGGCCTGCTTCTTCCCGAGTGCACGCGAGTACGCCCGTCGGTACGGGCTGGACGCCCGCCGGATCGGGCTGCTGGGCGATGACGCGATCATCATGCATCCGGGGCCGATGAACCGTGGTATGGAGATCGCGGCCGAGGTGGCCGACGACCCGAAGCGGTCCACGATCGTCGAACAGGTGACGAACGGGGTCAGCGTGCGGATGGCGGTCCTCTACTTGCTGCTGGGCGGGGCCGAGTGAGCGTGCTGCTGCGCGGCGTCCGGCCATACGGCGAAGACGTGGTCGACGTGCTGCTGGACGGCGACGTGATCGCCGCGATTGGTTCGGGACTGTTCGGGGACGAGGTCCTCGACGGACAGGGCGCAGTCCTGCTGCCCGGTCTCGTCGACCTGCACACGCACCTGCGTGAACCCGGCCGCGAAGACGCCGAGACGGTCGGGACGGGTTCGGCGGCGGCGGCACTCGGCGGGTACACCGCGGTCTTCGCCATGCCCAACACGGAGCCGGCAGCCGACACGGCGGGCGTGGTCGAGCAGGTGTGGCGGCTCGGCCGCGAGGCGGGGCTCGTCGACGTCCAGCCGATCGGTGCCGTGACGGTTGGCCGGGCGGGCAGCCAGCTGGCCGAGCTCGGTGCGATGGCCGACTCGGCGGCGCGGGTACGCGTATTCAGCGACGACGGCGCCTGCGTTGCCGACCCGCTCGTAATGCGCCGGGCCCTGGAGTACGTGCGGGCGTTCGGCGGAGTGGTCGCCCAGCACGCCGAGGACCCCAGGCTCACGGCCGGCGCGCAGCTGCACGAAGGCGAGGTGTCGGCGCGGTTAGGGCTGGCCGGCTGGCCGAGCGTG
Organism: uncultured Actinomycetota bacterium; assembly: GCA_963839995.1. Taxonomy (GTDB): domain Bacteria; phylum Actinomycetota; class Actinomycetes; order Mycobacteriales; family Jatrophihabitantaceae; genus CAWIUB01. Next base: position 95,022 of record CAWIXH010000017.1, on the reverse strand, counting down.
GCCGAGGAGGCGATCGTCGCCCGCGACGCGCTGCTCGCGGCGCACGTCCATTCCCGGGTGCACATCTGCCACGTGTCGACGGCGGGCGCCGTTCAGATCGTCCGGCTGGCAAAGGCCGAGGGCCTTCCGATCACCGCCGAAGCCACCCCGCACCACCTGGCGCTGACCGACGACCTCGCGCAGTCCTACGACCCCGTCTACAAGGTCAACCCGCCGCTGCGGACCACCCGGGACGTCACGGCGCTGCGTGCGGGCTTAGCCGATGGCACGATCGACTGTGTTGCCACCGACCATGCGCCACACGCGGTCGAGGACAAGGAGACGGAGTGGGGCGCGGCGCTGCCCGGCATGCTCGGTCTGCAGACCGCGCTGTCGGTGGTGATCGACACGATGGTGCTGCCGGGACTGCTCGACTGGCGCGGCGTCGCCGACCGGATGAGCTGCGCACCGGCTCGCATCGGCTCGCTGGCCGGGCACGGGCGCGTCATCGAGGTGGGCGCCCCGGCGAATCTTGTCCTGGTCGACCCGGATGCTCGATGGACGGTGTCGCCCGCCGCGCTGGCGTCACGGTCGCGCAACACCCCGTTCGCGGGACGGACCCTGCCCGGGCGGGTCGTGGCGACGTTCCTGCGCGGCCAGGTGACGGTGCGCGACGGCGAGCTGGTGGCAAAGGTATCGGCGTGACCACCGCGATCCTGGTGCTCGAGGACGGGCGTACGTTCACCGGAGAGTCCTACGGCGCCCACGGCGAGACCTTCGGCGAGGCGGTCTTCGCCACCGGCATGACCGGCTACCAGGAGACGCTCACCGACCCCTCCTACCACCGTCAGGTCGTCGTGCAGACCGCGCCGCATATCGGCAACACCGGCGTCAACGACGAGGACGCCGAGTCCCGGCGGGTCTGGGTGGCGGGCTATGTCGTGCGCGATCCAGCGCGCCGTCCTTCGTCCTGGCGGGCCCGGCGCTCGCTCGAGGACGAGTTGACATCCCAAGGCATCGTCGGCCTCAGCGGCATCGACACCCGGGCGCTCACCCGGCATCTGCGTGAGCGCGGCGCGATGCGCTGCGGCGTCTCGTCGGCAGACCTCGACCGGCAGTCCCTGCTGCGGAAGGTACTCGACTCACCGCCGATGGCCGGCGCCGACCTGTCGGCGCAGGTGAGCACCACGCGGCCGTACACCGTCGACGCGATCGGCCCGCAGCGGTTCACCATCGCGGCGCTGGACTACGGGATCAAGGCGATGACACCCAAGCTGCTAGCGGAGCGGGGGATCACCACACACGTACTGCCGTCGTCGTCGAGTCTCGCCGACATCCAGGCGAACGGCGCCGACGCGGTATACCTGGCCAACGGGCCCGGTGATCCCGCGACGGCGGATGCGGCCGTGGCCACGGTTCGCGACGTGCTGCGCGCGGGGCTGCCCGTCTTCGGCATCTGCTTCGGCAACCAGGTGCTCGGCCGGGCGTTCGGGTTCGGCACGTACAAGCTCGGCTACGGCCACCGCGGCATCAACCAACCCGTGCAGGACCGGACGACCGGCAAGGTCGAGATCACCGCGCACAACCACGGCTTCGCGGTCGACGCACCGCTGGATCGAGTGAGTGAGACGCCGTTCGGCGCCGTGGAGGTGAGCCACGTCTGCCTTAACGACGCTGTCGTCGAGGGACTCCGGGCGCGTGATGTGCCGGCGTCCAGCGTGCAGTACCACCCGGAGGCCGCGGCGGGCCCGCACGACGCGGGCTATCTGTTCGACCGCTTCGCCGCACTCTTGGAAGGCGAACGATGACGCGCCCCCAACGCGACTTGTTCGACCACCGGTGGGTCAGAGCGTGGCGCAGGTCGAACAAGTCGAAGAGTGCGGCGGAGTCGGAGAGTTGGGCAGGACCTGATGCCGAGGCGTGACGACATTAGGCACATCATGGTGATCGGTTCCGGGCCGATCATCATCGGCCAGGCGTGCGAGTTCGACTACTCCGGCACGCAAGCGTGCCGGGTACTGCGCGCGGAGGGCTACCGGGTCAGCCTGATCAACTCCAACCCAGCGACGATCATGACCGACCCGGAGTTCGCCGACGCCACCTACGTCGAGCCGCTCACCGCCGAGTTCGTCGAGAAGGTCGTTGCGGCCGAGCGGCCCGACGCGTTGCTGCCGACCCTCGGTGGCCAGACGGCGCTCAATCTCGCGGTGGCCCTGCACGACAACGGGGTACTGGAGCGGTACTGCGTCGAACTGATCGGGGCTGACATCGAGGCGATCCGGCGCGGCGAGGACCGCCAGCGGTTCAAGCAGATCGTGTGCGCGGTGGGCGCGGACGTGCCGTCGTCGCGGGTGTGCCACACCGTGGACGAGGCCGTCGAGTTCGCCGCGACGGTGGGCCATCGCGTGGTGATCCGGCCGAGCTTCACCATGGGCGGTCTCGGCTCGGGCCTCGCCGCGGACGTCGGTGAGGTGGACAGCATCGTCACCCGCGGCCTCGCGGCGAGCCCGGTGCACGAGGTGCTGGTCGAGGAGAGCGTCTACGGCTGGAAGGAGTTCGAGCTCGAGCTGATGCGCGACCGCAACGACAACGTCGTCGTGGTCTGCTCGATCGAGAACGTCGACCCGATGGGCGTGCACACCGGCGACTCGATCACGGTGGCCCCTGCGATGACCCTCACCGACCGCGAGTACCAGCACATGCGCGATGTCGGCATCGGGGTGTTGCGTGAGGTAGGCGTCGACACCGGTGGCTGCAACATCCAGTTCGCGATCAACCCGTGCGACGGCCGGATGGTCGTGATCGAGATGAACCCGCGCGTGTCACGGTCGAGCGCGTTGGCCTCCAAGGCAACGGGATTCCCGATCGCCAAGATCGCCGCCAAGCTAGCCGTGGGCTACACCCTGGACGAGATCCCCAACGACATCACCCGCGAGACCCCGGCCGCGTTCGAGCCGGCGCTGGACTACGTGGTGGTCAAGGTGCCGCGTTTCGCGTTCGAGAAGTTCCCGGGAGCCGACCCGGTGCTGACTACGCACATGAAGAGCGTCGGCGAAGCGATGTCGATCGGCCGCAACTTCACCGAGGCGCTGGGCAAGGCCCTGCGGTCGATGGAGACGAAGGACGCGAGCTTCTGGACGCGTCCGGATCCCGTGCTGTCGCGGGACGAACTGCGCGACGCGATCAGCACGCCGACCGACGGCCGGATTTACCGGGTCGAGCAAGGGCTGCGCGAAGGAATGCCGGTCGACGAGGTGGCCGCGCTGAGCGGCATCGACCCCTGGTTCCTTGATCAAATAGCACAGGTCGTCGAGCTGCGCAGCGAGATCACCGACGCACCAGCCTTGACGCCCGCCCTGCTGCGCAAGGCGAAACGGCACGGCTTGTCCGATCGGCAGCTGGCAGCGCTGCGCCCGGAGCTGGCCGGCGAGGACGGGGTACGGCTGCTGCGCCTGCGCGCGGGCATCCGCCCCGTCTACAAGACCGTCGACACCTGTGCGGCCGAGTTCGCCGCCGCCACTCCATACCACTACTCCTCCTACGACGAGGAGACCGAGGTCGCGCCCCAGCGGGAACGCCCGAAGGTGATCATCCTGGGCAGTGGGCCGAACCGGATCGGGCAGGGCATCGAGTTCGACTACTCCTGCGTCCACGCCGCGATGGCGCTACGCGACGCGGGATACGAGACCGTGATGGTCAATTGCAACCCGGAGACCGTGTCGACCGACTACGACACGTCCGACCGGCTGTACTTCGAACCGCTGACCTTCGAGGACGTGCTCGAGGTCGTCCACGCCGAGCAGGAGTCCGGCGAGGTGGCCGGTGTCGTGTGCACCCTGGGCGGTCAGACGCCGCTTGGCCTGGCGCAGCGATTGAAGGACGCCGGCGTGCCCGTGCTCGGCACCCAGCCCGAGGCGATCGACCTGGCAGAGCACCGCGGTGCGTTCGGCCGGGTGCTGGCCGACGCCGGGCTGCCCGCGCCGAAACACGGCACCGCCACGTCGTTCGAGCAGGCCAAGGCGGTCGCGGACACGATCGGCTACCCGGTGCTCGTCCGCCCGTCCTACGTGCTGGGCGGGCGCGGCATGGAGATCGTCTACGACGAGACGATGCTGTCCTCATACATCGCGCGGGCCACCGAGATCACCGCGGATCACCCCGTCCTCGTCGACAGATTCCTCGACGACGCGGTCGAGATCGACGTCGACGCACTCTATGACGGCCACGAGCTCTACCTCGGCGGCGTGATGGAGCACATCGAAGAGGCCGGTATCCACTCCGGCGACTCGGCCTGCGCGCTGCCGCCGATCACGCTAGGCGCCCGGGATATCGAGACGGTGCGCGCCTCGACCCGGGCGATTGCCCGCGGCGTCGGCGTGCGGGGTCTGCTCAACGTCCAGTACGCCCTGGCCGGTGACGTGCTGTATGTGCTCGAGGCGAACCCGCGGGCCAGCCGCACCGTCCCGTTCGTCTCCAAGGCCACCGCGGTGCCGCTGGCCAAGGCGGCGGCCCGCATCGCGCTGGGCGCGACCATCCCGCAGCTGCGGGCCGAGGGGTTGCTGCCCCGCGCCAACGACGGCGGCGACCTGCCTATCGACGCGCCGATCGCGGTGAAGGAAGCCGTCTTGCCGTTCTTCCGGTTCCGTGGCTCTGACGGTGGGCAGGTCGACTCGCTGCTCGGTCCGGAGATGAAATCGACAGGCGAGGTGATGGGCTTCGACGCGGTGTTCGGCACCGCCTTCGCCAAGAGCCAGGCAGCCGCCTACGGGTCGTTACCGGTCAAGGGCACGGTGTTCGTGTCCGTGGCCAACCGTGACAAACGTGCGGCGATCTTCCCCATCAAGCGGCTATCGGACCTGGGCTTCCGCATCCTCGCCACGGCGGGGACCGCGCAGGTGCTGCGGCGCAACGGCGTCGCCGCCGAGGTCGTCGGCAAGTTCTCCGAGGGCGGCGACAACATCGTGGGGCGGATCGTCGCCGGTGAGGTCGACCTCGTCCTGAACACACCCTGGGGGGCAGCCGGCAACTCTGGCCCGCGGGTGGACGGCTACGAGATCCGCACCGCCGCCGTGGGCGCCGGGATCCCGTGCGTGACCACGGTGCAGGGCGCGGCTGCCGCGGTCCAAGGCATCGAGGAGCTGGTCCGTGGCGAGGTCGGCGTGCGCTCCCTGCAGGACCTGCACGCCCAGCTGGCCCGCTGGCGAGGCGGTACGACGTGACCGGACCGGTGCAGGAGATTGGCGAGATCGTCGCGCGCGAGCCGGTCGGGGAGTACGTCCAGCTGACTGTGCGCGCGCCCGGCGTCGCTGCCGGATTCGTACCCGGCCAGTTCGTCGCCGTCGCAGTGGGCGGGCCCGACACAGCCCTGCTCCTGCGCCGCGCGTTTGCCCTGTACGCGGCGAGCCCGGACGGCACCATGAAGTTCGTCGTGGCCGAACACGGGCTGGGCACCCGCTGGCTGGCGCGACAACTGGTAGGCACGAAGCTGGACCTGGTCGGCCCGTTGGGGACGCCGTTCCCCTTGCCGGAGCGCGGAATTCCCGTCGTCCTGGTTGGCGGGGGCTATGGCACCGCGCCGCTGATCCCGCTGGCGCGCTCGGTTGCGTCGGATTCGCAGATCGAGATCATCGTGGGGGCGGCGTCCAGGGCTCGCCTGTTCGGCGCGGAACACGCCGCGGCGATCGGTCCGATCACGGTCACGACTGACGACGGGTCCGCGGGTGTCCAGGGCCTGGTAACCGACGTGCTGCCCGCGGCCATCAAGCGAATCGACGCGCAGCAGGTCTACGCGTGCGGCCCGATGGCCATGCTGCGTGCCGTCGGCGACGTAGCCCGCGAGCACGGCATCTCCGCCTATGTTGCGGTAGAGGAGGCCATGGCTTGCGGCATCGGCGTCTGCATGACGTGCGTGCTGCCGGTGCGCGACAGCGCCTCCAGTGACGGCGCGTCGCGCTTCGTCCGCTCCTGCGTGGACGGGCCGGTGTTCCGCGCCGACCGGGTCCGCTTCGACGACGTCGGATCGCTCCCGGACGATCTGGTGGGCGCCGAGGCGATGAGGCTGCACTGATGGCGGACATGACGACCCGGCTGGGGTGGCTCACCCTGCCCAACCCGGTGCTCACCGCCTCCGGCTGCGCCGCGGCGGGTCGCGAGCTCCACCAGTTCTTCGACGTGTCGAGGCTCGGGGCCGTCGTCACCAAGACGATCATGCCGCGAGCGCGATCCGGGCGGCCCACTCCGCGGATGGCAGAGACGCCGAGCGGCATGCTGAACTCGATCGGCTTGCAGGGCCCGGGCATCGAGTCGTTCATCGCGAACGACCTGGCCTGGCTGGCCCATCACGGCGCCCGGGTCGTCGTCTCGATCGCTGGCGGCACAGCCGATGAGTTCGCCGCGCTGGCGCGGCGACTGCGCGACGAGCCGGCCGTCTCGATGCTCGAGGTCAACATCTCCTGCCCGAACGTCGAGGATCGCGGTCACGTGTTCGCGTGTGACCCTGCCTCGTCGGCCCGGGTCATCGGCGCCGTGCGCGCTGCAGCGCACCCGGCGGTGCCGGTGTTCGCCAAGCTCTCCCCGGACGCCACCGACGTCGCCGTGATCGCCCGCGCTTGCGCCGACGCCGGAGCCGACGGGTTGTCGCTGATCAACACGCTGCTCGGCATGGTCATCGACACCGAGACGCTGGCCCCGGTTCTGGGCGGTGAGACCGGCGGCCTGTCCGGGCCGGCGATCCGCCCGGTGGCGGTGCGCTGCGTCTGGCAAGTGCACCAGGCTGTGCCGGAGCTGCCGATCCTGGGCATGGGCGGGATCCGCAGCGGCCTGGATGCACTGCAGTTCGTCCTGGCCGGGGCGTCCGCGGTCTCGGTCGGCACCGCGGTGTTCGGCGACCCGTCCGCGCCGCTGCGGGTGTTGACCGAGCTGGAGCAGGCGCTCGACGAGCGCGGCTTCGCCTCGCTTGCCGATGCTGTCGGGTTCGCGCACCGATCCGTGACCGAACCGGCGAAGGAGACGGCATGAACTTCGCAGGCCGCCTCGACGCCGCGGTGCGCAAGCGTGGCCCGCTGTGCGTCGGCATCGATCCGCACGCCTGGCTGCTCGCCGCTTGGGGCCTGCCCAACTCGGTCGTCGGCCTGGAGCGGTTCGCGCTGACCTGCGTCGAGGCCTTCGCGAACGAGGTGGCGGTGCTCAAGCCGCAGTCGGCGTTCTTCGAACGGTTCGGCTCGGCCGGCATCGCGGTGCTCGAACAGGTGGTGCGCGAAGCCCGGGCGGCTGGTGCCCTGATCGTTCTCGACGTCAAGCGGGGCGACATCGGCTCGACGATGAGCGCCTACGCCGAGGCATACCTGGACCCCTCTGCGCCGCTCGCGGTCGACGCGATCACCATCACACCGTTTCTCGGCGTCGGCTCACTGACCCCGGCGTTCGACGCCGCCGAGAAGCACGGGACGGGTGCGTTCGTCCTCACGCTGACGTCCAATCCGCAGGGCGCGCAGGTGCAGCACGCATTGGAGCCGGACGGTCGCACCGTGGCGCAGACGATCGTCGACGACATCGCGGCGCGCAACGCGGGAGCCGAGCCACTCGGCTCGCTGGGCCTGGTCGTCGGGGCCACAATCGGCGACGTGGACGTGGATCTGACGAAGCTCAACGGGCCGATCCTCGCGCCCGGTGTCGGCGCGCAGGGCGGCACGGCCGAGGACGTGCGGCGGATGTTCGCCGGTTCGCTGCGGGCGGTGCTGCCCAGCGTGTCGCGTGAGGTGCTCCGGCACGGGCCCGACGTGCGGGCCCTGCGCGCCGCTGCCGGGGGTTACGTCGAGCAGTTCGCCTTCCTTCGAGCCGACTAGTCGCGCGTCCAGACGACTCGGGCGTGCTCGGTGCCGGCCGGCGAGACGTCGGTGATCTCGAACGAGAGCTCCCGGAGTCCCTCGCCGGCAAACAGCCGCAGCTCTGCCGGGCTGACCGGCCACGGCCGCGTCTCGACAGGATCGCCGTCGTCTCGCAGGGCACAGCGGACGAAGAGCAGGCCACCCTGTGCGACCGTTGCAGCGATCGCGGCGATCACCTCGGCACGGCGCGGGACGGGCAGCGACTGGATCGTGTTGATCTCGACCACGAGCCGGAAACGCCGGCGCCAGGCGGCCGGCAATGCGAGCAGGTCCCGGATCTGGAACTCGACCCCCGAGTCCGGAAATCGCCTGCGACACCAGCCGATCGCGGTAGGGGATCGGTCGAACGCCGTCACGTCGTACCCACGGCGGGTCAGGTCGGCGGCATCGTCACCGACGCCGCAGCCCACGACGAGTGCGGGCGTTGAACGGTCCGGGGGCGCTCCACTGTCCAGCCATTCGACGAGCACCGGGTGCGGACGCAGACCGGCCCACGGAATCCGATCGAGATCGTCCCCGACCGAGGAGTAGATCTCGTCGAAGTCGTCCGGTTCGCCGATGGCTCAGCCCTCCGGGGCGGTGATCCGGTCGATCTCTGCCAGATCGTCCGCGGTGGGCCGCCAGAGACCGGCCCGCACGTTCGCGGCGACCTGTTCGGCCGATGTCGCGCCGGCGATGACGGAGGCGACCGTTGGCTGCGCCGCGAGCCCGCCTATCGCCACGTCCAGCACGGTGATCGAACGCGCGGCGGCGAAGGCCTCCAGCTGCTCGATCACGTCGAAGGCCGAGTCGGTGAGGACGGCCTCGCGCCCCCATAGGGCGATTCGGCTGCCGGGCGGCGGCGGCTCGCCGCGGCGGTACTTGCCGCTGAGCAGCCCGCTGGCCAGCGGGAAGAACGGCAGCAGCCCGATCCGGTACGCCTCCAGCGCTGGAATCAGGTCCTGCTCGATGCCGCGCGCCAGCAGGTTGTATTCGTTCTGTGCGCTGACGAATCGTTCCAAGCCACGGGTGCGCGCGACCCACTCCGCGTGGGCCGCCTGCCAGCCGCGGAAGTTCGAGTTGCCGAGATAGCGCACCTTGCCCTCGTGCACCAGGTCGTCTAGCGCCGACAGGGTCTCCTCGATCGGTGTGGTGGCATCGGGGCGGTGCAGCTGGTAGAGGTCGATCCAGTCAGTGCGCAGCCGGCGCATGGACGATTCGACGGCGCGCCTGAGGTAGCGGCGGGATCCCCGCGCGCTCCAGTCTTCGCCGTTGGACAGGCCGCGGCGGCGCACGTCGCTGCCGAACTTGGTCGCGATCACCACATCGTCGCGGCGGCCTTCGAGTGCGGCGCCGAGCCGCTCCTCGGATGCGCCGTAGGAGTCGGAGGTGTCGAACAAGGTGACGCCGTGGTCCAGGGCGGCGTGCACGACCTCACGCGACTGGTCGGCGGAAAGCTTCATGCCGAAGTTGTTGGTGCCCAGACCCACCACGGAGACGACGAGGCCGGATTCGCCGAGCCGCCGGAAATCCACGGCTTCGACGCTATCCGACGAGCGTCTTGGTGGCGCTGACGAGCGATGCCAGCCCCTTTTTCGCGTCGGTGAAGAACATGCTCGTCTTGGGATCGGTGTACAGCTCGTTGTCGAGTCCCGCGTAGCCAGAGGCCATCGACCGCTTGATCACGATGATCGACTTGGCGTGGTCGACGTTGAGAATCGGCATACCCGACACAGCGTTACCCGCCCGGCGCGCGGCCGGATTTGTCACGTCGTTCGCGCCGACGACGAGCGCCACGTCCGTCCGGTCGAACTCCGGGTTGACATCGTCCATCTCTTTGAGTTCGTCGTACGGGACGTTCGCTTCGGCGAGCAGCACGTTCATATGTCCCGGCATGCGGCCCGCGACTGGGTGGATGGCGTAGCACACGTCCACTCCTCGCTCCTCGAGCAGCTCGCCGAGCTCGTGACACTCGTGCTGTGCCTGCGCGGCGGCCAGGCCATAGCCCGGCACGATGATCACCTTGCTCGCGTAGGCGAGCTGGAGCGCCGCGTCGTCGACCGCGATCGACTTCACCGTGCCGCCCGTGCCGGCCACGGCTAGCGTGCCCACCGCGCCGGTGCCGAAACCGCCCACGATGATGTTGACCACCGACCGGTTCATCGCGTCGGCCATCAGCTTGGTGAGGATGGAACCGGACGCGCCGACCAGCGCGCCGGCGATCACGAGCGTCGGGTTGCCCAGCACGAAGCCGGCCATCGCGACCGCGGTTCCGGTGAAGGCGTTCAGCAGCGAGATGACGACCGGCATGTCGGCGCCGCCGATCGGCAGCACCATGAGCACCCCGAAGATCACGGCGAGCCAAGCGACGCCGACGAGCACCGCGACGTTGTGCGCGCCCGCGATGACCCACGCGCCGCCTCCTACCGCGGCCAGCGCGACGGCCGCCATTGCGAAGTGTGACCCCCGAAACGACACCGGTTGGCTCCAGTAGCCCTGCAGCTTGGCGGCCGCGATCAGCGAGCCAGAGAACGTCGTGCAGCCGATGACGATGTCGAGGATCGTCGCGGTCGCGGTCCCGGCTGGGAGGTGCGGGTTCTGGTTGTAGTCAACGATCGCGATGAGCGCAGCGGCGCCGCCACCGACGGCGTTGAACACGGATACCAGTTGCGGCATCGCTGTCATCGCAATGGTGCGTGCCGTGTAGAGACCCCACGCGCCGCCGAGCAGCGCGCCGGTGATCAACACGAGCCAACGGGCGGGGGTCATGTCCGCGCCGTTCTGGCCAGACGCTACGCCGACCAAAGCCGCGGCGACCGCGACGAGCATGCCGAATGCGGAGACTTGATTGCCGCGCCGCGCGGTCGCGGGGGAGTTCATCAGGTGCAGGCCGAGCACGAAGCACACCGCTCCGAACAGCGACGCGAACCGGATGCCGATCTCCGTGGCGCTCACTTCGCGGCCTCGTCCTTCGCTGCCGTCCGCACCGGCCGTTTCTTGAACATCTCCAGCATCCGGTCGGTCACGAGGTAGCCGCCGACGACGTTGGCTGCGCCGAACGCGGCGGCGATGAACATGAGTACGTAGCCGACTGCGCCCTGCACGTAACCGGCGAGGATAATCACGCCGACGAGCACCACGCCGTGAATAGAGTTCGCGCCGGACATCAGTGGCGTGTGCAGCGTGGCGGGTACCTTGCTGATGACCTCGAAGCCGACCAGCAGGGCCAGCACGAAGATCGTCATGTCCCCGACGAACGAACCGGTCATGCCGAGGCCTCCTTGTCCAGCAGGGCGGCCGTCGCCGCTTGGACGACCTGCCCAGCGTGGGTGATGACGACGCCCGCAGCGATCTCGTCGCCGTCGGCGAGCAGCTGATCGATCGCGAGCGTCCCGTCGTCGGACACGAGATGAAGCAACAGCGCGCTGATATTGCGCGCGTACGTGCTCGACGCCGACGTGGCCATCTGGGACGGCAGGTCGGCGGCACCGATGATCGTTACGCCGTTGTCGGACACGAGTGTCTCGCTCGGCTTGGAGATCTCGACGTTGCCGCCGAGCTCGGACGCCGCCATATCGACTATCACCGAGCCGGGTCGCATCCCTGCCACCGCCTCGGCGGTGACCATCAGCGGTGGTCGACGCCCCGGCACCTGTGCGGTGGTAATGACGATGTCGTGCTTCATGATGTGGTCGGTTAGCTCGGCTTGCTGCGCGGCCTGCTCCTCGGCGGTGAGCGCGCGGGCGTACCCGCCTTCGCCGGCCACCGACTCGACAGACTTCAGCTCCACGAATTGCCCGCCGAGCGACTTGACCTCGTCGCGACTGGCTGGGCGCACGTCGTAAGCGCGGACAATCCCACCCAGGCGCCGCGCCGTACCGATCGCCTGCAGGCCCGCGACGCCGGCGCCGAGAACCAGGACCTCCGCTGGTTTGGACGTCCCGGCGGCGGTGATCAGGAGTGGGAAGAACCGGTCGAAGTTGTCGGCCGCGACGAGTACGGCCTTGTAGCCCGCGACGTTGGCTTGCGACGACAGCGCGTCCATGCCCTGCGCGCGGGAAAGGGTGCGCGGCAGGCCATCGAGGCTGATCGCAGTCACGCCGCGCCGCGCGAGGTCGAGCATGGCCGGCGCATTCAGCAGCGGCTGCAGCAGCCCGACCACAGCCTGCCCGTCGCGCAGCCGATCTGCCTCGACCGGCCCGACGCTCAGCACCACATCCGCACCGGACAGCACTTGGTGCCCGGTAGCCAGCTCGGCTCCCGTGCGCGCGTACTCTTCGTCGGAGAACCAGGCCGCCGCACCGGCACCGGCCTCGACGGATATCGCGAGCCCCGCGTCGCGCAGCCGCTTCACGGCGTCGGGGGTCAGCGCGACACGACGTTCCCCGGGCGCGTCCTCCTTGAGAACACCGAGCCGTAACGCCATAGCAGCCGACCTCCCGACCGTCCCGGATGCGAGTACCCGCACCCTAGCGGCGCAGACTGCGCACCGACATGATCCCGGTAACCTTCTGGCCAATGTTGAAGTACCCGCCCGCTAGCCGGCTGACCGTGCTGTCCGGGCCGTCCGGTGTGGGCAAGGGGACCGTCGTGGCGGTGGTGCGGGACCGGTGCCCGCAGATCTGGGTCTCCGTGTCGGCCACCACCCGCGCACCGCGCCCGGGGGAGGTTGACGGCGTGCAGTACCGATTCGTCGACCGGCCGGCGTTCCTCGCGATGATCGAAGCGGGCGAGCTGCTGGAGTACAACGAGCACTTTGGGAACCTGTACGGAACCCCGCGCCAGCCGGTATTGGAGCACCTTGCGGCGGGGATTCCCACCCTGCTTGAGATCGAGCTGCAGGGCGCGCGGCAGGTTCGCGCCCAGCTGCCGGACGCCCAGTTCGTCTTCCTGGCACCGCCGTCGTGGGACGAACTGGAACGCCGGCTGTCCGGCCGCGGAACCGAATCGCCGGATCTGGTCGCCCAGCGCCTGGTCCGCGCTCGTATGGAGCTGGCTGCCGGGGGCGAGTTCGACGCCATCCTGATCAACGACGACGTCGATAGCGCGGCGGCGCAGTTGGTAGCATTGATCGAAGCGTCCCCTACTCATTGAGGACGAATCACCGCAGACGAACCGAATCGAGTCGAACTTTGTCCGGAACCGTGTCGGCCCCCGAGGGCATCACCAACCCGCCAATCGACGAGCTGCTCGAGCGGGCGCAGTCGAAGTACTCCCTGGTCATCATCGCGGCCAAGCGTGCCCGGCAGATCAACGCCTACTACAGCCAGCTCGGCGACGGCCTGCTCGAATACGTCGGCCCACTGGTCGAGACCGCTCCGCAGGAGAAGCCGCTCTCGATCGCGCTTCGCGAGATCAACGGCGACCTGATCGAATACAAGCCCGCCGAGGCCTGAGCCGGGCTCGCCATGGACGAGGCGATCGACGAGCTGGCCGGGCCACACCGTCGCATCGTTCTCGGCGTGACCGGCGGGATCGCCGCCTACAAGGCCGCCGATTTGCTCCGCAGGCTGAGCGAGCGGGGCCACGAGGTCACCGTCGTTCCCACCGCCGCCGCCCTCGAGTTCGTGGGCGAGGCCACCTGGGCCGCGCTCTCCCACCGGCCAGTCGTCGCGGACGTCTGGGCCGGTGCCCACGACATCCCGCACGTGCGGTTGGGCCGCGAAGCCGATCTCGTGGTCGTCGCGCCAGCCACCGCCGACCTGCTCGCCCGCGCAGCACACGGCATCGCCGACGACCTGCTCACCAACACGCTGCTGACCGCGCGCTGTCCGGTGCTGTTCGTGCCGGCGATGCACACCGAGATGTGGGAACACCCGGCCACCGCGGACAATGTCACCACATTGCGCCGGCGCGGCGCTGTGGTGCTCGAGCCAGCCGTGGGTCGCCTCGCCGGCGCAGACACGGGTAAGGGACGGCTGCCCGAGCCCGCCGAGATCGCCCAGCTGGCCGAGGTGCTGCTGGTACGTGCCGGTGCGCTGCCCGCCGACCTGGCCGGACACCGGGTCGTCGTCAGCGCGGGCGGCACCCGCGAGCCGCTGGATCCGGTCCGCTTCCTCGGCAACGCGTCGTCGGGCAAGCAGGGGTACGCGTTGTGCACCGTGGCCGCCGCGCGCGGCGCCCGCGTCACGCTGGTGGCGGCCAACTGCGACTGGCCAGACCCGGCCGGCACGGACGTCGTGCATGTCGGAAGCACCGCTGAGCTACGCGACGCGGTGCTCAAGGCGGCCGGGGAGGCCGACGCGGTCGTCATGGCGGCCGCGGTGGCAGACTTCCGCCCGGCGTCCGTCACCCCGCACAAGATCAAGAAGTCGGAATCCGATCCCGATCCCGTGGCGCTCGAACGGACTCCGGACGTGCTGCGCGAGCTGGTCAGCGGCCGCCGTCCGGGGCAGGTGCTGGTCGGCTTCGCCGCCGAGACGGGTGACGCCGCAGGCGACGTGCTGGCCCACGGCCGGGCGAAGCTGACGGGCAAGGGATGCGACCTGATGGTCGTCAATGCCGTCGGCGACGGGCGCGCGTTCGGTCAGCCGGACAACGCCGCGGTCATCCTGGGCAGTGATGGCACCGAGCTACCTGTGCCGCTCGGCCCCAAGGCCGTGCTCGCCGCGGCGGTGTGGGATGCGGTGTCATCCCGACTGTCCAGCTAGACTTTGCCGACCTCATTTCCGCCGCACGACTTCGGGAGCAGATTTGACCCGCCGCCTCTTCACGTCCGAGTCCGTCACCGAGGGACACCCGGACAAGATCGCCGACCAGATCAGTGACTCGATCCTCGACGCGCTGCTCGCCCAGGATCCCAACAGCCGGGTTGCCGTTGAGACGCTGATCACCACGGGTCAGGTCCACGTGGCCGGCGAGGTCACTACCGAGGCCTACGCTGACATCCCGACGATCGTGCGAGAGCGCATCCTCGAGATCGGCTACGACTCCTCCCGCAAGGGCTTCGACGGGGCATCGTGCGGTGTCAACGTCGCGATCGGCGCGCAATCGCCCGACATCGCCCAGGGCGTTGACACCGCCTACGAGGCGCGGGTCGAGGGCTCGCACGACGAGGTCGCCATGCAGGGCGCGGGCGATCAGGGCCTGATGTTCGGGTTCGCCTGCGACGAGACGCCGGAACTCATGCCGCTGCCGATCGCCCTGGCGCACCGGCTCGCCGAGCGGCTGAGCGTGGTACGCAAGGACGGCACCGTGCCGTATCTGCGCCCCGACGGCAAGACCCAGGTGACCATCGAGTACGTCGATGGCAAGCCGCGGCGGTTGGACACCGTGGTCGTCTCCAGCCAGCACGCGGCTGACATCGACCTGGACACCCTGCTGAAGCCCGATGTCGCCGAGCACGTAATCACCCCGGTGCTGGCCGGGCTAGGGATCGAGTCCGACGGCTATCGACTGCTGGTCAACCCGACCGGCCGGTTCGAGATCGGCGGCCCGATGGGCGACGCCGGGCTGACCGGCCGCAAGATCATCGTGGACACCTACGGCGGTTACGCCCGGCACGGCGGGGGGGCGTTCTCCGGCAAGGACCCGTCCAAGGTGGACCGCTCGGCCGCCTACGCCATGCGCTGGGTGGCCAAGAACGTCGTCGCGGCCAAGCTCGCGTCGCAGGTCGAGGTCCAGATCGCGTACGCGATCGGCAAAGCGGAACCCGTCGGGCTGTTCATCGAGACGTTCGGCACCGAGACCGCGGATCCGGTCAGGATCGCCGAGGCGATCACCGACACGTTCGACCTGCGGCCGGCCGCGATCATCCGCGACCTGGACCTGAAGCGGCCGATCTACGCCCAGACAGCCGCCTACGGCCACTTCGGGCGTGAGCTGCCGGACTTCACGTGGGAGCGCACCGACCGCGCCGAGCAGCTGGCCAAGCTCGTCCACAACGGCTGAGCCGGCCCCGAGCGCGCCCGTACCTTCGAGTTGTTCGACGTGCGGCGCAGCCCAACCCGCCGGAAGTCGAACAAGTGGGGTGACCGGTTGCCGGTGACCGGGCGCGTGCCGGCGGCCCACGCGCCCATCGCCCGGCTGCTGGTGGATGTGCCGCTGTCGCATCTCGACCGCCCCTTCGATTACCTGGTCCCCGAAGAGCTCGACGGGGACGTCGCAGTGGGCGGACGGGTGCGGGTGCGCTTCGCTGGCCAGCTGGTAGACGGGTACGTCCTCGAGCGCGGCACGCAAAGCGACCATGACGGCCAGCTCGCGTTCATCGAACGGGCGGTGGGTAGCGAGCCGGTACTGACCCCGCAGACGACGGCGCTATTTCGAGCGGTGGCAGATCGGTGGGCCGGCAATTTCGTCGACGCCGTCCGGCTGGGCGTGCCGCCGCGCCATGCGGGCGCCGAGGCCGGGCAGCCGATCCCGCCGTCTGCCCCACCGCCCCCTGCGGAGGCCGGCTGGGCGACGTACCGAGCTGGCCCGGCTTTCGTCGCGGCGGTGGCCGACGGACGGGCGGCCCGCGCTGCCTGGTCCGCACTGCCCGGCGAGGTGTGGCCGAGTCGGCTCGCCGAGTTGGTGCAGGCAGCCTTGGCCGCTGGGCACGGTGCGATCGTCCTGGTGCCCGACGCGCGTGACCTGAACCGTCTCGACCTCGCCGTGAGGGCGGTGATCGGTTCCAGCCGACACGTCGCGTTGTCCGCCGATCTCGGCCCGGCCGAGCGCTATCGGCGCTGGCTGGCGGTGCGGCGCGGGACGGTGCGCGCGGTGATCGGCACCCGCGCCGCGGCCTTCGCCCCGGTACCCGACCTCAACCTGCTGGCGATTTGGGACGACGGTGACGACCTCTACGCCGAACCGCGGGCGCCCTATCCACACGCCCGCGACGTGCTGGTGCTGCGTTCGGCGATGTCCAGCTCGGCCTTGCTGCTGGGTGGCTTCGCTCGCACAGCCGAGGCGCAGCAGCTGGTCGAATCAGGCTGGGCGCACGAGATCGTCCCCGATCGTGCGGTACTGCGCGCCTCGGCGCCGCGCGTCGTCGCCACGGGTGACGACGCCGAACAGCAGCGCGACCCTGCCGCTCGGGCCGCCCGGCTACCGAGTCTCGCTTGGCGGGTCGCCCGCGACGCGCTCGGCGCGGATCTCCCGGTGCTCGTCCAGGTGCCGCGTCGCGGTTACGCGCCGTCGCTGGCCTGTGCGCGCGATCGCACACCCGCCCGCTGCCCGGCCTGCTCGGGGCCGTTGGCGGCGTCATCCGGCCACGCGATCCCGGCCTGCCGCTGGTGCGGGCGCTCAGCCGGCGACTGGGCCTGCCCGGCATGCGGCGAGCATCTGCTGCGGGCGGTGGTGATCGGCTCCACGCGGACGGCCGAGGAGCTGGGCCGAGCGTTCCCGGGCGTCCCGGTACGGACGTCCGGCGGCGACGCGGTGCTGGCCGGTGTCCCCGGCGGAGCCGCGTTCGTCGTGGCGACCCCGGGCGCGGAGCCGGCGGCCACCGGCGGCTACGGCGCCGCGCTGCTGCTCGACGGGTGGGCGCTACTGTCGCGGGCCGACCTGCGCGCGGGCGAGGAGACCGTGCGCCGATGGGCCAACGCGGTCGCGCTCGTGCGATCTGACGGCCAGGTGGTGGTCGGGGCCGACGCCGCCGTGCCCGCCGTCCAGGCGCTGATCCGCTGGGACGCCCGTGGATTCGCCGCCCGCGAGCTCGCCGACCGCCAGGAGCTGCGTTTCCCGCCGGCGGTGCGGATGGCCTCGCTGACCGGTCTGCGCGGCGCTGTCGAGGACCTCGTGTCGCTCGCCCAGTTGCCTGACCCGTCCGAGGTGATCGGCTCCGTCCCGGTCTCCGACGATCAGCAGCGCACGCTGATCCGGGTGCCCCGAGCCTCCGGCGCCGACCTGGCGGCAGCCCTCAAGGCCGCCGCCGCGATCCGCTCGGCCCGCAAGGAACCGAACCCGGTGCGGGTCCAACTCGATCCGCTCGAACTGTTCTGAGCCGAGGATGCAGGCCCCGCGGGAGCGGTTTCGTAGACTCGCGATGTGACGGTTCAGACAATCCGGCTGTTCGGCGATCCCGTGTTGCGCACGCCCGCCGACCTCGTCACGGACTTCGACAAGCAGCTGCGGACGCTCGTCGCCGACCTGACCGAGACGTTGCTCGACGCACCGGGTCTAGGGCTCGCCGCCCCGCAGATCGGCGTGGGACTGCGGGTCTTCACCTACCACGTCGACGACGAGCAGGCCGGCCACCTGGTGAACCCGGTGCTGCATTTTCCGTCCGCCGAGGAGCAGGACGGCCCGGAGGGCTGCCTGTCCATCCCCGGCGTGAGCTTCGACTGCCGGCGCAAAGAGCACGTCGTCGCGCACGGGCAGGACATGTACGGGGACCCAATCACCGTCGAGGGCACCGCCGTGCTGGCCCGCTGCGTGCAGCACGAGACCGACCACCTCGACGGGGTGCTGTTCGTCGACCGGCTCGACCCCGAGACCAAGAAGGCCGCCATGAAGGCGATCCGCGAGGCAGACTGGTCCGGCCTCGCCGCGCCGACGGTCAAAGTGAGCCCGCACCCGACGCTCGGGAACGCGTTCTGATGCGGCTGGCCTTCGCCGGGACGCCTGAGGTCGCCGTCCCGTCGCTTCGTGCCCTGCTTCACTCGCCGCGGCACGAGGTCGTCGCTGCCATCACTCGTCCACCAGCTCGGGCTGGCCGCGGCCGCCGTCGGCAGCTATCGCCGGTCGAAGCCGTCGCGGCCGAAGCGGGGGTACGAGTCCTCGCCCCATCCCTGCCGAGTGACCCCGAATTCCGAGCCGAGCTTGCCGACCTGGGCGTCGACTGCTGCCCGGTGGTGGCATACGGCGCGCTGATCCCGCCGGCCGCGCTGGCCATCCCCAAGCACGGCTGGGTGAACCTGCACTTCTCGCTGCTGCCGGCGTGGCGCGGCGCGGCGCCGGTCCAGCACGCGATCCTGCACGGCGACGACGTGACCGGTGCCACGACCTTCCAGGTGGAAGCGAGTCTCGACACCGGCCCGGTGTACGGGGTGGTGACCGAGCCGATCCGTCCCTGGGATACCACGGGTGACCTGCTCACCCGGCTGGCCGATTCGGGCGCCGCCCTGCTCGTCGCCACGATGGACGGCATCGAAGACGGTTCCTTGGTACCCCGTCCACAACCGGCCGAAGGCGCCTCCATCGCCGGCAAGATCACCGTCAACGACGCACGCATCGACTGGACCGAGCCGGCGGTGCACATCGACCGGAAGATCCGGGCCTGCACCCCCGGGCCGGGTGCCTGGACGCTGTTCCGCGGGGAGCGGCTGAAACTCAGCCCGGTTCGGATGGGCGCCGTGGCATTGCCACCCGCGCAGCTGCGGGCCACGAAAGTCGGCGTCCTGGTCGGCACGGCCACGACGGCCGTCGAGCTGCACTGCGTGCAGCCGCCGGGACGACGGCCGATGCCGGCCGCGGACTGGGCGCGTGGCGCCCGGCCGCACCCGGACGAGCGCCTTGGCTAGCGTCGAAAGCGCGCGTCGCGTCGCCTACGACCTGCTGCGCGCCGTGGCGGCTGACGATGCGTACGCCAACCTGCGCCTGCCGCAGTTGATCAGCGAGGCCGGGCTTGCCGGCCGGGACGCGGCGCTGGCAACCGAACTCGGATACGGCACCTTGCGGGCGCAGGGCACGCTGGACGACATCGCCGCGGCGTGCGTGGACCGCCCGCTGGCGTCGCTCGACGCCCCGGTGCGGGACCTGCTGCGGCTCGGCGGCTACCAGTTGCTGCGCACTCGCATCCCGGCGCACGCCGCCGTCGCCACGACCGTGGATCTGGCGCGTGCCACGGGCAACGGCCGTGCGGCGGGGTTCCTCAATGCCGTGCTGCGACGCATCGCCGCACGCGACTGGGACGGCTGGACGAACGAGCTCGGCACCGACCGACCGGCGCTCGCGCAGCTCGCCTTGCGGACCGCGCACCCCGAGTGGATCGCGGCGGCCTTCGCCGAGGCGCTGAGCGCTGACCTGGCCGAGGCTGAGGCGGCGCTCGTGGCCGACAACGTGCGCCCGCGAACCCATCTGGTCGCCTGGCCCGGACGGATCGACCGCGACGTACTAGTCGGTGAGTCGGGAGGTGAGCCGGGGCCGTGGTCGCCCTACGCGGTGCGGCTGGGCGCCGGCGGTGACCCGGCCAAGCTCGCGGCTGTTCGCGCGCGCCGCGCCGGTGTCCAGGATGAGGGCAGCCAGCTGTGCGCGCTCGCGCTAACCGAGGCGCCGCTGGACGGGCGCGATGAGCGCTGGCTGGACCTGTGCGCCGGTCCCGGGGGCAAGACAGCGCTGCTCGCGTCCCTCGCCGCGCAGCGTGGCTCTCGGGTGACGGCCAACGAGCTGCGCCCGCACCGCGCCGAACTGGTGCGCAAGGCAGTCTCGCCCGCCGAAGTCGAGGTGATCGTCGGGGATGCACGCATGGTGCCGCCGATCGAAGGCGGGTACGACCGCGTGCTGCTCGACGCGCCGTGCAGCGGCCTCGGCGCGCTAAGACGGCGTCCCGAGGCCCGATGGCGACGCGAGCCGTCCGACGTCACCGACCTCGCGTCGCTGCAGGCGCAGTTGCTGGCGGCGGCTTCGCGCCTCGTCCGTCCAGGCGGAGTGATCGGCTACGTCGCATGCTCGCCACACCTCGCCGAGACGGCCTGCGTGGTGGCGGGCCATGACCTGCTGGACGCGCGGCCCATGTTCCCCGGTATGCCGAAACTCGGTGGCGGGCCGACCGTCCAGCTGTGGCCGCACCGGCACGGCACAGACGCGATGTTCTGCGCTTTGCTTCAGCCCGCGGGGTAGGGCCGGAAACCCGAGCACAGGACGCGCAGCCAGCCGATCCGGTCGCCGTCGATCGCGTAGTAGGCCTGCTGCTCGCAGACGAACAGCTCACCCCCGCTGCGGATCCGCAGCCGATATGCGACTCGGGAACGGTCGCTGACCTGCCCCGAGTCGATCTCCTCCACAGCTTCGATCTCGTCGGACGGCTCGAACCAGGCGCCGAGCACGATCTCATCGACGGCCGTGCGGGAGTCCTCGGCCGACCAGCACCGGCCAGGTGTCAGCCCGCGGAAGCTAACCTCGTCGTGCAGAACGGCGAGCAGCGCAGCGCGGTCCTTGGCCGCCAACGCCCGGGCGAAGGACTCGCCCAGCGCGTGCCTACCCGGTCGAACGGCCGTCGTGGTCATCGATCCAGGACCACTGGCGAGACTCGGTGTCATGCTGCCTCCCGGTGCGCGATCCAGTATGGCGGTCGGCTCAAGCTGCGGCACCTACCGCCTGCCGGGCCGGACGATGGGCGGCGATGTGCTTCGCGACGTACCCCGCGTCCGCGCCGGCTCCGCCGATCAGCATCGAGCGCATCGACGACTGGAAGGCCAGTCCGGTGAAGTACAGCCCGGGAGCCGACTCGACCA
Source organism: uncultured Actinomycetota bacterium (assembly GCA_963839995.1). Classification (GTDB taxonomy): domain Bacteria; phylum Actinomycetota; class Actinomycetes; order Mycobacteriales; family Jatrophihabitantaceae; genus CAWIUB01. The sequence continues at coordinate 73,802 of CAWIXH010000017.1, read as the reverse complement.
CGCCGCGACGTTCGATCGGCCAGCCGTCCTCGCCGACGATCGGCAGCTGGATCCATCTGAAGTCCTGCCGGAAGCCGGTGCACCACACTACGTTGGCCACGTCCAGGACCCGCTCGTCGCCGAGCACCGGGAGGCCGTCGCGCACCCCGGTCGTGCGTGCGAGCACCCGTTCGACGCCGGCGGCAGCGAGGTCGGCCCGCTTGACCCGCAAGAACGGCGCGCCGTGATGGCGAACCTCGGCCCTCTCTTTGCGGCCCATCGGCGTCTTGCGGCTCAGGACGTGCCCGAATACGAAGAAGATCAGCGGGAATGCCACCCGGATCGCTGGGCTGTCCAGCCGCACCGGAATCTGCCCGGTGTCCCGGCCGGAGAGGATCACGGAATGGTCCTCCGCGAGTTCGTAGGCGATATCGCTGCCCGAGTGCGAGGCGCCGACGACCAGCACCGGGCCGGGCTGCAGCTGCGCCGGGCTGCGATATGTCGCCGAGTGCAGTTGCACGATGCGCGGATCGAGCTCGGCGGCGAAGTCCGGGACCAACGAGGTGCGGCCGAAGGTGCCGGTCGCCACCACGACGTTATCCGCCTCGAACGCGCCGCCGTCGTGCTCGACCCGGTACCCGTTACCGGAGCGGGTCAGCTGTCGGACGCGCACGCCACAGCGGACCGGCAGGTCGAACTTTGCCGCGTATGCCGCGAGGTACTCGGCCACGTCGTCCTTGCCGGGGTACGACCAGCCCGGCGCCGGGAAGGGCATCCCGGGCAGCCCGTCGTACCGAGCCGGGCTGTACAGCCGCAGCGAGTCCCAGTGGCTGCGCCAGTTGTCGCCGATGTGCGGGTTGGCGTCGACGATCAGGCAACTGCGGCCGTGACTGCGCAGGTGGTAGCCGAGTGATAGACCCGCCTGGCCGGCGCCGATGACAAGCGTGTCGACGCGCTCGGTGATGGTGTTCGTCATGGTGTCCCCCCGTTGTTGGTGGTGGCAACTGTTCGGGCAAACGGTAGGGACGATCGGGGCCGAGGTTCATCGACCGAACGATGCAACCTTGGCTACGCGGATGATGGGTATTTCTGCGCAGTGTGGCTACTTCACGGCCTGAACGAGGTCGTGTTCGTAGGCGTATGCCGTCGCGGCCGCCCGGGAGGACACGCCGAGTTTGCTGAAGACGTTACTGATGTGCCGGGCGACCGTCTTCTCCGACAGGACCAGTTCGGTGGCGATGGCACGATTGGTCTTGCCTGAGGCGACGTGGCGTAGTACCTCGACCTCGCGGTCGGACAATCCTGACGGATTAGGCGTCGCGCTCCCCGGACCGGCGCCCCACTCGCGCAGCTGCTGCAGGTCAGGTTGAGCACCCAAGCGCGCAAAGGTCGACCGGGCTGCCTCGAACTCGGTGCGGGCGGCGTCGAGGTCACCCAGCTCTCGGCAGGCGCGGCCGATGGCAGCCCGGACCCGAGCGGCGAAGTACGGTGCCTCCAACTCCTGCCAGGCGCTCCAGGCGCGCCGCAACACCGGCAGTGCCCGGCCAGCCTGGCCCATGGCCATCAGCAGCCATCCGTGCGCTTGTGCCGACATCGCCGTTAACAGCAGCGAGTCGCGTCCCGCCGCGATCTGCGCCAGTTCGTCAACATTGTGCCGTGCGCTTGCCAGGTCGTCGGCGGCGAGCGTCACCTCGACCGCGGCGGCGAGCAGCCGCGGGCGCAGCGGACCATCAGCCTCGGTGAGCGCCCGGGCGATTCCCGTCCCAGCCTGGTCGAGCCTGCCCTGGGCCAGCCGCAGCAGCGCCCGCCCGGGTTGCGTCTCGTGCCCGAAACCGCCGGCCAGTTCGTAGGCCTGCTCGGCTTGGCTGAACTCCCCGCGCAGCCGATGCAACTCGGCCTGTTCGTAGTGCGCCGCCCCGATCGCCGGGTTGCCCGGTAGGCGGGAGAATTGCTCGCGGGCCTGCCGGAGTTGCTCCATTGCATCCGGCCAGTGGCCTTCCAGCTGCATGATCTGTGCCCGGTGCACCAGACACTGACCGCGAAACGGAACGAGGTCGGGTTGCGCCTCGCACCACCGGCTCAGCGCTCGGGTCCACTCGGCGGCGCGGCGCGCGTCGTACCCGTCGTGGCAGTTCCCGATAACCGCGCAGTACACGATGCCGGTGACGATCGGATTCAGCTCGTTGGCCACCACCGAGACCATGACCTCGTCGAGGCAGCTCAAGCCCTGCGCGACCTCGCCCATGCTCACGAGTGACTGGCCGATGCCGAGGCCGGCCATCGCGGAGGCATTGGCGTCGGCACAGCGTCGTGCTACCGCGAGCGCGTCCTCGAACAGCCGGTACGCGGCGGTCGCGTCTCCGGCCGTCAACAGCTGGATGGCGTTCATGCCGAGCAGCAAGGACGCGGCCGGGCAGTCGCCGCCCACCGCGTCCGCGTGCTCCTGCGCCCGGCGCAGCCAACCGGTGGCGGCACTCCACTCGCCGCGCAAGCTCAGGTTCATCGCCAGGTAGCAGCCGCATTCGGCGGCTCGTGCCGGATCCGACCGACTCGCCCAGAGCTGGCTGGCCCGGGCCAGCAGGTCGACGTACTCCTCGTCGTCTCCGGTGAGAATGGCGGTGCGGGCGTAGCGCTCCAGGTCGTCCGGTGCGAGCGGGGCCAGGGCGTCCGCGGCGGCGAACTGGTCGTGCGCCTCCCGCCAGGCCCGGCGGGTGTATGCATGGCGGGCCCGCTCAACCGGCTCGGCGCGCGGAAGCTCGGGCGACCGATCACCATCGGGTTGCCCGGCGTTACGGCCTACGGCATCCTCGCCCACGGCTCGATTCTGCAGGATGCACGCGCCCTAGACTCGATTTGTGTCCGCTACCGGTCGGCCGGTGCCGATGATCGCGCCGAGCCTCCTGTCGGCCGACTTCGCCCACCTGGCCGACGAGGCGGCGGCGGTCGAGAACGCCGACTGGCTGCATGTCGACGTCATGGACGCCCATTTCGTGCCGAACCTGACGATCGGCCTGCCTGTCGTCGAAAGCCTGCGGAAAGCCACCGACTTGCCGCTGGACTGCCATCTGATGATCGACGACCCGGACCGGTGGGCGCCTGGGTATGCCGAGGCAGGCTCGGTGAACGTCACGTTCCACGTCGAAGCCGCCCGCGACGCGGTGGCGCTGGCCCGCACGATTCGGTCGGCCGGTGCGCTGGCCGGGCTCGCCGTCGATCGCGACACCCCCCTCGAGCCGTACCTCGAGGTGCTCCCCGAGTTCGACACGCTGCTCGTCATGACGATCAAGGCTGGGTTCGGCGGACAGGAGTTCATCCCGGAGCTGCTGGGCAAGGTGCGGTTGGCCCGCGAGCACGTGAAGGCGGGGCACCTGCGGCTGTTCATCGAGGTCGACGGGGGCATCGCCGAGCACACCATCGAGGCCGCTGCCGAGGCGGGCGCGGACGTTTTCGTGGCCGGCACCGCCGTCTACAGCGCCGCGGACCCCGGGAAGGCCGTCGAGGCGCTGCGCATCAAGGCCCGCGACGCGATGAGCCGGGCGTGAGTGTGAGGGAACGAATCGGTGCCGGTCAGCGAGGCTGAGCAGGCGGCCATGCATCGCGCCCTGGCGCTGGCAGACACCGTCCGCGGGCGAACCAGCCCGAATCCAGCAGTCGGTGCCGTGATCCTCGATGCCGGCGAGACGCTCGTCGGCGAGGGCGCGACGGCGCCGGCCGGCGGCCCGCACGCCGAGATCCGGGCGCTCACCCAGGCCGGCGAGCGCGCGCGTGGCGCCACCGCGGTCGTCACCCTCGAACCGTGCGCACACACCGGCCGGACCGGGCCGTGCACCGACGCGCTGATCACCGCCGGAATCGGCCGCGTGGTCTACGCGGTCGACGACCCGAACCAGGACGCCGCCGGCGGCTCTCGGGCCTTGCGCGCGGCGGGCGTCGACGTCGTCGCCGGGGTCGAGGTCCGAGCGGCCGAGCGCGGCGCGCTGCGGCCGTGGCTGCATGCCGTGCACATCGGCCGGCCGTTCGTCACCTGGAAGGTCGCGAGCACCCTCGATGGACGGGTTGCTGCGGCTGACCAGACCGCGCGGTGGATCTCCAGTGCACCGTCGCGGGCCGACGCGCACGCGTTGCGCGCGATCGTCGACGCGATCGTCGTCGGCAGTGGAACGGTGCTTGCCGACGATCCGGCGCTTACGGTGCGCGATGACAACGACGTGCCCGCCGACCACCAGCCGCTGCGCGTCGTACTCGATCGGCGGCATCGGGTCCGCGCCCACGCGCAGGTGTTCGACAACGTCGCCGAGACGCTCGTGCTCGACACGGCAGTCCCGCGCTTTGCCCTCAAGGCGCTCCATGACCGCGGGGTCCGCCATGTGCTGCTCGAGGGTGGCCCGACCCTCGCCGGGGCATTCGTCGAGGCGCGCTGTGTGGACGAGGTCGTCGCGTACATCGCTCCCACCTTGCTGGGCGCGGGCCCCGTCTCACTGGGGGATGCGGGAATTGCCACGTTGGCCGAGGCGGTCACACTGGACGTGGACACGGTCACCCGCTCAGGCCGCGACGTGAAGATCGTGGGCCGCCCGCGCTGGCCGGAAGGGGAGTAGCTGGTGTTCACCGGGATCGTCGAAGAGCTGGGCGTGGTCGTCGCCCTCGAACCTCATGACGACTCCGCGGTGCTGCGGGTCCGGGCCGCCGTCGTGGGCGCGGATGCGCCGCACGGTGCGTCGATCGCGGTCAACGGCGTCTGCCTCACGGTCGTCGGTGGCGACGGGAACGCCCCGGCCGTGCTGGGCTTCGACGTCATGGCCGAAACCCTCAAGCGCAGCGTGATCGGCATGTTGGCGCCGGGGGAGCGGGTGAACCTCGAGCGCTCGGTGCCGGTGTCCGGGCGGCTGGACGGCCACATCGTGCAGGGCCACGTCGACGGCACCGGGGTGATCCTTGCCCGCCGCCCCGGTGACGGTTGGGAGTCGGTCCGGTTCGGCGTGCCCGCCGACCTTGCCCGCTATATGGCCGAGAAGGGCTCTATCGCGGTCGACGGCGTGTCGCTGACGGTCGCGGCGGTCGGCGACGACTGGTTCGAGGTGGGCCTGATCCCCGAGACGCTGCGGGCAACTACCCTTGGATTCAAGCAGCCCGGCGATGCGGTGAACCTCGAGGTCGATGTCCTCGCCAAGTACACCGAGCGGCTGCTCGCCACCCGGAGCCCACGATGAGGCTGGACACCGTCGACCGGGCGATCGCCGACATCAAGGATGGCAAGGCGGTCGTGGTCATCGACGACGAGGACCGGGAGAACGAGGGCGATCTGATCTTCGCCGCCGAGCTCGCCACACCAGAGCTGGTCGCGTTCATGGTTCGGTACACGTCGGGCTACATCTGCGTGCCGATCACCGAGGCCGAGGCCGACCGGCTGGACCTGCCCCCGATGTACAAGGTGAACCAGGACCGGCGCGGCACGGCTTACACGGTCACCGTTGACGCCCGCGAGGGCGTGACGACGGGGATTTCCGCGGCCGACCGAGCGCACACGATGCGTATGCTCGCCAACCCCGGGGCGAGCGCGGCCGACTTCTCCCGGCCGGGGCACGTGGTGCCGCTGCGGGCCAAGGACGGCGGGGTGCTGCGCCGTCCGGGCCACACCGAAGCGGCCGTCGATCTTGCGGTGCTGGCTGGCCTGCAGCCCGCGGGTGTCCTGTGCGAGGTGGTCAGCGAGAAGGATCCGGCGGGGATGGCTCGCTCCGAGGAACTGCGAATCTTTGCCGACGAGCACGATCTGGCGCTGATCACGATTGCCGACCTGATCGCCTACCGGCGGCGCTTCGACAAGCTGGTCGAACGCGTCGCGACGGCCCGGGTCCCGCTTCGGTACGGAGAGTTCATCGCGGTCGGCTACGCCAGTTCATACGACGACCGCGAGCACGTCGCGTTCGTCTTCGGCGACCTCACCAGCATCGGTGACGGCGAGGACGTGCTCGTGCGGGTGCACTCGGAGTGCCTGACCGGGGATGTCTTCGGCTCGCTGCGCTGCGACTGCGGGCCGCAACTGGACGCCGCACTCGCCGCGGTGGCGCGGGAGGGGCGCGGGATCGTGCTGTACATCCGCGGGCACGAGGGCCGAGGGATCGGGCTGCTGCACAAGCTGCAGGCCTATCAGCTGCAGGATGCCGGCTCCGACACGCTGGAGGCGAACCTCGCCCTGGGCCTACCCGCCGATGCACGTGACTACGGCACCGGCGCGCAGATCCTGGTCGACCTGGGCGTCCATTCGATGCGGCTGCTCTCGAACAACCCGGCCAAGCGGGCCGGCCTGGAAGGCTACGGCCTGCGCATCGTCGGCCGGGTGCCGCTGCCCACGCACACCACCCCGGAGAACCTGCGCTACCTGCAGACCAAACGCGACCGGATGGGCCACGACCTCACGGTTGGCGACGCCGGATGAGAGTCGCCCCGTGAGCGGGTCAGGCAGTCCCGTCCTCGGTGCCGTTACCGGCGCTGCCCACCTGCGAGTGGCGGTGGTCGCGGCGCAGTGGCACGCCACGGTCATGGACGGGCTGCTGGGCGGAGCCCGACGGGCCCTCGCGGACTCGGGCGTCCGCGACGTCACCGAGGTGCGGGTGCCCGGCACGTTCGAGCTGACGGTGGCGGCGTCCCGCCTTGCCGCCGCGAACTTCGATGCCATCGTGGCCCTCGGGGTCGTGATACGCGGTGGCACGCCGCACTTCGACTACGTCTGCCAGGCGGCCACCACCGGCCTCACATTGGTCGCCCAGCGCACCTGCGTGCCGATCGGTTTTGGCGTCCTCACCTGCGACAACGATCAGCAGGCGATCGACCGTGCCGGGCTGCCCGGCTCGAAAGAAGACAAGGGCTACGAGGCCACAGTGGCCGCCCTGCAGACCGCCGTCACTCTGGATGCTGTCGTCGGTGCATCGGGAGGCGCAACCCATGGATGACGTCTTGTCCCGCGATGACTTTGTCCCGCGATGACTTTGTCCCGCGATGACTTTGTCCCGCGATGACTTTGTCCCGCGATGACTTTGTCGCGCGATGACTTTGTCGCGCGACGACCCGTTGCGGGGCGCAAGTAGCGTGCTGTAGCGGGGCAGAGAGGTCGACCAGGCTGCCTCAGCGGGGCAGAGCGGGCCGTCGGACGGCTGCGGCAATCCGGCCCGACGAACGGCGCGGCCTCGCCGCGAGGCACATCGGGCTGCCGTCGCACAGGGTGCGCATCGTCGTGGCGGGCGGCTCGCTCCCGGTGCGTGCTGAATAGCCAATTGGCACCATTGTCGAGGTGAGCGTGCCCCGCGCAGACGAAATCTCGGCATGATCTGAGCCTCATGCGCTACTCATGAAATGGCAGCTCAGCAAGCCATCAATGCGAGTGGTTAACCATCGGACTTGGCTAGGAACATACCTCAAAATAAGGTGATTCTCTATTGACGGTTGCTGATGGAGTGTGACAACAATCGAACTTGCGTTTGACGCTGACGGGGATCGTCCGCCGCCTCCTCCCGCGCTATCCGAGGTGCTGGACGCGCCCGGTCAGGTAGCGGTGTGGGCCGCTGGTACGCGGCCCGGCCCGGACGCGATCGAGCTGCTCTCCTTGCTGGATCCGTCGGCCGTTGGTGCCGACGAGCGGATCGATCTGCTGGTCGCGGTGGAGCGGCAGCTGGCGTGGCTGGCCGCGTTGCAGCAGCGGGTGCTGGCCTCGCTGGAGGCGGACCCGTTGCGGCTGGGTTGATGACTGGACCCGGGAGCAGGTGGCCGCGGCGTTGCGGCTGGCGGCCGGCACGGCGGATCGCCGGTTGACCACCGCCCGGCAGTTGGCCGACCGGCTGCCCGGCACCGCGGCGGCGTTGACGGCCGGGCAGGTCAGCTATCTGCACGCGGTCAAGCTGGTCGAGGCGGTCAAAGACCTCGACGATGCCACGGCGGCGGCGGAGGCCCGGGTGCTGCCGCGGGCGGTGTCCCAGACCGTGGGGCAGTTCGCCGCGGCGGGGCAGCGCGCGGTGCGCTCGACCCGCGCGCCGCCGAGCGTAAGCACGCCGACGCGCTCGAGCGCCGCCGGGTGCAGATCACCCCGGCGGAGGATGGCATGTCCTGGCTATCCGCGTTCGTGCCGGCCGAAGGCGCCGCGGTGGTCGAGCATGTGCTCGATTCCCTCGCCTCGGTAACGAGTGCCGGGGGGAGCGAAGCTGTGATCAGCGGCGCGCTGACGCGCTGGTGGACGTTTTCGCCCGAGTGCTGGGCGACCCGACCTTGCCCGAGCAGCACGGCGCCCGGCCGGGCGTGCAGGTCACCGTGCCGCTGTCCACCCTCGTGTACCGGGTCGCCCCAAGCGACCCGGAGCTGCTTCGCGCCGTGGCTCGGCGCATCAACGCGCTGGACCCGGTCGAATCGCTGGCCGAGCACCGGCAACTGCTCAACCGGGCCGAGTCGCTCTACCGCGAAGGCGCGGCAGCGGCACCGGAGATTCCGCCAAGATCCACACTTCTTGCGGCACTGGAACAGTCCTGAACGAGGCGGTCCACCCCTCAAGTCCGAAGCCAGACGTTGCTGCCGCCTCGGTAGGCTCGACCTGCCATGAAGACCTTCGACCAGCTGTTCGCCCAACTGTGCGAGCGGCAGCGTGCCCGCCCGTCCGGCTCGGTCACCGTCGAGGCGCTCGACGCGGGCGTCCACGCGCAGGGCAAGAAGGTCGTCGAGGAGGCCGCCGAGGTGTGGATGGCCGCGGAGCACGAGTCGGCCGAGCGGGCGGCGCTGGAGATCAGCCAGCTGCTCTACCGGGTGCAGGTCCTCATGATCGGACGTGGCATTACGCTCGACGACATATACCGACATCTGTAGGGCGTCCGTCCACCGTCGCCCGCAGATTGGTCACAAAGACATGCCCGAGCTACTCCGGATCGCAGTCCCGAACAAAGGCTCGCTCGCCGAGCCCGCTAGCGAGATGCTCGGCGAGGCGGGCTACCGGCAGCGGACCGACAGCCGTGAGCTCGTCATGATCGACACCGACAACGACACCGAATTCTTCTTCCTGCGGCCGCGTGATATCGCCGTGTACGTCGGTTCCGGCCGCGTGGATGTGGGGATAACCGGTGAGGACCTGCTGCTCGACTCGCGGGTTGCCGCCGAGTCGATCCTGCCGCTCGATTTCGCTGCCTCGACGTTCCGCTTCGCCGGGCACCCCGGCACGGCGACGTCCGCGCAGGAACTCGCCGGCAAGCGTGTCGCTACGGCCTACCCAGGACTTGTCTCGTCCTACCTCGACGAGCATGACATCGACGCCACGGTGATCCGCCTTGACGGCGCAGTCGAGACCGCGGTACGGCTGGATGTCGCCGACGTCATTGCCGACGTGGTTTCAAGCGGCACCACCCTGCGTAATGCCGGGCTGGAGGTCTTCGGGGAGCCGATCTTGCACAGTCAGGCGGTGCTGATCCGGCGCAGCGGCGCCGAGCCGTCCGTGCGCGTCGATCAGCTGGTTCGCAGGCTGCAGGGCGTGATCATCGCCCGCCGGTACGTGCTGATGGACTACGACATCCGCGACGACCTGGTCGAGCAGGCGGTGGCGATCACGCCGGGCATCGAGTCGCCCACGGTGTCGCCACTGCACGAGCCGGGCTGGTCGGCCGTCCGGTCGATGGTCCCACGGCGGGACACCAACCGGATCATGGACGAGCTGTGGGAGGTCGGCGCTCGCGGCGTTCTGGTGACCAGCATCCATGCGTGCCGGTTATGACGCGCGACGTGGTGGTGACGGCGCGGCCGATCCGCTCGGCCCGCATCGCCGTCGCGTCCTCGATCGTGATCGTGATCGTCTTCGGCGTCACCGCGATCGTCATGCCGCACGCGAACGCCGGGGCGCATTTCAGCTGGAAGGACCAGGTCGGGACCGCTGTCGTCGGGCTGATCATCGGCGCGGCGGCGCTTATCGCGACCCGGCCCCGGCTGTGGGCGGACGTGCACAGCGTGCGGGCGCGTGCCTATCTGGGGGCGCCGCGGGTGATCCCGTGGGAGCTGGTCACCGCCGTCGAGTTCCCCGACAAGCTGCGCTTCGCCCGGCTGGTGCTTCCGGGCGAGGAGACCGTGGCGCTCTACGCGGTACAGCGCTTCGACCGGGAGCGCGCCGTCGAGGTGATGCGCGGGTTGCGGCAACTGTTCGCCCAGACGCATGCCACGGCGGCCGAGCCGCCGGCCGCATCTAGTGAATGAGCTTCTCGCCGGGACCTTCGCCGGGCTCGTCGGGGTAGGACGAGGCCTCCCGGAAGGCGGCCTGCAATGTCTTGACGCCGTCCCGCAACGGCTGGCGATGGATGCCCAGGAAATCCTGAGCGGCCGCCACCAACCCGGCGAGCGCGGTGATCAGCCGGCGGGCCTCGTCCAGGTCCAGCATCGGCTCGCCATCCGGGGCGAGGCCCAGCTTGCCCGCCGACGCGCTCATCAGCATCACCGCGGCGCGGCTGATGACCTCGGCGGAGGGGATGTCGCCGAGGTCGCGGACCGGCAGGTCGTCCAGGGTGTCGAAGCCGTGTCCGGGCAGCGGAATGCCGTCGCTGGGGTGCGCCCGGGACGCGCTGCCCGGAATCCCGGACGCCGTGCCGGCGTTGCCGGGAATTGGGTCGGTGTCAGCCACGCTGCTACCCTGTCATTTGCGACCAGCCTCCGGCCAACCGGGGGTGTGAAGCGGAAGCCTGAACAGCCTCCCACCCGAGCCGTCGCACATCGCGGCGAGCCGGGTCCGGTCCGCGCCGGTGGCTACCAGCCGTCGGCCGATGCGGCAACTGCCGGATCGATCTGCGGATCGGTCGGTTCTCGGGCCCCGTGCGCACAGTCGCTGCGGGGCCCCCGGCGACTCGAGGCAGTTGCGAGACCCGCACGCAGAGATTTACCGAGCACGAACGAGCCGCAGTATCGAGGAGGTCCCATCAGCTCTGAACCTAGGATCAACGACCGGATCCGTGTACCGGAGGTTCGGCTCGTCGGCCCCGAGGGCGAGCAAGTCGGCATCGTGCCGATCGGCAAGGCGCTCGAACTGGCTGCCGAAGCCGACCTGGATCTGGTTGAGGTCGCACCCATGGCTCGTCCGCCCGTCTGCAAACTCATGGACTACGGCAAGTTCAAGTACGAGAGCGCGCAGAAGGCACGCGAGGCCAGGCGCAACCAGACCCTCACCGTCATCAAGGAGATGAAACTCCGTCCGAAGATCGATTCGCATGACTACGAGACCAAGAAGGGTCACGTCGAGCGGTTTCTTCGGCAGGGCGACAAGGTGAAGGTCACGATCATGTTCCGTGGACGTGAGCAGTCCCGGCCGGAGCTCGGATTCCGCCTGCTGCAGCGGCTGGCCGAAGACATCGCCGAGCTGGGGTTCGTCGAGTCGTCGCCCAAGCAGGACGGCCGCAACATGATCATGGTGGTCGCGCCGCACCGCGGCGCCAAGACCCGTCCGGTCCGCAACACCGGCCCGAATGCCGAAATCGCCTAGAGGAAGCCGTCAATGCCGAAGAACAAGACCCACAGCGGGATGAAGAAGCGCGTCAAGGTGACGGGCACCGGCAAGCTGCTCACCCAGCACGCCGGCAAGCGCCACATGCTCGAGCGCAAGCCGTCCACGCTGACCCGTCGCCTCACCGGCACGAAGCCGATCGCCGAGGTCGACGCGCCGCGCGTCAAGAAGCTCCTCGGCCGCTAACGCTGCCAAGCAACCGGAAGGTCCCCGACCAAAGGAAGAACCGTGACACGCGTCAAGCGGGCAGTGAACGCCCACAAGAAGCGCCGGCGCACCCTCGAGGCTGCATCCGGCTATCGAGGTCAACGCTCGCGCCTTTACCGCAAGGCCAAGGAGCAGCTGCTCCATTCCGCGACGTACTCCTACCGTGACCGCAAGGCACGCAAGGGCGATTTCCGTCAGCTGTGGATCACCCGCATCAACGCGGCAGCACGGGCAAACGACATCACCTACAACCGCCTCGTCCAGGGTCTGCGGCTGGCCGGTGTGACGGTCGACCGCAAGATGCTGGCGGACTTGGCGGTCACCGACGAGGCGGCCTTCGCCGCGCTGGTCGAAGTGGCGCGGGCGGCTGTTGCCGAGGTTGGCACCGGCGGCGCAGCGGCCCAGTCTCCGGCCGCCTGACCTCACCATGCCCGGGTCGGGGACCCCGCTCGCCGACTCGAACGCCCGGCTCGCAGCGGCTCGTCGGCTGACTCGGCGCTCCGCCCGACGCGAGACCGGGCGTTTCCTCGCCGAGGGGCCGCAGGCGGTCCGCGAGGCGCTCGCGCGTCCTGGCGTCGTGGTCGAGGTGTTCGCCTCCGCCGAGGCGTTGTCCAAACATGCCTCACTCGTCGAGGCGGCAATCGTGCCTGTCGAGCAGATCAGCGGCAAAGCGGTCGCCGCGCTGTCCGAGACCGTGCACCCGCAGGGGATCGTTGCAGTGTGCCGCCGCGTTGATGTGCCGCTTGCCGACGCGTTCAAGCGCCGCCCTCGGCTCGGCGTGGTGCTGGTGGAGCCCAACGACCCCGGCAACCTGGGGACGATCGTACGAACCGCCGACGCCGCCGGTGCCGACGCAGTCGCCGTCAGTGGGGGTGGTGTCGACGTCTACAGCGGCAAGGCCGTTCGAGCGTCGGCCGGCAGCCTCTTCCACCTCGATCTCGTGGTCGACGCTGACGTCGCCGATCTGCTGACCGCAGCGCGATCGGCCGGGCTGCTCATCCTCGCCACGACCAGCGGGGGATCCCGCGACCTCGATGACGTCCCGCTCCGCGAGCCGACGCTGTGGCTGTTCGGCAACGAGGCGCGCGGCCTGCCGGCGAGCGTGGTCGAGGCGGCGGATGAGAATGTCCGGGTGCCGATCTACGGCCGTGCCGAGAGCCTCAACCTGTCGGCCGCGGCTGCCCTGTGTCTCTACGCGTCAGCCCGCGCCCAACTCCGGCCGCCGTAAGCGAGTTGACTCGTCAGAGACCGTGCGCGGACGGGTGCCGAGGCTCGTAGAGCAGCATCCCGCCGGCCCCGGGCACCGTCAGGACCGTTGTGCGGCCAAACGCCGCGTCCTGGATGTCCTGCGAGAGTTCCGCGCCCTTGGGGGACAGTTCCGCAACGGTCTGCTCGATGTCGTCGCACATGAGGGAGATCTCATGATGCTGATCGGTCGACCAGGCCTCGCCACCGTGACTCTCCGAGGTCGGGTGCACGCCGAGCTCGGACGGCCCGGTCTTGAAGATGAGCCACCCGTCACCGGCGTCGACGTATGGCCAGCCCTGCACATTTGCGAAGAATGCCCGAGCAGCCTCGGCGTCGTCAGCGTAGCGATCTGGTCCACGAGCCGCGTGACATCCACCCCACGGATCGTAGACACGTGGCCTCTGCGGGCGGATGACCTTTCCCGACCTCGTGGAGTCCTCCAGTCCGGTCGTAGCGGTGTCGGGGCACGCGCCGGGCGATTCGGTTACCCAAACGGGCCTGGAGTGCGTTCACGTGAACCGTCCTTTCTGCCGCTCGTGGACGCACGCTGAGGATTGAGAATCGAGCCGCTACGGTCTGCGGGTGCACAACGGGCCCAGGAACCCGCCGCCACCACCCCCGATACGCGCGACGGCGCAGACAAGGTCCAGGGATGACCGCAGCAGCGCGCGACACCTCGTCCTGCCGGGCCGGCGCCGACGCCGGTGGTAGTTTTGCCTGACTTCGCCCGCCAATCAGCGCCCATCGGAAGGTTCCGTTCCAGGATGAGTTACGCCACGCTGCCAGCGTTCGACCAGACCGGATACGTCGTGCTCGACCGCTACGACCAGTCGCAGGACCCCCAGGAGTGGCTGGACATCGAGTACGTCGACTGGAAGTCCTCGGGCGACACCCGATTCGCGCCGCTGGCCAGCGCATACGGCGAGATGGAGTGCAACGGTTTCTGGCACCACACTCCGCCGAAGACCGACAAGGACGGCGTCTGGGTACCGGCGAACGTCGAGAAGGCTCCGCGCCTGGTCGCTCGGGCGCAGGAGCCCGGCGCAAACATCGGCCGCTGTCGGGTGATCGAGCTGCAGCCCAACAGCTACGCCGACTCCATCTACAACCTGCATCGCGACGACAACAACCGGCTCAACCCAGAGGGCACCGGCTGGATCGTGCGCGGCTTCTTCAACCTCACCGACAACCCTGACTCGGTGATGATCCTGCGTGAAGACCGCGACGACCCATCCACCGAGACCCGTATTCCGCTGCCCGCCGGCACCCAGGCGATCATCGACACACAGCGGCTCTGGCACGCCGTGTGGCATCCGGGCGCAGCACCTCGGTACTGCCTGATCACGTCCTGGGAGTCCGGCGCCGAGCTCGGCGCCTACATCGACAAGTACAACGGCGTGCCCACCGTCGCGATCCTGCCGCTCAGCGCGGACGTGATCGCTGCGGCGCAGGCGGAGGTGGACCGGCGCCGTGCAGAGCGCCTCGCCAAGCTCGCCGAGGCCGGCACGGCCGACGTCGAGGTCAGGTCCGAGGCCTGACGCCTATTTGCTGCCGGCGGCCACCGGCGGACTCATAGACTCGTCGGGCCAGTACCACCACCAGACGGGACCGCGATGAGCTACGACCCGGTCGAGCCCCACTCGCTGCAGCCCGGCACATTGCAGGGCCATGTCGATGAGGCGGTTGCCGCATTCGCCGCGGCAGCGGACCTCGATGAGCTGAAGACGGCCCGGCTCACCCATGCGGGCGACCGCTCCCCGGTGGCCCTGGCCAACCGCGAGATCGGCCTGCTGCCGCCCGCAGCCCGGGCCGCCGCCGGCCAGCGCGTCGGCCAGGCCCGCGGTGCGATCAGGGCGGCCTTGGACGCTCGGCAAACGGAACTGGAAGCCCAGCGCGATGCCCGGGCCCTGGTCGACGAAGCGGTCGACGTCACACTGCCGTGGGACCGTCGGCTCGACGGCGCCCGCCACCCGCTCACGACCCTGCAGGAGTTGCTCGAGGACGTGTTCGTCCCGATGGGCTACGAGGTGGCCGAGGGCCCCGAGATCGAGGCCGAGTGGTTCAACTTCGACGCGCTGAACATGCCGCCCGACCATCCGGCACGTTCGCTCATGGACACATTCTTCGTCGGGAGCGAGGACTCCGGCCTGGTGCTGCGGACGCACACGTCGCCCGTGCAGGCCCGGACCATGCTGGCGCGCACGCCGCCGATCTACGTGGTCTGCCCCGGCAAGGTGTTCCGCACCGACGAGCTGGACGCCACGCACACCCCGGTCTTCCACCAGCTCGAAGGGCTGGTGGTAGACGAGGGCATCACCATGGCCCACCTCAAGGGAACGCTCGACCACATGGCACAGGCGTTGTTCGGCCCGGGAATCGTCAGCCGGCTGCGGCCGTCCTACTTCCCGTTCACCGAGCCGTCCGCCGAGCCGGACCTGCTCTGCTTCGTCTGCCGCGGCGAGTCGATGGGCAATCCCGACCGGCCGTGCCGCACGTGCGGCAGCGAAGGCTGGATCGAGTGGGGCGGCTGCGGGATGGTGAATCCTCGCGTCCTGCGCGCCTGCGGCATCGATCCTGACCGGTACAGCGGATTCGCCTTCGGCATGGGCATCGAGCGCACCATGATGTTCCGCAACAACGCCGCCGACATGCGCGACATGGTCGAAGGCGACGTGCGCTTCACCCAGGCATTCGGCATGGAGGCTTGATGCGCGCGCCAGTGAGCTGGGTGGCCGAACATGTCGCGCTGCCGTCCGGCACAACGCCGCGCGAGCTCGGCGACGCCCTGGTGCGCGTCGGCCTGGAAGTCGAACGCGTCGAGTCGCCGGCCGAGGGCATGTCGGGTCCGATCATCGTCGGGCGCGTCCTGTCGGCCGACGACGAGCCGCAGAAGAACGGCAAGACGATCCGGTGGTGCTCTGTCGAGGTGGGCGAACAACAGCCGCGCGGCATCGTTTGCGGGGCCCTCAACTTCGCGGTAGGCGACCTGGTCGTTGTCGCGTTGCCGGGAGCTGTGCTCCCGGGCGGCTTCGCGATCAGCGCGCGCGTGACGTACGGCCACGTGTCCGACGGGATGATCTGCTCTGTTCGTGAGTTGGGCATCGGCGATGATCATGCGGGCATCCTGGTGCTCGCGCCGGACGCTGCAAAGCCCGGCGACGACGCCCTGGACGTACTGGGGCTGCGGGACGCGGTGCTCGACATTGCCGTGACACCCGACCGCGGCTACTGCCTGTCGGTACGCGGGCTGGCGCGCGAGGCCGCCGCGGCGTTTGACGTTGCGTTTGGGGAGGTAACGGCACCCCCGCCGCCGGTCGACGAGCTCGCCTACCCGGTCATCGTCGATGATCCTGTCGGTTGCGACCAGTTCTCGGCGCGGGTGGTGACCGGGCTCGACTCGTCGGCGCCCTCGCCGGAGTGGATGCGCCGGCGCCTGCGGGCCGCGGCAATGCGGCCGATCTCGCTTGCCGTCGATGTGACCAACTACGTCATGATCGAGACCGGTCAGCCACTGCACGCGTTCGACCGGAGGAAACTGACCGGCACTATCGTCGTGCGCCGCGCGGCGGCGGGGGAGAAGCTCACCACCCTCGACGGGGCCGTACGGGACCTCCACCCGGACGACCTGCTCGTGACGGACGACTCCGGGCCTATCGCGCTGGCGGGGGTGATGGGCGGAGCCACCACCGAGATCGACTCGTCCACGACGGATGTGGTGCTCGAGGCTGCGCATTGGGAGCCGACCACGATTTCCCGGGCGGTGCGCCGGCACAAGCTGCCCAGCGAGGCCGCGAAACGGTTCGAGCGACGCGTCGACCCAGGCATTGCGGCCGTGGCGCTGCAGCGCTGCGTCGATCTGCTCGTCGAGCTCGGCGGCGCGACCGCAGTCGATGGGTTCACGGTCGTGGGCCCGGGCCCGGCACCCGTCGAGATCGTGCTGGACGCGCCCCGGCCCGCGCAGATCGCGGGGATGCCGATCGACGCCAGTACGGTCGTGCAGCGGCTCACCCAGGTCGGCTGCGACGTCGACCGGGACGGCGAGCTGCTCCATGTCGTCCCACCCAGCTGGCGCCCCGACCTCACCGACCCGGCGGACCTGGTCGAGGAGGTGGTGCGTCTCGAGGGGTACGACAAGATCCCGTCCGCGCTGCCCACGCCACCGCCGGGACGGGGGTTGACGGCAGGGCAGCGGCTGCGCCGGACGATCTCACGCGCCGTCGCGGCCGCGGGATTCGCCGAGGTCCTGAGCTACCCGTTCGTCGCGGCATCGGTACATGACGCGTTCGGCCTGCCCGCCGATGACCCACGTCGGCGTGCCGCGCTGCTCGCTAACCCGCTGTCCGATGCGGAGCCACAGCTGCGCACATCGCTGCTGCCCGGCCTGCTTGCCACCCTGCAGCGCAACGTCGGGCGGGGCAACCGCGACATGGCACTGTTCGAGGTCGGCCTGGTGTACCTGCCCCGGCCTGACGCACCGCCGGTGCCGCATCCTGGCGTCGCACACCGACCGTCGGACGACGAGGTCGCCGCGCTGGACGCGGCGGTTCCCGACCAGCCCCGGCACCTCGCCGTTGTCCTGGCCGGCGACGTCGAACGTCCCGGCTGGTGGGGTTCCGCGCGGGCCGCGACCTGGGCCGACGCTGTCGACGCTGCGCGGGTGGTGGCCGCGGCGGCCAGGGCCGAGCTCACCGTCGAGCGTGGCGACCTCGCGCCGTGGCATCCGGGCCGATGCGCCGCATTGTTCCTCGGCGGCGCTCTCGTCGGGCACGCGGGCGAGCTGCATCCGAGGGTGATCGGCACGCTGGGCCTGCCCGCGCGCACCTGTGCGATGGAGCTCGATCTCGACGCGTTCGAACCGCCGCCCCCGGCCCCGACGCCGACGCTGTCGACTTACCCGCCGGTGCTGCTCGACGTCGCTCTCGTCGTCCGGTCCGACCTGCCGTCGGCGGACGTCGTGGTGGCGCTGCGCGAGGGCGCCGGTGAGCTGCTGGAGTCCATCCGGCTCTTCGACGTCTACGTCGATGCCGACCGGCTCGGCGCCGGACTGAAATCCCTCGCGTTCGCACTGCGGTTCCGCGCATCGGATCGGACGCTGACCATCGAGGAAGCCGCGGTCGCCCGGGACGGGGCCGTGGCCCGCGCCGCCGAGGTCACCGGGGCCAGGGTGCGCTCCTGAACCTATGGCGGGTTCAGCTCGGCGGGCGCAGCTGGGGCGGGTCGTTCAGCTGCAGCTTGCGGCGGGCTCGGTGGTAGAAGGAATGGCCGTCCAGGCGGATCAGCTGCCCCACTCTGTTCGTTCCGGTCAGCGTGATCGCGTCGCCGGGTGCAGCCGTCCCAGCGGGGAGACCGTCAAGTTCAACGGCGACCGGACCTCCAGGGCGCAACACGTCGACCTGCACAGTCTCCTCGCCCGACAAGACGAAGGATCCGTGAAACGTCCCGTGCGGGGCCAGCGGCGTGACGACCCAGGCGCCGAGTCGGGGTGAGACGATCGGGCCGCCAGCGGCGAAGGAGTACGCCGTACTGCCGGTCGGAGTGGCCACGATGACGCCGTCGCCCCACCAGCGGGCGAGGACGTCGCCGTTGACCGTAACGGCGATCGCTGATTGACCGCGGCCGGGGACCCGGTTGAAGACGACGTCGTTGAACGCCGTCGTCCCGAACTCCTGGCACGACAACGCAGCCCCCGCCAGGCACAACCCATGGCGCAGCTCGACGTGGTAGTCGCCCCGGCCGAGACGTTCGAGGGCCCGCGGTAGGGCAGGCACGTCGATTTCCGCCAGAAAGCCCAGCCGGCCGAGGTTTACCCCGAGGACCGCGACGCCCGGCGCGGCGCCGCGGTGCAGGGCACGCAACACCGTCCCGTCGCCCCCGGCCGCCAGCAGTACATCGCACTGCGCCACGGTGCCGGCCGGCAGCTGCGACGTCGCGTCGTCGATCGAGCAGACGGCTCGATCTGGCTGCTCGCTCCACCGGCGCAGCTGCTCGACGATGCCTGTGGTGTCGCGCGACGGGTGCAGCACGACACCGATACTTTGGACCGGTCGCATCCGGCCATCCTCCCGCACTGGGGGTGTTCCGCGATCCGGTGTTCACCGCCGAGAGCGCAGGGGGTCACGGGTCTGCGAGAGCGGGTGGCGCGATTGCCCGCGGCCGGCTGGGCGGTGATGCTGGTTGCATGAAGATGCGATATAGCGAATAATCCTGCAAGTGGGATGTCGGGTCGCGGTCGCCGGTGCCAGTGGCTACGCGGGCGGGGAGCTGTTGCGCCTGCTCTCGGCGCATCCGGATGTGGACGTGGTGGCCGCGACTGCACACGGGAACGCCGGCCAGCGGCTCAGCGACGTGCACCCCGGCCTGCGCTCGCTCGCCTCGCTGCAGCTGGGCTCCACGACGGAGGAGGCCGTCGGTGGCGCGGAACTCGTCTTCCTGGCGCTGCCGCACGGTCAGTCCGGCCCGTTCGCGGCGCGACTGCCGGACAGCACGAAGGTCGTGGACCTCGGCTCAGACCATCGGCTCACCGACCCGGGTGCCCACGCGCACTACTACGGGGGCGACTACTACGGAGCCTGGACGTACGGCCTGCCGGAACTGCCGGGGCAACGCGAGCTGATCGCCGAGTCTGATCGGGTGGCCAACACCGGGTGTTACGCGGTGGCCACGATCCTCGCGCTCGCACCGCTGATCGCCTCGGGAATCGCCCGGGCCGACGATGTGGTCGTTGTCGGCGCGAGCGGCACGTCCGGCGCGGGGCGTGGACTGAAGGGCAATCTGCTCGGCAGCGAGGTGATGGGTGACCTGTCGCCGTACAAGGTCGGTGCGCATCAGCACGTCCCGGAAATCCTGCAGGCGGCCGCCGCCAAGACCCTGACGTTCACGCCCGTCCTTGCCCCCCTGCCGCGGGGCATTCTCGCCACGGTCACTGCCCGTCCCGCGCCAAGGGTCAGCGTCGCCGAGGTGCGCGCCGTACTTTCCGCGGCTTACGAGGGCGAGCCGTTCGTGCACCTGTTGGACGAGGGCCAGCAGCCGCACACCGCGGCGACCGCCGGATCGAACTCGGCGCATCTGCAAGCTGCGATCGACGAGAGTTCTGGGCGAATCATCGTGACGTGCGCGATCGACAACCTCGGCAAGGGGGCTGCCGGCCAGGCCATGCAGAACGCCAACCTGATGCTGGGGCTGCCCGAGACGGCTGGCTTGTCAGTAGACGGGGTCGCCCCATGAGCGTGACGGCGGCACGGGGGTTTCGTGCCGCGGGCGTCGCCGCGGGCTTGAAGCCGAGCGGCGATCGCGATGTCGCGCTCGTCGTCAACGACGGTCCGTCCGACCTCGCTGCAGCGGTCTTCACGGCCAACCGGGTGAAGGCCGCGCCAGTGCTCTGGTCGCAGCAGGCGATCGCCGACGGCAGAGCGCGTGCGGTGATCCTCAACTCCGGAGGTGCCAACGCGTGCACCGGACCGGCCGGATTCGCCGACACCCACCACACGGCTGAACGGGTGGCGGCGGGGCTGCGAATTGGTGCCGGGGACGTACTGGTCTGCTCGACTGGACTGATCGGCGAGCGATTGCCGATGCCGCAACTGCTGCGCGGTGTCGACGTCGCGATCTCGACCCTCGGCCCGAACGGTGGCGACGACGCCGCGAACGCCATCCGGACCACGGATACGGTCGCCAAGCAGGCGGCCAGCCACCACCCCGACGGCTGGACGGTGGGTGGCATGGCGAAGGGCGCCGGCATGCTCGCCCCGAGCCTGGCCACCATGCTCTGTGTGCTGACCACCGACGCGCTAGTCGACACGGCTACCGCGGACAAGGCGCTGCGGGCGGCCACGGCGACCACGTTCGATCGCATCGACGCCGACGGCTGCATGTCGACGAACGACGCAGTGCTGCTGATGGCCAGCGGTGCGGGCGATGCCACGCCGTCCGTCGACCAGCTGACCGAGCTGCTCACCGAGGTCTGTGGCTTGCTGGCCGGGCAGCTGCTGGCCGACGCGGAGGGAGCCACCAAGGAGATCGCCATCGAGATCCGCGGCGCGGCGTCCGAGGACGACGCCGTGGAAGTCGGTCGCGCCGTCGCCCGAAGCAACTTGCTGAAGTGCGCGCTGTTCGGCAACGACCCCAACTGGGGTCGGGTGCTGGCGGCGATCGGGACGACTCGCGCGGCGTTCGAGCCCGATCAGCTGGACGTGGCGATCAACGGCGTGCAGGTCTGCCGGGGGGGTGCCGCCGGCGAGCCGCGCAGCCTGGTCGACCTCTCCGGACGACAGGTCAGCATCGGTGTGGATCTGCACAGCGGGCAACGGGCCGCGACGATCTTCACGAACGATCTTTCGCACGGCTACGTCGAAGAGAACTCGGCGTACTCCTCATGAACGCTCGCGACCAGGACGTGGCGCTGGCCAAGGCGGCCATCCTCGTCGACGCACTGCCGTGGCTCGAGCGCTTCCACGGCAAGATCGTGGTCGTCAAGTACGGCGGCAACGCGATGACCTCGGCGCACCTGCGACAGGCCTTCGCGCAGGACATTGTCTTCTTGCGCTACGCGGGCCTGAAGCCGGTGGTGGTACATGGCGGGGGACCGCAGATCACCGAACACCTCGGCAAGCTCGGCATCCAGAGTGAGTTTCGCGGTGGCCTGCGGGTGACCACTCCCGAGGCGATGGCCGTCGTGCGAATGGTGCTGGTGGGCCAGGTCAACGGCGAGGTCGTCAATCTGATCAACGACCACGGCGCGTTCGCGGTCGGCCTCTCCGGTGAGGACGGCGGGCTGCTCACGGCCGAGCGTCGGCCGGCCGTCGTCGACGGCGAGCCGGTAGACGTCGGCCAGGTCGGCGACGTGGTCGCTGTCGACCCGAGCACGATCACCGCGCTGCTGGACGCCGGGCGGATACCGGTGGTCGCGACCGTGGCCCGCGGCGCGGACGGCTTGTCCTACAACGTGAATGCCGACACCGCCGCGGCGGCAGTAGCTGTGGGCCTGAACGCCGAGAAGCTCATCGTCCTCACTGACGTCGAGGGCCTCTACGCCGCCTGGCCGGCCAGCACCGAGGTGGTGAGCACGATCCCGGTCGATGAGCTGGCCGCGCTGTTGCCTGTGCTGTCGGCCGGGATGGTGCCGAAGATGGAAGCATGCGTGCGGGCCGTCGAGGGCGGCGTGCCGCGCGCCCACGTCCTGGACGGACGCGTGCCGCACGCGCTGCTACTCGAGGTGTTCACGACCGAGGGCGTCGGCACGATGGTGCTGCCCAACAAGGAGCAGTCGTGAACCTGACGAGGTCGCTGCAGGAGCGTTGGGGCGCCGTCATGATGGACAACTACGGCACCCCGCCGGTCGCGCTCGACCACGGCAACGGAGTGCGCGTGTGGGACGTCGATGGTCGCGAATATCTCGACTTCGTCGGCGGCATCGCCGTCTCGTCACTCGGCCACGCCCACCCGGCCGTCGTCGACGCCGTCCGGGGCCAGGTGGCCAAGCTCGCCCACACGTCCAACCTGGCAATCCACGAGCCCGGCGTCCGGCTAGCCGAGCGGCTGCTCGACCTGATCGGCGTCGACGGCCGGGTCTTCTTCGCCAACAGCGGCGCCGAGGCCAACGAGTGCGCCCTCAAGCTCGCCCGCCTGCACGGCCGGCGACTCGACCCGGGCGGTCGCAGGCGCGGCTGGGTGGCGGCACACGGCAGCTTCCACGGCCGAACCCTGGGCGCCCTGTCGATCACCGGCAACGCCGCCAAACGGGAGCCGTTCGCGCCGCTGCCGGGGCCGGTCACGTTCGTCGACTACGGCGACGTGGGCGCGCTGGGTTCGGCCGTCGACGACACCACGGCCGCCCTGTTCCTCGAACCCACGCTCGGTGAGGGCGGCGTCGTCCCGCCTCCTGTCGGTTACCTGGCGGCGGCCCGTGAGATCTGTGACGTCAGAGGGGCATTGCTGGTCGTTGACGAGGTGCAGAGCGGCGTCGGGCGTACCGGCCACTGGTTTGCCAGCCTGGCCGAGGGCATCCGGCCAGACGTGCTTACGCTAGCTAAGGGCCTCGGCGGCGGTCTGCCGATCGGGGCGTGCATCGGCCTCGGCGCGGCTGGACGGCTGTTCGCACCGGGCGGGCACGGCAGCACGTTCGGCGGTAACCCGGTTGCCTGCGCGGCGGCGCTCGCGGTGCTGACAACGATCGCCGACGACGACCTGCTCGGCTCGGCCAAGCGGGTGGGCGAGTACCTCGCCGAGCGGCTCGGTTCGCTCGATAGCCCACTCGCCGGCGAGATCCGGGGTGCCGGGCTGTGGCGGGCCCTCACCCTGACCGCCGAGCAGGCCCCCGCGGTCGAGGCCGCCACGCGAGGCAACGGTCTGCTGGTGAACGCGGTCAAGCCGGATGTGATCCGCCTTGCCCCGCCGCTGATTCTCAGCGAGGCCGACGTCGATGACGCGATCCCGCGGCTGGACGCCGCGCTGCGGCAGGTGTGGTCCGATGAGTGAGCATCGCAGCGAGCGTCAGCGAGCGAGGAGCGGAGCGAATTCGGCGATGAGCGCTCGCGCGAAGAGACAGGCAAGCCAGCGGCATTTCCTGCGCGACGACGACCTGAGCCCGGCCGAACTGGTGGAGGTGCTAGACCTCGCCGACCAGATGAAGGCCAACCGGCTGGCTCGGCAGCCACTCACCGGACCGCGGGCGGTGGCGGTCATCTTCGACAAGCCGTCGACCCGCACGCGGGTCTCGTTCAGCGTCGGCATCGCCGAGCTGGGTGGGTACCCGCTCGTCATAGACGCCCAGACCACTCAGCTCGGGCGTGGGGAGACGATCGAGGACACCGCGCGCGTGCTCGCCAGGCAGGTAGCGGCGATCGTCTGGCGGACCTTCGCTCAGGGGCGCGTCGAGGCGATGGCGGCCGCCAGCACGGTGCCTGTGGTCAACGCGCTCACCGATCAGTTCCACCCGTGCCAGGTCCTCGCCGACCTGCAGACGATCCGGGAACACAAGGGAAAGCTCGCCGGATTGGCGCTCAGCTACGTCGGCGATGCCGCGAACAACATGGCCCACTCCTACCTGCTCGGCGGTGCCGCTGCGGGCATGCACGTCCGCGTCGGCGGGCCGACGAGCCATCAGCCCGACCCCGACGTGGTGGCACGTGCCGCGCGCATCGCCGCTGGCACGGGGGGATCCGTGCTCACCAGCGCAGATCCGGACGCGGCGTTCGACGGTGCGGACGTGATCGCCACCGACACGTGGGTGTCGATGGGTCAGGAGGAACAGCCGGCTGTGCCGTTCGCCGAGTTCGCCGTCGGCGAGGACGCCCTGAAGCGGGCGGCGGGCGATGTGATCGTCTTGCATTGCCTGCCCGCGTATCGGGGCAAGGAGATATCGGCCCAGGTCATCGACGGCCCGCACAGCGTGGTGTGGGACGAGGCCGAGAACCGGCTGCACGCGCAGAAGGCGCTGCTCTGCTGGCTGCTGGAGCGAGCCGGATGACGGGGAAGCCGAAACGCCCGACGGCACATGAGGTCAACGGCCGCGCTGCCCGGCACGCCCGCATCGTCGGCATCCTGGCCGAACACGCGGTGCACTCGCAGGCAGAACTGGCCGCTGCATTGGACAGGGCCGGCGTGCACGTTACCCAGGCGACGCTCAGCCGCGACCTCGACGAGCTGGGCGCGGTGAAGCTGCGTACGCCCGACGGCGGGTTGCCGGTCTACGTCGTGCCCGAGGACGGCGCTCCGCTCACCGCGCGAGCCTCTGATGACGCGCCGCCCCAGCGGCTTGCGCGGTTGATCGGCGAACTGCTCGTCTCAGCCGAAGCGAGCGGGAATCTGGCGGTGCTGCGTACCCCGCCGGGCGCGGCGCACTTCCTCGCCTCCGCCGTGGATCGAGCCGGTCTGCCGCAGATCGTCGGCACCATCGCCGGCGACGACACCGTTCTCGTCGTCGCCCGTGACCGGGACGGTGGGCCCGAGCTCGCCGATCAGCTCGTCCAGCTGCCACACCGATATAGGAGATAGGGATATGAGGGAGCATCGAAGCGCCGAAGGCGCGAGGAGCGGAGCGAATCGGGCGATGAGCGCTCGCGCGAAGAGCCAGGTTAGCCAATGAGCAACCGGGTAGTTCTTGCATACAGCGGCGGCCTCGACACGTCGGTGGCGATCGGCTGGATCGCCGCGGAGACCGGTGCCGAGGTCGTGGCGGTGGCCGCCGACGTCGGCCAGGGCGGCGAGGACCTGGACGTCATCCGCAAGCGGGCTCTCGACTGCGGCGCCGTCGATGCCGAGGTGCTGGACCTGAAGCGGGAGTTCGCCGAGGAATACTGCCTTCCCGCGCTGCGGGCCAACGCGCTCTACATGGAGCGGTATCCGCTGGTCAGCGCGCTGTCCCGTCCGGTGATCGCGAAGCACCTCGTCGCGTCGGCGAAGAAGTACCGCGCCGACACAGTCGCGCACGGCTGCACCGGCAAAGGCAACGACCAGGTTCGGTTCGAGGTCGGCATCGGCGCTCTCGCCCCGGAGATTGCGGTGCTCGCCCCGGTCCGCGATTCCGGCATGACCCGCGACCGAGCGATCGCGTTCGCCGAGGAGAAGGGCCTGCCGATCGACCAGTCGAGGCGCTCGCCGTACTCGATCGACCAGAACCTGTGGGGACGAGCCATCGAGACCGGATTCCTCGAGGACCCGTGGAACGCGCCGACCAAGGAGCTGTACGCATACACGTCGCCGCCCGCGGAGTCGACCGAAGACGAGGTCGTTGTCAGCTTCACGGACGGCGTCCCGACCGCGATCGACGGACGTGCCGTGTCGGTCCTGGACGCGATCCTCGAGCTGAACCGCCGGGCCGGCGCCCAGGGCGTCGGCCGGCTGGACATGGTCGAGGACCGGCTGGTAGGCATCAAGAGCCGCGAGGTGTACGAGGCGCCAGGCGCCATCGCCCTCATCACGGCGCACCGGGAGCTGGAGGACCTGACCGTCGAGCGCGACCTGCGCCGGTTCAAGCTCGGCGTCGAGCAGCGCTGGACCGAGCTCGTCTACGACGGGCTGTGGTTCAGCCCGCTCAGGCGCGCGCTGGACACCTTCGTGGACGCCTCGCAACGGCACGTCACGGGCGACGTCCGGCTGCGCCTGTCGGGCGGCAGCGCGGCCGTCACCGGGCGCCGCGGCGCGGGCTCGCTGTACGACTTCCACCTGGCCACCTACGACACCGGCGACACGTTCGACCAATCGCTTGCCAAGGGATTCGTCCAGCTCTGGGGGCTGCCGAGCCGCATCGCCGCGCGGCGCGACTTGCGCTCGTGACGCGCGAAGAGCCGACGAGACTGTGGGGTGGCCGGTTCGGCGGCGGCCCTGCGGACGCGCTCACGGCTCTGTCGCGCTCGACGTCCTTCGATTGGCGGCTCGCGCGGTACGACATCGCGGGCTCCGTGGCGCACGCCCGGGTCTTGCACGCGGCGGGCCTGTTGACCGTCGACGAACTGGGCCGGATGCTCGACGGCCTGCAGCGGCTGGATGCCGACGTCGTATCCGGCGCGTTCTCTGCACGCCCAGAGGACGAGGACGTGCACACCGCCCTCGAACGCGGGCTGCTGGAGGGGGTCGGGGAGGACCTGGGCGGCCGGCTGCGCGCGGGCAGGTCCCGCAACGACCAGATCGCCACCCTGATTCGGATGTACCTACGTGACGAAGCCCGCTCGCTCAGCCTCGAGACGCTCGGACTTGTGCGTGCGCTGACCGGTCAGGCGCAGCGGCATCTCGGCGTCGCGATGCCGGGCCGCACGCACTTGCAGCACGCCCAGCCGGTGCTGCTGTCGCATCATCTGCTCGCACACTGCTGGGCGCTGGCCCGCGACGTCGACCGGCTGCGCGACTGGGACGGAAGGGCCGCGCTGAGCCCGTACGGGGCAGGCGCGCTCGCCGGGTCGTCGCTGGGCCTCGACCCACAGGCCGTCGCGCACGACCTGGGCTTCGCCGGCGCCTGCGAGAACTCCATCGACGCAACCGCCTCCCGCGACGTGGTCGCCGAATTCTCCTTCACCATCACAATGCTCGCCGTCGACCTGTCGCGGATCGCCGAAGAGATCATCCTCTGGGCGACCGAGGAGTTCTCGTTCGTGACCCTTGACGATGCGTTCTCCACCGGCTCGTCGATCATGCCGCAGAAGAAGAACCCAGACGTGGCCGAGTTGGCACGGGGCAAGGCCGGCCGGCTGATCGGCGACCACGCCGGCCTGCTCGCCACGCTCAAAGGCCTGCCCCTGGCCTACAACCGGGACCTGCAAGAAGACAAGGAACCGGTCTTCGACGCCGTCGACACCCTGCATCTGCTGCTCCCGGCCTGTACCGGGATGATCGAGACGCTCGCGTTTGACACCGCCCGTCTCGAATCGCTTGCGACGACGGGGTTTTCGCTGGCGACAGACATCGCCGAGTGGTTAGTGCGCCGCGGCGTTGCGTTCCGGGTGGCCCACCAGCTGGCCGGCGAGTGCGTGCGCATCTGCGAGCGGCGCGGGATCGAGCTCGCCGAGCTCAGCGACGCCGACTTCTCGGCGGTCTCTGACGAGCTGACACCCGAGGTGCGCGACGTGCTCACGGTTGCGGGATCGGTCGCGTCCCGCGCCTCGTTCGGAGGCACGGCACCCGAGCGAGTGGTCGAGCAAGCCGGCCGGCTCGCCGAGGTGATCGGCCGGCAAGCCGACTGGGCACGTGGCCGATGACGGTCGACCGGGCTCGCCTGGGACTGCCGGCGACCCGGCTTGCTCCGCGGCTGCTCGGCGCAGTCATCGTGTCGAGGGTGGGCGGGTCGGAGGTCGCCGTCAGGTTGACCGAGGTCGAGGCGTACGAGGGCATCGACGACCCGGCCTCGCACGCTTTCCGGGGCCGCACGGCGCGCAATGCCGTCATGTTCGGTCCGGCGGGGCACCTGTACGTGTACTTCACCTACGGCATGCACTGGTGCGCAAATGTCGTGTGCGGCCGCGCAGGCAAGGCCTCGGCGATTCTGCTGCGCGCCGGGGAGGTGGTCCGCGGGACGCAGATCGCAGCACAGCGGCGCCCGACGGCTCGCGGACCCGCCGAGTTCGCCCGCGGCCCGGCCCGGCTCGCCGCCAGCCTCGGCCTTGGACGAGACCAGGACGGAACTGACCTGTGCGCCGCGGATTCGGTCGTCCAGCTGGAGTCGATGCCGGCGCGGGCCAGTCGTCACGTGCTCACCGGACGGCGCGTGGGGATCGCCGCGGCCACTGACCGGCCCTGGCGCTTCTGGCTTGCTGCCGAGCCCAGCGTCTCGGCCTACCGCTCGGGTGGGCGCACCGGCGTTGCGCCGTCCCGGCAGACTGACGCTCGTGAGTGACGCAACGCTGCCTCCCGAGCTGCGTGAGGCCCATGACGTTCTGGCCGCGGGCTCCGCGCAGATCCTGCCGGAGAACGGCCTGGCCGAGCGGCTGCTGGCGGCTCATCGCGAGCAGCGCCCGCTTCGGGTCAAGCTCGGGATCGATCCGTCCGGCGTCGATCTGACGCTCGGCCACGCGGTCGTCCTGCGCAAGCTGCGGCAGTTCCAGGACTTCGGCCATACGGCGGTGCTGGTGGTCGGTGGCTTCACCGGTCAGGTCGGCGACCCGTCCGGTCGCACGACGACCCGCGTGGCACAGAGCGCCGACGAGGTGATCGCTAACGCCAAGGGCTACTTCGACCAGCTGATGTGCATCCTCGAGCGGGATCGCACCGAGGTAGTCAACAACGCCGACTGGCTCGGCAGTATGCAGGTTGCCGAGCTGCTCGACTACACCCGCCAGATCACGGTTGCCCAGTTGCTCGAACGTGACGACTTCGCCCGCAGGTTCGCCGCCCATCAGCCCATCAGTCTGTCGGAGTTCATCTACCCACTGCTGCAGGGTGTCGACTCGGTCGAGGTCCGAGCCGACATCGAGCTCGGCGGCACCGACCAGACGTTCAACAACCTGGTCGGGCGTGAGCTGCAGCGTTCGCGCGGCCAGGCACCGCAGGCCGTGCTGACCGTCCCGCTGCTCATCGGCACCGACGGCGTCGAGAAGATGGGCAAGTCCCTCGACAACTACATCGCCATCAACGACACCGCCGACGAGCAATTCGGCAAGCTGATGAGCATCCCCGACTCGATCGTCGGCCTTTACGCCCAACTGTGCACTGCGGTGCACCCACGCGAGGTGGAACAAATCGAGCGCGACGTGACTGCCGGCGGCCGCGCGGCCAACACCGCCAAACGCCGGGTCGCCCGAGAGATCGTCACGCTGTACCACGGCGCGGAGCGGGCAACAGCCGCCGAGCAGGGGTTCGACGCGATCCACAAGCACGGCGAGCTGCCTGCCGATGTGCCCGAGTTTGCCTTGCCGGACGGCGAATTCGTCCACGTGCCCGGTGTGCTGAGATCTGCCGGCCTGGCCGCGAGCTCGAGCGCGGCACGCCGGCTGATCGACGAGGGGGCGGTTCGCATGGACGGGCAGCCGCTCGAGGTCAAGGAGTACGACCTGCCCGTCGAACGCCTCGCGGGGTCGGTGCTGACGGTTGGCAAGCGCAGAGGGGTGCGGCTGCGCCGCCACAGTGACGAATCGGCTGGGACGAGTTGACGGGCGATCCGGCCGCGACTACCGTCACCTCGCTGTCCGGCGTCCGGATTCACGACTGCAGCGCGTTCCGCAACCCCCAGATTCCGGCAATGCGGGTATCCGCACGGTGAACATGGTGGGTATCGGGCGGTGCTGGTCAGGTTTGACCGAGCGGAGCCGACCGAGTAGAGTTTCATGGGTTGCCCCGAAGTCGTCCGAGAGGACGCCCCCGGTGTGCGTCCGCTCCTTGAGAACTCAACAGCGTGCCGAAAGTTAGTGCCAAAAAAAGCATAACCTCGTCTGTGTGGTCAATCGACCGCACAAACGATTCCTTTGGTACATCGAGCAATGATTACATCTCTGCGTCGCAGAGGGTGATTTACATCTTCTGCTATCGCAGAGGTGTTTACCAGCTCGTATGACCAGCGATCATGCCGCGCGAGCGGCACTTTCTGTGTCGACACACCGCACGTCTTGGTGCGGGAGTCATACATACCTACACGGAGAGTTTGATCCTGGCTCAGGACGAACGCTGGCGGCGTGCTTAACACATGCAAGTCGAGCGAGGCCCTTCCTTCGGGAAGGAGCCCTAGCGGCGAACGGGTGAGTAACACGTGGGCAACCTGCCCCTAGCACTGGGATAAGCCCGGGAAACCGGGTCTAATACCGGATATGAAATCCGAGGGCATCCTTGGATTTGTAAAGGATTCTGGCTAGGGATGGGCCCGCGGCCTATCAGCTTGTTGGTGGGGTAACGGCCTACCAAGGCGACGACGGGTAGCCGGCCTGAGAGGGCGACCGGCCACACTGGGACTGAGACACGGCCCAGACTCCTACGGGAGGCAGCAGTGGGGAATATTGCACAATGGGCGAAAGCCTGATGCAGCGACGCCGCGTGAGGGATGACGGCCTTCGGGTTGTAAACCTCTTTCAGCTCCGACGAAGCGAAAGTGACGGTAGGAGCAGAAGAAGCACCGGCCAACTACGTGCCAGCAGCCGCGGTAATACGTAGGGTGCAAGCGTTGTCCGGAATTATTGGGCGTAAAGAGCTCGTAGGCGGCTTGTCGCGTCGGCTGTGAAAACCTGGGGCTCAACCCCGGGCCTGCAGCCGATACGGGCAAGCTAGAATTCGGTAGGGGAGACTGGAATTCCTGGTGTAGCGGTGAAATGCGCAGATATCAGGAGGAACACCGGTGGCGAAGGCGGGTCTCTGGGCCGAGATTGACGCTGAGGAGCGAAAGCGTGGGGAGCAAACAGGATTAGATACCCTGGTAGTCCACGCCGTAAACGTTGGGCGCTAGGTGTGGGCCACATTCCACGTGGTCTGTGCCGCAGCTAACGCATTAAGCGCCCCGCCTGGGGAGTACGGCCGCAAGGCTAAAACTCAAAGGAATTGACGGGGGCCCGCACAAGCGGCGGAGCATGCGGCTTAATTCGATGCAACGCGAAGAACCTTACCTGGGCTTGACATGCAGGGAAATCTCGTAGAGATACGGGGTCCGTAAGGGCCTTGCACAGGTGGTGCATGGCTGTCGTCAGCTCGTGTCGTGAGATGTTGGGTTAAGTCCCGCAACGAGCGCAACCCTCGTTCTATGTTGCCAGCGAGTAATGTCGGGGACTCATAGGAGACTGCCGGGGTCAACTCGGAGGAAGGTGGGGATGACGTCAAGTCATCATGCCCCTTATGTCCAGGGCTGCACGCATGCTACAATGGCCGGTACAAAGAGCTGCGATACCGCAAGGTGGAGCGAATCTCAGAAAGCCGGTCTCAGTTCGGATTGGGGTCTGCAACTCGACCCCATGAAGTCGGAGTCGCTAGTAATCGCAGATCAGCAACGCTGCGGTGAATACGTTCCCGGGCCTTGTACACACCGCCCGTCACGTCACGAAAGTCGGTAACACCCGAAGCCGGTGGCCCAACCCTTGTGGAGGGAGCCGTCGAAGGTGGGATCGGCGATTGGGACGAAGTCGTAACAAGGTAGCCGTACCGGAAGGTGCGGCTGGATCACCTCCTTTCTAAGGAGCAACTGGCAGTCGCTGTGACCTGGCAGTCGCTGTGACGCAGCACTGCCCAGACCCGTTGGTGGATGTTCATGCCACCGCGGTGCTCAAGGGTGGAACACTAACCAGTTCGCGTTCTTCGCGGTTCGGCTATCAGTACGTCTGCTTGCCAGTACGGAACATCAGCCCGAGCACGACGAGCGCGTAGGCACGCTGTTGGGTCCTGAGGGAGCGCAAACGCCCTCAGGGCGTATCGAGATTTCCGATGCGCCAGGTCTGACACGTCGATCGTCGAACGGCGCCGGCTCTCCACGAGCGGCGTACGCGACGAGCAGTCGGCGGGGTCGCCCGTACCTTGAGAACTGCACAGTGGACGCGAGCATCTTTGTGGCCAAGTTAATAAGGGCGCACGGTGGATGCCTTGGCACCAGGAGCCGAAGAAGGACGTAGGGGGCTGCGATAAGCCTCGGGGAGCTGTCGACCGAGCTGTGATCCGAGGATTTCCGAATGGGGAAACCCGGCAGGAGTCATGTCCTGTCACCCATGCCTGAACACATAGGGCATGCGGAGGGAACGTGGGGAAGTGAAACATCTCAGTACCCACAGGAAGAGAAAGCAACCGCGATTCCGTGAGTAGTGGCGAGCGAAACCGGAAGAGGCCAAACCACATACGCGTGATAGCCGGCAGGCGTTGCGTATCTGGGGTTGTGGGGCCGTTTGGCTGGTTCTGCCGAACCAGCAGGGAGTCAGAAAGCGTCGTCGTTAGTCGAAGGACTTGGGAAGGTCCGGCACAGAGGGTGATACCCCCGTAGACGAAAACGCGATGCCTCCCGAACGTCACCCCAAGTAGCAGCGAGCCCGTGAAATTCGCTGTGAATCTGGCGGGACCACCCGCTAAGCCTAAATACTCCCTGGTGACCGATAGCGGACGAGTACCGTGAGGGAAAGGTGAAAAGTACCCCGGGAGGGGAGTGAAATAGTACCTGAAACCGCGCGCCTACAAGCCGTTGGAGCGTCGCTGCACCTCGAGTGCAGTCGTGACAGCGTGCCTTTTGAAGAATGAGCCTGCGAGTTAGCGTTACGTGGCAAGGTTAACCCGTGTGGGGTAGCCGTAGCGAAAGCGAGTCTGAATAGGGCGAACTAGTCGCGTGATCTAGACCCGAAGCGAAGTGATCTACCCATGGCCAGGTTGAAGCGCGGGTAAGACCGCGTGGAGGACCGAACCCACCAGGGTTGAAAACCTGGGGGATGAGCTGTGGGTAGGGGTGAAAGGCCAATCAAACTTCGTGATAGCTGGTTCTCCCCGAAATGCATATAGGTGCAGCGTCGCGTGTTTCTTGCCGGAGGTAGAGCTACTGGATGGTCTAGGGGGCCTACAAGCTTACCGAAATCAGCCAAACTCCGAATGCCGGTAAGTGAGAACGCGGCAGTGAGACTGCGGGCGATAAGGTTCGTAGTCGAGAGGGAAACAACCCAGATCACCAGCTAAGGCCCCTAAGCGTGTGCTAAGTGGGAAAGGATGTGGAGTCGCATAGACAACCAGGAGGTTGGCTTAGAAGCAGCCACCCTTTAAAGAGTGCGTAATAGCTCACTGGTCAAGTAATTCTGCGCCGACAATGTAACGGGGCTCAAGCACACCGCCGAAGCTGTGACATTCACATAATAGCCCGCCCTCCATCTACGGGTGGTTGGCCAGGTGTGTGGATGGGTAGGGGAGCGTCGTATGCCGAAGGAAGCGGCGGGGTAACCCAGCCGTGGACGGCATACGAGTGAGAATGCAGGCATGAGTAGCGAAAGAGGAGTGAGAAACTCCTCCGCCGGATGACCAAGGGTTCCTGGGCCAGGCTAATCCGCCCAGGGTAAGTCGGGACCTAAGGCGAGGCCGACAGGCGTAGTCGATGGACAACGGGTTGATATTCCCGTACCCGCAAAAGAGCGCCAATACCGAACCTAGTAATGCTAAGCGCCAGAAGCCGCAGATCCTTCGGGACGAGTGGTGGATCGCGCGACCCGAACCAGTAGTAGGTAAGCGATGGGGTGACGCAGGAAGGTAGTCGTACCAGTGAGTGGTAGTACTGGGGCAACTGTGTAGGGCGTGATGTAGGTAAATCCGCATCACACGTGCCTGAGACAGTATGCATAGCCGATTGGGGCGAATTCGATCATCCTATGCTGCCGAGAAAAGCCTCTAGCGAGCTCTTCGCGGCCCGTACCCCAAACCGACACAGGTGGTCAGGTAGAGAATACCGAGGCGATCGAGAGAACTGTGGTTAAGGAACTCGGCAAAATGCCCCCGTAACTTCGGGAGAAGGGGGGCCAGTTGACGTGACGAGACTTGCTCTCCGAGCGTTGGCCGGCCGCAGAGACCAGCGAGAAGCGACTGTTTACTAAAAACACAGGTCCGTGCGAAGTTGAAAAACGATGTATACGGACTGACGCCTGCCCGGTGCTGGAACGTTAAGGGGACGGGTTAGCTCTTCGGAGCGAAGCTCAGAACTTAAGCGCCAGTAAACGGCGGTGGTAACTATAACCATCCTAAGGTAGCGAAATTCCTTGTCGGGTAAGTTCCGACCTGCACGAATGGCGTAACGACTTCTCGACTGTCTCAACCACAGACTCGGCGAAATTGCACTACGAGTAAAGATGCTCGTTACGCGCGGCAGGACGGAAAGACCCCGGGACCTTTACTATAGCTTGATATTGGTGCTCGGTTCGGCTTGTGTAGGATAGGTGGGAGACTGTGAAGCGGGCACGCCAGTGCTCGTGGAGTCATCGTTGAAATACCACTCTGGTCGAATTGGGTGTCTAACCTCGGTCCGTAATCCGGATCAGGGACAGTGTCAGGTGGGTAGTTTGACTGGGGCGGTCGCCTCCCAAAAAGTAACGGAGGCGCCCAAAGGTTCCCTCAGCCTGGTTGGCAATCAGGTGTCGAGTGCAAGTGCACAAGGGAGCTTGACTGTGAGACAGACATGTCGAGCAGGAGCGAAAGCTGGGACTAGTGATCCGGCATCGGCAAGTGGAAGCGGTGTCGCTCAACGGATAAAAGGTACCCCGGGGATAACAGGCTGATCTTCCCCAAGAGTCCATATCGACGGGATGGTTTGGCACCTCGATGTCGGCTCGTCGCATCCTGGGGCTGGAGTCGGTCCCAAGGGTTGGGCTGTTCGCCCATTAAAGCGGTACGCGAGCTGGGTTTAGAACGTCGTGAGACAGTTCGGTCCCTATCCGCCGCGCGCGCAGGAGATTTGAGAAGGGCTGTCCTTAGTACGAGAGGACCGGGACGGACGAACCTCTGGTGTGCCAGTTGTTCCGCCAGGAGCACTGCTGGTTGGCTACGTTCGGAAGGGATAACCGCTGAAAGCATCTAAGCGGGAAGCTCGCTTCAAGATGAGATCTCCCATCCTTTATGGAGTAAGGCCCCCGGCTAGACCACCGGGTTGATAGGCCGGAAGTGGAAGTGCGGTAACGCATGCAGCTGACCGGTACTAATAGGCCGAGGACTTGCCACATACAAAAACGCGTCCACTGTGCGGTTCCCGAGGTACGGTCCAGCGTCTGCCATGGACGCCCGGGACCGATATCTCCATAGTGTTTCGGCGACCATAGCGAGAGGGAAACGCCCGGTCCCATCCCGAACCCGGAAGCTAAGCCTCTCAGCGCCGATGGTACTGCGCGGGCCACTGCGTGGGAGAGTAGGACGTCGCCGGACAATCGTTGATGAGGGCCGCCCGGCATGCCGGGCGGCCCTCAGCTATTGGCAGCTGCTGCAGACTCGTTGGCGAGGGATCCTCCGGCCGAGTCGGGATGGGACAGGTGACGTGGCCAAGGCAAGGCAGCCCCGGGCGGACGCAGGTCGAGCGGCGGCACCACGGCGCGGTGGCGCCGGAGGATCGTCGCAGGGCCGCAGCAGCACAGCGCGGGGCGCCGGCGCACCGGGCAGAGGTCGGGGCGGATCCGCTGCACAGCGAGCACCCCGGCCGGCTCGCTCCCCCGAACCGCCGATTCCGGAGGGAACGGGCATCGGGCTGCTGGACCGCTCTATCCGGGCAGAGCTTCGGTCGCTATCCAAGCCAAACGCCGAGACAGTCGCTGCTCATCTCGTGGCCGCCGGCCAGCTGCTCGACGCCGACCCTGGCCTGGCGCTGCGCCATGCCCGGGCGGCGCGCGGACGGGCAGCCCGGATCGGGGCCGTGCGCGAGGCGGTTGGGGTGGCTGCGTACCACGCGGAGCAGTGGGCGGAGGCGTTGAGCGAGCTACGTGCGGCCCGGCGGATCTCTGGTGATCCGCGCAATCTTGCGATCATGGCCGACTGCGAACGGGCACTCGGCCGCCCGCAGCAGGCCCTGCGCGTGCTCAACGATCCGGACGCCGCGCGGCTGGACCCGCAGACGCGGGCCGAGCTGTTGATCGTGGTGGCCGGCGCCCGGCGAGATCTCGGCCAGGTCGGCGCGGCGCTCAGCGTCCTGGCGAGAGGGGGCCTGGACCGGGCGCGCCCGCGGCCCGGCTCCACGCGACTGTGGTATGCCTACGCCGACGCGCTGCTGGCTGCTGGGCGACGCGAGGAGGCTGCGCAGTGGTTCGCGGCTGCCGCGGCGCTTGATGTAGAGGGCGAGACGGACGCTGCGGAACGGGCCGCCGATCTGGTCTGACCGTCGTCCACAGGCCGATGCGTATTGTCCACAGCCGTCCCTTCGCAGTGGCGGGCGGCTGTGCGATCTTCGACGATGGGGTCATGACAGGTGACCCGGCGCCAGTCGCCGACAACGAGGTGTTCCTGCGCGGCGTTCTCGCGGCGCCGGCAACGATCCGGGTGCTGCCGAGTGGGGACGAGCTCTGCACATTCCGGGTGACAGTTCCGCGGCCCGCGGGCGGGAGGGTCCGGGTCGACAGCATCGACTGCTCGACCAGCCGGCCAACCGTGCGGCGCACGGCGCTGCGCGCACAGCCGGGAGACCGGGTCGAGGTGACCGGGAGTCTCCGGCGACGGTTCTGGCGCAGCGCCGGCGGAGTCCCGGCGAGCCGGTACGAGGTGGACGTGTCTGCCGCGAAGCTGACCCGCATGGGCCGTCGGGCCCGGCCTGCGTCCCCCGATGGCGACGCGTGAGCAACGTGCGGCGCTCTGGCTCTCAGGAATTGTCCCGGAATCTGCGCATCACCAGGCCGGACGCCGGCTTAGGAGTGAACAGCGTGGACTTGCGAGGCATCCGGGCACCAGCTGCCGCGACCGCCGCCACGGCGGCAACCGGCGTCGCGCGCAGAAGCACCGCGGTGCCGCCCGCTTTGCGTGCCTCGGCGATCGCCTCGTCGACGGAGTGCGCGTACCCGACAGCGTCCTCCCGATCCGGCAGGCCCCACACCTGTGCGACCAGCACCCGGTGCAGCACCGCGACGTCGAGGTCGGCGAGTGCGGCGGGCGCATCAGCGTCCCGCGAGCGGGCGACCAGGTCAGCGTCGGGTTGCGTCACCACCACACTCGTCTGCCCGTCGGTGAGCACAGCCGCGAACCCCGAGACGTCAGCCAGGCTGGCGAGAGCCGCGCGCGGATCGGCGACCGGCGTGACATGGGCCACCTGCTCGGCGCGAGACCGTGCCGCCCCGAACGCCAGCCCGTGCAGGACCCGGTGGATCGCGTGCACCTGCGGTCCGTAGCTGGACGAGTCGACGAGCAAGGTAAGGCCGCGATCCCACGGACCGGCGCCTTGCACGGTGCGCAGTTCATGCTGCAGCTCAAGGTAGGTGGCGTAGCGGTGATGGCCGTCGGCGATAAGCGCCCGCCTGGTCCGCAAGTCCGTGTCGACCTGGCGGTGTACATCGGGTTCGGTGACCGACCAGAGCCGATGCGACGTGCCGTCCGGGGTTACAGTCGCGGCGAGCTCGGTGGCCTGCTCCACGTCGCGGACGACGTGGGACGCAGCGCCTCCGCCGTCGTAGACGAGGTAGATCGGTTCGAGGTTCGCCTCGGTGGCCCGCATGAGCGCGAGCCGATCGGCGACTGGCCCGGCCATCGTGTCCTCGTGCGGCAGGATCACGCCGTCGGCCGCGTCGCGCAGCTCGACCGCACCCAACAGCCCGCGGGTCACCCCACCATCGGCCGTGCGTATCTCGTAGATGTAGAGAGCGGGCCGCGCGTCAACAGCGAACAAGCCGGTCGCTGACCATTCGTCAAGGCGGCGCGCCGCCGCCAGATATGGGTTTTCGCCGGCTAGCGAGCGGGGCAGGACAACCGCCACCGCGTTCTGTGGGTCAGCCGCGAGCAACTCCTGGCGCTCCTCCTCGCCGATGACGTCGTATGGCGGGCAGAGCAGCCGGCCGAGCCGGGTGCCATCGACCGCCGGACGCAGCGCCCGAAATGGCGAAAGCGACAGGCAGTCTGTCATCGGGCGATCATGCCGTGGCGCCGAGTAGCCGCGTCCTGCCTCGGTGCCACCACTCGGTCGGTGCGTTTGCTCACGTCAGGGGATCGTACGCAGCCCTGCGACGCCGACTACGGTGCCATCGGACGAGCGGACCGGCGACGCGAAGGGCCGAGGCAGCGGTGATGGCAATCGACAAGGATTTCGGCATGCTCGGTTCGACCGAAGCGCTCGCTGATCGTTACGACGTCGCCCTGCTCGACCTCGACGGCGTGGTTTATGTCGGTATCGACGCCGTCCCAGGGGCGCCCGAGGCGCTGGGGGCGGCCCGGCGCCGTGGCATGCGCCTGACGTTCGTCACCAACAACGCGGCCCGGACGCCTGCCGTGGTAGCGCGGCACATGACGAGCTTGGGTGTTCCCGCACGGCCGGAGGACGTCGTCACGTCGTCGCACGCGGCTGCGCACTATCTGGCTGACCGTCTCGAACCCAGCGCAAAGGTGCTGGTGCTGGGCGCCGACGGTCTGGTCGAGGCGATCCGCGACCGCGGCCTGACCCCCGTCACCAGCGCGGACCAGGAACCCGCGGCGGTGGTTCAAGGATACTCCCCGGACCTCGACTGGCGGATGCTGGCCGAGGGCTCGATCGCCCTCCAACGCGGCGTCCCCTGGGTCGCCACCAACCTCGATCCGACCATCCCGTCGCCGCGCGGCCGACTGCCCGGCAACGGCTCGATGGTGGCCGCATTGCGACATGCGACCGGCCTGTCCCCGGTGTCCACGGGCAAGCCGGACCCGGCGATGCACCGCGAAACCGTCGAACGGTCCGGCGCCCGGCGACCGCTCGTAGTGGGGGACAGGCTCGACACCGACATCGAAGGAGCCCGCCGGGTCGGCTGTGACAGCCTGTTGGTGCTCACCGGCGTCACCGACCCGGCCGAGCTGATCGCGGCGGGGCCCGTCCAACGACCCAGCTACCTGTCGCGCGACCTCGCCGGGCTGCTCGAGTCGCATCCGCGACCCCACATCGACGAGGCCGGGACCGTTGCCACCTGCCGGGGTTGGCGCGCGCAAACGGGGCCGGGTGGTGGACTGCTGCTGTGCTATCAGGGCTCGACGCCGCCGGAATCAGCCATGGACGGGCTGCGGGCGCTGTGCGCGCTGAGCTGGGCGCGTGGTGGGGCCAACAGTCACCAGGCGCAGGACACCGCGGCGCGCGCCGCGTTCGCCGAACTGGGGATTGCCTGAGTGGCCGGTCAGACCGGTCAGAACAGAGATCGCAGCTTGAGCAGGTCGAAGACGCTCGCGTCGACGCCCAGCTTGCCGGACGTCCACGCAGACAGGAAGCTGAGCTCGCCCGAGGTCAGTTTGAGCAGGTTGTCGCTGTCAACGCTCAGCCGCAGCTGCCCATCGTCATTGTCGACCTGGCGGATATCGTGCAAGCCGCCGTCGCGCAGCTGCCCTGCGAAGATGACCCCGAGATCGCGAATCCGGCAGGTGATGGACCGGTCGAGCACCACCTTTTTCCGCGTATCGGAATCGACGCCGGCAAGCTGCTCGGCGAGTACGCGGAAGGCCCGCTCGCACTCGTCGATCGTCGCCATCGACCCGTGGCCCTTCTATCGACAGCCAGCCGACCACGTCGGCACGATCTGTCGACGTGCCGACGACCGTATCGGACCCGGCGACGGTACCGTCGGGACGGCTGTCGCGCAGCTGGCGCGAAGGCACGCATTCGCCGAAAGGGAGGCTACAGGTGAGCGAGTTCAACGCCGGTGTGCAGGCCAGCCCGGCGGTGCCGGACACGCCGGGGCCGGGCAGGGCCGAGTCAGCCACGACCGCGCCCACCGTGCAGGACGACGTCGTTCAGGAGCACCTGGCGGTTCTGGGCGATCTTGCGGAGCATCCGTTGAGCGAGCACGCCGATCGGTTCGGTCAGTTGCACGCCAGGCTGCAGGCGGCCCTGTCTGAGATCGACCAGGCCGGCTGACTGCCGCGGGTTCCCCGAAGTGCCGAGTCGCCGACAGCGACTGGACGCCGAGCTGGTTCGCCGGGGGCTGGCACGCTCGCGGGAGCAGGCCGTCGAGTTGATCGCCGCCGCCCGCGTGCAGGTTCGCGGGGTGGCCGCGACGAAGGCGGGCACCGGGGTCGACAACGAGACGCCGATCAGGGTCGTCGGCGACGGCGAGCCGAGTTACGCGTCTCGTGGCGGGCACAAGCTCGCGGGCGCGTTGGACGCGTTTCCGCAGATCGCGGTGACCGGCAAGCGGTGTCTGGACGCCGGAGCGTCGACCGGCGGGTTCACTGACGTGCTGCTGCGCCGCGGCGCCGCTGAAGTCGTTGCGGTCGATGTCGGATACGGCCAGCTCGCCTGGCCGTTGCGGACAGATCCGCGGGTGCGCGTGCTCGACCGGACGAACGTCCGCTCGCTTACCCCGGAGCAGATCGGCGGCGTCGCCCAGCTGACCGTCGCGGATCTCTCCTTCATCTCGCTGACCCTGGTGTTGCCTGCCCTGACCTCTTGCACGAGCAGTGACGGCGACCTGCTGGCGATGGTCAAGCCGCAGTTCGAGGTCGGCCGCGAGCGACTCGGCCATGGAGGAGTCGTTCGCGACGCGGCTCATCACGTCGACGCGATCGTGTCGGTCGCGCGCGCCGCGGCGGGGCTGGGCTGGGCTACCGCAGCGGTGACCCGCAGCCCGCTGCCCGGCCCGGCAGGCAACGTGGAATTCTTCCTCTGGCTGCGACGCCCGGCGCGACCGGACGAACTGGCGGTTGATCGCGCGGCCGTCGAGGCGGCTGCACAGGCGCTGCCCATGGGTAAGGAGCAACGATGAGGTCCGTGCTGCTGGTCGCCCACACCGAGCGCAGCCAGATTCGCCGGATGATGAGCAGCATGGCCGACAAGCTGTGCGCCGTCGGGTTCGAGGTGCGGATGCTCGGCAACGACGCTCGGGCGTGCAGCGGCACCACCGCGACCGTTGTAGACGAGCACACCGCCGCGGACGGCGCCGAGATCGTGCTGGTGCTCGGCGGCGACGGGACGTTCCTGCGCGCCGCCGAGTTCGCCCGGCCCGCGGGCGTGCCGATGGTCGGCGTGAACTTCGGCCGGGTCGGGTTCCTCGCCGAAGCCGAACCGGACGAGCTCGCGGCGCTCGTGACGTCGTTGGTGGATCGGCGATACGAGGTCGAGGAACGCACCACCGTCGATGTCGAGGTGTCCGCGGATGGCCAGCTGCTCGCGGCGAACTGGGCGCTGAACGAGGCGACCGTCGAGAAGAGCACCCGCGAGCGGATGATCGAGATAGCGGTGGCCGTCGACGGCCGGCCGCTGCTGCGGTTTGGCTGCGACGGTGTACTCTGCGCCACGCCTACCGGATCGACGGCCTATGCCTTCTCGGCCGGCGGGCCGATCGTCTGGCCGAATGTCGACGCGATCCTCGTGGTGCCGAACGCGGCGCATGCCCTGTTCGCCCGTCCGATCGTGGTGGCTCCGTCGTCCGTCATCCAGCTAGACCTGATCAGCCCGGATCTGCCGGGTGTGCTGGGTTGCGACGGACGACGGTCGGTCGACATCCCGCCCGGGGGCCGAGTGACGGTCCGCCGGGGCACGGCGCCGGTGCGCATCGCCAGGCTCGCCGAGTGGAGTTTCGGCGAGCGGCTCGTCACGAAGTTCCAACTGCCGGTGCGCGGCTTCCGGGACAGCGTGGACGAGAACGGCAGCCCGGTGCCCCGCGACGTGGACGACTAGGAGCGCGGCAGTGCTCGAGGAGCTGCACATCCGGGGGCTGGGCGTCATCGAGGACACCGTGTTGACCCTCGGCCCGGGCCTGACCGTGGTTACCGGCGAGACCGGCGCGGGCAAGACGATGGTGGTGACCGGCCTGCTGTTGCTGTTCGGGGGGCGGGCTGATACGGCTCGCGTTCGCGCAGGCGCACCGCACGCGGTCGTTGATGGCAGGATCTTGCTTCCCGCGGGTTCGCCAGCGGGCGCACGGGTGGACGACGCCGGCGGTGAGCTGGACGACGGCCGGGGGTTGACGCTGCGTCGCGTGGTCGGTGCCGCCGGCCGGTCCAGGGCGTTCGTCGGTGGCGCACCCGCTCCCGTCGGCGTCCTCGCCCAGCTCGGGCAGCACTTGCTGGCCGTACACGGCCAGGCCGACCAGCTGCGGCTGGCCCAGCCCGGCGAGCAGCGCGCCGCCCTCGACCGCTACGCCGGCATCGACCTTGGCCCCTACGCGGCCGCCTATGAGCGGTGGCGGGACGCCTCGGGTCAGCTGGCCGACCGCACCGCGCGGGCCGGCGAGCTGCGGCGCGAATTCGCCCTGCTGGAGCACGGCATCAGCGAGATCGAAGCGGCCGATCCGCGACCCGGCGAAGATTGCGAGCTAGCCGCCGCGGCGAGCCGGCTGGCGCATGCCGACGCGCTGCGGATGGCCGCGCGAGTCGCGCACGACGCGCTGCTCGGCGACCCGGACGACGCGCCGCCACAGGACCGCGACGTGACGACCCTGCTCGGCCAGGCGCGCCGCGCCCTGGACGCCCAGGCCGGCGACGACAGCGAACTCGACGTGTTGGCCGGCCGGCTGGCGGATCTCGCGGCCGGCGCCGCCGATCTGGGCGCGGAACTGTCCGAGTACGGCGAGCGGATCGAGGCTGACCCGCAACGGCTTGCCGAGATGGAGTCGCGCCGCGCGACGCTGGCGGCGCTGACCCGCAGGTATGCCGATGAACGGACGGGGTCGGGCGGGATCGACGGCGTCCTGCGCTGGGCGCAGGACGCCCGGGCCCGGCTGGCCGAGCTCGACGTCTCCGACGAGGCACTGCGGGCCCTCGCCGTGCGCCGGGACGAGGCCGCCGGGGAGGCAGCCAAGCTGGCGACCGATGTCTCAGTCCGCCGACGCGCGGCGGCCAGTCGACTTGCCGAGCAGACCAGCCAGGAACTCAGCGAGCTAGCCATGCCGGGTGCCCGGCTGCGCATCGAAGTCCGGACCCGTCCGCCAGTCGCCGGCGGCGCGTCGCTGACGATCGACGGCCGAGGCGTTGGCGCTGGGGCCGACGGGATCGACGAGGTGGAGATCCTGCTCCAGCCGCATGCCGATGCGCCGGCCCTGCCGCTGTCCCGGGGCGCCTCCGGCGGGGAGCTGTCGCGCGTCATGCTCGCGGTCGAGGTCTGTCTCAGCGGTACCGACCCGGTGCCGACGATGGTGTTCGACGAAGTGGACGCCGGGGTGGGCGGCCGGGCGGCGATCGAGGTGGGCCGACGGCTTGGCCGGCTAGCGCACGACCGTCAGGTGCTGGTGGTCACCCATCTCGCCCAGGTCGCGGCGTATGCCGATCGGCACGTCGTCGTGGACAAGGTAGGCAAGGCCGGCGTCACTCGCAGTGGCGTGCGGGCCGTCGACGGCGACGAGCGCATTGCCGAACTCGCCCGGATGCTCGGCGGGAGCGACTCGCAGACCGCCCGCGAACACGGTGCCGAATTACTCGACGCCGCGCAGGACGAGCGGGTGAGGGGCGAGGCCCCGAAACCCACACGTACCGCGAAGAGGTCGAAAACCCCGTGATCACCGCGTGGCGCAGCCGC
Organism: uncultured Actinomycetota bacterium; assembly: GCA_963839995.1. Taxonomy (GTDB): domain Bacteria; phylum Actinomycetota; class Actinomycetes; order Mycobacteriales; family Jatrophihabitantaceae; genus CAWIUB01. The sequence goes on along the minus strand of CAWIXH010000017.1, from coordinate 30,369 downwards.
CACGCTCACCGTCCGGTGGCACGATAGGTCCCCATGAGGCTGGCATCGATCCGCCGTGGACGCAGCGAGGGCTTGGCCGGCGTCAGCGGAGTCGCCCGCATGGACCGTCGAACCCTGCGCTTGGTCGGCCGGCTCAACCCGGGCGACATCGCGATCATCGACCACGTCGATCTCGATCGCGCAGCCGCCGAGGCGTTGCTCGCCGCCAAGGTCGCAGGCGTCGTCAACGCCGCGCCCAGCATCTCCGGCCGCTATCCGAACCTCGGGCCGAACCTGCTGGTCGCCGGCGGCGTCGTGCTGCTCGACAACGTCGGCAGCGAGGTGTTCGCGTCGGTGAAGGAAGGCACCCGGGTCCGCATCGACGGCTCTACCCTCTATATCGGCGAGGAACCGGTGGCCAAGGGCAACGCCCAGGACCGCGCCTCGGTTGCCGAGGCCATGGACGAGGCCAAGGAGGGGCTGTCGACTCAGCTGTCCGCGTTCGCCGTCGATACCCAGCAGTTCATGAAGACCGAGCGCGAGCTACTGCTCGACGGGGTCGGCGTGCCGGATGTGCGCACGGCGATCGAGGGGCGGCACGTCGTGGTCGTCGTCAAGGGATACGACTACCGGGCTGACCTCGCGTCGCTCAAGCACTACATCCGCGAGTACCACCCGGTGCTCGTCGGCGTCGACGGTGGCGCCGAGGTGCTCCACGAGGCCGGCTACCGGCCCGATCTGATCGTTGGCGACCTGGACGGCGTCTCGGACGAGTTGCTGACCGGCGGCGCCGAGGTGGTGATCCGCACCGACCATGACGGCCGAGCGCCAGCGCTCGCGCGGGCGCAGGATCTGGGTATCGCGACGGTCAGCTTCCCGACCACGGGCACCAGCGAGGACCTTGCGCTGCTGCTGGCCGACGCGAAGGGCGCCGGGCTGATCGTCACGGTGGGGACCCACGCCACGCTGGTCGAGTTCCTCGACAAGGGCCGGGGCGGGATGGCCTCGACATTCCTGACCCGGCTTCGCGTCGGCAGCAAGCTGGTCGACGCCGAGGGCGTGCGGCGGCTCTATCGGACCCGGATCTCCTCGGCCGCGCTGCTGTTGCTCGTCCTGGCGGCGCTCGTCGCGATTGCCGCTGCACTCGCGGTGTCCGAGACCGGCCGGACCTATTTCGCCGACATATGGGACCACTTCGTGAACTGGGTGCAAGGGCTGTTTTCGTGATCTCGTTCCGCTATCACCTCGTCTCCATCATCGCGGTCTTCCTGGCCCTGTCCCTCGGCATCGTCGTCGGCACGACCGCGCTGAACGGTCCGATCACCGCCGACCTGCGCCGCCAGGTGGACGGGCTCAAGAAGGACCGCACCTCGCTCGCGGCCCAGGTCAACTCGCTGCAGGGCAACGTCGGCGACGCCCAGAAGTTTGCCGACAGCTACGGCAGCCAGATCGTCAAGGGCTCGCTCACCGGGCAGCGCGCGCTCATTCTGGGTCTTCCCGCGGCGGAGGCCTCGACCAAGGACGCCATCGCTAAGCTGATCGCCGCGGCGGGCGGCAAGGTGACCGGCCGGGTGCAGATAACCTCCGACTACACCGATCCCAAGCGAGCCGGCGACATTACCTCGCTCACCGTGAGCACGCATCCGCTCGGTCTGGTGCTGCCCAACACCGACGACGCCGGCGCGCTCGGCGGCGCGCTCATGTCGTACGTCCTGGTCGGCAAGGGCCAGCAGACCGACATCCAGCAGGTGCTGGCCGGCTTCGCCTCGCTGCACATGGTCAAGGTCGAGAGCGCCGACAATGTGACGCCGGCTTCCTTGGTCGTTCTGGTCACCAGCGGGGGCCTGCCGCAGGGCGACGCGGGCGGCAAGACTCAACTTGCGCTGGTCACCGAACTGCAACAGGCGGGTGCGCACGTCGTCGTGGCCGGCGATACCGCATCCGCGAAGGACAATGGGGTCGTCGGCCTGGTGCGCGGTGATGACACCGACAAGGGCGCCGTCTCGACCGTCGATGACGCCGACTCGTCGCTTGGCGAGGTGTCGACGGTCCTGGCCATGGCCGCGGCCGCGGATTCCCGCTTCGGGCATTTTGGGACCGGCAAGGGCGTCGATGCCCTGTTCCCCAGCCTGCCGAAATAGGCCCGTTCGGACGGCGCGGCGTCCTCGGTTAGCCGGGCAGCGGCCCGCGCGCTGATAGGGTGGACTTCCGTGGATCGGACGCTGCAGCCCACGAAGCATCTGTTCGTCACCGGAGGCGTCGCCTCCTCTCTCGGCAAGGGACTGACCGCCAGCAGCCTCGGCAGCCTGCTCAAGGCACGCGGCCTGCGGGTCACCATGCAGAAGCTCGACCCGTACCTAAACGTCGACCCCGGCACGATGAACCCATTCCAGCACGGGGAGGTGTTCGTCACCGAAGACGGCGCCGAGACCGACCTCGACATTGGCCACTATGAGCGGTTCCTGGACACCGACCTGGTCGGCTCCGCGAACGTCACGACCGGCCAGGTGTATTCGACGGTCATCGCCAAGGAACGCCGCGGCGAATACCTCGGCGACACTGTCCAGGTCATCCCGCACATCACCAACGAGATCAAGCGACGGGTCCGGGCGATGGCCGAGCCCGGCCCGGACGGCGCCACCCCGCACGTCGTGATCACCGAGATCGGCGGCACCGTGGGCGATATCGAGTCGCTGCCATTCCTCGAGGCGGCGCGACAAGTACGTCACGATGTCGGGCGGGAGAACTGCTTCTTCCTGCACGTCTCGCTCGTCCCCTACCTCGCACCGTCCGGTGAGCTGAAGACCAAGCCGACCCAGCACTCGGTGGCCGCGCTGCGCAGCATCGGCATCACCCCTGACGCCGTGGTCTGCCGCAGTGATCGGGAAATCCCGGACAACGTGAAGCGCAAGATCTCCCTGATGTGCGACGTCGACGCCGAAGCGGTCGTGTCGGCGACCGACGCGCCGAGCATCTACGAGATCCCGAAGGTCCTGCACGCCGAAGGGCTGGACGCGTATGTGGTGCGCCGACTCGGGCTGCCCTTCCGCGACGTCGACTGGACAGAATGGGGTGACCTCCTCGACCGGGTACACAACCCGCGCCACGAGATCACCATCGCGCTCGTCGGCAAGTACGTCGATCTGCCGGACGCGTACCTCTCGGTCACGGAGGCGTTGCGCGCCGCCGCATTCGCCCGGCGAGCCAGGGTCACGATCAGGTGGGTCGCATCGGACAGCTGCGAGACACCGGCCGGGGCGGCGGCGCAGCTGTCGGCCGTCGACGGGGTGGTCATTCCCGGCGGCTTCGGCGTGCGGGGAATCGAGGGCAAGGTCGGCGCGGTGCGCTATGCCCGAGAGCACGGTATTCCGATCCTGGGCCTCTGCCTGGGCCTGCAGTGCATGGTGATCGAGACGGCCCGGCACCTGGCGGGGATCGAACGGGCCAACTCAGCGGAGTTCGATCCCGAGACGCCAGACGCGGTGATCGCGACGATGGCCGGCCAGGTCGACGTCGTCGCCGGCAATGCCGACCTGGGCGGGACGATGCGCCTCGGGGCATATCCGGCAGCGCTCGTCGCCGGCTCGCTGGCCGCTGAGGCGTACGGGACGAGGCAGGTATCCGAGCGACACCGGCACCGATACGAGGTGAGCAACGCCTACCGCGACCGGCTCGAGGCCGCTGGGCTCATCGTGAGCGGCACGTCACCCGACGGGCGGCTGGTCGAGTTCATTGAGCTGCCGCGCGACGTCCACCCGTACTTCGTGGGGACGCAGGCGCATCCCGAGCTCAAGTCACGGCCCACTCGGGCGCATCCGCTGTTCCGCGGCCTGGTTGAGGCGGCGCTTGCGTACAACGCCGCCGAACGGCTGCCCGTCGAGATCCCGGACGAGCCGTCCGCCGTCGAATTGGCCGAGACTGCATCCACGAACGGGTCGCACCCCCTGCACGCGCCGACCGTCGTGCGCTCTGCGTGAGCGCCGACCAGTACGCGGTCCAGTCCTCGACACCCGTATTCACCGGGCGCGTTATCACCGTGCGCACCGACGAGTTGCGGATGAGCGACGGGTCGATCGCAGTGCGGGAGATCGTCCAGCATCCGGGCGCCGTCGGGGTGGTGGCAATCGACGACGACCAGCGGATCGTGCTGGTGAACCAGTACCGGCATCCGGTGGGGCAATACCTCGACGAGCTACCCGCTGGCTTGCTCGACGTTGCCGGCGAGGCAGCGTTGACGGCGGCGCAGCGCGAGCTGTTCGAGGAGGCCGGGTTGACCGCCCGCGACTGGCACGTGCTCATCGATCTGTACACCTCGCCTGGCATGACGAACGAAGCGATCCGGATCTTCCTGGCCCGCGGGCTCGTTGCGGTGCCAGACGACCAACGCTTCGTCCCGCAGCACGAGGAGATCACGATGACAGTTGCCCGGGTGCCGCTGGACGAGGCGGTGCGGCGGGCACTCGCAGGCGAGCTGACCAATGCGTCAGCGGTGGCGGGCGTGCTGGCCGCGCGGGCCGCGCGGGCGCAGGCCTGGGCGCCGCTGCGCCCGGCCGATGCGCCGTGGTCGGCGCGGCCGGGCGTCGCACGGCACTGAAGTCGATATCCATGTCCGGGCTAAGGTCGCTGTCCGTGGCCGGCGATCTACCTGACGTTCGTCGGCCGGCTCAGGCTGGGCGCCTCGCGCCGCCCTGCGTGATCCGTAGCTACCTCGACCACCTCGCCGTCGAGCGCGGCGTGGCGACCAACACCCTCACGTCCTACCGTCGCGACCTCGCTCGATATAGCGACTACCTCGCCCGGCACACCGTCGAATCAATAGTCTCCGTCGACGCCGCCACGATCAGCCGGTTCCTCGCCGAGCTACGCGAAGGCGACGCGGAGCATCCTGCCCTGTCCACCGCGTCGGCCGCCCGAGCGGTTGTCGCAGTGCGTGGACTGCACCGGTTCGCGCTTCGGGAGGGCCTGGTGGCCAACGATGTGGCCCGCGAGGTACGGCCACCACCGGCGCAGCGGCGGCTGCCGAAGGCCATCAGCGTCGAGGAGGTCGAGCGGCTGCTGGAGGCGTCCGGATTCGACCAGACACCGCTCGCGATCCGCGACAGGGCGTTGCTCGAGGTGCTCTACGCCACCGGCGCGCGGATTTCGGAGGCGATAGGCCTCGCCGTCGACGACCTGGACGGCGCGCAGCGCACCGTGCTGCTGTCCGGCAAGGGCGGCAAACAACGTCGCGTCCCAGTCGGATCCTTCGCCGCCGCGGCCGTTGACGCGTACCTCGTGCGCGTCCGCCCGGCTCTCGCCGTGAACGGCCGCGGCACCAGCGCGCTTTTCCTCAACGCGCGCGGCGGTCCGCTGTCCCGCCAGTCCGCTTGGACGGTGCTGCGCGCAGCCGCCGAGAAAGCCGGGCTGGCGAGCGGGATCTCGCCGCACACCTTGCGCCATTCGTTCGCCACGCACCTGATGGAAGGCGGCGCGGACGTGAGAGTGGTGCAGGAGCTGCTGGGGCACTCGTCGGTGACGACCACCCAGATCTACACGCTGGTCACCGTTGCCCAGCTTCGCGAGGTGTACGCGGCGGCCCATCCGCGGGCACTCGGCTAGCCGCGCGGGCTCTTCCCGGCGCGACGCGCCGCGGACTGCGTCGAATCCGACGACGCGGTGAGGTAGCGTCTCGCCAAGCGTCGGTTGCCGACGAGCGGGTAAGGGGATTTCACGCTTGATGTCTATGTCGACAAGTGGCGAAAGTCCCGAGATATCGGGAGAACTGTTCGCCGTCGAGGCCAGCAAGTCCGCCGATCCCGCTGTGACCCGACCTAAGCGCAGGCTCGCCGATCCGCCGCCGCTGGCCGGTCACGGCCCGGCGCGCGTTATCGCCCTGTGCAACCAAAAGGGTGGCGTGGGCAAGACAACCACCACGATCAACCTCGGCGCGGCGCTGGCCGAGTTCGGTCGCCGGGTGCTGCTGGTGGATTTCGATCCCCAGGGTGCGCTGTCCGTCGGCCTGGGTGTCGCTCCCCACCAGCTCGATCGCACGGCCTACAACCTGCTGATGGAGCGCGGCGTCAGTGTCGACGAGGTGCTGCTCAAGACGGGCGTGCCGGGTATGGATCTGCTGCCGAGCAACATCGACCTGTCTGCCGCGGAAGTGCAGCTGGTCGGCGAGGTGGCTCGCGAGCAGACGCTGGGCCGAGTCCTCGCTCCGGTGGTCGAGGATTATGACTTCGTGCTGATCGACTGCCAGCCGTCGCTCGGCCTGCTCACGGTCAACGCTCTGACCGCAGCCACCGGTGTCATCGTCCCGTTGGAGTGTGAGTTCTTCAGCCTGCGCGGCGTCGCGTTACTCATCGACACGATCGAAAAGATCCGCGAACGTCTCAACCCGCAGTTGAAGCTTGAAGGCATTCTGGCCACCATGTATGACGGACGCACGCTGCACGGCCGTGAGGTCTTCGCCCGCGTGGTCGAGGCCTTCGGCGACTCTGTGTTCGACACCGTGATCTCCCGGACCGTCCGGTTCCCCGAGACCACTGTGGCCGGCGAGCCGATCACCACCTGGGCGCCAAACTCGGTCGGCGCGGCGGCCTACCGGAACTTGGCTCGTGAGGTGCTGTCACGATGATCCGCCGGCCATCCGCGCGGGCGCGTCGATGACCCGCCGCGCGAGTCTGCCCGGTGCCGCTGAACTGTTCCGGGCGACCTCTGCAGCGAGTGGTGCGGACGCGACTCAGGACGTCCACCATCCCGGGGTCGGCGCGGTGACCGCGGTGCCCAGCGTTCCGGAGTCCAGCCCCTCAGCCTCCGGTGCCGCCGGGCTCAGCGCCGCCCTGTCCACTGTTGCGCCGGACTTGGTTTCGGTCCCCGACCCGGCGCCTGACATCTCGGCGGGCATCTCCCGTGCGGCCGTCGTGCGCGGGAGCCGGCGAATTCGCGCGGTGGGCGACCGCGCGCCCTCCGGCCGGGAACGGCACGAGGAGAAGATCACCGTCTACTGCTCGGGGCAGGAGCTCATCGAGCTCGAGTCGGCGCGGCTGCAACTGCGGGCTGAGCACGGGCTTGCCGTCGACCGCGGCCGGATCGTCCGCGAGGCGATGGCGGTCGTGCTCGCCGATCTGGATGCCAAGGGGGAGTCGTCGATCCTGGTGCGACGGTTGCGCGAGGCGTGAGTTCTCACCTACGCGACGACGTGCCGCGCGATGGTGCAGGCAATGTCGGCGCCAACCGGGGCGTGGATACACTCACTCGCCCGGAATCGAGCAGCGGCTTTCGGATAACGCTGTCGAACTTCGAAGGCCCATTCGACCTGTTGCTGAGCCTTATCAGCCGTCGCAAGATGGACGTGACCGAGGTCGCACTCTCTCAGGTGACAGACGAGTTCATCGCCTACCTGACGGCGGCGCAGGCGTGGGATCTCGACCAGGCCACCGAGTTCCTCGTCGTGGCGTCGACGCTGCTCGACCTCAAGGCGGCGCGGCTGCTGCCGGCCGCCGAGGTCGAGGACGACGAGGACCTCGCCCTGCTGGAAGGCCGCGACCTGCTGTTCGCCCGGCTGCTGCAGTACCGCGCCTACAAGCTCGTCGCCGCCCACCTGGCCGAACTCGAACGCAGTCAGTCCCAGCGACACGGCCGCGTGGCGGAGCTCGAACCGCGCTACGCCACGCTGATGCCCGATGTGCTGATCGGCGTCGACGCGGCAGGTTTCGCCGAAATCGCCCGGTCGGTATTTGCGACCCGACCGGTACCCGTTGTCACGCTCGATCACGTGCATGCGCCCCGAGTAAGCGTGCACGAGCACTTGGTCGTGATCCGCAACCGGTTGTGGCGGCAGGGCAGCGCGACGTTTCGGTCGCTGGTCGCCGATTGCGGGTCGACCCTCGAGGTCGTGGCGCGCTTTCTTGCCCTCCTCGAGCTGTATCGCGAGGATGCGATCGCGTTCGACCAAGCCGCCGCGCTCGCCGATCTGCGCATCCGGTGGATCCAACGGGCCGGCGACGAGGAAAGCACCGTCGGGATCGCGGGCGACGACGTGGGCCGGTCCGTCGATGAGGAGTACGGGTGAGCGAGCAGAAGCAGGCGACCGGCGCAGTCGAACGGACCGAATCGGCGGCCGCCGAGAACCCAAGCAGCGCAGCCACTTCGTCGGTCGGGCGGCCGTCGCTCGACGAGGCGAATCAGCTGCGCAGCGCCATCGAGGCTGTGCTGTTCGTACTGGACACGCCGATCGAGATTACCTCCCTGGCCGCAGCTCTCCAACGGCCCGTGGGACAGGTCGCTGCCGCGTTGGCTGATCTCGCTGCATACCTCGACGAACGGGGGAGCGGCATAGAGCTGGTCCAGATTGCGGGCGGCGTCCGTCTCTACACCCGGCGTGCGTACGCGCCGTGGGTCGCCAGCTTCCTGACGGACGGACTGCGCAGCCGGCTGACGCAAGCGGCGCTCGAGACGCTGGCCGTCGTGGCCTACCGCCAGCCGGTGACGCGCGGGCGCATCGCCGCGATCCGCGGGGTCAACGTGGACGGGGTCGTGCGCACGCTGACCAGTCGTGGCTTGATCACTGAGGTTGGCTCCGATCCGGAGACTGGCGGAGGTCTCTACCGGACGACCACGCTGTTTCTGGAGAAGTTGGGACTGACCTCGATCAGCGATCTACCGTCTCTGGCTCCACTGCTGCCTGAGCTGGATGGTCTCGATATCGATGAACTCTGAGGGTGAGCTCAAGCCTTCAGATGGCAATCTCATCCGGCTGCAGAAGGTCCTCGCGGCCGCCGGCGTCGGTTCGCGGCGGGCCTGCGAAAGGCTGATCGCCGCTGGCCGTGTCGAGGTGGACGGGGTGGTGGCAGCGACCTTGGGCATGCGGGTGGATCCCCGCACGGCCGTGATACGCGTCGACGGGATGCGGATCAATGTCCGGGACGATCTGGTGTACCTGGCTTTGAATAAACCGCAGGGCGTCTTGAGTGCGATGTCCGATTCGCGCGGGCGGCCGACCGTCGGTGATCTGGTCGCTGACCGTCCCGGAAGGCTGTTCCATGTCGGCCGGCTGGACGCCGACAGCGAAGGGCTGCTGCTGCTCACAAACGACGGCGAGCTTGCCCATCGGCTCATGCACCCGTCCTTCGAGGTCGTCAAGACTTATCTGGCCGATGTTCCGGGCCCGATCCCGCGCGAGCTGGGTCGCCGGCTGCGCGACGGCGTCCAGCTCGACGACGGACTGGTTCGCGTGGACGCTTTCCGGCTGGTTCAGGCCGAAGGTGGCCGTGCATTGGTCGAGGTGCGGTTGCATGAGGGCCGCAACCGCATCGTTCGCCGGCTCTTGGCCGACGTGGGTCACCCAGTCGGGCGGCTGGTCCGCACGGCGATCGGCCCGGTGTCGTTGGGGGGCCAGCGCGCCGGGTCAGTTAGGTCATTGACCACGGCCGAGCTCGGGTCGCTGCATAGACTTGTCGACAAGAAGCTTTGAGGATCGATCTCTATTCAGATAGATCATCTTAGGGACTAAGCGACCGAGTTCCGCCGTGGGCGTCGTGAGTCTCTGATGGGCTTCGATGGATCGACAAAGCAGACTGGCGCTCCACCGACAGAAGTGCTCGACGCCTTATCTGGATAGCGCTAGATCGTGCTCTCGCCGTGGCATTTCACTTCTGTAGAGCTTGATCGATATAGCGTAGAGCGGCTGTATCGGCGACCGGCTCGATCGTCATGCGGGGTCAGCGAGACAAGCAGCGTCAGAGGGAACGAGGTCAAGACTGTGTCAGTGCGTGCCGTACGCGGCGCCATCCAGATTAACACCGATGCCCGCGAGGCGATCCTTGACGGCACGGCCAGCCTGGTACGTGAAGTGCTGCGCCGCAATGAATTGCGGCCGGATGACCTCATCAGCATCGTGTTCACCGCGACGCCGGACCTGACGGCGGAGTTTCCGGCCTACGCGGCCCGCCAGTTGGGGCTGACGGATGTCCCGCTGCTGTGTGCCACGGAGATCGCGGTTCCCGGCGCAATGCCGCGGGTACTCCGGTTGCTGGCCCATGTAGAGACTCAGCTCGGCAGACCGCAGATCAGGCATGTCTATCTGGGCGGCGCCGCACAGCTGCGGACGGACCTTCCACAGTGAGACCCGGGGCAGCCACTGGATGACGAAGTGAGGACGGAGCCTCGGTTGGAGAATGGGCCGGTCTGCCGTAAGGCCTCTCTCCCGGTAAGCCTGACAGGTGGCGGCCCTGGGCGAGGACGTCTGCTCGGTATGTTGGCGAGGGCCGTCGCCGGTCGGCACACCCTCGGGCGATCCGTATCCTCGTCCCGTCCCCGCCCGCAAAGGACCCAGCGTGCCTTCGACCGCCCGGCCTGCCGACTCGCCGTCCGGCGACCCCGCGACTGGTGCGCAGTCGGGTGACCCGGCCTTGCTGCGCGGCGTGGTGGCCCTTGACGGTCCGTCCGGGACTGGCAAGTCCACTGTCGCCAGACACCTCGCGGGCGAGCTCGCGGCTCGCTACTTGGATACCGGCGCGATGTACCGGGCGGCGACGTTGGGCGTGCTGGAAGCGGGAATCGACCCCGCAGACGACGAGAGGGTGGCATCACTCGTGGCCACGCTGATGATCGAGATCGGCACCGACCCGAACCGTCCCGCCATCCGGCTGAACGGCCGCGACGTGGCAGCCCGGATCCGAAGTGCCAAGGTGACGGCGGCGGTGAGCGCCGTCTCGGCCGTGCCAGCCGTCCGCCACGTCCTCGTGGCGCAACAGCGTCGGATCATCGGCTCCGGCGGCATCGTGGTCGAGGGGCGGGACATCGGTTCGGTCGTGTGGCCGCACGCCGAGCTGAAGGTGTACCTGACTGCGAGCCCGGCCGAGCGGGCTCGCCGCCGGGCCGGCGAGTTGAGCGCCGCCCAGGACGACAGCGCGCTCGCCGAGGTGCAGGCCGATCTGCGACGTCGGGACGACCTGGACAGTTCCCGGCAGACGAGTCCGCTCGTCAAGGCCCGCGATGCGATCGAGGTCGACACCACCCGCCTCGACGTCGACGAAGTTGTGAAGCATCTTGTCGACATATTGAGAAAGTACGAAGCGGGGCGTCGTGGGTGAGCCGACGACCGCCGATCGCGTGCACGGGTCGCCCACGCTGGCCCGGCATCAGCGCATCGCCCGTGCGCTCGTGCGGACCCTCGGCAAGGTCGAGGCCACAGGCCTGGCGTCGATTCCCGCGGACGGGCCGACCCTGCTCGCGGTCAACCATCGCTCGATGTTGGACGGCCCGCTCGTGTTCGGCATGGTCAACCGGCCAGTCGCGTGCCTGGTGAAGGCAGAGGCGTTCACCGCCGGGTTCGGCCGTCTGCTGCGTGGGGCCGGGCAGATCTCCGTCGTCCGCGACGTGATCGATCCGGCGCCGATCCGGCTGTGCCTGTGCATCCTGCAGGCCGGGGGAGTGATTGGCATCTTTCCCGAAGGCACCCGTGGCGACGGAACGGCCCGAACAGCCAAGCCGGGTGTCGGCTATCTTGCGCTGCGCACTGGCGCGACCGTCATTCCGATCGCGTGTTGGGGCACGGCTGAGGCGGCGCGCACCCCGCGGCGGTTGCCGATTCGGGTCAACGCTGGAGCTGCGCTGCGATTCGACCGCTATCCCGACTCGCGTCCGCTCAACCGGCGAGTCACCGCGGCGGCCACCGAGCAGATACGCCGAGCGCTGGCCGACCTTGTGGCGGCTACCAAGCCTGGGCGGCCAACCCAGGAATTCGCGGGACGGTACGGCGGATGAGCGAATTCGACGGGTGGGACCAGGTTGACCAGGATCAGGCGCAACCGGCTCCGGTGGTGGCCGTGGTGGGACGTCCGAATGTGGGGAAGTCGACGCTGGTCAACCGCATCCTCGGCCGGCGCCAGGCGGTCGTGCAGGACGTCCCGGGCGTGACCCGCGATCGCATCGCCTACGACGCGATCTGGGGTGGCCGCCGGTTTACCTTGGTCGACACGGGCGGCTGGGAGCCCGATGCCCATGGCCTGCGGGCCAGGGTGTCCGCGCAGGCCGAGCGCGCGGCAGCGACGGCCGACCTGGTGATGTTCGTGGTCGACGGGCGCACCGGCGCAACGGAAACCGACCTGGTCGTGGCCCGGACACTGCGGAAGTCTGGCCGGGCGGTCCTCCTGGTCGTCACGAAAGTCGACGACGAGCGTGCCGAGCCGGACGCTGCCGAACTGTGGTCGCTCGGCCTCGGCCAGCCATATCCGGTCAGCGGACTGCATGGCCGCGGCAGTGGCGACCTGCTCGACGCGGTGCTCGACGCGCTGCCGCGGGCCCCCCTCGACAGGCCCACCGAGGGCGGACCGCGCCGAGTCGCACTGGTGGGCCGGCCGAATGTCGGCAAGTCGAGCCTGCTCAACCGAATCGCCGGCGAGGAACGGTCGGTCGTCGACCAGATCGGCGGCACCACCATCGACCCCGTCGACAGCCTGGTCGTCCTGGACGGCGAGGCCTGGCGGTTCGTCGACACGGCGGGACTGCGCCGACGGGTGAACCAGGCCGCCGGGATGGAATACTTCGCCAGTCTGCGGACAGCCAGTGCGATCGAGGCCGCCGAGGTGGCGGTCGTGTTGCTGGACGCGTCCGAGCCGCTCACCGAGCAGGACCAGCGCGTCATCGCCGCCGTCGTCGATGCCGGACGAGCCCTCGTGATCGCCTTCAACAAGTGGGATCTGGTCGACGAGGATCGCCGCGAGCAACTGGACCGCGAGGTCAGCCGGGAACTCGCGCGGGTGCTCTGGGCACCGCGCGTCAACATCTCGTCGAGGACCGGGCGGGCCGTAGAGAAGCTCGCGGGCGCGTTGCGTACGAGCCTTGCCTCCTGGGACCGGCGTATCTCGACTGGCCGGCTGAACACCTGGCTGACGGAGGTCGTCGCGGCCACGCCGCCCCCGGCCCGTGGCGGCAAGGCCCCGCGGGTGCTGTTCGCGACGCAGGCGGATACTCGCCCGCCGAGGTTCGTGCTGTTCACGACCGGCTTCCTGGAAGCGGGCTACCGGCGATTCATCGAGCGTCGGCTGCGCGAAGACTTCGACTTCACCGGCACGCCGATCGAGATCTCGGTGCGCGTCCGCGAGCGACGAGCGGCGCGCCGCTGAGTGCGGGCCGCGGCGGCTTGCGCTGATGGGGCGCAACTCGTTGGCTGCGCTAGGGTTTGTAGTCGGTCAAGACCGGGACGTGGCGCAGTTTGGTAGCGCACCTGACTGGGGGTCAGGGGGTCGTGGGTTCGAATCCCGCCGTCCCGACCAGTGCCGCGGGGGCGCGTGACGGGCCGGCATCGAATGAGGGCGATGTCGAATGCGCCGAGTTGAGTGCAGTCGGCGTCGGCCGCGGAGGGAGACGGCGAGGCGACGTGGCGGCGGGTGTGACGAACGGCGCCTCCGCTCGCGTCCTCACCATCCCGAACGCGCTCAGCGTGCTGCGGCTGCTCGGCGTGCCGCTGTTCCTGTGGCTGCTGCTGGGTCCGCATGCCGACATTGCCGCGTTGATCGTGCTGGCGCTCAGCGGTCTCTCCGACTGGGCCGATGGCGTGCTGGCCCGCAGGCTCAATCAGACGAGCCGGATCGGCGCCCTACTGGACCCGGCCGCCGACCGGCTCTACATCCTGGCCACCCTCGTCGGCCTCAGCATCCGGCAGATCATCCCGTGGTGGCTGGCCGCGCTCATCGTCGGACGGGACCTGGCGCTAGCGCCGACCGTCCCGCTGCTGCGCCGACGCGGTTTGGACCCGCTGCCGGTGCACTACCTCGGCAAGGCGGCGACGTTCTGCCTGCTTTACGCTTTCCCGTTGCTGCTGCTCGCCGACCGCACCGGCACCTGGGCCGACATCGCTCGCCCTATCGCCTGGGCCTTCACGATCTGGGGCACCGGGCTGTACCTGTGGGCGGGTGCGCTCTACCTGGTCCAGTACCGGCAGATCACCCGGCCCACCCGCACATGAGCTTCCTGCTGGCAGCCCCCGCGTGACGGCCGACGATAAGAGGACCCGGCCGGGCGCGGTACCGACTGCGCTTCTCATCGATCTCGTGACGAACACCAGCGATCCCGGTTACGCGGCCGCGGCGCAGCGCCGCGGTGGCCAGCCGACCCGGTTCGGCCGCCCGCTGGCCGCGTTGGGCTGCCTGCTCGTCGGGTTCACCATCGCCGTGGCCTACGTGCACACCAACCGGGGTGCGCCCACCGCGGCGAAGGTGCACAATGCGCTCGTCGATCGGGTCCGGGCGGCACAGGCGAGCCGGGCAGCGCTCGAGACGACCGCGGAGCGGCTCGGGGACCAGGTGAACCAGCAACGCGACGCCGCGCTGTCCGGCTCGGGCGGACTGCGCGCCGAGTTGGATCGCGACCAGCTGCTCGCCGGCACAACCGCGGCCACCGGCCCGGGGCTGGTGGTCCGGCTGGCCGATCCGCCCGCGCCGAGCGCGACCCCACAGGCCGGCCGGCCCGGTACCGTACCGATCGAGGCGTCGGCGTTGCTTACCGACCGCGACGTCCGCAGCGTCGTCAACCAGCTGTGGAGCTCGGGCGCCGAGGCCATATCGGTCAACGACGTGCGACTGACTCCCACTTCGGCGATCCGCTTCGCCGGGCAGGCAGTTCTCGTCGACTTTCAGCCGATCACCTCGCCGTACACCATCCGGGCGATTGGAGACCCCGACGTGCTGGTGACCAGGTTCGCCGACAGCGAGGCGGCCAGTCGATATCACACGCTGGCGGCCCGAGGCGTCACGTTCTCCTTCGACGAATCCACAAGGCTCAGCTTGCCGGCTAGCGCCGCGGTGTCGCCGCGCCATGCGAGCGCGGCGCCGTCTGCGGGAGCGACCCGGTGATCGCCGCCCTTGCCCTGGTCATCGGCCTGGTCATCGGCCTGGTGCTGCGGCCAACCGTGCCCGGCTGGCTCGAGCCGTACCTGCCGATCGCCGTGGTCGCCGCGCTCGACGCGGTGTTCGGCGGGATCCGGGCCCGGTTGGACGGCATCTTCGACGCGAAGGTGTTCGTCGTCTCCTTCGTTTCGAACGTGGTGGTCGCCGCGCTCATCGTCTTCCTCGGCGACAAACTCGGCGTGGGGACGCAGCTGTCGACTGCCGTCGTCGTCGTGCTGGGAATCCGCATCTTCGTCAACGCGGCGGCGATCCGCCGGCACGTGTTCCATGCCTGAGCAAGCGGCCGCCAAGCCGTGGATCGGCAGGCACCGCGCCGGAATCGTCATCGGCGTGCTCGTCGCCGTGCTCGGCTTCGGAATAGCCGTACAGGTGCGGTCGAACTCCTCGGGCGACAGCCTGGCCAATGCCCGCGAGGACGATCTCGTACACATCCTCGACGACCAGAACCTCCGTGCGGACAACCTGCGCCGGCAGATCGCACAGCTGCAGAACACGCTGCAGCAGTTGCAGGCCAGCGGCAGCCGGGACATCGTTGCCGAGCGGCAAGCCGAGCAGGAGCTGCAGGCGCTCGACGTGCTGCTCGGTACCGTGCCCGCAAGCGGGCCTGGGGTGTCGATCACCATCACCGACCCGGCGCACAACCTGCACGCCGAAGACCTGCTGGACGTCGTCGAGGAGCTGCGCGGCGCCGGGGCCGAGGCGATCCAGTTCGGCACCGTCCGCGTCAGCACCCCAACGAGCTTCACCGACGACGGCAGCGCGGTGCGCGTCGACGGTCAGGCGCAGCAAACGCCTTACGTCGTGCTGGCGATCGGCGACGCGAAGACGCTGGACACCGCCATGAACATCCCCGGCGGCGTGGCGGCCACCGCCCGCGCTGCCGGCGGCGACGCGCAGGTAACCGAACGCGACAAGGTCCAGATCAGCGCGGTCCGGGCCCTCCCGACTCCCAAGTACGCTGCACCGTCGCCGAAGTAACAGCAGGGCTCCCACGGTAGGGTCGGCGCCGAGTCACTGCCCATCGCGCTCACCAGAGAGGCTGGTCGCACGCAGATGTCCGAAGTCCCCGACGACCTGAAGTACACCGCGGAACACGAGTGGGCCAAGGTCACCGACAAAACCGTGCGCGTCGGCGTGACGGACTATGCCCAGCAGGCGCTGGGCGACGTCGTCTACGTTTCGTTGCCTGAGGTCGGCGCCAACCTAGTCCAGGGTGAACCGTTCGGTGAGATCGAGTCGACCAAGAGCGTGTCGGACCTCTATGCGCCGGTGGGCGGGACGGTGATCGCACGCAATGAGCGGCTCGACGCGCAGCCCGAGCTGGTCAACTCAGATCCGTACGGTGACGGTTGGATCGTGGAGATCGAGCCCGTCGACGACTCGCAGTTCGACGCGTTGCTGGACGCCGGCGCCTACGGCACGCTCAGCGGCTGAGTGCGCGGTTGCTGGCGATCGGCTGTGACACTCCACGGTCGCTCGAGCTTCGATTGACCCTTAGGACGAGCCACAACTACGCTCGACGGGCCGTCAAGCGGCGCGCCGCGGGAATCTGCGATCGGCCGATCACCTGCCTCGCTCGTCTGATGTGGTTCCGGTCCGACCAGCGCAGTACTCAAGGGAAGGTCTACGCCCAGTGTTCTGCACAGTCTGTGGTTCCGAGAACCTGCCCGAGAGCCGTTTCTGCGCCAACTGCGGTGCCGCGTTGCCCGACGTCGCGCAAACCGGCGCACCTGATACGACCAGCGTGATCTCTGCTGGCCCCGCCATGTCCGACGCCGAGAGCGACTTCTCGGCGGAAGCGCACCAGGGCGCTGTCGACGCACTAGTCCCTGGTTCCGCCCTGCTCGTCGTCAAGCGGGGGCCCAATGCAGGCAGTCGATTTCTGCTCGATCAGGACGTCACTACGGCGGGGCGTCACCCGGACAGCGACATCTTCCTGGACGATGTCACCGTGTCGCGACGTCACGCCGAGTTCCGCCGGGAGGGCACCGGCTATACGGTGCACGACGTCGGTTCGCTCAACGGCACGTACGTCAACCGGGAGCGGATCGACGCAGTGCCGCTCGCTGGCGGCGACGAGGTCCAGATCGGCAAGTTCCGTCTCGTGTATCTGACCGCGGCGGTGCGGGCCGGGGTGGGGGCAGGCGAAGAGTGAGCGAGCGTAGCGAGCGAACCGTGGGCATCGTTCGTCCGGCGCGCAGCGTCGAGCGGAGGGACCAGGGAGATCGTGACTAGGACATCGGCAGCGCCGGCAACGACTCGCGCATCGCAGGCGACGCTGTCCATCGGTGAGGTGCTGACTCAGCTTCGCCGGGACTTCCCCGACATCACGATCAGCAAGATCCGTTTCCTCGAGACCGAAGGCCTGGTGCACCCGGATCGGACCGCGTCCGGGTACCGCAAGTTTGCCGCGGAGGACGTGGCGCGGCTGCGCTACGTCCTGGCCCAGCAGCGCGACCACTACCTGCCTCTGCGGGTTATCAAGGACCAGCTGGACGCAATCGACCGCGGCCTCGTGCCGCCGGGCGCGGGCGGGCTGCCGCCGGTGCCGCATCTCGCGATCGCCGACAACGCGCCGACCGCAGAGCACTTCCGCCCCGCGGTTCCCACGATGCGGTTGTCCCGCGAGGAGCTGCTCAACGCCACCGGGCTCGCCGCCGAGCAGCTACGCGAACTCGAGCAGTTCGGCTTGATCAGCGCCAAAGCCGGCGGCCATTACGACGACGATGCGCTGGCGATCGGCCAGGTCGTGGCCGAGATGGCCCGCTACGGGCTCGAGGGGCGGCACTTGCGAGCATTCCGCACCGCCGCCGAACGCGAAGTCGGCCTGTTCGGCCAGGTCGTCGGCCCGATGGCCAAGCAGCGCGGCCCCGAGGCCAAGGCTAGGGCGGAAGAGACGGTGCGCGAGCTGGCGGCGCTCTCGGTGAGGCTGCACGCGGCTCTGGTGCAGATCGGCCTGCGCGACGTCGCCGGTCGTTCGTAACCGATTGCGTGTAGCGTCGATGCGGCGGGATAGGTAGCCAGCCGAGGTTCGAAAGGGTCCGTTCGTGCATCCGTTGCGAGTGGTCGGCGTGCGGGTCGAGATGCCGGCCAATCAACCTGTCGTCCTACTGCGCGAAGAGGACGGTGTGCGCTACCTGCCGATCTGGATCGGCGCGGTCGAGGCTTCCGCGATCGCCTTCCAGCAGCAGGGCGTGCAGACGGTGCGTCCGCTCACCCACGACCTGCTTCGTGACGTGATCAAGGGTCTGGGGGTCCGCCTCGAGGCCGTGCACATCACCGAACTGCGCGACGACGTCTTCTACGCCGAGCTGCGCTTCACCGGCGGGGTGACGGTCAGTGCGCGCCCGTCCGACGCGATCGCGCTCGCGCTGCGGTGCGATGTGGCGATCCTCGGCGCGGATTCGGTCCTCGACGCTGCGGGCATCGAGATCCCGGACGAGCAGGAGGACGAAGTCGAGAAGTTCAAGGAATTTCTCGACAACGTGACACCGGAGGACTTCGCATCCGGCGCGTGAATCCCTGACCCTCGATCTCAACGTGAGGGTTATGAATCTCGGTGACATCCGCGCGTCGCGTTGACCACCGGTCGTTGGCGGCCATACCGTCGAGCCAGCGAATTACGCCCTTGGGGTTCACGTGGGTGCGCTTACGTGGAACGGGCAGGCGGGCGAGCACAGCGTGGGCACAACAGGCGGAGGCGAAGCAGATGGCTGACAGAGTCCCGGACGAGTCGGCCGGCCAGCCCGAGCAGGGCACGTTGTTCGCCAACCCCGCCCCGACGCCCGACGAACAGGTCGGCTATCGCGGCCCGACCGCATGCTCTGCGGCCGGCATCACCTACCGGCAGCTGGACTACTGGGCCCGCACTGATCTCGTCGCCCCGTCCGTGCGCTCCGCCAGCGGGTCCGGCAGCCAGCGCCTCTACTCGTTCAAGGACATCCTGGTTCTCAAGGTCGTCAAACGACTGCTCGACACCGGCGTCTCGTTGCAAAACATCCGCGCGGCGGTCGAGCATCTGCGTCGGCGTGGCGTGGACGACCTGGCCCGGATCACCCTGCTGTCCGACGGCACCACGGTGTACGAATGCACCTCGTCGGAGGAGGTCGTCGACCTGCTGCGCGGTGGGCAGGGCGTGTTCGGCATCGCGGTCAGCGGGGCGCTGCGCGAGCTGGTCGGCTCGCTGGCCAATCTGCCGAGCGAGCGCGCCGATGCCGAACCAACACCGGGCATTGCGGCGCCAGTCGGCGGTTCGGCCACGCGCGACGAGCTGGCCCGGCGGCGTCAGCAGCGTTCGGCCACCGCCTGACGAGGCTGGGGGCGGGCGACTGGTAGCGTCAACGGCGGCCGCTGACACTGCGTGGGAGAGCCGACCGGCCGGGAACGGCTGGCGGCGCCGAAGGGGCAACTTCCCCGGAACCTCTCAGGCACCAGGACCGCGCGGACGAGGCCACTCTGGAGGGCGTGCCCGACAGACGGGGAGACCGAGCGTCAGCTCCGGCGCCCGGTCTTCGCCCCGCCTACAGGAGTCCGCCAATGAGGCCAATGAGTGAGCATCGCAGCGAGCGTCAGCGAGCGAGGAGCGGAGCGAATCCCGCGATGAGCGCTCGCGCGAAGAGCACGGTGGGCCAATGACTGAGCCGTCGACGAACCGCAGCCTGTTTGACCTCGAGCGTGGGGCCGAGTTCGCCTCCCGGCACATCGGCCTGGCCGACGCCGATGTGGCCCGCATGCTGGATGTCCTCGGCTACTCGTCTCTTGATGAACTGCTCGCCGCGGCGGTGCCGCAGAGCATCCGCGAGTCGGAGCCGCTGTCGCTGCCGGTCGGCTCGGGCGAGGAGGAGGTCGCGGCGGAGTTGCGTGATCTGGCCGGACGCAACCGGGTGCTGACGT
Source organism: uncultured Actinomycetota bacterium (assembly GCA_963839995.1). Lineage (GTDB taxonomy): Bacteria > Actinomycetota > Actinomycetes > Mycobacteriales > Jatrophihabitantaceae > CAWIUB01. Next base: position 10,606 of record CAWIXH010000017.1, on the reverse strand, counting down.
CCATGATCGGCCTGGGCTACTACGACACCATCACCCCGGCGGTGATCCGCCGCAACGTGCTGGAGAACCCCGCCTGGTACACGGCCTACACGCCGTACCAGCCGGAGATCAGCCAGGGACGGCTGGAGGCGCTGCTCAACTTCCAGACCATGGTCGAGGACCTGACCGGCCTACCAATCGCCGGAGCCTCGCTGTTGGACGAGGGCACCGCGGCCGCCGAAGCCATGGCGTTGGCACACCGGGCGGCGAAGCGGGGCGACACGTTCGTGGTCGACGCTGACGTCCTGCCGCAGACCTTGGACGTGTTGCAGACCCGGGCCACCCCGCTCGGTCTAGACGTCGTGGTGCACGACCTCGCCCAGCCGCTACCAGACGGCGACGTCTTCGGCGTACTGGTGCAATACCCGGGCGCCTCTGGGGCGGTGCGTGAGCTGGGCCCCATCGTGGCGGCGGCGCACGAACGGGACGCGCTCGTCACGGTCGCCGCGGACCTGCTGGCGCTTACCCTGCTTGCCCCGCCCGGCGAGGCCGGCGCTGATATCGCGGTCGGCAGCACCCAGCGGTTCGGCGTCCCATTGGGATTCGGCGGTCCGCACGCCGGGTACATGGCGACGCGAGCCGGCCTCGAACGGCAGCTACCGGGCCGGCTGGTCGGCGTCTCGGTCGATGCGGACGGCAAGCCGGCCTATCGGCTGGCGCTGCAGACCCGCGAGCAGCACATCCGCCGGGAACGGGCGACCAGCAACATCTGCACCGCGCAGGTGCTGCTCGCGGTGATCGCCAGCATGTACGCCGTCTACCACGGACCGGACGGGCTGCGGACGATTGCCCGCCGGGTGCACCGGTTGGCGTCGATCCTGGCGGCGGGGCTGCGCGAAGCCGGCGTGCAGGTGGCCGGATCCGCCCTCTTCGACACGGTGACCGCGCGGGTGCCCGGACGGGCCGAGGCGGTCGTCGCCGTTGCTCTGGCGGACGGCATCAACCTGCGCCAGGTCGACGACGACACCGTGTCGCTCGCGTGCGACGAGAAGACCCGCCGCGGGCACGTCGTCGCGGTGTGGCGGTCATTCGGCACCGGGCTCGGCTACAGCGACATCGACCGACTGGACGCGGGGGCAGCCGACCCGATCGGTCCGGGCCTGCTCCGCAGCTCGCCGTTCCTGACCCATCCAGTCTTCTCCGCGCACCGCTCCGAGACCGCGATGCTGCGTTACCTGCGCACGCTCGCCGACCGCGACTACGCCCTGGATCGCGGCATGATCCCGCTTGGCTCGTGCACCATGAAGCTCAACGCGACGACCGAGCTCGAACCGATCACCCTGCCCGGATTCGCCAACATCCACCCGTTCGCCCCAAACGGACAGTTCGACGGGTACCGGCAGATCTTCGACGACCTACAACGGTGGCTGGCCGAGATCACCGGCTACGACGCCATCTCGCTGCAGCCCAACGCTGGGTCGCAGGGCGAATTCGCCGGGCTGCTCGCGATCCGTGGTTACCACCGGGCGCGCCGCGAGGAGCACCGGGACGTCTGCCTGATCCCGGCGAGCGCGCACGGCACCAACGCCGCGAGTGCCGTCATGGCCGGCATGCGGGTCGTGGTCGTCAAGACGAGCGGCGAACAGGGCGAGATCGACCTTGCCGACCTGCGAGGCAAGATCGCCGAGCACGCCGACCGGCTCGCGGCCGTCATGGTCACCTACCCGTCCACGCACGGCGTCTTCGAGGAGCACATCACCGAGGTGTGCGGCCTGGCGCACGACGCGGGCGGACAGGTCTACGTCGACGGGGCCAATCTGAACGCGTTGGTCGGGCTCGCCCGGCCCGGCACGTTCGGCGCCGACGTGTCACACCTGAACCTGCACAAGACGTTCTGCATACCGCATGGCGGTGGCGGTCCGGGAGTCGGGCCTATCGGCGTACGCGCCCACCTTGCGCCGCACCTGCCCAACCATTCGCTGCAGCCGCTGGCCGGGCCGGACGGCGGCAGCGGTGCCGTTGCCTCCGCGCCCTGGGGCTCGGCGTCGATCCTGCCGATCACCTGGGCCTACCTGCGGCTGATGGGCCCGGACGGGCTCACCCGGGCCACCGGCGCCGCGATCCTGTCGGCGAATTACATCGCCCGCCGGCTGGCACCCGATTATCCCGTGCTGTACAAGGGCGCGAACGGGCTGGTGGCGCACGAGTGCATCGTGGACCTGCGCGAGATCACCAACCAGACCGGCGTCACGGTCGACGACGTGGCCAAGCGACTGATCGACTACGGATTCCATGCGCCGACGATGTCCTTCCCCGTCGCGGGCACGCTGATGATCGAGCCCACCGAATCGGAGGACCTCGGCGAGATCGACCGATTCGTCGACGCGATGATCTCGATCAAGGCGGAGATCGATCGGGTCGGCGCAGGGGAGTGGGCGGCGGAGGACAACCCGCTACGCAACGCCCCGCACACCGCGTCCTCGCTGCTCAGCGACTGGAAGCACCCGTACTCGCCGGCCGAAGCTGGCTATCCGCCAGGCGTCGATCCGGCCGCGAAGTACTGGTCGCCGGTGCGCCGGATCGACGGGGCGTACGGGGACCGCCATTTGGTGTGCGCCTGCCCGCCGGTGACCGAGTACACCTGACGCTCCGCGCTCAGTCCTGGACGAGCGCGTGGTTCAGCGTTCGCGGTGGGTGACGCACAGTGCCTCGATGTTCCACGCGACGATGGCGGCGGTTTACGTGGCGCGACGGTGACGGAGTCGCGGAACAGGATGGCGGGAGTGGGCGCTTCGCAAACTGCGATATCGGCACGATGAATCAGTAAAGATGTGCACCGGAATCTTAATTGTTGTGGTTTATTATGATTCCCGTAAGCTGATCTGGGCCACTACTTGGGCGGGACAAAACTACCGTGCCTCGTTTTTTGAAAAACTCGACCCCGAATGTGGGTTGATCACCATGTCGGGTGGTTGGCTAACTGTTGATCGTGGTGGCCGAACGCTGGCCGGCCGGGGTGCAGTGCTCGGACACCTCCTGTCACCTGTTCTACCGAACCTCTCGATGAGCGCGCCGGCAGGTGTGCAGAGAGACCCGTGAGCTGGCCGGTACCGAGACGTCCCGACCGGCTGCCGACCCGGCCGAGCTCAGCCCGACCGGGAATTCTGTCGCGCCTCAGAACGCCCCATCTAGCGGTGAGAACGATCTTGTGGGCGGTTGATCCGCGCGTGTGACAGCCGCGGGTCGGGCTGGGCCGCGGCCGCGTTGATTTCATCGAGGTCGGTGGAGGTGGGTTCGATGTCGGCGGCGCCGATGTCTTCCTTCAGCCGGCTGAGCTTGCGCGTGCCGGGAATGGGGACGATCCACGGCTTGCGGATGAGTAGCCAGGCGAGTGCGAATTGTGCAACGGTCGCGGCAAAGGTGGGCGGCGAGGGACGCACAGTCGCGTCTGCTTGCTATTCCCACCCGGAACAGGCGCAACAGCACTAAACCTCCGGGTCAGATGGTATGACGACCTTCCCTCGGCCGTGTCCCTCGTCGGCGTCGCGGAGAACTGTCGCGGCCTGGCTCAGGGGCGCAGGGCCTGCTGATGGGCGCGCTGTTCTTCTTGAACCTTCTACCTGCAGGACGTGCGCCACTACTCGCCGGTAAAGGCCGGCCTCGCATTCCTGCCCCTGACCGTCGGCCTGATCGCGGGCGTCCGGCTCGTGACGCCGTTGCTGAGCCGCAGGTCTTCGGTGGGCTGCTGCCGCCGGGGCTGCTGGCCATCTCGGGCGGCCTCGTGCTGCTTGCAACGCGACGCTCGACGCGGGCGCCGACACTTCGGTCTCCGGCGCCATGGTCATGACGTCCCAGCAGGTCGGCGCGTCGCTGGGGACGGCGCTGCTCAGCACAATCGCGAGCAAGGCGGCGGCCTCGTACCTGACCTCCCACGACGCGGCGCCGGTCGTCGGCGTCGTGCCCGGGTTCAACGTGGCGAGTTGGTCGGCCATGGGCTTCGTCGTGTCCGCGGCGGTCCTCGTCACCCTCGTCCTGCCGGTCCGCAACAGCAGCCGAGCACTCGCCTCCGTCTCCTCACCAGCAACCACCGAGAACAGGATCAAATGACCGATGCCATCGAGCAGAACAAGCAGACCGTCCTGGCGTTCTACCGGTCCGCGATCGTCGAGAAGGCCATCGCATGCGAGTTAGTTCGTTAAGCACCGGCCTAGGGCGAGAACATCGCGGACGCCGCCAAGGCCGCGGACGTAGCGCACCTGGTGTGCTCCTCGGTCGGCGGCGTCGAAAGCCGGAACAGCTTCCACCTGCAGCGGGGCTGGGGCCCTGTCGACAAGTGGCAGCTCGAGGAGCACATTCGCGATCTAGGCGTCCCCGCAACGATCCTGCGCCCGGCCGGGGTTCGTAGAGGACTTCACCAGCCCAGCGCGGTTCTTCCAGAACGGCTCGCTGCGACACACGCTCGAACGAGCGGTGTGCTGAGGCAGGTCACCGATGGCGAAGCGGACCGCGGCGACCTCTTTGGGGTTGCCGCGTCCGAGCGGGATGTTCTGCTGGCCACCAAGTTGTATCTGCCCGGCCTGCAGCCGGGCTTCGTGCGGCGCCCTCGGTTGCTGGACATGCTCGACGAAGCACTGGGGCGGGGGCTCGTGCTGGTCTGCGCGCCGGCTGGGTTCGGCAAGACGATTCTGCTGGCTGATTGGATCCGGCGCGGTGGCCGGCCGGTGGCCTGGCTGTCGCTGGACGCCGGCGATAGCGATCCGGCACGGTCTTGGCGGCACGTTGTCGCGGCGCTGGACCGGGCGCGGCCGGGCATCGCCGAGCGGGTTGGCCCGCTGCTGGGCCCGCCGGCACCAGCATCGTTCGAGGGGCTGGTGCCGGCGCTGATCAACGAACTGGCCGCTCCGCCCGGCCAAGATGGCCCAGTACTCCCGAAGCTGACCCAAAGTGCAAAGTAAGGTCGACGAACCTGGACTCCCGAAGCTGACCCCAACCCGACAAGTACCGGCGTGTCAGCGCTGACTGCTCGCGCGACGAGCCCGCGCTGGCATCGGCGGCCAGCACGCTCGACCGCGCGGTAGACGGTGGATCGGGCGACGAGAACAGTTCGGCGAGTTCGGCGCTGGTGTGCCGACCGGCTCGCCACAGTTCCACGAAGTGTTCCTCTTGTGCGGGGTTGAGCTTGGGCTGCTTGCCGCGCAGCCGACCTTTGGCCTTGGCGACTTTCATGCCCTCCCTCGTCCGCATCTTGATCAGGTCCGACTCGAATTCGGCGATCATCGCCAGGAGGTTGAACAGCAGTCGGCCGACCGGGTCGTTCGGGTCGTAGGTAGGGACTGTAACTTGAACGGTGTAACTCCTGAGACAGAGGAGACACCTGTGACTGATGTGAAGGACGTCGAGGCGAGCGAGTTCGCGGTCGACGTGCTCGACAGGGTGGATGAGCAGCTGATCGAGCAGCTGGCGGATCAGGCGCGCGCGGAGGGGCTGCGCTGACCGGTGAGGGCGGGCTGCTGGCCCGGCTGACCAAACGGGTCGTCGAGTCGGCATTGGAGGGCGAGATGGATGAGCATCTCGGCTACGCCAAGCACGACCCGGCCGGCCGCGACGGGGGCAACTCGCGCAACGGCACCCGGGCCAAGACGCTGCTCACCGGGGCCGGGCCGGTGCCGATCGAGGTGCCCCGGGATCGAGAGGGCAGCTTCTGCCCGCAGTTGGTGCGCAAGCGGCAGCGCCGGCTGTCCGGGGTGGACGAGCTGGTGGTCTCGTTGTCGGCCGAGGGGCTCACCCACGGCGAGATCGCCGCGCACCTGGCCGAGGTGTACGGCGCGGAGGTGTCCAAGCAGACCATCTCGGCGATCACCGACCGGGTGCTCGAGGGGATGGCCGAGTGGCAGAACCGGCCGGTGGATGCGGTGTATCCGGTGATCTTCATCGACTGTGTGAATGTCAAGATCCGCGACGGCAACGTGGCCAACCGGCCGATCTACGTCGCGCTCGCGGTCACCGTCGACGGCACCCGGGAGATCCTCGGGCTGTGGGCCGGCGAGCACGGCGACGGGGAGGGTTTTGGGCCAAGTACTGGATGCGGGTGCTGACCGAGATCAAGAACCGCGGCGTCGGCGACGTATGCATCGTGGTCTGTGACGCGCTCAAGGGCCTGCCCGAGGCGATCGAGGCGGTGTGGCCGGCTGCGATCACCCAAACGTGTGTCGTTCATCTGCTGCGCAACAGCTTCCGCTACGCGTCCAAGCGGGACTGGTCGGCGATCGCCAAGGATCTCAAGCCGGTCTACACCGCGCCGTCCGAGCAGGCCGCGCTGGAGGCGTTCCTGGCCTTCACCGAGAAGTGGGAGAAGCGCTACCCGGCGATCGTCAAGCCGTGGGAGAACGCGTGGTCGGAGTTCGTGCCCTTCCTGGCCTTCGACAAGGAAATCCGCACCGTCATCAGCACGACCAACACCATCGAGAGCATCAACGCGCGCATCCGCCGGGCGGTGAACGCCCGCGGCCACTTCCCGACCGAGCAGGCCGCGCTCAAACGCGTCTACCTGGCGATCATGAGCCTCGACCCGACCGGGCGAGGACAGCGACGCTGGAGCAACCGCTGGAAGGCGGCACTGAGCGCCTTCGAGATCACCTTCGACGGGCGACTGTCCGCCGGCAGGAAGTAAACCAAAAGAATCAGCTACACCGAATAGTTGACAGACCCGTTCAAGGCGCACGTGGGACCGATCCCGAAGTGGGTGGCACGGATCTACTGCCGACGAGGTGTCGCGACGATGCCGTGGGCCGAGGTCGAGCTGGCCGGCGGACGCCGGTGCACGGTCGAGGCCAGCTCTCGGCAGCTCGCCCGGCGCTACGAGTGAGCCCGCGGCGCCGCGTCGTCCTCGAGCAGCCCGTACTCGTAGGCGTAGGCCGTGGCTGCGGCGCGCGAGGGCACGCCGAGCTTGGTGAAGATGTGGCTCAGGTGTCGAGCCGCGGTCTTCTCGCTGATGAAGAGCCGGGCGGCCCACGGTCCGGTTGGTCACGCCGGTCGCGACCAGCCGTAGCACCTCGGCGTCCCGTCCGGTCAGCGGGCCCGCCGGCACGCTCCGGATCGAGAGCCGGCGTACCCGCTCCAGGTCCGGTACGGCGCCGAGGTGGTCGAAGACCCACGCGGCCGCCTCCAGCTCGAGCTCTGCCGAGTCGGCATCGTCGAGCAGCCGGTGGGCCTCGGCCATCGCCAGGCGCACCCGCGCCGACTCATACGGAGCATCGAGCTCGCGCCATTGCGTCCACGACTCGCGCAGCCTCGCCAGCCCGGTCCGGCCGTCGCCGGCCGCGGTCGCGCAGGTGCCCTCGGCGTACGACGCAGCGGCTGTGAGCAGCGGCGCGCCGAGCTGGCGCGCGGTCCGGGCCAGCTCGGCCTCACCCTCCGCGGCGGCGGCCGCGCCTGCGGCGGCGAGCATCACCTCGACGTAGGCTGGCAGCAGCCGGGCCGGCCCGGGTGGGTCCGGGGTCTCGTCGAGCGCGCGCCGGATGGCCGCGACCGCATCGCCGGTCCGTCCCTGGCCCAGGCGCAGCAGCGCCAGGCTCGGTTGTGGATCCCCGAGCCATCGACTCGCCTGCCGGAAGCAGCGCTCGGCGTCGTCGTATCGACCGCGCAACCGGTGCAGCTCCGCGAGCCGGTAGTAGGCCTCGCCTGCGGCGGGTCGGCCGCCAAGCAGTGCGCGGGCCTCGTTGGCCTCGTCGGCCCATTCGCCGCCGAGCTGGAGGAGGTGGGCGCGGTGCACCCGGCAGATGCCGCGGAACGGCACCAGCCCCGGCTGAGTCTGACACCAGTGGTCTAGGGGCGGAGGTCCACTGACGGGCCGCCGGAGGTCGAAGACGGCCTCGCACTCCCCGATCACCGCGCAGTAGATGATCAGCTCCCACCGGATCGGCCGGGTCACCACCGGCCCCAGCTGCGCGTAGCTGGCTTGGTCGTCGGGCCGGTACAGGCGGATCGCGCCGATGTTCTTCAACCTCGGAAGGAGGCGGAACCCGAGCAGCTCAGTGAACGCGAACCCGACCACCGACGCGCCGTGGGTGTCGACGTAGTTGGCGTCGATCTCGGCGTCGGTGCAGTGCAGCAGCAGGCCCTCGATCATCGCCGCTACCTCGCTGGAAGAGCAGGACTTGAGCTGGCCGTAGATGCAGGTGGAGCGGCGTTCGACGTGCCAGTAGATCATCACGCCCGGGCCGCCGTAACGCTGATGCCACTCGGTCATCAGGGTCGACTCCCACGATCCGAACTTCTTGCTGTCCGAGGCGCAGGCGGTGCCGGTGCCCCACCAGGCCGGGTCCCGCGCTGCGAAGGTGGCGTTGACCGGCTTGGCGATCGCCCGGCGCAGGGTGTCGCGGGTGATGAAGTGCCGGCGCACGTGCCGCAGCGTCGCCTCGCTCTCGCCGTGCTCTCCGGTGGTGACGATCGCCTTGATGCCCATGTTGGTGCCCAGCCCGAACAGGCACAGCAGCAGTCGCCGGCGCAGCGTGTCCCGGTCGATCACCTCCCGGGTCGCCACGGAGCTGAACTCGCTGGTGAACTCGGCGAGGAAGTCGGAGTCTTTCAGCACGTCGAGCAGGTCCAGGGTGCCCAGAGGCGGATCACCTCGTTCTTGATCCGCTGCAGATTCGCCGGCGCCGGAAGGCGATCGTGGACGAGTTCGACGACACCGTGATCAAGGACGAACGGCTCGAGCTGATCTTCACCTGCTGCCATCCGGCGCTGCCGCTGGACGGGCAGGTGGCGCTCACGCTGCGGGCCCTCGGGGGCCTGCAGACCGCCGAGATCGCCCGGGCATTCCTGGTCTCCGAGGAGACCATGAAGCGCCGCCTGTCCCGCGCCAAGGCCAAGATCAAGGCGACCGGGATCCCGTTCGCGGTTCCCGACGCGCAGCTGCTACCCGACCGGCTCGATGCGGTGCTGGCCGTCCTCTACCTGATCTACAACGAGGGCTACTCCGGCCGGGTCGACCTGGGCGCCGAAGCGATCCGGCTGGGCCGGGTGCTCGCCGCGCTCCTGCCCGACCAGGCGGAGGCGCACGGGCTGCTCGCGCTGATGATGATCCACCACGCCCGGCGGCGGGCCCGGTTCTCCGGCGCGCCGCGCGGGCCAGCGCAACCCCCGACCCCCGCCGGTGGCTCATCCTCGTCACCGTCGGCCTCGCCCAACTCATGGTCGTGCTGGACGCCACGATCGTGAACATCGCACTGCCGTCCGCGCAGCGGGCCCTGGGCTTCAGCACCGCTGACCGGCAGTGGGTGGTCACCGCCTACGCGCTCGCGTTCGGCAGCCTACTGCTGCTCGGCGGCCGACTCGGCGACCTGCTCGGGCGCAAGATTGCTGGACCGCAACCGCAGTGGCGCCTATTTGGCCTCCGTTATCCTGCCCGGAGGTCAAGCGGCTGGGACTTGTTCGGCGCACGGAGGAGCTTCGCAATGGCTGACAGGAAACCTGCAAAGAGGGGCGCGCAGCAGCCCGCCAAGACAACCACCGGCGAGGCGTCCAAGGGATTCACGGACGAGGAACGAGCCGCGCTGAGGGAGCGCGCCCAAGAGCTGAAGGCAGCCACGCGCCCCGGCCCGCGCGCGGGCAAGGCGGACGGGGAAAGCGACGTGCTCGCGAAGATCGCCGAGATGCCGGAACCGGATCGCGCCATGGCCGAGCGGCTCCATGCCATCGTCGAAGCCAGCGCGCCAGCCCTCTCGCCGCGAACCTGGTACGGGATGCCCGCGTATGCCAAGGACGGCAACGTCGTCTGCTTCTTCCAAAGCGCGCAGAAGTTCAAAACGAGGTACGCGACGTTCGGCTTCAGCGACAAGGCGAACCTGGACGAAGGCGCCATGTGGCCGACCTCCTTCGCGTTGACGGGGTTGACCACCGCCGAAGAGGCAAGGATCGGCGCGCTCGTGAAGAAAGCGGTGAGCTGAGAACTGAGCCTCACACCATGGGTCGCCGGCCACCATCGCCGCACCCATCGGGCTGACCCTCGGCGGGCCGCTCGTCGACACGGCCGGAGTCCGCGGCGGCCTGTACTCGGCTCTCCTTCCTTGCACAGCATCGCGAGGGTGTCCGCCTTGCGATCTTCCCCGCTCCGAGGCTCCGCACGAGTCACAACATGGCCTTCGGCGGTTGCCATGCGGTGTCACACCGCTCTGGTCAGGCGGAACTCGACGACTACCCGGGCGGGGCGTAGTCGGCGGCGGCTGAGCGTCAGGACTTGCGGTGCGCGGCCGCGGCCAGTAGCTCGCGGCGCCGGGCGGCAATGCTCTGCCCATCTGGCAGCAGCTCGCCGGTGTCCTCGAACAGCACCACGCCGTTGCAGAGCAGGCTCCAGCCTTGCTCCGGGTGGGCCACGAGGACGTGCGCAGCGTCGCGGTCAGGCGCGTCCGCCGATGGGCATGGCGGATTGTGCTGGCAGGTGCGCGCCGCGGCTGCCGATGGTGCTTCGGTGATCATCTGGGTGGTTCCCCGTAATCGCTTGCAGTTAGGTTGCGAACACAAGTGTGCTCCGCGTTTGCCGAATCTTCCACCCACGACGCGCCAAGAATCGCCTAGTTTTTCTTCGCGAATCACAATATATCAGGCGGAATTGTTGTCGCGCACG
>CAWIXH010000016.1:0-166745 GCA_963839995.1 uncultured Actinomycetota bacterium | reverse complement strand
GATCATGGTCTTCTGATGGTCAGCGACGGACCGGCCTGACGCGTTTCCCCTTCCGACACGCCGGTGTTGGTGTTTGACTGGCTGCTGGAACCAGCGTATGACCTAAATTGTGGCGAGTCTGTACCCGAAGAAGATCAGCGGGAAGACGTACTGGTACCTGCGGGAGATGGCCCGCGTCGGGGGCAGGCCGAAGATGGTGTCCGAGCGGTACGTGGGCACCGCCGCCGAGGTGGCGGCGCTGCTGGATGCCCGCGAGCAGGCGGCCCTGCCCGACCGGACCCGGCACCTGGCCTTCGGGGACGTCGCCGCGGTCTGGGGAATCCTCGACGATCTCGCGGTGGCCGGCATCATCGACGAGGTGGCCGGGCCGGGCCCGACCGGGATGCCGCTGTCAACGGGCAGCTATCTGGCGGTGGCGGCACTGAACCGGCTGGTCGCCCCGCGCTCGAAGGCGGCGTTGGCCACCTGGTGGAAGAGCACCGCTGCCGACCGGTTCACCAAGATCAGCGCCTCGGCGCTGGACCACCGGCGGTTCTGGGACGCGATGCACGCCGTCTCGCTGGATCAGCTGGAGCGGATCAGTCAGGCGGTCGCGTTGCGGCTGATCGAGGTCTCCGGCGTCGACACGTCCTCGGTGGCGCTGGACATGACCAACTTCGCTACCTTCATCGCCACCGGCAACGCGAAGGCGCCGATCGCGCAGCGGGGTAAGGCGAAGCAGAAACGTGCCGACCTGCGCCTGGTCGGCCTTGGGCTCGTGGTCACCCGCGACGGCGGCCTCCCGCTTGCCTGGCACGCCTACCCCGGCGACCGGCCCGACGTCACCCAGTTCCCGACGCTGATCGACCAGCTGCGCGGCCAGTATCAGGCGATCACCGCCGCGGCCGGGCGCACAGCCGGCGCCGGCGTCGACATGACGGTGGTCTTCGACGCCGGACAGAACAGCCAGGACAACTTCGCCCACCTGGCCGAGCAGGGCCTGCACTACATCGGGTCGGTGCCCGCCTCGGACTGCCCGGAGCTGACCGCCCTACCCGCGGCCGTGCGCACCATCGTCGACCCCGACCGGTTCGGCGGACTGACCGCCTACGACACCCGACGCGAGGCCTACGGCGCGCCACGGCGGGCGATCTTGACCCACTCACCCGAACTGCACCAGGCCCAGGCGGCCGGGTTCGACGGCAGCACCCTGGCCAAAGCCGGTAAGAAACTGGACGAGCTGGCCGCCACCCTGGCCCGCGGCAAGACCCGCCGCCCGAAAGCCAAGGTACAAGCCGACATCGAAAACATCACCCGCAAACCCTGGGTACGGCGCGTGCTCAGCTGGCAGCTGACCGGCGAGCAGCCCCAAGACCTACGCCTGACCTGGAGCATCGACACCGCCGCCCGCACCGGGCTGGAAGACGAACTGTTCGGCAAACACGTGCTCATCACCGACCACGACCACTGGCCCGTGCCCGACGTGATCGCCGGCTACCGCTCCCAGTCCGAAGCCGAGTTCTCCTTCCGGCAGCTCAAAGACCCGCACGTCGTCTCGTTCTCCCCGATGCACCACTGGACCGAGCACAACATCCGCGTGCATGTGTTCACCTGCGTGCTCGCCCTGCAGATCGCCCACCTGATGCGGCACAAGGCCCGCCAGGCCGACCTGCACCTCAGCGTCCGGGCACTGCTCGACCAGCTCGCCGGCATCGGCGAGACCGTCCTGCTCTACCAAGGCGAGCGAGGCCGACCCAAAGCACGCCGCATGCTCACCGAAACCAACCCCGTCCAGGACACCCTCACCGAGGTCTTCGGGCTCGACCGCTACGCACCCCGCCGATAGCGACGCCCCCACCATCACGCAACGACCGGCCGCCGGCCCATCGTTAGGTCATACACCCCCCAAGACCCACAACCCCCGCGATACAAGGGAAAACCGCAACCCGCGCCCATGATCATCGGAAACTCAAGCTAGGTGCGACACCGTGGGGACTGTAAGAAAGTTGGTGTAACTCCTGAGCCGTAGGAGGCACCTATGACTGAAGAGGCCATGGCCGTACCGGGCGATGACACGACGCTCGCCGGCGAGGACTTGCTGGATGCGGTCGACGAGAGGCTGATCCGGCAGCTGGCTGATCGGGCCCGGGCCGAGGGGCTGCAGCTGACCGGGGAGGGTGGGCTGCTGTCGCGGTTGACGAAGACGGTGATCGAGTCGGCGTTGGAGGGCGAACTGGACGATCATCTGGGTTACGGCAAGCATGATCCGGCCGGCCGTAACGGGGAGAACTCCCGCAACGGCAGGCGGGGCAAGACGGTGCTCACCGAGGTGGGGCCGGTCGAGATCGCGGTGCCCCGGGACCGGGACGGCAGCTTCGAGCCGAAGCTGGTGCGCAAGCATCAGCGGCGGCTGTCCGGGGTGGAGGATCTGGTGATCTCGCTGTCGGCGAAGGGGCTGACCACCGGGGAGATCGCCGCGCACCTGGCCGAGGTGTACGGGGCGGAGGTGTCCAAGCAGACGATCTCGGCGATCACCGACCGGGTGCTGGAGGGGATGGCCGAATGGCAGTCCCGGCCGCTGGATGCGGTATATCCGGTGATCTTCATCGACTGTGTGAACGTGAAGATCCGCGACGGGAACGTGGCCAACCGGCCGATCTACGTGGCGCTCGCGGTCACCGTGAACGGCACCCGGGAGATCCTCGGGTTGTGGGCCGGTGAGCACGGCGACGGGGAGGGTTTTGGGATTTTGCCAAGTACTGGCTGCGGGTGCTGAGTGAGATCAAGAACCGCGGCGTGGCCGACGCGTGCCTGGTGGTCTGCGACGGGCTCAAGGGCCTGCCGCAGGCCATCGAGGAAGTCTGGCCGCAGGCGATCACCCAAACGTGTGTCGTTCATTATGCCGACCTGCGGATTATGCCGACGTTGATGCTGGATGCTCGGAGCCGCGAATTAGTACAAGGGCTTTGACTGGCGGCGAACGTCCGTAGGTTCGTTAACCTTGCGGTGGCTGCGGCCCCCTGCGCGGTGCGCTCAAGATCGGGCAACCCCATCACCCCGGCGTTGTTGTTTGGACTGGCGGTCGACATGTGATTGTTCATTAACCTTGTAGTGGCTGACAGCTCTGGCCCGAAATGGCCGGCGGTGGTCGCAGGAGCCTGTCCCGCAAGGGGGACCCCCGGGACGCTGAATATACGCGGGGATTAAGCGTATATACTACTGTCATGGCAAAGCATTTGATCGATCTCGACGAGAAGGCGCTCGGCGCAGCCCGGGCGGAGCTTGGCACCACCACGATCAAGGAGACGGTGAACGAGGCTCTGCGCCGGGCCACATCCCGTCGGGAACGCCGAGTAGCCGCAGCGCTGGACCTGCTGGCCGATGCGCACCTTGAGGACCGTGCCGAAGCGTGGCGCTGACATTTCTCCTCGACACCAGCGTGGTGAAGCGGCTCGGTCGGCTGCAGGTCCGCGAAGTCGTCGAGCCGCTCGCCGCGAACGGCGAGCTCGCGCGACCCAGCGTCTGCGACCTTGAAGTTGGTTACTCGGCCCGCAACGCGGACGAGTGGGACCAGCTTGTGGGAGCCCTTGACGCGTTTGCTCCGGTCGACACAACCGCCGCACACGTACGCCGCGCGCTTCAGGTGCAGCGGCTGCTCGCCCAACGCAGCCAACGTGGGCGCAAGATCCCTGACCTTCTCGTCGCCGCGGCAGCCGAGGAGCTCGACGTTGCCGTCCTCCACTACGACGCCGACTTCGATCTCATCGCCTCCGTCACGGGCCAGCGCTGCCAATGGGTGGTGCCCGCAGGCACGGTGGAATGACCCCTGTGACGTGCCGGTAGACGATCCCTCATCGGAAATGCTGTCTCGTCGCTGGCGAGACCTTTCACGCCCCCAGGATGATGCTCGGACGTGGCTCCCGCTGCGCTCGATCCGATCAGGGTTTGAACCGAGCATCCGCCGGCAGCCGCCCATCCGGTCGTACCAAGGTTCCGGGTTGAACAGTCAGAACCAGCTAGCGTGTCCGCGTGGAACAGGACGGACGGCTACTTCACAGCTCGTCGTTCGGCACAGCGGCCTCCGCATACGCCGAGCACCGCCCGGACTACGCGCGGGCCGGAGTGCGTTGGGCGCTCGAGCCCGCGCCCGGCCGGCGAGTGCTCGACTTGGGCGCCGGAACACGGTGCTGGTCGGCGGTGGGCGGGTGTGGCCGGGGTCCGGGCCAAACGCCGATGGGTCGGGCCGCGTGGTCCGGGGTCGAGGTGCGGGTTCCGGCGGGCAGCGTCGTGTGGCCGTTGCGCAGCCGCTGGATGGTGAGCAGGTCGTGCCGGGCGTAGCGGAATTGGTTGCCGGCCAGCCGGGTGTGGGGGAGTAATCCGGCTCGCCGCCAGCCATGCAGGGTGGTGCGATGCACGCCGAGCAGGGCGCGGGCCGCGCGCGGTGTCAGCCAGTCCGGGTCGTCGACCCGCCGGACCGCTTTTGCAGCGGTGGGTCGGGGAGCGGTGAGGGTGATGCCCAACGGCGGGATTCCGGCGCGGCGGGCGGCGCGGACCCGGTAGGTGACCGCGCTGGGGGTCAGCCCGACCGCCCGGCCGATCGCGGCGGAGCGCCATCCGGCGGTCATCAGCGCGGCCATCAGCCGCCCGGTGGCGGCCCGGGCCACCGGCCGCTGCCCGGCCCGGGCGGCCCGTTCCACCGCCCGCGCTGCGGCCAGCGGGGCAGCTACTTCTGCCGGCAGGTCCACGTCGGGCAGGGTAGCCGGGGTGCGGAGGTTCATCGCCGTGCGAACGTGCGGGTACCAGTGTCGCCTCGGCAGGCCACCCCCGCGAGCATCCGCGCCGTGTCGGCCGCCGGTGGCAGTGTGCCTCCGTCGACGAGGCGCACCAGAGCTCGCCCGCATGTGACGCCGGCGCTGGTCTGCCGGTGGGCCGACACCGCAGCGGCCAGCCGACACGTCGGCTTGAGCAGCTCGGCGTACAGCTGCTCCGGCGCCACGTTGCCACAGCAGCCAACAACTATGTCTAGGTCGCCGTGGACGGCACGACCGATCACAGAGGCGAAGCGGTGGGGCAGGTTGGCTGGCAGGTGCGGCACGTCGGTGGGGGCGGGACGTGGTTGCGGCGGTGTGGTACGCGGACCGGCACGAGGACCTGGAAGGACTTCGGCCGTTGCGGTGCTTCAGCGGGTCGCCGCGGGAGATGACCGGAGGGCTGTGCTGGGTCGGCGCGGTCGCGTCTGCGGAGCTGCGCGAGTCGATGAGGATTTCACGGTGCGGGTGGGCTGCTCCGCGAATTTCGGACATGTAATTGGTGGTGTTTCTTACGCCGCGGAAAGAGATCCGCGCTTGTTGATGTAGTCGTTGTAGGCTTCGTGTGGTGTCCGATAGCCGAGTGCCGAGTGAAGCCTGCGACGATTATAGCGGAATTCGATGTACTGCACAATATCACGTCGTGCGTGTTCTAGGGTTGGATATTGGGTGCGATTGACGCGCTCGACTTTCAACGCGGCATTGAAGGATTCAGGTGGCGAGCACTGATTTCGGTCGTTGCCAGGGGTTTCCGGTGATGGCGTCGCGGAGCGCGGTGAGGATGTCGTTGCCGTGTTTGCGGACGGTGGAGATGTATCCGCGGACGCGTAGCCAGTTGGCGGCGCCGGTGGCGGCGCGGTGACAGCCGGAGATCTTGATCTGGGTCTTGACCGGGCGCAGGTCGCGTTCGCTGCCGTTGTTGGTGAACGGCACGGCGAGGTCGGTGGTGAAGCGCAGGATCTCATCCTCGCGGTCGCGCAGGCGTTCGAGCAGGTTGCGCGCCTTGGACTGCTTGCGCCCGGGCGACCGGCGGTGTTCGGCCAGGCCGACCAGCACGGCATGGCGGAACAGCAGCAGCGGTTGCGCGGCCTGTTCGGGCGGGATGAGGTTCAGCCCTTCGTCTCGGGCCGCACGGGCGGCGCTGGCCAGGTCTGCGAGCGCGGAACGGGCCTGGCCCGGCCAGATCGCGTCTGGGTGCTGCTCGGCGACCGCGGTGAGCTCGCGGATCAGGTGCGCCCCGCACAGGGCGTGGCGGGCGGTGGCGTAGGCCGCGCCGTCGTAGACCGACAGCGCGTCGTGCACGGCGACGCCGGCGTAGCCGGGCAGCACCCCGAAACAGTCGACCGCGCCGCGGCCGCGGCTGGGGTCGAGGTGGTAGGCGGTGAGCAGGTCGGTGCGCGCCACGTGCAGCCACTGCTTGCGCCCGGCCACGTTCACGGTGGTCTCATCGACGCCGAGCACCGCGGCCAGCGTGATCAGCGTCTTGATCAGCTTCTCCACCTCGGCCAGCGCCTCGGCGGTGCGCGCGACCTGGGCGGACACCCAGCCGGTCGAGACGCCCGCGCCGGTCAGGTCGGCGATCAACCCGGCGGCCCGCTCCACCGGCACGTGCTGGAACACCACCAGATACACCGCGATCGCGCGCAGGTTCGACCCGTAACAGACCGGGCCGTCCACCCCCACCGGGGCGGGCGCGGTGGTTATCCTGCCGCAGCCGCAAGCCCGCTTGTGCAGGCGATGCTCGGTGATCTTCACCTTGACCAGCGGCACATCGCGGACCTGCCTGATGATCATCCCGGCGTCCTCGGCACCGTCCAGCCCGGCCCCGCAGCCACCGCATGCGGCCGGCACGTGCTCGACCACCTCGTCCGGGTCGGCCACATACTCCAGCGCCGAGCCCGGTGCGCCAGGCTGCTTGCCCGGCTTGCGAGCCGAACCTGCCCGCCGGTCACGCTTCGGCTTGCCGAACCGGTCCGAGGACGGCGGAAGCGACGAGTTGCCCGAGTTCTGCCCCAGCCGCCGGGTCAGCTCCGCAACCTGAGCCGTCAGCGCCTCGATCCGCGCCGACTGCCCCTCGATCACGCGGGCCTGCTCGGCCACCACCACCAGCAGCTGCTCACGCGACAACTGCTCCATCCCGGCCACACGAGCATGATCGAGGCCAGCCAACCAAGATCAAGCCGACACGCCGCTGCTCGCCACACCAGTCACACTGGTAACAGGTGAATGGTTACGATACCGGTGCGGCCGACCGAGCGGCGAATACCCAGCGCGGTAGCGTGTTTCGCGAACTGGTCGGACATGTATTGTGTTCCGCGATCGGAGTGGAATATACACTCGTCGGCGAGGTCGTAATTGCGGGCGGCCATGTCCAACGCGTCCACGACGAGGTCGGTGCGCATGTGCTCGGCGACCGCCCAGCCGATGCATGCCTTGGTGTGGCAGTCGATGACGGTGGCCAGGTAAGCCCAGCCGCGCCAGGTGGGAATGTAGGTGATGTCCCCGACAAGCTTGCTGCCCGGCGCGGCGGCGGTGAAGTCGCGGGCCACTAGGTCCGGTACTGCACTTGCGTCGCCCGGGGTCGTGGTGGTGGGCCGGAAGGGCTTGGGCTGGCAGGGGTACAGGCCGAGATCGCGCATCACCGCTCGCACCAGCTCCGGGCTGGCCGGGACCTGCCCGCGGGCCAGCTCGGCATGCACCCGCCGGTAGCCGTAGATGCCGTCCGCCTCCTCGAACACGACGGCCACGAGGACCTCCAGCTCACGCCGGCGCTCGGCGGTCGCCGACGCCGGCCGCGACCGCCAGTCGTAGTAGCCCGACGCCGAAACCTGTGACCACCGGCACATCGACCGGACCGGGTAGAACGCCTTCTGCGCATCGATGAACTCGTACCGCTCGCTCACCGATACTCCTGGGCGAAGAAGGCGCCGCTTTTCCCAGGAACTCGCTCTTCATCCGCAATTCCCGAACTTCCCGCTCCAATTCTCGCAGTCGCGCCCGCTCCGTAATATTCAACGGCGGCTCGTCCTCGACGTGCTCGGCCCGATACTTCGCCACCCAATTACCCAGGGTGGTTTCGTTCAGGTGGATCTCCCGTGCAACATCGGCGATCGGCCGAGATGACTCGATCACCATCTTTACCGCCTCGTCCTTAAACTCGGGCGAATACTTCCTGCGCCGTTCTGACATTTCCCATCCTCCATTCCGGTCCGGACCCTATAAGGGCCGGTGTCCGAAATCTGGGAGGCAGGCCAGTCTGGTAGGGCTGTTCTCGTGCGTGTGGTTGGGTGGCCGGTTCCTCCGCCGGGGAGGGTGTGCCGGTGCTCGGCCCGGTCAAGACCAAGTCGTGCGGCCTTCGGCCGGTCTTGACCGGGCCTGCGCTCCGGCAGGGGTGGCGGCGGTGGAGGAACCGGCGAGTGCGAGGAGCCGGCGAGCACCGTCTGAGCTGGTGCGGGGCGGGGGTCAGTCGCGGGTGAGTTCGGCGGCGGCCTTCTTGGCGCAGGCGTCATCGACGAGGTCTTTGCCGTCGGCCGCGGCGGCGATCAGCGCTGCGGTGGCGGCGTTGTTCAACGCGCGGGGCAGGCCGTTGGCGATGCGGTGCAGCCGGGCGATGGCATCGTCGGCGAACAGCGGCTCGTCGCGGCCGGCCAGCGCCAGGTGGTGGCGCAGGTAGGCGGCGGACTCGCCGAGGTCCATCGGCTTGATCGTGAACCGGGTGGCGATGCGCTGATCGAGCGCGGCGAACATCCCCATCCGCAGCTGCCGTGCCAGGGTGGGTTGGCCGAGCAGGATGCCGGCAAATGGCGACGCCGCGTCCATGTCCAGGTTCGTGAGCAACCTCAATTCCTCCAACTGGTCCGGTTGCAGCAGGTGCCCTTCGTCGACGATCAGCACCACCCGGCGGTGCCGTTCCTCGGTTTCGGCGGCGAGCAGGTCCCCGGCTTGGGCCATCAACTCAGCGCGTTGGTAGCGGGGTTCGCCGCCGAGCGCGCGGACGATGGTGACGTAGAGGCCGCGGGTGCCGAACGCCGGGTTGGCGACGTAGATGACCTGGTGCCGGGACGGGTCCAGCCCGGCGACCGCGGCGCGGACGGCCACCGTCTTGCCCGCGCCGACGTCGCCGGTGAGCACGCCGAGGGCGGCCTCGACGACGCAGAAGTTGATCCGGGCCACGGCTTCCTGGTGCGCCTGCCGGGAAAACAGGTCCTTCGCGGCGATGGCCTTGCCGAACGGGGTGCGGGACAGCCCGAAGTGCGCCACCCACGGCGCCCGGCTCACCACGGCACCTCCCCAGCGTCGCTGGCGCCGTGGCCGTCGTCGTCACTGGCAGGTTGGTCCAGCCGGGCGAGGTGGGCGTAGTCGATCGGCCCGGCCACGCCGGTGGCCTCCTCGTGCAGGGCCTGCACCAGGCCGAGGTAGTCGATACCGGTGATCGGCGTCGGCTCCGGCCGGAACGCCTGCGGCACCGACGGATGGACGTGGCGGCGGGTGACGAACGGCCGGGCCACCCCGGCCGGTTGCCCGTCGAGGAACACGTCGATACGCGTCAGGTCCTCCGGGTCGTAACGCAACTCGACCCGCCGCCCCACCAGGGCCGGGTCGACGGCGTAGTTGTTCCCTTCCAACGGAACCGTCGCGGTGCGGGTGACCTTACGGGTCACCGACCAGCGAAACGCCTCCCGCAATCGATCCGGGTCAGCGGAGCGTGGTGGGCCGCCGGCCTCCCACCGGTCGATCGGCGCCTGACCGGTTTCGGCGTGCCGACGCCGATTGGCCACCTGCTCAGCCCACGCGGCGAACCGGTCGTTCAACTCCTCGATCGATTCGATGCCGTGATGGCACGCCTCGGCCAGGAATGCCTCCCGGATATAGCGATTCAGCCTTTCCTGTTTGCCCCTGCCTTGCGGCGAGTACGGCTTACTGTGAACCAGCCGGATTCCCAGCAGCGCGCAGCTGCGCGCCAGCCACGCATTAGCGAACGGCGCCCCGTTATCCGCATACAGGACCGTCGGGATGCCGCGGCGCACGATCGCCCGGCGCAGCAACGCCTGACAGGCCCGGGCGTTCTCGTGCGCGAAGAACTCGCCATCCACCAGCAGCCGGGAATGGTCATCGACGATGAGGAACAACCGGGCCCGCACCGACCCCTCCCGCCGCGGGTAAGGCACCCAGGGACCGACCAGCACGTCGGTGATCCACCGATCGTTCGGGTGCTCGGCCTCATAACGGCCGAACACCTTCGGCTCCGCCTGCAACGCCTCCCGGTGCAGCCCGGCCCGGCGCAGCTGCGCCCGCACCGTCCGCTCAGACACCCGAACCCCGTGCCGGTGGAACAGGATCGCGGCGATCTGCGCCGCCGAGCGGGTCGGGAGTTCCAGCCGCAGCGCGGCCCCCTCGGTGAACAACTCCGGATGCGCCCGCACCACCCCGGCGTCCGCCCGCGGCGCCGGACGCAGCCCAGCCAGCCCGTCCTTGCGCCAGTCACGCAGCCAGCGGTCGATCGTCCCGCGCGAATACCAGCGCACGGTCCCGTCCGGGTGCGCGTGCGCCCGCGCGGCAATCGCCCGAACCAGAGCACCACGCTCCGCCGGCCTCAATCGCGGATTGGCCGCCTCGGCGATCACGCCCCAGCGGTGCAGCGCCACCTGCTCGATCAATTCACGGTCCATGTTCGCCTCCGATGTCGTGGTGAACCGTCGGAGGCAGAAAACGACGTTTGCCGACCACCAGATAGGGCGAGATCGTGTTGGCCGCCAACAGACTCCCGCCGCTCACCGCCGAGGCGAACCGCCACCGCGACAGCGACGCCCAGCCCGGGAACTCACACGCCACGCTGAACGCCGCCCCGATCGCGGCCACCGCACCGTCGGCGGCGTCCGTCATCGGGCGCAGCACCGGCCCACCCAGCTCGGCACACAACGCCGCGAACGCCGTGCCCAGGTCCTCGGCGCGGGCGGCGAACCGACGGCACCACTCCCGCGCCGTCGTATACGGCACCCCGATCCCGGCCGCGGCTGGGCGCATCCCGACCGCATGCGACGCGATCGTCTCAAGCACCTGCCCGATACCGGTCACCGCGTCCAACCGGTCGCAAAGCAGGAACGCCGGCAACAACGCATGAGTCACTCGGCAGCGGCGGCACCGAGCCCGCGGCACGAAGACCCGCAGACACCGGCCACCTGCCCGGACCCAGCGGCGATACCCCGACCAGAAACACATCGGCACCGCGCAGCGCGGGCACTCCGGGCGCGGCACATCGACATCTCCTCCCGCCGCCACATACGCATCGACCGACAGCGGGCACGGCCATACCATGGCCACGGGCCCACACCCCGCCTCGGACCCCTTCCCGCACGCCGCCGTCAAACAGCAGCGAGAAGGGGTCCCTCGCGTTCCAGGACCCGGCAATCCTCTCGCCCAACCCGAGCCGGGCGCGGCCGCATGGCCAAACAGCGTTGCCGCACGCTACGCGGCGAACCTCACCCAGTCACGCCGTCAACATCAGGTCGCGGAGGATCTCGCCGGTGGCGGCGTCGATGACGGTGACGTGGAGGTCCTGGACGAGCAGGATGACGTTGGTTCGGGCGTAGGTTCGGCCGACGCCGATGTGGCGCAGTCGTCCGGCCACGCGCAGGGTGACGCTGCCGGCCTTATCGATTTGTCGTGTCGGGTGCGGTCGTGGGTGTCGGTGCTGCGGTCGCTGCTGGGGGTGGCTTTGGGCAGCGAGGTGTAGATCGTGGCAGGGGTGGGGTGCTGCGGCAGTGAAGCGCCCCAGGTTCTCTGCCGCTCTCATGCGGGTTACGGCTCTCGGTTGAGCGTCGGATAGTGGGCTGTCGCCAACCGATCCGATCGAGGGCTTGATGCCTTCGATCTCGAGGTGTTCGGTGAACCGGATGCTGGTGTATTGCCCCCCTGCATCGGAGTTAAACTGGATCCGGTTCGAGCTTGTCAAGTCTTCTGTGTGTGGGGTGCTCCTTGTTGATGTTGGTGGGTGTTCAGAGTTGGGCTTGTTCGGCTCGGTGACGCAGGCGTGCTGCGAGCGCGTCGGTCCAGGAGGCGATGCTGATCGGGTCGTCGGTCTCGCCGAGGGATAGCGCGCGGGTGCAGCGGGTGATCGCGGCGGTGTCGGTGCCGGTCAGCAGCCAGTTGGTGAGCCGTTCGAGCACTTCGGCGCTGTGGTCGACGACGCCGTCCTCGACGAGCACCCAGGGTGATCGCAGCGTGCTGTAGGCGGGCCGGTGATCGTTTCCGGTCACGTCAGTTCACTCCTTGCGGCAGGCGGCCGGGGTAGGCGATGTCGAGGGCGTTGAGGGCCTGTTTCCAGCCGGTGACGAGTTGGCCCTCGACGAGCCGGCCGGGTGCGGTGCGGTGGTTGACGGGCTTGCGGCGGCGTTCCTTCTCCCGGGCGCGGGCGCGCTTGTCCTCGATGTCGCAGATGGCCAGCCAGAGCAGCTTGACCACCGCCTCGTCGGAGGGGAAGTGCCCTCGGTTCTTGATGATCTTGCGGAGTTGGTAGTTCAGGCTTTCGATGGCATTGGTCGTGTAGATGATCTTCCTTACTTGCGGTGGGAAGGCCAAGAACGGGGTGAACCGTTCCCAGGCGCGTTCCCAGACGCCGACCGCGCCGGGGTAGCGGCGGCCCAGCTCGCCTTCGGTGAACGCCGCGAGGGCCTCGAGGGCGGCGTCTTCGGTGGCCGCGGTGTAGATCGGTTTGAGGGCGGCGGCGACGGCCTTGCGGTCGCCGTAGGACACATACCGCATGGCCGCCCGAATGAGGTGGACCACGCAGGTCTGGGTCACCGTCTTGGGCCAGACGGTCTCGATCGCCTCGGGCAGGCCTTCAAGCCCGTCGCAGCAGGCGATCAGCACGTCGCGCACCCCGCGGTTGCGCAGCTCGGTGAACACCTGCAGCCAGAACCTCGCGCCCTCGGCGTTCTGCACCCAGATGCCCAGCACGTGCTTGATTCCGTCGGTGTCCACGCCGACGACGATGTGCGCGGCCTTGTTCATCACGTGCGCGCCGTCGCGGACCTTCACCACCAGCGCGTCGACGTAGATGATCGGGTAGATCGCATCCAGCGGCCGGGCCTGCCAGGCCTTGACCTCTTCCAGCACCGCGTCGGTGATCTTGGAGATGGTCTCCCGGGACACCTCGACGCCCAACGTGCGCACCAGGTGGTGTTCGATGTCGCGGACCGTCATCCCGCCCGCATACAAGCTGATGATCATGTCGTCGAGGCCGCCGGCGAGTCGCCGCTCACCCTTGGGCACCAGCCGCGGAGTGAACGTGCCGAGCCGGTCGCGGGGCACCTCCAGCCCGATCGGCCCGGCCTCGGTGAGCACCGTCTTCGGGGTGGTGCCGTTGCGCGAGTTCGGCGCGCCGCGCCCGGCCGGGTCTCCCTTCTCATAGCCCAGGTGATCAGTGCGTTCGACCTCCAGTCCCCGCTCCAGGACCCGCTTGATCAACTCCGGCAGGAACCCGCCCTCGCCGGTCAACCGCAACTCGCCCGCCCCGGCGGAGGCGATCAGCTGGTCCAGCCACGCCTCGTCCACCAGCTCGTCGGCCAGCTCGGCGGCCGTCCGGGCGCGAGTCTGCTCGCACGCCCACGGGGGCGGCGCCGGTGGTGTCGCCCGGCCCGGCATCGACGACTCCGGCCCCAGATCGGTGATCATTGCTGCGCACATGCTCGGTGTCTCCTTCCACCTGAAGCCACATCAGTCACTTCAGGCTCTCAGGCACCTCCCGTACACAGACCATCTGACACGCTCTCCGGTTCAACGGCGACCAGGGCAGCGAATACACCGCCAAGACCTTCCGCGCCGCCTGCGGTCGACTCGGCATCAAGCAGTCGATGGGCAGGGTCGGCTCGGCCCTGGACAACGCGGTCATCGAAAGCTGGCACAGCACCCTGGAGTTCGAGCTGCGCTCCCTCGAACGCTTCGCCACCAAGGCCCAGGCGCGGGCCCGGGTCGCGGCCTGGATCGATGAGTACAACCGCGACCGCAAACACCTCCTCGGTCGGCATGCGCAGCCCGATCGACTACGAGCACATGCTGCGCGAGCAGCAGCACGGAACAGCCGCATGACCAGCAACGACCTGCCCGCTCCCGGCGCCAAGAGCATGGCGCCGTCCTCGCCGGTGTCAAGGCCAGGCCCTACGGGTGGCCTTCGGCCAGCCTTGACACCGGCTCCGGGCGACACCAACTGGCACCTACCGGGAGCGGGCAGCAAGGAAGATCAACAGAGCAAGATCCACCCAGATGAGGTCTCTCCGGTTTGGGGGGATTGCCACAGTTGTATCCGCCGTTGTAGTTGCCATGAATCGTGTTGCGGTTGAAGTAGGTGTCAGTTGCGGTGAAAGCACAAAACGGGCGGTTGTGGAAGTGCGCGTAGCCGCTGACTGTGGTCGAGTTGCACGTGTAGTAGTTCGAGCGAGAGTGTGATCATCGGCCTCTCGTACGCGCCCTCGATGCACTCGTAGCGAGGAGGAACGCGCGTGCGCCCGAGAACGGATCCCACGGTGACACAGCCGGTAATCGTCCGGTTATATCCGTCCTGCAGAACTCCGGAGATCAACTCGCCGGGCGGGCCTCCGGCAGCTCGGACGGGGCTTCGCTCCGGGTTCGTCGTTCGCTTCCTATGAGAGCCTGGCGTCCGGAAGGCCGTGGTCAGGGCTTGGTGCCGCAGCGAGACTTCCGCGGTCCTGCACGGGTCGTTACGGCCCGGGCTTGGGCTGCGTGTGTCGGTCAGGTCGCTCGACGGCGTAGCAGCAACAGGGTGGCGGCGGCGAGCAGCACGGCGAGGAGGGCGTAGCTGGACGCCTCGACTGTTTGGAAGTGCCAGAACCAGTTGTTCGGACGGTAGGAGAGCCATTGGCTGTAGTGATGCTGAGTCAGGTAGGCGTTGAACTGGTCTGGGGACAGTGGGCCGTTGGCGGCGCTTGCCTGTCCGAAGACCTGGTCGAAGCTGAGGTGGTGGCCGGCGGTGTCCTGAATCCACTGGTTGACGACGGAGGCGTTGACGGGCACGCCGCCGCGAGGGCTGGCTGGTCCCTTTGCCTGTATGCCCGCCACTGTGATTGGGTTCCGGATGAGTGGCCGCAGGTAGGTCAGGGACAACCACACGACGGCAACCCAGACGGCCCCGGTGGCGGCCATGGCGGGCACGGTGCGCCGGATGACTAGGCCCAGCAGTGCCCCGAGGGTGAGGCCGAACAGGGTGCGTGCGGCGAAGACCAGTCCGGAGATCTCATAGCTGCCGTTGGGGAACATTCGGCCGGAGATGGTGTCGAAGGGCTGGTACCACCAGGTGAACATGGCCGAGAAGGCGAGCGTGAGCGTGGTGAGCACGATCGCGAGCAGGACGAGTTTGACGACGGTCCACTGGACTCGGCTGCGGCCTTGGGTCCAGGCGAAGCGGAAGGTGCCGGTCTCGAATTCGCGGGCCAGCAGCGGCGCTCCGACGAACATGCCGATCAGGCCCGGCAGGAATGTCAGCAGGTGCGGTAGTTGGTCGGCCAAACCGAAGTAGTCCTGCTGGAAGATCGACAGTTGGGTCTGACAGCCGGCGCTGGCCAGACTGCCGCACGTGTCCAGCCCCAGGCGGGTGTAGGTGTGGTGCATCGCCAGCCCGTTGATTAGCAGGTACAGGGCCAAGCCACCTAGTACCGACACGACCCCGGCGAGGACGAGGCGGTGCTGGCGCCAGGTCGCCCAGGCCAGGCCGCGAAGGGCTGGGACACGTGGCCGGACGCCTCTCGGGCGAAGGGCTGTCGCAGTCATGCCGTCACCGCCGTCGAAACGTCGCTGTTGGGTGCGCCGGGTCCGGGTAGCGCGCTCGCGTCGGGCGAGCGCAGGTAACTGAGCACGAGTTCTTCCAGGTTGGTCGGGTCGGCCTGCCAACCAGCAGGCACCGCAGGATGGCCGGTGGTGCGGACCAGCAGGCTGGCCTGACGCCCAGCGCGCCGCTCGCGCACCACGGGCAAGGCCACCGCGACCGCATCCGCCTGATCCGCCGGCCCGGTGAACACCCGGTGGGCCGCCACGAGGTCATCGACGGTTCCAGCGAGTTGCACGCTGCCGCGGGACAGCAGCACCAGGTAGTCGCAGACCCGTTCCAACTCGGAAAGCACGTGCGAGGAGAACACCACCGAGACGCCATCCTCAGCGACCGCCTCCATCAGGGTGGACATGAAGTCGTGGCGAGCCAGCGGGTCGAGCTCGGCGACCGGCTCGTCCAAGATGAGCAACCTTGGGTGGCGGGCCAGCGCGACCGCCAAGGCGACCTGCGCCTGCTGCCCCCCGGACAGCTTGCCCACCTTGCGCTTGATCGGGATGCCCAGCGCGTCGAGCCGGGCACGGGCGCCGGCCTCGTCCCAGGTGTTGGCCAGGCAGGAACCAGGCGCAGCGTGTCGGCGACGCTCAGGTATTTGTACAGCGGGGTGTCCTGCGCAACGAAGGCGATGCGGTCGAGCGCCTCGGACGAGCCGGGCACGAGACCGTCCAGCATCGCGATCTGTCCGGTGGTCTGCCTGACCAGCCCGACGGCGAGCTGCAACAGCGTGGTCTTACCCGCCCCGTTCGGGCCGACCAGGGCGACGACGCGCCCAGCCGGGATGCCCAGCGTGCAATCGCGAAGCGCCCAGGTGCGCCTGTAGCGCTTGCCGAGGCCGTGGGTCTCAATGGCGTTCACGAGGCGATCACCTCCTTTCCTTGTCGGCGGAGATCATGAAGTGCGCTGGCGATCAGCGCGGCGATCCCCTCCTCGTCCAGACCAGCCTCAGAGGCCGCGTTGAGCCACCGCGTCAACCCGCGTTTCAGCGCCTGTTGATCCTTTAGGGGCACGACGTCCAGGGTGCCCTCGATGAACGTGCCCTGGCCGGGACGTCCGGCGGTCAGGCCCTTGTGCTCCAGCTCCCGGTAGGCCTTCAGCACCGTGTTCGGGTTGATCGCCAGGGAGGCGACCACCTCTTTGACCTTCGGGAGCCGGTCTCCGCGGACGAGATAGCCAAGCCGCAGCGCGCGCTCCACCTGCTGGACGATCTGCAGGTACGTCGGCACGCCCGAACTCGTATCGAGGCGGAACTCGATAGGCGATGCCTCATCTGTACCGCTTACCGCCTTATTTACCTGCATAGATAAACCATGCAGCCAGAACACTACGTTGTCAACCACCCGGAGCAACGCCGCGGGCGCCCTCAAGAAGCTTGGACAAAACTGGTCCACTCGGCATCTCACCAAGTCGGTGAAGGGTGGGTGCCCGGTGAAGGATCGTCCACGGACAACTGTCCGGTGACGGGGTGGCTTACGAAACGACCGGATCTGCCGAGAGTCGGACGTATCGACTGATCTCCATTAGTTCACCGAGCTTGACTTTGCAGGACAAACTAAGCTAGGTTTGCGGCACAAAGTGTATTGGAGGACGCCATGGACGCCGAGCGCAACGTCGACGAGACGATGCCGACCGACGGGGACGGCTCGCTGGATCCGCGTGAGGCAGCCAGCATGCTGGAGCGAACCCAGCGCGAGGCGCAGCGCAAGCTCACGAGCGACAAGCCGGTGCTCTCGGTGTTTTCCGCGCTGGTTGTGCTGGCTATCTACGGCGCGATCTGGTCCTCCTCGCGCGGCCACCACCCGTACACAGGCCCGAGTCTCGACGTTGTCGGACTGGTGTACATCCTGGTCGCGGTCGCGGCCCTCGTAAGTGTTTCGGTGTACGTCCGCGCGACAGCCGGGGTCAGCGGGCGGTCGCGACAGGACGCCCGCACCATGTCGATCCCGTTTGTCTTCGCTGTCGTCGGCGTCTACGTCTTCGACGGCGCGTTGAACTACGACGGCTTCAGTCCCGCCATCGTCTACGGCGTCTTCGACGCCGCTGCACCATGGCTCGTGGTCGGTGCGGTCCTGGCCGGTCACGCAGCGGCGAAAGAGGACTGGTGGAAGCTGGCAGGTGGGATCGCGATGATCGTCGTCGCGGCGGGCAGTGCATTCGCGGGCCCGGTGAACGTGTGGGGAGTGCTCGCCATCTGCGGATGCCTGTTGCTCCTCGCCCAGGGCGTGCTCCGCTTCCGGCGGGAGCGGGCCCGTTCGATCGAAAGGTCTACGGCTCTGCCGAGTGGCCTTCTCCAGTGACAAGCGAGGACCCGCTGGACCCGCTGATCCACGCGCCTGCACGGCTGCGGATAGTCGTGACGTTGGCCGCGCTGCGCGAGGATGACGCCCTATCATTCACCCGCCTGCAAAGCTTGCTCGACCTAACTCCCGGCAACCTGATCACCCACATTCGCAAGCTCGAGGACGCCGGCTACCTCAGCAGCGAGAAGACCGGCAACGGAACAGCGTCGCGCACCTCGATGGCACTGACCAAGCAAGGTCGCGCCGCGCTTGGCACATACACCACCGCCCTCCGCCGGCTCCTCCACGGGGTCTAACGAAATCGCGCACTGCCCCACCAAAGAGAGTCTCTACCGAGGGCGTGAGCACGCGGCTCTCGATCAGTTCGCCGGGCGCCGTACAACACACCATGGGATCCACATCCAGATGTCTGCCGCGAGTACAGCGCGGTAGCCGATGTGAGCACGAGTCACGAGCGACACTCTGTGGTGGCGGGCCCCTCACAGCGCCGCAACGGCGGCTCTGGAAGGACTTCGTGGCACCGGGAGCGGCCACTCAGATGAACGGCCCCTTCATCTGGCGGGCGTTGCCCGCTGCGAGGTTCACGCGGTCGCGGAGCATGGACTCGAACGCATCGGGCTTGTCAGGGGTGACAATCGGACTGATCTTGCGTCCGAGGTCGATGACAAAGCCGACCTTTCTCTTGGGTCGCTTCCTGTCGAGGTTTGCCCAGTACCGTGGGTTGCCCGTTCCCCGGAGGCGCCACTTGCCGGACCACAGGCCTTTGATCTCAACGCGGTGGAGGCCCTGAATCTGTGTGTAGAGCACGCTCTTGGTACCGAACGGGAAGTAATAGGAGCGGATCTGCAGCCGGTCGGGGCCGCCCACAATCGTGCCGTCATCGTACGTGTCGGTCACAACCGAAGCATACTTCGAAAAGCGCACGCACATGCCGCTTGTCGCGCGCGATCGCCAGCCCTCCGTCCGTACGCAGATGAACCGCTACGAACGCTGCTCGAAGTCGTATCTGAGTTGGACGAGACCGGTTCCGACGGTGTTGACGTCCGTCAGCCGAATAGGCTTGCTCGCCACAAGGTCGCTGAAAACGCGCCCGCCGGAACCGACGACATGTGGGAACACCATCCGCCGCACCTCGTCGATGAGGTCGTACTCGACGAGCGCCCGGAGGAGTTGGTAGCTCGCATACAGCGCAATGTGCCCGTCGACT
Organism: uncultured Actinomycetota bacterium; assembly: GCA_963839995.1. Classification (GTDB taxonomy): domain Bacteria; phylum Actinomycetota; class Actinomycetes; order Mycobacteriales; family Jatrophihabitantaceae; genus CAWIUB01. The sequence goes on along the minus strand of CAWIXH010000016.1, from coordinate 147,617 downwards.
TGCTGCTTGAGCCTCGACACCGCCGCGACCACGTCCCCGGCAAGCACGGTTGTCGGGCCCAGTCGGAGCGCCCGTCACCCGAGCGCACCACGTATTTCGGCAGACTCCCGAGACGGTCAGCCCACGCCCGTCGCGCCCTACGCATCGCGACGCGAACCATTCGTAGCTGCGCGCGCCCAGCAGGATCGCGTCGGTAGCCATCGCCTCGTCGAAGAATGTCTTGGCCCACGCGTCGCGATCCTCCTCGTAGATCTGGTTGAACCAGCCGCCGAACTCGAAGTTCTCGTCCCCGGTGGGTCTTGACCTACGCCGTCCAGCGTGGCGACCGCCCAGTTCGTGGTTTGCCCGCTGTCTATGCGAAGGGGGTGACGTATGGGCGAGACGGAGCTCTTGACGCGGGCGCGTGGCGGGGCCGGCGAAGCGTTCGACGCGGCGACTTCGCCGCTCCGACGCGAGTTGCTAGTGCATTGCTAACGCATGCTCGATTCGGTGCAGGGATGCGGCGGACGTCCTGCGGGAGACGATGTCGGCCGCGTGGCAAGGCCTCGGCGATTTCGAGGCGCGCTCGATGCGGCGCTATCAGTCCTTTGGTCATGAGGCGCCCTCGCCGCCGGCTGGCTCGGCGTACCGGCTTGTCGACGCTATCGGTGACTGCGCGCCCATGACCGGCACCACGGCGGTGACGACAGTGAGGTCGACCGCTGGCAAAGCCACGCCGCCCCAACCCACCGTTCGGCGCCTGTACAAGCCGCTGCCTACGCCGCCGCCCAACAACGCGCGCATCTTCGGATCGGCATCGCAACCCGGCCCCCGCCGGTGAGCAGGCGTCTCCTGGGCACGAAGTGTCGCCAGACCCCACGTGATGGCCAGGGCCGTGGCACAGGCACTTGGTCTACTCGCTATAGGCACAGGCGTGTGCCCGGACGCGGGGAGGTGCAGATGAGCGGCAAGCGAGACACGGCCGCGGGTCGGCTCCTGCCCACTGCCGAACGCCGGCGGCTGTCGGATGAGGAAGAGGAGTGGATCGGGCGACAGTTGGCGAAGGCGCCGTCGCTGCCCGATCCGGCCCGGCGACGCATCGAGGAGCTACTGGCGCTCCCGCCCCACCACGGCGCCGACATTCGCAACGAACCCCGAGCCTCGTGAGGTGCGCTCAGCCCACTGCTTCGCGGAGCTGGTGGACCTGCGCTTCGACGCCTGCGGCCAAGGAGGCGATCGCCTCGCGATCGAGGGGTCGCTCGGCTTCCAGAGCCGCGCTACGAATGAAAGCGGTCACCTTGAGTCCGGCGGTGTCGGCACGTCGGCGCAAGGCGTCGATCTCGTCAGCGGAGAACCGCACGGAGATGGTCACATCGCGGCGACTGATCTCGACCGGCTCGGTACCGGTTCCCTCGAACTCTGACAGGTCGCCCGTGCGGTTGTAGTAGTCGGCGAGTTCGGCTTCCGACAGCTGCTTCTTTGCCATGATCATTCTGCCCATCCCGTGATTGGCCTCGCCCCGTTGCTGACAAGCTGGATGACGACTGCCACCCGCTTGCCACCATCGGTCGCAGACCTGATGAGTCGCCGGTCGGGCGCGCCTTTCGACAGGTTCATGTCTTTGCCATCCGCATTCCAGATCGCTTGTTCGATCTCGGCGGCCGTGAGGCGCTTCGTCGCGTGGTCGAGGTTGTACTCATCCCATTCGATGTGATCGAAGATCACCGTTCAGCCGCTCCGTCGTCTAGTGTGTTGCATTGTAACCAATCGTGCAACACGGAGTCTCGTTTTCCTGGGCAGCGCCAGCATGTTCGCGAGAAGCTACGGGCGCTCGCGCCAGATGACGTCGATGTCGTGGGGGTTGAAGTGCGGGCCTCGTGATGACGGCTTGATCGTGATGCGCTCAATGATCTCCGAGAGGATCAGGCGCTCATGCGCGTTCGAAACCGCCGACGATTCGAGTTCGGCGATCTGCGTCTCGCGTGAGGGGAGCTGTCGGACGTTCTCATCCGGGCTCCTGCGGTCCACCACCTGTCCCCACGCCGGGGAACCGGGAATGGAGAAGACACCCGATCCCGAAAGGCACATCGACAACGAGGAAGCCGTTCTCCGCCTGACCAAGCCTGCGCCACCCGGCGCGCCCGAAAACCGGCGGAGAACAGCAAAAGAGAGATCGACAGAGGGAAAGTGGGGACTTGACCGGCCCCGCTCCTTCAGGAATGACACAGTGGGGCGCGTCAGCCAACGGCCGCCGACGATCGTCTCGAACCGTCTTCCTATGTCACAGACGGCAGGGGCTGTCTCGTCTCGAGGTTGAGAGTCAATTTTGGAATCGGGAAGGTGATGGTCATGCGGGTGTTCGTGGCAGGCGCGTCCGGGGTCATCGGGCGGCGGCTTGAACCTCCCCCAAAACCGTGAAGGCATGCGCTATGAGGAGTAGTCATGCCAGAGAAGCGAAGGAAGTTCGACAAGGAGTTTCGTGAGGGGGCTGTGCGGATCGTCCGGGAGACCGGGAAATCGATCGCGCAGGTCGCTCGTGATCTCGGGATCAACGAGGGCACGCTGGGTAACTGGTTTGCCAAGGATCGTGCCGAGCGGGAGGGCATCGACGGGCTGTCCGTCGCGGACATCGACGAGTTGAAGCGGTTGCGCAGCGAGAACGCCGAGCTGCGGATGGAGCGCGATGTCTCAAGCGCTCCGTGGTCCTGTGGGTGAAGGAGGCGACGAGGTGAGCGTGGCACGCTTCATCGCCGACCAGAGGACCTTCTACCGCGTCCCGTACGCGGTGTGCTGCGCGATCCTGGGGGTCAGCGTGTCCTGGCTCTACAAGTGGATCAAGGGCGAACCACGGCCCCAACAGCGGCGCCGTGCCGCATTGGACGCCGCCGTGCTGGCGATGTTCGTCGCTTCCAAGCGCACCTACGGCTCGCCGCGTATCCACGTCGACCTGCTGGAGGCCGGCTGGACAGTGAGCGTGAACACGGTCGCGGACTCGATGCGCCGCCAGGGGCTGCAGGGCCGTAAACCCAAGCACAGCAAGGGATTGACGAAGCAAGACAGGAAAGCGCCGAAGTTCCCGGACCTGCTCGAGCGGGACTTCACCGCCTCGGCGCCGAACGTGAAGTGGTGCGGGGACATGACCGAGATCCCGACCGATGAAGGCAAGCTCTACCTCGCTACCGTCCTTGATCTTTTCTCTCGCAAGCTGCTGGCCTGCCCAACCAGCGAGCATCCGAACGCAGATCTGGCCCGCGACGCGATCAAGATCGCCGCCACGGTCCGCGGCGGCCGGAAGAAGATCGATGGCGTGATCTTCCACACCGACCGCGGCTCGACATACACCGCGTCGAGTTTCACCCTGCTGTGTAAGGACAAACTCGGTGTCAGGCAGTCGATGGGCAGGGTCGGTTCGTGTTTCGACAACGCCGCCGCGGAGTCGTTCTTCTCCACCCTCGAGCACGAGGTCCTGTCCCGGCACCACTTCACCACCAGAGCCGAAGCACGCACCGTGGTCCTCGCCTGGTGCCACGAGTTCTACAACACCAGCCGGCGGCACAGTTCGGCGGCGATGATGACGCCGAACGACTACGAGCACGCCGCCGCACAACCTGGCCAGGGGCAGGAGGCGGCCTGATGAGCACACCGACCCCGTCGAGTGACGTTTCCGTGACGGCAGCAGGCTGCCCAGCCTGCGGACAGCAGCTGCCCGCAGGGCGATCCCGACGCTTCTGCTCACCGGCGTGCCGCCAAGCGGCTTACCGCCGACGCCACCAACCAGACACGCGCGAGGTCCCGTTGGCGCGCACTCGGTCACGGCGGGAAGGCACCGTCTACCAGTGCCCGGACTGCGAAACGCGCTACTTCGCCGAACAGTGGTGCCCCGACTGCTCACGGCCCTGCCGACGCCTCGGCCCAGGCGGCATCTGCCCCTGCTGTGAGGAGGTGATCATCATCGCCGAGCTCACCGGTGAAACCGCCGGCGCAAGCCAACACTTGCCCGTGATCAGCAACTCCATCCATCATTGAAGAAGCCTCCACGATTCGAGGGGAAGCTCAGCTGGTGCCGCAGCTGGTGGCCCGGGGCCACCAGGTGACGGCGACGACGACGAGCGCGGCCAAGCTGGGCGTGGTGGAGCAGCTGGGGGCTGAGGCGGTCGTGATGGACGGGCTGGATGCGGTGTCGGTCGGTGAGGCGGTCGCGGCGGCCCGGCCGGACGTGATCGTGCACCAGATGACCGGCCTTTCCGCGGCGCACGCCGGCAAGCCTGATATGAAGCACCCCGACCGCTTTTTCGCCGGCACCGCTCGGCTGCGCAGCGAAGGGACGGACCACCTGCTGGCCGCCGCCGAGGCAACCGGCATATCCCACTTCGTGGCGCAGGGCTTCGCCAGCTTCAACGGCATCCGCGAGGGTGGGTGGGTGAAGACCGAGGAGGACCCGCTGGACCCGGGCCCAAAGAGCGCGCGAGAGCTGGCGGATTCGCTCCGCCACCTCGAGGCCGTGGTCGTCAACGCTGGTGGCGCGGTCCTGCGATACGGCGGGTTCTACGGGCCGGGGGCCACCGACGACCAGGTCGAACTCGTGCGGAAGCGGCGGTTCCCGCTCGTCGGGGGTGGCACCGGCTACTTCTCGTGGGTGCATCTGGACGACGCGGCCAGCGCTACCGTCCTGGCGGTGGAGCAGCAGGCGAAGGGCGTGTTCAACATTGTCGATGACGAACCGGCCCCGGTCAGCGAGTGGCTGCCTTATCTGGCTGCGTGCGCAGGGGCGAAGCGGCCGATGCGGGTCCCCAAGTGGCTGGCCCGGCTGCTGGCCGGGGAAATGGTGGTGACGATGATGACCGAGGGGCGCGGCTTCTCCAACGCCAAGGCCAAGCGGGAGCTCGGCTGGCAGCTGCGCTACCCGTCGTGGCGGCAGGGGTTCAAGGAAGAATTGGCGTGACCCGGGCCGCGGAGTTCGAACGGCTGCGGCCGCTGCTGTTCGCGATCGCCTACCGGATCCTCGGCAGCGTGAGCGAGGCCGAGGACGCGGTCCAGGACACCTGGCTGCGGTACGAGGCCGCGCCTACCCAACCTGCGTCGCCCAAGGCGTTCCTATCTGCTGTGGTCACTCGGATCTCGATCGACTTGCTGCGCTCGGCCCGCGTGCGGCGGGAGGAGTACGTCGGGCGGTGGTTCCCCGAGCCGCTGCTGGCCGACCCCTACGAGGACCCGCAGCGGTCGGCGGAGCAGGCCGACTCGGTGTCGATGGCGGCCCTGCTGCTGCTCGAGCGGCTCAGCCCGCTCGAGCGGGCGGTCTTCGTGCTGCGGGAGGTGTTCGGGTTCGGCTTCGGAGAGGTCGCGTCCGCGGTGGGGCGGTCGGAGGCGGCGTGCCGTCAGCTCGCGGTGCGGGCCCGCCGTCACATGGACGCGGGCCGGCCCCGGTTCGAGGCCGACCGACGCGAGCGGGAGCAACTGGCGGCGCGGTTCCTCGACGCGCTCCGAGACGGCGGCGTGGACGGCCTGCGGGAGCTGCTCGCCGCTGACGTTCAACTGGTCGGGGACAGTGGCGGCAAGGCCCCCCAGTTCGCCAGGGGCATCGTCGGCGCCGACAAGGTGGCCCGCGTGCTCGGGGCGTTCGTTCCGACGTCCGTCCAGCTCGGCATCGTCGTGGAGCCGCGCGACGTGAACGGCCAGCCGGGCGCGGTCTTCCGCTACCGGGACGGCAAGGTCCTCAACATCTTTGCGCTCGACATACTCGACGAGCGGATCCAGACGATCCGCTCGGTGCAAAACCCCGACAAGCTCGGACACCTGGGTCCTGTGGCGGACGCCTGGGCGGTCGTTCGCGAGGTGAACCAGGCTCGCCGGAGCACGGGTTGATCGGCGGGGTGACTGCGCACCAGACCTCCTCGACCAGCTAGCGCCATGCGGCAGGCACGGGAGTTGACTCGCGGTCAGGTGAATGCCACCGCCCGAATGGGCAGGCCGGCTTGGCGCGATGATGACTGGGTGGCACCCCCCGATGCTCGATCCGGCGTCGTCACCAGGCTGCGCGCTGCCGGCTGCGTCTTTGCCGAGGACGAGGCGCGGTTGCTCATCTGCGCGGCACGAACCCCGGGCGACCTCGCCGCCATGGTCGGCCGGCGCGCGTCCGGCGTGCCCCTCGAACATATCCTCGGCTGGGCGGACTTCTGCGGCCTGCGGATCTCTGTGGACGCCGGAGTGTTCGTCCCTCGCCGCCGCACCGAGTTCCTCGTAAGCCAGGCTGTCGCCCTGGTCCGGCCAGGAGCCGTCGTCGTCGACATGTGCTGCGGCTCGGGCGCGGTCGGCGCTGCGATGTTCGCGGCAGCCGGGACCGCCGCCCGGGTCGAGTTGCACGCGGTCGACATCGACCCGGCCGCGGTGCGATGCGCCCGCCGCAACGTCCCGGGTGGCCAGGTGTATGCAGGTGACCTCTACCAGCCGCTGCCCGCCACGCTACGCAGTCGCGTCGACATCCTTGTCGCCAACGCGCCCTACGTGCCCGCCGGGGAGGTCGATCTGCTGCCGCCGGAGGCCCGGCTCCACGAGCCGCGGGTAGCCCTCGACGGTGGCCCGGACGGGCTCGACATCCAGCGCCGGGTGGCCGCCGCGGCAGGACTATGGCTGGCACCGGGCGGTCACCTGCTGATCGAGACCAGCGAACGGCAAGCGCCGCTGACCCTGGAAACCGTTGCCCGCACCGGGCTGATCCCGCGGGTGACCAGTTCCGACGAGCTGAACGCAACAGTCGTCATCGCAACCATGCCCGGCCGATAGACAAATCCGGGCAGGCCCTAGTCCTTGTGCTCGAGGGCGGGCCACACCGCGGCCCACCCGCCGATCGGCTCGCGGCAGACCGCGATGGGCTTGCCCTGTTCCTCGTTGTCGACGCCGACAGCGTCGTCGAGACGACCGGCGACGACGCAGGCCCGGAAGCGGCTTCGCGCATCGTCGAGATGGCCGCCGACGAAGATAACGACGTTCGCCGAGGCCGGCGGGCGGGCCTGGTAGAAGAGCTGGTTCTGCCCGCTGAAGACCGCCGGCAGGTGGTAGCGCGGGCCGTATCGGTCGACCGCGCCGGCCTCGCCGTAGTTGCTGGCGACGATCACCGCGCGGGCCCGCCCGGTGGGCGGCAGCGTCGCGTAGACATCGGCGATCTGGCGGACGTAGGTCGGCCAGCCGACAGTGTCGCGGGCCACCTGGTTGATCGCCGGCACCGGTGTTGACCCGAGGACAGATAACGGGATCACCGGCAGCGCGATGAGCACGCTGACGGCCGCGTTCAGAGCCACCCCGGCGAAAACCAGTTGGCCGTGCCTGCCGGACAACCATTCCCCTGCCGGGACACAGCCGGCCGCGTACAGCACGGCGAGCAGGCCGAATGGGTAGTAGAACTGCGAGCCCATGACGAAGACCAGCACCAGCAGCACCGGGAAGGCCGCAGCCAGGAACCGGATCGGCCGCCACTCGGGCCGGCGGACCAGGCTGACCAGGCCGGCGACCCAGATCGGCACCAACGGTGGTCCGAGGATCACGAGCAGGAACGGCCACATAATGACGCGAACGTCGCCGGCATTGTGCGCGGCGAGCGCGCGTCCCATGCTCAGCTGCGGCCAGCCCTGCGTGGCCTGGTAGACGAGGTTGGGGGCGCCGGTGACGAGCGCGAGCGCCGCGGCGGCCAGCACCCACTTCGACCGCAGCACTCGGCGCGGGCCGACCAGCACCAGCCCGGCCGCGACGGCGACCAGCAGGACGGCGACGAGCAGCTTGTTGTACATGCTGGGCCCCACGACGAGACCCGCCGCCAGCCACCATCGGGGCTGCTGCCTCAACTGCGCCCGGATGACGAACAGCAGCACTAGCGGCCAGACCGGCAGGTCGATCGTGGACGTGAGCAGCGCGTGCCCCATGATCATGGGCAGTGCCGCGAATGCATAACCCCACGCGCACAGCGTTTGCGCGGCGCGTCCCCCGCCCAGCTCACGGGTGATCAAGGCCACGACGAGCACCGAGGCCACCGTTGCCGCCGTCGCCGGGATGCGCATCGCCCACGGCTGGTCAGCGAGCAGGTGGCTGAAACCCTTGGCCAGCAGCGGGGTCAGCGGCGGCTCGTCGACGTAGCCCCATCCCGGGCGCAACATCCGGAAGTAGAGCTCGTCGCGGTGGTACCCGTACCGCTGGCTCGCCACAGTGAGCACCACCGCCAACGCGAGCATGGCGGACGCCACAGGCTGGCGGGCGAGCGCAGGCAGCGGCGGGCCATGTCCGGCTAGCTGGCCGACCTCAGCGTTCTCAGCCGCGGCCGGCGCGCTGCGGGCGGGCCGCATTCCAGTCCAGTGGCAGGTCGAAGTGGGCCAACACGTGCGGCGGCCGATCCTCGCGGCATGAGCCGCTAGCCCAGGTCAGCGCCGGCATGTGATCACGTTGTCACTCCGCTGGCGCTGTCGGCAAGTCGTTTGCGAGACGCCACCTGCGACGTCACCTGGTGGTTAGTGCGATTGCACCAGCGGCCAGCACCAGCCCGATGCGCTGGGTGCGCCCGGCGTGCTCGTGCAGCAGCGTCATCGCCAGGATGACCGTCGCCGCCGGGTAGAGCGCGGTGATGACGCTGACCAGCGACAGGAAACCATGACGTGAGGCGATCAGGAAGAACAGGTTGGCGCAGGCGTCCAGGGCGCCGGCGAGTGCGCAGAGCGCGAGCAGCCGGCCGTGGATGACGCCCACTGCGCCCAGCCGCACTGCCAGCGGAACGATCAAGATCGCGGACGTCAACCGCGAGATCACCAGCGGCCACAGGCCCGAGTCCGAGCCCGCACGCGCCAGAAAGATGAAGTAACCGCCGAAGCCGACGCCGGACAGGACGGCGAGGAGGAGGACGCGCGGGCTGATCGGACCGTGCGGGTGGTCTTCCGGGGTTCGGGTGACGAGCACGACCGCGAGCAAGCCGATCGCGACACCGAGCCACGCCAGAGCGGACGGCCGGTCGCCGGTCAGCACGCCGAACGCCACTGGCACTGCAGCGGCGAACACCGCCGTCACGGGGGAGACGACGTTCATCGGCGCGACGGTCATCAGGCTGTACATCAGCACGACGCCGACCATGCCGGCGACGCCGCCGAGGATTCCGAACAGCACGGTGTGTCCATCGAGTTGGCCTGGAAACAGAGGCAGCAGCGCGGTCATCAGGACGCCGCCCACCGGGTAGCTGTAGAGCAGGACCGCAACGGCAGAACGCTGCCGCGACGCGATCCCACCGACGAAATCGCCGACACCGTAGGCAATGGCCGCGAGCACGGCGAGGGCGACGGCCACCCGGGCAGGCTACCGACGGGCGGGCACTAACCCCGAGCGGGTTTTGCGATGGTGATCTGGTTGACGTCGAGGTAGCCGGTGCGGAAGCCCGCCTCCGAATAGGCGAGGTAGAACGACCACATCCGGCGGAAGGTCTCGTCGAAGCCGAGCGCTGCGATCTCGGTAGCCCGCGCCTCGAAGCGACACCTCCAGCGCCGCAGCGTCTCGGCGTAATGCTGGCCGAAGGCGTACCTGTCGGTGACCCGTAGGCCGGTGTGCTGCCGCAGTGTCCGCTCGATCGCCTCGACCGAGAGCAGCTGGCCGCCGGGGAAGATGTACTTGCGGATCCAGGTGTACGTATCGCCTGTGGCCCGCAGCTGGCGATCATCCTGCACGATCGCCTGCAGCCCGAAGTGTCCGCCGGGCTGCAGGACCCGGTCGACGGTGCCGAAGTATTCCACCAAGTAGTTCGCCCCGACAGCCTCGATCATCTCGACGCTGACGACGGCGTCGTAGCGGCCGCTCGTCTCCCGGTAGTCCTGCAGCAGCACGTCGACCCGTTCGCCGACTCCGGCGGCGGCGATGCGCTTGCGGGCCAGATCGGCTTGTTCGTTGGAGATCGTGATCGAGGTGACCTGGGCGCCGCGGCTGGCCGCCCGGATCGCCAGCTCACCCCAACCGGTGCCGATCTCGAGGACCCGGCTACCGGAGCGGACGGCCGCAGCGTCGAGCAGCCGGTCGATCTTGCGGCGCTGGGCCGTCGCCAGATCGTCGTTGGAATCGGCCGGATCACCGATGTACAGCGCCGACGAGTAGGTCATCGACTCGTCCAGGAAGACCTTGAACATGTCGTTGGACAGGTCGTAGTGCCGGTGGATGTTGCGGCGCGCGCCTTCGATGGTGTTGTCCTCGACGGGTGGTTGTTTGCGTAGTACGACCGCACGAAGCCGCTCGAACATGGCCGGGATGAGGTCGCGCATGTGGGCCGCAAACGCCGCGACGACGCCGGTCAAATCGTCGGTGGCCCACTCGCCGGCCATGTACGACTCGCCGAAGCCGATCGTCCCGCCGGCACCCAGCCGCTGGAAGAACGTACCCGGACGGACCAGGCGCATGAGCGGATCGCCCGATGCGCCACCTCCATAGGTGTGGCCGCCGGGCTCGGCGACGCGCAGCGGCAGCCGGCGCACCGCCCGGCGGAAGATCTGCCGGGCAGCGACCGCGCGGATGGTTGCGTGCGGGACGGCCGCGATGTCCGGCCAGCGTTGGGCATCGACCCAGGCTGACGAATCCCGCGGGGGCGCGACTGTCATGACCCGCATTCTCTCCCACCACATGGCTGGCGTGCAGCACGCGTCCGCGGCTCACCGCGGGCACGTGGTGTTCTCGGCCGGCAGGGTTGCGTCGATCAGGTAGGTGTTGACTTTTCGGTCGATGCAGCTGGAACTGCCATAGGACGTGTGACCCTCGCCGTCCCAGCTGAGCAGCACCCCGGTAGTGAGCGTCCGCGCCAGGTTAACCGCGCCGTGGTAAGGCGTGGCCGGGTCGTGCAGATTACCGACCACGAGGATCGGCGGCGAGCCGGTCGCCGACTCCGGCGGGGTCGGATGGCGGTGGTGCTGCCACGACTGGCATTGGAGCAAGCTGGCCGCGGACCACACGCCGAACAGTGGGTACTTGCGCGCCCACAGTGCCGCCGCCTGGATCTGCGCATCGGTCGGGTCGGTGCGCTGGTCGTTGCACGTGACGACCTGATACACGTCGAGCAGGTTCGCGAACTCGCCGTTCGAGCTGCGTTCGCTGTAGCTGTCGACGAGCTCGAACAGCCCCTTGGCGTCGCCGCGCTGCGCATCGAGCAGCGCCGTGCCGAGCGCGGGCCAATCGTCTTGGCTGTATAGCGCGGAGAGAACCGCGTAAAGCACGATGCCGCCGGTCGCCCTACGCGTCTCATCCGGCGCGCTGCTCCGGATCGGGGCCTGATCCGCCTTCTGCCGCAGCGCCAGCACCGCGGCGCGGGCATTGCCCAACGCGGCGCAGTCTGTTCGCCTCGCGCAGTCGGCGGCAAACTGGTCAAAGGCGCTCTCGAAGCCTGAAACCTGCAGGTCGTTGGACCGGATGGCATCGCCGGTCGTCTGCGGATCCACAGCGCCGTCGAGCACCATGCTGCGGATGTGCGTCGGATAGAGATGCGCATAGACGGCGCCGAGCTGCGTGCCGTAGGAGAAGCCAAGGTAGTTCATCTTCGGGTCGCCGACCCCTTGACGGATCAGGTCCATGTCCTGCGCCGTCTCGACGGTGTTGAAGTGCTCGAGTGTCGCGCCGTACTTGGCATTGCACTCCGCCGCCACCGCGGCGTTGGCCTGCTTGGCCGCCGCCAGCCCCGCGGCGGTGCCCACGTCGACGTCCTGGGCGAGCAGGGAGTCCTCCTCGGCATCCGAGGTGCAGCGCACCGGGTTGGACAGCCCGACTCCGCGCGGATCGAAGCCGATCAGGTCGAAGTGCCGCAGCAGGTCGTCCGACACGCTGGCGGCCAGGCCGATTGCCAGGAACACGCCGGAGCCTCCTGGCCCGCCTGGGTCGACGAGCAGTGAGCCGGTCCGCTGCGTCTGCTCCGCGTCATGGACCCGGAGCACGGCGACGTCGATCGTTTGGCCGTTGGGGTGGCTGTAATCGAGCGGCACGCGCAGCCTGCCGCAGCCGAACCGCAATTCGTCCATGCGACTCGCGGGGATGCCGGCTGCGGAGAGGTTGAGCAAACCCGAACAGTCACCGAAGTTGATCGGCGGTGCGGCGATGCCCGATGGCGACGGCGTGGCGCTGGCGCTCCCGGTCTGGCCCGGGCTTGGCGAGCCGTGGCCGCTCGTGACGGCCGTGCAGCCGCCGAGCAGGACGACAAGCGTGACCATCGCAGTGAGCATGCGGCGGTACGGGGTCGGCACGCAGTGCACGGTACGCACCGATGCTGTTCGGCCGGGCCGTGCAGGAGGCCGCGGGCTAGCGAGGGCCGAGGCCCGGGACGATGTCGTCGAGCCGGAACGCCAGAGGCTGTTCGAGCTGCTGGTAGGTGCAGGAACGCGGCTCTCGGTCGGGACGCCATCGAACGAACTGCGTGGTGTGGCGGAACCGACTGCCCTCCATGTGGTCGTAGCGAACCTCGACGACCCGTTCCGGACGTAGCGGGACGAACGACAGGTCCTTGCCCGCGCTCCACCGCGATTGCTCGGCCTCCCGTGGTGTGCGCGTCCCGGCCTCCTGTTTGGCCCACTCCCACGGGTGATCTTCGAACGTGGTGACCAGCGGCTGGAGCTCGACGAGCAGCTCGCGGCGGCGGGCCATCGGAAACGCTCCGACGACGCCCACCGAGGCGAGCGAGTCGTCCTCGGTGTATAGGCCGAGCAGCAGCGAGCCGATGGCGTCCGGGCCGCTCTTGTGCAGCCGGTAACCAGCCACGACGCAGTCCGCGGTGCGCTCGTGCTTGATCTTGAACATCACTCGCTTGTCGGGTTGGTAGCTGCCGTCGAGGGGCTTGGCGACGACGCCGTCGAGACCGGCGCCTTCGAACTGTTCGAACCACCGCTGTGCCGTCGCGCGGTCCCGGGTGACCGGCGTGAGGTGAATCGGCGGCTGGGCGTCACGCAGCGCCCGCTCGAGTGCCGCGCGCCGCTCCTGGAACGGCCGTGCCGTTAGGTCCTGGTCGCCCAGCGCCAGCAGGTCGAATGCGATGAACGAGGCGGGCGTCTGCTCGGACAGCATCGTGACCCGTGATGCTGCGGGGTGGATGCGCTGCTGGAGGGCGTCGAAGTCGAGGCCGTGCGACCGGGCCAGGACGATCTCGCCGTCGACCACGCACCGGTCCGGGAGGTTGGCCTTGATCGCCTCGACGACCTCGGGGAAGTACCGGGTCATCGGGCGCTCGTTGCGACTGCCGATCTCGACCTCGTCACCGTCCCGGAAGACGATGGCGCGGAAGCCGTCCCACTTCGGCTCGTAGCTGGCCAACTGGGGTATCGCCGGCACGGCTTTGGCGAGCATCGGCGCGACGGGCGGCATGACGGGCAGCTGCATGCCGTCATCCTGCCGAGTGTTCGACGACATAGCGACAGAACAGGGCGCCCTCCTCCTCCAGCAGCCCGATCAGGCGCAGCCTGGACGGGGCGTCGAGCCGCTCACCGGCCACGATGCGTCCCGCGCCCGGTCCGCTGAGCATCGGGGTCATGCTCAGGCACACCTCGTCCACCACACCTGCCCGCACCGCGTCGGCGAACAGGTGCGGACCGCCCTCGCAGAGCACCCGGGTCAGCCCGCGCTCCGCCAGGGCCGCCCGGACCGTGCGCAAGTCGACGTCGTCGGCGCCGCAGACCAGCACGTCGGCCAGCCGCTCCAGTGCGGCGCGCCGGGCCGGATCCGCGGCGGCGCACGTCAGCACGATGGTGCGCGGGACGCCTGCGGCGGGTTCTGTCAACCAGCCGAGGTCGAGGGACCGGCTAACCACGGCGGTCGGCAGGCTGGACGCCATTCCGTACCGCTCGCGGGCCTGCGCACGCCGGCCGCTCATCCGCACCGGCCGGTACCGCTCGGCACGCGCGGTCCCGGCGCCCACGAGCACGATGTCGGCAAGATCGCGCATCGCCGCGAATACCCTGTTGTCGCCCGGCGTCTGCAGCGCCTGCGACAGTCCGTCCTGGGTGGCTGCGCCGTCCGCGCTCTCGACGAAGTTGACACGCAGCCCGCCCTCGGCAAGCCAGTTCTCGGCGTAATGGGCATGGACGTCGGCGTTCTCCGCAGGGTTCGGCAGCAGCGCTCGCACCCAACCATCTCAGCACGGGACCCGTACCCTGGTGCGTCATGCTGCGACTCGGTTCTGCGGTGCCGCTGCCGGGCGCCGTCGAACGGTCCCTGGACGCGCTGCTGGACGGCGCGATGAGCGTGCAACATCCGGTGATCGTCGGCTACCTGGATCGGCTGCGTAGCCGGCGCACGATGACGCCAGCACGGTTGATTCGCCTGTTGGAACGGCGATATCTCGCCGCGGTCGGTACGGTGGGCGCCGCGGCTGGTGGCACGGCGGCGCTGCCTGGCATCGGCAGCGGTGCATCGCTGGCAACGGCCGTGGTCGAGGTGTCCGCGTTCGTCGAGGCGACGGCGGTGTTCGCGCTGGCCGTCGCGGAGGTGCACGGACTGCCGACCCGCGATCGCGAATACCGGCGGGCGTTGATCCTCGGCCTGCTGCTCGGCGACCGTGGTGGTGCGCTCGCCCGCAGCGCCGGCGGGAGCGCCGGGTGGGCAGAGGTGCTGGCGCGGCGTGGGTCGACGGAAGGTATGTCGCGCGTCAACCACTCGCTGATGCGTCACTTCGTTGCCCGGTTCGGGGTACAACAGGGCGCACTGGCCCTCGGTCGTGCACTCCCGCTGGGCATCGGGGCCGGCATCGGCGTGGCAGGAAATCTGACACTGGGACGAGGTGTAGTCGCCGCGGCTCGCCGAGCGTTCGGTCCGCCACCGCCCGTCCTGCCGCCGCGGGTGATCGACGCCTAGAGCTGGCCGGCGAGTTCGAGTTGCTCGGTGGCCTTCCGCCGAGTCCCGCCCGAGGCCGCCAGCAGGACGCCGGCCATGATGAGCGCCACCCCGGCCAGCTGCGTCGGCGAGGGACGCTCGGCGAAGGTGAGCGCTGCGAGGCCGACAGCGCCCACCGGCTGAAGGAGCAGCAGGGCGCTGGTCAACGCGGCGGGCAGCCGGGGGAGGGACGCGCTGATCAGCAGCCAACCGAGCACCTGGGCCGACACGGCCAGCACGGCGAGCCAGCCGAGCGCCGGCCACAGCGGCCCGATCCGGAGGTCGTCGAGTGCGACCGCCAGTACCGCTGAGGTCACCGCGGCGCCCAGCGTCGCCTCGAACAGCGGCTGGACGAAACCCACGCGCGACTCGGCCGGCCCCATCGACATGCCGTGACGGAACAGCAAGAGGAAGCCGGCGTAGAGGATCGACGAAGTGGCTCCATAAACCACGCCCATCACTGGATCCGCGCCGTAGGAGTGCGAACCGATCAATCCGCCGATGAGCACGACCCCGGCGAACATGATCGGCAGGGCGATCATCAGCGAGCGGTGTACCCGCTCGCCGAGCAGCCACCAGGCGAGCAAGCCGACCACGAGCACCTGAAGGTTGCCCAGCACGGTCGCGAGTCCGGCGCCCACCGCCTCGATCGAGTGCGTCCAAATGATCAGGTCCGCGGACAGCAGGACGCCTGACGCGCGAGCGATCCACCGTGCCCGGCTGGACATCGGTGCGGCGCCTCGACGCCGTTCAGCGATCTCCAGCACAGCGAGCACGGGAAGCGCGAAAATGCACCTGAACACGGCAGCGGCGCTCGCCGAGGATCCAGCGAGGCGGACGAGCACCGCCGATGAGGCGATGCACAGCGCGCCGGCCAGCACGGCGCCGATCCAGCGTCGTTGCGCCGTGCCGTCCACCCGCACCTCCCTCGTTGACAGGACCAAGTAGGCTCATCAGTGCGACACTATTGGCGCCTAATTCAGGAGTCAAACTGCTTTTTGCTCATGACACCGAGAGTGGACTCACGACGGCCGCGGCGCTGGTCAACACCGACGACGAGGACGAGCTGCTCGCCGATCTCGGCGCGCTTACGTCGTTCCTGGACGCCCACCAGATCTCCGGCCGGCGCCGGCGCACGGTCGCCGAGCTCGAGTCGGTCCGGGCGCTGCGTCCCCGACTGCGAGCCGTGTGGGAAGCTGCAGACGCCGACGATACGGCGCGCATCGTCAACCGGCTGCTGCAGGAAGCCGATGCACGGCCGCACCTGAGCAAGCACGACAGCTGGGACTGGCACCTGCACGTGACCGAAGCGGAGGCCCCGCTCGCGGATCGACTGGCCGCGGAGGCCGCGATGGCCTTCGCCGACCTGATCCGCGCCGGTGAGCTGGACCGGCTGCGGACATGCGCGGCTGACGACTGCATGGCCGTCCTCGTCGACCTGTCGCGGAATCGGTCGCGGCGCTACTGCGACACGGGCAACTGCGGCAACCGCATTCATGTGGCGGCTTACCGGGCCCGCCGCGCCGCAATCAGCTAGCCGACCCTGACCAGGCCGACCATCGAGTGACGTCGATCGCCAGGACGGGACCGGCCGGACGGTGGGAGCGATAGTGCGGATAGCGATCGACCAGGAGGTCTATCGCGCGCGCTGCTTCGGGATCCAGGACGTCGACGATCCGGCCACGTCCGTCGGCGCGGACCCACCACAGTTCATCCCACCGCTCGGCGTACTGGTCGACGAGCACCGCGACGCGCGGATTCGCCGTGATGTTGGCCAATCGGCGAAGCGCGCGCGATCTCTTCGGCTTGTCGTCGACAGCGCTGTAGATGGTGTCGCCATGGACTACGAAGACAATCGGCACGACATGCGGCACACCGTCGGCGTCGGCCGTCGCCAGCCGGGCCACCCGGGCCCGAGCGAATCGATCGCGCGCCGGCTCAGCGGACACGGACGATCACGGCGGACTCCGCCCCAAGGTCGACGCCGTCGTCGGCCAGCTCCGCCGGTGCGGTGGCGAGGATGATCACAGCCGCTCGGCACGGCACCCGCCGCGATGCACTCGCGAGGTTGGCGATCACCCGCAGCGGGCCGCGGTGTACCACGATCCAGCCGGCGTCCTCGTCGTACTCGGTCCGCACCGCGTCCAGCCGCGGATCGCGCAACGCCGGCTCGGCGGCACGCAGGGCGATCAGCGAGCGATAGAGCGCCAGCACGGCGGCGTGCTCCGGGCGTATCGCTTCGTCCCAATCGAGGATCGCCGAGCGGTACGCCGCCGGGTCCTGCGGATCGATCATCTGCGCGACGTCCCAGCCGTGTGAGGCGAACTCCTCGACCCGCCGTGGACCGGCGGCGGCGGCGAGGTCGGGCTCGGGATGGGACGTGAAGTACGGCCAGCGCGTCGTGGCGGCCCACTCCTCGCCCATCCACAGCATCGGGGTGAACGGGCAGGTCAGCAACAGCACCGCGCCGACCCGCAGCAGCCCGGGCGAGGTGATCTCGGGCAGCCGGTCCCCGGTGGCCCGGTTGCCGACCTGGTCGTGGTCCTGCAGGAAGGCGACGAACCGATAGCCGGGTGTCCGCGCCCGGTTGACAGGCTTGCCGTGCGGCCGGCCGCGAAACGACGAATACGTGCCGTCGTGGAAGAACGCCGACGTGAGCACCTTCGCGAGCCCGGCGAGCGAGCCGAAATCTGCGTAGTAACCTTGCCGCTCGCCGCTGAGCAGCGCGTGCAGGGCATGGTGCACGTCGTCGTCCCACTGCGCGTCCAAGCCGTATCCGCCGTTTGCGCGGGGGGTGATCAGCATCGGGTCGTTCAGGTCCGACTCGGCGATCAGGGTCAGCGGGCGGTCCAGCCGCGCCGACAGGGTCGCCACCTCGTCCGCCAGCTGCGCCAGCAGGTGCGGGGTCGAGGAGTCGGCGAGGGCATGCACGGCGTCCAGCCGCAACCCGTCCACGTGGAAGTCACGCAACCACATCACGGCGTTCTCGATCACGAAACGGCGCACCGCATGCTCGTCGAGATTGACGAGTTCGCCCCAGGTACTGCGGCCGGACTTGAGGTACGGGCCGAACCTGGGCAGGTAGTTGCCGCTCGGACCGAGGTGGTTGTAGACGACGTCGAGCACCACGGCCAGGTTGCGGCCGTGGCAGGCGTCGACGAAGCGCTTGAACCCGTCCGGCCCGCCGTACGGTTCGTGCACGGCGTACCAGCCGACCCCGTCGTAGCCCCAGTTCCACGCCCCATTGACCGCGTTGACGGGCAGCGGCTCGACATGGGTGACACCCAGCGACACCAGATGGTCGAGGCGCTCGATGGCCGCGTCGAACGTCCCGCCAGGCGTGAACGTGCCGATGTGCAACTCGTAGACGATCGCGCCGGGCAAGGCGCGCCCGGGCCACGCCCCGTCCGTCCAGGGGAATTCACCCTGCTCGTAGACCCGGCTCCGGCCGTGTACGCCGGTCGGCTGCCAGCGCGACCTCGGGTCGGGCAGCGGCTGGTCGTCATCGCCGAGGAGATACGCGTAATCGGTACCGTGCGGCGCTGTGACGTCCGCGCACCACCACCCGTGCGCCACGGACGTCAGCGGGTGATCGACGCCGCTGACGCGCACCCGGACGGCCTTTGCGAGCGGAGCCCAGACTTCGAACCGCGTCACCCGCTCCACATTGCCACGCGCCGATACGATGCCCGCCATGGGTCGCGACTCCGAATCGGTCCGCGTGGCGCTCGCGCTGCGCCCGGGCACCGTCAACCTCGCCGGCTACGACACCGCGGCCACGCCGCTCGCACCGAGCAAAAAGGCGAAGGCGGCCAAGCAACTGCTGGCCGACGGCACGGTGCTCGCCAGCCTGCAGGAGCGGCTGTTCGCCGAGGCGACCGCGGGTGGCGGGCACCGCAGCCTGCTGCTCATCCTCCAAGGCATCGACACCGCCGGAAAGGGCGGTGTCGTCAAGCATGTGGTGGGCCAGTTCGGCCCGGCCGGCGTCAAGGTCACGTCGTTCAAGAAGCCGACCCCGGAGGAGCTCGCGCACCACTTCCTGTGGCGCATCCGCAAGGCGTTGCCGACGCCTGGGCTGATCGGGGTGTTCGACCGATCGCATTACGAGGACGTCCTCGTCGTGCGGGTGCACGAGCTGGTACCGGAAGCCGAATGGCGCCGACGCTACGAGGAGATCAACGCGTTCGAGGCCGAGCTGGCGGCAGGCGGCATGACCATCGTCAAGTGCTTCCTGCACATCTCCTACGCGACGCAGCGCGAGCGGCTGCTCGCCCGGCTCGACGATCCCACCAAGCACTGGAAGTTCAACGAGGGCGATATCGACGAGCGCGCCTATTGGTCGGACTACCAGGCTGCGTTCGCCGCGATGCTGCAGAACTGCTCTACCGAAGCGGCGCCGTGGTACGTGATCCCGAGCGACAACAAGGGGTACCGGAACTGGGCGATCAGCGAAATCCTGTGCGAGGCACTCACCGAGCTCGACCCGCAGTATCCGCAGACACACCTGGATGTGGAGCGCCTGCGCGGGCGGCTGCAGCCGCCCTACTAACGACCGCGGTAAGGCGCGCCCAACGCCAGGATCTCGCGCGCCAGGTCGCCGAGCATCGCTGCCACCCGGCGCGTCGAGGTGGGCTTGCTCGGCAGGACCAGTGACGACGGGATGGTCACGAAGGTGCGGTCCGAGCGGACAATGCGCATGGTGATCCGGTTGTACGCACCGCGCACGACCTCGACGTCGGACACGTCCGCCCAGTCGATGGACGTCTCGCTCAGGATGCGGCGCACGCCGATGCCCTCCTCGTCGACGACGAGGTACATCCGCAGGGCTGTGAAGGCTGCGCCGGCCGCGAGCACGCCGGCAAGGATCGTGACCGTTCGCACCGCGAACGAAGGGTCGGCGTAGAGGTTGGCCGCCGCACAGCCAGTCGCGACCAGGAACAGCAGCGCCGTCTGCCAGGCCGGGATCCGGCGCACGAGGGGGAGCGATCCGCCGGGCCGGGACTCTGGCATGACCGCAGGCTACCGATGTTGGGGTCCCGTTAGCAGCGGAGCGAATCTGGTCCTGGCGACCCGACGTCCGCGACAACAATCGGGTGACCGAACCGGTTGCGGGCTCGCTTGGCTGAGCCTGTTGCGTTGAGCTTCAGGAAGTGAGCCCGAGACCCGGCCGGACGACCGTGGCGCTCGGGCTTCGCGGTTGTCTGGGCAGATCAGACCTCGTGGACGTCGGTGACAACGGGTTCACACACTCCGTCGCCAGTCGGCGTGTACACGCTCGTGCTCGCCACGACAGGACGCAGGACCCGCGAGCCACGCCGCACCTGCCTGATCTACGGCACCCCAGGAGGCGACCGACCGCGTGATCCCGATCGTCCGGCTCACCCCCCAGCACTGACCCAACCTGCGCGGCTCGCCAGTTGCTTTGCGTCAAGAAGTTGGCAGGACGGCGGTCCCGCAAGCGATCCGATCCGTCTGCGGGAACGAGAGATAGTCCGTCCCGGCGCACACGATCCAGGATCACGCCCCGCGGCCGCGGCGTTCTGCTTCGGTGCGTACGGCGTTGAAGGTTTCGCGCGCGGCGTGTTCCCAAGGTCTGGCTACGGCGTCGCCCCAACGTGCGCCGAGCGCCCACAGGTCGGTGCCGACTCCACCGCGGTAGCTCAACCGGGTGCCGTGCGGTTGCTGTTGGAGGACGAATTGCTCGACGACGTGCGGGACCGGGCCGCGGGTGAGCCGGAAATCGACGTGGTCTGGTCGGGTAAAGCGCACTGTCTCGACCGTGGTGGCCGCCAGCCGACCCGCACGGTGGTGTGGTGCTCGGCCAGCACCATGTCGCTGCCGCGTTCGAGGACTGTGATCTTCTCGGCGACGGTGCGGGTCTGCCGGCCCAAGTACGGCAACTCGGCTATCGGTGCTGCAGCATGGGACCGATGTTTCCTTGGGATCACAACGCCTACTACCACCGGCTGCTGGTGCGCGAGGTGCCCGCGGACGCCGCTCATGTCCTGGAGGTTGGCTGCGGCGCCGGACAACTCGCGAGCGAGCTGGCCAGCCGAGCGCGCTACGTGGACGCCCTCGATCGCGACCCAGCCATGATCGAGGAAGCCCGTCGTCGGGTGCCCGGCAACGTCACCTGCGACTTGGCCGACGTCACGCACACCGAGCTGGCCGCTGGGCGCTACGACGCCATCGTGTCCATGAGCGCGCTGCATCACCTGCCGTTGGTGCCGGCGCTGCGGTGCTTGGCCGAAGCGCTGCGCCCCGGCGGAGTGCTTGCCGCCGTCGCCCTACCGCGCCGTGACCTGCCGCGAGAATTGCCGGTCGAACTGGTAGCCACCACCTGGCACCATCTGATCGCCGTTGGCCTCGCCGCCGGCGGGAACCGGACCCGGCTGGGGTCGAGGCTGTGTCACGACCCTGGCTGCGACCAAATGCCGATGCGAGACCCGGACCTAACTACTTCGACCTGAAAAAGTCGGCGCGGATCTCATCGACTGGGTCAGCCGAAACCGGCTCGACTCCGTCCGGCTACTGATCAGATCTCCTTGTTTTGTAGGGGATTCGGCTCGGCGTGCCGTCGGGTTGGAGGTCTAGTCTTGCGGGATCATGGTCTCGGCGGTGGTCGGGTCGAGCCGGGAGTGCGGATGCTGCGGACGCGGGCGGAGCAGGTCAGCTTGTGGGAGGCGGTGCTGCCTGAGCAGGTGCGGCGACTGCCGGAGGAGCTGGCACGGGTGGATCGCCTGCTCGATGACCCGGCGTTCTTTGCGCCGTTCGTGGCGTTCTTCGACCCGCGAGTGGGCCGGCCGTCTACGCCGATGGAGACCTACCTGCGGTTGATGTTCTTGAAGTTCCGGTATCGGCTGGGCTTCGAGTCGCTGTGCCGGGAGGTGACCGACTCGATCACGTGGCGGCGGTTCTGCCGGATCCCGCTGGATGGGTCGGTGCCGCACCCGACGACATTGATGAAGCTGACGACGCGCTGCGGCACGGCCGCAGTGGATGGGCTGAATGAAGCGCTGCTGGCGAAGGCGGCCGAGGCGAAGCTGCTGCGCACCACGCGGCTGCGCGCGGACACGACGGTGGTGCCGGCGAACGTCGCCTACCCGACCGATTCGGGGTTGTTGGCCAAGGCGGTGCGGCGGATCGCGGCGACCGGCCGGCGGATCCAGGCCGCTGGTGGCGCGACGCGCACCAAGGTCCGGGACCGGTCCCGGGTGGCCGGCAAACGGGCGCACGGGATCGCGGCGAAGCTGCGCCTGCGCGCCGCGGCGGGGCGTGACGAGGCGCAGGCCACGGTGCGGCGGATCACCGGGGAACTGGCCGGGCTGGCCGAGAAGGCCGCCCGCGACGCCGAGCGGCTGCTCAGCAACGCCCGCCGGGCGCTGCGCGGTGCCCAGCTCAAGGCCGAACGGCTTGCGGCAGTGGGGGTGCGTGACGCGGCGGCGGGCCGGCGCCGCGGACGACTGCGGCGGGCGGTGAATGACCTGGTCGAGCTGCTGGAAGCGACCCTGCGCATCGCCGCGCAGACCCGGCAACGCGTCGCCGGCACAACACCGGATGGGGCGACACGGCGGGTCAGCCTGCACGACCCGGACGCCCGCCCGATCGCCAAGGGCCGCCTCGGCAAGCCGGTCGAGTTCGGGTACAAGGGCCAGGTCGTGGACAACGACGACGGCGTCGTGCTCGACCACACCGTCGAGCCTGGCAACCCCGCCGACGCGCCGCAGCTCGCCCCCGCCGTCGGACGCGTCATCCGTCGTACGAACCGCCGCCCCCGCACGGTAACCGCGGATCGCGGCTACGGAGAGAAGAAGGTCGACGACGACCTGCACGCGCAAGGTGTGCGCACCGTCGTCATCCCCCGCAAAGGCAGACCCGGCACGGCCCGCCAGGCCGAGGAACGCAGGCCCGCGTTCCGGCGGACCGTGAAATGGCGAACCGGCAGCGAAGGCCGGATCAGCAGCCTCAAACGCGGGTACGGATGGGACCGCACCCGCCTCGACGGCACCCAGGGAGCCCGGATCTGGGCCGGCCACGGGGTCTTGACCCACAACCTGGTCAAGATCGGCAACCTCGCCAGCTGAAACCACCCACCGGCGACGATCAACACCATCCGACCCACCCGCCGGCCAGCCGCCCGACGACCACACTCACCGACGCCCGACTTTTTCAGGTCGAAGTAACTACCCGCCAGGTGCGCCAGCAGGCCTCCGCCGTGTTGCCCGGCGCACGAGTGCGGCGGCTGGTGCTATGGCGCTATCTACTCGTCTGGCACAAGACAATCGGCGACGGAGACCGACCCTCGCGATAGCGGATCGTCGGCTTGTGAGGACAGGCGGGCAGCCGGGGGGTGCCCGTAGAGATTTCGTCGTGGCTCGGCGTCCTGTCGGGGACACTGTGCATGTGACGTCTCCATCTGCCGCCGACTTCGCTGCCTTGGCAAGGTCGTCGCCGTGGCGCTGGATGACGTTGCGATTCACCGCCCGTTGGCCGGGCGACCGGTGGCGCACCCAAGAGCTGCGGGCGTGGCTGCGCCGGCCGGACCGGCTGCGGGTGGAAACGGCCGACGGCGACCTGGTCCAGATCGTCCACGCCGCACGGGTGAAGGGCGAGACCATCATGGCAAGCGGCGAACGGCACCCATCTGTGCAACCGTGGTGGACAGACCCACACGCGCCTGCCACGCTGCTGCGTGCCGACGGCCTGGTAGCGGCCCGGCCCGACCGGTTCGCGTCCGAGTTCTGCTACGACGCTCCGATGTACCGGGACTACTTCTGGGTGGCGATGCTGGACCCAGTCGAGCTGGCCGACGGCCACAGCCCGGACGCCGACGGGGACCTGCCGGGCACCGAAATCGACGCGATCGCGGAGGTCGAGCACGGCGGACGCCCGGCATGGGAGGCGGTCCTGCGCCCGGCGCCGGCCTATAGCCGCGTTGCACCTGCTGCGCACTGTTGCCCTCGCGTCAGATCGACCTTGTCGAAGCTGAGTCCGGTGCCGGTTACCACATCATGCGCGACGAGTACCCGGACGCCGACCGGGTCCGCCTGGACACCAGCACCGGGATCTGCGTGCTGACCGAGGCGATCGGCGGCAGCACGCCGGGCTCCGGCCACGAACTGCGGATCGAAGCCGTCGACACGCCGATGCCCGACAACCTGTTCCACTCCACACCAGCGCAAGAGCCGCCGCGGACGGGATGGACAACCTTCCCGTAGCTGCCGCAAGGGGAACGGCGGGCGGCGCGGTCGACAGCGGGGACCGACGACGCCTCGCGCTGCATGCACTACGACGATCGCGATCAACCGCAAGGGGTAGTGAATCGCAACACCGGTGGGGTGTGCCGCAGCCGATCGTCCACCGGAACGGAGTGGTCGGCGCGATCGAGTCAAGTTCAGACGAAATCTCCGGCTTCGGCACGCGAGATGCTGTGGTCATGCGCCACCGCCGTTACTCGCATTCCTGTGTCCGGCTCGAGACCGACGGCGTCGTGATCGTCATTGACCCTGGCGCGTGGAGCGAACGGGAGGCTCTCGCGAGCGCTGACGCGGTGGGTCTGGCTGACCGTTCCGCAGAGGATCGTCAACAGGGCGAGTCAAGCGTTGGCGAGGGGACGGATGTCGTCGAGCGCCCCGGCTAGGCGGTCGCGTTGGACCTCGATGTCATGGCGGCCTTGGAGGTTCATCCAGTAGCGCTCGGAGGTTCCGAAGTAGCGGGCCAGCCGCAGGGCGGTGTCGGCACTGATGCGGCGGGTTCCGTGCACGATCTCGTTGATCCGCCGTGGTGGCACGCCGATTTCGACCGCGAGCTTGTGCTGCGTGATGCCCAGCGGGGTGAGGTACTCCTCGACGAGGATCTCGCCGGGATGGATCGGCGTCATGAATGCGGTGCTCATGCTGTCTGCTCCTCGGTGGTAGTCGACGATCTCGACGTCTTCTGGTCCGGCGCTCGTCCAGCGAAAGCAGATCCGCCACTGCTGGTTCACACGGACGCTGTGCTGGCCCGCTCGGTCGCCGCGTAGCTTCTCCAGTCGGTTGCCCGGTGGGATCCGAGCGTCGTCCAGGGTATCTGCCGCATCTAGGATCAGCAGCTTGCGCAGGGCCGCTCGTTGGGTTGTCGGGTCGAGCCGGCGTGACCGCTCGCGGTGCCACACCCGCTCCGTGTCCTTGTCGGCGAACGAGCGCAGCACGCCCCATAGCATAACGCCCGACGTTATGAACGTACCACGTTATGCGCGGGTCACCTGAGTCGCGTCGAGGGGACGGTTTGGCGAGTTCTCCGCGATCCGATCCTTTGATGCCCGCAGACCGCCAATCAGCGAACGGGACACTGCCGTAGCGCCCGGGGCGCGGTCCAGGTCAATCCTTCAGCGCTGTCGGTATACGTCACGACGGTGCTCGGCGGTGAGCACCGTGACCGCGCGGGCTCGCTCGTCGATCACGTACAGCACGCGGTAGCTGCCGCGACGTGCCGCCCATCGACCCGAAAGCTCGCGTTGGAGCGGGTTGCCGACTCGACGAGGGTCGCGCAAAAGGTCGCCGGTGATGAACTCAACGACCGCCGCTGCGACGGCTTCGGGTACCTGGTTGGCGATCGCCCTCGCGGTCGGTCCTGCGACTTGAAGCCGGTAAGGCGGTTCGGGTGGCTCCGGCATCCGTCAGGGCGTCCGTTTGGACACGAGGTCTCGCAGGCCCGCCTCGTCGAGGACGTCGCCGGCGGCAATCGCGGCCTCGCCGTCGCGCAACTGCTGCATAGCGGCGGGATCAGACAACACATCAAGGGTTTCTTTGAGCGCCGGGTGACCTCCAGGCATGGGTCGATTTCGACGAGCAGGTGAGGAGCGCCGACGCTTTCGTGCTGAACGGCGCTCTGGCTCCGGCCGTCACCGACGCTCGGCTCGTGCAGACCGCCATCGCCGGGCACCCCCTCGACGAGGCAGTGAAACGTCGCCCGTTCGCCGACGGTGACTGCCAGGTTCAGGCGTTCTACCTAGTGGAACTCCCCGATATCGACGCCGCCGTCGAGTGGGCGAACAAGCTCCCCACCTATGGCTGGGTCGAGGTCCGCGAGCTACTTCAGTATTGAGCTCGGCCTACGCGACATGGCGTGGATCTGCCGGCCCATCGGCAGTCGTCAGGTCAGTCAGGAATCGAGAAGCGTCGGTGGGTGATCCGCTAATAGCGTGGCACCACCGACGCAGCAGCGGTCAGCGATGTGACCGCCTTACCCGCGAGGAGACGATGATGAGCCCCACGATCCGTAGTCTGGTGATCCCGGTGTCCGATCTGGATGCCGCCAAGGCCGTGTACAGCGCGCTGCTTGGCTCACCGCACACCGACGAGTCGTACTACGTCGGGTACAACATCAACGGCTTCGAGGTCGGTCTCAATCCAGCTGGCGAGAGCGGGGGACCGGTGGCCTTCGCCGACGTCGAGGATCTCGACGCGGCCCGTGAGACCCTGCTCGCGGCTGGCGCCACCGAGCGCGACGCGCCGCGTCAGGTCGCCCCAGGGGCGCGCATCTGCGTGCTCGCCGACCCGGACGGCAACCCGATCGGCCTGCGCGGAAAGTAGCCGACACGTGGCAGTGCCGCCGCCGCCGTACCACAGCAGGCGACCTACGGCGGCTTGTTTGTCGACCCGGCCACTTCCGGAACATCAGAGACAACGCCCAAGGAGAACGAGCCCTATGCGGAGCAACCGCCGAGAAGAGCTTGTGGCGAGTGCCGGCAATCAGGCCATGGCGGCCTGGCTGGGCCGGCTACAGGATGGGTCCTTCAGCCGGGCCGGCCGGGCGGTGTGCACGGCATACCCGCCGCAGCGGCGGATGACCGTGCCCGAGCTGGCCGGGTACCTGGAGCGCCGGACCTACGCGCTCGCGTCCTCCACCCGGCCCGACGGCCGTGCACACGCCGCCCCGACGCTGTTCTCTCTGTACGCGGAGGCGTTCTGGCTGCCCACGCTCGGCAGCGCGGCCCGGCTTGGCAACGTCCGGGCGCATCCGTGGCTCGCTCTGTCCATCCTCGAAGGAGAGCACGACACCCATGCCGCAGTCCTCACCGAGGGCCCGGCCGAGGTGGTGGCGACCGTTCCGGCCGAAGTCCGCCGCATCACCGAAGTGCGCAACCGCGGCGGGAGCCTGGACTGGGCAACCGCCTGGCTGCGGATGACCCCGCAGCGGCTCTTCAGCTTCGCCGAGGTCGCCTGGCAGGGCGTGGCCGATACCTCATGAAGCATGCTGATCGGTCACGAACGTGTCGCTCACGGCTTGACCAGCTCACGCCCGATTATGGATCGTCCTACGCCAGCGGGCCATCGGCGTGATGTCGTTCCAGATGTCTCTGATCCTCCGCGGCGCGGCCGCCAGGGCTTCGGCCGGCCAGCAGAGCCACCGGGTAGGTCGCCAGCAGGTCGGCAAGGCGGGTGGCTCCCGCGAACCGGCGGCCGGTGAGGATGTCGGTGTGGTCACCATCGAGTGTCAGCCTGGTGTCCCGCCAGCCACCGGCCCGGGCCAGCCGCGCGGGCAGGCGGGTCGCGACGGTGACCGCACCGCCCCGGTCGAACGCCACGGCATGGTCGGCCGCGGGGCCGCTCGCGAGGAGCGGGGCATAGCCGGTGAACAGCTCGGGCCGGTCACGGCGCAGCCGCAGCGCGCGCGACACCAGCCAGAGCTTGGCGGCGCCGGTCGCATCGACCGGGGGCGGCGAACCGGCGTCGTCCAACGCGGCGAGCACAGACGCGCGGCGGGCGAAGTCGACCGGCCGGCGGTTATCGGGATCGACGAGCGAGTCGTCCCACAGCTCGGTCCCTTGGTAGACGTCGGGCACACCGGGCATGGTGAGCTGAATCAGCTTCTGCGCCAGGGAATTCGACCAGGCGGGCGGGGTGACCAATGCGACGAACTCGCCGATCAACGCACGGATCTCCGGCTCGTCGTAGGCGGTGTCGACGGCGGCGTGCGCCTCCTGCTCGAAGGCGGGGTTCGGGTCGGTCCAGCTCGTGCCGTCGTGGGCCTCCCGCATTGCCTTCTCGGCGTAGCTGTGCATGCGCTCCCGCGCGACGAACCCCACGCCTACGAATGTCTGCCACAGCAGGTAGCCGAACGCACGGTGCGGCACCGGCACGAGCGCCATCAGCCGCCGCACCAACCTGAGCCATTCGTCGGGGAATTCGGCGACGGCGAACAGCCGAGCCCGGACGTCGTCGCCGCGCTTCGTGTCGTGCGTGGACAGCGTTGTCATGCCGTAGGGGGACGACACAACGCGAATCTCCTGCGCGGCGTGGAATTCAGCGAGCCCGGAGCCGAACCGTGCCGGGTCGCCGCCGACCTCGTTGAGCGCGATGAACCGGCCGTACCGGTAGTACGCCGTGTCCTCGACGCCCTTGGCCATGACCGCGGCGGACGTCTGCTGGAAGCGCACACACAGCTCATCGGCCGGATCCGAGAGCCGAGATACGAGCGAGGCGATCGCGTTGGCCAGCTCCGGCGCGCGGGCACGCGCCAATCCGATCGCGGCGGCGAGATGCTCGGCGCCGTCGGGCAGATATGACCGGTAGACGGGGAACGCGACGAGCAGTTCGGTCAGCGCTGCTGCGGCGTTGTCGAGCTGCGGGACGAGCCGGGCGAGCCGCTTGATCTCCGGACGCAGGATGGTTGTCGCAACGAGGCGCTTGCCTGCCTCGGCGTGTTGGGCGAATGTGCGCTCGTCGCTGGCTACCTCGCGGTAGGTCGCGTCGAAGGCTGGCTGCGCGGCAGGATCGACCAGAACTGCGCTCACCTCGGCAAGAGCGTCGTAGCCGGTCGTCCCGGAAACCGGCCAGGCAGGCAGTCGCTCGCCCGGTTGCAGGATCTTCTCCACAGTGATCCAGGCGTCGGGCGCGCGCGAGCGCAGCCGGGCCAGGTATCCGTGCGGGTCGGCCAGGCCGTCCGGGTGGTCGATCCGCAGCCCGTCGACCTCGCCCGCGGAGGTCCAGCGCAGGACCTGTCGGTGGGTCGCCTCGAAGACCTCGGGGTCCTCGACCCGCACACCGGCCAGCGTGGTGATCGCGAAGAACCGCCGATGTGTCAGCTCGACGCTGGCCCGCCGGTGGTCTACCAGCTCGTAGTGCTGACGATCGTGCACCTCGGCGGGGCTGCCACCCTGCGTGCCCGGCGCAATGGGAAACCGATGGTCGTGGTAGCGCAGTTCGCGGTCGACGATGGACAGGTCGCGGTCGGCGTGGAAGTCGTCGCCGAGCACCGGGATGAGCAGACGTCGGCTGCCTCGCTCGATGTCGAACCAGGCCGCATACGGCGACGCCGGGCCGCGACGCAGTACATCCCACCAGGCCGGGTTCTCGCTGGCGTCGGCCACCCCGAGGTGGTTGGGCACGATGTCGACGACGAGACCCTGACCGTGGCCGGCCGATCGCGCGGACTCGACCAGTGCCCGCCATCCGCTGGCGCCGCCGCGGGCCAGGTCGATACGCGTCGGATCGACCACGTCGTATCCGTGGGAAGACCCGGAGGCCGACTGCAGCAGCGGCGAGCAGTACACCGCACCGGCGCCCAGTGTGTCCAGGTAGCCGACCAGCTCGGCTGCTGCGTTCAGGTCGAAGGACGGGATTATCTGCAATCGGTATGTGGAGGACGGGATACCCATCAGTCAATCCGTTGCAGCACGACCAGTGCGCGCGGTCCGACCGGGAAAGTCTCGCCAGCCTGCAGAACCCGTTCGTCGTCCAGACCGGGTCGCATGGTGTCGATGACCGCCCGCCAGGCCTGGCCGTATTCGGTCGGCGGCAGCGTGAACGGCAGCTCCTCGTCGTGGGCCGAGAAGCAGAGCACGAACGAGTCGTCGGCGACCCGCTCACCACGTGCGTCGCGGTCGGAGATGCCATTGCCGTTGAGGAACATGGCCACCGCGCGACCGAAGCCGGAACCCCAGTCAGACCGCGTCATCTCGCTTCCGTCGGGACGCAGCCACGCGATGTCCGGCACTCGCTTGCCGCGCCGGCGGCTCACCGGCCGGCCGTCGAAGAAGCGACGGCGGCGGAAGATGGGGTGCGCGTGCCGGATCGCAGCGACCTCACGGGTGAACGCAAGCAGGTCGACGTCGATCCTGCCCCAGTCGATCCAGGTGAGCTCATTGTCCTGACAGAACCCGTTGTTGTTCCCGTGCTGGGTCCGGCCGAGTTCGTCGCCGTGGCAGATCATCGGCACGCCCTGGCTCAGCAGCAGGGTGGCGATGAAGTTACGCCGCTGCCGGGAACGCAGCGCGAGGATCGCGCGATCCGTGGTCGGCCCCTCCACGCCGCAGTTCCACGACCGGTTGTGGCTCTCACCGTCGCTGTTGTGCTCGCCGTTGGCTTCGTTGTGCTTCTCGTTGTACGACACGAGATCGCTCAGCGTGAAGCCGTCGTGGGCGGTGACGAAGTTGATCGAGGCGACTGGCCGGCGTGCCGAGTGCTCGTAGAGGTCCGCCGAGCCGGTGATGCGCGACGCGAACTCGCCTAGCGTGGCCGGTTCGCCGCGCCAGAGGTCGCGCACCGTGTCGCGGTACTTGCCGTTCCATTCGGTCCATTGCGGCGGGAAGTTGCCCACCTGGTAGCCGCCGGGCCCGACGTCCCACGGCTCGGCGATCAGCTTGACCTGGCTCACGGTCGGGTCCTGCTGGACAAGTTCGAAGAAGCTGGACAGCCGGTCCACGTCGTAGAACTCCCGGGCCAGGGTCGCGGCCAGGTCGAACCGGAAGCCGTCGACGTGCATCTCGGTGACCCAGTAACGCAGCGAGTCCATGATCAGCTGCAGGGTGTGCGGGTGCCGGACGTTCAGGCTGTTGCCCGTCCCCGTGTAGTCGGTGTAGTAGCGCTGGTCGTCCTCCTCCAGCCGGTAGTACGCGGCGTTGTCGATGCCGCGGAACGACAGCGTGGGTCCCAGGTGATTGCCTTCGGCGGTGTGGTTGTAGACCACGTCGAGGATCACCTCGATGCCCGCCTCGTGCAGGGCGCGGACCGTGGCCTTGAACTCCTGCACCTGTCCGCCGGCGGTGGAGCTCGAGGTGTATTTGCTGTCCGGGGCGAAGAAGCCGATCGTGTTGTAACCCCAGTAGTTCGACAGGCCCCGCTCGATCAGGATGGCGTCGTTGGCAAAGTGGTGCACGGGCATGAGCTCGATCGCCGTAACGCCCAGCGAGAGCAGATGCTCGATGATCACGGGATGCGATATGGCGGCGTATGTCCCTCGGATCTCCGCCGGAATCTCCGGGTGCTGCCGGGTAAGGCCCTTGACGTGCGCCTCGTAGATGACGCTCTCCGCGTACCGGCGCTTCGGCGGCCGGTCGACCCCCCAATCGAAGAACGGGTTGATGACGACGGACTTCGGCATGTGCGCAGCCGAGTCGGCGTCGTTGCGGCTGTCTGGGTCGCCGAAGTTGTAGCTGAACAGCGACTGGTGCCAGTCGAAGTACCCGTCGATCGCCTTCGAGTACGGATCCAGCAGCAGCTTCGCCGGGTTGCAGCGATGGCCGCGCTTGGGGTCATAGGGGCCCGTCACCCGGTACCCGTAGCGCTGGCCCGGCTCGAGCCCGGGCAGGAAGGCGTGCCAGACGAACCCGTCGACCTCCGGCAGCTCCACCCGCGTCTCGGCACCGTGGGCCCCGAACAGACACAGCTCAACCTTCTCGGCGACCTCGCTGAACAGTGCGAAGTTCGTGCCAGAGCCGTCGTAGGAGGCGCCGAGGGGGTAGGCGGTGCCCGGCCAAATCTGCATCCTGCTCCTGTTCCCGGCCGACCCAGCGTCGCAGGTCGCACCTGCTGAGCCTGCCAGATCCAGGTTTCGGGCCGCGGACCCGCCCGTCCGCGTCGCGCCGCATTCGGCGGCTCTCGCCCGATGGGCTAGAGTTGCCCGCATCTGGAGGGGAGTAACCCCACCGCGATCACCTCGTCAACACGGGCCGCTGACGGCCCCGGGGAATCGGCCCGGCGTCAAGCCGGGCGGGTGAGACTTCCGGCATTTGGTGCGTGCCAGGCAGCGGCACGCCAGCGACGCCGGAGGACGAATGCACGTCACACCATGGGTGTGGGTCATCACACTCACCGTCGCGATCGGCTTTCTGGTCGTCGACGTGTTCGTTGTCGGGCGGCGCCCGCACGAACCCACGGTGGGCGAGGCCGGCCGTCACCTGCTGTTCTTCGTGGCCGCGGCGCTGCTGTTCGCCGGCGGCATCTTCGTGGTCAGCGGTGCAGACTACGGCGCTCAGTTCCTCGGCGGCTGGCTCACCGAGTACTCGCTCTCTGTCGACAACCTGTTCGTCTTCCTGATCATCATCAGCAAGCTGCAGGTGCCACGCGCGCTGCAGCAAGAGGCGCTACTCGTCGGCATCGTGATCGCCCTGGTGCTGCGCGGGCTGTTCGTCGCCGCTGGCGCGGCAGCGATCAATACGTTCAGCTGGATCTTCTACCTGTTCGGCGCGTTCCTTGTTTACACGGCGGTGAAGCTGGCGCGCGGAGGGGGGAGCGAAGAGGAGTACCAGGAGAGCCGCGCCGTGCGGTGGTTCCGACGGCACGTGCCATCCACGGCCGAGTATCGCGGTACGCGACTGACCGTCCGAGAGGCCGGGAAGCGGCTCGCCACCCCGTTGCTGATCGTGGTCGTTGCGCTGGGCACGACGGATGTGCTGTTCGCGCTGGACTCCATCCCGGCCATCTACGGCATCACCCAGGAGCCCTACCTGGTGCTGACCGCGAACGTCTTCGCGCTCATGGGCTTGCGGCAGCTGTACTTCCTGATCGGTGGGCTGCTGAAGCGCCTCGTGTACTTGAACCTGGGTCTCTCCGTACTGCTCGGATTCATTGGCGCGAAGCTCGTCCTGCACGCCTTGCACGACAACACCCTGCCGTTCGTCAATGGCGGTGAGGGCGTCTGCTGGGCACCGGACATCCCGATCTGGCTGTCGCTGGCAGTCATCGTCGGCATTCTGACGATCGCGACGGGCGCCAGTCTGATCAAGTCGAGGCGCGACGCGCGACGCGCGCAGGCGGTCAGCTGAGCAGCTCGTACCGTGCGCCGACTGCCAGGTAGGCCCGCTGCGCGCGCAGGTCCATGGTCAGCAGTGTCGCCTCGTGGTCGTGCGCCGTGGCGCCGATCAGCGCGTCGTACACCGCCCCGCCGCTGAGACCCGCCGCGCCGGCCGCGGACAGAAACAGCGGGTAGCGGTCAGCGCGCAGCTGGCGCAGCCGGCCGCCAGCGACGCGACGGACCACGCCCACCGCGTCGGCAAGGGGGAGGGCGCGTCCACCGGGCAGCCGACTGAGCACCGACACGGTTTCGGCGAGGACGTGTGCCGGCACCCAATCGATGCCGCGCAGCGCGGCCCGCGCCGCTGCGTGGGACACGTGCCAATCGTTCAGCCCGGCGATCACGACCGAGCTGTCACAGGTCAGCGCCGCGGCCATTCGCGGGCCTCGTCGATGAGCGCACGAACGTCGTCGGTGGTCATCGGCGGTGCGTCGGGCGCGTGCACGACCGGCAACCCGTCGTCGGCGATCTCGACCTGTACCTTGCTCACCGGCCGCAGTAACACGCCGCCGTCTATCTCCTGGACGTCCAGCTCGCTACCGGCGACCAGGCCCAGGCGCCGCCGCAGTGCCTGCGGTATTACCATGCGACCTGCCGCGTCAATGGTAATTTGCATGCCATCATCCTACCGACCTCGGTGGATGAACGCGGGTGCGCGACACGGATGTAGGTGATCGTGGGAGTTCCCCATGATTGGGGTGGTCCGTTTCTAGTCTGAGAGTGCATATACTCCCAGGTTAGGAGATGAGGATGACTCGATCCATGGGCTTGCCCGAACTCGAACGCCGTCGCGATCGGCTACGCGTCGACTTGGCGGCGGTCGGAGATTTCCGTCCGGGCAGCCTGTCGGCGGTGATGCGCCGCTGTGGCAAGGCGAACTGCGCCTGCGCCGATCCGGCGCACCCCGGCCACGGCCCACAACACCTGCTGACCAGGAAGGTCGCCGGCAAGACGGTGACGGTCCATCTGCGACCCGGCCCGGAACTGGCGAAGGCCAGGGTCGAGGTCGACAACTACAAGCGGTTCAGACAGCTCGTGGACGAGCTGATCCAGGTCAGCGAGTCGATCTGCACGGCTAGACCGCTCTCGCCGCTGGCTGAGGGGGCCGGTGGCGACCACACCGATCCGAGGGCTGGCACCGCCGGCCAAAAAGGGGGCTCTACGCCGGGCTCCAAGAGGCGTTCGCGGCCGAGGTAGCCCGCCTGTCCGAGCTGGCCGCGCACGCACTGAACTCTGGTTCGGGCGCCGGGGGCGGGGAGGGTATGGCCGCGGTCGAACTGGCGATCCGGACCGCGATGACCACCCTCGGCGCGTCGCTGCTGGAGCAACTGCTGGCTGCCGATCCCGGACACTGCGGCCCGCGGGTCGATTGCGGCGCCGGGCATCAGGCGCACTTCCTCGCCTACCGCAGCAAGTCGTTGGACACCGTCCTGGGGCCGATCATGTTGCGTCGCGCTTGGTACCACTGCACCGAATGCCGACACGGCCAGGCACCGATCGATGACCAGCTCGACGTGGTCGGCGCGTCGTTGTCACCCGGACTGCGGGCGATGACCGACCGGGCCGGGACAGCCGTGCCGTTCGCTCAAGCATCCGCGCTGCTTGCTGATCTGGCCGGGATCACCCTCACGACCAAACGCGTAGAACGCTGCGCTGAAGCCGACGGCACGATCGCCGCGACCGCGCTCGATGAGCAGACCAACGCGATCCTGACCGGCCGGCTCATCCCACTGCCACCACCTGGACCGATCCCAGACATGCTCTACCTCACCGTCGATGGCACCGGCGTGCCGATGACGCCGACCGAGACCGCCGGCCGCGTCGGCAAAGGACCCGACGGGCGGGCCCGGACCCGCGAGGTGAAACTCGCGGCCCTGTTCACCCAGACCACAACCGACACCGACGGCCGGCCGGTCCGCGACCGGGACTCGACCAGCTACCTGGCGACCCTGGACCCGGTCGAGCACTTCGCGGACCTCGTCCAGGCCGAAGCGTGTCGCCGCGGCAGCGAACAGATTCGTCAGCTGATCGTCCTGGGCGACGGCGCACGATGGATCTGGAACCTCGCCGACCAGCGTTTCCCCGCCGCCACCCAGATCGTGGACCTGTTCCACGCCCGCGAGCACCTACACGCCCTCGCCGACCTGCTCGCGTTCATCGTTCCCGACCCCGCTATTTGGCTCACCGACCGGCTGGCCGATCTGGACGCGGGCGACATCGAAACACTCTCGGCCGCTGCCCGCCTCTACGACCTGTCCGGACCCAAAGCCATCGACGTGGACAAGGCGGTGGCCTACTTCGAGACCAACGCCCACCGCATGCGCTACGCCTACTACCGTTCCCTGGGCATGTTCGTCGGCTCCGGCGTCGTGGAAGCCGGCTGCAAAGCCGTCATCGGCGCCCGCCTCAAACAATCCGGCATGCACTGGGCCACCCGCGGCGCCACCGGCATCACCACCCTGCGCTGCGCCCACGCCAGCGGACCCTGGAACCAGATCTGCCCACCACCGCACTCTCAGACCGGCGCCGCCTGACCAAAGATCACACTGTCCCGGACCAACCACCTACAAATCCGTCGCGCACCCGATGAACGCCCTCGTGGCGCGTGCTGTCGGTACCGCCTCGTACCGTGGTGGCATGCGAGTGGCTAGCGATATCGTCCCAAGCAGCGGCAAGTTCGAGGTCATCTCGGATTTCCAGCCATCCGGGGATCAGCCCGCGGCGATCGACGACCTGGAGCGCCGGATCCGGGCGGGGGAGAAGGACGTGGTGCTGCTGGGCGCCACCGGCACCGGCAAGTCGGCGACCACGGCATGGCTGATCGAGCGAGTACAGCGCCCAACGCTGGTCATGGCGCCGAACAAGACGCTGGCCGCGCAGCTGGCCAACGAGCTGCGCGAGATGCTGCCCAACAACGCCGTCGAGTACTTCGTCAGCTACTACGACTATTACCAACCCGAGGCGTACGTCCCGCAAACCGACACTTACATCGAGAAGGACTCCTCGATCAACTCCGAGGTCGAACGGCTGCGCCACTCGGCCACGAATTCGCTGCTGACCCGGCGCGACGTCGTCGTGGTGGCGACGGTCTCATGCATCTACGGACTCGGCACGCCGCAGGAGTACGTCGACCGGTCGGTCCGGCTGCACCTAGCTGAGCAGATCGAGCGCGAGACGATCCTGCGGCGTCTGGTCGAGGTCCAGTACGCGCGCAACGACCTCTCCTTCACCCGGGGCACCTTTCGGGTGCGCGGCGACACCCTCGAGATCTTCCCGATGTATGAGGAGCTCGCGGTTCGGGTCGAGATGTTCGGAGACGAGATCGAGCGGCTGTACTACCTGCACCCGCTGACCGGGGAAGTCATCCGCGAGGTCGACGAGGTATTCGTCTTCCCGGCTACGCACTACGCAGCGGGACCGGAACGCATGGAGCGGGCGATCCGCGGCATCGAGGCCGAGCTCGAGCAGCGACTGGCTGAGCTGGAGCGGCAGAGCAAGCTGCTCGAGGCTCAGCGGCTACGCATGCGCACGACCTACGACGTCGAGATGATGCGTCAGGTCGGCTTCTGCTCCGGCATCGAGAACTACTCGATGCACATTGACGGGCGTCAGCCGGGCAGCCCGCCGAACTGCCTGCTTGATTATTTCCCCGATGACTTCCTGCTGGTCATGGACGAGTCGCACAACACCATCCCGCAGACCGGCGGCATGTACGAGGGCGACATGTCGCGCAAGCGCATGCTCGTCGAGCACGGCTTCCGGCTGCCGAGCGCGATGGACAACCGTCCGCTGAAGTTCGACGAGTTCGTCGACCGAATCGGCCAGACGGTGTACCTGTCCGCGACGCCGGGCCCGTACGAGTTGGGCAAGACCAAGGGCCAGTACGTCGAGCAGGTGATCAGGCCGACCGGCCTCGTCGACCCAGAGGTGATCGTCAAGCCGACCAAGGGGCAGATCGACGATCTGGTGGCTGAGATTCGAGAACGGGCCGCGCGTAACGAGCGGATTCTGGTCACCACGCTGACGAAGAAGATGGCGGAGGATCTGACCGATTACTTGCTCGAGCTCGGCATTCGAGTGCGCTACCTGCACTCGGAGGTCGACACGCTGCGCCGCGTCGAGCTGCTGCGCGAGCTACGCCAGGGTGAGTTCGACGCGCTGGTGGGCATCAACTTGCTGCGCGAGGGCCTCGACCTTCCGGAGGTGTCGCTGGTGTCGATCTTGGACGCCGACAAGGAGGGCTTCCTGCGCTCCGGCACGTCGCTGATCCAGACGATCGGACGCGCGGCCCGGCACGTCTCGGGTCAGGTCCACATGTACGCAGACACGATCACCCCGTCCATGCAGCGGGCAATCGACGAGACGAATCGCCGCCGCGCCAAGCAGATCGCGTACAACACCGAGCATGGCCTCGACCCGCAGCCGCTGCGCAAGCGGATCGCCGACATCACCGACATGCTGGCCCGCGAGTCCGCCGACACCGATGAAATGCTCGGCGGGTCGGGTCGCGTCCAGTCACGCGGCAAGTCACCGGTACCCTGGCGGAGCGGACGCGGCGCCTCGGGCCGCGGCACCGTGTCGCCCGGCGTCATCGGCGTCGGCACGCACGCCGACGGCAAGCTGGATCTCAGCGCGATGCCTCGGGCGGAGCTGGCCGACCTGATCCAGCAGCTCAACGAACAGATGCTATCCGCCGCCCGCGAGCTGCAGTTCGAGGTCGCCGCCCGGCTGCGCGACGAGATCGGCGAGCTGAAGAAGGAGCTGCGCGGCATGGACGCCGCGGGGGTGCGATGACCGGCACGCCCAGCCGTACGCTCGACGGCATGACGGCACCTAGCATCATCCCGCTGCCTGAAGCCGGGCAGTGGACGTGGGACGACCTGCAGGCCGTCCCGGACCAGGCGCATCACCACTATGAACTGATCGAGGGGCAGATCCTGATGTCGCCGAGTCCCACGCTTACCCACCAACGCTGCGTCATGCGGCTTGCGCTCCGCCTGGCCGCGGCCGTGCCTGCCGATCTCGAGGTACTACCGGCGCCGTTCGATTTCGTGCCGGAGCCCGGGACATCTCTGCAGCCGGACCTTCTCGTGGTGCGGCGAGGAACTACCGAGCCCAATCGCACGGTGGCCCCGCCGGTGCTCGCGGTCGAGGTGCTTTCACCCAGCACCCGGACGACCGACACAGTGACCAAACGCGCACTCTACGAACGCTTCGGGGTGCCGCACTACTGGATCGTCGATCCCGACGAGCTGTCGATCGTCGCGCTGCGGCTGGCCGCGGATGGACGCTACCGCGACGCTGAACCGGTCGGCGACTTTTCGGCTGTCGAGCCGTTTCCGGTGAGCTTCCCGGTCGCTGCTCTCGTCCGGGACTGAATTCCTGACTGAATATCGCGCTACGGACGGCCGCCGAGTCGCTGGCAGGCCTTACTCGCAAGCAGGTTCGCGGCGTGCAGCGCCTCAGCCGGGTCAGCGCCCGAACCAATCGCGTGCAGGTATCCTGCGGCGAACGCGTCGCCCGCGCCGGTGGTGTCGATTGCCGTCACCGCCTGTCCTGGTGAGGACGCGACCTGGCCGCCGCCGGCCCAGACAGCGCCGTCCTGGCCGCGTTTGACGATCGCCTGCCCGAACCGCGCCGCGAGCTGCGCAACGGCCATACCCGGGTCGTGCTCGCCGGTGAGCACCGCCGCTTCGTCGACGTTGGCGAAAAGCAGCAGGTCGTCGCCCGCCAACCGGAGGAATGCGTCCACGCCGAGCGCCGCCAGCGGCGCAGCCGAGGACGCGTCGACCGAGACCGACATGCCCGTGGCCCGGGCGAGTGTCAACGTCCAGAGGCCGGCCAGCCGAGCCGGGCTGAACAAGACGTACCCGGACAGATGGAGGTGCCGTCCGGC
The DNA here is from genome assembly GCA_963839995.1 of uncultured Actinomycetota bacterium. Lineage (GTDB taxonomy): Bacteria > Actinomycetota > Actinomycetes > Mycobacteriales > Jatrophihabitantaceae > CAWIUB01. The sequence continues at coordinate 108,838 of CAWIXH010000016.1, read as the reverse complement.
GCGGAACAACCGCTGGGCGACGTCGTCTGGGGAAAACGCGGCGTTGGCGCCGGCATCGGGCACCATCGTGCGCTGTGCGTCCGACCCGATCAGTACGATGCACCGGCCGGTAGGGCGATGCTGGTCCACCGCCAGGAAGTCGGTAATCCCGGTGTAGCCATAGATCGCATCCTCGGCCAAACTGCTCACCTTGTCGTGATCGCGGCCCACTCGCGTGAGCAGCGTGGCGGGTGTGCCGAGTTCGGCGAGCCAGCACGCGGTGTTCGCGCCCGATCCGCCGCCGAACAGCTGGACCGGAGCCGGGGTGTCCGAACCGATCGCGAGCGGCCCAGGTAGTCGCGCCACGACGTCGATCATCAGCTCGCCCACGCAGACGACGTGCCAGCCGGCCTTCATCCGGCGTACGCCGCCGCGACCTGGGCCGCCAGCCGGGCATTGGAGAGCACGAGCGCCACGTTGCCTGCCAGCGAGGCGCCCTGCGTCTCGCGATGCAGGAAATCGAGCAGGAACGGGGTGACGTCCTTGCCGGCGATGCCGGCGTCGTCGGCCGCAGCGAGACCGGCGGCGAGCACCCGGTCGTGCAGGTCGCGATCCAACTCGTCCGCCTGGGCGATTGGATTCGCAAGCACCAGCCCGTACCCCTCCGTGCCGAGGTCCCGGCGCGCATGCAGGATCGCGGCGACCTCGGCGGGTGAGTCGGCTCGCCACGACACGGGGTATCCGGAGTCGGCAAGGTAGAAGCCGGGGAAGGCGTCGGTGCGATAGCCGAGAACGCCGACGCTCAGCGTCTCCAGCCGCTCCAGCGTGGCGCCCACATCGAGGATCGACTTCACCCCTGCGCAGACGGCGAGCACGGGCGTGCGGGCGAGCACGGCGAGGTCAGCCGACTCGTCCCACGTCTCGCGCGCTGCGCGATGCACGCCGCCGAGCCCACCTGTCGCGAGCACCGTGATTCCCGCCCGCGCGGCCAGATGCGCGGTCGAGGCAACCGTCGTGGCGCCGTCGCCGCCTCGCGCGGCGACGATTGCGATCTCCCGCACGCTGGCCTTGACCACGAACTTCGACGCCGCGATGCGCTCGAGTGCGCGGTCGTCTAGGCCGACGCACGCCTCGCCCCCGATAATCGCCACCGTCGCCGGCACCGCGCCGCCCGCGCGAACCGCTGCCTCTGTCTCGAGGGCTATTCGCAGATTGTCAGGGCGCAGCAGCCCATGGCTGATGATCGTGCTCTCCAGGGCGACGACCGGCCGTCCATCCGCGAGAGCGGCCTCGACCTCGGGGTGGATCAGCACACGGGTCCCTTCGCTTCGGGCGCCGCACCAGGCCGGCAGGAAGCGTGGCCACGGCGGCGACGAGGAAGGACACTAGCGAGGCGCTCATCCACGTCGCAGGAGTGAGGTGCAACCAGGACTGCACGTGGCCCCACGCGCCCGACCACCACGAGATGGAGCCGGGGTTGATCAGCTGGTAGGCGCAGAAGCCAAGCGCCCATGGCAGCAATGTCGACCAGCGCGGGCGCACGTCGTCGCCCAGGTTCCAGCGGCTGCGCGAGACCAGGAAGTAGTCGACGACGAGCACGCCGAGTAGAGGGACGAACACCGATCCGATGAGGATGAGGAAGTTCTCGTAGTCGCTGATGTTGAGAGCGAGGGCGCAGATTGTGGCGGTGGTGCCCACCACGAGGGCGAGGACGCGCCGATCCCATCGTGGCCGGAAATTCTGGACTGACACCGCGGTCGAGTAGGTGTCGGCGAAGGATTGATCGAGTTCGCGGATCGCGAGGACGCCGAAAGCGACGGTGCCGAGGGGCACGGCCATGAAGGATGCGAAGATCCGATCCGGGTCGTGCTGCGCGACCGTTACCAGGGTGACCAGGCCGAGGGCATAGCAGGCAATCTGCGTAATGGAGTAGCCGACGAGGACCCCGGTGAAGGCCTGCCGCGCCGATCGGGCGTGCCGCGAGTAGTCCGACGCCAGGGGCACCCAGGACACCGACACCGCGATGACCGTGTCGACGGCGATCCAGAACCCGTTCCAGGATCCATGCCCGAAGGCTGGCAGCGGATGACGCAGCAACTGGACGAACAGGTAGCCGAGCGCGACGACCACGGCCACCGTCACGTACTTGCGCAGCACCCGGATCCAGCCCAATGGCCGCAGCGCGAGCAGCGTGGTGAGCACGCCGGCGGCGAGTACGTATACCCAGCGGGGGATATCCCCGGCGAGCTGATGCATCGCGGTGCCGATCGTGACCAACTCGAAGGTCGTCCAGCCCACCAGCTGAAGGATGTTGAGCACCGTGGGAAGGTAGGACGGCCGGGTGCCGAACAGCCCGCGCAGCAGCACCATCGACGGAGCGCCGGTACGCGCGCCGGGCACGGCGGCAGCGGCCACGCCGAGCGTCCCGAGCGCGGTCCCGATAAGGAGCGCGGTGACTGCTGCGCCGAGGGACATGCCGGGCTCGGCGATCGGGACCAGCACGAAGATCGCGCCGGTGAATCCGAGCAGGCTGACGCCGAGGTTCCCCCAAAGCCCCAGCTGGTCGACGAGGCGAAGCGCACGCGGAGCCGGCTCGCTCAGCGTGTGCGGCGCCTCGGCGTGTTCGAGTGACGGGGCTTGCAGCGTGTCGGTGATCATCAACTCTCCCTTGGCCGGCATTACCCGGCGGGTTCGGCGGTCGGCGGCCGGGATGCCGCCCTCTCAGCCCGGAGCTCCCGAGCTCCCGCGGTTGGTTGTGGTGGTGGCCGGATCAGAGCACCGCCATTCCTTCGATCGGTGAGGACGCTTCGGCGTGGAAGCGCCGCGGAATCCGGCCGGCGAGCCGGGCCAGCCGGCCAGCGGTCACGGCCGCCGCCATCGCCGAGGCCATCCGCACGGGGTCGTGGGCCCGGGTGACCGCGGAGGCCAGCAGCACGGCGTCGCAGCCGAGCTCCATGGCGAGGGCGGCGTCGGACGCCGTTCCGATGCCTGCGTCCAGGACGACCGGAACAGCAGCCTCGGCCACGATCAGTTCGATGTTGTGCGGATTGCGGATGCCGAGTCCGGTGCCGATCGGGGAGCCGAGCGGCATCACCGCGGCGCAGCCAGCGTGCTGCAGGTGGCGGGCGAGGACGGGGTCGTCGTTCGTGTAGGGCAGCACAGTGAAGCCGAGTCCCACCAGCTGTTCAGCCGCGTCGAGCAGTTCGACCGGATCGGGCAGCAGCGTGCGCTCGTCGGCCACGACCTCGAGCTTGATCCAGTCGGTCTGCAGCGCCTCGCGGGCCAGCTGGGCGGTGCGGACGGCCTCGTGCGCGGTGCGGCACCCGGCGGTATTGGGAAGGACGCGCACGCCCCGGCGATCGAGGACGTCGATGAGGGATCCGCTGGTGTGGGCGTCGATGCGTCGCATAGCAACCGTGCACACTGCGGTGTGCGAGGCGGCTACCGCCTCCTCGATCACCTGCATGCTCGGTGCCCCGCCGGTGCCGAGAATCAGCCGCGAAGCCAACTCGACGCCGGCGAGAACGAACGGATCAGCCCGAAGCTCGCTCACTCCATCAGCCTCCCTGGACGGCCGTGAGCAGCTCGACGGCCTGTCCGTCGTGCAACACGAACTGCGCCCACGAGCCGCGCGGCACGACCTCGCCGTCGACCGCTGCCGCCGTTCCGCGATGCGGGGCCCGTTCGAGTTCGAGCAGCCCGCTGAGGCAGGTTCCCGGCGCGAGACTGCGGGGTTCTCCGTTCAGGGTCACGTTCATACGCCCACCCGAGCGGTAAACCGGGCCGGTGTGAACGGTTCCAGCAGGTCCGGCAACCCGCTGCCGCAGACCACATCGGCGACGGCGTCCGCGGTGAGGGGCGTCAGCAGGATCCCGTTGCGATAGTGGCCGGTGGCAATGATCAGCCCGTCGATCGCAGCCGGTCCGATGATGGGCGCGTTGTCTGGCGAGCCGGGGCGCACGCCGGTGCTGACCTCGGCGAACTCCGCTTCGCCGATAACCGGGACCAGCGACTGTGCATCGCGCAACAGCTCGTAGACGGCGCTCGCCCTGGGCCGCAGGTCGAAGCCGGCCTCCTCGCTGGACGCACCGACCACGATCTCGCCGTTTGCCCGAGGCACCAGGTACACCGCCGAGCCCTTGACCGAGCCACGCACAACGTGGTCGAGGGCGGGCGGTCCCGGCAGCCGAAGACGCAGCGTCTGGCCCTTGACCGGACGCACCGGGGGCAGGACCTCCGTCGGGACGCCGCCGAGCTGGGCCGACCAGGCACCGGCGGCCAGCACAACGAGATCCGCGTCGAGCCGCCTCCCGTCGGTGGTCAGGACGCCTCCAGCGCGGTCGCCGCTTCGCAGGAACGCAGATGCGTGTGCTCGTACGGTGCGCACTCCCGCGTTCGTCGCTGCCGCGAGCAACGCAGCGTGCAGCGCGCGATTGTCGACCTGGTGATCGTCGGCGGCGAGCAGCCCACCGGCCACGCCACTGGCCAGACCAGGCTCCAGCCTGCGTAGTTCGCGCGCGGACAGCATCTGGCTGACGACGCCGAGCGACATGCCGAAAGCGTGCAGATCGCGCAGCGCGGCCAGGTCGGCCGCGTCCCAGGCCGCGACGACCGCCCCGCATCGCCGGTAGCCGACAGGACTACCGCTGGCGTCCTCGAGTTCAGCGACGAAGTCCGGGTAGCGGCCCGCCGAGGCGAGATTGAGGGCCAGCAGCGGCTGCTCGCCATAGTGCAGTTCGGTGACCGGCGCCAGCATCCCCGCCGCGGTGGCGGAGGCTCCGGTGCCCGGGGTTGCGTCCACGACGGTGGTCGACACGCCACGCTGCGCGCAACGCCACGCGATACCGAATCCGATCACGCCACCACCGACCACGACCAAGGTGTGCGACGGCATGGCGGCGTCCTCTCATCCAGGGGATGGAGAGGAGGTGCTTGCGTCCGCGGTCTTCCTGCGCCGGCATTACCCGGTTCAGGTTCGACGGTCGGCGGCTGTCAGTCCGCCCTCTCAGCCCGGTCCGCACCGGGCTCCCGTGTCCGCTGGCCAGCGTACCCGTCAGTACCAGTGGTGCGCCTGCCAGAACGACCAAGCCGCGCAGGGCGACCCATACCTGCCCTTGATGTAGTCCAGGCCCCACCGGATCTGGGTCCGCGGGTTGGTGCGCCAGTCGGCGCCCGCCGTGGCCATTTTGTTCGCGGGCAGAGCCTGCGGGATGCCGTAAGCCCCGCTCGACGGGTTGAGCGCGTCCACCCGCCAGCCGCTCTCGTTCGTCCACATGACCTTCAGGCAGCTGAACTGGGCATCGCCCCAGCCCCATTGGGGCAGCATCTGGCGGGCGAGCGCCTGCGAGGACCCCGGCGTCACGACGATCACCGTGGTGATTGGCGATGGCTTGGGTTGGGAGAGCGGCTTCGGGGCGGGGTTGGCCACCGGCGTGCTGGCGGGCTTGGGTTTCGGCGCGGGCCGCGGTGTTGTCACGACCGTGCTCGGCTTCGGCGACGGCTTCGGCGACGGCTTCGGCGACGGCTTTGTCGTCGTCGGCGTGGGCCGGGGACTCGACGTCACGGCCGGCTTGGCCGGCGCGGGTGGACTCGTCGGCGCTGCGGTCGTCGGAGCCGTGGTCGTCGGAGCCGTAGTCGAGGCGGCTGGTCTGCTCGTCGGGGTCGGCGGCGCGGACGTGTGCGTCGCCGGCTTGGGCATGAAAGTGCCAACCAGGACCACCTCGTCGACGGGCTGCACGGCCATCGACGTCGCGACCTGGGCCTTCGCGACCTGCTTGCCGTCCACCATCATGACGTCGTAGGACACGGCGATTGTGCCTATCCGGCCAGGTGTGGCAACCCTTGACGTGCCCTTTCGCATCGACGCGTCGGACCGGTAGGTGGTGTCGAAGCCGATCTGCTGGTTCTGGACGACGGTCTGATGGGTGACCTTCTGCCAGACGATCATCATTCCATTCGACAGCGCGGTGCTGGCCGGCACCGAGAGCTTGTCGTGCGGCCCGGGGGAGATGCCCTCGTCGGCCAGCAGTTGCCCGACCGACGGCGCGGTGGAGTCCACCGTGTCGGTCACGCCGGCCCGCACGAGCGTCACACTCTTTACCGTTCGGACGGTCAGTTCGGTTGGCGTGAGCGGCAGTTGCTCCTGCAAGGGAAGCGAGGAGTACACGTCCGGCGCATAGCCAAGCGTCGAGAGTGCCGAGCCAACAGTCGGCGTGGCCACCCACACCTGGCTGGCCTTGCCATCCACGTCAAGATCAAGCAGCCGCGCGCGCTCGAGCACGATCGAGGTGCCTTCACGCAGTGAGGCGTCCGCCGCGGGCGTCACCTCGTCGTGTGCCGCGAGGGGGTAGCCGGCGTCGCGCAAGGCGCCGCGGACGTCCAGCGACAGGGTGTGGATCTTCTTGGTGATCGTGCCGTCGACCGAGACCGTGACGGATTTGTCGATAAATGACCAGCCGACGACCGTCGCGGCCACAAGCCCGGCCGCAACGGTTCCGCAGAGCGCATAGCTGACGCCGCGACGCATAAGCCGAACTCCGTCCGCCGGTGCTTCCTAGGTAGTTCGCTCGTCGCCGGACGATAACGGCGGCAGCAGGATTCACCAAGCGGCGTAAGCGAAAAATGGCTCGCGGGAGGCGGCGAATCGGCGCCGTTGCGCCCAGCGTCGCGGCGCGGCCCAGGGCTGACTGCGCGGTGCCGAGCTGAGCTCAGCGGCATCATTTCAGCGTGATACAGGGCAGCATTTGCGGGGCGAAGATGCACTCACGAGGTCCATGAGGCTGCTGATGCTGACGCCCAATTCGTCCAAATGACATGCCTGTTACCATGGCCTAGACCGTTCGGGCTGCAAGACGTGATGTGATCTATGTCACACTTCGCGTTGTGCTCCCCGAGAGGATGGGTCCCGTGGCGGATCTGCGCGGCTCATTTGTCGGGGCTCGGCTCTACCTCTGCACGGACTCTCGGGCCGATCGGGGTGACTTCGAGCTGTTCCTGAACGCCGTCCTGGCGAACGGAGTCGACGTCGTCCAGTTACGCGAGAAGGGGCTGGAGGCAGCTCACGAGATCCAGCTGCTCGAGACCGTCGCCGCTGCCGCTGAGCGGTATGGCCGCCTGTTCGCGGTGAATGACCGGGCGGACATCGCCGCAGCGGTGGGCGCACCGATCCTGCACCTGGGCCAGGACGATCTGCCGGTCCCGACCGCCCGGCGGATCATCGGGCCTGAGCCACTGATCGGCCGCTCGACGCACACCAGCGCCCAGTTCGACATGGCGAGCGCCGAAAGCGGCGTCGACTACGTCTGCGCTGGGCCAATCTGGATGACTCCGACCAAGCCCGGACGCCCCGCAGCCGGTGTTGCCTTGCTGGATTACGCAGCCACCCGTGCGCCGGACCGGCCATGGTTCGCCATCGGCGGCATCGACTCGCTCGACCGGCTGGACCAGGTACTGACCCACGGCGCGACCAGGGTGGTCGTGGTGCGCGCGATCACCGAAGCCAACGATCCGGGGGCTGCCGCACGCGCGTTCGCACGGCGGCTGCGAGCCGGCTAGTCGGGGTCGCGCATCCGCCAAAAGTGGCCGACCGGGCCGAGGCCGCCCCCGAGCGGGAAGGAGCCGGCTACGGCGCGGGTGATGAAGTCCTTGCCCGAGCGCACCGCCGCCTCGACGTCCAGGCCGCGGGCCAGGCCCGCGCAGATGGCGGCCGCCAGCGTGTCGCCCGAGCCGTGGGTATGCGGCGTGTCGGACCGGGTCGCCGTGAGCCGGATGAAGCGCGAACCGTCGAACAGCAGGTCCATCGCGTCGCCGCCCGGCAAGTGCCCACCCTTGACCAGCACCCAGGCCGGGCCCAACTCGTGCAGGGCGCGCGCCGCATCGGGCATCCCGGTCTCGTCGCGGACATCGATCCCGGTGAGCAGCCGCGTCTCGCCGAGATTCGGGGTGACCAGAGTGGCCAGCGGCACGATGAGCCGGCGGAGTGCCTCCAGCGCGTCCGGACGCAGGAGTGCGTCGCCATGCTGCGAGGCTGCCACCGGATCCACGACTAGCGGGAATCGGGGCAACTGGGTAAGCGTCTCGGCGACCGCGGCCATGATCGCGGCCGAGGCAAGCATCCCGGTCTTGGCCGCGCCCACCCCGATGTCGGTCGCCACCGACTCGATCTGCTCGGCAACCGCCTGGGGCGGCAGCTCGTAGAACCCGCTTACGCCCAGCGAGTTCTGCACTGTCACCGCCGTCACGGCCGACATCCCGTGAACGCCGCAGGCCAGGAACGTCTTTAGGTCAGCCTGAAGTCCAGCTCCGCCACCGGAATCAGACCCGGCGATCGTCAGCGCCGTAGCCGGCACAGGCGCGGGTGCATCGGGCGTCATGGCGCCCGAGTATCACGCATTGCCCGAGGGCGAGTCCGCCACGGGCTGGAATGATTACACGGGTGAGGCCGCCGTCGCTGCGCCATGTCACCGTCACCGTCGACGACCTGGCGCGCAGTCTGGTGTTCTACGACGCCGCGCTGCAGCCACTGGGCCTCGGGCGCTGCGCGCAGTACGCCGACGAGGAGGAGAGTCCGGCTGAGGTACCCCTCGAGGCGGTGGGCTTCGGCGTGACAGCGGACGAGCCTGTGTTGTGGCTGGTGGTCGGCCCGCAGGTGACCTCGGGCGTGCACCTCGCGTTCCAGGGGCCCTCCCGAACCGCCGTCGACGCCTTCCACGTGGCCGCCCTCGCCCACGGTGGCGCATCCCGGCAGGCACCGCGCCGGTGGGAGATCTACCGACCGGGCTACTACGGCGCACTGGTCGCCGATCCCACGGGCAATCTCGTCGAAGCGTTCGTCGCGGAGTAGTCACCGTCATTCGATATCGGCGACGTGCTCCACATGCGGCGGGTGCGCGAAGAAGCCAATGGCCGCGCGCCACCTGGTAAAGCGGTCGGTGGCGCGGAAGTTCTGCTGATGCGACTCGATCCGGTCCCACTCGACCAGCAGCACGAATCGCGACGGCGACTCGATGCCGCGCGTCATCCGGATCGAGCGGCAGCCCGGCGTCGAGGCGAGTTCCTGCTTGGCGCGATGGAACGCGGCCAGGAAGTCCAGCTCGGACCCGGGCGTGACGGCGATATCGGCGACCTCGAGCACCATGCCGGGCATCCTGGCAGATCGTCCTCCGCCGCTCAGATCACTCTGGCAACAGAGATAACTTCTGGCACACTGGCACCGTGAGCAAGCGGTCCGGGCTGGTGACGGGTGGCATGATCGTCTCCGTCGGAGTTGCGGCGGCGCTGGTCATCAGCGTGGCGGCGGCCCAGCCACGCTCGTCCGCCGACGACTCGTCCCCGCCCCTCCCGGCGCCAGGCACGGCAGCGGCGAGCGAGACACCCGCTGCCATCGTCGGCGGCGCGCCCACGACGAGCGTGCCAGCCAGCAAGCCGCGGGCTGTGGCGACGACGCACCCCGAGCCCTCGGCGACACGACACCCGACGACGCACCCGCCCGCGCCCGTGCGTCCCGTCCAGCCACCGGCGCCGACGAGGCCGTCGGCCGTGACCAAGCCGCTGGTGCCCGCCGGGCCGACGCCGAAGCCGGCGCCCGCCCCCGTCCGCGGCCAGGCACTACCACTGGGCTACGCGACGGGCACCGCCAGCAGGGTGATCACCGTGGTGGCGAGCTGGAATGGCAGCACGACGGCGACCGTCCAGGCCTGGGACCGCGCACCTGGCGGCGGCTGGCTCAAACACGGCGCGGCGATCCCGGCGCACGTCGGATCGCAAGGGTTGACGAGTCATCCGAGCGAGAGCCTGTCCGCGACGCCGATCGGCAGCTTCACGCTGACCCAGGCGTTCGGCCGGGCCGCCAACCCAGGCACTGGATTGCCGTACTTCCAGACCGGGTGGACCGACTGGTGGGTCAGCGACACCGGCTCGGCGCTGTACAACACCCACCAGCGGTGCAGCGCGTGCGGCTTCGACACCGGCGTCAGCGAGAATCTCTACGGCGCCGGCTACGTCTACACCTACGCGGTGGTGATCGACTACAACCGGTTTCCCGTGATGCGCGGCGCTGGCAGCGCGTTCTTCCTGCACGTGACGGACGGCTCCGCGACAGCGGGTTGCGTCGCGATCCCGGAGGGCAGCCTGGTCCCGATCATGCGGTGGCTCACGCCGTCCGCGCACCCGAGGATCCTCATCGGAGTGGCATGAGAGCCTGGTCGGGTGCTCGCCCGGTCAGCCCGCTCGTTGACGCGACTGGCCGCTGGCCTGTCCGTGGGCGTGCTGCTCGCCGCATGCACCTCCGTCGCCCACCCGGTGGCCACTCACGTTGCACCCTCGCCGCGCCCCATTACGACCTCGGCCAAACCGGCCGCACCTAGCCACCGATCGTCGACGGCTCCGGTTCGTCGGTCATCGGCACCGCCAGCGAAACCGGAGCGACACACGGTCGCTCCGGCCACGCCTGCTGGCGCGGGTGCGGCCAGGTTGCCGCTGTCCTATCCGACCGGCGACGCGACCCAAGTGGTGACGGTGACTGCCGCCTCGACGGCGAGCACCGTCGGCATCGTCCAGGCCTGGCAGAAGACCAGCCACGGCTGGCAGCAGCGTGGGTCGGCGATAGCGGCGCACCTCGGCTCGGCGGGGCTCACCGCGCACCCCAGCGAAAGCTTGTCGGCGACACCGATCGGCAGCTTCACGCTCACCCAAGCGTTCGGCAGCGCCGGCGACCCCGGCACCGGGCTGCCGTACTTCCAGACCGGGCCCGCCGACTGGTGGGTGAGCGATGACAACTCCCCGCTCTACAACACCCATCAACGGTGCTTGTCCTGCCCGTTCGACACCGGGGTGAGCGAGAACCTCTACACCGCGGGCTACGTCTACAGCTACGCCGTGGTGATCGACTACAACCGGTATCCGGTGACCCGTGGTGCCGGTAGCGCGTTCTTCCTGCACGTGACGAACGGCTCCGCGACGGCCGGCTGCGTGTCGATCCCGCAGTCCGACCTGGTGTCGATCATGAGGTGGCTTACCCCGTCCGCCCACCCGCGGATCCTGATCGGCCCGGCCTGACTGGGTCACATCCTGAACTCGTCCAGCAGGCCGGGGACGGCGGTGCCCGCCAGCCGCAGGGCGTCGTCGGCGGGCAGGTCGTAGACGCGGTACGCCTGGCGTCCCGCGGCGGTCGTCGCCGTCAGCGTCACCAGACCCGCCTGCCGCTGGAAGTACGAGCTTCGGACGTTCCAGCCGATGATGCCCTGCGTCGACAGGACGCAGCGGCGGCGCAGCAGCGAGCCGTACTGGGTCACCAGGTAGCCGTCGACCAGCGCATGTCCCAGGTTGCCCGCCCGGTCGGCGGCGAGGGCCAGCGCGCAGGGCAGCAGCGCGAGCACCCACAGCCAGGTCAGACCACCGAGGTCCCACCACGCCAGGACGCCGAGCGCCGACGCAAGAATCGCCGCGCTAGCCAATGCCCGCGAGGACCGGCGCAGCACTGCCCGCTCGCCGTGCCGCAGTACGACGGTGCGGATCGGTTCGGCCGTGCCGAGGACCTCGGCAGCGACCCGAGCGGCCTCGCCTCGCGGACACGGCGGGGCCAGCATCGTCCCGCCGCGTTCCGCACCGCGGCCGACCCGCAATCCTGTCGCGATGGCAATCGCCCGGGCACCGCCGACCATGCGCAGCAATAGCGGTTCGCTCAGCTCGACTCCCTGCAGGCGACGTTCCTCGATGCTGGTCGCCCGGGCGGTGAGCAGCCCGCGGGTGATGTGCAGTGATCCGCCGGTGTGCCGGGTCAGCCGGAAGTTCCAGAACGCGAGCAGGTAGCCGGCCATCGAGGCCAGGACGATCAGCGCGGCCACGGCGAGTGCGACCTCGCCGGCAGCGGCGGCCAGCGAGACTCGGTGCAGGTGCCGCAGGATTGGGTGCACGAGGCCGATCTGGTTGGGGTCGGCCTGGGTCTCGTTCTGGATGCGCCAGGCGAAGCCGCCGATCGCGAGCGCGGTGACCGCCCCGGACAGGGTGAACGGCGCATAGCGGATCCAGCGGGGATTCAGCCCAAGAATCGCCTGCTCCCGGGCGCTCGGTGCCTCTGCCGAACGAGCCGGCGCGCGGTGCAACAGCTCGGCGCGCAGCCGGTTGGCCTGTGCGGTACGCAGGCCGTCCAAGGTCAGCGGGTGGTGCCCCTTGCGGTCGGAGATTCCGGTCCCGATCACGACCTTGGCCAGGCCGAGCAGACGATGCAAGGCGTGGGCAGTCACATCGACGGTCCGCACTCGATCAAGTGGAGCGGCAACGGTCCGTCTTCGGAACAGCCCATACCGCAACTCGACCTGCTGGCTGGTGATGCGGTACCGGGTGGTGAACCAGCGGCTGATCGCCATGGCGATGACGACGGCGGTGCCAGCTAGGCCCCACAGCGAGCCGTGCCCGCTGCCGCTTCCGGCGAAGAGCAGCGCGACCAGAGCGGGGATCGCACGGACGAGTTCCACGACGGGGTGTACGAGCAGCATGCGGGTGTCGAGCCGGCGCCACTGCTGCGTTGCTTGGCCGGTCGCTGGGGGAGTGGCGGTGGCGGGGCGGGTCACGTCGCGTCCCCGCCCGATTCGCTGGTCCGGGATGTGAGCTGATGGACGAGCCGTTCCGCCGTCCCAAGGCTCAACCCATGAATCTTCAGCGGCCCGGCGGCCGAGGCGGTGGTGACGGAGACCTCGGCCAGGCCGAACAGCTGGGAGAGCGGCCCGCGCTCGCTGTCGACCGTCTGGATCCGCGAGATCGGCGCGATCCGGCGTTCCTGGTTCAGCCAGCCCGACTGGGTGTAGACCGCGTCGGCCGTGACCTCCCAGCGGTGCACCCGGTACCGCCACACCGGCATGACCGAGACATGCGCGAGAGCCAGTACAACGGTCATCACCAGCAGTGGGTAGTTGACGGTGCCGCCGCCCGACGCGGCGATCACGACAACCTGGACGGCGATCACAGCCAGCCAGCCGAGCCCGGCACGCAGCGCCCAGACACCGATCGCCCGGCGGTCGACCAGGTTGGCCGGCTCGCGCAGCCTCAGCGTGCCGGTCTGCGGAGTCATGCCATCCACGGTGCCAGCCGTCTGCCGCCCGGGCCAGGACATTTCGATGGGACGATGCCAGGCGTGACCACGCCTCGCGTCGTGCAGACGCCCGATGGCCGCCACCTGCAGGTGTATGCCGCGGACGATGGGTCGGCGGGAACGGTCGTGCTGCACCACGGCACGCCGTTCTCTGCGCTGCCGTACGAACCTTTCCACGCCGCAGCGGCCGAGCGCGGGCTGCGCTACGTCGCCTATTCGCGACCGGGCTACGGCTCCTCGTCGCCGTATCCCGGGCGCACCGTGGCCGACGCGGTGGCAGATGTCGGCGCCGTGCTGGACTCGCTCGGCGTCGGGACGTTCGTGGCGGCCGGCTGGTCAGGCGGTGGGCCTCATGCACTGGCCTGCGCCGCCCTGGTGCCCGATCGCTGCCTGGCGGCGGCGACGATTGCAGGGGTAGCACCGTACGACGCGGGCGGCCTGGATTGGCTTGCCGGTATGGGGCAAGACAACCTCGACGAATTCGGCGCAGCGGCCGCTGGCTGGCACAGCCTGGAGCGCTACCTGGATGCCGCGTCCGGGCTGGCGCAGATCACCGGCCCGGGGGTGACCACGGCTTTGCACGAGCTGATCTCGCCGCCCGACGCGGCCGTATTGGTCGGCGACTTCGCTGACTGGCTCGCCGCGTCCCTGCGCGACGCTGTGCGCCCGGGGATGGCCGGCTGGCGCGACGACGACCTCGCGTTCGTTGCACCGTGGGGGTTCGACCTGACGACGATTGAGCGGCCGGTTGCTGTCTGGCAGGGCGACCAGGACCGGATGGTCCCGTTCGCCCACGGCCGTTGGTTAGGGTCCGCCATCCCCGGAGCCGAAACGCACCTACGGCCCGGCGAGGGCCACCTGTCAATGGCCGTCGAGGCGTTCGGGCAGATCCTGGACGGCCTGCTCGCCGCCAGCTTGCGATCCTCCTGACCGACGCGCGGGCCCGATGTCGGAACCCGAGCGAGTCGAAGTCCTGCGAATAGGTCGGCCGACGGTCACCGTGGCCGCGCCGGCTAGCGGGTAGGTCGAGCCGCGCTTAGCCTGCACGAGCACGAGCACAGACATCGCCCAGGACTGAATGTCGCGCGTAGGAAGGCGACATCGGTGTCCCAGCGCCACAGGTCCGATGAAGCCGGCGCGTGGGCGTTCTTCCGTCGCGCATCCGTCGCGCGACACGCCCGGGATCGCGTTCACGTGAACGCGTAGGGCGTGCGGCCGTGGCCGGGCATTCGCCCGTGCGGCAGCGGGGGGACGGTCTCCACCAGGCGTTTCAGGTTCGGAGGAACTGCGTGAGCGCGGCATTGAACTGCGTCGGTGCGAGCTCGTGTACATGGTGGCCCGACGGGGATCGTCACTATCGAGCACGCGGGTATCTGACCGGCAACGTCTCTCAGCTTGTCCTGCGGGATGTGGCTGCTCGGCCGCCGGCGATAAGCAGAGTCGCCGCGGTGATCTCCCTGAGCCAATCCCACCAAGCCGGGTCGGGCTCGGTGAGCTGGCTGGCGATGGCAGGCACGGCCGCCCAGTCGAACGGCAGCGACCCTTCGAGGCGGGTAGGCACGGCACGGTCTCTCGGGAAGGGCGGCGGGGTGTCTTCAAGAATCAGCCGGTGAATCCGGCTCGGCTGCTCCGCGCGAGCAAGTAGGCGACCGCCCCGCTATTCGCCCTGGCCGGAAAACGCGCCGCCAAAAAGTCCGCTACCACCCGCGGGCACGCCATTCGGCCAAGTGAGGACGCTCGGCGCCGACCGTCGAGTCATCGCCATGGCCGGGGTAGAACCACGTGTCATCCGGCAGGACGTCGAAGACCCGGCGCTCGACGTCGTTGATCAGCGAGGTGAAGTCGGCAGGCGAGTCGGTCTTTCCGACGCCGCCGGGGAACAGCGAATCTCCGGTGAACAGATGCGGTGAGCCAGCTGGGTTGCGGTAGAGCACGGCCACCGACCCCGGCGTATGGCCGCGTAGCGCGATGACGTCGAGCGACAGCTCGCCGACAGTGATCGTGTCGCCGTGGTGCAGCCGCTCGTCGACGGCCACCGGCAAGGCATCGGCGTCCTGCTCGCCCGCGTAGATCCCAGCCCCGGCGTCGGCAGCGGTCTCGGCCAGCGCCTGCCAGTGGTCGGCATGCCAGTGCGTGGTGAGGATCGCGGACACGGGAGGCCCTTCGAAGCGGACGAGCTCGGCCAGCCGGTCAGGCTCGGCAGCGGCGTCGATCAGCAGGCCTTCACCGCTCGCGGTACAGCGCACCAGATAGGCGTTGTTGTCCATCAGGCCGACCGCGAGCTTGACGATGGTCATGCCGGGCAGCCGGCGCACATCCATCGGGCCGCCGACCACGACCCGGCCGGTGTAGGAGTCGGTCACGGCGAAACGCTATCGGTGATCGCCGGAAGCTCGTCGGTGGCGGGGCCCGAGAGCACCTCGACCTTCGCATCGGGCAGGAACGCGAGAACGGTGTGGACGTAGGACTCGACAGCGCTTGCCCGGCCCACGTCGTGGCCCTGCGTCTCGGACAGGAACCAGCGGTGTTCGTTGATCTCGTGGAACAGCTCGGCGTCGGGCAGCTTGCGCCGCTGGGCCGGCGGGACGAGCGCGAGTGTGCCGTAGAACTTCTCGTCCAGCCATCGACGGGCGGCCAGATCTTCGGGTATGTCGGTGCCGGCGCCCTCGATCCACTTCGCCCGGAAACGCGTCAGGTCCGACAGCAGGGCCCTCGCCTGGTTCTCCTGCACCTGCAGGCCGGTGAGCCGGAACAGGCGCCGCTGATGGTGGCCGGGCTCGACGACGTGGGTACCGAAATGCAGCTTGCGCCCCCCGTCGACGGAGTGGATCTCCAGCTGGGATACATCGAAACCCAGCTCGTGCAGACGTTTGATCCGCTGGTCGATGCGGTAGCTCTCGTCGCTTGCGAACGTGTCGTCGCTGACGAGTTCGGCCCACAGTTTCTGGTACTGGGGTTCGAGCGCCATGGCCGTCTCGAAGGGGTCGACGTCGTCGGCGGACTTGCCCGCCGCCTGCAGGTCGAGCAACTCACCGGCGATGTTCTCGGTGGCGATGGTGATGTCGTAGTTGCGCTGGCCGTCGGAGAGCCGGTCGTGCAGCTCGCCGGTTTCCGCATCGACCAGGTGGGCGGCGAGCGCGCCAGCATCGCGACGGAACAGCGTGTTCGACAACGAGCAGTCGCCCCAGAAGAACCCGGCGAGGTGGATGCGGACGAACAGCTCGGCGAGCGAGTCCAGCAACCGTGAGCGCAGGTTGGGCACGCCTCGTCCGGTGAACAGTGACCGGTAGGGCAGCGAGAACGGCAGGTGGCGGGTGATCAGCAGGCCCCCGAGTTCTTCGCCATCCTCCGTGCGCCGATCGGTGACTGTCCCGAATGCGTCAACCACCGGCACCGATCGGTCGGCCAGCTCGCGCAGCAGTCGGTGCTCGCGCAGCACGTAGCGCTCGGTGGCCTCCTTGATGGCGAGGATCTGGCCGTGAACGCGGACGAACCGCACCACGTGGCGGGAGATGCCGCGCGGCACCTGGACGATACGTGGATCGTCCCACTCCTCGAGCGGCTGGCCGAACGGCAGGTCGAGAAGCTCGGTGCCTACCCCGAGCGTCGTGAGCGTGTAGTCGGCCATATCCCGACCAGCCTACGAGGACAGCCGGGCCTCGACGTAGCGTTCACCAGCTGGCCACGGCCACGGCCATCAGATCACCGAACAGGTGCTCGTACTCGGCCGTGCGCAAGCCTCGCGACCTGAACCAGGTGCAGATGTTCACGCAGTCGCGGTGCAGGTATTCGGGTCCTCGGGGGTTCGCGGCGATGTCGACGACCTGCGGCAGATCGATCACCACCAGCCGGCCGCCCTGTACAAGCAGATTGAAGGCCGACAGGTCGCCGTGCGCGTAACCCGCACCGGCGAGAACGCGCATGGCGTCCACGCATTGCGCGAACAGATCCGCGAGCTCCGCCATAGGAGGGCGACACTGCGCCAGGCGTGGCGCGGCCGTACCGTCCGGGCCGCCGATGAATTCGAGGAGTAGCTCGGTGCCGGAGAGCTGGACCGGGTAAGGCACCGGCGCGCCCGCCCGCCAGAGCCTGTCGAGGGCGGCGAACTCAGCGGCGGCCCATTGGCCAGCGAGCAGCTCGCGGCCGAATTCGGTCCGCCGCGCCATCGCGCGGGTCTCGCGGCTGCGCCGCACCCGGCGCCCGTCGCTGTAGCCGGCGTCGCGGTGGAACATCCGCCGCTCGGCGGGCCGGTAGCGCTTGGCGGCCAGCAGCGTCTCGCGTCCGTTGGGGACGGCCCGCTGCAATAGATGGACGTTGGCCTCCTTACCAGACTTAAGGATGCCCAACTCGGTGTCCATGGCGGACAGCTCGGTGACAACCCAGTCGGGAATCGGCTCGGGACCGTGGGTAGCGGTATCCCAGCTGGAATAGTTGATCAGGTCGAACTCGGTGGGTTCGTGCAGGTGCACTGGAGGATCCCCTCGGGCGGGTTGCCGCGCCGAGGGGTAGCTCAGCGCGGGATAAAACGGACAGGGGCGGCGGGCACCCCGGCAACGGTGGTCGACATCGGGGGCCCTCCTCTCGTCCGGATCACGCTCGTGACGTCCAGCATGGCGACGACTTGACCGCGCCGCAACGGGTTTTGCGCCCCGCTGATCACGTTTTCCCCGCTGGTCGACGCTGACGACGCCGGCCGGCAGCCAATTCCGGGGAAAGCCTGATCGACGGACCTCGGCGGCCGCGCACTACCCTGCAGGGCGTGTTGCGTATGTCCACCCTGTTCCTGCGAACCTTGCGCGACGATCCCGCCGACGCGGAGGTGCCCAGCCACAAGCTGCTGGTGCGTGCCGGCTATATCCGCCGGGTCGCACCGGGCATTTACTCTTGGCTGCCTCTGGGCATGGCGGTGCTGGCGAATATCGAGCGGATCGTCCGCGAGGAGATGAACGCGATTGGGTCGCAGGAGGTGCACTTTCCGGCGCTGATCCCACGGGAGATCTTCGAGGCCAGCGGCCGCTACCAGGACTACTTCGAGATCCTGTTCAAGCTGCGCGATCGCAAGGGCGCCGATTACTTGCTGGGGCCGACCCATGAGGAGCTATTCACCCTGCTGGTCAAGGGCGAGTACTCCTCCTACAAGGACTACCCCCTGTCGCTGTACCAGATCCAGACGAAGTACCGCGACGAGGCGCGCCCGCGCGCCGGCATTCTGCGCGCCCGCGAGTTTGTCATGAAGGACTCGTACTCGTTCGACCTCGACGACGCCGGGCTGGAGCGGTCCTACCGCGCGCACCGTGACGCCTACGAGCGGATCTTCACGCGGACCGGCCTGCGTTACAAGATCGTTTTCGCGGTGTCCGGGGCGATGGGCGGCTCGGCGTCGGAGGAGTTCCTGGCTCCGGCGCCCGCTGGCGAGGACACCTTCGTGCAATGCACCAACTGCGATTACGCCGCCAACACCGAGGCGGTCGTCATTGCCGCGCCCGAGCCACGTGACCCGTCCGGCCATCCGGCTGAGCAGGTGCTCGACACACCGCACACCCCGACGATCGATTCGCTGGTCACGAGGCTCAACGAGCTCGGCCTGCGGGACGAGCCGTTCACCGCCGCGGACACGCTCAAGAACCTCGCCCTGAGGACGCACATGCCGGGCACCGACGAGGACGAGCTCCTGATCGTCGGCGTACCAGGAGACCGCGAGGTCGACCTGAAGCGGATCAACGGGCAACTCGAGCCAGTGGTGGCCGAGCAGGCCGATCCCGAGGATCTGGCGCGGGTACCGCAGCTGGTCAAGGGCTACATCGGACCACAGCACCTCGCTGAGTGGAAGGTGCGGTACGTCGTCGACCCGCTCGTGGTCGAGGGTTCGGCGTGGGTCACCGGCGCGAACGCCGAGGGCAAGCACGCCGCCTTCGTCGTGCGCGGCCGCGACTTCACCGCGGACGGCGAGCTGGGCGCGGTCGAGATTCGCGACGGGGATCGGTGCGCCAAATGTGGGTCGCCGCTGGAGAGCGCGCGCGGTATCGAGATGGGCCACGTATTCGCGCTCGGCCGAAAATACGCCGAGACGTTCGGCCTGCAGGCGCTGGACCAGAACGGCAAGCCGGTGACTATCACCATGGGCTCGTACGGCGTCGGCGTCACCCGCGCGGTGGCGGCGATCGCCGAGCAGACCTACGACGAGAAGGGGTTGTGCTGGCCGCGTACGGTGGCGCCGGCCGACGTGCATCTCGTGGCCACCGGTAAGGACGAGCACGTCTACGCCGCCGGGGATGACATCGCTGCCGAGCTGGAGCGGCAGGGAATCCGGGTGCTGTACGACGACCGGCGAGGTGTGTCCGCGGGGGTCAAGTTCGCCGACGCGGAGCTGCTTGGCGTCCCCACGATCGTTGTCGTCGGCCGCGGTCTGGCCAGCGGCGTCGTCGAGCTGCGCGACCGCGGGACGGGCGACCGGCAGGATGTCCTTGTCGACGACGCGGCCGGAGTCGTTGCCGAGCACGTCCGGAGCAGATCTTGATGCTCGCATTGAGCTATCGAGCCTGTTGCGTAATCGGATCGCGATGATCAGTGAACTCGGAGTGAAGCTCCCAAGTCGCTTCTCCCGGCCGAACGTCACGGCTCCGCGAACCTGTGGCGGGGCTGGATCGGCGAAAATCCTGCTCGACGTCATCGATTGCCGAATATGCAACAGGCTCTATCGCTCCACGTCATCATCAAGATCGCCGAGGTCGACGTGAGTGGACGCCCGCTGCGCGAGCTCGTGGAGGCCGGCTGGGCCAAGGCACTCGATCCGGTAGCCGACCGGGTCGCGGCGATGGGTGATTTGTTGCGCGCCGAGATCGCGGCCGGGCGAACCTATCTTCCGGCCGGGCAGAATGTGTTGCGTGCCTTCACTCAGCCGTTCGCGGACGTGCGCGTCCTGATCGTCGGCCAGGACCCCTACCCGACGCCTGGGCACGCCGTCGGGCTGTCGTTCTCCGTCGAGCCGCACGTGCGCCCGATCCCGCGCAGCCTGCAGAACATCTACCGGGAGCTCGGTACCGACCTGGGGCTGCCGCCCCCGCCCAACGGCGACCTGACACCGTGGACCCGGCACGGCGTGCTGCTGCTCAACAGGGTGCTCACGGTCGCCCCGGGAGCGCCGGCGTCGCATCGCGGCAAGGGCTGGGAACAGGTGACCGACCAGGCGATCCGCGCCCTCGCCACCCGCGGCACGCCGTTGGTCGCGATCCTCTGGGGCCGGGACGCGCACTCGCTGCGCCCATTGCTGCGCGGCGTCGCGTGCGTCGAGTCCGCGCACCCGAGCCCGATGTCGGCCGACCGTGGCTTCTTCGGTTCCCGCCCGTTCAGCCGGGCCAACGCGCTGCTCGCGGAACAGGGTGCCGATCCTGTCGACTGGGGCATTGCGTGACGTCTGGCGCCCGGTCGGTGTACGAGGCGACGGCGGCTCGCTGGCAAGCCGAGTGGCGGCAGCTCGCGGTGCCGCCCCGGCCGCTTGATATCATCGAACCTGATTGATATCAGGAGGTCGCGATGACCCGCACCGTGATCGACATCGATGACGAGGCACTGGCACGGGCCGCGAAGGTGCTTGGTACAAAGACGAAGGTCGAGACCGTCAACCGCGCGCTGAACCGAGTCGCACCGAGGCCCGGCGCGGATGAGGAGCGCCAACAGTTCGAGGAGCTTCTGGACCTGGTTGGCGACATGTTGGCCGAGACCGACGTCCGTGCCGAAGCATGGCGGTAGCCAGCCCATATCTGGTCGACAAATCGGCCTGGGAGCAGCAGCGTTACGACGAGCGGGCCCGCCGACGGGTGACCGAACTTCAGAGCACCGGCCAGTTCTCGGTCTGTGTGGTGTCGCTCGCGGAGATTCTTTACTCGGCGCGGAGCGCAGCCGAGTTCGCACGAGTTCGAGATCTGCTCTCCCGGCTGCCGCACCTCGGGGTGACGTCGGCAGCCGAGAGCCAGGTCATCGACGTCATGGCCGCACTCGCTGCACGTGGGCAACACCGGATGCCGATCCCCGATCTGCTGCTCGCTGCGATTGCCCAGGCTCACGGCGCCGTGGTACTGCACTACGACGCGGACTTCGAGCGGATCGCCGAGGTCACCGGCCAGCGGCACGAGTGGATCGTGCCGCGCGGTACCGGGCATGGGGCGGGCTGGCGCGGCAAGCCGGGCTGACGCGACAAGCACAGTGTCGGGGCCGCTCGTTAGGCTCGGAGGCGCCGCCCGAATCGATCCGGAAGAAGACCGTGGCTGACCATCTGATCGTCCGTGGTGCCCGTGAGCACAACCTCAAGGACGTCCACGTCGAGCTGCCCCGCGACGCCTTGATCGTCTTCACCGGTTTGTCGGGATCGGGCAAGTCGAGCCTCGCGTTCGACACGATCTTCGCCGAGGGGCAGCGCCGCTACGTCGAGTCGCTGTCCGCCTATGCCCGGCAGTTCCTCGGCCAGATGGACAAGCCGGACGTCGACTTCATCGAAGGGCTCTCGCCCGCGGTGAGCATCGACCAGAAGTCCACCAGCCGCAATCCACGATCCACGGTCGGCACGATCACCGAGGTCTACGACTACCTGCGCCTGCTCTACGCCCGCATCGGACGCCCGCACTGCCCGATCTGCGGCGAGCCGATCACCAAGCAGACCCCGCAGCAGATCGTCGACCGCATCCTGGAGATGCCAGAGGGCACCCGGTTCCAGGTGCTCGCCCCGGTGATCCGCGAGCGCAAGGGCGAGTACGTCGACCTGTTCACCGACCTGCAGACGAAGGGCTACGCGCGGGTGCGGGTCGACGGCGTGATCCACTCGCTCACCGACCCGCCCACGCTCAAGAAACAGGAGAAGCACACAATCGAGGCGGTCATCGACCGGCTCACCGCGAAGGCGAGCAGCAAGCAGCGCATCACCGACTCGGTCGAGACCGCGCTCGGCCTGGCCGGCGGTCTGGTGATCCTTGACTTGGTCGACCTGGCCGACGACACCGCGTCATCGGCGCCGCACGCAAGCGGCGGCGACGTGCACCGCGAACGCCGCTATTCGGAGCGGCTCGCCTGCCCGAACGACCACCCGCTGGCCATTGACGAGCTGGAGCCACGCTCCTTCTCGTTCAACTCGCCGTTCGGCGCCTGCCCGACCTGCACGGGTCTGGGCACCCGCAAGGAGGTCGACCCCGAACTGGTCGTCCCTGACCCGGAGAGCTCGCTGAGCGAGGGCGCGATCGCGCCCTGGGCGGGTGGCCAGACCAGCGAGTACTTCCTGCGACTGTTGCAAGGCGTTGCCGATGCCGAGGGGTTCGACCTCGACACGCCCTGGGAGCGATTGCCTGCCCGCGCGCAGAAGGCGGTGCTGCACGGTACGGGCGAGCAGGTGCACGTCCACTACCGCAACCGGTACGGACGTGATCGCTCCTACTACGCCAGCTACGAGGGCGTCGTGCCGTGGATCGAGCGCCGGCATGCCGAAACCGACAGCGACTATTCCCGCGAGAAGTACGAAGGGTTCATGCGCGAGGTGCCGTGTCCGGCGTGCCAGGGCACGCGGTTGAAGCCCGAGATCCTGGCCGTGACGGTCGCCGGCCGATCGATCGCCGAGGTCTGCGCGCTGTCGATCGGCGAGGCGGCGACATTCCTGCGCGACGTCGAGCTGACCGACCGCGAGCACTTCATCGCCGAGCGGGTGCTGAAGGAGGTGCACGCCCGGCTCGGCTTCCTCGTCGACGTCGGACTCGACTACCTCTCCCTCGACCGGGCATCGGCCACCCTGGCCGGCGGCGAGGCGCAGCGCATCCGGCTGGCCACGCAGATCGGGTCCGGCCTGGTCGGCGTGCTCTACGTGCTGGACGAGCCATCCATCGGGCTGCACCAGCGCGACAACCACCGGCTGATCGAGACACTGGCCCGGCTGCGCGACATCGGCAACACGCTCATCGTCGTCGAGCACGACGAAGACACCATCCGGTCAGCGGACTGGGTGGTCGACATCGGCCCGCGGGCTGGCGAGCACGGCGGTGAGATCGTCGTCGAGGGCACTGTCGAGGACCTGCTGGCCTCGGCCGACTCGCTCACCGGCGCCTACCTCACCGGACGGCGCGCGATCGAGGTGCCGCTCATCCGCCGGCCACGGCAGCGGGGTCGCGAGGTCGTGGTCGAGGGGGCGCGCGAACACAACTTGAAGAACATCGACGTGGCCTTCCCGCTGGGCTGCTTCGTCGTGATCACCGGCGTAAGTGGATCCGGCAAGTCGACCCTCGTCAACGACATCCTTTACACAGCGCTCGCCAACAAGATCAACGGGGCGAGGCTCCCGCCCGGGCGGCACAAGCGGCTGCGCGGCATCGAACAGCTCGACAAGGTCGTCGGCGTCGACCAGTCACCCATCGGCCGCACCCCCCGGTCCAATCCGGCCACCTACACCGGCGTCTTCGACCACATCCGGAAGCTGTTCGCCGAGACCACCGAGGCGAAGATCCGCGGCTATCAGCAGGGCCGATTCTCCTTCAACGTCAAGGGTGGGCGCTGCGAGAACTGCGTCGGCGATGGCACGATCAAGATCGAGATGAACTTCCTGCCGGACGTCTACGTGCCGTGTGAGGTCTGCAAGGGCGCCCGGTACAACCGTGAGACGCTGGAGGTGCATTACAAGGGCAAGACGATCTCGGAGATCCTGCAGATGCCTATCGAGGAGGCGGCGGTCTTCTTCAAGCCGATCAGCCGCATCGCGCGCCACCTCGACACACTCGTCGACGTCGGATTGGGCTACGTGCGGCTGGGGCAGCCCGCGCCGACCCTGTCCGGCGGCGAAGCGCAGCGGGTGAAGCTCGCGTCCGAGCTGCAGAAGCGCTCCACGGGGCGCACGATCTACGTTCTGGACGAGCCCACGACGGGCCTGCATTTCGAGGACGTCAACAAGCTGCTCGCCGTGTTGCAGTCACTGGTCGACCGGGGCAACACGGTGCTGGTCATCGAACACAACTTGGATGTCATCAAGACCGCCGACTGGGTCCTCGACCTGGGTCCCGAGGGCGGCGCCGCTGGCGGCATGGTGGTGGCGGAGGGCACCCCGGAGCAGATCGCCGACGTCGCGGCATCACATACCGGGCAATTTCTACGTCGGATGATGTCGATCCAGCGGCCCGCGCGGGCTCGTACCGCCCTCAGCAGTGGCCGCGACGCGCTGAGCTAGCGGGGTTGGCGGTTTTGCATCGCTGGAACCTCCGGCCTGCCCATGTTGAACGGCTATGGTCGTCCAGATAACAAACGGGAAACGGGGCTCGTTCTGATGGGCAGACATGCCGCTGAACCGGCAGCTGCAGCTGCGCGCGCGGGCGCTGGGCGCCGCATCGCCATCGCGGTGGCCGCGGTCGCGGTCGCCGGTGCGGCTGTGGGCGTGACGGTTCACCAGCTCGCAAGCGGCTCGTCCTCCCACACATCCGCGGGGTCGCCCGCTGGCCAGTCCTCCGCCCCGGCCTGCACGCGTCAGGTCCACGTCGTCACCGCCTCGTCCTTCGTCCCGGTCCTGAACAAGGTGGCCGGCTCGCTCGCCTCGGGGTCCGACTGCGTCGCCATCAAGACCACGGTGGCTGACGGTCAGGGGGCGGCGAACGTCGTCGCGTCCTCGCCCGACGCCGATGTGTGGATTCCCGATGACGCGTCGTGGCGCAACCTGCCCAACAACGTCAAACTTGCCGGCAGCGCTGGCTCAGTCATTGCAACGAGCCCGATGTATTTCGTGACGCTGAAGAACGCGCCGCTGCCGGCGGCGGAGAGCTCGTGGGTCGGTCTTGCCTCGGTGCTCAGCCAGCAGACCGGTACCCGGCTGGTGGTCCGTGACCCGGCGGTCTCGGCGGACGGGCTGATCGCGGCAGGTGCCCTGGGCGACGCCGTCTTCGCATTGTCCGGGCCGCTGCAGTCGGCGTACGACATCATGCGTGCCTGGCAGAAGGGCCGCGTCGTCACCGGGTCTGCGCCGGCGTTTCCGCAGTCGTCGAACGAGGTCGGCATCGTGCCCGAGTACGCGCTGCTGCAGTCAGGTCGGGCCGACCAATACACCATCACCGCGCCGACCGATGCCACCGGCATGATGCGCTTCGCGTGGAACCCGACGGCCGCAGCGGCGGCAGACCCGAACCGCACGGCCGCGCTCAACGCACTGCACGACGCGCTGACCGGCGCCGGCGCGGGTGCCGCGTTAGCCGCCAACGATCTGCGCGGACCGACCGGCCAGCCGATCTCCGCGGAGGGGCACGACACCGCGGCGCTGCCCCAGCAGCACGGCAAGTCCCTGGCGATCATGTCCCAGCACCACATGTGGCATGTGCTCACGACCTGGCATCCGGAACAACGCAAGGCGAGCATGCTCGTGGTGATCGACGTCTCCGGATCGATGGGCAGTCCGGCGTCCAGTGTCGACCCACGCCCGTTGATCCAGGTCGTCCAGCAGGGCCTCACCCAGCTCGTCGGGCTGCTGCCACCGACTGCCTACGTCGGGCTGTGGAAGTTCGGCTACCAGCTGAGCCCGCCCATCGACTACCAGGTGCTGGTGCCGACCGCTGGGCTCGATCCCGGCCAGCAGGCGAGGTTGACCGCGGCGACCGCCCGGCTCGCCGCTCAAGACACCGGCACCGGGCTGTACGACACGATCCTCGCGGCGTACAAGGACCAGCAGGCGCACTACCAGAATGGCATGCCGAACGAGGTGCTGATCTTCACCGACGGCAAGAACGAGGACGCTCCCAACTCGATCTCGCTCGCCCAGCTAAAGTCCAGCCTGGCAGCCGCCGACCCGACGAAGCGGGTACAGATCGGCGTGCTGGGTTTCCGCGGCGAGCTTCCGGTCGACCAGCTCACCGACGCCCTGTCGCCGGTCGGCGGGCAGGTCGACAGCCTGAAAAATGCCAACGATGTGCTGGGTGCCTTCGTGCATGCGGTCTCCGGAGGTCTCACGCACGCACCGTGACCAATCTCGACGCGTTCATCGCCGGATTGCCGAAGGCCGAACTGCACGTCCACCATGTCGGATCGGCCTCGCCGCGGATCGTCGCCGAATTGGCCGCCCGCCACGAAGGCACCACGCCGGTGCCGACCGACCCGCAGCTGCTCGCGGACTATTTCACCTTCACCGACTTCGGTCATTTCGTCGAGGTGTACCTGTCGGTGGTCGACCTGATCCGTGATCCCACAGACGTGTGGACGCTGACCTACGAGATCGCCGAGGATCTGGCCGCGCAGCACGTCCGCTACGCCGAGCTGACCGTGACGCCCTACTCGTCGGTGGTGCGCGGCATCGCCGCCCAGGAGTTCTGCGCCGCGATCGAGGACGCCCGGCGCCGGGCACTCGCGGACCTCGGCGTGCGCCTGGCCTGGTGCTTCGACATCCCCGGGGAGGCCGGGCTGGCCTCCGCGGACCTCACCTTGGACGTCGCGCTGCGCCAGCGCCCGGACGGACTGGTGAGCTTCGGCCTCGGCGGCCCCGAGCGGGGTGTGCCACGCGGGCAGTTCGTGTCGCAGTTCGCAAAGGCGCGAGCCGCCGGACTGCACAGCGTGCCGCACGCTGGCGAGTCGACCGGTCCGCAGACGATCTGGGACGCGATCCACCACCTCGGCGCCGAGCGGATCGGGCACGGCATCGCGGCGGCGCACGACCCGGGGCTGCTGGAGTATCTGGCCCGGCATGACATCACGCTGGAGGTCTGTCCCACGTCGAACGTCCGCACCCGCTCGGTGGCGAACTTTGCCGAGCACCCGCTGCCGGCGCTGGTGGCCGCGGGCGTCCGGGTGACAATCAACTCCGACGACCCCCCGATGTTCGCGACCACGCTGAATGACGAGTATGCGATCGCCGCCGGCCTGCTCGGTCTGGACGCCGACGGAGTGGTCGAGCTGGCGCGGGCGGCCGTTCGCGCTTCGTTCCTCGACGATGCCGGCAAACGCAGCCTGCTCGCGGATATCGACACCTACGCTGGGACGGCTGACTAGGCTCGGTTGGGTGCCCGACCCGTCCACCTATCGTCCCGCCGCTGGGACGATTCCGGTCGGGCCCGGCGTCTACCGGTTCCGCGACGAGCGGGGTCGAGTCATCTACGTCGGCAAGGCGAAGAGCCTGCGGCAGCGGTTGAATTCCTACTTCGCTGACCTGTCTGCGTTGCATCCGCGCACTCGGCACATGGTCATGAGCGCCGCGAGCGTCGAGTGGACGGTCGTGCGGACCGAGGTCGAGGCGCTGCAGCTCGAGTACTCGTGGATCAAGGAGTTTGATCCACGCTTCAATGTGCGTTACCGCGACGACAAATCCTACCCGTCGTTGGCGGTCACGCTCGTCGAGGAATTCCCCCGGCTGCAGGTGATGCGCGGCGCGAAGCGCAAGGGAGTGCGCTACTTCGGCCCCTACTCACATGCCTGGGCGATTCGCGAGACGCTCGACCTGCTGCTGCGCGTCTTCCCGGCTCGGACCTGCTCGGCGGGGGTATTCAAGCGGGCCGGGCAGATCGGCCGGCCGTGCCTGCTCGGCTACATCGGCAAGTGCAGCGCCCCGTGCATCGGGCGGGTGTCAGCCGAGGAGCATCGGCAGATCGTCGATGATTTCTGCGACTTCATGGCCGGCAGGACGGACCTGATGATCCGCCGACTGGAGAAGGAGATGGCCCAGGCGAGCGCGGATCTGCAGTTCGAGCACGCCGCCCGGCTGCGCGACGACCTCGACGCCTTGCGCCGGGCGATGGAGAAGCAGGCCGTCGTGCTCGGTGACGGCACGGATGCCGACGTGGTGGCCTTCGCCCAGGACGACCTGGAGGCAGCGGTTCAGGTCTTCCATGTGCGCGGCGGCCGGGTGCGTGGCCAGCGCGGCTGGGTGGTCGAGAAGGTCGAGCGGGTGACGACGGGCGAGCTCGTCGAGCAGTTCGTCACCCAGTTTTACGGCGCAGATGCCGATGGGGCTGATGGCGCAGGCATACCCCGCGAAATCCTTGTGCCGGCGCTGCCGGAAAATGCGCCGGCGCTCGACGAGTGGCTGCGCGGGCAGCGCGGCAGACGGGTGTCCCTGCGGGTGCCGCAACGGGGCGACAAGCGGGCACTGATGGAAACAGTGACGCGGAACGCGGGACAGGCGTTCACCCAGCACAAACTCAAGCGGGCGTCCGATCTGACCGCCCGCTCGCAGGCGCTGGCCGAGCTGCAGGAGACCCTCGGGCTGCCCGAGGCTCCGCTGCGGATCGAATGCTTCGACGTCAGCCACGTCCAGGGCACCAACGTCGTAGCCAGCATGGTCGTCTTCGAGGATGGGCTGGCCCGCAAGAGCGAATACCGGCGCTTCGCCATGCGGGCCAGCGGGGGCGACACCGACTGGATCGCCGAGGCCGTCCGCCGCCGTTTCGCCCGGTACCTGCAAGAGCAGGTCGAGTCGGTTGGCCTCGGCGACGCGGCGGCCGACCCGCACCAGCCGCCGGGCATCGACCCGATCACCGGCCGGCCGCGCAAGTTCGCGTACCCGCCCAACCTGCTCATGGTCGACGGTGGCGGGCCACAGGTCGCAGTGGCGCAGAGCGTCCTGGACGAGCTCGGTATCGACGACGTGGCCCTGGTGGGTTTGGCCAAGCGGCTCGAAGAGGTCTGGGTACCGGGGCAGGCGTACCCGCTGATCCTGCCACGCACCTCAGAGGGGCTGTACCTGCTGCAGCGGGTCCGGGACGAGGCACACCGCTTCGCGATCACCTACCACCGGCAGAAGCGGTCCCGGGCGATGACGCGGTCGGCCCTGGACGGCATTGCCGGCCTCGGCGAGACGCGCCGCAAAGCACTGCTCGCCCGCTTCGGATCGCTGCGTGCGCTACGCAGGGCAGATGCCGAGCAGATCATGGCAGTGCCCGGCATCGGACGCCGTACGGCCGAGGCGATCGTGGCCGCGCTTGCCGGCAGCGACCGGACCGCCCAGCCGGCCATCAACGTCACGACCGGCGAGGTGCTGGATGATGCCGATGCGGGGGGTGGGGTGGTGGTGTGACGCAGCCAGCGGTAAGCGAGGACGAGGCGGACCAGCCCGACCGAGGTGCCCTGGACACCGTCGTCGTCACCGG
Organism: uncultured Actinomycetota bacterium; assembly: GCA_963839995.1. Taxonomy (GTDB): domain Bacteria; phylum Actinomycetota; class Actinomycetes; order Mycobacteriales; family Jatrophihabitantaceae; genus CAWIUB01. The sequence goes on along the minus strand of CAWIXH010000016.1, from coordinate 79,696 downwards.
GCTCTCCGGCGCCGGGCGCAGCACCGCGGCGAAATGCCTTGAGGATCTCGGCTACTTCGTTGTCGACAACCTGCCCCCCGAGCTGGTCGCGACCATGGTCGACCTCGGCAGCCGTACCCACGGCGCCGTCACCCGCATCGCGGTGGTGATGGACGTACGCAGCCGGGCGTTCTCGTCGGATCTGCGCGCGGTGATCCTCGAGCTGGCCCGCCGGGGACTTCGCCCCCGGGTGCTGTTCCTCGAGGCGCGCGACGATGTGCTGGTTCGGCGGTTCGAGGCCGTCCGGCGCGCTCACCCGCTGCAGGGCGACGGCCGGCTGGTCGACGGGATCGTGGCCGAACGCCGGCTGCTGGAGGGCCTGCGGGGTGAGGCGGACCTTGTCCTGGACACCAGCGATCGGTCGGTCCACCAGTTGCGCCGCGACATCGAGCGGGCCTTCGCTACCGGGGGTGATCTGGACGGGCGGCCGGTGCTGCGGGCGACGCTCGTGTCGTTCGGCTTCAAGTATGGGCTGCCCGTCGACGCCGACCTGGTGGTCGACGTCCGATTCCTGCCAAACCCGTTCTGGATCCCGGAGCTGCGGGACCTGACAGGGGAGACGGCGCAGGTGCGGGACTACGTGCTGGCCGAGCAGGGGGCGCGGGAGTTCATCGACCGCTATACGGAGATCCTGCAGATCATCGGGGCCGGCTACACCCGGGAAGGGAAGCATTACCTGACGCTCGCCGTCGGCTGTACGGGTGGAAAGCACCGATCCGTAGTGATCGCCGCGGAGCTGGCCGATCGGCTTGCTCAGCTCGGCGTCAAGGCCACGGTGGTGAACCGGGACCTGGGGCGTGAGTGAGCGAGCATCGTAGCGAGCGTCAGCGAGCGAGGAGCGCAGCGAGCGCTGCGATGAGCGCTCGCGCGAAGAGCTGGTCAGCCGATGAGTGATGTGCGGACCGTGGCGCTCGGCGGCGGGCACGGGCTGCACGCGTCGCTGTCGGCGCTGCGCAGGCTGACCGGCGAGCTGACCGCGATCGTCACGGTGGCCGACGACGGCGGATCGTCCGGTCGGATCCGCCGAGAGCTGCGGGTCCTGCCCCCTGGCGACCTGCGCATGGCGCTCACCGCGCTGGCCGGCGACGAGCCGCGCGATCGAGAGTGGGCCGACCTGCTCCACCACCGGATCGGCGGCACGGGGGCGCTGGCCGGCCATCCGGTCGGCAACCTGCTGCTGACCGGGCTGCTCGAACGGTTCAGCGACCCGGTCGTCGCGCTCGGCAAGGCCGGTGAGCTCGTCGGAGCCGTCGGCCGGGTGCTGCCCATGAGCCCAGTGCCGCTCGACCTGATCGCCGAGGTCGACCGGTTCGACTCCGACGACCCGGTGCGCACCCGCCACATCCGCGGGCAGTCCTCGGTGGCCGCGACCTCGGGACGGGTGCGCAGCATCAGGCTCCTACCGCCGGGAGCGCCGGCCTGTGCCCGGGCGGTCGACGCGGTGCGCGAGGCGGACCTGGTTGTCCTCGGGCCGGGGTCCTGGTTCACGAGCGTGCTTCCGCACCTGCTGCTGCGCGAGTTGGCGCGGGCCTTGACAAGCACTCGGGCAACCGTGGTCGTGACGGTCAACCTGGTCCCGCAGGCTGGAGAGACTGACGATTTCTCCCCGGAGGAGCTGCTGCGCGTCCTGCGCGCCCATGCCCAGCCGTACGGCGAGCTGCACATCGACTCGATCGTCGCCGATTGGGAGTCCGTGCCCGATCACGAAGCACTCGACAGCTACGCGCGCGAGATCGGCGCGAGTCTCGTAATGTCACGCATCAGAGCGGACGATGCGGCCGACCGTCATGACCCTGCACGGTTGGCCGCGGCCATCGCACAGGCGATCACGCCCGGTGCGGTGCAGCTGGAGGGACGCACGCAAGGGAGATGAGCAGCCGATGGCCATGACCGCAGCGGTAAAGGACGAACTAAGCCGAGTCACGGTCACCAAGGCAAGTGTCCGACGCGCCGAAATCGCCACCCTGCTGCGCTTCGCCGGAGCGCTGCACCTGATCGGCGGGCACATCGTGATCGAAGCCGAGCTCGACACCGGGTCGGTCGCTCGCCGGCTGCGCAAGGAGATCGCCGAGATCTTTGGCCACGGGTCGGAAGTGCAGATCGTCGCCGCTGGTGGGCTGCGCAAAGGCAGCCGCTATCTGGTGCGAGTGACCAAGGACGGCGAGGGTCTGGCCCGCCAGTCCGGGTTGGTCGATCTGCGCGGCCGCCCGGTGCGTGGCCTGCCACATCATGTCGTGGCTGGCGGCATTGCCGACGCCGAGGCCGCCTGGCGGGGCGCGTTCCTGGCCCACGGGTCACTCACCGAGCCAGGCCGAGCCTGCTCCTTGGAGATCACCTGCCCGTCCACCGAGGCGGCGCTGGCGCTCGTGGGGGTGGGCCGGCGGCTCGGCGTGGCATCGAAGGCACGCGAGGTCCGCGGCGCGGACCGGGTCGTGGTCCGCGATGGCGACGCGATCGGGGTGCTGCTGACGCGGATCGGGGCGCACGAGAGTGTCCTGGCCTGGGAGGAACGGCGCATGCGCCGCGAGGTGCGGGCGACGGCCAATCGGCTGGCCAACTTCGACGATGCCAACCTGCGCCGCTCGGCACGCGCCGCGGTGGCGGCCGGCGCCCGGGTGGACCGGGCGATGGAGATCCTCGGCGACGACGCGCCGGAACATCTGCTCGAGGCTGGCCGACTGCGGGTGGACCACAAGCAGGCCTCGCTCGAGGAGCTCGGCGCCTTGTCGGAACCGCCTATGACCAAGGACGCGGTGGCGGGGCGGATCCGCCGGCTGTTGGCGATGGCCGACAAGCGCGCCGCCGAACTCGGCCTGCCCGACACCGAATCGGCCGTCACGCCCGAGATGCTCGCGCCTTGACGTACCCGGGTGACTGGACGGTCGGAGCAGGCGTCGGAGCCGAGTCGGCCACCAGCTAGGGTTGTGCTGCGGGTCGCCGTCGCCCCGCGCAGCAGAAGCGTCCACTCTCTTGCCAAGGAGGCAGCGGTGACTGTTCGGATGGGTATCAACGGCTTCGGCCGCATCGGCCGCAACTTCTACCGCGCCGCTCTCGCCGCCGGCGCCGACCTGGAGATCGTGGCCGCCAACGACCTCGGCGACGTCGAGACGATGGCGCATCTGCTGAAATACGACAGCGTTCTCGGCCGGCTCGACCGTCCCGTCGAGGTAGCTGGCGACGAGATCCAGGTCGGCGAGAAGTCGCTCAAGTTCCTGGCCGAGCGCGACCCCGGCAACCTCCCCTGGGCCGATCTGGGGGTCGATGTCGTCCTCGAGTCGACCGGCTTCTTCAACAAGGCCGCCGACGCGCGCAAACACATCACCGACGGCGGCGCCAAGAAGGTGATCATTTCCGCCCCGGCCACGGACGAAGACGTCACCCTGGTGATAGGGGTGAACGAAGGCGACTACGACCCGGCGAAGCACGCGGTCATCTCGAACGCGTCCTGCACCACGAACTGCCTGGCGCCGCTGGCCAAGGTCCTGGACGATTCGTTCGGCATCGAGAACGGCCTGATGACGACCATCCACGCCTACACCGGCGACCAGAACCTGCTCGACGGGCCGCACCGAGACCTGCGCCGGGCCCGCGCGGCCGCGCTGAACATCGTGCCGACCTCGACCGGTGCGGCGAAGGCGATCTCGCTGGTGCTGCCCGGGCTGAAGGGCAAGCTCGATGGTTACGCGCTGCGGGTGCCGGTCCCCACCGGCTCAGCCACCGACCTCACGGTCAACGTCGCGCGCGACACGAGCGTCGACGAGGTGAAGGCCGCTTACAAGGCGGCCGCGGATGGGCCGCTCAAGGGCATCCTCACCTACACCGAGGATCCGATCGTCTCGATCGACATCGTCACCGACCCGGCGTCGTGCATCTTCGACGCGCAGCTGACCAAGGTGATCGGCAACCAGGTCAAGGTGATCGGCTGGTACGACAACGAGTGGGGCTACTCGAACCGGCTTGTCGACGTGGTCGCGCTCGTCGGTTCGTCGCTCTAGCCCGATGCGCACCCTCGACGACTTGCTGCGGGTCGGGGTCCGCGGTCGCCGCATTCTCGTCCGCTCGGACCTCAATGTGCCACTCTCAGCGGGCGACAAGCCCGCAGTCACCGACGACGGGCGGGTTAGGGCCTCCCTCCCGGTGCTGACCAAGCTGCTCGACCGCGGCGCGCGGGTGATCGTCGCCGCGCACCTGGGCCGGCCGAAAGGCGCACCCGACCCGCGTTATTCGCTCGGCCCGGTAGCTGACCGGCTGGCTGCTCTGCTCGGACGGCCGGTGGAGTTCTCGCTGGACACCGTCGGCGAGAGCGCCAGGCTGCTCGCCGCAGAGCTGCAGGACGGCGAGCTGCTGCTGCTGGAGAACGTCCGGTTCAACCCGGGCGAGACGAGCAAGGACGACGCCGAGCGGGCGAAGTTCGCGGGCTGTCTGGCACTGCTGACCGGTGGCGAGGACGACGGGGGCGCGTACGTGGGTGACGCGTTCGGCGCTGTGCACCGCAAGCACGCCTCGGTGTACGACGTCGCCAAGGTGCTGCCACATTACTGCGGCGATCTGGTCGCCGAGGAGGTCCGTGTCCTGCGCGAGCTCACTGGCGACCCGAAGCGGCCCTATGTCGTCGCCCTCGGCGGTAGCAAGGTCAGCGACAAGCTCGCGGTGATCGAATCGCTGTTGCCCAAGGTCGACCGGCTGCTGGTCGGTGGCGGGATGTGCTTCACCTTCCTCGCGGCACAGGGACACGAGGTTGGTGACTCGCTGCTGGAGGCCGACCAGATCGACGCCTGTAGGGGGTTCTTGGACGCCAAAGCCCCGGACGGCACCGACAAGATCGTGCTTCCCGCCGACATCGTGGTGGCCGCCGACGTCACCCCAGACGCGGAGACGCAGACCGTTGCCGCCGCGGCAATCTCTGCCGGTACCAAGGGACTGGACATCGGACCGCAGACCGTCGACGCCTTCACCGCGGTGCTGGCCAATGCGCAGACCGTCTTCTGGAACGGCCCGATGGGTGTCTTCGAGGTGGCGCCCTTTGCGGCGGGCACCAAGGGGGTGGCCGAAGCAGTGGCTGCAGCACCGGGGCTGACCGTCGTCGGTGGCGGCGACTCCGCGGCGGCGGTGCGGGCGCTCGGCCTGGACGCTGAAGCGTTCGGCCACATCTCGACCGGCGGCGGCGCCTCGCTGGAGTTCCTCGAAGGCAAGACATTGCCCGGTGTCGCCGTCCTCGAGGAGGCCTAAGTGCCAGCCGATTCCCCTGCGCGGTCCCCGCGCAAGCCGCTTATCGCCGGCAACTGGAAGATGAACCTCAGCCATCTCGAGGCGATCGCGCTGACCCAGAAGATCGCGTTCAGCCTGGACGAGGCGCAGCTGTCCGCCGTCGAGGTGGTAGTACTGCCGCCGTTCATCGGTCTGCGCAGCGTGCAGACGCTGGTCGACGGTGACCGACTGTCGATCGGTTACGGCGCGCAGGACCTGTCGCCGCATGACGCGGGTGCCTATACGGGCGACATCAGCGGCGCCATGCTCGCCAAGCTCGGCTGCACCTACGTCGTCGTGGGCCACTCCGAACGGCGTGAGTACCACGCCGAGGACGAGCCGGTCGTCAACGGCAAGGCGCTGGCAGCGCTCCGGCATGGACTCGTCCCCATCGTCTGCGTCGGTGAAACCCTGGATATCCGCCAGTCCGGAGAGCACCTCCCGCACTGCACGCGTCAGCTGGACGGGGCGCTGGCCGGGATGTCCGCCGAGCAGGCGGCGTCGATTGTCATCGCGTACGAACCGGTCTGGGCGATCGGCACCGGCCAGGTGGCGACCCCGGAAGACGCGCAGGAGGTTTGCGCCGCGCTGCGTGTGCGGCTCGGTCAGCTGTACTCTCCCGACCTGGCGGCCGCGATCCGGATCCTCTACGGCGGATCGGTCAAGGCGTCGAACGCGGCCGAGATTCTCAGCCAACCCGACGTCGACGGAGCACTCGTCGGCGGAGCGAGCCTGGACGCCACCGAATTCGCGGCCATCTGCGCAGCCGCGAACCCCGCCACCGCGCATGGCACCGCCAGGCATGGAGCCTCGGCCTGACCGCGTCGCACGAACAGCTATTCTTGAGCAGCACCGCAGCGCGTTCCCGAACCTGAAGGCCGGTCCAGCTACATGATCTTGACGTTGTCCATCGTGCTCATCGTGGCGAGCATCGTGCTCGTCGTGCTGGTGCTGTTGCACAAGGGCAAGGGTGGCGGCCTGTCCTCGATGCTCGGAGGTTCGTTCTACTCCAGCCTATCCGGCTCGTCGGTCGTCGAGCGTAACCTCGACCGGCTCACGATCATCTCCGGTGCGGTCTGGGCGATCTGCATCGTCGGCCTCGGCCTGCTCTACAAGAACAGCTAGCGCATCGAGCGGTTGCCAGCTGGGCGACACAGGTTCTCTCATCCGACACAGACCTGACCTGAGAGGGAGACAGACGTGGCTGGAGGCAGTGCGATCCGCGGGAGTCGGGTCGGTGCCGGACCAATGGGCGAGAAGGAACGCGGCGAGTCCGCCCCGCGGCAGCGGGTGTCGTTCTTCTGCGCCAACGGCCACGAGGTGCGCCCCGCGTTCGCGCTGGACGCCGTGCTGCCTGACACCTGGGACTGCCCGCGATGCGGCTTCCCGGCCGGTCGCGAGTCGACGACGCCGCCCAACGCGCCGCGCAACGAGCCGTACAAGACGCACCTCGCCTACGTCAAAGAGCGGCGCTCGGACGAAGACGGTCAAGCCATCCTCGAGGAAGCCCTGCAGCGGCTGCGCGCCCGCCGCGGCGAGGTGTGACCCCCTAGACGAGCAGCGCAGCGATTGGCCGCGCCCGGAGATCGCTCAGGCCTGTGGCCGATACAGGTCCGCGGGCAGCTGTGATGCGGCGTCTCGGTCGACGAGCCACAGCGTGCGGTGCCGACCCTTGGGGCCCGCCGACGGAACCTGGACCCGCCCCGCCCCGCTCAGCGCCATGGCCACAGCCTGGGCCTTGCCGACGCCCGACGCGATAAACCAGATCTCGTTGGCGGCGTCGAGGGCACGGAAGGTCAGCGAGATGCGCGTCGGCGGCGGTTTCGGGGAGTTGCGCACCGCGATCACCGCGGCGTCCTGCTCGTAGACGCCCGGATGCTCGGGGAACAGCGACGCGCAATGCCCGTCCGGGCCAATGCCGAGCAGCATCACGTCGAAGTGTGGGACGTCGTCGTCACCCTGGTCGGGTGGCACTGCGGCAGCCAGTTCCGCGGCATATGCCTCGGCCGCCGCCTCCGCGTCGTCGCCGAACTGCGCACCGGCGGCGGGCATGCGGTGGACGGTGGCCGGATCGAGCCCGACTGCATCGAACAGCGCAGTGAACGCCGCGGCGTCGTTGCGGTCGGGGGAGTCCGCCTCGACGAACCGCTCATCCCCCCACCACAGACTGATGCTTTTCCACTCGACCGAATCGCGGGCCGGCAAGTCACGCAGCGCGCTCATGACCTGTTCGAGGATGCCACCGCCGGTGACCACGAGGAAGGCGAGCGGACGCACCGCCTGGGCGGACACCAACGTGGCGACTACCCGCGCGGCGACGTCGGCCGCCAACTGGTCGGCCGAGGCCTGGACAACAATCTCCGGTGGGGCACCCATCCTGGCTCAGCTCGGCGCTGACGTGACGGGACCGTCGGCGAGCGCAGGATCTTTCCAGATGTGAACACGCTGGCCCGGACGTACCTCGAGCCCCGTGACGCCGGTGACCGCGCTGAGCGCCTCGGCGAAGATCCGGTCGTCGTCGAGGCGGCGCAGCTCCTCAGCCAGCAGGTCGCCCAGCCCGCGCTCCGGGAACGGCGCGATCGAGTCGGGCTGGCCGTCGCGGTGCAGGATCAGTCGGCCGGCGTCCTCGTCGGCGCGGATCCTGGCACCGTTGGCGAAGCCGAGCGCGACCTGGTGGATCGGGCCGCCGGCCGTCTTGTTGACCGGAACGTAGAAGCCCAGCCGAGAGGACAGCCAGCCCCCGAGCAGTAAGGCCGACGGGTCGGTGTCGTCGCCCTCGACAAGTGCCGAGGTCGCGACATCGTGGGCGCTGTCGACCGCGGACGCCACAGCCGCGCGCCAGCCGGTGAGCCGCGTCCACGCGAGGTCTGTGTCGCCCGGTGCGAAGTCGACCGCCCGCTGGTGTAACGCAGCGACCCGGTCGTCGGCCAGGCTCACGTCGGTGATCCGCCGATCTGCGAAGACTCCGAGCGGGTCGTAGGAGATACGGTCGGGCGGCGCGCCATGCCACCAGGTGAAGACCGGAGCGTCCGGCGCGAGTAGTGGCAGCGTCACCGACTCCGCATGCAGCGCCAGCCGCCCGTGCATCCGCATCACCACAGCTTCGCCGGGACCCAGCCGGCCACCCATCAGCACCTCGGCGTCCAGTCGCGGCACCGGCGCGTCGATCTGGCGGCGGATTACCATCAGCATCCGCATCGGATGCTTGCTCGCCGCGATGGTGGCCGCCTGCTCGGCCTCGGCGACGTCCTGCTCGTCGACGACGACGACCAGCGTTAGCGCGTTGCCGCTGGTGACCGCCCCACCGGTGCGTCTTTCGGCGGCCAGCGCTTTGACAACCGCGGTGCCGCTCGTGTCCCACAGGGTCGTCATGACTGCCCCCTCACGGTGACGCCCGGCAAGGTAACCACCGGGCGATGAGCGCTCGCGCGAAGAGCGCGCCGCATGCGCCGAAGGCGCGTTCGAGATCGCAGGATCCCCCCGAGCGGAGCGAGCCGGGGAGACGAGATCGAGGTTCGGCGCATGATGTTACGGCCGGCGCCATTGCCGGCCGTCGCGGGCCAGCATCTCGTCCGACTCCTTGGGCCCCCACTCGCCGGCCCGGTACAGGAACGGCTTCTGGTCGGCCCAGAAGTCCTCGAGCGGGTCGATGACCTTCCACGACGCCTCGACCTCGTCGTTACGGGGGAACAGCGTGGCATCGCCGATCAGCACGTCCAGGATCAGCCGCTCGTACGCCTCGGGGGAGGACTCGGTGAACGCTTCGCCGTAAAGGAAGTCCATGGCGACGTCCCGCACCTCCATCGCGCTGCCGGGCACCTTTGAACCGAACTTCAACGTGACGCCCTCGTCCGGCTGCACCCGGATGACGAGCTGGTTGTGCCCAAGTTCCTGGGTGTCGGTCCGGCTGAACGGCAGATGGGGGGCTTTCTTGAACGTCACGCCGATCTCAGTCACCCGCCGGGGCAGTCGCTTGCCGGTGCGCAGATAGAACGGGACGCCGGCCCAGCGCCGTGTCTCGACCCCCAAGCGCACGGCCGCGTAGGTCTCGGTGGTCGAGTCGTCGGGGATGTTCTCCTCGTCGCGGTAGGCCGCGGCCCGCTCGCCGGCCAGCCAACCCTGGTCGTACTGGCCGCGGATGGCGTACGCAGCCAAGTCGGCCGGCAGCGACACGGCGCGCAGCACCTTGATCTTCTCGGTGCGGATCTCCTCCGCTGAGAATTCGACGGGCTCCTCCATGGCGGTGAGGGCGAGCAGTTGCAGCAGGTGGTTCTGCAGGACGTCGCGGGCCGCACCGGTCGCGTCGTAGAAGGCGGCTCGCCCGCCGATTCCGACGTCTTCGGCCATTGTGATCTGCACCGAGTCGACGTAATTCGAGTTCCACACCGGCTCGAACAGCTGGTTGGCGAACCGGAGGGCCATGATGTTCTGGACGGTCTCCTTGCCCAGGTAGTGGTCGATCCGGAAGACGTCCTGCGCCGTGAACACGCAGTCCACGATTGCGTTGAGCTCCGTGGCGCTGGCCAGATCGTGGCCGAACGGCTTCTCGACCACCACACGCCGCCAGCCCCCGCTGCGGGCGTTGCTGGCCATCCCGGTGCGCTCCATCTGCTTGAGCACGACCGGAAACATGCTGGGCGGGATGGACAGGTAGAAGGCCGCGTTGCCCTTGATGTTGTGGCTGCTGCACAGCTCATCGAGTGCGTTGGTCAATGTGTCGAACGCCTCGTCGTCGTCGAAGGACCCGGGCACGAACTGAATGTTCCCGCACAGCCGCTTCCAGACGTCCTCGTTCCACTCGGTGCGGGCGGACGCCTTCGCCGCCTTCTTGGCCAGCTGCGCGAAGTCCCCGTCGCCCCAGTCACGCCGAGCGAAGCCGAGCAGTACGAAGTCGGCGGGCAGCAGTCCGCGGTTGGCCAGGTCGTACACGGCCGGTAGCAGCTTCTTGCGGGCCAGGTCGCCGGTGACCCCGAAGACCACGAGCGCGCAAGGCTGCGGGACTCGAGGCAGCCGCCGGTCTGCGGGGTCGCGCAGCGGGTTCAGCAGCTCGGTCGGCGACGTGGGCGGTGCCGACCCGGCGAGGACAGGGACGGTCTGGACGGTGGCCGGGCTGAGTTCACTCATGTATTCACCCGCTCCTCGCGCGACGCTCTAGGCGTGGGCCACGTCGAGTTGGCCCTTGACGCTGTCTTCGAGTTGTGCGTAGGAGTCCTCGAACTTCTGCACACCCTCGTCCTCGAGCAGCTGCACCACGTCGTCGTACCCGATGCCCAGGGCGGCGAGGTCGTCGATCACCTGCCGTGATTCGTCGTAGGTGCCCGCGATGGTATTTCCGCGGATGACGCCGTGCTCGGCGACGGCATTCAGCGTGGCCTGCGGCATGGTGTTGACCGTGTTGGGCGCGACGAGTTCGACGACGTACATGGTGTCGTCGTAGGCCGGATCCTTGACACCGGTCGAGGCCCAGAGGGGGCGCTGTTCATTGGCGCCCGCGGCCTTCAGGGCCTGCCAGCGATCCGACGACACCACCTTCTCGTAGCGTTCGTAGGCCATCCGGGCGTTGGCGATTCCTGCCTTGCCGCGCAGGGCCTCGGCCTCGTCCGTGCCGAGTTTGTCCAGCCTCTTGTCGATCTCGGTGTCGACGCGGGAAACGAAGAAGGACGCGACCGAGCGGATCGTCGACAGGTCGATTCCGGCGGCTTTGGCCTGCTCGAGGCCGGTGAGGTAGGCGTCCATCACCTCCTCGTAGCGGTCGAGCCCGAAGATGAGTGTGACGTTGACGCTGACTCCGGCCGCCGTGGCCCCAGTGATCGACGGCAGGCCCGCGGCGGTTGCCGGGATCTTGATCAGTGCGTTGGGCCGGTCGACCAGCCACCACAGTCCCTTCGCCTCCGCAGTGGTCCGTACCGTCTCGTGCGCAAGTCGCGGGTCGACTTCGATGGAGACCCGGCCGTCCATCCCGTTCGTGCCGTCGAAGGCCGGCCGCAGCACATCGCAGGCCCAGCGGATGTCGTAGCCCATCAGGTACCGCACGACGCCGTCGATGGCGACCTCGCGGACTTTCAGGTCGCGCAGCTGGTCGTCGTACGCAGTGCCCTTCTCGACCGCCTTCTGGAAGATGGTCGGGTTGCTGGTGACGCCGACGACGTGCTTGGTGTCGACCAGCTCCTGCAGGTTCCCGCTCACCAGCCGCTCCCGGCTGATGTCATCAAGCCAAATCGAGACGCCCTGAGCGGAGAGGTCGGCGAGTGCGTCGCTCATGATTGCTCCTTAGTTGCCGGTGGTCGAGCCGGTGATCGCGCCGACCCTGTCGAGGGTTGCGTGGGCGGCCGCAACGACGCGGTCGGGGGTGAAGCCGAACTGCTCGAAGAGCACGCCGGCGGCTGCGCTGGCGCCGTAGTGGTTGATGCTGACGATCTCGCCATCGTCGCCGACGATCTCCCGCCAGCCCTGGGGGACCGCCGCCTCGACGCTCACCCGCGCCCGGACGGCATGGGGCAGGACGTGCTGGCGGTATGCCGCGTCCTGGGCGTTGAACCACTCCAGGCACGGCAGCGAGACGACCCGGGTGGGCGTGCCCTCGGCTTCGAGACGCTCCCGCGCGGCAACAGCCACCGACACCTCGGACCCGGTGCCGATCAGGATGACCTCGGGTGTACCTGAGGACGCCTCTTCGAGGACGTATCCGCCCTTGTCAGCGTCGACGACCTTGGCCGGGTCGAGTACCGGCAGCGGCTGCCGGGACAGCGCGATGCCCGTCGGCCGGTCGGTGTGCTCGAGCACCGTCCTCCACACCACTGCCGTCTCGTTGGCGTCAGCCGGCCGGACGATGTCCAGGCCGGGGACCGCCCGCAGCGCGGCCAGCTGCTCGATCGGCTGGTGGGTCGGCCCGTCCTCGCCGAGGCCGATCGAGTCATGCGTCCAGACGTAGATGGTGGGAATACCCATCAGCGCCGCGAGCCGGACGGGCGGGCGCATGTAGTCGCTGAAGATCAGGAACGTGCCGCCGTACACTCGGGTGCCGCCGTGCAGCGTGATGCCGTTCATGATGGAGCCCATGGCGTGCTCGCGGATGCCGAAATGCAGCGTGCGCCCGTAGGGCCCGCCGCTCCAAACCTTGGTCTGGTGCTCGGCCGGGATGAAGCTCGGCTCGTCCCCCATGGTTGTCAGGTTGCTCTCGGCGAGGTCCGCCGAACCGCCCCACAGCTCGGGCAGCTCCGGCGCAAGGGCGGCCAGCACCTTCCCTGACGCGGCGCGGGTCGCCATCGAATTCGGTTTGCCGTCCGTATCGGCGGGGAACGTCGGAAGGACATCGGTCCAGCCGTAGGGGAGGGACCGGGTCAGCATGCGGTCGAACAGCGCCTTGCGGTCGGGGTTCGCACTCGCCCACGCATCGAAGTGTGGCTGCCACTGGGCTTTTGCCGCACGGCCCCGGTCGCCAACCTTGCGCGCGTGGGCCAGCATGTCCGGGTCGACGGAGAAGTGGACGTCCGGGTCGAAGCCCAGCACCTGCTTGGTAGCCCGGACCTCGTTCTCGCCCAACGCACTGCCGTGTGCCGGTCCGGTGTTCTGCTTGTTCGGCGCGGGCCAGGCGATGATCGTGCGGACCGCGATGAACGAGGGTCGGTCGGTCTCGGCGCGGGCCTGCTCGAAGGCCTGCTGCAGCGCGACGACATCCTCGCCGGAGTCCACCCGCTGGGTGTGCCAACCGTAGGCCTCGTAACGCTTGCAGACGTCCTCGGAGAAGGCGATCGCCGTGTCGTCCTCGATCGAGATGTGGTTGTCGTCGTAGAACATGATCAGGTTGCCCAGCTGCTGGTGGCCGGCCAGGCTCGACGCCTCGCCCGAGACGCCTTCCTCGAGGTCGCCGTCACTGCAGAACGCGTAGATGTAATGGTCGAACGGCGACTCGCCGGCCGCGGCGTCGGGGTCCCACAGACCGCGCTCGCGGCGGGCCGCCATGGCCATGCCGACGGCATTCGCGACGCCCTGGCCGAGCGGGCCGGTCGTGGTCTCGACGCCCGGCGTGAGCCCGTGCTCCGGGTGGCCAGGCGTGCGGGATCCCCAGGTGCGATACGCCTTGATGTCGTCGAGCTCCAGGCCATACCCGCTCAGGTACAGCTGCAGATACAAGGTCAGCGACGAGTGGCCGTTGGACAGGACGAACCGGTCGCGGGCGACCCAGTTCGGGTCGGCGGGATCGTGTCGCAGCTCGCGCTGGAACAGCAGGTACGCCAACGGGGCCAGGCTCATGGCCGTCCCCGGATGACCGTTGCCCACCTTCTGGACCGCGTCCATCGCGAGCACTCGGATGGTGTCGACGGCCTTGGTGTCGAGGTCCGACCACCAGGACGGGTGTGTCGTGACGATGCCCTGCTGCTGGTCGCTCACGATCGTCCGGCCCCTTCTGTGACGGCCGTTCGATTCACCGGCCATCACCTGCGCGCAGTTACGACCTGCCAGCACTCAGCCTAGCCAGTACAGGCAGCTGGGGCGCGCGGGCCGTCGGATCGAGCACGGGTACCGCTGCGGCAGAACCGGCGCCTGCGGGGATACCCTCCTCACGTGACGCAGACCCCGGTCGCACCGAATCCGCCGGCCATCCACGTGGGCGCGCCGGCCATAGCTGTGGGCGGGGTGCGTCCGCTGCGCCGTCGGGCTGTTGGCGCCGCACGCTGGAGACACGTCCGGGCGTATGTCGCCTTGACCAAGCCGCGCATCATCGAGTTGCTGCTCGTCACGACGGTGCCGGCGATGATCCTCGCCGCGCGTGGGTTGCCCGATCTGTTTGTGGTGGCCGCCACCATGCTCGGTGGCACGTGCGCTGCAGGCAGCGCGAACGCACTCAACTGCTACATCGACCGCGACATCGACGCTGTGATGCGGCGTACCGGGCACCGTCCGCTCGCCCGGCGGGAGGTCTCGCCGGTCGGGGCGCTGGTGTTCGGACTGGTGCTCGCAGCCGTGGCCGTCGGGTCGATCGGCATACTGACCAACTGGCTGGCAGGCAGCCTGACCGCCGTCGCGATTGCGTTCTACGTCATCGTCTACACGATGCTGCTCAAGCGGCGCACGGCGCAGAACATCGTCTGGGGCGGCGCCGCCGGGTGCATGCCCGTGCTCATCGGCTGGGCCGCCGTCACCGGCGGCCTGAGCTGGCCGGCCCTCATCTTGTTCGCGATCGTGTTCTTCTGGACACCGCCGCATTTCTGGGCTCTGGCCATCCGGTACCGCGAGGACTATCAGCGGGCGGGTGTGCCGATGCTGCCGGTCGTCGCGTCGCCGGTGCGGGTCGCTCGGGAAATCGTCGGATACTCCTGGCTGACGGTCGCCGCCTCGCTGCTGCTGTGGCCGGTCGCGACCGGCTGGGTCTACGGGGTGCTCGCGGCCGGTGCCGGAGCGAGCCTGCTGGTGGCCGCCCATCGGCTGCTCGCGCGGACCCAGGCCGGTGTCGACGCCAGGCCCATGGGGCTGTTTCACCTGTCCAACAGCTACCTGGCGTTCGTCTTCGTCGCGATCGCGCTCGACGCCTTCGTCCGCTGACACCCGCTGGCTCGCCCCGGTGATCCGGACGTCGGCGTCCGTACGATCGCACGGTGGGACCCACATTGGCGATCGTCACCTGTGCCGAGCTGCCCTCCGGTGACGAAGATGGCGGGCTGCTCATCGACGCGTTCGCGCGACGCGGTATCGACGCGCGATGGGAGGTGTGGAGCGATCCGGACGTCGCCTGGGCGTCCTACGACCTCGCGCTCGTGCGCACCCCGTGGGACTACACGGCTCGGCGAGCGGAGTTCGTCCGCTGGACATGGACCGTGCCCAATCTCGAGAACCCCGCCGAGGTCATCGCATGGAACTCCGACAAGACTTACCTGCACGAACTCGCCGACGACGGCATTCCGATCGTCCCGACCGCCTGGACCGCGCCGGGCGAGGCGGTGCAGTTCCCCGCGGCAGACTTCGTGGTCAAGCCCTCCGTCGGGGCCGGCTGCCTGGGTGCCGGACGGTTCACCGCCGCCACCCAGGCCGAGGCGGCGGCGCATGTCGCGGCGCTGCACGCGGCGGGTCGAATCGTCATGGTCCAGCCCTATCTGGCCGACGTCGACAGGACCGGCGAGACCGGGCTGATCTACCTCGGGGGTGAGTTCAGCCACGCGATCCGCAAGGACGCCATGCTGGCTCCCGAAGCGGTGAACCCGCTCTACTCAGGGTTCTCGCGATCGTTGTATGTGCCGGAACGCGTCTCCGTCAGGGCCCCTGCCCAGCAGGAACTCGCGCTGGGCGCTCGGGTACTCGACACGATTCGCAGCCGCTGGGGGAGGGACCTCGTGTATGCACGGATCGACCTGCTGCCGACGAGAGATGGCCCGGTGCTGATCGAATTGGAGGTCACCGAGCCGTCCCTGTTCCTCGGCCACTGCGATGGCTCAGCGGACCGGCTCGCGGCCGCAGTCGAACGCCGGTCGCGATGACTCTGCCGATGCCGGCGGCCGACCGGGTCCGCGATCTGCGGCGGATGAAGATCGTGGCTACCGGACTGCTCGTGGCCGCGGCGGTGGTGTTCGTGGTGTGTGTCACCGTCGGCGACGGCAAGGGACTGTGGGGCTACCTGCAGACCGCGGCGGAGGCGTCGATGGTCGGCGGGCTGGCCGACTGGTTCGCGGTCACGGCGCTGTTTCGTTATCCACTCGGCCTGCCAATCCCGCACACGGCGATCATCCCGCGCAAGAAGGACCAGATCGGGGCTGCGCTCGGCGCTTTCGTCCACCAGAACTTCCTCACCCCCTCGGTCGTCGGCGAACGCCTCGCCGCCGCCCAGATCCCGCGTCGTGCAGGGGAGTGGCTCGCCCAGCCGGCCCACGCGGCGCGCATCGCGGACGAGGCCAGCGCGGCGCTGAACGGGCTGGCCGCAATGATCCGCGACGACGAGGTGCGCGCCGCCGTCGCCCAGTACGCCGACAAGAGGCTGCGCGACGTGCAGCTTGCCGCGATCCTCGCGACCGCCCTGGACACGGTGCGCGAGTCAGGTCAGCACCAAGCGGCGCTGACCGCGGGGCTCAAGGGCCTGATGCGCTTCCTCGACGACAACCGGGCCGTTTTCCGCGACCGGCTCTCGCAGGAGTCGCCCGAGTGGGTACCGGACTGGGTCGACGAACGCCTGTTCAACCGGCTGTTCACCGGGCTGCAGTCCTTCCTCGCGGACGTGAGCGCGCAAGAAGATCACGAACTGCGCACCCAGTTCGACCGGGCGCTGCGCGACTACACGCACGCACTGCGCACAGACCCGGCAAAGGCCGCCCGCGTCGAGGCGGCCAAGGTCGAACTGCTCGAACGGGACGATGTCCGCGGATGGCTGTCCGCCCTGTGGCTGCACATCAAGAAAGCGATCCTGGACGCGGCGGCGGACCCCGGCTCCGAGCTGCGGCAGACGATCCAGTCGGTGACGATGCAGTTCGGCGCCAGTCTGCGTGATGACGAGTCGTTGCAGACGAGAGTCGACGACTTCGTGCAACGCGTGGTGGGGCACGTCATCGCCCGCTACGGTGAGGACGCGGCCGAGCTGATTTCGGGGACCGTTGCCCGCTGGGATTCCGCGGACACGAGTCGGCGTCTGGAGCTACAGGTCGGGCGTGACCTGCAGTTCATCCGGGTGAACGGCACGGTGGTGGGCGCGCTGGTGGGCGTCCTGATCCACCTGGTCGGGCAGCTGCTGTGAACCGGTCAGCCTGAGCAGCAGATGCCACGCCGCGATCCACACCGCGCAGGCGCCGAGCATGTGCACGGCGACCAGCAGCGGCAGAACGTCCAGGAAGTACTGGGTGTAGCCGATTGCACCCTGGGCGAGCTCGACGGCGAGCACCACCCACGCGGCCGTGCGTGGCCCCGGCGCTACGCGGACCGCGTAGAGCAGCGCCACGACGCCGATGGTCAATCCGACCAGGACCATCACCAGGTCGGCGTGCAACTGCGCAATGCTCGACGGGTTGATGTCGATGCGCTGGCTCTCGTGCTTCGCCCCGGAGTTCGGCCCGCTACCGGTGACTACGGTGCCGACCACGACCACCGCCGCTGCGGTGAGGACGATCAGCCGGGCCAGCACAACCGCGGGAAAGGGACCCGCAACGCGGCCGGCGTGCCCGGACACCCGCCACCACAGCACCATCGTCACCGCGATGTTGGCCATTGAGACGATCAGATGCAGCGCGACGACCCACGGGTTGAGGTCGGTCAGCACGCTGATCCCGCCGATCACCGCCTGAACGGGGATGACGGCGAGCGCAATCGCGGCGAGCAGAATCTGGGATCGCTGCCGCCACGCGGCGATCAGGGTGGCAATCGCGATGGCGGCGAGCACGAACGTCAACGTCCGATTGGTGAATTCGACCTGTTTGTGGAACGAGTACGGACCACTGGGCGTGAGTGACGAGCCACTGCACGTCGGCCACGTCGGGCAGCCCAAGCCCGAGTCCGTCAGCCGTACCGCACCGCCGGTCACGACGATCACCACGTTGGCGACCACCGATGCGAGGGCCAGGTACGCGAGGACGCGCGGTTTGGCCAACCAGCCTCGGATCACTCCCACCGGAACCACCGGGCCGCGGCGGGCAGCGCGATCGCTGCCCACACCAGCAGTGTCAGCACCGGCCGTAGCGGCAGGGTATGCCCGTCCTGGAGGACGTCGTGCAGACCGTCCGACAGGGCCGCGCTCGGGAGATAACGCAGCACGTCGACGGCCCCCTGCGGGTACTTGGACAGCGGAATCGCGATGCCGCCTGCGAACAGCAGGACCAGCCAGATCAGGTTGGCCGCCGCCAGCGTCACCTCGGCGCGGAGCGTCCCGGCCACCAGCAGCCCCAGACCCCCGAACGCGACCGTGCCAAGCGCCAGCAGCACGATCACGCTGAGCGGATCGCCATGCGGGTGCCAGCCCAGCGCAAAGCCGGCCGCGCAGATCAGCACCGCCTGGAGCACCTCGAGGACCAGCACGGCGAGGGTCTTTCCGGCCAGCAGCACAGACCGGGGCAACGCGGTGGCGCCGAGTCGTTTCAGTACCCCGTACTTGCGTTCGAAACCGGTTCCGATCGCGAGCCCGGTGAACGCGGCGCTCATGACCGCCAGCGCCAGGATGCTGGGCACGACGAAGTCGATGCGCCGTCCCCCGATCGAGTACAGCAGCGGCAGGTTGAAGAACACCAGGAGCAGCAGCGGGATAACGAGGGTCAGGCCGACCTGCTCGCCGTTGCGCAGCAGCAGACGCAGCTCCATGCGGGTCTGCGCCGCGAGCATCTGGCTCGTGGTGGCTGCCGCGGGGGCCGGGGCGAAGCTTGTCACGTGCGCAGCTCTCGCCCGGTGAGCTCGAGGAAGACGTCCTCGAGGCTGCGTCGCTCTACGGCGAGTTCCCGGGCGAGGACGCCCTGGCCGGCGCACCACGCGGTGAGCGTGGCGAGCAGCTGCGGGGTGACCTCGCCGGACACCAGGTAACGGCCGGGGCTCTCTTCGCTGGCCTTCGTGCCGACCGGCAGGGCGTCGAGCAGAGACGTCAGGCGCAGTCCGGTCTGCGCGCGGAAGCGGATCTGCCCCTCGGCGCCCCCGCTGGTCAGTTCGGCTGGCGTGCCGGTGGCCACCAGCCGGCCGACGTCGACCACTGCCACCACGTCTGCGAGCTGCTCGGCCTCGTCCAGGAAATGCGTGGTAAGCACCACGCTGACGCCGTCGGCACGCAGCTGCCGAATCAGCTCCCAGGTCCCCCGCCGGGCGTGCGGATCCATCCCCGTCGTCGGCTCGTCCAGGAAGACCAGCTCTGGACGTCCGACCAGGGCGAGGGCCACGGACAGGCGCTGGCGCTGCCCGCCGGACAGTCGCCTGATCTGCGTGCGTGCAACGTCGGACAGGCCGACCCGATCCAGCAACTGCGCCGGATCGTGTGGATGCGCCGCATAGGACGCGAATAGCTCGAGCAGCTCGATCGCCCGGGCCGCTGTATAGCCGCCCACCCCGTCCTGCAGCATCACGCCGACCCGCGGACGCAGCTGGCGTGCGTCCCGCACAGGGTCGAGACCGAGAATCCGCACGGATCCGCCGTCCGGTCGCCGGAATCCCTCGCAGGTCTCGATCGTCGTCGTCTTGCCGGCGCCGTTCGGGCCGAGCAGCGCGAACACCTCGCCGCGCCGAATCGTGAGCGAGAGCCGGTCGACCGCACGCCGTCCGGCGTACGACTTCACCAGCCCGTCGACCATGACGGCAGCTTCGCTCACCGGCTAAGTCTAAGAACGACCGGCGCCACGCGTGCGCACCTCACACCACGGCTTTGGCATCGGTCGCATAGCGGTCGACATACTCCTGGCCGGACAGCGCCTGCACGGCCGCACGGATCGTCTCGGCGACCTCACGCAGCGAGCGCGAACTGCGTTCGTCCGATTCGCGGCCGGAGAAGTCGAGCGGTGCACCGAAGTTGACGCCCACCGGGGCGATCCGCCACTTGCGGGTGCCGGGAGGCTGCACGCTGTCGGTGCCGACCAGGCCCACGGGCACGATCGGCGCACCGGACCGCAGCGCGATGCGGGCGACACCGGTGCGGAACCGGTACAGCCGCCCGTCCGGGGACCGAGTGCCCTCGGGATAGATGCCGAACGCCCTGCCCTGTGCCAGCAGTTCGACACAGATCTCGATCGACGCGGCCGCCGCACGTGTCGCGTTGCGGTCTACGGGTACCTGCCCGATACCGCCGAAGAACGCCGCCATAGCCCGGCCCTTGAGCCCGGGGGAGGTGAAGTACTCGGATTTCGCGAGGTAGAACACCTGTCGCCGCGCAGCCAGCGGGGTGAATATCTCGTCGGCGAACGAGATATGGTTGCCCGCGATGATCACCGCGCCCGTCCTGGGCAAATTCTCGAGGCCGGTCACCCGCGGCCGGTAGATTGCGCGTAACGCCGGCGCCACGGTCAGCTCGAGCGCCCGGTACAGCACGCTCGCAACCTACCCGGCCAGCACGTCCGGGCTCGCCGCCGCGGCGGATCGACGCGACACGCCCGGGGGCCTCACCACGATGCCGCGAAATACGTCATACTGGTGTTGTGAAAATCCAGTCGTCGCCCGCCGAGCACGCGGACGGTCGCACCCGCGACGCCGTGGCCCGGCTCGTGCTGGAACGCGGTCCGCAGACCGCGGCGGCGCTCGCCAGTCGCCTCGGCCTGTCGGCCGCCGCCGTGCGCCGCCACCTGGACGCACTGGTGGCCGACGGCATCCTGATCGAGCGCACCGCCCGGCGCCCGGTGCACCCGGGCCGCGGTCGTCCTGCCCGGGCATACGCGCTCACCGACGCCGGCCGGGCCCAGTTCCCGCACGCGTACGACGACCTGGCCAGCACGGCGCTGCGCTACCTGCGCGACACCGGGGGCGAGCCCGCGGTGACGGCCTTCGCGGAACACCGGGCAGCCACGCTGGAGCAGGCGCTCGTCCCGACTGTCCGGGCCCGGAGTGGTTTGGCGCAGCGTACGCAGGCATTGGCGACCGCGCTGTCGAGCCAGGGGTACGCCGCCACCACCGAGAGTGCGGCCCTGCCCGGCGCGGCAGGCGTGCAGATCTGCCAGCACCACTGCCCGGTAGCGCACGTCGCTGCGGAGTTCCCGCAGCTGTGCGAGGCCGAGACCCGGGCCTTCGAACGAGTTCTCGGCACCTACGTCCAGCGCCTAGCCACGATCGCCCACGGCGACGGCGTCTGCACCACGTATGTCCCCGTTCCACCGACCGTACCGTCCCGATCCGGGAGGACCGCATAGTGACGACCACCGCAGAACGACTTGCCGCGCAGGACGAGCAGATCGACGCGCTCGGCCGCTACGGCTTCGGCTGGGCCGACTCCGACGTGGCCGGTACCGACGCGCGCCGGGGCCTGAATGAGGACGTCGTCCGCGACATCTCGGCCAAGAAGAGCGAGCCCGATTGGATGCTGCAGCGCCGGCTCAAGGCGCTGGAGATCTTCCGCAAGAAGCCCATGCCCACCTGGGGATCGGATCTGTCGGGCATCGACTTCGAGAACATCAAGTACTTCGTCCGGTCCACCGAGAAGCAGGCCGAGACCTGGGACGACCTGCCAGCCGACATCAAGAACACCTACGACAAGCTGGGCATACCAGAGGCTGAGAAGCAACGTCTCGTAGCGGGCGTCGCGGCCCAGTATGAGTCAGAAGTCGTATATCACAAAATTCGGACAGATCTGGAGGAGCAGGGCGTTGTCTTCCTGGACACCGATACCGGCCTGCGCGAGCAGCCGGAGCTGTTCCAGGAGTACTTCGGGTCTGTGATTCCGTCCGGCGACAACAAGTTCGCTTCGCTGAACACCGCTGTCTGGTCGGGCGGCTCGTTCATCTATGTGCCCCCGGGCGTGCACGTCGACATCCCGCTGCAGGCGTACTTCCGCATCAACACCGAGAACATGGGGCAGTTCGAGCGGACGCTGATCATCGTCGACGAGGGCGCATACGTGCACTATGTCGAGGGCTGCCTGCCCGCAGGCGAGCTCATCACCATGGCCGACGGCGACCTGCGGCCCATCGAGTCGGTTCGGGTCGGCGACCGGGTGTTCGGCCATGACGGCCAAACCCATCGAGTGACGGCCGTGCAGATGCGAGACCTCAACGGTGACCTCTACCGCTTCACTCCGACGTCGCCCGCCAATGCATTCTCGGTGACCGCTGAGCATCCGCTGCTCGTCGTGCCGCGGAACGAGGTGTTGGTGTCGCGCGCGTCGCGCAACGGCTGGAAGCCCGAGGTGGACAGCGTGAAGCTGCGCTCCACCGAACCGCGATTTGTCGCGGCGAAGGATGTCGCGGAAGGCGACTTCCTCGTCTACCCGAAGCCGCGACCCGCCTCGGCGAAGATCGTTCTGCCGCTCGAGTTCGCCACGCTGGCCGGCTACTACCTAGCCGAGGGCCATGCCGCCCTGACGAATGGCTCCGAGTCTCTCGTGTTCTCATTCCACATCGACGAGCACGACTATGTCGACGAGGTCCGGCGCGCCTGCAAGCAGCTCTACGACGCCGAGGGCTCGGTCCGCTATGACGAGGCCAAGCACGAGGCGCGCCTGCTGGTCTACAGCAAGCCGGCCTACCACGCGATGATGCAGCACATCGGCACCGGCTCCGCGACCAAGAAGCTGTCTGCCGACCTCATTGCACAGGACGAGACCTTCCTCCGCGAGCTGGTGCGTTCCTACGTCAACGGCGACGGCAATCGGATCGAGCGCGGCGGAGGCACCTGGACGCGCATCCACACCATTTCGCGCGTCTGGGCTTTCCAGCTGCAGTCCGTCCTCGCGCGGCTCGGCCACTACGCCACCGTCGAGCTGCGGCGGGCCGGCGGACCGGGTGTGATCATGGGCCGCGACGTGGTGCGCCGGGATCTGTACCAGGTGCAGTGGACTGAGGGCGGCACCGGGCCGAAGCAGGCGCGCGACTGCGGCTACTACTTCGCGGTCCCGATCAAGAAGCGGGCTGTCCGCGAGGCACACGAGCCGGTCTACAACCTCGATGTCGAGGATCCGGACAGCTACCTCGCGTTCGGGTTCGCCGTGCACAACTGCACCGCGCCCGTTTACAGCTCGGACTCGCTGCATTCGGCTGTGGTCGAGATCATCGTCAAGCCCAACGCCCGGTGCCGTTACACGACGATCCAGAACTGGTCGAACAACGTCTACAACCTGGTCACCAAGCGCGCCAAGGCCGACGCCGGCGCGACGATGGAGTGGGTCGACGGCAACATCGGCTCCAAGGTCACCATGAAGTACCCGGCCGTCTGGCTGATGGGCGAGCACGCCAAGGGCGAGGTGCTCTCGGTCGCCTTCGCGGGCGAGGGCCAGCACCAGGACGCCGGCGCGAAGATGCTGCACCTGGCGCCGCATACGTCCTCCACGATCATCTCCAAGTCGGTGGCGCGTGGCGGCGGCCGCACGTCGTACCGTGGCCTCGTCGAGGTGCACAAGGGCGCCCATCACAGCGCCTCCACCGTCAAGTGCGACGCGCTGCTCGTCGACCAGATCAGCCGGTCCGACACCTACCCCTACGTCGACGTCCGCGAGGACGACGTGTCGATGGGTCATGAGGCGACCGTGTCCAAGATCAGCGAGGATCAGCTGTTCTATCTGATGAGTCGCGGGTTGTCCGAGGATGAGGCGATGGCCATGGTGGTCCGCGGCTTCGTCGAGCCCATCGCCCGCGAATTGCCGATGGAGTACGCACTTGAGCTCAACCGGCTGATCGAACTGCAGATGGAAGGAGCAGTGGGTTAGTGACCGCCACGCTGGCACGCGACCACGGTCGTATGCCAACGGGAACACCGCGGGACCGTTTCGCCTCGACCGACCCTGACGACTTCCCCGTCCCACGTGGCCGGGAGGAGGAGTGGCGGTTCACCCCGCTGCGGCATCTGCGGGCACTGCTCGAGCCGTTCGAGCCGACCACGCGCGTCACGGGCCGGGTTGAACCGTCGGACGGCGTGCGCTGGGAGATCGTGCCGAAGACGGACGCCCGGGTCGGCCGCGTGCTGCGACCGGCCGACCGGATCAGCGCCCTCGCCTTTGCCGGCGCGTCGCAGGCCCTCGTGGTGCGGATCCCGTCCGGGGCGACCCTTGACGCACCCGTGTTCGTCCACGGCACCGTCGAACCGGGCTGGACCTACGAGCACATGGTTATCGAAGCCGAGCCGGGCGCCCGCGCCACGGTCGTCGTCGACTACACCGGGTCGGCGACCGTGGCCGAGAACGTCGAGATCGTCGTCGCCGACGGAGCCGAGTTGAATCTGGTAGGCGTGCAGACCTGGGACGCCGACGCCATCCATGTGGCGGCCCACGCCGCGAGGATCGGCCGGGACGCGACCCTCCGCCACGCGACGGTCAACCTGGGCGGAAAGCTGGTTCGGCTCTCTCCGACGGTGCGCTTCGCAGGGCCGGGTGGTCGCGCCGAGCTGATCGGGCTGTCCTTCGCCGGGCCGGGCCAACACCAGGAGATCCGTCTGTACGTCGATCACGGGCAACGGGACTGCACCTCCAACGCGCTGTACAAGAATGCGCTGCGGGGCGACGGAGCTCGCACGGTTTGGATCGGTGACGTCCGCATTCGGCCCCAGGCGACCGGCACCAACACCTACGAGATGAACCGCAACCTGCTGCTGTCCGACGGCGCGCGGGCGGACTCGGTGCCGAATCTCGAGATCGAGACAGGCGAGATCATCGGCGCGGGTCACGCCAGCGCGACCGGACGCTTCGACGACCTGCAGCTGTTCTACCTGCAGTCACGAGGGATCCCCGAGGACGAAGCCAGACGCCTCGTCGTGCGCGGGTTCTTCGCCGACGTCATCAACCGCATCGGCGTGCCCGAGCTGCAGCACCGGCTAATGGCATCCATCGAGGCCCGGCTGGGCTTCACCCGAGACCCCGAGTTGGAGAACCGAGCATGACCACGTTGGAGATCCGGGACCTGCACGTGTCCGCCAAGGCCACCGGCCGGGCGGACGACGGCTCGGCCGAGGACACTCCAATCCTCGAGGGCGTCGATCTCACCGTGACCTCCGGCCAGACACACGCGCTGATGGGTCCGAACGGGTCCGGCAAGTCGACGCTCGCGTACTCGATCGCCGGCCACCCGAAGTACGTGGTGACGCAGGGGCAGGTGCTGCTCGACGGCCAGGACGTGCTCGCGATGAAGGTGGACGAGCGCGCCCGCGCCGGGCTCTTCCTCGCCATGCAGTATCCGGTCGAGGTGCCGGGCGTCTCGGTGTCGAACTTCTTGCGCACGGCGGCCACCGCCATCCGGGGCGAGGCGCCAAAGCTGCGCACCTGGGTGCGTGAGGTCAATGAGGCGATGGGCGCTCTGGACATCGACAAGGCGTTCGCCAACCGGAGCGTCAACGAGGGTTTCTCCGGCGGGGAGAAGAAGCGCCAGGAGATCCTGCAGCTGACCCTGCTTCAGCCGAAGATCGCGATCCTGGACGAGACCGACTCGGGCCTGGACGTCGACGCGCTGCGTGTCGTGAGCGAGGGCGTCAATCGGATTCGAGACACGGGCGTCGGCACGTTGCTGATCACCCACTACACCCGCATCCTGCGCTACATCAAGCCAGACTTCGTCCACGTGTTCTTCGACGGTCGCATCGTCGAGTCCGGTGGCGCCGAGCTCGCCGAGCGGCTCGAGGAAGAGGGCTACGCCCGCTTCGGCGTCAACGAGACGGCGTCGGCGTAGCCATGGGCCTGGATGTCGAGGCAGTCCGCAAGGACTTCCCGATCCTGTCTCGCGAGGTGCACGCAGTGCCCCTGGTGTACCTCGACAGCGCCAACAGCTCGCAAAAACCGCAGATCGTGCTCGACACCGTCAGCGAGTTCTACGCCCGGCATTACTCGAATGTGGCCCGGGCGGTGCACACGCTGGGCTCGGAGGCCACCGGCGCGTTCGAGGGCGCGCGGGACAGGGTCGCAGCCTTTATCAACGCACCAAGCCGCGACGAAGTGATCTTCACCAAGAACATCACCGAGGCGCTGAACACCCTGGCGTATGCGTTCTCGAACGCCACGACCTTTCCCGGGGCCGAGCGATTCAGACTCGGTCCCGGTGACGAGATCGTCGTCACCGAAATGGAGCACCACAGCAATCTCGTCCCGTGGCAGCTGCTGGCGCAGCGCACCGGCGCGACGTTCCGCTGGCTGCCGCTGACCGACGAGGGCCGCCTGGTGGCCGAATCCATCGACGAGGTGATCACCGAGCGCACCAAGGTCGTCTCGTTCGTCTACC
The DNA here is from genome assembly GCA_963839995.1 of uncultured Actinomycetota bacterium. Taxonomy (GTDB): domain Bacteria; phylum Actinomycetota; class Actinomycetes; order Mycobacteriales; family Jatrophihabitantaceae; genus CAWIUB01. Next base: position 53,630 of record CAWIXH010000016.1, on the reverse strand, counting down.
AGTCCAACGCACTCGGCACCATCAACCCGGTGCAGCGCATCGTGGCGCGGGCCGAGGCCGTCGGCGCGCTGTCGATCGTCGACGCGGCACAGGCTGCGCCGCACCTGCCGCTCGACGTGCAGGAACTCGGCGCCGACTTCGTGGCGTTTACTGGCCACAAGCTGTACGGGCCCACCGGGGTCGGGGTGCTGTGGGGTCGGTTCGAGCTGCTGGCCGAGCTGCCGCCCTTCCTCGGCGGCGGCGAGATGATCGAGACGGTCACCATGCAGGCCACGACCTACGCCGCGCCGCCACACCGGTTCGAGGCGGGCACACCGATGATCGCCCAGGCGGTCGGCCTCGGCGCGGCGATCGACTACGTCACCACGCTCGGCATGGCCGAAATTCGCGAGCACGAGAAGCAGTTGACCGCGTACGCACTGGACGGCCTGTCGACCATCGAAGGCCTGCGCATCATCGGGCCGGCCGGAACGGTCGACCGGGGCGCAACGATCTCCTTCACCCTGCCTGGCATACACCCGCACGACGTGGCCCAGCTGCTCGACGAGCAGGGCATTGCGGTGCGCGCCGGCCATCACTGCGCACGGCCGGTCTGCCTGCGCTACGGAATTCCTGCGACCACCAGGGCGTCGTTCGGTGTGTACACAACAATGGAGGAGGTTGACGCGCTCGTGCGCGGCGTGGAGCGGGTCCGAGAGGTGTTCGCATGACGGTGCTCCCCGCCGACCTGCTGGCGCCCCTGTTGTGTGCTCACACGGAGGCCGGCTCATGACCGTGTCGTTGGACTCGATGTACCAGCAGATCATCCTCGACCACTACAAGCACCCCCATCACCGCGGCTTGCCGGCCGAGTTCGACGCCGAGGTGCACCACGTCAACCCGACCTGTGGCGACGAGGTCACCGTGCGGGTGTCCGTCCGGGACGGCGCGATCACCGAACTCGGGTGGGAAGGCGAAGGCTGCTCGATCAGCATGGCCGCAAGCTCCGTGATGAGCGACCTGGTGATCGGCAAGTCCATCGACGAGGCGTTCGGACTGAACGACAAGTTCGTGGAGCTCATGCAGTCTCAGGGCAAGGCCGAGATATCCGACGACGACGCTGCAGCGCTCGACGACGCGGTGGCGTTCGAGGGAGTATCCAAATACCCGGCACGGATCAAGTGCGCGCTGCTGGGCTGGATGGCGATGAAGGGCGCGGTGGCCGAGGCCACCGATGCCGCGAAGGCAGGAGAGCGCTCATGACCAACCTAGTCACCGTCCCGTCCCGGGACGAGGTCGAAGAGGCCATGCGCGACGTGGTCGACCCGGAGCTCGGCATCAACGTCGTTGACCTCGGCCTGATCTACGACGTGCACATCGATCCAGGCGATTCTCCCGAGGCCAGGGTGGTCACGATCGACATGACGCTGACCTCTGCTGCCTGCCCGCTCACCGACGTCATCGAGGACCAGGCGAACGCCGCCCTCACCGGCGGCCCCAGCCCGCTCGCGAGCGAGGTAAGGATCAACTGGGTCTGGATGCCGCCATGGGGCCCGGAGAAGATCACCGACGAGGGGCGTGAGCAGCTGCGCGCCCTCGGCTTCAACGTCTGACTCGCACGGCCCGCGCCGTGGATCTACCTGCGGACCCGGGCGCACTGTGGATCGTAGTGCACGCTCGGCGTATTGCGGCAGGAGATCAACGAGTTCTCGCACGCCCGCTAGGCCGAAGTTACGTGATCTTGATGCTGTGAAGCCCCCGTGTTGAGGGGGGTTTCGCCGTGTGTGGGGTGGTGGTTCTGGCTACGTGAGGGTGGCTGGGATGGGTGCGCCGAGTAGGTCGAAGGCTCGTCGTTGGGTGGGGGTGGGTTCGGCGAGCAGGTCGAGGTCGGCGCCGCCGATGGTGACGGTGTTGCGGGTCAGGGTGGCGAGGTGGTCGAGCAGTCCGCGGTAGTCGTGCAGTGGTCGGTTCTGGTCGTCTTTGCGGCGGGAGGCTTTGCGTTCGGCGGCGGGTGAGCGTTTCGCGGCGGCGACGGGGTTGTCGCGCTGGGGTGGGTGTTCGTCGGTGTAGGTCAGCGGCGCCCAGGCTTTGCGCAGGTGCCAGACGAGGTAGGCGGCGAGGGTGCAGATCAGTACGTGGGCGCGGACCCGGTGTTGGGTCCAGTGCCGGATCGGGCGCAGTTCCAGCTCGTCGATCTTGAGGGTGCGGAAGTCGCGTTCGAGGTTGGCCAGCTGCTTGTAGGCGGTGACGGCGCCGGCGGGGTCGAGCCGGTCGGCGGCGACGCTGGTGCGGATGAGGTAGATGCCGTCCAGGGCGGCCTCGGCGTCGATCTTGGGCTGGTTGCGGGTGACGGTCAGGGTGGTGTCGGTGATGGCCAGGTGGAAGTGTTTGGCCATCTTGTACTTGTCCAGCACCCGTCCTGCGGCCAGGCCGATCTTGTCGGCGCCGGTCAGCCGCCCGGCGGCGACGCGTTCGCGCAGCGGAGCGAGCGCCGTTTCGGTGGCGGTGAGCAGGGCGTCGCGTTTGCTGGCCCGTTCGGTGGCCAGGTGCGGGTTGCGGCAGGCGATGAGCCGTTCGCCGGGGTAGTCGGGGTGGGTGATCTCGGCCAGGTCGGCGGTGTCGAACAGGCTCATCTGCAGCGGGCCGCCGTCGGCGGCGAGTTTGGCGATCGCGGGGGCGCGCAGGCAGGTCAGCCAGCCGATGCCGCCCAGCTCCCGCAGCGCCTCGATCCGGGCGGAGGTGATCATGCCGCGGTCGCCGACCATCACCATCTGGCGCAGCGTGAACTTCTCCCGCACCGCCTCGACCGCCTCGACGAACGCGGTGGGATCGGCGGTGTTGCCGGGAAACACCCGCACCGCGACCGGGCGCCCCTCGGGGTCGGTGAGCAGCCCGTACTCGATCTGGGCCTTGCCTTTCTTGCCGTCGCGGGAGTAGCCGCGCGCGGCGAGTGGGCAGTGCGAGCCTTCCACCCAGGAGGAGGACAGGTCGAACAGCGCCAGCCGGGACGGGTTCGCCGCGGGCGCGAGGTGCCGCGCCGCGAGCCTGGCCTCGATGCCGTCTTGGCGGTCCAGCAGCCAGTCCATCGCCTGGTAGCACTCGTCGCTGGACGCCCCGGCCACGCCGAGGTCCGCGCCGAGGGTGCTGTCGGCCCACCAGCCGATAGTGGCCAGCTTGCTCGCCGGCCGGGCGACCCGGGACACGATCAACGCCAGCGCCAGGTCCCGTTCCCGGCAGGGCGGTCCCAGCAGCCCGGGCAGGCCCAGCGCCGCGGCCTGCGCCCACACCGCGGCGACATGCCCGTGCGGCACCGCGCGGACGATGCGGACCTGCTCGCCCACCGGGGCCAGCACCTGCCCGCGCAGCACCGCCTCGATCGCGCCGATCGCCGCCTCCGGCAGCGCGGACAGGTTGGCCAGCTGCTCGTGCTTCACCGTGCCGGCCTGCCGGTAGGAGCGGCGCAGATACACCGACTGGTACTCCCGCCGGCGGCCCTGCTTGTCCACGTGACTCGACTTGATCCTGGCCACATGCATCGCACCACTCGACCGCGGCATATCCTAGATAATATCTGATTCATGCGCAGACCAGCGGACGACACGCCACATATTCTGGCTACACAATCGATCCGTGAAACTCCCACGGCCCAACAAACACGGGGAATCAGCCCTCAGACCCGTCGTAACTTCGGGCTAGGAGCCAATACCCGGCCTGTCTGCCGCCGGAATCCCGCCACGGCCAGCGGGTGGCCAGTCGTCCTGCCGTGGGACGCCCTGCTGCGTGAGCGCACCTCGGTTACGGCATGGGGAGGTTCAGTTCGTGAGCCGCTCGTGCCGCTTCACGGCGGCTCGAGACACCCAGCTTGCCGAGCACCCGGGACACGTGGTGCTCGACGGTCTTGTCGGAGATGAACAGTTGAGCCCCGATCTCTGGGTTTGTCATGCCGTCGGCAACCAACCTCAGCACCTCGACCTCGCGCGACGTGAGACCGGCCGGGTTGCCCCGCGTACTCGGTCGCACGCCGCGCGGGACACGCTCACCCAAAGACCGCAGCCGTTCGGCGGCAAGCGCCGCGGCGGGACTGGCACCCAGGCGATCCAGGATGTCGAACGCCTGGGTCAGTGCGGTTGGCGTGCCGGCCTCGATCAGCGCCAAGGCTCGTTCGTAGGGTCGATCGAGCACGTGCCAGGCGTCCGCGGCTTCCAGCCACCGGCCGGTGATCTGCAGGGCCAGGTGGGGCGGTGTGCCCACGGGCACTTCGTGATGTTCGCCGAGCCGCGCGGCCCATGACGTCAGGTGGCCTCGACCTTGCAGGGTGAGGGGTTTGTCGGTGCGGTCGAGCATGCTCCTTATCCAGTCACGAGCGCTGCGCAGATCGCGGTGCAGCCAGGCCTGCTCAGCCAGGGCCAACGCCACCGGAACGATCCGCTGCCTGTCGCCGGTGCGTTCTGCCCGCTGCATTGCCTCCAGCAGGGTGGCGAGGGCGTCCGGGTCGCCGCGCCGCATCTCGATCGTCCCGATTGTGGTCAGTGCTGGGATGTGTCCGACGCTCATCGTTCCGGCTCGTTGCCGGACGCCCCAGGCGTCGGCGGCCGCGTCGTCCCAGCGGCCGCGTTTCAACTCCGACTCGGCCAGCACCGAGGTGATGCATACCCAGCGCAGGGTCAGCTCGTGGTCCTCGGCGTATTGCAGCCCGTCGGCGATGACGGTGTCGGCGCGATCGAACCGGTCGTTGTCGGCGAGAACCAACGCGAGGTTCGCGTAGGCCCGTCCGGCGAGGTGACCGAGGCCATGTGCCAGAGCGACTTCCAGAGCTTGCTCTAGGTGGGCAACGCCGCTGTCCGGGTCGCCGTAGTAGCCCTCTGCCCATCCGATCGAGTTGAGCGCGTTCGACTCGGCGTGGGGGTCGCCGAGCAGGTCGGCGATCTCGAGGGCGCGTCGAAGAGTAACGATGGCGTGGTGCGGGTTCCCACTGTCCACCTCGAACGTGCCCGCACCGACAAGGGCTCGACCCAGCTCGACGGTCGGCCCGTGTGGTTCGAGTGTCGCGACGGCCTGGCACGCATGCTGGTGGGCCGCGTCGCCCTGCCCCAGGTACCACGCGATGTAGTCGAGGGCGACGTGCGCCGCGCCGACTTTGATCTGGTCACCGACCTCGTTCCACAGTCGCAGTGACTCCTCGCCCGCCGCCAGCGCCTCGTCCATCTGGTCGGTGACCATGCATTCGGCGGCGAGCGCGGCGCGCTCGGTGGCCGGGCGCGTCGAGGCGAACCGTAGTGCGGTTCGGTAGTGGTGCACGGCTTCGCGATGCGACCCCAGATCGGCGGCGCAGCGACCCGCGTCCAGCCCGTACCGGAAGGCGCACTCCGGGTCGTTGGCCGCTGCCGCATGGCCAGCCAGGCGCGCGACGTCAACGCCCGGCCGCCGCTCAAGCGCGCGCAAGACGGCTCGGTTCAGCGCGGCCCGCCGGATCGGCGGGATCTCATCGGCGATCATCGAGCGGGTCAGCTCGTGCCGGAAGCCAAGCTCCGCTCCGAAGGCCAGCAACATGGCCTGCTCGACGCAGTCGTCCACGCCATCGGCGTCGGTGCCACTGGCCTCGATGAGAAGATCCGGCTCGAACCGCAGGCCGAGCGCGGAGGCGACGTCCAGAACGCGGCGGCCGGGGGCCGACAGCCGCGCCGCACGGGCGAGCACCGCATCGCGGACCGTCCTGGGCGTGCTCGATTTGGCCGCGAGGCACTCGGTGACGAAGAACGGGTTGCCCGACGTCTGCCGGAACACCTCAGCAGGATCGAGGCCGGAAGCTGCGACCATGGCAGCCACGCCCGATTCGGACAGCGAGCTCACCGCAACCCGCCGCGCTACGCCTAACCGCGCGAGCTCACCGATCAATCGGGTCAGCGTCGGGTTGGACCTGATCTCGTCGTCGCGATATGTCGCGATCAGCATCGCGGGGATGCGGTCCAGGCGGCGCCCCGCGTAGAGCAGGAAGTCGGCCGTCGCGTCGTCGGCCCAATGCACGTCCTCAACTAGCAGGACGGTCGACTGCTGCGTGAGTGCGCCGAGAACGGCCGCGAACAGCTGGGCGCGGGCGAGCGCGGCATCAACCTCGAGCTGTGCCGCGATCTCGATCACCGGACCGAGCGGACGGGGCGTCGACAGTCCGTCACACGATCCGGTGACGACGCGAACCGCCACGTCGGCCAGGAACGCTGAAACGAGCGCCGACTTCCCCGCGCCCGCTTCACCTCCCACCAGCGCGAGAACGCCAGACCCGGTGCGGATCTCCTCGAGATCTTCCGACAGCGCGGCGAGCTGGGATTCCCGCTCGATCAACTGCATGTATGCGACGGTAGGAAGCACCCGATCCGCGGTCAATGGATCCACCGCAATATGGGGGCTGGCGAAGCCCAATACTGGGGGAACTCGCCGATGTTGATCCGGGTGCCCAGTCCTAACTTCTTGCTAGTCCCCGTGGCCCCTGCGGGGACGCCGCGACAGCCGGCGAGGGACGTCGGGCAAAGCGAAAGGCAATCCGATGACAAAGATGCGCTTCACCCAGATCGGCGTGCTGCTGTCCTTGCTCGCGTGGTACGTCGCGTGCGCGCTCCCGGCAGCGGCCATGCCGGCACCCTCTGATCCCGCCGAGGGCACGGCGGACCACGCGGCCACCCTGCCCGCGCACCCGATCATCGTGCACCAGCAGACCCCGGCGTGGACGTACGTGGTGATCGTCGCAGGGACTCTCGCGGCGACCCTGGCTGTCGTCCTTCTCGTCGCCCGCCTACGGCACGCCTCAGCCGGCAAGCCGAGGAACCTAAGCACCACAGCCGCCTGACCTTGGTCTCGGTCAAGTGGCCCGCCCACGACATCACAGAAGGGATTTCGCTATGTCGCTGTACCTCGATGTCCACACGATCGCCGACGCAGTGTCCGTCGACGACGTGGCCAAGGCGCACATGGCCGATCTGCAGAAGCAGGCCGAGCATGACGTGCGGTACCTGCGTCATTGGGTGAGGGAGATAGACGGCAAAGTCTTCTGCCTGGCCGACGCGCCCTCCGCCGACGCGGCCGCTGCGATGCATCGCGACGCTCATGGCCTGCTCGCTGACGAAATCTACCCGGTGCAGGAAGGATCCTGAGATGCACGCACGGCTGCTGATCGCATCTGCGGCTGCGGGCGCCGCCCTGCTGACGGCTATGCCCGCCGCAGCCCGCTCGAACACGGACGTGACGTCGGTGCAGTTGGCGGCGCTGCGGGCCTCCACAGCCCGGTTCCATAGCATCGCCGCGTCCGAACTGCATGGATACGCGCTGCTGACAGACGCGAAGGGCATCGCCTGTATTGACATGCCCGGCTTGGGCGGCATGGGGGTCCACTGGGCCAATTCGAGGCTGGTCGGCGATGCCGCCATCGTCGCCAAACAGCCGGAGGCGCTCGTCTACGCGCCCACCCGTGACGGCACCCTACAGCTTGCCGCCGTCGAGTATGTGGTGATCAAGGCGGCGTGGGGTACCACGCACCACAACCCGCCGCGGCTGTTCGGGCATCAATTCGACTTCACGCCGGCACCGAATCGGTACGGGCTGCCGCCGTTCTATTCGCTGCACGTCTGGGTGTGGAAGCACAACCCGGCCGGCACCTTCACGATGTGGAACCCGCGCGTGACCTGCCCCGCACACTGACCGCCGCCGCTTCACCCCGCGCGGCGGTCACGCCCGCGCCCTTACCCAATGCGTGATAACGACCAGCCAGCTGATGTGGTCACCGCCACCGATCACAACGCACGGCATGACCGATGCGATGCGTGGCGCAGAACTACTCGCCGGGAGAGGGTGATGACTCGACAGCCGACTGCGTTCCACCCCCGCTGTCCGCCCGTGAGGCGACCGCGGCCCACGACGGTTCCGTTGTCGGCATGCGCATTGGCCTGTCTGATTTCGGATGCGAATGGTCTCAGTAGGCGCGCATGCGCCGGATCGTTTGCCATCGCGCGCCGTGCAGTGCAAACCTCGCTGGATGAGACGAGGTGTTGATGGGGAGGTTCGGGTCCCCGCCAAGATCGGAACCCGAGATCACCCGGGTGCTCGACGATTCCGTTGCCCGCGCAGACGAGCGCCGTCAGCCGAGGTTGTTGGTGCTGAACGTGTCGCAACGGGTTGGGTCGCCGGTCTGATAACCGGTGGTAAACCACTTCTGCCGCTGAGCCGAGCTGCCGTGCGTGAAGGCGTTCTGGTTGATCCTCCCGTTGCCCAGGTTCTGCTGGATCCAGTCGTCGCCGATCCGGCCCGCAACCTCGACCGCGCTGGCGATGTCCTGCTGGGTGATGTTGGTGATCAGCGGCGGATTGCCGTTGGCATCGGGCTCGGTGGCGTGCCGAGCCCAGGCGCCGGCGTAGCAGTCGGCCTGCAGCTCGAGGCGCACGGATCCTGACGTCGGTCCCGTGTCGCCTTGCCGCACCTTGGCATTGGTTCCCAGCAGGTCCTGGATGTGGTGGCCGTATTCGTGGGCGAGTACGTACGCGTTGACGAACGGGCCGCCCGTTGCCTTGAATTCGGTCTTGATGTCGTCGTAGAAGCTCAAGTCGATGTAGACGCGCTGGTCGCCCGGGCAGTAGAACGGGCCGGATCCGCTGGAGGCTGCGCCGCAGGCCGTCTGCACTTGCCCGGTGAACCACACGGTGGGCACGGCGCGGTACCGGACGCCGAGCTTGGGGGCCTGCGAAGTCCAGTATCGCTGGATGGAATCGATGTCAGCGACGACGGCGCAGTCCTGCTTGGTGTTCGCATCCGCCCCGGTCTTGCATTCCGAGGCGACTTTGGAGTTGTCGGCGATTTGCGACTGACCGCCCTGCCCCAGATTGCCCAGCACGTTGGTCAGCGCGCTGCTGCTGCCGCCGCCCCCGGCCAGACTCACGACGACCGCGATGATCACGCCGATGATGCCTAGGCCACCGCCGCCCACCGCCAGCTTGCCGCCGGTTCCGCCGAGCATCCCGCCGCCCCGCGTGTCCTGAACCTGTGAGGTGTCCAGCTGGGCGTCTTCGTTGTACTGCATGGCCAAGATCCTGCCGCGTACCTGCGTCGTCCGCGAATCGGCCGGCTGTGGGCGCGCCGGACAAGTCGGAATACCGCGTCGCCGCCCGGCTACACTCAGTGGCATGCATCGACTCCTGATCGGGTGACGGGCGCCTCGCACACCACCCGTCTGTCCGAACCGATCAGGGAGAGCGTTGTGATCACTGCTTCTGGGCTCGAGCTGCGCGCTGGTCCGCGTATTCTGCTTGAGCCGACGACGCTGCGTATCCAGCCGGGCGACCGCATCGGCCTCGTCGGCCGCAACGGCGCCGGCAAGACGACGTCGCTGCGGGTACTCGCCGGCGAGTCCGCGCCGCACGGTGGCGAGGTCGACCGCCGCGGGGCGGTCGGCTACCTGCCGCAGGACCCCCGCACCGGCGATCTGGAGATTACGGCCCGCGATCGCGTGCTGTCGGCTCGCGGCCTGGATCAGCTGGTCACCGACATCGCCAAGGTGCAGGTCCAGCTGGCCGAAACGCCGGAGGACGACGCTCTCGTGCGCCGCTACGGCCGCCTCGAGGACCGGTTCGCCGCGCTGGGCGGGTACGCCGCCGAGAGCGAGGCGGCCCGGATCTGCGCCAACCTCGGTCTGCCCGACCGCGTGCTGGGCCAAACCCTCGGGACCCTGTCCGGCGGGCAGCGCCGGCGCGTCGAGCTCGCCCGGATTCTGTTTCGCGACACGGGCGAGCCGAGCACACTGCTGCTGGACGAGCCCACCAACCACCTCGACGCCGACTCGATCGGGTGGCTGCGGGACTTCCTCCGGCAGCACAGCGGCGGACTCGTCGTGATCAGCCACGACGTCGAGCTGCTCGACGTGGTCGTCAACAAGGTCTGGTACCTGGACGCGAACCGCGCGAGCCTCGATATCTACAACGTCGGCTGGAAGACCTACCTTCAGCAACGAGAGACCGACGAACGGCGGCGTCATCGTGAACGGGTCAACGCCGAGCGGAAGATCGAGGCGTTGCGCAGTCAGGCCGACAAGATGCGCGCCAAGGCCACGAAGGCCCGGGCTGCGCACCAAATGGATCGGCGCGCGGCACATCTGGCAGCCGGTATTGCCGAGGTTCGCAGGTCCGACAAGGTCGCCCGCCTGCGGTTCCCCACGCCCGCCACGTGCGGGCGCACTCCGCTCACCGCCTCGGGGCTGTCCAAGTCCTACGGTTCGCTCGAGGTGTTCACCGACGTCGACCTCGCGGTCGACCGCGGCGCCCGAGTGGTGGTGCTCGGACTCAACGGCGCGGGCAAGACGACCCTGCTCCGGCTGCTCAGTGGCCTCGAGCGACCTGACACCGGCGAGGTCGTGGCGGGCCACGGACTGCGGCTGGGCTACTACGCACAGGAACACGAAACTCTGGATCACGACCGAACGGTCCTGGACAACATGCGCAGCGCGGCGGCGACGAGCGCCGGCGCTCTGACAGACACCGAGCTGCGCAAGATCCTGGGCGCGTTCCTGTTCTCCGGAGACGACGTCGAGAAGCCGGCGGGTGTCCTGTCCGGCGGGGAGAAGACCCGGCTGGCGCTGGCGACGCTCGTCACCAGCGCGGCGAACGTGCTGCTGCTGGACGAACCCACCAACAACCTCGACCCGGTGAGCCGCGGCCAAGTGCTCGACGCGCTGCGCACCTACGCCGGTGCGATCGTCCTGGTGACGCACGATGAGGGTGCCGTCGAGGCGCTGAACCCGGAGAAAGTGATCTTGCTGCCTGATGGCGTCGAGGACAGCTGGAGCACGGACCTGGCCGACCTGATCGCGCTTGCCTGACGCTGCCGAGCAAGCCCGGCCGAGCTTTGATCTTGCGGAGGAGAGATTGCGCTGCTATCAAGATCTCGGCTGTACATTTCGAGGGCCCGCTGTGGTAGCGGACCACGCAGTGCCACCTAGTGTCTCGGCGCACCGTTCCGGAGGGACCGGCCATGGCTGCACTCAAGAAGGGCGCCCGAATCACCGGCGCCGAACGCACCAAACTCGCCGCCGACCTGCGCAAGCAGTACGACAAAGGTCGCAGCATCCGCGAGCTCGCGGACGGCAGCGGCCGCTCGTACGGCTTCGTGCACCGCGTGCTCTCCGAGTCCGGGGCCACGTTGCGCGGACGCGGGGGCGCCACCCGCGCCAAGCGCAAGGGCAAGTAGCGCTGGCTGCAGTGAGCCTGCCCGTCCCGGACGAGGCGGGGGTGCGGGCCGAGATCGCCGATGCCGTCGCCACCGTCACGCTAGACCGTCCGGACCGGCTGAACGCGCAGGATCCGCGCACCTGGACGGCGCTTGCCGAGATCAGCACCCGGCTGCCCGGAACGGTGCGCGTGGTGGTCGTCCGTGGGGAGGGCCGGGCCTTCTCCGCCGGGCTGGACCAAGCCGCCTTCGCCCCGTCCGCCGACGGCACGCCCGCGGCGCTCGCCTCCCTCGCCGCGTTGAGCCCCGCGCAGGCCAGCGAGCAGATTGCCCAATACCAGCGCGCATTGGGCTGGCTGGCCGAGCCCGCTATCGTCAGCATCGCCGCCGTGCACGGGCACGCGATCGGCGCCGGATTCCAGTTGGCCCTCGCCTGCGACCTGCGGCTGGTGGCCGACGATGCCCAGTTCACCATGGCCGAACCGAGCCTGGGTCTGGTACCAGATCTGGGCGGCACCAAACGCCTGGTCGAGCTGGTGGGCTACTCCCGGGCCGCGGAGATCTGCCTCACCGGACGGCGGGTGGCCGCCGAGGAGGCGTACCGCATCGGGCTGGCATCGATGATTGCCCCGCTGGCGGAACTCAGCACGGTCGTCGACGCGACCGTTACGGCGCTGCTCGCCCCGCCCCGCGACGCCCTCGCCGAGACCAAGGCGCTGCTGCTGGCCGCGTCCGGGCGCAGCCAGGCCGATCAGGAAGCCGCCGAGCGCGAGGCGCAGTATCGGCGGCTGCGCGATCTGGCCGGGTTGTTCGCCGAGCATTAGCCCTTTAGCCTTCCCAACTTGTTCGACGTCCGGCCGGCTCGGGCTCGCCCAAGATCGAACAACAGAGGTGGCGGGCGGGGGATTAGATGTAACCATGTAATCGTTCGAGAGTGCGGAGGTGGTGCTGATGTCGATGCACTCCATGAACATGATGCAGCTCAGCCGGTCGATGCGGCATGGTGACGCGTCCGTGCTCGACCGGCAGCTCCCGCCCGGCACGTGGAAGCGGGTGCTGAGCTTCGCGCGTCCCTACCGCATGGACCTTGCAGTCTTCCTGCTGATCGTCGTCTTCGACGCGTTGATCGGCGTTCTGACACCCGTGCTGGCCGGCAGGGTCGTCAACGAGATCACCCGGCACGGCGAGGTGCGGGTCGTTGTCAAGATCGCGATCGTCATCGCGGCGCTCGCCGTGGTAGACGCGGCACTGTCCTTCGCGCAGCGCTGGTACTCCGCCCGCATCGGCGAAGGCCTGATCTATGACATGCGCACGTCGGTGTTCGACCACGTGCAACGCATGCCACTCGCGTTCTTCACCCGCACCCAGACGGGCGCGCTGGTGAGTCGGCTGAACAACGACGTCCTCGGCGCCCAGCAGGCCTTCACCTCGACCCTGTCCGGTCTGGTCTCCAACGTGGTGAGCCTCGTGCTGACGGCGGGAGTGATGTTCTCGCTGTCCTGGCAGATCACCTCCTTGGCGCTGGTCATGCTGCCCCTGTTCGTGCTGCCCGCCCGCCGGATCGGTACCCGGCTGCAGAGCATCACCCGTGAGTCCTACAACCTGAACGCCTCGATGAACTCGACGATGACCGAACGGTTCAACGTGGCCGGCGCGCTGCTCGTCAAACTGTTCGGCCGGCCGGCCGACGAGGACGTGTCGTTCCGCAGCCGTGCCGCGCGCGTCCGCGACATCGGTGTCACCTCGGCGATGTACTCGCGCGCCTTCTTCGTAGCGCTCTCCCTGGTGGCGGCGCTCGCCCAGGCGCTCGTCTACGGCCTCGGCGGGTACTTCGCGCTGACCGGCGCGCTCGACGCCGGCACGGTGGTGACGCTGGCGCTGCTGCTGACCCGGCTCTACGGTCCGCTCACCTCGCTGTCCAACGCCCGGGTCGACGTGATGAGTGCGCTCGTCAGCTTCGACCGAGTCTTCGAGGTCCTCGACCTGCAACCGATGATCGCAGACGCGCCGGATGCGGTCGAACTGCCAAAAGACTCGCGGACGATCGAGTTCGCCGACGTGCGTTTCTCCTATCCGACCGCATCGGAGGTCTCGCTCGCCTCGCTCGAGGACGTCGCCCGGCTCGACAACACGTCGGCGCAGGAAGTGCTGCGCGGCATTTCCTTCCGCGCCGATCCGGGGCAGCTGGTCGCGCTCGTCGGCCCGTCCGGCGCTGGCAAGACGACGATCAGCCAGCTGGTGGCCCGCATGTACGACGTGCGTTCCGGGCAGGTGCTCGTCGGCGGACGGGATGTGCGCGAGGTGACACAACAGTCGCTGCGCGACCGGGTCGGCGTGGTCAGCCAGGACGCGCACATGTTCCACGACACGATCCGCGGCAATCTGGCCTATGCGAAACCGACTGCCACCGACGACGAGTTGTGGGCGGCCATCGAGGCGGCGCATATCGCCGACCTGGTTCGCTCGCTCCCAGACGGCCTGGACACTGTCGTGGGCGATCGCGGCTACCGGCTTTCCGGTGGCGAGAAGCAGCGCCTGGCGATCGCCCGGCTGCTGCTGAAGGCACCGAAGATCGTGATCCTCGACGAGGCCACGGCACACCTGGACGGCGAGAGCGAGGTGGCCGTGCAGCAGGCGCTCGCCCAGGCGCTCGCCGGCCGCACCTCGCTGGTCATCGCCCACCGGCTCTCGACGGTGCTCGACGCCGACCAGATCCTGGTGGTGGATGCCGGCCGGATCGTCGAGCGTGGCACACATGCGCAGCTGCTGGCGCGCGACGGCCTCTACGCCGACCTCTATCGCACCCAGTTCGAGAAGCAAGCCACCAGCTCGCCGGTGGCCGCGGCCGGCTGACCGGTGGCGGATCTTATGTGACGTGCAACCGCGCAGAATGCGTGGCGATCCTAGATCAAGAGCCGGCCAACCAGCACTGCCGCCCGGCGCCGGGTCGTCCGGTGGCTGAGCTTCACCCGGTGGGCCGCCATCGATGGGTCAGCGGAGTTGCCCTGGCGAAGGTGTGGCACGGCCCGGCACCGCGCGGGCTCGATGACGATCTTGGCTGGCTTGGTGCTGGCCTGGTTGATCCGTTCGACGCATGAGGGCCGTACTCGATACCTCGGTGCTGATCGGCGAGAATGCTCCCGGTGAAATCGAGGCGGCGATCAGTGTCGCGTCGATCACCGAGCTGCATTTCGGAGTTCTGGTCGCAGCGGATGCGGACGAACGTGCGAGGCGGGCCGATCGCCTGGCGGTGGTCGAGGCGACGTTCAACCCGCTTCCGGTGACCGTCGAGATCGCCCGGGCGTGGGGCCGGTTGGCGGCCGCAGTCGCCCGGCGCGGCAGCATACCGCGTCGACGCCAGATCGACCTGGCGATTGCAGCTACAGCGGCCGTCGAGCAGGTGCCGCTGTTGACCCACAACGTGGCTGATATCCAGCTCATCGGCGATTTGGTTGAGGTGCGCCAGCCCTGAGCGCCATCGAACAGGTGGTCGCGGACCTCGCGGTCCGGGCAACGCCCATACGATGGGATCAGGCGACTGGGCGCAGCTGGCCTATCGCGATCGGGTCGGTGAACAGCGGCCGGAAGGCGAGGTCAGCCGCACCAAGCAGCGACGAATCGTCGCCCAAGCCGGCCGAGCGCAGCTCGACCCCCTGCCGGGACGCGGCCATCGCCCGGCGCTCCATCTCGACCTCGATCTCGCGCCGGGCCAGCTCGAGCACATCGCCGAGCGATCCGCCCATGATCACCACCTGCGGATTGAGCAGGTTGACCAGGCTCGCGACGGTCCGGCCCAGCGACACCCCGACTGCCTGCACTCCATTGAGTGCCAGTGGCTCGCCGGCCCGGGCCGCGGCGAACACGTCGGCCACGCTCTCCCGCGTCGGGGGATCCGACCGGCCGGAGAGCCGCATCAGCGCCTGCTCGCCGATATAGGTCTCCACGCAGCCCCGCCCGCCGCAGTGGCACGGCGGACCGGACGAGTCGAGCATCATGTGCCCGACCTCGCCGGCCAGCCCGTCGTGGCCGGACAGTGGGTTACCACCGGTGATGATCCCTCCGCCGACACCGATCTTGCCGTTGAGATACACCAAATCGTCACGGCCCCGCCCGGAGCCGCGTCGGTGTTCGGCCAGCGCTCCCAGGTCCGCATCGTTGCCGAGGTAAACCGGGACGCCGACCGGAACAAGGTCGGCCAGCAGCTCGGCCAACGGCTCGTTCTCCCAGCCCAGGTTGGGCGCCAACTCGACCCGGCCGTCGGATCGACGGACGGTGCCCGGGATGCTCGCGCCGAGGCCCACGGGCCAGGCTCGCGCCGGCAGCTCGTCCGCCAGAGCCGGCAGTGCTGCGCCGATGACCTGCCCCACGTTGGCCGCACCACGACAGTCGGCGCCGATCCGGGCCTCCCGGCGGCCGAGAATGCGCCCGCCGAGTCCGACGGCGGCGCACACCACCCGGTCGACCTCGATGTCCGCGGCGAACGCGTATGGTCCGTCCGCGCGGAAACCCACCACGTGAGACGGCCGTCCGGCCCGCTCACTGCCACTGGGGACGTGTTCGGCGAGCGTGCCGAGGCTCGTCAGGTCGGCGACCAGCGCTCCGATCGTGGACCGATTCAGCCCGAGCCGTTGGGTGAGCGCGGCGCGCGTTAGTTCCCCATCGACGTCGACCTGCGCGAGCAGCAGCCCGAGGTTGTGTCGCCGGATCTCGTCTGGTCGCGCGGCCGGCGAACGGGGCATGGTCTGACGCGGTCTCGCCCGATCAGCCCACGCCGGTCGAGCGCGCACGTCGCCGCGACAGGGCGTCGGCGGCAGCGGCGAAGAGCAGGACGACGCAGGTGATGATCAGGTTGTACTGCGGTCCGAGATTCGGCTTCAGGCTCAGGCCGTTGGGAATGATCGCGATGACCAGGCCACCGATGAGCGCGTCACGGATGTGGCCCTTGCCGCCGAACAGCGACGTCCCACCGATGACCGCGGCGGCGACCGCGAATAGCAGGGTGTTGCCGCCGCCCGACGTACCGTCGACGCTCCCGGTGCGTGCCGCTGCAACGACGCCGGCGAGCCCCGCGATGGAGGAGCAGAAGATGAACGCGGAGATGCGCATCTGCTGCACGTCGATGCCCGCGCGGCGCGCGGCTTCGGCGCTGCCGCCGACCGCGTAGAGGTGACGGCCGAAGCGGGTCTTTCCAAGGATCAGCGTCAGGATCAGCAGCATCACCAGCACGATCGGAACGATGCGCGGGATGCCCTCCTGCGTCACGAATTTGGTTAGCGACCGATTCTGGTTCAGCAGCCACACTGCGGCCGCAGTAATGGCGGCGAGAACGCCGCCCTTGAGCAGCACGACAGAGATCGGATCGGCGACCAGGCCGTTGGCTCGATTGCGCGCCGCCCGCCACAGGGTGAAGGCCAGATAGCCGCCAGCGCTGACCGCCCACAGGATCCAGCCCCACAGTGGGGTGATGCTCGAGGCGGCGGACTCCAGGTCGAAGATGAACTTGTTCTGCCCGACGTTGATCGACGCGCCCTGCCCGACGAACTCCAACAGCACGCCCTGCCAACCGAGGAAAAGGGCCAGGGTAACGACGAAGGACGGAATGCCGACTTTCGCCACGAGGAATCCGGTGAGGATGCCGATCGACGTGCCGATGCACATCGCCAGCAGGATCGCTACGACCGCATTGTCGCTCAGATGCGTGAACCATATGACGAGCCCGACGACGACCAATGCGACCGCGACCCAAATCCGGTAGAGCGCCGCGATTGCAGCCGTGATGAGCATCATCAGGCCGACCGCGTAGAACGTCGCAGTGCCCAGATGCTTCTGAAGATCTCCGCCGTTGCTGACGGCGATGCCCATCGCCGCTGCGCAGACACCACTGGCCGTGCCGGCAGACAGGTCGATCTCGCCGAGCAACAGCACGAACACGAGGCCCATGCCGAGCACCACGATTGGTGCCGCCTGAGTGATCAGGTTCGCCATGTTCGTCTTGGTGAGGAACTTGTCACTGACATTCGCGAAGATGATCACTAGCACGATGAGGCCGATGATGGCGGGCAGCATGCCGACGTCGCCGCCCCGCACCCGCTGCACGTAGTTGGTGAAGGACTCCCTGATTGAGGTGGGCCCGATGTCCTGGCTGAAGTCGGTACCGGCGAGCGACGGGGTCGCCACTGGTCCGGCGGTAGCCGGCGGGGTCGAGGTCACGGTAGGCGGTTGACCCTCGGTGTTTGTCATCTGATGCCTCACATGCTCACGTCAGCGGTGGCGGGGGCAAGCCCGATGGATCCGGAACGCCCGGTCGTGATGAGTTCGACGATCTGGCTCACCGACGAATTCTTCGCCTCTACCTCGGCCGCGAGGCGCCCGAGGTAGAGCGCATCGACGCGATCTGCTACCTCCATGACGTCATTCATGTTGTGCGAGATGATCACCACACCGACACCGGAGTCGGCCAGCCGGCGCACGAGTTGCAGCACCTGCGCGGTCTGTGCGACGCCGAGAGCTGCGGTGGGCTCGTCGAGCACCACAACCCGGCTCTTCCAGAGCACCGACTTGGCGATGGCCACTGTCTGGCGCTGGCCACCGGAGAGGCTGGCTACCTTCTGGCGCACCGACTTGAGCGTCCGCACCGACAGACTCGTCAGTGCCTCGCGGGCCTGGCGCTCCATGTTCCCTTCATTCAGCGAGAGCCCACCGGCGTGGGCCACCTCTCGGCCGAGGAACATGTTCTGCACGACGTCGAGGTTGTCGGCCAGCGCCAGATCCTGGTACACGATCTCGATGCCGAGGGCCGCGGCGTCGCGTGGCCCGTGGATCGTCGCATGGTGGCCGTCGAAGATGATCTCGCCGCTGTCGATCGGATAGATGCCGGCGAGACACTTGACCAGCGTGGACTTCCCGGCGCCGTTGTCCCCGACCAGCGCGGTCACGTGGCCCGGATAGACGTCGAAGTCGATGTCATGCAGCACGTGCACCGGACCGAACCGCTTGTTTATCTGGCGCATTTGCAATATCGGGGTGTCAGTCACGACGGCTCCTGCCTCTGGCTCGTGTGCATCCGAGACGTATTCCCTCGCACAACGGCCCGTTGCGCAAGGGCATTGGTCGTGCGGGGCCGCAACATTGCGACCCCCGCACGACCAATCAGTGCGTCAGCTGATACCCGCTGCCGTGCACTGCGCCTCGTACCCCTTGCAGACGTCGGCCACTTTGACCTCGCCGGTGTCGGTGACGGTCTTGATGTTGCTCTTGGTGATCGTCACCGGCTTCAGCAGGACCGACGGGACGTCACGCTTGCCCGTCGGGTCGTGGCTCGTCGCCGTCACCCCGAGCGAGGCGGCGTCCTGACCCTTGATCAGCCCGATGGCCAACTTCGCAGCAGCATCGGCCTCGAGCTTGACGTCCTTGAAGACCGTCATGCACTGCTCGCCCGCGAGGATGTTCTGCAAACCTTGGACGCTGGCGTCCTGGCCGGTGACCGGGATCTTCTTGCCGTTCTGCTTGAGGATGGTGATGGCCGCGTTGCCGAGGGTGTCATTCGCCGCCAGGACGCCGTCGATCTTGCCGCCCGCCGCGGTGAACATGCCCTGGAAGATCGTCACGGCCTTGTCCTTGTCCCACATCGGAACTGACTGGTTGCCGGCCTTCGTGTAGTCGCCGCTGGCGTACTTCGGGTCGAGGACTGAGTTGTAGCCCTGGGCGAACAGCGTGGCGTTGTTGTCGTCGGGGGAACCGTTCAGTTCGGCGACGGCCGGCGTCTTCGTGCCGGCCGCGGTCAGGCAGTCCACCAGGCCCTGGCCCTGCAGCTTGCCGACCTGCACGTTGTCGAAGCTCACGTAGTAGTCCGAGGTGCCACCGAGGGTGAGCCGGTCGTAGTCGATCGTCTTCACGCCGGCGGCCTTGGCCTTCTGTTCCACCTGGGCGGCCGAGGGGCTGTCCAGGCCGTCGAGAATCAGCACCTGAACGCCTTCCTGAAGCATCGAGTCGGCGATCGTGGCGAACTTCGTCTTGTCGCCCTGTGCGTTCTGGATATCGGCGGTGATACCTGCGTCGGCGAAGGCCTTCTTCAGCAGCGGCGCATCGTAGGTGATGTAGCGCGGTGAGGAGGTCTCGTCGGGCAGGATCACGCCGACCTTTCCGGCGCCGCCGGCGGCCGAGCTGCTGCCGCCGCCGCCCGCCGAGGCGCCGGATGTGGATCCTGTCGACTTCTTGCTGGAGCTACATGCGCTCATCACGAGCGATGCGGCGAGCCCAGCGACGATGATGCCGAGTGCGCTTTTGCGCATGTGCTGTACCGCCTTCCGGGTGGGAGCCGACAGCGCCTTGATAACGCAGGCCGGCGACTGACGCGAATGTTGTCGGCGTGAACTTATCGCCTGGTACGGCTCACGGACTGGATTCGAGACGAATTTGTTACGACCGCAGCTACAGCAGCGCTCGCAGCACGTACTGCATGATGCCGCCGTGGCGGTAGTAGTCTGCCTCGCCGGGGGTATCGATGCGCAGCGTGGCCTCGAACGTCGTGCCGTCCGCCACGACCGTGACGGTGCGCGGTGTGCTGCCGTCGTTGAGCGTCGCCACGCCGGTGATGCTGAACGTCTCCTCGCCAGTCAGTCCGAGCGATTCGGCGGTGTCGCCGTCGGCGAACTGCAACGGCAGCACCCCCATGCCGATCAGATTCGACCGGTGAATGCGCTCGTAGGACTCGGCGAGCACCGCGCGCACGCCGAGCAGCGCGGTGCCCTTGGCCGCCCAGTCCCGCGACGAGCCGGACCCGTACTCCTTGCCGGCCAGGACGACCAGCGGCGTCCCGGCCGCGGTGTAGTTGACCGAGGCCTGGTAGATCGCGGTGACCGGCGCCCCGGGCTGCGAGAAGTCCCGGGTGAACCCGCCCTCCGTCCCGGGGGCCAGCTGGTTGCGCAGCCGGATGTTGGCGAAGGTGCCGCGGATCATCACCTCGTGGTTGCCGCGGCGCGAGCCGTAGGAGTTGAAGTCGCGCCGCTCGATGCCGTGCTCGGTCAGGTACTTGCCGGCCGGTGAGTCGGGCTTGATCGACCCGGCCGGTGAGATGTGGTCGGTCGTGACCGAGTCGCCGAGCTTGGCTAGTACCCGCGCCCCGCGGATGTCGGTTACTGACGCTGGCTCACGCCGCATACCCTCGAAGTAAGGCGGTTTGCGAACGTACGTCGAGGCAGCGTCCCACTCGAAGATGTCGCCCTCAGGGGTAGGTAGGCTCGTCCACCGCTCGTCGCCGGCGAAGACGTCGGCGTAGTCGCTGGTGTACATCTCGCTGGCGATGGCCTCGTTGACGACCTGCTGGATCTCCTGTGCGGTCGGCCAGATGTCGCGCAGGTAGACGGGCTGGCCGTCCAGCTCGGTGCCGAGCGGCTCGGTCGTGATGTCGATGTCCATGGAGCCGGCGAGCGCGTACGCGACGACCAGCGGGGGAGACGCGAGGTAGTTCATCTTGACGTCTGGGTTGATGCGTCCCTCGAAGTTGCGGTTGCCGGACAGCACGCTGACCACGGCGAGATCGGCCTCGTTGACCGCGGCGGAGATCTCGTCGGGCAACGGCCCGGAGTTGCCGATACAGGTTGTGCAGCCGTAGCCGACCAGGTTGAAGCCCAGCTTGTCGAGGTAGGGGGTGAGCCCCGCGCGATCGTAGTAGTTCATGACCACCTTGGAGCCGGGCGCAAGTGTGGTCTTCACCCAGGGCTTGCGGTTCAGCCCCTTCTCAACGGCCTTCTTCGCGACCAACGCCGCGCCGATCATCACCGACGGGTTCGACGTGTTCGTGCACGACGTGATCGCTGCGATGGCAACCGCGCCGTGGTCGAGCACGACCTCGGTGCCGCCGGCGAGCGTCACCGGCGTGGGCGTCGAGCTTCGACCGTGCGCACCGTTCGCAGCGGACTGGACGGCCGCGGTCTCGACGGTCGCGGTCTCGCTGAAGCTCGGCACGTCGGAGGCGGGGAACGACTCGTCCTCGGCCTCGTCGTGGGCATCCTGCACGGAGTCCCCGTCCGTGTAGTCGGCGAGCGTCGCCCGGAACATCGTCTTGGCTGAGCGCAGCGGCACGCGGTCCTGTGGGCGCTTCGGCCCAGCGAGCGACGGCTCGACTATCGACAGGTCCAGCTCCAGTGTCTCGGAGAAGACCGGCTCAGCCGCCACGTCGTGCCACAGATCGTTGGCCTTGGCGTACGCCTCGACCAGGGCGACCTGGTCGTCGGGCCGTCCGGTGAAGCGCAGGTACTGCAGGGTCTCGTCGTCGATCGGGAAGATCGCGCAGGTGGAGCCGTATTCCGGGCTCATGTTGCCGATCGTTGCCCGG
Organism: uncultured Actinomycetota bacterium; assembly: GCA_963839995.1. Taxonomy (GTDB): domain Bacteria; phylum Actinomycetota; class Actinomycetes; order Mycobacteriales; family Jatrophihabitantaceae; genus CAWIUB01. Next base: position 32,116 of record CAWIXH010000016.1, on the reverse strand, counting down.
TTGGCCAGCGGCACCGCGGCCACGCCGGGTCCGTAGAACTCGACGAACTTCCCCACGACACCGTGCTTGCGCAGCATCTCGGTGATCGTCAGCACCAGGTCTGTGGCGGTCGACCCGTCGGGCAGCCCGCCGGTCAGCTTGAAGCCGACGACGCGGGGAATCAGCATGCTCACCGGCTGGCCGAGCATCGCGGCCTCGGCCTCGATTCCGCCCACGCCCCAGCCGAGGACGCCCAGTCCGTTGACCATCGTGGTGTGCGAGTCCGTGCCGACGAGCGTGTCGGGGTAGGCCAATCTGCCAGTACCGCCAATCCGCGTGAACACCACGCGGGCCAGGTACTCGATGTTGACCTGGTGCACGATGCCGGTGCCCGGCGGCACCACCTTGAACTGGTCGAACGCCGTCTGCCCCCAGCGCAGGAACTGGTAGCGCTCGCGGTTGCGTTCGTATTCGAGCTCGACGTTGCGCTCGAACGCGTCCGGCGTACCGAACAGGTCGGCGATGACCGAGTGGTCAATGACCAGTTCGGCGGGGGCCAGCGGGTTGATGCGCGCGGGGTCACCGCCGAGGTCGCGCACCGCCTCGCGCATCGTCGCCAGGTCGACGACGGCGGGCACGCCGGTGAAGTCCTGCATCACGACGCGGGCCGGGGTGAACTGGATCTCGGTGTCGGGTTCGGCACCCGGGTTCCACCGAGCGATGGCTTCGATCTGATCGGCCGTGACGTTCTTGCCGTCCTCGGTGCGCAACAGGTTCTCGAGCAGGACCTTCAGACTGAATGGCAGCCGCCGGGCACCCTCGACCTTGTCGATGCGGAAGAAGTCGTAGGACGCGCCGCCGACCTCTAGCTGATCGCGGGAACCGAAGCTGTCCTTGCTCTGATCGGGCACGATGCGCTCCTCATGAATGCGTTGCACAATTGTCTCGACGTCAAGATATCACCGTTGCGGTGAGCGTAGCCGGACGGATCAGCGTGACCCTGCTCGTGGTGACGCCGTTTCGATTCCTGGGCGAAATGCCTGGTTTAGGCACTGATGTTGCGCAAGTTTCTGCAGGGACTGCTGGCACAAGCGAGGCAGGAATGGCACTCTGAGGTGCGCACGCACACGAACGGGGCTCGAACGAGGGGAACCAGGACAGTGTTCGCCAGCCGCCTTCGCCGCCCACGACCCGGCGCTCGCCGCCGTGTCGTCGTGCCGGCAGTGCTCGCGCTCCTGGCGGTCGTCGTCGCCGTGCTCGTCGCGCCCGGGCAGGCGACCGGAACTCCGCCGCCCAACCCGACCGACACACAGCTGAAGCATGCCCAGCGGGCCAAGAGCGCGCTCGCCGCCGAGGTGGGGCAGCTCTCAGCGCAGATCGCGCAACTGCAGGCGCAGCTGGCCCGGCTGCTGTCCGACGCCGAACGCGCCGAGCAGCGGTACGCGTTCGCCGTGCAGAAGCTGCACGAGGCTCAGGAGGCGGCTGCCGCCGCGCAAGCTCAGGTCAAGGCTGCGGCTGCCTCGGTCGACGCCGCACAGCAGGGCTTCAGCCAGTTCGTTCGTACGACCTACATGAACGGACCGATGGACGGGATGACCGGCAACCTGCTGAGCGCCTCCGACCCGAATCAGCTGTTGCAGCGAGGCGACTTCCTGCAGTACTCCGCGAGCCACCAGCTGGACGCCATCGGCAAGCTGAGCCGGGCCACGGTGGCCAAGTCGAATGCCGACGCCGCGGCGCGCCTCGCGGTACAGCGGCAGGCCGAGGCGACCGCCGCGGCGGACGCCGCCAAGACCGCCGCCGAAGAAGCGCTGGCTGCCGCACGTCAGCAGAAGGTCGAGCTGGACGACCAGCTCGCGGCCAACCAGACCAAGCTCGACAGCGCCAGGAGCCAGCTCGCCACGCTGAACAACCAGCGTGCGGCGTACGTGGCCTGGAAGCAGGAGCAGGAGCGGATCGCGGCGGCGCGGGCGGCGGCGGCACGCCGGGCCCGTGAGGCTGCGCTGGCGGCGGCCGCCGCCCGTCAGCGAGCGGCTCAACAGGCCCAGGGGAGCTCGGCACCCGCGCCGAGTAGCACCGTGAACACGAGTAGCACCGCGAACATGGGCGGCGATGGCAACGGTCCGGCCTGGACGGGCGGTGGAGTCCGCACCTCGAACGCCGGGTGGACGGCCGGGATCGGGCAGACCGCCGCGAACCGCGCACTCGCCTTCCTCGGCATGCCCTACAGCTTCGCCGGCGGCAACTTCAACGGCCCCACCTACGGCGTAGCCGTCGACTTCGACTCCCGCAACGACGCCAGCGTCTTCGGCTTCGACTGCTCGGGGCTGACGCTCTACGCCTGGGGACCGTGGGTCCGGATGGACCACTACGCGCCTAGCCAGTACACCCAGGCTGGGTCGTTCCACCCGTCGACGGACCAGCTCATGCCGGGCGACCTGGTGTTCTGGAGCGACAACGGAACGGTCGCCGGGATCGGTCACGTCGCGATCTACATCGGCAACGGCAACGTCGTCCAAGCGCCGTTCAGCGGGGCCTTCATCGAGATAACGCCGCTCTTCCAGGTCGAGTCCGGGTACTTCGGGGCCACCAGGCCGCTCACCTGATCCCGGTCGCGGCGCCGGGGCCGGGCTAGCCTGGGATGGTGTCCACCGCCGTTGCGTTGACGATGCCCGCCCGATATGGCTCGGACGCCGTGCTGGTCGACAGCTTCGGACGGGTCGCGACGGATCTGCGTGTCTCGCTGACCGACAAGTGCTCGCTGCGCTGCACCTACTGCATGCCGGCCGAGGGCCTGCCCTGGCTGCGCAGGCCGGAGCTGCTCACCGACGGCGAGACGGTGCGTCTTGCGGGCATCTTCGTCAGCTTGGGTGTTCGGAGCATCCGGCTCACCGGTGGTGAGCCGCTGCTGCATCGAAGCCTGCCTGACGTGATCGTCCGCCTCCGCCAGCTGCATCCGCGTCCCGAGCTGTCGCTGACGACCAACGGCCTGGGCCTGGTCCGGATGGCCGGCTCTCTCGTCGAGGCGGGCCTGGACCGCATCAACGTCTCCGTCGACACACTGGACCGGGAGCGGTTCCGCGCGCTGACCCGCCGCGACCGGCTGGACGACGTGCTGGCCGGGGTTGCGGCCGCCGCCGCCGCCGGGCTCGCCCCGATCAAGATCAATTCGGTGTTGGTCAGGGACAGCAACTACGCCGAGGCACCGGCCCTGGTCGAGTGGGCGCTGCGGGCCGGCTACGAACTGCGCTTCATCGAGCACATGCCCCTGGATGCGCAGCATGCGTGGTCCCGGCAGCAGATGGTGAGCGCCGAGGAGATTCTCGCGCTGCTTGAGCAGAGCTATCGTCTGCTGCCGGTGGGCCGGGACGACCGCGGCTCGGCGCCGGCCGAGTCGTTCGAGGTGCTCGACGGGCCGGGGGCGGCAGGCTGGCGTATGCGGCCAGGGCGAATCGGCATCATCGCGTCCGTGACGCGGCCGTTCTGCCGCGAGTGCGATCGGCTGCGGCTGACCGCGGACGGCCAGCTGCGCACCTGCCTGTTCGCGCGCGAGGAGACCGACCTGCGGGACGCCATGCGCCAAGGCGCCACGGACGAGCAGATCGGCGGGCTGATCCGACGGGCGGTGCTCGGCAAGCAGGCCGGCCACGGCATCGGCGAGGAGGGCTTCGAGCAGCCCGAACGGCCAATGTCAGCGATCGGCGGCTGACCCTCCTCCGGGTGCGGTCGCCTCGAGCAGGAAGTCGCGCTGGGGGTGGGCGCACAGTCTGGGGCACCGTACAGGTTCGTCCCGTACCGTGAAGCGACGCGCAACCGAGCGATACGGAGACATCCAGGTGACGCAACCCCCTGCCGCGCAACCGGTCGCTCCCGGTTCGCAGGTGCACACCCCGGCAGCTGACGCCACCGCCCTCGAACGGGTCATGTTCGAGATCAAGCGGGTCATCGTGGGGCAGGACCGGCTGGTCGAGCGGATGCTCGTCGGGCTGCTGGCCCGCGGGCACTGCCTGCTCGAGGGTGTGCCGGGTGTGGCCAAGACACTGGCGGTCGAGACGTTGGCAAGGACGGTGAATGGCTCGTTCGCCCGGCTGCAGTTCACCCCCGACCTGGTCCCGTCCGACATCATCGGCACTCGCATCTACCGGCCGAGCTCCGAGCGATTCGATACCGAACTCGGTCCTGTCTTCGCCAACTTCATCCTGGCCGACGAGATCAACCGGGCACCCGCCAAAGTGCAAAGTGCCCTGCTCGAGGTTATGGCCGAGCGGCAGGTCTCGATCGGTGGCACCCGCTATCCGGTGCCGTCGCCGTTCCTCGTCCTCGCGACGCAGAACCCGATCGAGAGCGAGGGCGTGTATCCGCTGCCCGAGGCGCAGCGCGACCGGTTCCTGATGAAGATCAACGTGGATTACCCGTCCGCGCCCGAGGAGCGGGAGATCGTCTACCGCATGGGCGTCGAACCCCCGGTCGCCAAGGCCGTGATTTCAACGGACGAATTGATCCGGCTGCAGCAGACCGCGTCGCGGGTCTTCGTGCACCACGCGATCGTCGACTACGTCGTGCGACTGGTCCTGGCGACCCGCAACCCGGGTCAGCACGGCATGCCCGACGTCGCGCAGTGGGTGTCGTACGGCGCGAGCCCGCGGGCCAGCCTCGGTCTGATCGCTGCGGGCCGCTCCATCGCCCTGCTGCGCGGCCGCGACTACGTGCTGCCCCAGGACGTCCTCGACGTCGCCATCGACGTGCTGCCGCATCGCATCGTGCTCTCCTACGACGCGATCGCCGACGGCGTGCCCGCCGCGCACGCCATGCAACGGGTGCTGCAGACAATCCCGCTGCCGCAAGTGGCACCGCGGCAACGCGCGGGCCCGCCTGTCCAGCAGGCTCAGCCGCCGAACCAGCCCGGCCAGCTGTTCGGACCCCGTCCGTCAGCCCCTGACCAGCCGGGGTGGGAGCGCACAGCGTGACCGAACGCGGCCGTGCTGCCGACGCCACGCACGGTCCGTCCTTGGACCTGAGTCCCGCACAGCCGCTGCTGCGCCGACTCGAGCTGACCGTCCGCAACAAACTGGACGGGCTGCTGCAGGGCAACTACGTCGGCCTGGTCCCCGGCCCCGGCAGTGAGTCAGCCGAGTCGCGGCAGTATTTTCCCGGCGACGACGTGCGGCGGATGGACTGGCCGGTCACCGCGCGGACCACCGTCCCACACGTGCGGCAGACGATTGCCGACCGTGAGCTGGAGACGTGGCTCGCTGTCGACGTGTCGCCGAGCCTCGACTTCGGCACTGCCCTCTCGGAGAAGCGTGAGCTCGTGCTGGCCGCGATCACCGCGGTCGTCCATCTCACCGCTCGGATGGGTAACCGGGTCGGTGCTGTCGTGACGAGTGGCGAGCGGACCTTCCGCATTCCGGCGCTCGGCGGCACCGCGCACGCCCGATACCTCGTGCGCAAGATCGCCGAGACTCCGCGGTCCGGGTCGGGTACCCGCGGCGACCTTGCTGGGGCGCTCGAGCAGCTGCGGCGCCCGCCGCGCCGCCGTGGGCTGGTGGTCGTGGTATCGGACTTCCTGACCGACGATGAGTCTGGCCCGCCCGCGTGGGAGCGGCCGCTGCGAGGGCTCAGTGGGCGGCATCAACTGCTGGCCGTGGAGATCCTCGACCCGCGCGAACTCGAGCTGCCCGCGGCGGGGCTGATGACCTTTGTCGACCCGGAAACCGGCCGGCAGCTGGAGGTGCAGACCTCGCGGCCCGAGCTGCGGCAGCGCTACGCGACCGCGGCCGCCGCGCAGCGCGCGCAGATCGCGACGGCCCTGCGGCACGCGGGGGCCGCGCATCTGCAGCTGCGGACCGACCGCGACTGGCTCACCGACGTCGTGCGTTTCGTGCTCGCCCGCCGCCGCGCGATCGCACATGTGGGGGTGCGGTGATGGACTTTGCCTCCCCGCAGTGGCTGTTCCTGCTCGTGGCGGTCGCCGTGGCGCTGGTGGTGTACGTCGTGCTGCAGCTGCGCCGGAAGAGGTACGTGGCCCGGTTCAGCAACGTGTCGTTGCTGTCGACCGTCGCGCCGCGCCGCCCTGGTTGGCGGCGGCATCTGACGTTCGCGCTGCTACTCGTCGGGCTGACGGTCCTGACGGTCGGCCTCGCCGAGCCAACGGCCGCGGTCAGGGTGCCGCGCGACCGGGCCACCGTCATGGTCGCACTGGACGTCTCGCTGTCGATGGAGGCGCAGGATGTCGTCCCGGACCGGATCACCGCGGCCAAAACAGCGGCCAGGCAGTTCATGGACCTGCTGCCACCCCGCATCAACGTCGGGCTGGTGAAGTTCGGCGGCGCCGCCAGTGTCGTGGTGCCGCCGACGATCGACCGGGACTCCCTCAAGGTCGCGATCGACGGCCTGCAGTTGGAGAACTCCACGGCGATCGGCGAGGCGGTGTTCTCCTGCCTGGACGCGATCAACGTCTTCAGCAAAGCGACCACGGCGAAGGACGACAAACCGGCGCCGGCCCGGATCGTGTTGATGAGCGACGGAGCGAACAACCGCGGCCGCACGCCTGCTGCGGCCGCGGCGGCCGCACGTACAGCGGGCGTCGCCGTCTCGACCATCGCGTTCGGCACCGACACCGGCACCGTGACGATTCCCGGCGAAGGCACCGCCCAGGTGCCCGCCGACAAGGCCACCCTGCGGGCATTGGCCGAGTCGACCGGCGGCTCGTTCCACACCGCTGCGTCCGCGAGCGAGCTGCAGTCGGTGTACAAGGACATCGGCTCGCAGATCGGATATACGACGGCCAAGCGCATCATCAGCTGGCGGTTCCTCGCGATTGGGCTGCTGTTCACCCTGGCAGCCGCCGGCGCGTCACTGCTGTGGGCCGGTCGCCTCGCCTAGCTCGTTACTCGGACAGCCGGTCAATCGGCTAGCGTGCCGGGCGTGAGTCGATCAGTGCTGGTTACCGGAGGCAACCGCGGCATCGGCCTGGCCGTGGCGAAGGCATTCGCGGCGGGAGGCGACGAGGTAGCGGTTACCCATCGCGGCAGCGGCGCACCTGACGGGCTGTTCGGGGTGGAATGCGATGTCACCGACGCGGCTGCCGTCGACGCCGCGTTCACCGCGGTCGAAGCCCAGCAGGGACCTGTCGAGGTCCTGGTCTCCAATGCGGGCATCACCGACGACACCCTGCTGCTGCGGATGAGCGAGGAGTCGTTCGAGCGGGTGCTCGACGCCAACCTCACCGGCGCCTACCGGGTGGCCAAGCGCGCCGCCGGCGGCATGCTGAAGGCCCGCCGTGGCCGGATGATCTTCATTTCCTCGGTCGTCGCGCTCGTCGGCGCCCCAGGCCAGGCGAACTACGCCGCGAGCAAGGCTGGACTCATCGGCCTAGCCCGCTCGATCGCCCGCGAACTCGGCAGCCGCGGCATCACCGCCAATGTGATCGCCCCAGGGTTCATCGAAACCGACATGACGGCCGAGCTGACCGAAGCTCGCAGGAGCGAGGTGCTGGGCAACGTGCCACTCCGCCGCTACGGCGCGGCCGACGAGGTCGCGGCGGCGGCGCATTTCCTCGCGTCCGATCCGGCGGCCTACATATCCGGGGTGGTGCTGCCGGTCGACGGTGGCCTGGGGATGGGGATCTGATGGGACTCCTAGACGGCAAGCGGCTGCTGATCACTGGGGTGATCACCGACGCCTCGATCGCCTTCGCCGCGGCACGGGTTGCCCAGGAACAGGGCGCGCAGGTTGTGCTGACCGGGTTCGGCCGCCTGTCCCTGGTCGAGCGGGTGGCGCGGAAACTCCCGCAGCCGCCGCCAGTCGTGGAGCTGGACGTGTCCAACGACGAGCACCTCGCTGCGCTCGCCGATCGGGTCCGTGAGCACGTCGACGGCGTCGACGGGGTGCTGCACTCGATCGGGTTCGCGCCCGCCTCCTGTCTGGGCGGTGGTTTCCTCGGCGCACCGTGGAGCGACGTGGCTACCGCCGTGCAGGTCTCGACGTTCTCCCTCAAATCCCTGGCGGTCGCGGCTCTGCCGCTCTTCGCCGCCGACGGTGGCTCCCTCGTCGGATTGACGTTCGACGCGTCCGTGGCGTGGCCGGCCTACGACTGGATGGGCGTCGCCAAGGCCGGGCTCGAGTCCGCGGCGCGCTACCTGGCCCGGGAACTCGGACCGCGCAAGATCCGCGTCAACCTCGTCGCTGCGGGACCGGTCCGCACCATGGCCGCCAGGAGCATTCCGGGCTTCAGCACGTTCGAGGACGCTTGGGACGGGCGGGCGCCGCTGGGCTGGGACAACTCCAATGCCGAGCCGGTCGCGCGCAGCATCGCGGCACTGATGTCGGACTGGTTCCCCGCGACAACCGGCGAGATCGTCCATGTCGACGGCGGGTTCCACGCGATGGGCGTATAGACACCCTACAGAATCGCTCGCTTCGCTCACGATTCCGCGGGGGCCGCCGATGACGACACAGCTTGCCCCGATGACGACACCGTTAGACGCGCTGCTCCTGCTGTCGTTCGGCGGGCCGGAAGGCCCCGACGAGGTGCTGCCGTTCCTGCGGAACGTGACGCGTGGCCGCGGCGTCCCGGAGGACCGGCTGGCTGCCGTGGCCGAACACTATCGGCATTTCGGCGGGGTGTCGCCGCTCAACGCTCACAACCGCGCGCTGCTCGCGGCGATCGCGGCGGACTTCGCGGCGCACGGCATCGAACTGCCGCTCTATTGGGGCAATCGAAACTGGCGTCCATTCCTGCCGGACACGGTTCGGCAGATGGCCGACGACGGCGTGCGTAACGCCCTTGTGCTCGCCACCAGCGCCACGTCCTCGTACTCCGGCTGCCGCCAGTACCGCGAGGATCTCGCCGGGGCACAGGCCGCCGTCGGCCACGGCGCCCCCCTGCTGCGCAAGCTGCGGCACTTCTTCGACCACCCCGGATTCGTCGAGGCGAACGCCGAGCGGGTGCGGTCGGCGCTCGATTCGCTACCCGGTGCGCTCCGCGGTGGCGCACGGCTGGTCTTCACTGCGCACTCGATCCCGGTCTCGATGAACGAGACGTCGGGCCCGTCCGGCGGGTTGTATCTCGCCCAGCAGCGCGAGACAGCTCGGCTGGTGGCTGAGGCTGTGCGCGGGCCGGGGGCCGAGTTCGACCTGGTGTGGCAGTCGCGGTCCGGGTCGGCGCGGGCGGCGTGGCTCGAGCCGGACGTGAACGATCACCTGCATTCGCTGGCGGCCGGCGGAACGGCCGCGGTCGCGGTCTGCCCGACGGGATTCGTTTCCGACCACCTTGAGGTGTTGTGGGACCTCGACGTTGAAGCTGCAGGAACGGCCCGAGCTCTAGGCCTGGCGTTCGCGCGTGCGGCAACCGCGGGCACACACCCCGGCTTCGTCCAGGCGATCCGGGAGCTCGTCGAGGAGCAGATCAACGGCCGGGCGCCGGAGGCGCTCAGCGTCCTGGGGCTGTGCGGCGTCGACTGCCCGGCGGGCTGCTGCCCGGCCCCGCGCCGCGGATGACGGTTCGGGCCATCACGCGCAGGCACGCCACCCGGGACGCCCACGCGGCCAACGCACCGGAGCCTGTGGATCACACAGCGAAGACACGGGCGGCCGGTTCGCATTCGTGCCACGATGATGATGTGCCTGCGTGGTTGGTCTGGTTGATCGCGGCGGGCGTCCTGGCCGGTGCCGAGACGCTCTCCCTCGATCTGGTGCTGATCATGTGCGCCGGCGGTGCGGGCGCCGGTGCGTTGGCCGCCGGCGTCGGAGCGCCACCCGCGATCCAGGTCATCGTCGCGATCGCCGTGGCCATCGGGCTGCTTGCGTTCGTCCGGCCTGTTGCCCGCAGGCACCTCACCGGTGTCGGCACCCACCCGATGGGCACGGCGGCCTTGGTCGGCAAGAGCGCCATCGTGCTCAGCAAGGTGGACACGAATACCGGGCTGATCCGCCTCAACGGGCAGGAGTGGACGGCGCGCGCCTACGACACCACCCAGACCGTGCCCGCCGGCGAGACCGTCCAGGTGGTCGAGATCTCCGGCGCCACCGCGCTGGTCTGGCGACCGCAATGAGCTCGCCGAGTCTGCGAAGGGATATCCGTTGAGCGCTGTCTTGATCGCGGTGCTGGTGATCGCCGTTGTCGCGCTGATCACCCTACTGCGCAGCGTGCGCATCGTTCCACAGGCGCGTGCCGCCGTTGTGGAGCGGCTGGGCCGCTACGTGCGCACGCAAGGACCCGGCGTCGCTGTGCTGTTGCCATTCGTGGACCGGATGCGCCCGCTGATCGACCTGCGCGAGCAGGTGGTCAGCTTCCCGCCGCAGCCGGTGATCACGTCCGACAACCTGACGGTGGCGATCGACTCGGTCATCTACTTCCAGGTCACCGACCCGCGCTCGGCCACGTACGAGATCCAGAATTACATCCAGGCGGTCGAGCAGCTGACGATCACCACGCTGCGTAACGTGGTCGGCTCGCTGAACCTGGAGCAGGCGCTGACCAGCCGGGATGCGATCAACACCCAGCTGCGCGGCGTGCTCGACGAGGCGACCGGCCCGTGGGGCATCCGGGTGGCGCGGGTCGAGATCAAGGCGATCGACCCGCCCCTGTCCATCCAGGACGCCATGGAGGCGCAGATGCGCGCCGACCGGAACAAACGGGCCGTGATCCTCGCGGCCGAGGGTCAGCGCGAGTCCGCCATCAAGACCGCCGAGGGTCAGAAGGCGTCGCAGATTCTCGCCGCTGAGGGCCAGAAGCAGTCCGCGATCCTCTCGGCGGAGGCCGATCGGCAGTCCCGCATCCTGCGGGCCGAAGGCGAGCGTGCGGCGCGTTACCTGAGCGCCCAGGGCCAGGCGAAGGCCATTGAGACGACCTTCGGGGCGATTCACGCCGCCCGGCCCGATCCGGCCCTGCTGGCCTACCAATACCTGCAGACGCTGCCCCAGATCGCGCAGGGCGACGCGAACAAGATGTGGATCGTGCCCAGCGAATTCAGCAAGGCGCTCGAAGGACTCGCCAAGCTCACCGGCGCGGAGGGGGAAGGAGCCGCTTCGTGGCTGAAGGCCACCAGCGACGGAGGCCCGGGCGCCGGACCGGAGCTCGACACCTCGAAGTGGTTCGACTCGAACCTGCCGCCGGCCAGCGAGCAGCCGGAGGCCATCAACCTGCGAGCCTCGGACGACGACGAGGACTCCCGCGCCGCACGAGCCGGACTTGCGGACCTTGATCACCTGGACCAGCTGCCATCGATGCCGACCCAGCGGCCCCAGCCGCCTCCGGCTTACCTGCAGCAGGCGCCGGCGCCCCAGCCGCCGTACGCGCCGCGCCCGGCGACGCCCGGCGAACCCGAAGAGCCCCACCAGGGGCCGCCCGCCGGGTATCCGCCGCCACCGTCCGCGCCGTAGCGCCCGGAATGGCATAGCGCCCGGAATGGCGTAGCGCCCGGAATGGCGTAGCGCCCGAACAACGCGGCAGAGCGCTGCTCACGACAAGCCAGGAGATAGCGGCACCGTGCTTGTGGGCGTCGGCGTTGTTGCAATAGAGTGGCAACAACGATTTCCCTCTTGCCCGCAGCAGCGGAGGTCCGGTGACCGCTACGGCATTCGAGCATGTCCCCGCGCGCTCGCCGTCGCGGCTGCGCGCCGTCATTCGCTCGTTGACCCCCAGCGAGTGGCGGCGGCTGACCGGCATGGTCGTCGTCGTGATTGCGTTACACCTCGCCGGATTCGGGTTGCTGATCATGGTCGTCGCCCCGCAGCACCTGTCGCTGGGCAGCCAGGGCGTGTTCGGCGTCGGGCTCGGCATCACCGCCTATACGCTGGGTATGCGGCACGCATTCGACATCGACCACATCGCCGCGATCGACAACACGACCCGCAAGCTCATGGCGGAGAAGACTCGGCCGCTGTCCGTCGGCTTCTGGTTCTCGCTCGGCCACTCGACGATCGTCTTCGGCATGTGCGTGGCGCTCGCGTTGGGCATTCGTTCGCTGGCGGGTCAGGTGGCCGACGGTAACTCGGCCCTGCACGCCGTCACGGGGATTGTCGGCACCCTCGTCTCCGGCGTCTTCCTGATGATTCTCGGCATCGTCAACCTGTTCATCCTGCTGGGCATCGTGCAGGTCTTCCGCGAGATGCGCACACAGCAGCACCACGAGCAGACGCTCGAGCAGCTTCTCGCCAACCGCGGCTTCATGAACCGCATCCTCAAGCGCGTCATGGTCGCCGTGCGCAAGCCATGGCACATGTACCCGGTCGGTGTGCTGTTCGGCTTCGGGTTCGACACCGCGACCGAGATCTCGCTGCTGGTGCTCGCCAGTGCGGGCGCGGCCTTCGCGCTGCCCTGGTATGCGATCTTGTGCCTGCCCATCCTGTTCATGGCCGGGATGTGCCTGTTCGACACCATCGACGGGTCGTTCATGAACTTTGCCTACGGCTGGGCGTTCTCCAAGCCGGTGCGCAAGGTGTACTACAACATCACCGTGACGAGCCTCAGCGTGCTGGTGGCTGTCGTGATCGGCGGCATGGAGTTGCTCGGACTGCTTGCCAACAAGTTGCACCTCACCGGCGGGCTGTGGAGCCTCGTCGGCGATATCGGCGCCTACGACTACACCGGCTACATCGTGGTCGGCCTGTTCGCCGCAACCTGGATCGTCTCGCTGCTCGTGTGGCGCTACGGTCGGATCGAAGAGCGGTGGAGCCGGCCCCCGGTCGGCCGGGAGTAGCGGCTCAGAAGTCCGTCGCGCACCACGGCGCAATCGGGGCGACGAACATCGCGTCAGCCCGGCGCAGCGCGCCCGCCGTGCACTCCTCGACGAGCCCGGCCGCAACCTTCGCCCACAGCGGGAAGCCGCCGAGGTACGCCGACGCCAGGGCCCGCTGGTGCACGCGCAGATCGACGCCTGACCGCGGCGCCGCACGGCATGACGCGCCGTCGGGCCCGCCGTCGAGGACATAGCGCCCAGCCGCGAACCCACCGTGGTCGTCGTCGACAATCTCGATCGTCAATCGGTCGGCAATCGCGTACCGCCGCGCGGACAAGGCCGCGGTGACGTCGAGCAGCCGCAACCACACGGCGTCGCCCGTACTGATCTGCTGAAGCGCCCGCCCGTCGCTCATCAGCCAGCGCACCGGCTCGTCGACCGGTCGGCCGGGCAGCACGATCTCACTCACCACGTCGATGCTCGTCAGGTACGCCCACAAAGCGCGGTACGCCTCGTCGGTGGCCGCACACAGGTCGACGACCTCGATGGCGCCGAGCCGGATGTTCGGCTCGAAGCCACGGGTGGGGACCCAGGCCACGAACCCGTCCGGGCCAGCCGGGCCCTCGTGGGCGAACAGGTTCGGGCGGCGTCCGTGCACCTTGTCGGCCGGCAGGCCCTCGAGCCCCAGGACGCGGTGCCACCACGGTGGGGGACGCTCGATGTTCCCCGCGCGGCGGCGACGAGCGGCCGCGTAGATGTCCGGCGCGTGCTTGCCGAGCTCATCGGGCTCGACCCCATACACCGAGCCGGCGTCGCCCGCCGGGACGCCCGCACCGCGGTTGCGTGGGTCGAGGGAGTAGGTGGCGCTCAGCGTGGCGGGGGCGTACCCGAAGCGGCCGTAGATCGGCCACTCCGCCGCGAACAGGATGCCGACCGCATCGCCTCGCTCCCTCGCCTCGGCGAGCGACCCGCCGAGCATCGCCGTCATGAGCCCCCGCCGGCGATGCGTGGCCGAGACGGTGACCATCGTCAGCGCGTCGGCGGGGACCTCGAGGGTGTCGCCCTCGGCTCCGGGGACGGTGAGCGTGGTCGGGCGGGTGGCGAGCGTGCCGACCCAGCGGCCGCGTGAACGGGCGCCCCAGCGCCGGTGCGGCTCCCAGACGCGACGGAAGAACTCGTTACTTCCCTCGTGCGCCTCGGGCGACGGGTCTTCGAGGAAGGTGAGCGCCATCGCCGACGCCCACGCCTCGCTGTCGTCGACCGGGATGGGGTGGACGATCTCGATATCCGACACGGCGTCCACCCTGCCAGCCCGGCCCGACGGGGCGCAGCTGGATTACCGCCGCTCCGGGTAGACGATCATGTCGGTGGCCTTGGCCGTGAGCCACACCGTGCCACCTGGGCGGAGCCGCAGCTCGGCAACGGCCGACGGGGTGACGTCGACGAGCAGCCGTGGCGGACCGTCGACGGCCAGCCGCACGCGGTCGGCCAGCGGTGCCATGGAGGCGAGCACGCCGGGCCACAGGTTCCGCGCGCTGCTGCCCGCAGGCGGCGTCGCGTATGCCGTGATTGCCGACGGGCGAATGGCGACGAGCACCCGGCCACTCGTCTCCGGTTCGGCCACGTGCACGGTGCCGCCGCCGTCGACCTGCACGGCGTCGCCCACGAGTTCGCCGGACAGCAGGTTGACGCCGACCAGCCGGGCCACGTAGGGGGTGAGCGGGCGGCTCACGACCTCGCCCGGGGACCCCTCCTGGACCACCTGACCGCCTTCGAGCACCACGATGCGGTCGGCCAGCAGAAGGGCCTCGATCGGGTCGTGCGTGACGATCACGCAGGGCCCGTCGACGCCCCGCAGGTGCGCACCCAGCTCCAGCTGCACGTCCGCCCGGGTCTGCACATCCAGGGCCGAGAGCGGTTCGTCGAGCAGCAGCAGATGCGGTTCAGCGGCCAGTGCCCGCGCCAGCGCGACCCGCTGCGCCTGACCACCCGAGAGCGCCAGCGGTTTGCGGCGCGCCAGGTCACCTACGCCGAGCCGGCGCAGCCAAGCGGCCGCGGTCTGCGCCGCCGCATGCCGGGCGACGCCCCGTGATCGCGCAGCGAACGCCACGTTGTCGACGGCGCGCAGGTGCGGGAACAGCCGATGGTCTTGGAACACCACGCCGATGTGCCGCTCCGCCGGGTCGCGGAACTCCCCGGTGCGCGCGTCGTCCAATATGACGTCGCCCAGCGTGATCCGGCCGGTCGTGATCGGCAGCAGCCCCGCGATCGCACGCAGCAGGGTAGTCTTGCCCGCGCCGTTCGGGCCCAACACGACCACCACCTCGCCGCGTTCTACCTGCAGCGTCACGTCGAGGGTGAACCCTGTTCCGCGGGCTACCGACGCCGCGACGGACAGGCCGGAGCTGCTCACGACGCGGGGGTCGAGCGCAACCAGCGATCGCGCAGCGCACCGAGGATGATCACGGCCACCGCCATCAGCACCAGGCTCAGCGCCACGGCGTCTTCCGGTTGGTTCTCGAACGCGGTGTAAACGGCGAGCGGCATCGTCTGCGTGATGCCCGGCAGGTTGCCGGCGAAGGTGATCGTCGCGCCGAACTCGCCCAGCGCGCGCGCCCAGCACAGCACGGCACCTGCGGCGAGCGATGGCGCCACCGTGGGTATCGTGATGCGGGTGAGGATGCGCAACCGCGAGGCACCGAGGGTCGCGGCGGCTTCCTCCAAGGCTCGGTCCGCGCCGCGGAAGGCGCCCTCGGCCGTGACGATCAGGAACGGCATGGCCACGAACGTCTCCGCGATGACTACCCCGTGCGTCGTGAACGGCAGCTGGATACCAAACCATTGATCCAGGTAGCGGCCGACGTATCCGTTGCGGCCCAGGGTGAGCAACAGCGCGATACCGCCGACGACCGGCGGCAGGACGAGCGGGAGGGTTACCACGGTGCGCAGGGTGGCTTTGCCGGGAATCCGCAGCCGAGCCAGCAGCCACGCCAACGGCACGCCAAGCACGAGGGAGACGGCGGTGGCCTCGGTCGCCGTGACCAGCGACAGCCGCAGCGCGTCGGCCACGTCGGAGCGGGCGTAGATGGCCCGCAGGCTGCTCCACGGCGCGCGGATCAGCAGGCCGACGGCGGGAAGCAGGAGGAAGATGTATCCGATCAGCGCGGGCGGTACGAGCAGCATCGGGACGCCGCGCACCGCAGATTCCGATGCGGCCGCTCGGCGAGCCCGAGGTGAAAGGGTGGCCGTTCGCCCAAGCGGTCTCACGGCGAGCTGAAGCCCGCCTCGCGCAACACGGCACGGCTTTCGGCCGATTGGACGTAGTCGACGAATGCCTGTGCCAGTACGGGATTCTTGGCTGTCGTCAGCAGGGCGATGGGATAGTCGGTGCTCGCGTTCAGGCCGGTGGGTATCACGATGCCCTTGACCTTGACGCCGGCAGCCTTTACGTCGGTGACATAGACGACACCCGCGTCGACCTCGCCGAGCGTCACCTTGGTCAAGGTGGACTTGACGTCCGCTTCGAGGGTGACGGGCTTCACGGTGATCTTGGCGTTCGCAAACACCTGGTTGGCGGCCGCGCCGCACGGCACCTGAGGCTGGCACAGCGCCACCTTGACCGACGGCTTGGCCAGGTCCGCGAGCTGCGTGATGCCGGCCGGATTGTCGCGCGGAACCGCGATCTCCATCGCGTTCTTGGCGAAGTCGGCAGACGAGTGGGCGGCGCCGGCCTGCACGACCGAATGCATGTTCGCGGGGGAGGCTGACGCGAACAGATCGGCGGGCGCGCCCTGCGAGATCTGGGCTGCGAGGGCAGAACTTGCGCCGAAGTTGAACGTGATCCGCACCCCGGGGTGCGCGGCCTCGAACTGCTTGTCGAGCGCCCGGAACGACTCGGTCAGCGACGCTGCGGCGAAGACGGTGAGCGAGCCGTGCAGCGTGCCGGCCGCGGCCGACTGCCCGGCAACCCGCCTCGCGCCGGCCGAGGTGCCGCAGGCGGCGACGGCCGCCGCACTTGCGACGGCGACGCTCGCCAGCAGCACCCCGCGCCTCATGAATCGCCTCATGAATGCGGAATCTCCACGATGACGTTGGTGGACTTGACCGCGGCGATGGCGGTCATGCCGGGCTCGAGGCCCAACTCATCCGCCGCCTCCCGGCTCATCAGGGACACGAAGCGATGCGGGCCGGACTGGATGTCGACCTGGGCCATCACCGTGTCGCGGAGCACCCGGGTGACCAGCCCGACGAACCGATTGCGCGCCGACTCCAGGACGACGGGCCTCGGTTCGGGGCGGGGCAGGGCGCGGGCGTTCTCCTCGGCGAGCCGCGCGAGGTCGACTCCGTCGACAGTCCGGCGACCGGACGCGGACGCGACGATGCGGCCGGAGTCGATCCAGCGCCGGAGCGTGTCGTCGCTGACCCCGAGGAAGGCTGCCGCTTCGCGGACCGAGTAGCTGGGCACATCCGGCAATATAGTCCGCATCTGAGGATGATTGCGCTCCAGGACTCCGCATCTGCGCCAAGACTCCGGCGACCGTTAGATCCAGCTGACCTTGTCGTGCAGGTAGACGTAGCCGATAAAGCTGATCGCGTCGATCGAGGCGTGCGCGATGGCCAGTGGCAGTACCCGGCGGGTGCGCTGGAACCACCAGCCGAAGATCAACCCCATCACCAGGTTGCCGAAGAAGCCTCCGAGCCCCTGGTAGAGGTGGTAGCTGCCGCGCAGAACCGCGCTTGCGCCGAGCGCTCGGGAATCACTCCAGTGCATCTGCCGCAACCGGGTCAGCAGAAAGCCGACGACAACGACCTCCTCGAGGATCCCGTTCTGCGCAGCCTCGAGCAGGAGCAGCGGGACGCGATACCAGAGATCGGGCAGGTTCACGACCGCGATGTGGGCATTGATCCCGAGCTCATGGGCGGCCCACACCAGGCCCAGGCCCGGAATTCCGATGAGGGCGGCGAGCCCGATGCCGGGCAGCACATCGTGCCGCAGCTGTCTCCACTGCAACCCGATGCCGAGGCCCGGGCCACCCGGATCACGAGCCAGCAGCACCAATGCGAGCGCCGCGGGCATGAGTCCGTTGAGGACATTGGCCAGGTTGTCAAGGATGTCCAGCCAGACGAACCGGGTCGACGGACCGGAGACAACGGTCGCTGTTGTTGCGGAGATGCCACCTTTGACGGTGACCTCTGCGCGCACGTAGTACAGCAGCGCGTAGAGGCCGGACATGGCCAGTGATACGCCGAGGACCGCGAGCGTCTCGAGGCCGTAGTGCGGTGCACGCGCCGCTGGTGTCTCACGCGCCTGCTGCGTTTTCGGCGACGGTTGGCTCACCCGGTCAGTTTGCCCGGTCGATGCCTCAAGCGGCTGTGGGCACCCGGAGCGAGAGGTCGGCGCACTCGGCGCACACAGCGGCCGGGATCACGCCGATCCTCATCAGGACCGCGAAGATCCGGCAGCCGATGCAGAAGGCGAACACCGACTCGAGTGTCGCCGCGACGGCGATCAGGCCGACCAAAGCCAGCGCCCATGCGTCGAGGCTGAAGCCGAAATGCAGCACGACCGCGGCGAACGAAATCACCGCGCCCATACCCTGTGCGAACCGCTTGGGCGGTCCGGGAACCGGGCGTGCGCTCGCGATCCGCGGCGCCACGACCCGGGTGGCCAGTCGGCCGAGGGGGCTCAATGTGGGGCCTGTCAGCGCGCGTGCGATGAACCCGTAGGCGAGTGGGATTGTGAGCCACAGCCAACCGCTGCCGAGGGTCGCGCTGAGCACCAACGTTGCGAGTGCTAACAGCACGACCCCGGCGGCGACGGTTCTGGCAGCGACCTCGTTTACCGGATTCGGGAAGGAGAAGAGCCTGCGCACCGCATCCACATTACTCCTTGTCTGCCGTGCAGGTAGGAATAGTGCGTTAGTCTTTGTCGAGGACGGCCTCGATCTCGAGGTTGATCGAGATCTTGTCGCCCACGACGACGCCGCCACCGTCCATCGGCACGCTGATGTCGATGCCGAAGTCGCGTCGGTTGATCTCCGCCGTGGCGGAGAAGCCCGCCCGCGTGCCGCCGTACGGGTCGCGGGTGAAGCCGTTCAGCTCCACCTTCAGCTGGACGGGCCGGGTGACACCATGCAGGTCCAGCTCGCCGTCGATCAGCCAGTCCTCGCCGGCCTGGCGGATACCGGTGGAGCGGTAGGTCATGTGTGCGTGCTTCTCGACCTCGAAGAAGTCCGCGGAGCGGATGTGGTTGTCGCGCTGCTCGTTATGCGTGTCGATCGAGTTCAGGTCGATGGTGGCCGTGACGGATGACTGCAGCGGGTCTTCCGCGGTGACGACGGTGCCCTCGAACGTGGTGAACTGGCCGCGGACTTTGCTGACCATCATGTGCCGGACAGTGAACGACACGTCCGAGTGCACAGGGTCGATCGTCCAGGTGCCGACTACGTAGCCCGGGACCGTGATCGCGGTGGTGGCGGGTGCTGACATGGCTCCAACTCCTCAGTAGATGAACGTTCACCTAATAGTCGTGACTCTATCCCCCGGCCTTTGGTAATTGCAAGTTCAACCATCTCGCCGATCCCGCGGGCCGCGTACAGATGGCGCAGCGACACACAATTTGCGCAAATTTGGTTGGCTCGGCCAGGAACCGCGACACAGCGGGCTCGTGCTTGCGCTCACGCCAGTATGATGGAATAGAGTGGTGCAGCGAAGAGGCGGCGGCACATCCCTCCCGTGCCGCCGCCTCTTCCTTATGGTTTTCGTGCCAGCTGTGCCCGTTGACCACCCGATCCGTCTTCTTGCCGAGCCCTGGCGCGGTCCCAGCTACGGCCGCAGCTGCACAGCGGGATCGCCGGTGATCTTCGCCAACTGGCGAATCGGTACCGAGACGCCCGCGGGCGTATGCGCGACGACAGCCACGCTGCAGCCAGGTGATCCAGCGACGACGAGCAGGTCGTCGGCTGGGCCCTTCGTGGCGAGCGATCCGCCTCGCTCGGTCACCGTAGTTGCGCCAGGCTCGCACTGTACGGCGATCGACACCACGACGGCGTCCGGCGTCTGCAGCACAGTCGTGGTGCGAACGACCCGTCCGCTAGTGGACACGACCCGCGATCCGGTTTCGAGTACGAGTGCTGTCGGGAAGACTCGTTGCACCGCGGCCGCCAGTTCCTTCGTAGCCTCGGCGCGCGTGTCGCAGCGCGCGCCGACGGGGCACCCGCTCGCATCGATGTGTGCTGCTTGCGCCGGGGCCGTTGCGGACAGGGACAGGATCACTCGTGACCGTTCCTGCCACCACAGCAGCGCGCCGATCGCCGCGGCCAGTGCGACAACGACGGCGACGACGGCACACCACACCGGCACGTCGCGGACCTGCGGGGCCGGGACAGGCTCGTCCGGTAGTGGGCCCATCTCGCCGTCGATCACCGGTACGACCTCGATCGACGCCACGTATGGTCGTGGTCGGCGGCATATCGCGAGCTTCACGGTCTTAGCTGCGCGCTCGCCTCGTGGGCGAGCCCAACGCCAGATTGCTCGGCAAGCTCGACGGAGCCGGCCAGGTACATGGTCAGCCAAGCACTACACCCGGATGGGCCTGGTACCAGGGCACTGAGCTCACGGGCGGTGACCACCGTGTTGTCGCTCAAGTCGACGTGTTCGTCGACGTGCCGGGCGATCTGTTCGGCGCCGAAAGGCGCGCCGCCGGGCACACACTGCGTGGTGATCGTGACCGTGGTCGCCTTCGGCGCCTGGCCGGTCAGCGAGGCTCGATAGACGTAGCCCGTCGTCTCGTCCGCCGTCAGTTCACCGCGGATGACCGCTCCGGCGGGGAAGTGCCTGGCGAACGCCGCACGCAGCGCGGCGGGCGGCGTCCCGCGCACGGTGCAAAGCCGGTCCACCGGGCAGCCCATGGCGTCGGTTGTCATCGCCGCCGGCAGGGCGGGAGGGGTGACCGTCACCGCCAGACGGTGCGGGGCGCTGCGAACCGCGAGGACGCCTAAAGTCACGACGGCGACCATCAGGGCCACAGCCACCGCTGCCATGGCCCGAACCGCAGGCGTCAGGCGCACTCGCCATCGGGGCGGGCGTCCACCCAGAACGTCGAGCGAATCAGGCTGCGTCATCGGGCCGCCCTATCGATCGGTCAGCGGGCGCCGAGCGGGACGAAGGAACGCTCGGTCGGGCCCGTATAGAGCTGACGTGGACGTCCGATTCGCGTCTGCGGGTCGTTGGTCATCTCGTGCCACTGGGCGATCCAGCCAGGCAGCCGGCCGATCGTGAACAAGACGGTGAACATCTTGTTCGGGAAACCCATCGCCCGGTACAGCAGTCCGGTGTAGAAGTCGACGTTCGGGTAGAGCTTGCGCGAAACGAAGTAGTCGTCGCTCAACGCGACAGCCTCGAGTTCGACGGCGATGTCGAGCAGGTCGTCGCGCTTACCCAGCGCGGACAACACTTCGTCGGCGGTCTTCTTGATGATCGCGGCGCGGGGATCGTAGTTCTTGTAGACGCGGTGACCGAAGCCCATCAGCCGCACCCCGTCGTGCTGGTCCTTCACCTTGCGCACGAACGCCGACACGTCGCCGCCGTCTGCGTGGATCGCTTGCAGCATCTCCAGCACCTGCTGGTTCGCCCCGCCGTGCAGCGGGCCGAAGAGCGCGTTGATGCCCGCGGACACCGACGCGAACAGATTCGCCTGCGAAGAGCCGACGAGCCGCACGGTCGAGGTCGAGCAGTTCTGCTCATGGTCGGCATGCAGGACGAACAGCATGTCCAGCGCCCGCACGACGACAGGATCGGGCTCGTAGGGTTCCGCCGGGAACCCGAAGGTCATGGTGAGGAAGTTCTCGACGAGCGTCTTGGCGTTGTCGGGGTACAGGAACGGCTGGCCTATCGACTTCTTGTACGCGTACGCGGCGATCGTCGGCACCTTGGCGAGCAGCCGGACCGTCGACAGTTCGACCTGCGCGGGATCGAAGGGGTTCAGTGCGTCCTGGTAGAACGTCGACAGCGCCGACACGGCCGACGACAGCACCGGCATCGGGTGGGCATCTCGCGGGAAGCCGTCGAAGAATCGCTTGAGGTCCTCGTGCAGCAGCGTGTGGCGGCGGATCTGGTCGGTGAACGTGTTCAGCTCGGCGGCTGTCGGCAACTCGCCGTAGATGAGCAGGTAGCTGACCTCGAGGAACGTCGAGTGCGCGGCCAGTTCGTCGATCGGGTAGCCGCGATAGCGCAGGATTCCGGCGTCGCCGTCGATGTAGGTGATCGCCGACGAGCACGACGCGGTGTTCGCGAAGCCGGGGTCGTAGGTGACGAGCCCGGTCTTGTCCAACAGGTGGGAGATGTCCGCGCCGGACGGGCCTTCGGCGCTGGGGACGACAGCGAGCTCGAGGTCGTCGCCGTCGCCGCTGTGCAAGGCGACACGGTGCGTAGAGTCGGACGTCTGTACGGCGGTGTCAGGCATTGTGTGCCTCCCTCTTCGAGCGGTATCTCGACGATATATGGCGCACGTGCGGGCGACGCCCCCGGACGAGTGGAGTGCCGGTTCGGCCGATGGTCAGGAGAGCAGCGTGAGCGTCACCGAATCACCTCAGCACCAGGATCTGCGCCGGGCCGCAGCCGAGCTGGGGGAGCGCTACGGCTACGACTACTTCATCGGCAAGGCCCGGGCTGGCGAGCACACGCGCGAGTTGTGGGACGAAGCCGGAAAGCTCGGCTTGCTCGGGGTGAACGTGCCGGTCGAGTACGGCGGTGGCGGTGCCGGTATCAGCGAGCTGTCCATCGTGCTCGAGGAGCTCGGCGCGGCCGGCTGCCCACTGCTGATGATGGTGGTGACGCCGGCCATCTGCGGTACGATCATTGCCCGTTTCGGCACGGACGAGCAGCGCGCACGCTATCTGCCCGGTATCGCCGACGGCTCGCTGGTGATGTCCTTCGCGATCACCGAACCGGACGCCGGTTCGAACTCACACCGGCTGGCTACGATCGCGCGGCGCGACGGCGACGACTGGCTGCTGTCCGGCCGGAAGATCTACATCTCCGGGGTCGACGGCGCGCAGTCCGTACTGGTCGTCGGCCGGACGCAAGACGCGCGCAGCGGCAGGCTGCTGCCCGCGCTTTTCATCGTGCCGACCGACGCGGCCGGATTCGAGTGGCGGCCGATCGACATGGAGCTGGTCAGCCCGGAGCGCCAGTTCCTGCTCTTCCTGGACGAGGTGCGATTGCCCGCCGACGCGCTGATCGGCGGCGACGCCGGCTTGCTGCAGCTGTTTGCTGGCCTCAACCCGGAGCGGATCATGGCTGCGGCGTTCGCGCTGGGCATGGCCCGCTACGCCCTGCGCGAGGCGGTCGCATACGTGACCACCCGTCAGGTGTGGGATACACCTATTGGCGCCCACCAGGGGCTGGCCCACCCACTAGCCCAGATCAAGATCGAGATCGAGCTGGCCCGGCTGATGATGCAGAAGGCCGCGGCACTTTACGACGCCGGGGACGACGCCGCGGCCGGTGAGGCGGCCAACATGGCCAAGTACGCCGCCGCCGAGGTCTGCGTGCGGTCGGTCGACCAGGCGGTGCAGAGCCTCGGCGGCAACGGGCTGGCCTCGGAGTACCGGCTCGCCGCGCTGATCGTGGCGTCCCGGTCGGTGCGGATCGCGCCGGTGAGCCGGGAGATGATCCTCAACTTTGTCGCTCAGCACAGCCTCGGTCTGCCCAAGTCCTACTGAGAATGGTTCGGCAGGTTCTGCAGCCGGACCTGGCCGCGGGCAACCAGCTGGGTCTGCTCGTCGGTGATCTCCACAAGCCACAGTTGTTGGGTGCGTCCGCGATGGATCGGCGTGGCCGTCGCGGTCAGCGTTCCGTCTCGGACGGCACGCAGGAAGTCGGTCTGGTTCGAAACGCCGACCACCGTTCCACGTTCACCCCACCAGTAGCCAGCGCCGATGCTCGCGGCGGTTTCGACAGCCGTCGTATGCACCCCGCCGTGCAGGAGGCCGAACGGCTGTAGCAGCTGCGGCGTGACCTCCCATGCCACGACCACGCGGTCGGCGGACGTCTCGACGAACCGCATGCCGAGCAGCCTGGTGAACCCAACGTCGATCGGTAGGTGTGTCATGCGCGGCTGGGCCTCTCGAGATCGTTGGTGCATCCCACGGGAGTGTGCCAGTGGCAGGAGAGCCGCTGCGCGGCACGTCGGCGCAGCGTGATTAGGCTGCTCGATCGTGGTGCTGCGGGTTGTCGTCGCCGAGGACTCGATGCTCGTCCGCGAAGGCATTCAGCTCGTCCTCGGACGGCATGCCGACCTCGATGTCGTCGCGGCGTGTGGCGATCTGCCCGAGCTGCTAGGCGCCGTAGACGCCGAGACACCCGACGTCGTCGTCACCGACGTGCGGATGCCGCCGACCTCTCGCGACGAGGGCATCCAGGCCGCCAACCGGCTACGCGAGAGCCATCCGGCAATCGGGGTCGTGGTCCTGTCGCAGTACGCCGAACCCGGGTACGCGAATGCGCTGCTGGACCGTGGGAGTGCGGGGCGCGCGTACCTGCTCAAGGAGCGCGTGAGCGAGCCCGACCAGCTCGCCGACGCCGTCCGCACGGTTGCGCGAGGCGGATCGGTGATCGACTCGACGGTGGTGGACCTGCTCGTGGCTGCCGCGACGCGGGCGAAGGAATCGCCGCTGGCGTGGCTGACCAAACGCGAGTTGGAGGTGCTCGACCAGGTCGCCCAGGGCAAGAGCAACGCCGCGGTCGGCCACGCGCTGTTCCTCACTGAACGCGCCGTCGAGAAGCACATCAACGCGCTGTTCGCCAAGCTCGGCCTCGGGGCTACGCCCGACATCAACCGACGAGTCAAGGCCGTGCTGCTGCGCCTGTCCGATCGCGGCCCGGAACCGGGGGGCTAGCACCCCCGGGCCTGTGGGGCTCACGCCCTTGGCCCGCGCCGCACCGACGCCGAGACTGGGAGCGTGAGGTTTGCCATGACGCACAGTCCGGACGTGGCGCGCTCCGACGGGTCGACATTCGAAGTCCTCATCGTCGACGACCAGGCGCCGTTCCGATCCGCGGCCCGCAGCCTCGTGGAGCTGATCGACGGCTGGCGAGTGATCGGCGAGGTCGGCTCGGGTGAGGACGCGATCCACATCGTAAAGGACACCCGTCCAAGCCTGGTGCTCATGGACATCCACCTGCCCGGCATCAGCGGGATCGAGGCGACCCGCCGGATCGTCGCGGCCGACCCAGATATAGCCGTCGTGCTGCTGTCGACCTACGCGGCCGACGACCTGCCCGAGGACGCGCGAACGTGCGGCGCGGCCGGCTATATCGGCAAGGCCGACCTGACTCCGCGACTCCTGCGCGCACTACTTCGCGATCGCTAGCGCCGCAGCGCGAGCATGGCGGCCTGCCAGCCGCCCATGCCGTGCACGCCCGCGCCGGGAGGCGTGCTGGCCGAGCACAGGTAGAGGCCGGGCACCGGCGTCGCCCAGGGCCGAGCCGACAGCACCGGGCGGGCCACGAACTGGCGCAGTTCGGCCGAGCCGCCGCCGAGATCGCCGCCCACCAGGTTCGCGTCGAACGCCTCCAGCGCCTTGGGCGCCATGACGTGCCGCGCCAGCACTCGCTCGGCGAAGCCGGGGGCGAATCGCTCGAGTTGCGCCTCAATGGCGGCCGTCCGGTCGATGTCCGAACCGTTGGGCACGTGGCAATAAGCCCACAGCACGTGCTTGCCGGCAGGGGCCCGGCTCGGATCGGCCACCGTCGGCTGGACGCACAGCACGAACGGACGGGCGGGTTGCCGACCTTTCGCGACCTCGTGCTCGCTGGCCGCGATCTCGTCCAGGGTGCCGCCGAGGTGCACCGTGCCGGCCTCGGCGACTTGTGGGTCGCGCCACGGCACTGGCGCGTCGAGCGCCCAGTCGATCTTGAACACGCCCGGCCCGTACCTGAACCGGTCGAGGCGGCGGCGGTACGCGCGCGGCAGGCGGTCGCCCGCTACCTCTAGCACCTGACGGGGGGTCAGGTCCAGCACGACAACCGGCGCCGAAGGCAGCTCGCCGAGATCAGCGACCCGGGTTCCGATGTGGATCTCACCACCGAGCCGGAGCAGCCGCGCCGCGAGGGCATCGGCGAACACGTGCGATCCACCGCGTACCACCGGCCAGCCGACCGAGTGGGCGAGCGCGGCGAGCAGCATTCCGTACCCGGCGGTGATCGGCTGACGGAGACTGAGCGCCGAGTGCGCGGCCATCCCGGCGAGCACGGCGCGCGCGGCGTCTGTCCGGAAGGCACCTCGCGCGAGGACCGACGCCGGCAGCGCGCCACCGATCCCGTAGCGGGCCGCCGCGAACGGGGCGTGGGGGAGTCCGAGCGGAGCAAGCAGCGTGTCGACGAGCGGCTCCCCGGCCCGGGCCGTGGTCCCGATGATCGCGCGCCAAGCTCGCGCGTCGCGGCCGAAGCCGTTCGCGGTGCGTTCGACATCGCGGTGCACAAGGCCGGCGTCAGCGCCGTCGCGCGGGTGCGCCGCCGGCACCGGCGGATGGGCCCACTCGACGCCGTCCGCCTCGGGCCGCAGCGTCCGGAACGCTTGAGACGCAAGGGCAAGCGGCAGCACCGTGGCACCGACGTCGTGCCGGAAACCGGCCAGCGTCAGCTCCTCGGTGCGCAATGCTCCGCCCACTCGGTCGGCCGCCTCGACGAGCAGCACGCGGCGTCCATAGGTCGCGAGTGTGACCGCGGCGACCAACCCGTTGGGGCCAGCACCCACCACCACCGCGTCGAAGCCGTCCGCGGTCAAGGCGCGACAATCTCGGGGACGCTGACCGGCCGAGCCGCGATCCTGGCGGACACCCGTGCACCATGCCCCGGCACGGAGTCGATCGAGAGCTGTCCGCCGATGGCGCCCAGCCGGTCGCGCATGTTGACGAAGCCGTGACCGGTCGCCGCGGCGGAGTCGAACCCGACGCCGTCGTCGGTGACCTCGAACCACAACGCCGACTCGTCACCACCGACCCGCACCGCGACGGCTGCGCCGTCGCCAGCGTGCTTGGCGGCGTTCTGCATCGCCTCCAGGCAGCAGAAGTACGAGGCAGTCTCAGCCTCCTCAGGGTAGCGCCCGGGCAGGGCGACTTCGACCGAGCACGCGAGCGGCGACCGCGCCGCCGCGGTACGCAGGGCCTCACCCAGGCCGCGATCGCGCAGCAGCGGCGGGTAGATGCCGTGGGCGAGCTCGCGCAGCTCGGCGATGGTCGTCTGAACGTCCGCGCGCAGATCGTCGAGTAAGCCCGTCACGGACTCGGCTGCCTCGCCGTCGTCGACGATCTGCCGAGCTAGGCCGAGCTTCACGGCGAGCGCGACGAGGTGCTGCTGGGCTCCGTCGTGCAGGTTGCGCTGGATCGCCCGACGTGCCTCGTCGGACGCCGCCACGATGCGCAGCCGGGACGCCTGCAGTTCGACGTTGCGCTGCTCCAGTTCGGCTAGCGACGCCTGCAGGGCGGAGTCGAGTCGGACGTTGTGCAGGGCCAGACCGAGTTGGCGAGCCAGCTCGACAAGCAGCCGCTCGTCGTCGTCGGTGAACGGTGCTGCACCGGGCGTGCGGCGCACGACGACCAGTCCGAGCAGATCCCCAAGGTGCGCCACCGGCGCGACACGCAGATCGGCGCGCGCGCCGTTCGAACTGCTGGGTGGGCCAGCTGTGTCCAGCAGGTCGGGCAACCACACCGAAATCCAGCTCGGGCCGCCGATCCTCGCGCGGCCCACGACCACCCGCTCATGCTTGCCGAGCACAAGGCGCGCCGGCGGACGGTTCGGCACGCTGACCGTGCGAGTGAGCAGACCGTCCGTGCCGGCCCAGATCTCGGCGCCGCCGCCGGCCATCGTTGCTCGCAACGACTCGGCAAGCTGCAGCATCAGCTCGTCCATCGGAACGGCTCGGCTCATCCGGGCACCGAAACTCGTCACCACCTCGGTGCTGGCCGGTTCGGTTGCACCGATCCATGCACCTGCCAATCGGATGAGGCGGTGCCGCACCGGCCCGGCCAGGCCGGCGACGACCAGCGCGGCGGCCAGGCTGGCGATCAGCACGTCGCGTTCGCGGCCGTGCGGTGCGCCTTCGATGCCGAGGACGATGACCAGATAGACGGCCGCTCCGAGTGCGACGACTCCGGCGGTGGCGATCGATTCCACGAGTGCGATCGAAGCGGCCCGCGGGCTGCGCACGAGCACTGCTACCACCTGCCCGACCGGTATGAACAGGGGTGCTGCCGAGAGCCACGCGGCCCATGGCTGGGGCGCGCCGATCATCAGGTCCAGCGTCAGGCAGACCACCACGAATGCGGCTGCGAGCACGGAGCCGGCCGCCAGCCAGCGCAGCACCCGCCGGCCGTCGGCCGTCGCCTTCGGATAGCGCGCAGCCGCGGCTACCGCACCCGTCGCCGACACTACGACCGCGCAGACAACAAACAGCGGCCGTGCAGCGTGCGTTCCGTCAGCGAGCAACGCACCGGTCCAGGCGAGCACCGCCGCACCGAACCCGGCGGCCAGGATCCGCCGGGGCACGCTGCCCAATCGGCCGGCGGGGGTGGCCAATCCGAACAACAGCCACCCGCCGAGCACGAGCGGCGCCAGCTGGGCGTGCGCCGCCGCCGCCGCGTGTGTCGCAGCGAGCAGCCCGCACGCCGCAGCCACCCGCCGAGAGGCTGGGCGCTGCCCGACGCGCAGCACCACGAACGCCGCAATGGCCCACGCCACGGCCAGGGCGATTGATACGGCGGCGAGAGGTGTCATGGCTACTCGCTGCGTAGGATCTGGGCGACACGTAGCCGGGCCGCGCGATGACCGGGCCAGGCCGCGAGGGCGTTGGCGAGCAGGAGTGCGGCGGGGCCGATGAGCAACAGCGCCCAGACGGCCATCGGCGGGACGTACTCGATCGGCGTGTAGTTCGCGACGGCACGCCACACGCTGCGGCCGATGGCCAGCCCGAGCGGCACGCCGAAGACCAGCCCGATCACCGCGAGCACCGTGGCCTGGGTGACGACCACCCAACGGCATTGCCGCCGGGTCATCCCCAGAGCCCGCAGCACCGCGAGATCGTGCGATCGGCGGCGGACCGCCGTTGCGAGCGCGTGCCCGACGGCGCCGACGGCGAGCAGTGCCAGGAAGACGCCGAGCACGACCGGCAGGATCCGCACCTCCCGCAACTCGGCCACCTCCGGCAAGGGATCCGGCGGGCCGAGTCCGAGGCCCTTCAGGCTTGGGTCGGTCTTTGCCACCGCGTCCGTCAGCGTGGTGGCGGCGTCCGGCGTCCGGGCGCTGGGCCGCAGCGTCACGAGCACGATGTGGAACTTGAACCCGGTGAAGATCGCGTCGTAGCCGTGCTGCGTTACCCATCCGCCGTCTGCGTAGCCGTTGTGCGGACCTACTGGAACGAGCCCTGTGCCGGTGACAGTGAACGTTGCGCTGCTCTTGTCGCCGCTCAACGTCACCGTGCCGCCGACGTGGGCGTGCAGCGCAGCCAACGACCGTGGGGCCAGCACCACCTCGTCGGCAGACTCCGGCAGGCGCCCGGACGTGATGACGACCGGGATCGCCTTGGGTGCCGCCGAGTAGGCCCAAAGGGAGACCGAGTCGTCACCACCGCCCGCGGTCGCTACCGCGGTTCGGGCGTCGTCCACTCCGGTGACGTCCGAGTTGTCGTGCAGCGCCGCCAGCAGCCGGTCCGCGGGGCCGAAGTTCTGCCCGTTGACGCCGACGAAAGCACCGAGCTGGAACGTCTGGCCGAAACGCTCCGGGTGAGTCGCGGCATCGGAGACGCCATGCGAGAACGTGAACGCCGCGAGGATGCCCAGCACACCGATCACCGCACCCACCAGTGCGGGCCGCACCGGAACCGCGGTCCGCCCGCGGCCGGCTTCCAATGCGAAGCGAGTGCCGACGACGATCGGCGTCGGCAGCCCGCCACGTGCGACCGCGAGCGCAACCGTCGAACGTCGCGCCGCCTCGGCACGGCGAGCGGCGCTAAGAGCGATCCACGCCGCCGTGGCCGCCCCAGCGGCGACGAGCAGGGTGACCACGGCGAGTCCAGGGCCGAAGACGACCCAGTCCACCGACACTCCCGGCGACGGTTCGATGAGGCCCGCTGTCCCGAACGGGAACAAGCGCGACGCGAGCACGGCGCCGATGACGCCGAGGATCGCGCCCAGCACGCCAACGATGGCGGGCCCGGCTGCGGCCGCCCCGATCGCCTGTCGCGGCGTCATGCCGAGCGCGCGCAGCGTCCGCAGCTCCGCCGTGTTCGCCGCAGCGTAACGCGCGATGGCCTGGCCGACCAGGAATAGCGCCGCGACGAACCCGGCCACCGCGAAGGCGACGAGGAAACGGGACTCGAATGCGATGTGGTGCTGCTGAACGCGCTGTTGCTCGAGCAGGTTCTGGATTTCGATGTCCGACCGTCCGGTGACGCGCTCGAGGTCTCGGCGGAGTTGGTTGATCGCCGCCTCGCCGCCACGGAGGCGGACGAGAGCGTTCACGTAGTTCTCGGACTTGACACCCGGCGGCCCGACGATGTTGTCGGGATAGTGGGCGTACAGGCCCGGCGAGGGCTGTAGGCCGCCCGGGCTTCCAGGCCGGTCGACGCCGCCCCACGAAGGTGACGTCTCGCCCACCCCGACGATGTGCACCGTCACGCGCGGCCCGGTGTACGCGCCGTTCGGGCCGGATCCTTCCTGGTTCCGGATCTCCATCGGCGTGGCGAGGATCAGCACCACCGTGTCGCCGATGCCCTTGTGGTAGCTTGAGACGAACTTGCGGGTCACGACGGCTTCGTCGGCCCGCGTCGAGTCGTACAGCCGCCCCTCGAAGATGACTGGCTTCTCGATGGTGTGCATGAGATTGTCGTCGGTGAATGGGAACCCCACGCTTTCACCGCCAGCGCCCTCGGTCGACATCGTGTAGTCGACGACGAAGTTGGTCAGCACCTCGATCTCGGGCAGGGCGCGGATCGGGCCCCAGTCGAAGCCCGGCGTGTTCGGCAGGATCATGGCGGTCGCCGGCAGCGTTCGAGAGTCCAGCCGCTGCTGCGCGCTTGCCCCGCGGCGCGCACCGGCCAGTGCGGCGAAGACCGTGCCGCAGGAGATCGCGACGAGCAAGGCGAGGACGGCGAGCGAGCGCCAATGACGGCGCACGTCCAGGCGCAGCCAGGAGATCACCTACCCTCATGGCGCCCCTTCGGGCGGAGCCGTGATCTGCCCGTCGCGCATCTGCACCTGCCGGTCGACGCCCGCGGCGACGTCCGGCGAGTGGGTGACCATGATGATCGTCTGCCCGCCGTCGTGCAGCCGGCGGAACAGTTCGAGCCCTTCGAGGCCGCCGTCGCTGTCCAGTGCGCCGGTGGGCTCGTCGGCGAGTAGCAGGATCGGCTCGTTCACCAGCGCTCGGGCGATGGCGAGCCGTTGCCGCTGCCCGCCGGAGAGCACGGCCGGCACCTGCGCGGTGCGGTCGCCCAGCCCGAGCAGATCGAGCAGGTCGCGGGCGCGCGACTCGGCTGCCTTGCGGCGCATGCCACCGAGGACGGCGGGGAGCACGATGTTGTCCAGCGCGCTCACCCCGTCGAGCAGGTTGAAGAACTGGAAGACGATGCCCACGTGGTGCCGGCGGAAGCGGGCCAGCCAGTCTTCGTCGCGGCCGTCTATCCGCTGCCCGGCCACCTCGATCGTGCCATCGTCAACCTTGTCCAGCCCGGCGATGACGTTCAGCAGGGTCGACTTCCCGCAGCCCGACGGGCCCATCACCGCGACGAATTCTCCGGTTGCCACGTCGAGGTTCACCCCGCGCAGCGCGCGGACCGGGGCGAGTTCGGCGGTGAACGTCCGCCGGGCGTCGCGCATCCGGACCGCGTCGGCAGGCAAGTTCGCGGCGCGCACCTCGTAGACGTCCGGAAGGGTTTGTTCGCTCGTCATCGCACTGCCTCCGTCGCGACGAGCGCGGGCGTCGCCAGGCGATAGGCGACTACCGGCGCGGTCCGGCCTTTGACCTCGCAGGCGCCGAGCGGTTGCCAGCCCCAGAGGTCCACATCGGCGGCCCGTACCGTCGACTCGCTGACCACGGTCGTGCCTGCCGGGCGCGCGAGGTCCTGCAGCCGCTGGGTCAGGTTGACCGTATCGCCCACAAGCGTGTACTCGAGCCGTTCGTCGCTGCCGAGCAAGGCGGCGGCCACCTCACCGGTCGATAGGCCGATGCCGAGCCCGAATGCGGGCAGCCCCTGCCCGGCCCAGGTGGCGTCGAGCTCGCGCTGACGAGCGTGCATGCCGACGGCTGCGCGGACCGCGCACGACGCATGTTCCGCCTGCGGATCCGGTGCTCCGAACACTGCCATCACGGCATCCCCCACGTACTGCATCACTGTTCCTCGTTCGGCAAGAATGGCAGCATTCATCGCCTGGCGGTGCGCGTTCAGCTGGCCCGCC
>CAWIXH010000015.1:0-247275 GCA_963839995.1 uncultured Actinomycetota bacterium | reverse complement strand
TCTTCCGGCGATCCGATTGCTCTAGCCCGAAGTTACGTGATCTTGAGGGTGCGAAACCCCCGCTCGAGCGGGGGTTTCGCTGGTTTGTGGGGCGGTTGTTCTGTCTACGCGATGGTGAGCGGGACGGTGGTGTGGAGTAGGTGGAAGGCGTGCCGCTGGGTGGGGGTGGGTTCGGTGAGGGTGGGCACGACGGGTCCGTCGGGTCCGTATTGCAGGTCGTTGCGGGTGAGGGTGGCGAGGTGGTCGAGCAGGCCGCGGAAGTCGTGTAGCGGCTGGTCGTGGGCGTCGCGGTGCCGGTGGGCTTTGTGTTCGGCGGCGGCTGATCGTTGGGCGGGGGCGACGGGGTTGTCGCGGCTGGGTGGGTGTTCGTCGGTGTAGGTGAGTGGCGCCCAGGCTGTGCGCAGGTGCCAGATCAGGTAGGCGGCCAGGGTGCAGAGCAGCACGTGGGCGCGGACCCGGTCGGTGGTCCAGTGCCGGATGGGACGCAGGTCCAGGTCGTCGGTGTTGAGCGAGCGGAAGTCGCGTTCGAGGTGGGCGAGGTTCTTGTAGGCGGTCACGGTTGCGGGCGTGTCGAGTTGGTCGGCGGGCATGCTGGTGCGGATGACGTAGATGCCGTCCAGGGCGGCCTCGGCGTCGATCTTGGGTTGGTTGCGGGTGACGGCGAGTGTGTCATCGGTGATGGCCAGCTGGAAGTGTTTGGCCATCTTGTACTTGTCGATCAGCTTGCCGACCTTGACGCCGATCGCGTCGGCGCCGCGTAGCCGGCCGGCGGCCACCCGGTCGGCGAGTGGGGCGAGGGCGTGCTCGGTCGCGGCGAGTAGGGCGTCGCGTTTGCGGGCCCGCTCGGCGGCCAATAGTGGGTTGCGGCAGGCGATCAGCCGTTCGTTCGGGTAGTCGGGGTGGGCGATCTCGGCCAGGTCGGCCTGGTCGAACAGCGACAGTTGCAGCGGCCCGTCCTCGGCGGCGAGCTTGGCGATGGCCGGGGCGCGTAGGCAGGTCAGCCAGCCCAGCCCGCCCAGTTCGCGCAGCGCGTCGATGCGCGCGGTGGTGATCATGCCGCGGTCGCCGACCATCACCAGCTCGCGCAGCCCGAACCTGGTGCGCACCACCTCGACGGCCTGCACGAACGCGGCCGGGTCGGCGGTGTTACCCGGGAACACGCGCACCGCGACCGGGCGGCCGGCCGGGTCGGTGAGCAGCCCGTACTCGATCTGCGCCTTGCCCTTCTTGCCGTCGCGGGAGTAGCCGCGCGCCGCCAGCGGGCAGTGCGAGCCTTCCATCCACGAGGAGGACAGGTCGAAGTAGGCCATCCGGGTCGGGTTCGCTGCCGGGGCGAGGTGCCGGCGGGCCAGTGCCGCTTCGATGCTGTCCTGGCGGGTGTGCAGCCAGTCCATCGCCGCGTATACCTCGTCGGTCGACGCGTCGGCCACGCCCAGGTCGGCGCCCAGGCTGGTGTCGTCCCACCACGCCAGCGTGGCCAGCTTGCTGGCCGGTCGCAGCACCCGGGAGATGATCAGTGCCAGGGCCAGGTCCCGTTCCCGGCAGGCCGGGCCCAGCAGGCCCGGCAGCCCGAGCGCCTTGGCCTGCGCCCACACGGCGGCCACGTGCCCGTGCGGCAGCGAGCGGGTCACCGTCACCGCCGCCGAGGCGGGCACGAACGCCTCGCCCTTCAGCGAGCGGGAGATCACCTCGATCAGCTCGCCGGGCAGGTGCGACAGGTTCGCCAGCGTCTCGTGCCGGACCGCCCCGCCGTCGCGGTAGGAGCGGCGCAGCAGGTAGGAGCGGTACTCGCGCTGCTCCCCGCTGGCCAACCGCTGCCGCCGTATCACCTTGGCCACATGCATCGCGCCGGTGCGTCGCGCCATAGCCAACACAATAACCCAAACAATGCCCCACCCTTGGCAGGACACGCCGATACTCTTGGCTACACAACCGGCGGGCGAGTCGACCACAACCCTTGCAGGACCGGGACCTCAGCAGCTAAGACCGACGTAACTTCGGTCTAGCTGATCGTGAACTGCGCCGTCGTCCCCGCCCGACCGGCTAGCAGGGCATGCAGCGTGTAGGTGCCCGGGCCGACGCGCACCCGCTGGCCAGCGCACTTCGGCTGCGACGACAGGCCCGTCCACAGAATCGACCGACGCACCGCCGTGCCGGCCGCTAACATCTGCGGGCTCGTGCCGGGCTCGACCTGACAGTCGTGGCTCCCCCATACCCGGGACTCGCCGTTGTACACCTGCAGCTCGATCTGCGAATCAGCCAGATTCTGCACACACGGCGCGGGGCCGGTGTTGACGACCTGCAGCTCGAGCGACGGCTGAACGCCCACCTTGTAGCTCGGCGCGGACGTGACCGCGCTGATCTTCAGCGCGGCGGGCGCGCAGAGATTCGATGCGGCGCTCGACGGTTTGGTGGTGGCCGCGCTCGATGCAGCGTGGGTAGCCGAGTGCGCCGCCGTCGGCTTGGGCGACGTGGGCTCGGCGGCCGGCTTGCTCGAGCCGGACGAGCATGCGACGTACATCGTCAGGCCGACAAGCACGACCAACCCCACCAGCAGCAGTCTCCGCCGCCAGTAGACGACGGCGGGCTTGGACCCGATCGGATGGAACATCGCCGAATCACGCTATCCCAGAGCGGAGCCAGAGCCCGGCGACGCGCGGGAGCTCCTGCAAACATGCGACGATCCGTGCGTCATGGAGATCGATGGCGCGCTGCTCGACTGGTACGACCGCGCCGCCCGGGAGCTGCCCTGGCGATCGGCCGACGCGAGTCCGTGGGCGATCCTCGTCAGCGAAGTCATGCTGCAGCAGACGCCAGTAGCGCGCGTACTGCCTGCCTACCACGCGTGGCTCGCGCGCTGGCCCAGGCCCGCGGCGCTGGCCGCCGATTCGCCGGGTGAGGCGGTGCGGGCGTGGGGCAGGCTCGGCTACCCGCGCCGGGCGCTGCGCCTGCACGAGTGTGCGACGGCGCTGGTCGAGCGTTACGCAGGCGAGGTGCCCGCGGACGTCGACTCGCTCCTCTGCTTGCCCGGCGTCGGCGCCTATACGGCGCGTGCAGTTGCGACGTTCGCGTTCGGGCAGCGTCAGCCGGTCGTCGACACGAACGTGCGCCGGGTGGTCGCCCGACTGGTTCGTGGACGCGCCAACGCGGGATCCCCGGCAACGGCTCAGGACTCGGCCGAGGTCGAGGCGCTGTTGCCGTCCAACGCCGCCGTCGCTACCCGGGTGAGCGCCGCACTGATGGAACTCGGCGCGCTGGTCTGCACCGCCAGGGCCCCGCGCTGCGAGGCCTGCCCGCTCGCGACGGGCTGCGCCTGGCGGCTGGCCGGATCACCGCCTTACGACGGGCCGACGGCACGGACTCAACGGTTCACGGGAACCGATCGGCAGGTGCGCGGCCTGTTGCTGGACATCCTGCGGTCCGGGGACGCGCCGGTCGAACGGGCCTGGCTCGACGCAGTGTGGACTGACCGGGTGCAGCGTGACCGGGCCTTGGCCGGTCTCATCGCCGACGGGCTTGTGGATGCGCGGTCCGATGGCCGATTCGCGCTACCCGGAACCGAGCGCGGAGTCGAGGTATGAGCTTCGAAGCCGACAGCGAGGGAGCATCGCAGGTGCGAAGCACCAAGGAGCGGATCGAGCGCGGCGTCGAGGTATGAGCTTCGAAGACGACAGCGAGGGAGCATCGCAGGTGCGAAGCACCAAGGAGCGGACCGAGCGCGGAGTCGAGGTATGAGCTTCGCCGCGCTGGCGTTGGTGATCGCCATTGGGCTGCTGGGTCCGCTGCTGGCGCTGCCTCGACCGTGGCGGCTGCCGGTCGTGCTCGGCGAGTTGCTCGCCGGCATAGTGTTCGGCCGGACCGGGTTCGGCGCCCTGGACGCAGGCGACCAGACGTTCACCTTCCTCGCGAATGTGGGGTTCGCGCTGGTCATGTTCGTCGCCGGGTCGCATCTTCCCGTACGAGACCCACGGCTGGGCACAGCGCTGCGGGTCGGCGCGCTTCGTGCTGTGGCGGTGGGGGCGATCGCCGCGCTGCTCGGGGAGGGCATCGCCCGGGCATTCGACACCGGGCACGCGGCGCTGTACGGCGTGCTCATCGCCTCGTCGTCCGCGGCGATCGTGCTGCCGGTCATCGATAGCTTGAGCCTGGGTGGCGAGCCGATCATCCAGCTGCTGCCGCAAGTGGCGATTGCCGATGCCGCGTGCATCGTCGCCCTACCGCTGGCGATCGACCCGAAGCACGCCGGGCGCGCTGCGCTGGGCGCCGCCGTGGTGATCGGATGCTCAATCGTGGTCTTCGCCGGGCTGTGGTACCTGGAACGCAGCGGCCTGCGCCGACGGGTGCACCGCGTCTCGGAGGCACGCCGGTACGCGATCGAGCTGCGGGTCAGCCTCGCGATCCTGTTCGGGCTCGCCGCGCTGGCCACTCAGACGCACGTATCGATCATGCTGGCAGGCTTCACGTTCGGGGTGGCGCTGGCCGGTGTCGGCGAGCCCCGCCGGCTGGCCCGGCAGTTGTTCGCGCTCACCGAGGGCTTTCTCAGCCCGCTGTTCTTCGTCTGGCTGGGCGCATCGCTGAACCTGCGGGATCTGGGCACGCACCCGTCGTACATCGCGCTGGGGGTGCTGCTGGGCCTGGCCGCGGTGCTGGCTCACGCCGCCATGCGGGTGACGGGGCAACCCTTGCCGGTCGCGGCGCTAGCCGCCGCACAGCTCGGCGTGCCGGTGGCCGCAGCCACACTGGGCACCCAACTGCAGCTACTTCGGCCCGGTGAGCCCGCCGCGCTGCTCCTCGGCGCGCTGGTGACGATCGCCGCGACGGTCGTGGGCGGTTCGCTGGCCACTCGCCGCCTGCCCACCACAGACTTGGCCCCGTAGCGCCGCCGATCCGCCGACTTGTTCGACCCTGGGGCATCCCTGGCCCTTCGGTGGTCGAACAAGTCGGTGCGCACCTGCGGCTACTCGGCGCTTTCGCCAACCGGTGCGAGCTCCGGGATCGGCGACGGCTTGAGCTCGCCGCGGAAGGTGAACACCGGCTTCCCGTCGTCGCCAGGCTCGGTGTCGACCACCACGATCTGGCCCGGGGCCACGTCGCCGAAGAGGATCTTCTCACTCAGCGCGTCCTCGATCTCCCGCTGGATCGTCCGCCGCAGCGGCCGGGCACCGAGCGACTTGTCGTAGCCCTTCTCGGCGAGCAGGGCCTTGGCGGCGGGCGTCAGCTCCAGCCCCATGTCCTTGCTGCGCAGCTGGACGTCGAGGCGTCCCGTCATCAGGTCGACGATCTTGACGATCTCCTCCGGCAGCAGCTGGTGGAAGACGATGATGTCGTCGATGCGGTTGAGGAACTCTGGGCGGAAGTGCTGCTTGAGCTCGTCGTTGACCTTCTGCTTCATCCGCTCGTAGTCGCCGGCCTCGTCGTGCGATGCGGCGAAGCCGAGCGAGCCGATGGACTTGGACGCGTCGCGGGTGCCGAGGTTCGTGGTCATGATCAGCACAGTGTTCTTGAAGTCCACGACGCGGCCCTGGCCGTCGGTGAGCCGGCCGTCTTCGAGCACCTGCAGCAGCGTGTTGAAGACGTCCGGGTGGGCCTTCTCGACCTCGTCGAAGAGCACGACGCTGAATGGCTTGCGGCGCACCTTCTCGGTCAGCTGACCGCCCTCGTCGTAGCCGACGTAGCCGGGAGGGGCCCCGACCAGCCGGGAGACCGTGTACCGGTCGTGGAACTCGGACATGTCGATCTGGATCAACGCGTCGTCGTCGCCGAACAAGAACTCGGCCAGCGCCTTGGACAGCTCGGTCTTACCCACACCGGACGGACCGGCGAAGATGAACGAGCCGCCGGGCCGCTTCGGGTCCTTGAGGCCGGCCCGGGTGCGGCGAATAGCCTGCGACACCGCTTTGATAGCCTGCTGCTGCCCGACGACCCGCTTATGCAGCTCGTCCTCCATGCGCAGCAGCCGCGCGGTCTCTTCCTCGGTGAGTTTGAAAACCGGGATCCCGGTCCAGGTGGCTAGCACCTCGGCGATCTGCTCGTCGTCGACCTCGGCCACGACGTCCATGTCGCCGGCCTTCCACTCCTGCTCCCGCTGGGCCTTCTCGCCGAGCAGCGTCTTCTCCTTGTCGCGCAAGGACGCGGCCTTCTCGAAGTCCTGCGCGTCGATCGCGGACTCCTTCTCCCGCCGCACTTCGGCGATGCGCTCGTCGAATTCGCGCAGGTCCGGCGGTGCCGTCATCCGGCGGATCCGCATCCGCGAGCCCGCTTCGTCGATCAGGTCGATCGCCTTGTCGGGCAGGAACCGGTCGCTGATGTACCGGTCGGCGAGCCCAGCGGCTGCGACCAGTGCCGAGTCGGTGATCGAGACACGGTGGTGCGCCTCGTACCGGTCGCGCAGGCCCTTGAGGATCTCGATGGTGTGCGCCACCGTCGGCTCGCCCACTTGCACCGGCTGGAAGCGCCGCTCGAGCGCGGCGTCCTTCTCCAGGTACTTACGGTATTCGTCCAGCGTGGTGGCGCCGATCGTCTGCAGCTCGCCGCGGGCCAGCATCGGCTTGAGGATGGACGCGGCGTCGATCGCGCCCTCGGCGGCACCCGCACCCACCAGGGTGTGGATCTCGTCGATGAACATGATGATGTCGCCGCGGGTGCGGATCTCCTTGAGCACCTTCTTCAGGCGCTCCTCGAAGTCACCGCGGTAGCGGGAGCCCGCGACCAGCGAGCCGAGGTCGAGGGTGTAGAGGTGCTTGTCCTTCAGCGTCTCGGGCACCTCGCCCTTGACGATCGCCTGGGCCAGCCCTTCGACGACGGCAGTCTTGCCGACGCCGGGCTCGCCGATGAGCACTGGGTTGTTCTTGGTGCGGCGGGACAGCACTTGCATCAGCCGCTCGATCTCCTTCTCGCGGCCGATCACGGGGTCGAGCTTGCCCTCGCGGGCGGCCTGGGTGAGATTGCGGCCGAACTGGTCCAGCACCAGGCTCGTCGACGGAGTCGACTCGGACGCGGTGCCGGCAGGCTCCTTGCTCTGGTAGCCGTTGAGCAGCTGAATCACCTGCTGGCGGACCTTGTTCAGGTCCGCGCCGAGCTTGACCAGCACCTGAGCCGCGACGCCCTCGCCCTCACGGATCAGGCCGAGCAGGATGTGCTCGGTGCCGATGTAGTTGTGGCCCAGCTGCAGCGCCTCGCGCAGAGACAGCTCGAGGACCTTCTTGGCCCTCGGGGTGAACGGGATGTGCCCGCTGGGCGCCTGCTGGCCCTGGCCGATGATCTCCTCGACCTGCTGGCGCACCGCGTCCAGCGAGATGCCGAGGCTCTCCAGGGCCTTGGCGGCGACACCCTCGCCCTCGTGGATAAGCCCCAGCAGGATGTGCTCGGTGCCGATGTAGTTGTGGTTGAGCATCCGGGCCTCTTCCTGGGCCAGGACGACAACCC
Source organism: uncultured Actinomycetota bacterium (assembly GCA_963839995.1). Lineage (GTDB taxonomy): Bacteria > Actinomycetota > Actinomycetes > Mycobacteriales > Jatrophihabitantaceae > CAWIUB01. The sequence goes on along the minus strand of CAWIXH010000015.1, from coordinate 239,850 downwards.
GACGCGCGCGGTCGGTGAACCTCTCGAACATGTGCTGCTCCTTCCCGCGCCACCGTATGAGGCAACAGCATCGACTCTAGCGCCGGTGTGTTACGAACAAAGCCCGATTAGGGGTAGGTCGGAGCACCGCCGGACGCGGGTCGGCGGCGTTCTGCTCGTTCCAACGAGCCACACCGGCCAGCCATGCCCGTGGGGTGTCCGCTGCCAGCGAAACCAGCCGTGGATCTTCCTGCGTGAGTCGGGTGATGGAGCCTGTTGCATATTCGACCATCGATGACGTGGAACACAGTTCTCGCCGATTCGGGCCCGCCACATTTTCGGGGGGCCGCGATGTTCGGCCGGGAGAAGCGACTTGGGAGCTTCACTCCGAGTTCACTGATCATCGCGATCCGATTACGCAACAGGCTCGATGACGCGTTATGCGCAGGAAGATGTAGGAAATGGGAGGTTCTTCGCCAGTTTGTCCGGTACCTGGTCGAGCCGCGCGCGGGCGGCGGCAGGACGCCCCCGGGGGTCGTCCTGCCGGGGGCGTCGAGCCGCTCAGGTCAGCGTGCGGCGTGGTAGGCGTCCAGCACGGCCGCGGGGACCCTGCCCCGATCACTGACGGTGTAGCCGCTCTTTCTGGCCCACTCGCGAATGGCCTGCGTCTGCTCACGGTCCGCGCGCCCGCCGCGCCGACCGGCGCGCGGCCCGCCACCGCGGCCGCCACGAGACGCCCGCCGCGCACTGGCGACGTACACCCCTAGCGCATCGCGAAGCTTCTTGGCATTGGACTTGGACAGGTCGATCTCGTACGACATCCCGTCCAGACCAAAGCTCACAGTCTCGGCCGCGACGCTCTGGTCGAGGTCGTCGACGAGAGTCACTTGGACCTTCTTCGCCATTTCAGTAAGCTCCTTCGCCGGGGAATAGGAATACGTCAATGTTACCGCGTCCTGCGCGACTATAGCGGTTTGACAAGGGGGAACAGAATCGTTTCCCGAATTCCCTTACCGGTGAAGATCATCATCAGCCGGTCTATGCCCAGCCCTAATCCGCCGGTCGGTGGCATTCCGTATTCGAGGGCGTGCAGGAAATCCTCGTCCAGTTCCATCGCCTCGGGATCGCCCTGTGCGGCGGCGATGGATTGCTCGACCAGTCGCCGCCGTTGCTCGACCGGATCGACCAGCTCCGAATAGGCGACCGCAATCTCGATTCCAGCGATGACTAGATCCCACGCTTCGGCCAGCCTTGGGTCATCTCGGTGAGGCCGCGCGAGCGGCCGCACCTCGACCGGATAATCCCGCACGAAGGTGGGCTGCATGAGTGTGGGCTCGACGAGCTTTTCGTAGAGTTCCAACACGATCTGGGCGGCATTCCAGTCGCCTTTCACCGCCACCCCAGCTCGGTCGGCCAATGCGCGCAACACGGTCACGTCCGAGTCGATAGTGACTGACTCGCCCAGGGCTGCCGAGACCGCGTCATGAAGCGTCACCGAACGCCAATCAACAACTAGTTCGACCTCGCTGCCGTCGAGCGTTCTCGCCTGCGACAGGTCGACCGCACCAGCCGAATCGAGGATCAATGCCCTGGTGAGTTCGGCCATGGTGTCGTAGTCGCCGTACGCCTCGTACGCCTCGAGCTGCGTGTATTCCGGGGAGTGCGTCGAGTCGATACCCTCGTTGCGAAAGGATCGGCCCAACTCATACACCCGGTCGATTCCAGCCACGATGCAGCGCTTGAGGTACAGCTCCGTGGCGATCCGCAGCGACATGTCCAGATCGAATGCGTTCAGGTGCGTGTGAAACGGACGCGCCGCGGCACCGCCGTGCACTGCTTGCAGAATCGGTGTCTCGACCTCGAGATAACCACGCGCGTCCAATGTCTCACGCACCGACCGCAGCACGGCGGCCCGCGACCGGACCATTTGCCGAGCCTCCGGGCTGACGATCAGGTCGATATACCGCTCCCGCACCCGGGTCTCTTCCGACAGCGGTTTGTGCGCTACCGGAAGCGGGCGCAACGCCTTGGCAGTGACCTGCCAGGAATCGGCTAGTACCGACAGTTCCCCGCGTTTGGAGGAGATTACCTCGCCGTGGACGTACACCAAGTCGCCGAGGTCCACATCGGCTTTCCAGGCCGCCAGTGACTCGGCGCCGACGCGATCAAGCGAGAGCATCACCTGCAATTCGGCACCGTTCTCGCGTAGCGTCGCGAAACACAGCTTGCCGGTGTTGCGCGCGAAGATCACCCGTCCGGTGATGCCCACTTGATCGCCGGTGCGCGAATCGGCGGCGAGGTCCGGGTACCTGTCGCGGATCTCGGCCAGCGAATGCGTCCGTGGCACGGTCACCGGGAACAGTGTCGGCGCCAGTCGTTCGTACTTCTCCCGGCGGATCCGCAACTGCTCCGGCAGATCGGGGTCATCGGGCGTCTCATCCACGGCGGCCAGCGTATCGAGCGCGCCCCGCGTGATTTCGTAGCGATTAGCCCTGACGAATGTCACCGGCGACTCCTGTGCCACCGGCACGGTGACCCTCGGCCGCGACTTCATCGAGATCGTCGGCCGCGGCGGGGTACGTGGCGCTGGCAACGGCCTCACCGGGCTACGAGACCGAGTCGCTGCAGGCCGGCCGGGAGCGGGACGTGCTCGTGGCCGCCCGCGACGGGGCGCCACCGTGGCCGACATCGCTGGCAAGCTGTTCCTGTCCGAGGGGACCGTGCGCAACTACATGTCCGCAGCGATCGCCAAGACCGGGGTCCGCAACCGGGTCGAAGCGGTCCGAGTGGCCGACGAACGCGGCTGGCTCTGAACCGAAAGCATCGCGCGGAAGAGCGAAGGGATCGCGCGGAAGAGCGAAGGGATCGCGCGGAAGGATCGATCGACCCACCCCCGCCGGCGCGGCTGCGGCGCCGCGGCACTCACCAACCGGTCACCCACGACGGCTAGGCTTCGGGACCGTGACGACGCCTCGACGCGATTTGTCCGACGAGGACAGGCGCCGGCTGGCCGCCACCTTCGACACCGCCGCGGAGCTGTTTGCCCGGGCGCGACCTGGCTACGCCCACGACGCCGTGATCTGGCTGCTCCCAGCAACCGCGCACCGGGTGCTCGACCTGGGCGCGGGGACCGGGTTGCTGACGGCGCCGCTCATCACGCTCGGCTTGCAGGTGATCGCGATCGACCCGTCCCCCGCGATGCTCAGCCAGCTGCGCGCCCAGCTGCCCACAGTCGATGCGCGCCTGGGCCACGCCGAGCAGACCGGCCTTCCGGACGACGGCCTCGACGCGGTGGTCATCGGCGAGGCGCTGCACTGGTTCGAACGTCCGGCGGCCGACCGGGAGATCGCCCGGGTATTGCGGCCACGCGGCGTAGTGGGAATTTTCGGCCACGAACGCGACGCGTCGGTCGCCTGGGTGGCGGCTCTCAACGAGCTGCTGGAACAGCGGTTCGCGGAAGCGCCCCGGCCCTCCGCGTCGACAACACTTCCGCCGTTGTCGTCGAGCTTCTTCACAGCGCCCGAACGGGCCACCTTCCCGCACACCCAGACACTCGACGCCGAGTCGCTCGCCGACCTGGTCGCGTCCCGCTCGTACGTGATCGCGCTCTCGGACGACGAGCGCGGTGACCTGCTCGACGAGGTGCGCCACCTGGCGCACACCCATCCCGATCTGAAGGGCAGCGAGACGTTCGCAATGCCCTACCTGACGACCGTCCTGCGGTGCTACCGACGCTGAGGCTCATTCGACGGCTCATTCGACCGCGAGGCAGAACTCGTTGCCCTCGGGGCTCCCCACCTCAATTTCGGCGATCAGGCTGCAACCCTTTCACTTGCCACCCCTTGGCGGCAGACTGGGAATGTTCTCAACCGCTGGAGGGTCCATGCATGCACATGTCGGTGACCGGCTGCGGATTCACGGACGAACCGTGGGCCAGGTCGAGCATTACGGGAAGATCGTGGAAATACACGAGCAGGGTGCGGGCGATCCGATGTATCTCGTGCGGTACGACGACGGCAGCCAAGCGCTGGTTCTGCCCGGGCCAGACGCCGTCGTCGAACACCAGGCGGAGTGCCAGGTCAGCTAGCGCCGCTCACAGTTGCGGGGCGATCTGCGTCGCGACCAGCTCGAGATGGTCGAGGTCGGCCAGGTCGAGCGTCTGCAGGTACAGCCGGCTGATGCCCAGGTCGGCGTAGCGACCGATCTTGTCGACCACCTGTGCAGGCGAGCCGGCCAAGCCGCTGCTCGCGATCAGCTCGTCGAGCTGGTAGCCGGTCACGGCCGCGCGACGAGCCAGCTCGGCGCCATCGCGACCCACGCAGAGCACCTGCGCCGCCGAGTGGACGATGTCCCGATCGACGGCCGTCCGCACACGCTGGACGGCCGCCGCAGTCTCGGCGTCACTCTGGAACGCCACGTTGAACTCCTCTGCGAAGCGCGCGACCAACTGCGCCCCGCGGCGCTTACCCCCGCCACCGATGATGATCGGCGGGCGCGGTGACTGGGCCGGCTTGGGTAGCGCCGGTGACTCCTCGAGCCGGTAGTACGTCCCGTCGTGCGAGAACATCTTGCCCACCGGCGTCCGCCACAGGCCGTCGATGATCTCTAACTGTTCAGCGAACCGGTCGAACCGCTCCCGCACCTCGGGGAACGGGATGCCGTAGGCGGCGTGCTCGGCCGCGTACCACCCGGCCCCGAAGCCGAACTCGACGCGGCCACCGCTCATCGCGTCGACCTGGGCTACCTGGATGGCGAGCGGTCCGGGCAGCCGGAAGGTCGCTGGACTCACCAAGGTGCCCAGCCGGAGCCGACTGGTCTCCCGGGCCAGGCCGGCAAGGCTCACCCAGGCGTCGGACGGACCCGGTAGGCCCGGCACGTCCATGGCAAGGTAGTGGTCGGAGCGGAAGAACCCGTCGAATCCCAGGTCTTCGGCCGCCTTGGCCACCCGAAGCAGATCACCATAGGACGCGCCTTGCTGAGGCTCGGTGAATACCCGCAGATCCACCCGCCCACCCTAGCCACCGACATGTTGGCGGTCACTGGTTGCGTTCGAAGATCAACCGCAGGCCGAGCAGGGTCAACTCGGGCTCGAACCTGGTGACCGTCTCGCAATGCGTGATCACCAGGTAGGCGAGCCCCCCGGTGGCGATCACCTCGACCGAATCGGGGTCGTCCGGCCGGAGCACGGCCCGCAGCCGCCGAACCAGGCCATCGACCTGCGCCGCGAACCCGTAGAGAATGCCCGACTGCAACGACTCGACGGTGTTCTTGCCGACGGGGCTGCGAGGTTCGACCAGCTCGACCTTGCGCAGCTGTGCGGCCCGCGCGGCAAGCGCGTCCAGGGAGATCTCGATGCCCGGGGCAAGCGCGCCGCCGGTGAACTCGCCCTTCGCGCTCACCACGTCGAAGTTCGTGGACGTGCCGAAGTCCACCACGATCACCGGACCATCGACCAGGTAGTGCGCGGCGGCGGTGTTGCAGATGCGGTCGGCGCCGACCTCCTTGGGGAAGTCGGTCAGGATGCCGACCCCGGTGCGCACCCCAGGCTCGACGAGCACGGTGGGCACGTCCGGGTAGTAACGGGCCAGCATGACTCGCAATTCACGCAGCACGGCGGGCACGGTCGAACACGCCGCGATCCCGGTAATCTCGTGCTCGTCCAGCAGGCCGCGGAACGTAAGCGCCAACTCGTCGGCAGTGTTCCGCGCATCGGATTTGATCCGCCAGGAGTGCTCGAGCTTCTCCCCCTCGAACACGCCAAGGACGGTGTTAGTGTTGCCGACGTCGATCGCGAGCAGCATCTACCGCCTCCCCGTCTGCAGGTCCAGCCCGATGTCGAGCACCGGCGCGGAGTGAGTGAGCGCCCCAACGGCAAGGTAGTCGACGCCGGTGGCCGCGACCTCCGCCGCCGTGTCCAGGGTGAGGCCACCGGATGCCTCAAGCTCACACCGCCCGGCCGCATACCCGACGACCTCCCGCATATCGTCGAGTGACATGTTGTCGAGCAGAACCAGCTGCGCCCCCGCGTCGATCACCTCACGAGCCTGCTCGACGGTGTCGGCCTCGACCTCGAGCGTCAGGTCGGGGTATTGGGTGCGCACCCGGTCGAATGCCTCCACGACTCCGCCCGCCGCCGCCGCGTGGTTGTCCTTGACGAGCGCGGCGTCCGACAGCGACATCCGGTGGTTCACGCCACCGCCGCAGCGCACCGCGTACTTCTCCAGGGCCCGCAGCCCCGGCAGTGTCTTGCGGGTATCCCGGATGCCCGCACCCGTGTCAGCGATAGCGTCGACCCAGCGGCGGGTGAGCGTCGCCACACCGGACAGATGGCCGAGCAGGTTCAGCGCGGTGCGTTCGGCGGTCAGCAGGTCACGCACCGGCCCGTAGACGGTCGCCAGCACCTCGCCCGGCGCCACCGCCGTGCCGTCGATCGCGCCGAACTCCACGCGCAGCCGTCCCTCGCCGACGCTGTCGAAGACCCAGGCGGCGACCGGCAGCCCCGCCACGATGCCGGGCGCGCGCGGGACCAGGTCGGCGCTGCCGAGCAGCGTCGGCGGCACGGTGGCGAGGGTCGTGACATCGCCCTCAGCGCCGAGGTCTTCGATCAGCGCACGCGACACGACCTCATCGACCAGCCACGGCTCGAGGCCAGCCGACTCGACGACGGCGCGCACCGACGTGTCGACGTTCACTGACCGCCTCCTATCGGCGCGAAGTTGGCGTGAACAGCGCCGTCCGGACCGACTGAGGTCAGCAGATGGCCTCGCCACCTCGGATCAGTCTGCGGGAAGTCGTCGCGCCAGTGTGAGCCGCGGGTCTCCGCGCGCCGCTGCGCGGCGGCGACCAGCACCGACGCCACGGTGAGCAGGTTGGTTGCCTCCCAGTTCTCGGTTCGGCTGTCGGTGCTCGCCGTTGCGAACAGCTCGCCGATCCCGCGGGTGGCCGCGGCGAGGCCCGCTCGATCGCGCAGCACGCCCACGTGCGCCGACATCAGGTGTTGCAGCTTGGGACGGATCGAGTCGTCGACCAGACCGGGATCGCCGGTAAGTGGCAGCGGCTGTGCGGCGGTTGCCGGAGCGGACAGGCGCTCGACCAAGGTGGTGGCGATCCGCCTGCCGAAGACCAGCCCCTCGAGCAACGAGTTGGACGCAAGCCGATTAGCCCCATGGACGCCGGTGCACGCCACCTCGCCGCAGGCGTACAGCCCGTCGACGGACGACCGGCCAACCAGGTCGGTCCGGACGCCGCCGGATGCGTAGTGGCAGGCCGGGACGACTGGGATCAGATCGTGCACTGGGTCGATACCCAGCGATTGCAGCGTCGAGTAGATGGTCGGGAAGCGCACCCGCCACTTTTCCGCGCCGAAGTCCCGGGCGTCCAGCCACACATGCTCGGCACCGGTCTGCCGCATCTGGCGCAGGATCGCCTTCGCCACCACGTCACGCGGGGCGAGGTCGGCGAGCTCATGCTGCCCCTGCATGAACTGCACCCCGGCGTCATCGACCAGGAACGCGCCCTCACCGCGCACCGCCTCGCTCACTAGGGGCTGCTGACCGCGCGACCGGGCACCCAGCCACGCCACAGTCGGATGGAACTGCACGAACTCCAAGTCGGCCACCACGGCGCCGGCGCGCAGCGCCGCGGCGAGTCCGTCCCCGGTCGACATGCTCGGGTTCGTCGTGGACGCATACACCTGACCGATGCCGCCGGTGGCGAGCACGACGGCTCGCGAGCGCACGGCGCCTACCCCGTCACGGGCCCCCTCGCCCATCACGTGCAGCGTCACCCCCGCCACCGCGCCGTCCGCCGTACGCAGCAGGTCCAGCACTAGGGCGTGCTCGATCACCTCGACGTGCGACGCGTCGAGTACCCGGGTGACCAGGGCCCGCTCGATCTCAGCGCCGGTCGCGTCCCCGCCAGCGTGGGCGATGCGATCACGATGGTGGCCGCCCTCCCGGGTCAGCGACAGCTCGCCGCCGCGGGCGCGGTCGAAACGGGCGCCGATCGCCACGAGGTCGCGCACAGCTGCCGGACCTTCGCGCACGAGCACCCGCACGGCGTCCTCGTCGCATATCCCGGCCCCGGCGATGATCGTGTCGTCGAAGTGCTGCTCCGGCGAGTCCCCCGTGCCGAGGGCCGCGGCGATGCCGCCCTGCGCCCAGCGTGTCGACCCAGCGGCCAGCACGTCCTTGCTGACGAGCATGACGCGCAGCGCCGAACGCCGCGCGATCTGCAGCGCGGTCGACAACCCGGCGATGCCGGATCCCACAACGACCACGTCCGCCTCGGCGCTCCAGCCGGGCGCCGGTGCGGCGAGCCGGGTCGGGATGTTCATCTCCTGGCTCTTCGCGCGAGCGCTCATCGCGTCGTTCGCTGCGCTCCTCGCTCGCTGACGCTCGCTGCGATGCTCACTCACAGCTCGATCCCTACGTTGTCGATCAACCTGGTGGAGCCGACCCGGGCCGCCACGAGCAGCCGCGCCGAGCCGTGGTCCGGTGGCGGGCCGAGTTCGGTCCCCCGCAAGGCTAGGTAGTCGACGCGGACGGCGGGCTGCGCGTCGAGCACCGCTTGCCCGGCTGAAAGCACCGCCTCGGCCCCGCCAGGTGCCGCCTCCCGTCCGGCAAACAGCGCCTGCGGCAGGGCCAGCGCGTGCGCCCGATCGTCGGCCGAGAGGTAGACGTTGCGGCTGGACAGGGCCAGCCCGTCGGGTTCGCGCACTGTCGGCACCCCGGCGATGCCCACCCCAAGTTCGAGGTCTGCGCTCATCCGGCGGACCAGGGTTAGCTGCTGATAGTCCTTCTCGCCGAAGAACGCCACAGCCGGACGGACCAGGTTGAGGAACTTCGCCACGACGGTGAGCACCCCGGAGAAATGCCCCGGGCGCGCCGCACCTTCCAGGTCGGCACCAAGCGGGCCGGGGTCGACCCGGACCAACGCGTCGCCGGCCGGATACACCTCGCTGACGCTCGGCGCCCACACCAGATCCACGCCTGCCGATTCGCACATCGCCAAGTCGGCGTCCAGCGTCCGGGGATAGCGGGCGAGGTCCTCGGTGGGGCCGAACTGGAGCGGGTTGACGAAGACGGTGGCGACCACCGACTGGCACATGGCGCACGCGGCCGACAGCAGGGCGGCATGACCCGCGTGCAGAGCACCCATCGTCGGCACCAGGCCGACCGGGCCGTCGAGCTTTTCGCGCGCGTGGGAGAACTCCGGCCGCGACGCCACCACCTTCACGAGCGGGCCTCCAGCACCTGGAACAGATGATCGGCCTGATCGTCGCGCAGCTGTCCGGAGGCGAGCGCCCGCTCGGCCGTTCGCCGGGCCATCGCGACGTACGCCGCGACGCTCTGCGGCGCGTCCGCGCGAAGGTTGGCGAGATGCTTCGCCACCGTCGCCGCATCGCCCCGCGACACCGGGCCGGTCAGTGCGGCGTCGCCGAGGCGCAGCGCGTTGTCCAGGGCGGCAGACAGCAGCGGGGACAGCAGCCGGCCTGGGTGCTCGACGCCCGCGCTGGCGAGCAGGTCGAGCGAGTCGTTCACCAGCGTGACGAGATGGTTGGCGCCGATCGTCAAGGCGGCGTGATAGAGCGGCCGGGCCAGTTCGGGGACCCAGACCGGATCACCGCCGACCTCGACGACGATCGTCTCGGCCACCGCGCGCAACTCGTCCGGCGCGGTGATCCCGAACGTCGCCCCGGCCAGCCGGTCGAGGTCCTCGGGCCGTCCGGCGAACGTCATTACCGGGTGCAGCGCCAGCGGCAGCACGCCCCGAGCAGCGGCCGGGTCGAGGACGCCTATCCCGTGCGCACCGGACGTGTGCGCGGCGATCTGACCGGCCCGCCACGCGCCGGTCGCCGCCAGCCCGGCGACGAGCGGGCGCAGGGCGTCGTCCGGCACGGCGAGCAGGGCGAAGTCAGCCGCGGCAACCACCTCGTCCGGTGCCGCGATCGGCACCTGCGGGAGCAGCCGTTCGGCCCGCCGCCGGGACGCGCTCGAGACCGCGCTAGCCGCGACCACCTGATGTCCGGCGCGCGCCAGCGCCGCACCAAGCACGGCGCCCACCCGTCCAGCCCCGACAATGCCGACGCGCAGCCGCACCGGGTGCTGCGGGCACATGCACGTCCTCTCGATTACGGCCCATGATCGTTCCGACCGATCTGCGCGACGAGCCTACGCGGCCCGTCCTCGCCGATCCGATATCTTTACGCCCCGTGAGTGAATTGCAACAGATCGTGGCGCACAGCGCCGATGCTGCTGGGTTGCACGCGACGGCGCCCGCCCAGTTACTGGAACTGCAGACCCAACTCGGCGGCCTGGCCCACGCGGCCACGACCGCCACCGAGCGGGGCCGCCGCCCTTTTCGCCCCAACCCGGAGTGGACCGCCCGGCTTGGCGAGCTGGCCTACGGCCTGTATCTGCTCGCCGACCAGACCGGAGTCGATATCGACGCCCAGGTGCGCGCCACCGCGGACTGGCTGCAGCGTCGCGCCGTTACTACCGGCCCGGATAGCGGCTGGCCGTTCCAGCCGGCCTGACACGTCCCTCACCGTCCCAGCGGCCGGTCCAGCACGTCGTCGGCTTCCGAACCGCGACGGCGGCGTCCCACGTACCCCTGATCGGGCGCGCTCGGCGGTTCCGGCGGCGTCACCGGGGTGGCCGGGCGCGGCGGCTCGATGTCGTCGAACCGGCCGAGCTCCGGCAGCCCGGCGAACGGATCGCGCCCGGACCGTTCCGGTGGGCTCGGCGGGGTGACGGGACGCGGTTCCACCCGCGGCAGCAGAGTCGTGTCGGACGACGCTTGGCTGGCTGCGAATGAAGCCTCGATCGGTACCCGCGCGATGGCTGGAGCGGCGCTTTCCGAGGCGCCTGGACCTACGGTCGGCGCGCCACCTCCGGTGGCTCTGCTTGCCGAGGCGCCTGGACCTACGGTCGGCGCGCCACCTCCGGCGGCTCTGCTTGCCGAGGCGCCTGGACCTACGGTCGGCGCGCCACCTCCGGCGGCTCTGCTCGCCGAAGCGCCTGGACCTACGGTCGGCGCGCCACCTCCGGTGGCTCTGCTCGCCGAAGCGCCTGGACCTACGGTCGGCGCGCCACCTCCGGTGGCAGCCGTCTCCGCGAGCGAATCGCGCGCGAGCGCGAGCCGCCGCACCTCCTTCTGCAGCGCTTCCAGGTCGGAGCCGATGACCCGGGTCGTCTCGATGCGTTCGAGCTGTAGCTGACCGTGCACCTTCTCGACCAGGTCGGCGCGCAGAGCGGCAACATCGGTGCGCAGCGCACCGAGCTCCTCGCGCAGCACTCGCTCCATCTCGCGCCGCAACATCACTTCTAGCTGCAGCTCGTAGCGACGGCGATCGGCAGCGTCGCGTTCACGTTCCAGCTGGAAGCTGTGCCGCAACTCGACCTCACGGCCCTCGACCGGCGGGTCGGCGAGCACGCTGCGCCGCCGCAGGCCGTAGATCGTGATCAAAGCGATGATGGCCGCCCAGGCACCAACGATCAGGCCGATCTGAACCTGCTTCTGCGTGGTGCCGAGCACCGCGAGCCCAAGGGCGACGATGCCCAGCGCGGCCGCGAGGGCCATGCCGACGGTCTGCTTGACGCTGCGTTTTCCTTGCCCTCCCAGGCGATCATTACTCTCGGGCATGGCGGGAGTTTAGCGGCGCCAGGTCGGTGCGATGTGTGCGGTCGCCGACCGGCTGACAGCGGCTCGTCACCGGCCGGAGGTGCGATGAGCGCCGCTGCCGGGATCGACCCCGGCACGTTCGAGCAGCAGCCCGGCCGCCACCAGCAGACCGGCGCCGACCGCCAGGAAGATCGACACCCGCAGGTCGTTACTCGCGGCGCGTACCCGGGAGGCGTCCGGCACGACGTGGATGAACAGGGCGACCGCCGCGCCGACGATCCCGGCGCCGACGAGCGCGGATGCCTTGCCCAACGCGACACAGCGCGCGATCACCAGGGCGTCCATCGGCTTGGCTCGCGGATCGTGTCGTACGGCGGCGCGGACCCGCCGGGCCACCACGTACTCGACGACGGCCAGTCCGGCGATTGGCAAGCTGATCACGTACTGCAGCGGCGGGATCGAGCCATAGGACAGCCGCAGCAGGACGTACACCGTGATGCCGAGCACGACGAATGGGACGGCGAGATCGCCGACGGTGGTGCGCCGCATCGCTACCTCAGCACCAGATCGGGACGGGGTCGCACGCCCGTGACGTCGAGGGGATCGAGTCGGCCGAGCAGCTCGCGGGCCCGTCCGCCGGGCAGTTGCGCGTCGGGGTCGACGTCCAGCCACGGAACGAGGACGAACGCGCGCTCCGACGCGCGCGGATGCGGTAGGACAAGGTCCGGCCCGTCCACGGGCGTCAAGGGGTCCAGCGTGATCAAGTCGATGTCCAGGGTGCGGGGTCCCCAGCGGGCATCGCGAATGCGCCCGGACGCTGCTTCGGCGGCCTGCCCCCGTTGCAGCCAGTGCAGCGGGCCGGCGTCGAGGTCTTCGGCCACGACCACCGCGTTCAGGTAATCACCCTGCGGGATCGGCCCCCAGGGCGCCGTCTCGTAGACCCGCGAGACCGCGACCAGCCACGTGCGCAGCGCGTCGACCGCGGACTGCAGGTGCGCCAGCCGATCGCCCAGATTCGAGCCGATCGACAGCACCGCCCTACTCACTGGCTAACCTCCCGCTTCGACTTGGCCCCCCAGCAGGGCTTGGCCCGGCGTGTCGCTCTGCTGGAAGGCCAAGATGGTCTCATCCGGCTGTTCGGCGGATCGTTACCGAGACGTCGGCGAACGCCAGCGGGATCGGCGCCTGCGGCTTGTGGACGGTCACCGTCGCGGCGTGAACCCGGTCATCCGCCAGGCAGGCGTCGGCAAGCCGCGCGGCAAGCGTCTCCAGCAGGTTCACCGGCTCACCCGCGACGACCGCCGCCAGCGCCTGCGCTAATTCGCCGTAATGCACCGTGTCCGCGATGTTGTCGGAGGCGGCGGCGGCGGCCGTGTCGAGCGCCAGCTGGACGTCGACGAGAAAGTCCTGTCCGGCTTGGCGTTCGGCGTCGAGGACCCCATGGTGGCCGCGTATCCGCAACCCGGTCAGCGTGATCTGATCATCGCCTATGTCGATCACCTTCTCCGCGAGAATCGTCGGCTCTGTTTGCCGAAGCGCCTGGACCTACGGTCGGCGCACCACCTCCGGTGGCCCTGTTTACCGAAGCGCCTGGACCTACGGTCGGCGCACCACCTCCGGTGGCCCTGTTTGCCGAAGCGCCTGGACCTACGGTCGGCGCACCACCTCCGGTGGCCCTGTTTACCGAAGCGCCTGGACCTACGGTCGGCGCACCACCTCCGGTGGCCCTGTTTGCCGAAGCGCCTGGACCTACGGTCGGCGCACCACCTCCGGTGGCCCTGTTTACCGAAGCGCCTGGACCTACGGTCGGCGCACCACCTCCGGTGGCCCTGTTTGCCGAAGCGCCTGGACCTACGGTCGGCGCACCACCTCCGGTGGCCCTGTTTGCCGAAGCGCCTGGACCTACGGTCGGCGCACCACCGCCGGGCGCAGCGGCGGGCGCCCAATCGCGGGGAAAAGGTGATCCACGCTCGTGCTGGACGGCCGCTACCGCAAGGGCGGCGTCCACGTTCGCGCGAACCTCGTGCACCCGCACACCCCAGACGCCGCGCAGCGCAGCGTAAGTGGTGACCGCGACGGTGGCGTGCTCGCGGTTGCCGACATCGCGCGGTACGCCGCCGGTCCCGGCCAGCAGCACGCCGAGGAACGACTTGCGCGAGGCGCCGATCAGGACCGGCACGTTGATCTCGACCAGAGCGTCCAGGTGCGCGAGCAGCTGCCAATTGTGCTCGGCCGTCTTGGCGAAGCCGAGCCCGGGATCCAGCACCAGGTTGCCCGGATCGACGCCGGCTTGCTCGGCGGCGTCAACCCGCTCGAGCAGCTCACGCCGCACGTCGGCCACCACGTCTTTGTAGTGGGTCAGCTGCTGCATCACCCGGCTGTGGCCGCGCCAGTGCATGAGGATCCATGGGCATCCGGCATCGCGGGCCACCCGTCCCATGTCCGGGTCACCGAGTCCACCCGACACGTCGTTGATCACACTGGCACCCGCAGCCAGCGCCGCCTGTGCGACAGCTGCCCGATAGGTGTCGACGCTGACGACAATCCCCTCTGCAACAAGGGATTCGACCACAGGCACGACGCGGCGGATCTCCTCGCTCCCCTCGACCCGATCGGCACCCGGCCGCGTCGACTCCCCGCCGACATCGATCAGGTCAGCCCCTTCGGCCCACATATCGGCGGCATGCGCGACCGCGTCGTCCACCGAGGTGTACCGCCCACCGTCCGAGAAGGAGTCCGGCGTCACGTTCAGCACGCCCATCACAACGATCCGATCCGAGCGAGTGGGAAGCGTCAACTCACCGCCCCAAGATGAGCGACATGGCCTCTGCGCGGGTGCGGGGATCGTCCTGGAAGAGCCCCCGGACGGCCGACGTGACGGTGCGCGCTCCAGGCTTGCGAACCCCCCGCATCGCCATGCACAGGTGTTCGGCCTCGATGACGACGATGACCCCGCGCGGTTCCAGCCGGCGCTTCACGGCATCGGCGATCTGCGAGGTGAGCCGCTCCTGCACCTGCGGTCGGCGCGCGTACAGGTCGACGACCCGGGCCAGCTTGGACAGTCCGGTGATCCGCCCGTCCTCACCTGGGATGTAGCCCACTGCCGCTGTTCCATGCCAGGGCACGAGATGGTGCTCGCACGTCGAATACAGCGGGATGTCCTTGACTAGGACGATTTCGTCGTGGTTCTCGTCGAACGTGGTCTCCAGGACGTCGTCGGGGTCGAGGAACAGGCCGCTGAAGACCTCGGCGTAGGTGCGCGCGACCCGAGCTGGAGTGCGTTTCAGGCCGTCCCTATCGGGATCCTCGCCGACCGCGATCAGCAGTTCGCGCACGGCGGCCTCGGCTCGTGGTAGATCGACGCCTGTGAGACCCCGCTCATCGGCCGCTGACGCCGATATCGTCACCCTTGCTCCTGTGCGCCACCATCCGGGCCAGGCTGCGAGCGCGGCTCCGGCTGGCCCGGATAGGGCCCGGCAGGAGGCGGGTAGGCGCCTGGAGGTTGCCCGTAGAGCGGAGGGGTGATGCGCTGTGTGTCGCCGAGCTCCGGCGCGCCGTACTGCGGTGTTTGCTGTGGCGGGGAATCATACTGGGGCGGCGCCCCATACAGCGGAGCGGTGCCGTACGGCGGCGCCTGGTACTGCGGCGCAGGGCCGTAGCCGGCGGAACTGGACTGCGGCGCCGGCGCCGGCTGCGGTGCTGGCATTGCCGGCTGGCCGCCGTTGGCCGAGCCGCTGGCACCCGGGCCGGTCGACCCGTTCGCCCGCGCGCTGACCGGGATCTCGACCGGCGGCTTGTCGCTCGGGGTGCGCTTGCCGAAGCCGGTGAACGAGTTGTGCGGCGGGCGCTTGCGGACCGGGGCCAGGACGCGCTCCAGGTCCTCCTTGTTGAGGGTCTCTTTATCGACAAGCTGCAGCACCATGGCGTCAAGCGCATCGCGGTACTGGACGAGGATCTCCCACGCCTCGTCGTGCGCGGCCTCGATCAGGTCGCGCACCTCGGCGTCGATGTCGGCGGCGATGTCTTCGGAGTAGTCGCGCTGGTGACCGTAGTCGCGGCCCAGGAACGGCTCGGCCTCCTTGACCCCGTACTTCACCGCGCCGAGCTTGGAACTCATGCCGTATTCGGTCACCATCGCCCGGGCAAGCGCGGTGGCCTTCTCGATGTCGTCGGACGCGCCGGTGGTCGGCTCGTGGAACACCAGTTCCTCGGCTGCCCGGCCACCCAGGGCGTACACCAGCTGGTCGAGGATCTCCGAACGGGTTTGGGTGTACCGGTCTTCCAGTGGAAGAACCAGGGTGTGCCCCAGGGATCGGCCGCGCGGCAGGATCGTCACCTTGTGCACCGGGTCGAGGTTCGGCATCGCCCAGGCGGTGAGCGCGTGACCGGACTCGTGGTAGGCGGTGACTCGCTTCTCCTTGTCACTCATGGCCCGGGTCTTGCGCTCGGGTCCCGCGATGACGCGGTCGATGGCTTCTTCGAGAGCTTGGGTGGTGATCAGCCGTCCGCCAGTGCGGGCCGTGAGCAGCGCGGCTTCGTTGATGACGTTGGCGAGGTCCGCGCCGGTGAAGCCGGGCGTCCGCCGGGCAATCGTCGCGAGGTCGACGTCGGCGGCGAACGGCTTGCCCTTGGCGTGTACCGCGAGCACCGCCTTGCGGCCCTCGACATCGGGCGGTGACACGGCGATTTGCCGATCGAACCGGCCCGGGCGCAGCAATGCCGGGTCGAGGATGTCGGGACGGTTGGTGGCCGCGATCAGGATGACGCCGCCCTTGACGTCGAACCCGTCCATCTCCACCAGCAGCTGGTTGAGCGTCTGCTCCCGCTCGTCGTGGCCGCCGCCGAGTCCGGCGCCGCGGTGCCGGCCGACCGCGTCGATCTCGTCGACGAAGATGATCGCGGGCGCGTTGGCCTTGGCCTGCTCGAACAGGTCACGCACCCGGGAGGCGCCCACGCCGACGAACATCTCGACGAAGTCGGAGCCAGAGATGGAGTAGAACGGCACGCCCGCCTCGCCTGCGACCGCGCGGGCTAGCAGCGTCTTGCCGGTACCGGGCGCACCGTAAAGCAGCACGCCCTTGGGGATCTTTGCGCCGAGCGCCTGGTAGCGGGCCGGATTCTGCAGGAAGTCCTTGATCTCCTGCAGCTCCTCGATCGCCTCGTCGGCTCCGGCGACGTCGGCGAAGGTGGTCTTGGGCATGTCCTTGTTGACGAGCTTGGCCTTGCTGCGGCCGAAGCTCATGACCCGGTTGCCGCCGCCTTGTACCTGACTCATCACGAAGAACAGCACGCCGCCGATCAGCAGGAACGGCAATACGGCGAACAGCAGGTTAAGCCAGCCGTTGCTGCGGGTGACCTTTGTGGTGAAGGTGGTGTTCTTGGCCTTGTTCAGGTCGTCGAAGATCGTCTGGGTGACGTTGGCCGGATAGGACGTGCTGATCTTGGACTTGCCGTCGACCGGCGTCTTCAGAACCAGGTCGAGCGTTTGCTCCTTGTCGTGGATGACGGCGCTGGCGACGTTCCCGGAGTTGATCTGGTCGATTGCCACGGACGTGTTGACGGACTTGTACTCGTCACCGCTCGATACCACCGATTGCATGACGAAGAAGAGCAGGACGATCACGATGGCCCACAGCCACCACGACCGGTACAGACGCTTGCGATCCATAGATGTCATCGTGGGGCGTCGGGGGTTCCCACGTTCCTCCTGCTCAGCCGACCAGCTCGCCTATGAACGGTACACGTCGGACACCCTCGGCCGAGAATCCCGAGCTGGCCGAAATTGCCCGTTCAGCAGGTGCAACGCCGATCCGGTTGGCTACGTTCCTGCCACGTTGACCGGCTCAGGCGATTCTGAGCGGGCTCTCAGCTACCAGCTAAGGCGTACACAGACGGTTTCAGCCGCCCGATGTAGGGCAGGTCACGGTAGCGCTCGGCGTAGTCCAGTCCGTAGCCGACGACGAACTCGTTCGGGATGTCGAACCCGACGTACTTGACGGGCACGTCGACCTTGACGGCGTCCGGCTTGCGAAGCAGCGTGACGATTTCCACAGAGGCGGGGTTGCGGCTGTGCAGGTTGCGCAACAGCCACGACAGGGTGAGCCCCGAGTCGATGATGTCCTCGACGATCAGCACGTGCTGGCCGGCGATGTCGCGGTCGAGGTCCTTGAGGATGCGCACCACGCCCGACGACGTGGTCGCCGAGCCGTAGGAACTCACAGCCATGAACTCCATCGTCGACGGTCGTTGCAATGCCCTGGCCAGGTCGGACATGAACATCGCGGCGCCCTTGAGCACCCCCACCAACAGGGGTTCACGGTCGGCGTAATCGGCGTCGATCTCGGCGGCGAGCTGGATGATCTTGGCGCGTATCTGGTCGGCGGGAACGAGCACGGCGTCGATGTCGGCGTCGAGCACGGACACTTGGCTACTCCTTGGTGTGCGGCAGCAGGCTCAGCCTGCCAGACGCCCGGGTGACGACGTACCCGCCTGGCAGATCGACGCCGCCCTGACCGTGCCAGTCGGTAACGAGTGCATCCAGCGCCGCGAGGTGGGTCGAGGTCAGCGGACCGGCACCGCCGCCGGACGCCCAGCGGCGCAGCACTCGGGTCCGGATCGCCGCCGGCTGCGCGGCCAGCGCGGTGACGTGCACGTCGCTTAGAGGGTTGGGCTCGACGCGCCTCTCTCCATGATCATGAGCCATTGGCCCTGTGCTGGTGCCTGCTGAGTGGCTCATGATCACCGAGGGGTCCGCCGCTTCGGCGATTGCGTCGAGGGCGTCCAGGTCTGCGCGGACGAGTGTTGCGGTGCGGGCAAGCGCCTCAGCCACTCCACCCTGCAGGATCTCTTCCAGCAGGGGAAGCGCCTCGTGGCGCAGTCGCGCCCGCTGGAAGCTTCGGTCGGCGTTGTGCGGATCGTCCCAGGGCGGGAAACCGAGGGCCGCGCACGCCGCATTGGTTGTCGCCCGCCGTAGGCCGAGCAGCGGACGCAGGAAGCACCCGTCGACGGCGCGCATCCCGGCAATGGACCGTGGCCCGGACCCTCGGCCCAGACCCAGCAGCACCGTCTCGGCCTGGTCGTCGAGGGTGTGGCCGAGCAGCACCAGCGCACCGGCCGCGGTGGCCGCTGATTCGAGGGCGACGTAACGGGCCGCGCGGGCGGCGGCCTCCGGACCGCCCTCGTGACCGACCGTGACCGCCACCACCTGCACCGGGTCGAAGCCGAGCTCGTAACCGATCGCCGCCACGCGCCGCGCCTGAGCGGCAGACCCCGGCTGCAGACCATGGTCGATGGTGATCAATCCGGCGGCGATCCCTAATCGGGGCGCCTCGAACGCGACCGCGGCCGCCAGGGCCAGCGAGTCGGCTCCGCCCGAACAGGCGACGAGCACCGGTCCGTCGACGTGGGTGAGCGCGAGCCGCACGGCGCGGCGCACCGCCGCGACCGCCGGATCCGGCCCCATTCCCCGATCGTGCAACTTCTGGCCGTCTCACGCAGCCGAAAGTTGCACAATCGCGGTCGGGTCAGCCGTGCACACGGGCGATCCACTCGGCCGGCGCGCGAATCTCGGCTTTGCGGGGCAGGGTGTGCGGCGAGGTCCAGACCGCGTTGAACCCGTCCAGGCCGACTCGTTCGACGACGGCACGGACGAAAGCAGCGCCTTCGACGTACTGCCTGGTCTTGGCGTCCAGGCCGAGCAGCCGGCGCAGCAGCTTGTCCAGCGGGTTGCCGCCCTTGCGTCGACGTAGGCCGAAGCGGTCCTCGATCACCTTCTGGGTGGGGATGACGTCGGCCGAAACGGCGTTCATGACGTACTCGGCGTGGCCCTCGACCAGCGACATGAAGGCGGTGACCCGGTCGATGATCTCGCGCTGCTCGGGCGTCGCCAGCGCCGACATCAGCCCGGCGCCGTCACCCTGCCCGCGGGCCACCTTGACCAGCTCGCCCAGCGCGGCCCGCATCCGTTCACGCATCACCTCGGGATCGGTGTCGACCGAGTCCGAGAGTGCCTGCACCTCGCCCAGCATGTGTTCGCGCAGCCACGGCACGGCGGTGAACTGCACCCGGTGGGTGACCTCGTGCAGGCATACCCACAGCCGGAAATCGCCCGGCTCGACACGCAGCTGTTGCTCGACCGTGACCACATTGGGCGCCACCAGGATCAGCTGGCCGGATGCCTGGTCGAAGAACTCGAACTGGCCGAGCACCTTGCCCGACAGGAAGCCCAGCACCGCCCCGGCCTGCACGCCGGTGACGCGGCCGCCGACGGTCTCGGCCAGCCGGCCGACCTTGTTCGCGGCCACCAGCTTGTCGACGATCGGGGTCATCAGGTTGCGCATACCAGCGGTGTTCACGTCGATCCAGCCGTTCCGGTCGACCACCCGGGTCTGCGCCGTGATTTGCGGTTCCTGCAGCCGGGTCAGCTCGGCGACGTGACCCGCTGCAACGTCGGTCGCATGGTAGAGCGCGGCGACTGTGTCGTCGGCGATGTCGCGGGAAACCGCGGGTGAGGCCGGGCTCAGCCGCTTGGCCGCGCGCGCGGCGAGGTCCCAGTCGATGAGCGAGGTCACCCCTCGACGGTACAGAGCGGGCCGCGGTTGCAGAGCAGGCCGCGGGCACACAGCAGAGTCGCGATCAGTGCTCGCTGCGCCTGCGCCGGCCGAGCAGCCACAGGGCGAGTCCGCCGGCGACGAGGAGCAGCCCGCCGGCCAGTGGGCCGAGCACGTATACCCCGGTAAATGCCAGGCCGCCACCACTGGTGCTGGGAGGTGACGCTGCCGGGCTGACCGGCGCGGCTGGGCTAGTGGGGGGGCTCGTCGGCGGTGTCGTCGGGGGTGTGGTCGGTGGGTGGGCCGGCGGGAAGGTGTTGACGACGTCGAGCGTGGTGTCCCCGGCGACCGTGACGGGCGTGGCGGTCCGGTGGCCGTCGTAGGTCACGGTGTCACCGTGCGGCAGACCCATCTCGGTGACCAGGCACGACGCGCCCTTGGGCACCGCGATCGTCCGGCTCTGGCCGTTGGACAGGCTGAACTTGGCGTCCGCGGCCGCCAGGGTGACCGGCACGCTCGTGCCCAGGTTGCTGGTCAGCGTGCAGGTGGTGGTGAACGTGTACGGGCCGGCCGAGCCGGGGCCGGCGACTTTCTTGCTCACCGTGAGGCTCGCCGCGTCGTAGGTGTTGGTCAGCGCGGCCACGCCGTCGACGAGGGCACTGATCGTCGCGTGGTCGCCGTGACCATTCACGTCGGAGTACTCCGTGGACGTCGAAGTGGCCCCGTGATCGTCCGGCTCGGTCGCGGTGCAGGTCGACCCGATCGGCAGATCGGTGATGCTCTGCGACCCGGCACGGTCGAAAGTCAGGTCACGCGGATAGCCGTCGACCTCGTCGCCCCGGATCTGGCAGTCGACCCGGATCACGAACGGGCCGCTGACCAGACCCGCCGCCGCGCCCTCGACCGCCTTGGTGACGATCAGCCGTGGCGCCGGGAAGTCGTTGGTGATCTGCGCGATGCTCGGTGCCGGGACTGCTGGGTCGACATCAGGAGTGATCGTGACGGGCAGCGGCGGCAGGCTCACGTTCCCACCGCCGGTGTCGGTCTCCTCCACCGTGCACTCGGCGCCCGCCGGGACGTGCTTCACCGTGAACGGCGCAGCCTCGGAGAACTCGGCGCTCCCCTTGGCCACGTTGACGTTCTCGCCACCTGCTGTCGTGACCGCGCAGCTGTAGTCAACGCGGAACGGCCCGATGATCGAGCCGGGCGGGACGTCGCCGGTGACCACCTTGTCGATCTGCAGGTTGCCGAACGGCATGGCGACGCCGACCTTCTCCGGCTCGACCGCCCGCAGCTGCCGCTCGGCGCCGGGCTGCCCGAAGAAGTCGGTGTGCGCAAAGGAGTTCCAGGCGATCGGCAGCTGGTTGGTCGTGGTATCGAGGTTCGCCGGGGCGCTCATCGGCACGACGAGCTGCGTGCTCTGCGCGGGAGCGAGCGGCGTCGCGAAGTCGAGGTAGGCCCGGAACGTCTCGGTGGCGGACGTCCGTGTCGGGTCCCACGCGCCGGGCGGGCAGGCGCTCGGTTGCTGCTGGATGTCGAGGGTGCAGCCGGGCGAGGTGTCGGAGTAGGCGACGGTGAGCGCGCCCGGCGCGCCGGCCGCGAGCGTGGGGTCGCCGGCGAGCGTGGGACGGGGATCCCACTCGGTGCCGCGGGCTCCCGGGGCGACGATGCCCTCGTCGCCGAGCTTCGGCAGATCGTCGACCAGCCGGGTGCGGGTGAGCGGCGTCGTGCCGACGTTGGTGATGTTCAGGACGTAGTTGAAGTTCTGGCCGGCGAGCACCAGGGCGATGCACGGGAACCGGGTGTAGTTGTCCGACCCGACGGTGAGCAGCGGGCAGCCGGGATCGCCGATCGGCACGAACTCGTTGGTCTTGGTGTTGTAGAAGCCGCGGGAGTCGTCGCCGTGCACCCATTTCTGGGCGTCGACGGCATCTCCCGAACCCGCCTTGACCGTCGTCGACGCGGTGCAACCCAGGTCCGGCGTCGGGCTGCCCTGCGCGCAGGTCAGCCGGGGCAGGACGTTCGTGTCGGCAGTGGTGGCGCCGTAGGTGTTACTCACGGCCGTCCCGCCAGCGGTGCCGGGAAGCAGGTGGGCCTTGAAGGTGAACGTGACGACAGACGTCGGGTAGAACGGGGAGCTCTCCGGGAACTGCCATTGCAGCTGGGTTACCTGGTGCGTGGTGGGGTCTGTGATGGGCGTGAACGTGGGCTGCGGGGGTGCGGGCTGCCCGGCCGGGACGGTGGCCGTCATCGTGTACGGCAGGCCGTTGTCACCGGCGAACGTGCTGTCGAACACCAGCCCGGCGGGAAGAGGTTCGGTCACGGTCAGCGCGGGAACCGCCGCGGTTCCGGTGTTGGCGGTCCTCAGCGTGTAGGTGATCGCGTCGCCCGGCGGCACGGCACTGGGCTGGTCGGAGGTCTTCTGCGCGGTCAGCTGCGGGGTGCCCGCCGTAATGTCGAGCGGGGCGGGCGCTGACCCGAAGGAGACCGGCCCGTTGGATTGCGGGCTTGATCCAGCCGCGGTTGCGATGTCGCTGAGCGACGTCGGGACGGGGACCGTCGCGCCGGTCGAGCGCAGCGTCGTGCGCGGAGTCACGGTGAAGCAGGCCGTTGCGTTGGGGCAGTTACCAGCCGACGGGAAGTTGGCGCCCGGGTTCAGCACGTACCCGCCAGAGGAATTCGTGAACGTGAACCGCAGGCCGGTCACGTCCGCGGCCGTGACGCCGCCCGGCAGGGCCGGGGTGGTCGACGGCGTGCCGAGGACGTAGCCGCCCGCCGCGCAGCCACCGACGGTCGTGCACGCGTCGACCTGCACCCGGTTGGCGCCGGGCGGAAAGTTCACGCCATCGAACCCGGTGAAATCGACGGCATCGAAGAAGGCACCGGGATCGCCCTGGCTGGGGTCGGGATCGGTGACGACGATCTCGTTCATCGGCACGTTGCCGGTGTTCTGCGCCGCCAGCCGGACGTGCGTGGTCGGGGTAAGACCCGGAATCGTCGCGGGCACGGTCGGTGGCGAGATCACTTTGGTGACCTGGCCGGAAGTCCTCGGCGCCGCGACCGTGAGGGTGGCGGCGCAGACCGCGGGTGAATGCCCGTCGCCCGCGACCGACGACACGAGCGTCTGCTGGCAGTTCTTCATCGTCGTACCGGCGAGCACGTCGTCGCGTACCTGCGTCACCAGGCTGAGGCTGACCGTCTGCGTCGGCGCGACGGCGCCGCTCGTCAGGACGGCGCGGACACCCCGCGCGCTCGTCAACACCGCGGGGTTGTACGCCACCCAGGTTCCGCCGACGAACAGCTCGATCGCGAACGTCGCGCCTGACGGCCCGCTGACCGTCGCGCTGGTCAGCCGCACGACGTCGAACGGGTTCGGCGCGGCGGTGGGGTCGGGCGGGTCGGTGATCACGAAGCTGGTCTGCGGCAGGTTGCCGCTGTTGGTGGCCTGGAGCTTGAACGTCATCGGATAACCGGGCACGAGGGCGCCGCCGGTCGCCGGGCTGGACGTGCTCTTCACCCCGGTGACGGTGGTGCGCGGGCTCTGCACGGTCAGGTTCGCGCAGTCAGCGGCGCTCGCAGGTGGCAGGCCGGCTGCCGTGACAGTGCCGTCGGTGCAGTCGCGGGCGGTGCTGCCGCCCGTCACGTTGGCGTTGAGCGGGCCGTGGAGGCCGAGCTGGGCCGTCGCGCCCGACGGGATCGTGCCGGTATACGTCACAGTCACGCCACTAACCCGGCTTCCCGGGCACGCGACCGGCAGGTTTCCAGTCGCGGTCGCGGCGATCGGCACCGAACTTCCGTCCGCGCAGCTGACTGTGCCGCTCGCCGCCGTCGCGCCGGTCGGGAAGACCAGCCGGACGCTGGCGACGTCGACGTCGTCGATGAAGTTGCTCGTTGCAGTCGCCGACGGGTCGGTGATGGTCAGCGACGTGACCGGGAACGCCGAGTCGTTGCGGACCGTCGACAGCGCGGTGACCGGAGAGCTCTGCCCGGCGACCGGGTAACCGTTGTTGGTGTAGTTGCCCGAGGCATCCGGGAAGACCTGCTTGCTGACGCCGACGGCAGGGTTGCCCGGCAGGACTGTGAACCGCGCGCAGTAGTCGGTTCCCGTTACCGGTCCCGCGACGGAGTCGACCGCCGAGGGCGAGGCGCAGTTCTGCTGGCTGAGCGGGCTGGTCGGGTTGAGCTGCGCGCCCGTGGACCGCACCGTATTGCGCAGCGTGAGACCGATCGGCACCACGCCGCCAGTGGTGCTGACCGGCAGCACCGTGCCGTTCGAGTTGCTGAAGGTGAACCGGATTCCGGTGACCGTGGCCGGGTCGATGCCATTCGGGACTGTCAGGTCGGGACCCGGGACCGGGGCCCCGTCGACGAACTGGGCCGCAGTACACGGCGCCGGGTCGGTGCATACCCCGACGGATACTTGGTCGGCGCCGGCGGGCAACTGCGCGAGCGGGCCGAGTGACGTGAGATCGAAGTCATCCCAGGTGTTCTTGCTGACGTCGGCGACGGTCAGCGACGTGACGTCGGCCGAGGCGCTCGACGAGTTCTGCACTCCGAGGGTGACGGTCGTCGTGGCACCGGACTGGGCGATCAAGGAGTTGTCCGAGAAGGACTTGCTGGCGACCGGCGTCACTCGGCGCGGAATCGAGACCGTGATATCTGCCGAGTCCGACGACGGCGCGGTGTTCTCGGCGGTCGAGTCTGCGGTGTTCGTGATCTTCGAGCCGTCCGGCGCGGTGGTGTTGGGGCTCAGCGACACGTGCAGGGTGGCGACGCGCGTCGAGCCGGCCGGCACGCCGATCGAATCCGGGGGGTTCGGCGGCGCCGGCAGCGGATCGGTGTAGGTCACGGTGACGGTTCGGGTCGCGGCGTTGTAGGCGACCGTGTAGTGGGGGGACGGCTCGTACCCGTTGAACACCACATCGGGGGGCAGCACATCCACCGTCGTGGCGGCGATGCAGCCCTGCGTCAGTCCGGAGCATGCTGCTGAGAGCTGGTAGTCATAGCTGCCGCCGGGAGTGACGGGTGTGGTGAGCGGCGTGTTCGTTCCCGACTGAAAGGCGCCCTTCGACAGCGCCAGCGTGGCAGTCGGCTGGGCATTCGCCGACTCGGGCACGATCACCAGGGAGACGAGCGTCGCCAGGATCGCAGTGAGCACGACCGCCGCGCGACGGATCAGTCGCTTGCTCCCCGTGAACCGCACGATGGGCTGCCCTCCCGAGTGCCAAGTCCGGATTGTGCCCCTTTGCGGCCGCCCTGAGGCTAGCAGACGCATGTGTCCGTGTCGTCACCGCACGGCCAGAGTGACGATCTCGCAGAGGCGAGCCGCGTGCGGTCCCGAGAACGACCCCAATGCATCGGTAGCGTGCTGACGCGAACACGTAGCGCATTCACATGCTGCCGGTCACCGAAGGAGAGTCATGACGCAGCAGGTTCGGGAAGCTCTCACCGAGTTCTTCGGCACGTTGATCCTGGTGTTCTTCGGGGTCGGGTCCGCCGTCGCTGGCATCGAAAGGATCGGCCCGGTCGGCGTGGGGCTGGCCTTCGGCCTGGTGCTGCTCGCGCTCGCCTACTCGATCGGTCCGACTTCTGGTTGCCATGTCAACCCGGCCGTCACGCTCGGCGTTCTGCTACGCGGCGGGATGACCTCGCGGCGCGCAATTATCTACTGGGTGGCGCCGTTTCTCGGTGCCATCGCGGGCGCCGCGCTGCTGAAGATGATGGTGGCCGGCTTCGGCCGGGTGAAGGATCAGACCGGCACGCTCGGCTCGAACGACTGGGGCGCAACGATCAGCGGCCCTGGCGCGTTCGTCCTGGAGATCATCATGACATTCCTGCTGGTGTTTGTGGTGCTGCTCGTCACCGGACGCGCAGCGGCGCCGGGGTTCGCGGGTCTCGCCATCGGTCTGGTGCTGACGGTGGTCCACCTGGTCGGCGTCCCACTCGACGGCACCTCGGTCAACCCGGCCCGTTCACTCGGCCCGGCGCTGCTCAACGGCGGCACTCCGCTCTCGCACGTCTGGCTGTTCATCGTGGCGCCCTTGGTTGGCGGGCTGCTCGCGGCACTGGTCGAGCCGTTGGTGACTGCGGTGCCCGGCACCGTTCGGGCCGCCGACCCGACCGGGGCCGACGTGCCGATAGATACACCCACTCACCGCCGCGGGCGTTAGTTACTTCGACCTGAAAAAGTCGGGCGTCGGTGAGTGTGGTCGTCGGGCGGCTGGCCGGCGGGTGGGTCGGATGGTGTTGATCGTCGCCGGTGGGTGGTTCAGCTGGCGAGGTTGCCGATCTTGACCAGGTTGTGGGTCAAGACCCCGTGGCCGGCCCAGATCCGGGCTCCCTGGGTGCCGTCGAGGCGGGTGCGGTCCCATCCGTACCCGCGTTTGAGGCTGCTGATCCGGCCTTCGCTGCCGGTTCGCCATTTCACGGTCCGCCGGAACGCGGGCCTGCGTTCCTCGGCCTGGCGGGCCGTGCCGGGTCTGCCTTTGCGGGGGATGACGACGGTGCGCACACCTTGCGCGTGCAGGTCGTCGTCGACCTTCTTCTCTCCGTAGCCGCGATCCGCGGTTACCGTGCGGGGGCGGCGGTTCGTACGACGGATGACGCGTCCGACGGCGGGGGCGAGCTGCGGCGCGTCGGCGGGGTTGCCAGGCTCGACGGTGTGGTCGAGCACGACGCCGTCGTCGTTGTCCACGACCTGGCCCTTGTACCCGAACTCGACCGGCTTGCCGAGGCGGCCCTTGGCGATCGGGCGGGCGTCCGGGTCGTGCAGGCTGACCCGCCGTGTCGCCCCATCCGGTGTTGTGCCGGCGACGCGTTGCCGGGTCTGCGCGGCGATGCGCAGGGTCGCTTCCAGCAGCTCGACCAGGTCATTCACCGCCCGCCGCAGTCGTCCGCGGCGCCGGCCCGCCGCCGCGTCACGCACCCCCACTGCCGCAAGCCGTTCGGCCTTGAGCTGGGCACCGCGCAGCGCCCGGCGGGCGTTGCTGAGCAGCCGCTCGGCGTCGCGGGCGGCCTTCTCGGCCAGCCCGGCCAGTTCCCCGGTGATCCGCCGCACCGTGGCCTGCGCCTCGTCACGCCCCGCCGCGGCGCGCAGGCGCAGCTTCGCCGCGATCCCGTGCGCCCGTTTGCCGGCCACCCGGGACCGGTCCCGGACCTTGGTGCGCGTCGCGCCACCAGCGGCCTGGATCCGCCGGCCGGTCGCCGCGATCCGCCGCACCGCCTTGGCCAACAACCCCGAATCGGTCGGGTAGGCGACGTTCGCCGGCACCACCGTCGTGTCCGCGCGCAGCCGCGTGGTGCGCAGCAGCTTCGCCTCGGCCGCCTTCGCCAGCAGCGCTTCATTCAGCCCATCCACTGCGGCCGTGCCGCAGCGCGTCGTCAGCTTCATCAATGTCGTCGGGTGCGGCACCGACCCATCCAGCGGGATCCGGCAGAACCGCCGCCACGTGATCGAGTCGGTCACCTCCCGGCACAGCGACTCGAAGCCCAGCCGATACCGGAACTTCAAGAACATCAACCGCAGGTAGGTCTCCATCGGCGTAGACGGCCGGCCCACTCGTGGGTCGAAGAACGCCACGAACGGCGCAAAGAACGCCGGGTCATCGAGCAGGCGATCCACCCGTGCCAGCTCCTCCGGCAGTCGCCGCACCTGCTCAGGCAGCACCGCCTCCCACAAGCTGACCTGCTCCGCCCGCGTCCGCAGCATCCGCACTCCCGGCTCGACCCGACCACCGCCGAGACCATGATCCCGCAAGACTAGACCTCCAACCCGACGGCACGCCGAGCCGAATCCCCTACAAAACAAGGAGATCTGATCAGTAGCCGGACGGAGTCGAGCCGGTTTCGGCTGACCCAGTCGATGAGATCCGCGCCGACTTTTTCAGGTCGAAGTAGTTAGCGGCAGCCGCAGTCGGCGAGGGTCGCCGCCGCCGCGTCCAGCGCAGTTTCCGCAGCATCCGTGTCGGCTTGAGCCGGCCCGACCTGGTCGGCGACGAGGGAGAACGCGAGTAATCGGCCGTCGCGGTCCTGCACCACGCCGGCCAACGTCGACACGCCAGTGAGGGTGCCGGTCTTGGCCCGCACGAAGCCCGCTCCGGCTGAGTCCGGGTAGCGGTCGGCGAGCGTCCCCTCCCATCCGGCGACCGGCAGTCCGGCGATGACATCGCGCAACTCGGCGCGTGGGCCGTACGCGGCGAGATCGAGCAGGTCCACGAGCGATGCCGGGGCCAGCCGGTCGCTGGCCGCCAGGCCGCTGCCGTCGAACATGGTCGAGCCGATGGTCACCCCCGCCTCGTGCAGCACCGTCCGAATCGCGGTGACCGCGCCCGCGAAGGTGGCGGGCAGACCCTCGGCGATGGCCACCTGCCGGGCCAGGCATTCGGCGATCACGTTGTCGGACTGCTGCAGCATCTGCTCGACCAGCTCACTCGTCGGAGCGGACGCGACGGCGGCCAACACCCGGGCGTCGACCGGAGCTCGCCCAGTGGTGACGGACGTGCCGGGCAGCCCGAGTGCGCTCGCCAGGGCGCGGCCGGCCGCGCCAGCCGGGTCGGCGCTGCGCTGCTCGGCGCCCGGCTCGTCGCGGGCGCCGTCGACCATGACGGCGGTGATCGGCGCGGCGAAGGTGGATGGGGCGTCGCCCGGCGCCCAGCCGGGCGCGATATCCGGGCCGCCGAAAAGCGAGGCATCGACCAGCACGCGGGTGACACCCACCCCGGACTGCCGCAGCTGCGCCACCAGGTCACTGATGCGGGCCGCGTCGGCGTACGCGCCGGCTTGGCCGGGCGCGGCTGCGGTCAGCGTCGGGTCACCGCCGCCGACCAGCACGACGGTCCCGGCGTCGGCGCCCGCCACCACCCGCGTGATGATCCGGTCCGTGGGTTTGCGCACCTCGAGCAGGGCGGCAGCGGTGGCGATCTTCGCGGTCGAGGCAGGTGGCGCTGCGGTCGATCCCCCGCGGTCGAGCAGAACCGCGCCGGTCGCCGCGTCGCTCACTTCGGCGAGCACCCGGCCACCGAGTCGGTGATCGGCCAGCACGCCAGCCAGGGCCGTGCGCACCGTGGCCGGCACCGGTGCCGTGGCGGCGGCCGAAGCGGCCGAGGGGGGCGCAACGCTCGCCGCGACCGCAGCGGAGGGCAGGGCTGAAGCGGGCGAGCCAGCGGTGTCGCGATGGACCCGAAGTTGGGTTGCCGCGAGATAACCGCCGATCGCGACGGCGAGGGTGAGCACGAAGGCGAGCAGCCCGCCCAATCCGGTACGTATCCCGGAGCGGCCCACGGTGCGCCACACTAATGCCACTGCAATTGCCGGACAGGAGGCACAGCCGTGGAGTTCGACGTCCTGATCGAGATCCCTAGGGGAAGCCGCAACAAGTACGAGGTCGATCACGAGAGCGGCCGCATCAGGCTGGACCGCACGCTGTTCACCTCGACGCAGTACCCCGCCGACTATGGCTACATCGAGGGCACGTTAGGCCTCGACGGCGATCCCCTCGACGCCCTGGTGATCCTGCCCGGCGACCCGCTGTTCCCGGGCGTGCTGGTGCGCTGCCGGGCAATCGGCATGTTCCGGATGACCGACGAGAAGGGCCCGGACGACAAGTTGCTGACCGTCCCGGTCAAGGACCCGCGGCTGGACCACCTCCGCGACATATACCACCTGCCGCAGTTCGACCGGCTAGAGATCCAGCACTTTTTCGAGGTCTACAAGGAGCTCGAGCCCGGCAAGAGCGTCGAAGGCGCCACCTGGGTAGGACGCGCCGAAGCCGAGCAGGAGATCGCGGCCTCCCGCCAACGGCTCAAGGACAACCCGGAGGCGATCGCTCACTAGACGCCGGCGGTGCCTGTCACTCGACGGCTGTCACGCTCACCGGGCGGTAACGCAGGTAGGCGTTCGGCCGCGGGTTCGCGCAGGTGAGGCCGTCAGCCGCCACCTTCTCGACCCGGACGGTGACGTCGACTGGTTGGTGCGGCGTGGCCACTCGCACCACGCCCTGGCCATCCTCGATCGGGCCGACATGCACTACCCGCAGAGCGTCGGCACGACGCAAGGCGAGGTGCTCATGCGCGTACGCCAACGCCGCCTGGGCAATCGACGGCAGGCCCACCCGTCCACGCAGCAGCGCGCCGACCACCTCGCCGTTGTCGCTGGCCTCGGCGAACTCGGCGGCCGCGAAAGGGAGCACCCGTCCGTACATCAAGCCCAGTGGCAAGACCAACACGTTCGCGGCGAAGCGTTCACCGCCGACGTGGCTGCACTCCCACACGCGTCCCGGCCGTTGCTCGCTGAGCGCCGCTGCGACCGGCCGGCCACGCAGCGCACAGCAGGTGTCGTGCTTGCTGTGCGCACAGACCAGGTAGGTCGGCCGGTCGTCCAGCCTTCCGGCCGATCCGTCGAGCGGCAACTCGAGCAGCTCCGCATCATTGCCGAATCGCCCCCAGCGCAGGGATTCCTGGCCGGGCGCGCAGTCCGCGATCGCCCAGCGACGGACCGCATTGCCGGGGGTCCGTCCGGGCCGGCGAATCGCCAGAACGCGCATACCCGCGCCGTTGGCCCGATTCTCCAGTCCCGGGGCAACCTCGTGATCGAAACGGGATTCGCGCAGCCCGGCCCGTCCCCACGGTCCTGGCTGCTCGACCAGCAGCAGCCGCCGCGCCGGGAATGCCGTGCCCAGCTGCTGGTCGCCGCGCAGCTGGGCACGCAGCGCGCACCGGTCGAGCGACTCCTTCGGGCGGGGGTGGCCGGCATGGTTCATGCCGGGACGAGGACACCCTCGCGCAGCAGCCGGCGGGCGAGGACGAGCTGCTCGTCGGCCGCCAGGTCGGGCAGCTCGCTCGGGGCGAACACCTCGCCGCTGAGCGCGATCTTCAGGGCCGGCGCGCAGTCCACCGGCAGGGTGACGGTCTTGTCGATCAGCTCGAGGGCAACGTGGGCGTTGTCGCGTGATGTCCGCCACCGCAGCCCGGGTCGCAGCCGCAGCCGTATGGTTGGGTCCACCTCATCGGCGGCAGCGAGCTGGGCCAGCGGGCCGAGAGGTTCCGGTCTGGTGGCACCGATCAGCTCGTCGGCCATCGCGGCGGCGATCTGCTCGGCCGGGACGGTGTCGAGGGCGCCGGTGAGGACCTCAACCGTCGCCCGCAGGTGGGTGGCAAGCACGACCGGGTCAGCGAGGTCGACGCCCATTGGCAGCGACGCGTGCAGCGCCGGGTCCCGCCGCACGGCGCGGACCAGATGGTCGACGAGATGGGCTCGGGTGCGGGGATGGATCCCCACGGTCAGGTGGATCGACGTCTCGCCAAGCGCCGTGGCGGAGTGCAGATACCCGCGGGGCAGGTAGAGGGCGTCTCCGGCCTCGAGCACGGTGTCGATGAGCGCGGGTTGCGCTGCGCGGGCGGCGACCTCGGCCTTGCGCTGGTCCCACGGCTGGTCAGCCAGCGGATCGACAAGCACCGGCTGGTGGATGTGCCAGTGTTTGCGCCCGGCCACCTGCAGCACGAACACGTCGTGGACGTCGTAGTGCGCGGCGAAGCCTTGGCTCTGCCGTGGGGTGACGTAGGCGTTCACCTGGACCGGATGGCCGACTTCGGCGGCCAGCTGGGCGGCGAAGGTCACCAGCGGTGGCCACATGCGGTGCAGCCCCTGTAGGACGAGCGTGGCGCCGTCGTTCAGCAGACCCAGCACCCGATCGTCGGCGACCTGGTCGGAGATGGTGGCACCCGCGCCACCGCCCCGGGTGAACCCGGACGAGGCGATCACGCTTCCGTCGCGTGCCATCCGGACGAACGGGGCGCGCAGGCCACGCCGGGAGACCAGTTCGTCGACGGCCGCAGCGTCGAGCAGATCGGCGAAATCGCTCGGCAGCTGTGCCCGCCGCGACAACAAGGGCCGCCGTCCCCAGTAATCGGCGGCGAACGTCCGGGCGTCCACAGCCGCACACCGCGCGAACGCCGCAGCGCGGCCGGAGTCTTCCCCGGCCGCGCCGAAGACACCCGAATCAGTCACGCGATTCGCTCAGGCAGTCGCCGCGCCGTCGGCCCCGCCGTCGCCGCCATCGGCCGGACCACCATCAGCCCCGCCGTCACCGGCGCTGCCGTCGCCGCCATCGGCCGGACCACCATCAGCCCCGGTGTCGGCCGGACCACCATCGGCGCCTCCGTCTGCGCCGCCGTCGCCGGCACCGCCGTCGACCGGTCCGCCGTCCGAGCCGCCGTCGGCCCCGCCGTCGCCGGCGATGGCCGATTCGTCAGTGGTGATGTCGTCGTCGCTCAAGCTCATCTCGCAGTACCTCTCGCCGTGGACGGATGCGGCCCGATCGGCCGCGGACACCACGCTAGCGAGCCTCGACCGGGGTGGCTACGGCCATCGTGAGTCGCTCAGCGAACGGCGCGATGCAGCACGACAATGCCGCCCGTTAGGCCGCGCCAATGTGGGTCAGACCAACCGGCCGAAGCGATGTGACGCGCCAGGTCCTCGTGCCCTGGCCAGCTGCGAATCGACTCAGCCAGGTAGCCGTACGCGGCGGCGTTGGACGACACCGCGCGGGCGATCAGCGGCAGCGCGCGCAACACCACATTCACGTACAGGTAACGCAGTGGTGCGAACGTGGGGGTGCCGAACTCGCAGACCACCAGTCGTCCGCCAGGCCGCACCACCCGGGCGAGCTCGCGCAGAGCGGCCCGGACATCGGCGACGTTCCGCAGGCCGAAGGAGATCGTCGCCGCGTCGAAAGACTCGTCCGCGAAGGGCAGATGCAGCGCGTCGCCCGCGACCATCGCAATCGCGCGTCGCTTGCGGTGCCCGGCGCGCAGCATGCCCAGCGAGAAGTCGCACGCCACCACGGTGGCGCCCGATCGGCTCAACTCGACGGTCGAGACCCCCGTGCCGGCCGCCAGGTCGAGCACCCGCTCCCCTGGCTTCAGGTCGAGGGATTCGCGGGTGCGTCGCCGCCAGCCGTGGTCCAACCCGAGGGTGAGCACGCTGTTTGTGAGGTCGTAGCGACGCGCCACCCCGTCGAACATCGTGGCCACGTCACGGGGCTTCTTCTCCAACGTCGCGCGCATCATTGCGGGCCATTGTGCCCGAGCCGCCGGCCTATGGATAACCACGGCACTAACCGGAAAACTACGGCAGGCTGTCGGGATGCGGAATGACAGCGCCCCGGCGAGGAGGCACGCTGCAGCCAGACCTGCTCGTCATCGCCAAGGACGGGATCGGGCCGAAGAACATCACCGAGCCGCTCGCGCTCGCCGTCGAGGTCCTCTCCCCGTCGACGCGGCGCAAGGACAGCGTGCTCGAGGGCTCCAAGTACGAGGACGCGGGCGTGGCACCGTATTGGATCATCGACCCGGACGCGCCGTCGATAAGCGGATACGACCTGATCGACGGCCATTACGTCGAGGTGGCCGCCGCGGTCGGCGACGAAGTCGCCCGGCCCACCCGACCGTTCCCGGTCGAGGTCATCCCGTCAAGGTTGATCTGATCGGCGCCCGCTCGCGGGCCAACCGGATCGTGCCGGCCACCACGAGCGCGAGGCACGCGACGTACCCGAGCAGGTAGAACACCGAAACCGGGACCTGCTCGTGCAGCAGCACCGCCCCGAGCAGCACCGCCACGACCGGCGCGGTCGACTCGTTCGCCGGGAAGCTCGCGCTCAGTGCACCGACCTGGAAGGAAATCTGCGTCAGCGCAACCGCGAGGCCGCCGACGGCCAGGACGCCGATCAGCGGCACGAGCCCCTTCAGATGCGCGAATCCGCTCAGGCCGTCGGCGGTGAACGTCTCGGCGACGGCGTTGAGCAGTACGCCCACCATGCCGAAGAATCCCCCGGCGACGCAGCCGAAACCGATGGCGCGAACAGCTGGACGTCGGCCACGGACCGCGAAGCAGATCAGCCCGCCAACGGCGAGCGTCACCAGAATCGCGATCAATGCAGCGCGGGCCTGCAGCGGATCACCCTCGCCCGGATCACCGACCAGGACGAAGAAGGTGCCCAGTCCGGCGATGATGCCCACGGTCGCCAGATGGTCGCCGAGCGCCGGACGGGGGCCGCCCAGCAGCGAGCCGACGAACAGTGCGACCGGGACGGCCAGCACGAGCAGCGGCTGGATGAGCACGACCGGACCCGTAGACAGTGCGATGACCTGCAGCAACAGACCGACACCGTCACCGGCCGTCGCGAGCAGCCAGCGGGGGTTGCCCAGCAGCGCCACCAAGCCGTGCGCATCGACCTGCCCGGTCCCGGTGTGCGCTTCGACGTGCTGGGCTGCCGTCGCCGTCCCATAGGCAGCCGCTGCCGCGATGCCGCACGGCACGGCGACGATCAGTGACATGACCTAGCTGGCGGGCAGCAGGGTCAGCGCCGTTGAGGAGAAGTGCGAGTGGACGCGTGCGTCGACCGGGTCGTTCGCCGGATCGTCGTGCACGACCAGATGGCGGTAGAGGGTGTCGCGTTGGGCAGGGACGCGCCCGGCGCCGCGGATCAGCTCGATCAGTTCGGTGCGGTTGGAGCGGTGCCGCGCGCCGGCCGAGGAGACGACGTTCTCCTCCAGCATCACCGAGCCGAGATCGTCCGCGCCGTAGTGCAGCGTCAGCTGGCCGATGTCCTTGCCGGTGGTCAGCCAGGAACCCTGCAGGTGGTTGATGTTGTCGAAGAACAGCCGGGATGTGGCGATCATCCGCAGGTACTCGAGAGACGTGGCCTGCGTCCTGCCGCGAAGGTGGTTGTTCTCCGGCTGGTACGTCCACGGGATGAACGACCGGAAGCCGCCGGTGCGATCCTGCACATCGCGAATCATGCGCAGGTGCTCGATGCGCTCGGCGTTCGTCTCGCCGGTGCCCATCATGAACGTCGCGGTGGATTCCACGCCCTGGTGGTGTGCGGTCTCCATGACCTCAAGCCAGGTCTCGCCGGACTCCTTCAACGGCGCGATCGCGGTGCGCGGGCGCTTGACGAGAATCTCCGCGCCCGCGCCCGCGAAGGAGTCGAGGCCCGCCTCGTGCAGCCGGCGGATCACGGTCGCGAAGTCCAGCCCGGACGTTCGGCTGATATGCACGACTTCCGAACCGCCGAGCGAGTGCAGCACCAGCTGCGGGGACTCCCGTTTGATCGCGGCAAAGATCCGCTCGTACCACTCGATGCCGAGCTCTGGCGAGTGGCCGCCCTGCAGCATGATCTGCGTGGCGCCGAGCTCGACGGCCTCGCCGCAGCGGCGCAGGATCTCCTCGTCGCTGTGCGTCCAGCCCTCCTCGTGGCGCGGGGGGCGATAGAACGCACAGAATTTGCAGGCCGTCACGCACACATTGGTGTAGTTGATGTTGCGATCGATGATGTAGGTGGCGATGTTGTCGGGATACCTTCGCCGGCGCACCGCATCCGCGGCCTCGCCCAGCGCGTGCAACGGTGCCTCGGTGTAGAGCAGCAGCGCCTCGTCCGGGCTGATGCGCCCGCCGTCGGCTGAATGCTGGAGCAGGTCGCCGATCGTCATTGCCCCAGAGTAGTGGTGGTCGCCGGCGGCGGCGTCCACACGTACGGGGTGGTGGTCGTGACGGCGACGAAGCCGAGACGTTCGAGGATGAGCCGGCTGTCGTCCGATGCGTCCACCTGTAGGTATTTGACGCCCCGTGCGACCGCGAGCTGTGCTCGGCGGGCGACCCGGCGAAGTCGGTGCCCGGCTTGTACACCAGCCGCGCCGCGCTCACCACGATGTCGTCGGCCTTTGCGACCAGGATCTCGATCTGGTCCGGCGCGGCCGCGATCCGCCCGCGCAGGTCGGCGACCAGCCAGCTCCAGTCGACTGCCCAGACGGCGGACTCCAGCTCGGCGATCCGCCGCAGGTCGGCGTCGCCGGTGACCCCCCGCAGGCTCACGCCGTCGGGCAGCACCGGGTCCGTCGCCATCTCGGCGGTGACGCCGATCAGCACGGTTTCCCGGTCCTCGGGCACGAAGCCGGCCGCCCGTAGCCGTTGGGGCAAGTCGACCGGCTTGTCGTGCCCGCGCGTCTTCCACTCGAACGCCTCACCACGGGCCGCGAAGTGCGCGATCGGCCGGGCGATCAGCTAGTCCAGTTCGGCGGCGTCAAGCCCTTCGAGACTGCGGTAGGAGACGAAGCCCCGGCGCGCGTAGTGGACTCCTACCAACGACCCGTCCCGGTCGCTCGGCGCACCGGCGTGGCCCTCGGCGCTTCCGCGCAGCTGGGCGTCGTAGGCAGTGAGTAGTTTCGCGGCATCGGGCATCCGGGAAGCCTCGCCTATCGCAGCCAGCAGCGAAAGCGGGTTTCCGCGGTCAGTC
The DNA here is from genome assembly GCA_963839995.1 of uncultured Actinomycetota bacterium. GTDB lineage: Bacteria > Actinomycetota > Actinomycetes > Mycobacteriales > Jatrophihabitantaceae > CAWIUB01. The sequence goes on along the minus strand of CAWIXH010000015.1, from coordinate 203,409 downwards.
GAACAGGGCAAGCTGGTCGCTCGCCGGAATTCGTCTGGTGAGCGGCGGTGGCCGGCGCGCCCAGCTAATCGCATCGGCGGGCACGGAGTGCCAGGCGATCTCCCGGGCCTCGTCCTGGACGGGCGGACCTTGCCCGCACAGCACCCGCACGGCGTCGGACGTCGTCCAGGTGAGCTGCATCGCGCAGAACGCCGCACGCACCGAGTCCGCATCTAGCGGCAAGGTGGTGGCGCTGCCGAGGTCGATATCGACGTCGGTGCGCATGCTCATGACCTGGCGGTTGAGCTCCCAGGTGGCGCGCGCGTCGGCGTCGGCCAGGCAGCGCGTCGCGGCAGCGCCGATCGCCGCGACAACGGACGGGCTGCCGAGGTCGTCGAAAGCCGCCCGGGCCGATCCCGCGGCGGCGAGCAGGCGTGTTGCTGTCTTCGGCCCGATGCCGCGCACCCCAGGCAGGTTGTCGGACGGGTCGCCACGCAACGCTGCGTAATCGGCGTACTGGTCCGGGCGCACACCGAGCAGCGTGACGAGCCGATCCGCGGTGATGAGCGGGGAGCATTCGACACCGCCGTTGATGATGCGCATGACGTGGGTCTGCTCGTCGATAAGGGCGAACGCGTCGCGGTCGGAGGTGACGATCACGGTCGTCGCGCCGTGGGCCGCCGCAGCTCGCGCCGTCGACGCAAGCACGTCGTCGGCTTCAAGGCCGTCGGGCACGATCACGGTGACCCCGAGACGGCGGAGCACCTCGCTGGCAAAGGTGAGCTGGCTGACCAGGCTGTCGAGCTTGATGCTTCGATGTGCCTTGTACTGCGGCCAGTTCTCCCGTCGCCAGCTCGAATCCGGATCGTCGAAGCCCACCACCACGATGTCGGGCCCGATGCGCTCGACGGCGGCCACCAGCTGCACCAGCAGGCCGCGAACCGCCCAGATCGGCGCACCGTCCGACGACCGCAAGCCGGTGCCCGCCTGCGCGTGGAAGCTGCGGTGGACCAGCGAATTGCCGTCCACGGCCAGCACCACAGGGCCCATGCCGTCACCCTGCCGCATTGCGCCGACATCTTGCATCTCGCCTCGCCCGGCAGGGTGCGCGACACGGATGTAGGTGATCGTGGGAGTTCCCCATGATTGGGGTGGTCCGTTTCTAGTCTGAGAGTGCATATACTCCCAGGTTAGGAGATGAGGATGACTCGATCCATGGGCTTGCCCGAACTCGAACGCCGTCGCGATCGGCTACGCGTCGACTTGGCGGCGGTCGGAGATTTCCGTCCGGGCAGCCTGTCGGCGGTGATGCGCCGCTGTGGCAAGGCGAACTGCGCCTGCGCCGATCCGGCGCACCCCGGCCACGGCCCACAACACCTGCTGACCAGGAAGGTCGCCGGCAAGACGGTGACGGTCCATCTGCGACCCGGCCCGGAACTGGCGAAGGCCAGGGTCGAGGTCGACAACTACAAGCGGTTCAGACAGCTCGTGGACGAGCTGATCCAGGTCAGCGAGTCGATCTGCACGGCTAGACCGCTCTCGCCGCTGGCTGAGGGGGCCGGTGGCGACCACACCGATCCGAGGGCTGGCACCGCCGGCCAAAAAGGGGGCTCTACGCCGGGCTCCAAGAGGCGTTCGCGGCCGAGGTAGCCCGCCTGTCCGAGCTGGCCGCGCACGCACTGAACTCTGGTTCGGGCGCCGGGGGCGGGGAGGGTATGGCCGCGGTCGAACTGGCGATCCGGACCGCGATGACCACCCTCGGCGCGTCGCTGCTGGAGCAACTGCTGGCTGCCGATCCCGGACACTGCGGCCCGCGGGTCGATTGCGGCGCCGGGCATCAGGCGCACTTCCTCGCCTACCGCAGCAAGTCGTTGGACACCGTCCTGGGGCCGATCATGTTGCGTCGCGCTTGGTACCACTGCACCGAATGCCGACACGGCCAGGCACCGATCGATGACCAGCTCGACGTGGTCGGCGCGTCGTTGTCACCCGGACTGCGGGCGATGACCGACCGGGCCGGGACAGCCGTGCCGTTCGCTCAAGCATCCGCGCTGCTTGCTGATCTGGCCGGGATCACCCTCACGACCAAACGCGTAGAACGCTGCGCTGAAGCCGACGGCACGATCGCCGCGACCGCGCTCGATGAGCAGACCAACGCGATCCTGACCGGCCGGCTCATCCCACTGCCACCACCTGGACCGATCCCAGACATGCTCTACCTCACCGTCGATGGCACCGGCGTGCCGATGACGCCGACCGAGACCGCCGGCCGCGTCGGCAAAGGACCCGACGGGCGGGCCCGGACCCGCGAGGTGAAACTCGCGGCCCTGTTCACCCAGACCACAACCGACACCGACGGCCGGCCGGTCCGCGACCGGGACTCGACCAGCTACCTGGCGACCCTGGACCCGGTCGAGCACTTCGCGGACCTCGTCCAGGCCGAAGCGTGTCGCCGCGGCAGCGAACAGATTCGTCAGCTGATCGTCCTGGGCGACGGCGCACGATGGATCTGGAACCTCGCCGACCAGCGTTTCCCCGCCGCCACCCAGATCGTGGACCTGTTCCACGCCCGCGAGCACCTACACGCCCTCGCCGACCTGCTCGCGTTCATCGTTCCCGACCCCGCTATTTGGCTCACCGACCGGCTGGCCGATCTGGACGCGGGCGACATCGAAACACTCTCGGCCGCTGCCCGCCTCTACGACCTGTCCGGACCCAAAGCCATCGACGTGGACAAGGCGGTGGCCTACTTCGAGACCAACGCCCACCGCATGCGCTACGCCTACTACCGTTCCCTGGGCATGTTCGTCGGCTCCGGCGTCGTGGAAGCCGGCTGCAAAGCCGTCATCGGCGCCCGCCTCAAACAATCCGGCATGCACTGGGCCACCCGCGGCGCCACCGGCATCACCACCCTGCGCTGCGCCCACGCCAGCGGACCCTGGAACCAGATCTGCCCACCACCGCACTCTCAGACCGGCGCCGCCTGACCAAAGATCACACTGTCCCGGACCAACCACCTACAAATCCGTCGCGCACCCCGCCCGGCATCTGCCTCTTTGCGCAGGCCTGAACGTCCTGCCAACTCATACCTCGGCGAACACAGGCGTCACCGAATGGTCGATGGCGCCGACTGCAGCCGCCCGCCGAGCGAACTCGGCCAACCCGTCGAGCTGGCGCGCGCCCAAGGAGAAGTCGAGCGTGCGGAAGTATCGGGCGAGCGTCGCAGAGTCGAACACCTCCCAGCGGGCCGCCTGCGCGGCCACCCGCTCGATGTGCGCGAGCGCGTCGTTGCGGCCCTGGATGAACGCGCTCTGGACATCCTTGACCAGCCCGGGGTTGGCCGCGGCGTACTCGCGCCGGACGGCCCAGACCGCGAAAACCATCGGCAGGCCGGTCCACTCACGCCAGACCGCGCCAAGGTCGTGCACGTCCAGGCCGCGCCGCGGCGCATCGAAGGTGGCCCGCAGCGCGGCGTCGCCGATCAATACCGCCGCGTCGGCCTCGAGCAGCATCTCGGTCAGATCGGGCGGGCACGTGAAGTAGGCCGGTCGCGTGCCGTGCACCTGCGCCAGCCACATGCGGGCCAGCAGCGCCGACGTGCGAGACGTCGAGCCGAGCGCGACCCGGTCCAGCTCGCCCACCGGCTTCTGGGCGACGAGGTTCACCGACAGCACGGGTCCGTCCGACCCGACGGCGATATCGGGCAGCAGGACCAGGTCGTCGGCGTGGCGCAGGTATTCGACGAGCGAGATCGGGCCGATGTCCAGGTCGCCACGGACCAGGGCATCGTTGAGGCGGTCGGGGGTGTCCTTGGTCAGTTCGACGTCGAGTAGCTTCCCGGAGCGGACCAGGCCCCAGTAGATCGGCAGGCAGTTCAGGAATTGGATGTGCCCGACGCGGGGCCGCTCGTCGCTCACGAGCCCCCCTCGGTCACTGAGCGATGGCCGGCAGCGGGCCGGGCTCGGGTCCTGGCGGCGGACCTGGCTTCGGGGGTGGGCCGGGGATCGGGCCGGGTTCCGGGATCGGCGGTGGCGTGGGACCCGGCGTCGGCGGCGGCTCAGGACGCGGAAACGGTGACGGCGGCGGCTCAGGATGCGGAAACGGCGGCACCGGCGGCCCGGGCTGTGGAGCTGGCTCCGGCGACGGGACGGGTGGCGTCGTCATCCTGCCGAGGTTACGCCCGGCGGCGTGCGGTCCGATGGCGGCGCAGTCCCTAGGGTCGACTCGTGATCGAGGACGCAGCGCTGGCCGCCGAACTCGTCCGAGACGCCGGGACGCTCGCCGCGCGCATGCGCCACGCCGGCGTCGAGTCGGCACGCAAGACGTCGGTCTCCGACATCGTCACGGCCGCCGACCATGCAGGCGAGCAGCTGATCCTCGAACGGCTTCGCACGGAGCGACCCAGCGACGGCATCGTCGGTGAAGAGGGCGCCGCGCAGCCTGGAAACCGGACCTGGTACGTCGACCCCATCGACGGTACGTACAACTACGCCTGCAACCTGCCCATCTGGTGTGCGGCGATCAGCCTGGCCGAAGGCAACGACGCGCTGGCCGGCGCCGTGTACGACCCGACCGGCGAGGAGCTGTGGGTCGGCGGCCGAGCCCGCCCAACGGCGCGCAACGGGGTACCAGTGGCGCAGCTAGCCGACCGTCCGCTCGGCGAGCTTTCGATCGCCACCTACCTGCATCCCACGTCGCTGCCGGACGACGCCGTTCGCCGGCCGCTGGCCCGGGCCGTGCGAGCCGCGGCGACAGTGCGGGCCTTTGGCTCGGGATCGATGGAACTCGCCTGGGTCGCCGGCGGCCGACTCGGTGTGTACGTGCAGCACGACTGCCTGCCGTGGGACTGGCTGCCAGGCGCCGCTCTCGTCACGGCGGCGGGGGGGCGACGCGCGTCGTCGACCTGGATGGCCACCGCTGGCACATCGCGGGCAACCATCAAGTCGTCGACGAGGTGAGCTCGGCGCTATTCAGCGCCTGACGGATCTTCCGCCATGGCTCGGTAGACCTCGGCTGCGGCTCGGGAGAAGCCGTCCGGCAGTCCGACCCCGTTGAACGCGCCAGCCGCCTCTTCCATCTCGCCGGCCCAGCGCCATGCCTTCGGGGCGGCCCGCTGGCTGATGGGCACAAGCTGTGCGTCGAGGTCGATGCCGTCGCGATGCAGTTCTGAGCGCAGCGTGTCTTCGACGTCGTAACGCCGTGCCGCCGCCGCGAGCGTGAGCCACAGCGCCGGCAATGCCTTGCTCTGCAGGCCGAAACACGCCTTGAGTGCGCTGGCCTGCCCCAGTTCCCCGCCGAGCAGGCGGGCGTCGAACGGGGACGCGGCGAACAGGCCCGCAACCGTTTCGGCCGATTGTCCCGACAGCCACAGCACGGTGCTGCCCCGCTCCCAGGCGGGCGGCCCGATGATCGCGCCATCCACCACCCGTTCGGCTGCGAGCAGCTCGCCGATCTCCCGCACGGTCGCTGGGGCGACGGCGTTGGCGTCCAGATAGAGAACCGGACGGTTGACCGCGGCGACCTGCTTTGCCACGTCCAAAGCCGCGTGCGGCGGGCAGATCGAGATCACCAGATCGCTGCGGCTCACCAGCCGGGGCACGTCGGGAACCGCGACGAGGTCGGCCAGCTCGGCGCGCTTCGCCGTGGCATGCGAGCGTCCGGCGTCGGCCCAGAGGACCTCGCCGGCTACCCGCTTGAGTGCGGCTCCCAGTGCAGAACCCATGGCGCCCGGATGCAGTACGCCGACGACCGGGCGCGACGGCAGCGTCATCGGCTGACGGCCGAGCCGAGGTCAGTAACGCCAGCGGCGGCCGCAGCCCCGCGAGGGTCCCCGTCCGGCCAGTATCGGCAGCACCACGAACCAGACCAATGCCCCGGCCGCGACGAACGGCAACACCAAGGTGAGCGCCGCGACCGCGATGATAGCCAGCACGATGCGAGCCACCCCAGAGTCGGGAAGGTAGCCGCGCCACTGTCCGAGCCGGCTCGGCAGTGGCGGCGCAGGTGGTGCGAACGGGTGCGGCGCCGGAAGGTCGGTGAACAGCGCATCGAGTTCCGCGCGGGTGCGAGCGACACCGGCCGCGGCGTAGCGATCGGCGAACTCGTCCATCTCGAGACGGCCCGCAGCCAGGTGCTCGTCAAGGGCACGCTGGGCGGCGGCCCGCTCCTCGTTGCCGATACGGATGCCGCTCGGGGGGTCGGCCGGTGCGCTCACCCCTCCATAGTGCATCGCGCCGCGACCGGCGCACAGTGTTATTTGTCAGGAGCCTGCTCATCACTGGACGGCGTGTCGCCGCGCAGCTGGGCGTCGAGATCCGCGTGGTGTGTCCGCCGGGCCGCGACCCGCTGCTCGATGGTGTTCGCCAGTGCAGCACGCGGCCTGGCCAGCAGGACGTAGGAGAGCGGCACGGACAGCACGAGCGCGATCAGGGCGCCAAGCAAGCCGCGCACGCCGAGCAGCCACAGCAGCCCGAACAACACGCCGAACAGCCCTAGGCGCAGCAGGGTGTAGAGCCAGAGCGCCCCCATCGATCGCCCGAACGACGGCGCCTGCGCATTCATGGCGCTAACACCTCGCGTCCCTCACTCGTTGTTCGACCTGCCGCGTGCCAGGCCGCGCCCAGGGTCGAACAACTCGATCTGGCCCGATGCGGACATGTCCCAGATCACGCCCACACGGCCTGTGGCTCGGCCCGGCGCTCGGCCAGGGGCTGCGGACCTTCGAATTCGCGGACCACCTGATAGCGCGTATTGCGTTCGACCGGGCGGAACCCGGCGTCGCGGATCAGGGCCAGCAGGTCGTCGCGGGTCAGCTTGTCGGGCGTGCCGAACCCGTCCGCGTCGTGCGTGATCTTGTACTCGACCACCGACCCGTCCATGTCATCGGCACCGAAATTCAACGCCAGCTGCGACGTCGACAGCCCGTGCATCACCCAGAACACCTTGACGTGGTCGAAGTTGTCGAGCATCAGCCGGGACACCGCGAAGGTCCGCAGGACGTCGGCCGGCTGGGCCATCGGCAGGTGCGACAGCCGGTTGTTGTCGTTGTGGAACCGCAGCGGGATGAAGACACTGAAGCCGCAGCCCTCGGTGCTGAGTGATTGGTCCTGCAGCTCGCGCAGCCGCAGCACGTGGTCGACGCGGTGTCGCGGCTCCTCGATGTGCCCGTAGAGCATGGTGGCCGGGGTGCGCAGCCCTTTGGCGTGCGCCAGCCGGTGGATGCGCGACCAGTCCTCCCAGTGGGTGCGGTGGTCGACGATCTGCTTGCGGACGTCCCAGTCGAAGATCTCCGCGCCGCCACCGGTCAGCGACTCCAAGCCGGCGTCGATCAGCTCGTCCAGGACTGCGTCCGCGGGCAGTCCGGAGATTTGCTCGAACCAGTGGATCTCGGTGGCGGTGAAGCACTTGAGTGCAACGTCGGGCAGCGCGGCCTTGAGCTCCCGCAGCACCCGCGGGTAGTACTTCCACGGCAACGTGGGGTGCAGGCCGTTCACGATGTGCAGTTCGGTGAGCCCCTCGTCCTTCATCGCCAACGCCTTCTCGACGGCCTCCTCCACGCGCATCGTGTACGCGTCGGCTTGACCCGGCTTGCGCTCGAAGGAGCAGTAGGCGCAGGACGCGACGCAGACGTTGGTCAGGTTGAGGTGCCGGTTGACGTTGAAATACGTGACGTCCGCGTTCTTGGCCGTGCGCACCCGGTGGGCCAGGCCGCCCAGCCAGGCCAGGTCGCCGGACTCGTATAAGTCCTCGCCGTCCTGGCGGGTGAGCCGTTCACCGGCCGCCACCTTCTCGGACAGCTCGGCCTTGCGCGAGGAAGTCAGCGACATGGCGTTCAGGGTACTTCGCGGCCCCGCGCCTCCCCGATCTGACCAGTCCATCGGGTGACCAGCTCGTGCTTTACGCCGATTGCGTCCAGCACCCGTCCAGCGATGAAATCGACCAGCTGCTGCACCGACTGTGCGGCGCCGTAGAAGCCGGGGCTGGCCGGCAAGACCACGGCGCCCGCGTCGTGCAGCGTCATCATGTGCTGGAGCGTCGCGCGGGTGTATGGCGATTCGCGCGGAACGACGACGAGCTGACGGCGTTCCTTGAGGGTCACGTCGGCGGCGCGCTGCAGCAGATCCTTGGACAGGCCGATCGCGATGCCGGCCACGGCGGCCGTCGACGCGGGGACGACGATCATTCCGCGCGTCGGGTAGGAACCGCTGGCCGGCCCCGCTGCCAGGTCGCCGGCGGCCCAGTACCGGACGTCACCGGGTTCCCGGCCTAGCCATTTCGTGAGGTCGGCCCGCCAGTGGCTGTCGCGGAACGACACCCCCGTCTCGTCCAGGATCGTTAGCCGCGCCGCGCGCGAAACGACCAGGTCCACCTGCTCGGCCGCGTCGAAGAGCCCGCCCAGGACGGCCCGCGCATATGGCGTGCCCGAGGCACCCGATACGCCAACCACCCATGGGATGCGCGTCATATGCCCAGGCCTTGTGTGACCAGGTCGGCCAGCGCGAACGCGAACAGGCCGATGCCGATGACCCCGTTGGCGGTGAAGAACGCGCGGTTGACGCGTCGCAGGTCCTCGGCGTGCACGATTGCATGCTCGTAGGTCAGGACGACGGCCGTGAGCGCGACACCCATCCACCACAGCCAGCCCAGCCCGGCGGCGGCGCCGAACCACACGAACGATCCGAACGTCGCGACGTGGGTGAGCGTCGATGCCCGCAGCGCCGCCGGAATGCCGAACCGGGCGGGGAACGAGCGGGAGCCGATCTGCCGGTCGACGTCGGCGTCCTGGCAGGAGTAGATCAGGTCGAAGCCGCCGATCCAGGTGCCGACCGCGACGCCGAGGGCGATTGCCGGCCACTCGATGCGGTTGGTCACCGCGATCCAGGCACCGACGGGTGCGACGAGCTGCGCAATCCCAAGCAATATTTGGGGAAAGTCGGTGAACCGCTTGCCGTAGGAGTAGAGGACCAGGAGGAATATCGCGACCGGCGCGAGCGCCAGGCACAGCGGCGAGAGCAGGCCGGCGCTAGCCAGGAACACGGCCAGGGCGACGAGCGTGCCCGTCCACGCGGTCTGCAGCGTCATGGCACCGGTGACCAGCTCACGGTGGGCGGTGCGCGGGTTGAGCCCGTCGAATCGGCGATCGAGAATCCGGTTCACGCTCATGGCGACCGTGCGAGCCGACACCATGGCGATCGTGATGAGTAGCAGCTGGACCCAATGCACCGATCGCGTCTCGCGCCACATCGCGGTCAGTGCGGCGATGTACGCGAACGGCAGCGCGAAGACCGAGTGCTCGATCATCACCAGCCGCAGGAATGCCCGCACCCGCGACTGCGCGACAGTACTGGCGGTCATCGCGGCGCGTACCTCGGCTTGGTGAATGGCCAGATGCTCGTCAGCCACTGGGCGATCGTGCTGTACAGGGCCTTGTCGAGCTCCGCGTGGCTTACCCGCACCCAGGAGCGGACATCAGCGTCGTGCGCGCCGTCACGCGCCGGGTAGAGGTAGACGCAGCCGATGACATCCCCGTTGATCGGGTCGAGCACCGTGTAGGTGAATCCTGTTCGGGCTTGGAAATCATCGGCGTGCTGTTGTAGGTCCGCGCGGTTCTCGTCCACCGTCATCGGCTTCGGCCAATCGCGGCCGGCGAAGCCAGGGGTTGCCCGGATGTGGTCGATACTCGACGTCCACGCCGCATAGTCGGCCTCGTTGTGCTGCACGCCGAGTGGTTCCAGGACGAACTGGTCCGTCCGCAGTCTCGAGGGCACCGCGAAGTCCCGCGGCACGAACGGTTCGACACGCAGATAGCGTATCCACGTTGCGGGTAGGGCCATCGGGTTGATGTGCGGATATCCGAACCATGGCGCAGAAATGCTCTACGCACAAAGGGGATTCGTCCTTGAATCTCTGGTCAATCGCAAGTATCCTCGAACTTGTGTTCGCATCCACAACCTTGGCTGGGGCAGGCCTGCCGCCGTCGCTACTCGACGCACAGGCGTACCCGGACGATGCAGCCGCGTACCTGGCCGTCGAGCTACCCGGCGGCGGCCCAGTGAGCCTGGTGGCGGCGCTGGATGTCGACCGGCTCTCGGCCGATGCGCAGATCGACGCGCTGGTCGCGATCGAGCGGCAGATCGGCTGGTTGCAGGGCCTGCAGCAGCGCGTGCTAGCCGCCATCGACGCCCGCGTGCAGGCCACAGCACCGCCAAACCGGTCGGGTGCGGCGAACATGGCACGAGAAGAGGTCGGCTGTGCGCTGCATCTGGCCGGGCCGACCGCGGCGGGCCGGCTGGCCGTCGCCGGTATCCTGACCGGGCAGCTGCCAGCCACGCTACAGGCGTTGCAGGACGGTCGGATCACCTACTGGCACGCCCGTGCCCTGGCCGAGGCCGTCGCCCCTATGGCCGACGCCGCTGCCGCGCAGATCGAGGCGAGCGTACTACCCGCCGCCGCACGGCAGACCGTCGGTGAGTTCCGAGTCGCGGTCGGCAAGGCGGTGCTGCGGGCCGACCCCGCGTCCGCCGAGCAGCGTCACCAGCGGGCGCTGGGCGACCGGTGCGTCCGGGTCCGGCCGGTTGAGGACGGGATGGCCAGCCTGTGGGCGCTGCTGCCCGCCGAAGGCGCCGCCGCCTTGATGGCCGCGGTTGACGCGCTGGCGTCGGTGACCTCGGCCGACGATCCGCGCACCGCCGACCAGCGGCGCGCCGACGCACTGGTCGACCTCGGCGCCGCCGCGCTGCACGATCCGCACCTGCCCAAGGCACAGGGGCTGCGCCCGCACATCCAGGTCACCGTCGCGCTGTCCACGCTGCTCGGCCTAGATGAGCACCCCGCCGAGCTGGGCGGCTACGGAGCCATCCACGCCGAACTGGCCCGGCGCATCGCCGCCGACGCAACCGCGACCTGGCGGCGGCTGGTCACCGACCCCATCGGCGGGGCGCTGCTCGATTTTGGCCGGCGCACCTACCGGCCGCCGGCCGACCTGGCCCGCTTCGTTATCGCCCGGGATCAGCAATGCATCTTTCCACACTGCCACCGTGCGGCCGACCGTTGCGACCTCGATCATCGCGTCCGATACAGCGATGGCGGCGAAACTAGCGCGGGCAACATGGCACCCATCTGCGAGCGGCACCATTACGGCAAAGACGAACACGGCTGGCAGGTGCGGCGCGACGCCGACGGCGGCTACATATGGACCAGCCCCACCGGTCACACCTATCGCAGCGACCCGCCGCCTTACCCCAACCCGCTACCACCCCAGGCACCCAATAGCCGACTCGCGGCAGACATATCGCCAGACGGCGATCCCCCGCCGTTTTGACCTTGCGAGCACGGCGAATCTGCAAGAGCCTGCAGTTACGGAGGCTCATCCCGCTCAGCTTCAGCGATGTTTCCTCGCGTGTTGCCGACCAAGACAAGTTGCCCAATGACGGCCACAACGTAGGTGTCGCCGCGCACCCACATGCCGATGACAACGCGATTCAATCGATCTTGTTCGCGCTCGATCCTGCCGAGTTACCAAGGCGGTCGTAAGTAGGTCGACTGTTTGTGGTTATGCGGCGGCGGTGATGTAGGTGAGGTTGGGGTCGGCGAAGAATCCGCGCACGATGTGGGGCATGCGTTGTAGGCGGCGTAGCGCGGCGACGCACACGGCTCGGAATTGGTCTGGTCCGGTGATGCCCGCGCGGCCGACGCGGTCGTGCTTGACGTTCTTCCAGACCCATTCGTCGGGGTTGAGCTGGGGTGAGTAGCCGGGCAGCACGAACAGTTTCAGCCGGCCGTGGGTGGACGCGACGAACGCCTTGACGGTCTTGGCCTTGTGGCTGGGGTGTCCGTCGACGATCAGATACACCGGGCCGGGGCTGTCGTGCAGCAGCCGTTTGCAGAAGTCGATGAACTTGGTGCCGTTCATGGTCCCCTCGACGACGGAGAAGCGCAGCGCGCCCTGGGCGCTGACCGCGGAGATCATGTTGACGCTGAACCGGGCACCGGTGGAGGACACGATCGGGGTGAGTCCGACCGGCGCCCAGGTGGTGCCGGCGTGGTAATCGCTGCGCACGCTGGCTTCGTCGGCGAAATACACCGTCGCCCCGGCCTTCTTCGCCTGCGCGGCGATGGCCGGGTACTGCTCCCGCTTCCACGCCTCGACCGCCTCGTGATCGGCCTGGTAGGCGCGATACAGCGGACGCTGCGGGGACAGGCCCAGCGCCTTGAGCCAACGCCCGACGCTGACCACCGACAGCTTGACCTTGAACTCGCGCGCAATCAGCTCGCGCACCATCTGCCGGGTCCACAACGCGAACTCGAACTGCAGCTGCCGCGGGTCGTTGCCCACGATCAGCGAGTACAGCCGGCGCAGTTGATCGCCGGTCAGCTTCGGCGGCCGGCCCGGCACCGGCTTCGCGAGCAGCGCCTCCCGCCCGCCGGAGCGGTGCTTGGCCAGCCAGCCGTGGACGGTCTTGCGGTGCAGGCCCAGCATCTCGGCGACGTCCTCCGGATGCGCGCCCTTCTCGACCTGATCCACCGCCCGCAACCGCAACGTCTCGAGCGTGGCGTGATCGAGCTTCCGGCCGTCGTTGTCCCGCATTCACCAATTCAACCAGAAAGTGATCAACAGGTCAACCTACTTATGAACTGCTTAGTAAGTGCCATGGCCTACCGCGGAGCTGGGCGATGATCTGCCTATCGGCCCCAGCCGCTGCCGTTGAACGGGAATATCGGGCCGCGCGTACCATCCGGTTGTCGCGGTGAGATGGACGAGTACCCGCTTGGCTTTCGGTCGCGCAGTAGATCCATTAGCCACCGCCAGGATCTGACGGCAAGGCGATCGGCACGCGGCTGGGAAGGAGCAAGCTCCTCAGGATCGCTTTCACCACCGATATTGCTCACACTCCAAAAGTACCCGCGATCGCGGCACCAGCGCGGTCAACCTCCGGTCCGCCGCGTAGCGGTGCCGCTCACATTGATGCGCGAAGACGCTCAGGGCGCCCGGACCTCATCAAGCTCTGGCCCGTGAGTGAGGAAGGCACGTCCGCGGCTGCCTCCGGCGTAGCGACCACCCGTTGGCGTGCAACCGGGCCTACGGGCGGGCAGGAACTCGACAAGCTCATCCAATCGAGATCGACCTGCCGCACAAGTTGTTGTGCCCGTCGGACATCGGCGTCGCCGGCAAACATCTGGCCGCATTGCTGATCGGGGTCGACGTCGCCGTCCCGTCGAAGTCTCGGTCAACCAATCCGTGCACACTATGCAGATGGAGGCTGCCGGGTCATCGCGCCGCTCTGCCCGCGGACAGCGGTGGACGTCGTTCGTGGCCGACGATCCGACGGGCGGGCGGCCGATCCGCGGACTGCACGAGCAGGCCAATCCAGCCCACCGGCTGCGCGTCGAGCACGACCAGCACACGCTGCTGATGCACCTCAGCGGCGAGGACGGGGACGGCTGGACCACGATCGCCGTCGACCGGGCGACCAGGCGGTGGGCGGTCGCCCAACACGAGCGTCAGGCGGACGCCGCCAGGGAGGCAGTCGACCGGGCTGCGTACCAACGATCGTTAACCGAAGCGCGGCGGCTGGCCGGTGACCTCAAGCACGGACATCCACAGGTCGCCGTTCGGATCGACCTGGTTGCGGCTGCCGGTGGCGAGCGAGATCGGCAGGTGCACGAACCGGCCGTGCCATCGACCGACGACCATTGCCGTCCGCCCGGACATCGCGGCATGCACGGCGGCCTGCGCGAGGCGGATGCAGTACACCCCGTCGTAGGCGTTCGCCGGGACGCTGCTGATCGCATATCCGGGGTCGACGTAACGCAGGCTGAGCTCGGCCCCGGCGCGGTCGAAGTTATTGACGATCCGGTCGCGCAGCAGCTGGCCGATGTCGGCGAGCCGCAGGTTGCCCGAGGCCTCGCGCGAACCGTTGGGTTGCAGCAGGTCCTGTCCCGCGCCTTCGGCGACGACGACCACGGCGTGCCCTTGGTCCTCAATCCGCCGGCGCAGGTGGCACAGGAATCCGTTGTCGCCTTCCAGCTTGAACGGCACCTCGGGCACCAGCACGAAATCCACGTCCTGGTTGGCTAACGCCGCGTAGCAGGCGATGAACCCGGAGTGCCGTCCCATCAGCTTGACCAGGCCCACGCCATGAGGGGTGGAGCTGGCCTCGGTCTGCGCGGCGCGAATCGACTCCGCGGCGCGGGCGAACGCCGTCAGGAACCCGAAGCTGTGGTCGATGTAGGGGATGTCGTTGTCGATCGTCTTCGGCACGCCGACGACAGACAGCACGACGCCGCGGTCCGCCGCCGCGTCGGCGATCTTCTGCGCGCCGCGAAGCGTCCCGTCGCCGCCGATGACGAACAGCACACAGACGCCGTACCGGACCAGCGTGTCGACCATCTCGCCGGCATCCTGGTCGCCCCGCGAGGTGCCCAAGATCGTCCCGCCGCGCTTGTGGATGTCGCGCACGACCTCGGGATTCAGCGCGATCGGCTCGTCGTCCTTCACCAGGCCGCGATAGCCGTTGCGGAAGCCGAGGATGTCGATCACGCCGTAGTGGGTGGTGAGCTCGAGGACGAGCCCCCGAATGACGTTGTTCAGCCCCGGACACAGTCCGCCGCAGGTGACGATGCCGACGCGGGTACTCCCCGCGCCGAAGAAGAGCCGCTCGCGCGGACCTCCCGGCTCGAACGATGGCAGCTCTGCAACGGGCAGGCCGCGGGCGGCCGCCATCTCGGCCGTGTCGTCCAGCAGCACCCGGTCCGACTCGTGCACGTAATGCACAGAGCTCGCCCGGGCGGACAGCATCCCCGCCAGTGGCGACGACACGGTCGGTTCACCAAGTGTGCGGACAGCCAGGTCGGCAGCCGTAATCGTCAGCTGGTCCTCGGTGCTCACCACGGCCGCGATGGTTGCGCGGCCGCGTTTCAGCCATGTGGCGGCGTGATTCCGTAGGAGGCCCACTTGCGCTCGACCAGGGAGAGCGTCGACTCGTCCAGCACGCATTCGGCCGGCCATCCACCGGCGCGGTGATACCCCTCCGTCGGCAGCTTGCGCGTGGCGTCGACGCCCAACTTGCCGCCGAAGAACTGCTCGTACGCCGCATGATCGAGGTGGTCCACCGGCCCGACGATGTGCTGCACGTCATGCGCGTAGTCCACGTTCCCGAACGCCCGCCAGGCCACCTCGGCGTAGTCGTGCACGTCACAGTCGGCGTCGACGACGACGATCAGCTTCGACAGCGACATCAGCCCGGCACCCCAGATCGCGTTCATGACCTTGTGCGCGTGCTTGGGGAACCGCTTCTCGATCGAGACGATCACACAGTTGTGGAAGACGCCTGCCTCGGGCAGGTCGTAGTCGACGATCTCGGGGATCGTCAGGCGCAGTAGCGGCAGGAAGATCCGTTCGGTCGCCTTGCCGATCGGCCCGTCCTCTTGGGGCGGACGACCCACGATAATCGTCTGGTAGATCGCATCCGACCGCATGGTCAGTGCGTCGACGTGGACGAACGGGAACGGCTCGACGGGCGTGTAGCAGCCGGTGTGGTCGCCGAACGGCCCCTCGGGCAGCCGATCCCCGGGCGAAACCCAGCCCTCCAGCACCACCTGCGCGGTCGCCGGCACCTGCAACGGCACGCTCAGGCAGTCGACGAGATCAATTCGCGCGCGCTGCAGGAAGCCGGCGAACAGGTACTCGTCGATGTCCGCAGGTAGCGGCGCGGACGCCGCGTAGGTGACCGCCGGCGGGCAACCGAAGGCGATCGCAACCGGCAGCCGCTCGCCGCGCCGTTCGGCCACCGCCGCGTGCGAGGTCGAGTCCTTGTGGATCTGCCAATGCAATCCGACGGTCCTCGCATCGTGCCGCTGCAGCCGGTACAGGCCCAGGTTGCGAGCAGCCGTTTCAGGGTGCCGCGTGTGCGTGAGGCCGAGGTTGAGGAAGACCCCGCCGTCGTCCGGCCAGGACTGGATGCCAGGCAGGATCGACAGGTCGACCTCATCACCGCGATGGACAATCTCCTGGCACGGCGCGGACTTCACCCGTCGCGGGGGGGCCGAGCGCAGCTGCGACACCTTGCCGAGGGCGTCCCTCAGGCCCCCGATGCCGTGCGGGAGCTCCGGCTTCAGCAGTTCCGCGATGCGGGCGCCCACCTCGTCCAAGGAGTCGACACCGAGCGCCCTGGCCATCCGTCGCTGCGTCCCGAACGCGTTGATCAGCAATGGCAGCTCGCCGCGGGTAGGTCGTTCGAACAGCAGGGCCGGTCCGTGCTCACGCACAACCCGCTGGACGATGCCGGTGACCTCCAGGTGCGGGTCGACGGGGACATTCACCCGGGCTAGGTCGCCGTCGGCCTCGAGCGCCGCGACAAACTCCTGCAGATCGGTGACTGCCACTCCACTAGTATCCCGGCCTACTCTTGACCCATGCTGATCCGGTTCGGTGGTCTGCTCAGCCTCGTCGCCATCGCCTTGTGGCTCTGGGCCATCTTCGACTCGCTCACCGCGCCGGCCGAACGCATCCGCTACCTGCCCAAGGCGGTGTGGGTGATCCTCGTGCTGCTCTTCGCCGACCTCGGCGCGATCGCCTGGTTCCTGTTCGGACGTCCGCGCGCCGCGGCGGGCGCCAAGGCCGGCTTGCCGCAGCGCATGATCGACCGGTTCGGCGGTGGCGGCAGTGCCGGCGGCCAGTTACCGCACCGCTCGACCGCCCCGGACGATGACCCGGATTTCCTGCGCCGCCTCGGCGACCAGGTGCGCCGCGAACACCCGGACCAGGGCGACGAGCCGGGCCGATAGCGGCCGTGGCCCAGATTCTGCTCGCCGAGGACGATCCCGAGATCCGCACCGCGCTGATGCGGTCGCTGCGCGAGCACGGGCACACCGTGAATTCGGTGGGCACGGGCATGTCGGCATTGTCTGCCGCGGTCGCCCAGAAACCCGATGTGCTGCTGCTCGACCTCGGGCTGCCCGACATCGACGGCGCCGACGTGCTGTCCATGCTGCGCAGCGTCAGCGACGTGCCGACGATCATCGCCACCGCGCGCGACGAGGAGACGGAGATCGTCCGGCTGCTCGACCTGGGGGCCGACGACTACGTGATCAAGCCCTTCACCGCGGCGCAGTTGAACGCGCGCATCCGCGCCGTTATGCGGCGCGCCGGCCGCACCGACGAGGATCCGGTGATCAGCGTAGGCGGCCTGTCGATCGACACCCGCAGCCGGGAGGTCACCGTCGACGGACGGCCCGTCGAGCTGGCGCGCAAGGAGTTCGACCTGCTGCTGGCCCTGGCCAGGCGGGCAGGCGAGGTGGTCAGCAAACGCGATCTGCTGGCCGAGGTGTGGCAGCTGGCCTGGGGCGGATCCGACCGCACCGTCGACGTGCACCTGTCCTGGCTGCGCCGCAAGCTGGGCGAGACCGCGGGTGAGCCACGGTACCTGCACAGCGTGCGCGGGGTGGGCGTGCGCTTGGTGGCTCCCGCGGCGACGGCCTGAGATGCGCCGGCGCATCCTGCTGCTCGTCGTCGGCATGACGGCGCTCGTCGTCCTCGCATTCGCCATCCCACTGGCGATCTTGATTCCGTCCGCGGTGAGCCAGCGCGCCGAGCGCAGCACGATCGACCAGGCGAACAGCGTCGCACTGTTCGTGCGGAACGCGTCCAGCGTGGCCGCCCTGAAGTCGTACGTTGCCTCGCTGCCGCAGAACGCCGACCACCGCACATCGGTGCGGCTGCCGGACGGAACCGTACTGGGCACCACGTCCTCCGGTCAGGGCAATGCGTCGTCGGAGGCCCCAAACGGCGAGGGAGGTGCCGGAGGCGGGCCGCTCGGCAACGGACCCGGCGGCGGAGGCGGCGCGGACCGTGGCGCTGCGCAGCTGAATCCGGTGCCAGGCGGGCAGGTCGCCGAGCTGACCGTGGCGACGACGCAAGGGCCGTACCACATCGAGGTGTTTCTCTCGGACGGCGCTTTGCACGCGGGCGAAGCCGGCTGGTGGACGCTGCTCGCTGGCGGCAGCGCCGCGCTGCTGGTCATCGGCGCGCTCGGCGGCGAGTTGCTCACCCGGCGCATCGTCCGGCCGCTGACCCGAACAGCCGAGACAGCGCAGCGCATCACGGCCGGCGACGTCACGGCGCGCGCCCCCGAGGCCGGCCCACGCGAGGTGGCCGAGGTGGGCGTCTCGCTCAATCAGCTCGCCGACCGTATCGACGAGCTGATCGCCGACGAGCGCGAGACGGTGGCCGATCTGTCGCACCGGGTGCGGACGCCACTCACCGCGCTGCGGCTGGAGGCCGAGTCGCTGCGCGATCCGGCCGAGCGGGAGCGGATCGGCGAGCAGGTGTCGTCGGTCGAGCGCACCCTCACCGCCGTGATCCACTCGGCGCGGCGCCCACAGCGCGAGGGCCGGATGCCCTCCGCCAATGCCACCTCCGTCGTGCGCGACCGGGTGACGTTCTGGTCGGCGCTCACCGACGAGCAGGAACGCGCCCGCACGGTCGCGCTGCCTGATGCTCCGCTGCTGGTACGGACCTCGGCCGAGGACCTGGCGGCCGCCGTCGACGCGCTCATCGAGAACGTCATCGCCCACACCCCAGACGGCACCGCGTTCAGCCTCACGCTGGATGCTCAGGACGGCGGTGCTCGGCTCGTCGTGGCGGACGACGGGCCGGGCCTTCCCGACGGGGCGGGTGAACGCGGGCGCAGCGACCGCGGCTCGACCGGCCTGGGCCTGTCGATTGCGCGCAGCTGCGCCGAGGGGAGCGGCGGCGCGATGTCGGTGAGCCACTCACCGCACGGCGGCACGCAAGTCACCCTGCTGCTGGGCGCCCCCGCCACTTCTGGTCAGATCCGGTCGGCCGACGGCCAGATCTGACCAAAAACCTGCGTCGGGTGGAGCGCGGCACAGGATGCGCTCACCTGGACTTGAGGTGACCTCGAGGGTCGCGTGACACGCGGCTGAGCCCGGTCCGGCGATCGTCGTCGGTATGAACACGACGCCTCCACCTGACGACCTCCGCGAGCGACGCAATCCCGTGCTGCGCAAGGCCGGCATCGCTGCGGCTGGCGTGGCCGCCGCCGGTGCCACCCTCGCCGGAACGCTCATCGCCGGCGTGACGAGCTCGGCGCGGGCGACTAACTCGACGTCCACCGCGACGGTCGCGCCGACAACCAGCACCAGCGCCAGCAGCGCGACGACCAGCACGACGACCTCGGCCGGCACCGCCAGCTCAGCGCCCACCACGGCGGCGTCGTCGTCCTCGTCCGACACCAGCGGAATCGGTGCCGCCACCGAGGGCGGCAGCACGAACGGCGGGAGCAACGGCTCATGAACGCCTACGTGATGCGCACCTGGAGCTGCACGGTCCGCCTCGTGGTGGCCGACAAGCGCACGCTGCCCGCGGCGGCCGCTGAGTTGACCTCGATGCTGGGGCTGGTCGACACGATCGCGAGCCGATTCCGTCCTGACTCCGCGCTCTCTCGAGCCAACGCTAACGCGGGTCGCCCCACCCCGATTCCCGCGTTGCTGGTCGACTACGTCCACGCAGCGCTCGACGCTGCGTCGGTGACCGGCGGCGCGGTCGACCCGACCGTGGGCCTGGCCATGAGACGCATCGGCTACGACCGGGACATCAGCACGATCGAGCCGCTCGGCCCGGCGCTGCAGCCGATCGCGCCACGGGCCGATTGGCATGACGTCCGGCTGGACCGCGAGGCCGGCCTGCTGACCGTGCCGCTCGGTACCGCACTCGATCTCGGGGCCACGGCCAAGGCACACACGGCCGACCTCGCGGCACGCGTCCTCGCCCGCCGGTACCACACCGCGGTGCTGGTCGAGATCGGCGGGGACGTCGCTGTGGCCGGCGATCGTCCTGGCGGCTGGCGGATACGGGTCGCCGAGCGGGAGGCACAGGACGGTCAGGACGTGACGCTGCGGCACGGCGGTCTGACGACCTCCACCACCACGGCGCGCCGGTGGACGAGAGGCGGCGAGGCCATCCACCACATCGTCGATCCGCGCACCGGGATGCCGGCTACCGAGGTGTGCCGCACCGTGTCGGTGCACAGCCAGTCCGCGCTCGCCGCCAACACCGCCAGCACCGCTGCGATCGTGCTGGGCGAGCAAGCCCTGCCCTGGCTGACGCACCGGCACATCGCGGCCCGCCTGGTCGATCGTGACGGTTACGTGTATGCCACCCCCGGCTGGCCCACCCACGCGCTGACGGCGGTGGCGTGATGACGCTCTGGTACACCGCCCGGGGCGCGGCGCTGGCGGCCCTGATCGCCCTCAGCGTGGCGACGGCGCTCGGTGCGCTCGTGTCGCTGCCGTCACGGAACGCAGCGCGACGGGTGGTCGTCCAATACGCCCACCGCTCAGCGGCCGTGCTCGGGATCGGCCTGCTGGCGCTGCACGTGACCGCGATCGTGCTGGATTCCAAGGCTCACGTGAGCCTGCTCGGCGCGGTCCTGCCGTTCACGTCTGGTTACCGGCCGCTGTGGATCGGCCTCGGCACTCTCGCCCTGTACCTGATGCTCGGCGTGACCGCGCTCGGCCTGGCGCGAGGGAGGCTCGCCGAATCCGTTCGGGCGGTACGAGCCTGGCGTCGGCTGCACCAGCTGTCCTACGGCGCCTGGGCGCTCGCGATCGTGCACGGCCTCAAGTCCGGGACAGACGTCGGCACCGGCTGGGTCAACCTGATCTTCGTCGGCTGCCTCGTCGGGGTGCTCGCAGCCGTGACGGCCCGGCTGGTCTCGGTCTCCCGCGGAGCGACCGTCCGTACTGCCATGGAGCCGGTCCGATGACAGCCACCATGGCTCGGCCGGAGATGCGAGGAACGTGGGCCGTCGGCGCGCCGCGCCTGCTGGCGGGGCTCGACCGGCAGGAACCCCTCGACCTGACGGCACATCTGGCTGCCCACGGGCCATTGCCCGCAGTCGGCCTGCCCCAGCTTCTCGACCTGCTCGACAGCGCGGCGCTAGTCGGGCGAGGGGGCGCGGGCTTCGCGTTGGCGGCGAAGCTGCGCGCCCTGCCCGCGGGCAAGCGGGCGCGGATCGTCGTGAACGGCTGCGAAGGCGAGCCGGCCAGCTGGAAGGACCGCACCCTGCTGCGCCGCAGCCCGCACCTGGTGCTGGACGGCGCCCTCGCCGTCGCGGCGGCACTCGGCGCCCGCGGCGTCGAGGTCGCCGTGCACGATCCGGTGACCGAGGCGACCGTGCGAGCGGCCGCAGCCCAACGCCCCAATGGCCGGGCCGTCCACGTGGTCGTGGTCGGCGGCGGGTTCGTCGCCGGCGAGGGCCGGGCCCTGCTGCGGGCTCTGGACGGCGGCCCCGCGAAGCCGCCGGGACGGCGCGTGCACGCAACACAACACGGCGTTGTGCTGTCCAACGTCGAAACGTTCGCCCAGGTCGCGGTGCTGCTGCGGGTCGGCGCGGCCGGTTACCGCAACACCGGTACGTACGCCGAGCCCGGCACGACGCTGCTGACCGTCGGCGGCGCGGTGGCCCGACCGGGCGTGGTCGAAATCCCGTTCGGCCCACCGCTCGGGCTCCTGCTCGAGGCAGCGGGCGCAGCAACCCCGCAGGCCGTCGTGATCGGCGGATATCACGGGACGTGGCATGCGCCCATCGGCGACATCCCTCTCAGCCGGGCCGGATTGTCCAACGCTGGCGGCACATTCGGCGCGGGCGTGCTGCTCGTCCTGGACGACACCACGTGTGCGTTGGGCGAGCTGGCCCGGGTCACCGGCTGGCTCGCGGGCGAGTCAGCCCAGTGCGGGCCGTGCCGGTTCGGCCTGCCGGCGCTGGCCCGAGACATCGGCGCGCTCTGGCACGGTTCCCCCGCGGCGGCCGGCGCCGCGTTCGGGCACGCCCGTGCGGTGGCCGGACGAGGCGCCTGCCACCACCCCGACGGCGCGGTCCGATTCGTCACGTCCGGCCTGCACCTGCTGCAACACGAGGTCGCCTGGCATCAGCGCGGTGGCTGCGGCCGCCCGGTGCGCGGACTGCTCCCGATCGGCGGCCGGCGATGAAGCTCGAGATCGACTGGACGCGCTGCGCCGGCCACGGCCTGTGCGCCGAGCTGCTGCCCGGGCGAATCTCCCGCGACGAGTGGGGATTCCCGATCGTGTCCGGCGCGGGTGTCCCGGATCGCGACGCCCGCCGGGTGGTTGCCGTCTGCCCCGCGCTGGCTCTTCGCGTCGTGAAGGCCGGCTCGTGACGCTCTACCCCGACGCGACCTACCCCACTCCCAACGCGACTTGTTCAACCGCGGGCGCGTCATCGCCCGCCGACGGTCGAACAACTCTCGAAGAAGATCGGCCGCCGGGGCCATCGGTCGACGTCGAGATCGTCGTGCCGGTGTACAACGAAGAGGCCGAGCTGGCCCACACCGTCCATCGGCTGCACGACTTCCTGATCACACAATTCCCGTTCACCGCAGTGATCACCATCGCCGACAACGCGAGCAGCGACAGCACCTGGGCAATCGCCCGTCGCCTCGAACAGGAGCTGCCGTTCGTGCGCGCAACGCATCTGGACGCCAAGGGCCGCGGCCGGGCGTTGCATGACACCTGGTCTGCGAGCACCGCCCGGGTCGTGGCCTACATGGACGTCGACCTGTCGACGGACCTGTCCGCCCTGCTGCCGTTGGTGGCGCCGCTGATGTCCGGGCACAGCGACGTGGCGATCGGCAGCCGGCTCAGTCGCACGTCGCGGGTGGTGCGCGGACCGAAACGCGAGTTCATCTCCCGCTGCTACAACCTGATCCTGCGCGCCACGCTGGGCGCGCGGTTCTCCGATGCCCAGTGCGGCTTCAAAGCCATGCGGACGGTGTGCGCGCGGGCGCTGCTGCCGCACGTCCACGACACCGGATGGTTCTTCGACACCGAGCTGCTCGTGCTCGCCGAACGCGCCGGCTTGCGGATCGCCGAGGTCCCCGTCGACTGGGTCGATGACCCGGACAGCCGCGTCGACATCGTCGCGACCGCAATGGCCGACCTGCGCGGCGTCGCCCGCGTGGGCCGGGCGCTCGCGACCGGCGCGCTGCCGCTGCGCGACCTGCGGCAGCAGCTGGGGCGGCACCCGATTGGCGTCAACGGGGTCCCGCCCAGCCTGTCCCGGCAGATCCTGCGGTTCGCGGCGGTCGGCGTCGCGAGCACGCTCGCGTATCTGCTGCTGTTCCTGCTGTTTCGCCATCCGCTGGGCGCGCAGGCCGCCAACTTCACCGCGCTGCTGCTCACCGCGATCGCCAATACCGCGGCGAATCGTCGGTTCACCTTCGGCGTGCGCGGGGATGGGGCCGCCCGACATCAGCTTCAGGGCCTGGTCGTCTTCGGCCTTGGCCTCGCGGTGACGAGCGGCGCGCTGGCGCTGCTCGGCGCTGTCACGCTCCATCCGTCGCGGCTTGTTGAGGTGTGCGTGCTCGTCGTCGCCAACCTCGCCGCCACCGTCTTGCGTTTCGTCCTGTTCCGCGAATGGGTCTTCACCACTCGAAAGGCAATCTGATGACCATGCTGCCGCGCCAACGGACTCTCCGTCTTGGCCCGACAGCAGGGCGACACGCCGTGGCGGCACCCTGCTGCGGGGCCAGGGCGGCGGCCGGAGGCTGGCCGTCAGTGGACTGCTCCTCGGCACCGCGGTGCTGTACCTGTGGGGGCTCGGCGCGTCCGGGAATGCGAACAGCTTCTACGCCGCGGCCGTACAGGCCGGCACCAAGAGCTGGAAGGCGTTCTTCTTCGGCTCGCTGGACTCGTCGAACTTCATCACCGTAGACAAGCCACCCATGTCGCTGTGGCCGATGGAGCTGGCCGGACGGATCTTCGGCTTCAACGCCTGGTCGATGCTGGTGCCGCAGGCGCTGATGGGCGTCGCCTCGGTCGGGTTGCTGTACCTGACCGTGCGCCGCTGGTTTGGGACCGCCGCCGGGCTGCTCGCCGGCTTCCTGCTGGCCGTCACGCCGGTCGCGGTGCTGATGTTCCGCTTCAACAACCCGGACGCATTGATGACCCTGCTGCTCGTGGTGGCCGCATACGGCGTCACTCGGGCCATCGACGACGGCAAGCTGCGCTGGATGCTGCTCGCCGGCACCGCGCTGGGCTTTGACTTCTTGACCAAGAGCCTGCAGCCGTTCACGGTGCTGCCGGCGCTGGCGCTCGTGTACCTGGTGGCCGCCCCGCACGGGCTGCGCCGCCGGATCGGGCACCTGATGCTCGCCGGCCTGGCCGTTGTGGTCAGTGCCGGCTGGTGGGTGCTCGCGGTGGCGCTGACCCCCGCCGCCAACCGTCCGTACATCGGCGGCTCGGGCGATAACAGCGTGCTGGGCCTGGCGTTCGGGTACAACGGGCTGAGCCGGGTCACCGGATCGTCGGGCGGCGGGCCTGGCGGTGGCGGTGGCGGTGGCGGTGGCGGTTTCGGCGGCAGCGCGGGGTTGGGCCGGATGTTGAACTCCGAGTTCGGAACGCAGATCTCCTGGCTCATCCCGACCGCGCTGATCGCGACCGTAGCGCTGCTCGTCGTCGCGAACCGGGCGCCCCGTACCGATCGCACCCGCGCGGCGGCGGTGTTGTGGGGCGGCTGGCTGCTGGTCACGGGCGGCGTGTTCAGCTACGCCGGCGGCATCATCCATCCCTACTACGCGGTGCAGCTTGCCCCGCCGATCGCGGCGCTGGTGGCCGTCGGGTCGGTAGTGCTGTGGCGCCGCCGGAGCGAGACCTGGACGCGGGTGACGCTGGCCGCAGGCATGCTGGTGACCGCGTGGTGGAGCTACCAGCTGCTCGGCCGGGCCGCGATCTGGCATCCCGAGCTGCGGACCGCGGTGATCGTGATCGGCGTGGCAGCCGCCGGGCTGCTGCTCGTTCCACCGGGCCAGCTGCGTCGCTTCGCCGTCGCCGCGACGGCCGCCGGGCTCGTCGTGGTCGGCCTCGGCTCGTCCGCGTACGCGCTGGACACGGCCGCCAACGTGCATACCGGCTCGACTCCGTCGGCTGGGCCGGCGTCCACCGGCGGCTCGGGATTCGGCGGTGCGCAGGGCGGTTTCGGCGGCGGCCTGCCCGGCGGGACCACCGGCCAAGCAGGTGACGGCGCGTTCGGCGGCGGCGGCGCACCCGGGCATGGCCAGACCGGAACGCAGAGCCAGCCGACTCAGCAGAGCGGCGGCGGTGGCGACACCTCGGCCAGCTCCGCCCTGGCATCGCTGCTCGCCTCGACGACAACCAAGTGGGCAGCCGCGACGATCGGCGACCAGAGCGCCGCGTCGCTGGAACTGGCGAGCGGCGGCAAGGCGGTCATGGCGATCGGTGGTTGGAGCGGGTCGGACCCGGCTCCCACGCTGGCCCAGTTCAAGGCGTACGTCGCGGCTGGTCAGATCCACTACTTCATCGCTAGCGGTGGTGGGGCAGGCGGCGGCAAGGGCGGCAGCAGCAGCAATAACGCCATCACCAGCTGGGTCGAGTCGAACTTCAACACCAAGACGGTCGGCAACCAGACCGTCTACGATCTGACCTCGCCCAAGACCGGGAGCAGCTCGTGACCGCTCTCATCCCATCTCATGACGTATCGCCAAGATCACAGACGAGATACTCGGCGTCACTCGAGCCGCCTATCCGTCACTCGGCGGCCAGCTGGGGCGGGCAGCAGACCGCGTTCGCCGGGCTGCTGGCCGGTACCGCGTTGCTCTACGTGGTAGGCCTGGCAAAGTCGGGATGGGCCAACCAGTTCTACGCGGCTGCTGGGCAAGCCGGCAGCAAGAGCTGGACGGCGTTCCTGTTCGGGTCGCTGGATCAGTCGAACTTCATCACCGTCGACAAATCCCCCGCGTCGCTGTGGGTGATCGACCTGTCGATGCGCATCTTCGGGGTGAACAGCTGGTCGCTGCTTCTCCCGCAGGCCCTGGAAGGCGTGGCCGCGGTGGCCTTGCTATACGCCGCGGTCAAACGGGTCGCCGGTCCGTATGCCGGGCTGCTCGCGGGCGCGGTGCTCGCCACCACGCCGGTCGCTGCGCTGATGTTCCGCTACGACAACCCCGACGCGCTGCTCGTCCTGCTGATGACCGCCGCCGGCTATGCGACGGTACGTGCCATCGAGGCCGGACGGGCGCGCTGGGTGGTCCTCGCCGGATCGCTGATCGGCTTCGCATTCCTCGCCAAGATGCTGCAAGGCTTCTTGGTGGTGCCGGGGCTCGGGGCCGCCTACCTGGTCGCCGCCCCGATCCCGTTACGCCGCCGCGTCACGCACCTGATCGCCGGTGCGGCCGCGCTGATCGTGTCGGCCGGCTGGTGGGTCGCGCTCGTCGAGCTGTGGCCGGCCGGTTCGCGTCCCTACATCGGCGGGTCAACTCACAACTCGGTCCTGGAGCTGATCTTCGGTTACAACGGCATCGGCCGGCTGGACGGCAGCAGCAACAACGGGGCGGTGAACGGCGGCATGGGCGGCTTCTCCTCCGGCGCGACCGGTCTGACTCGGCTGCTCGGAACCGACATGGGGACGCAGATCTCCTGGCTGCTGCCGGCCGCCCTCATCGCGCTGGGCGGCGTGATCTGGATGACGTGGCACGCCTCGCGCACCAATCAGCTCCGGGCCAGCGCCATCGTATGGGGCGGCTGGCTTCTGGTCACCGGACTGGTGTTCAGCTACGCCAGCGGCATCATCCACCCGTACTACACAGTTGCGCTCGCCCCGGCGAGTGCGGCGCTCGTCGCGATCGGTGTGGTCACCCTGTGGCGCTTGCCCTGGCTGGTCAGCTCCATCATCGCAGCCGGTTCCCTGTGGACGTTCCAGCTGCTCGGCCGCAGCAGCTGGCACCCCGAGCTGCGCTGGGTCGTGCTGCTCGCCGCGGCCGTGGCGATCACCCTGGTGCTGATGCGGGGCCTCGTGGCCCTCGCTGGGATTGCGCTTGTTGTCGCGCTGCTCGCCGGGCCGACGGCCTACGCCGTGCAGACCGCGGCAACTGCGCGCACTGGCGCCATTCCGTCGGCCGGCCCGTCCAGCGGCGGGCTGGGCCTCGGTGGTGGTGGCGCCGTCGGCGGTGGCGGGCGTGGCTTCGGCGCACCCGGCGGGACGGTCAACCAAGGTCCGGTCGGCGGCCTCGCGGGCGGGCAGACTGGTCAAGGCGGGCAGGCTTTTCAGGGCGGTGCGTTGGGCGGTCTCGGCAGAGCGAGCACAGTCAGCACCGCTTGACCGAGGCGTTGCGGGCGAATGCGAGCCATTACGAAATGGGTAGCCGCGACGACCGGCGACAACGAGGCGGCCTCCCTGGAGCTCGCCACCGGCGATTCGGTCATGTCGCTCGGCGGCTACAACGGCACCGATCCCGCGATCACGCTGGTTGCCTTCAAGCAGCTCGTCGCGGCCGGCAAGATCCACTACTACGTGCCGGACTCGAATGGGTTCATCGGTTCGACGAGCGCGCAGTCCTCGACGGCCTACGCGATCCAGCAGTGGGTGACCTCGACGTTCACCGCGCGGACGATCGGCGGCAGTACCGTCTACGACCTGACCGCACAGCCGGGCTAAGGGCTAACCCGACGACCGCCTCGACTTGTTCGATCCTCGGCGCGTCCTGGCGCGCCGACGGTCGAACAAGTCGGGAGAGAGGAAGCCAATCGCGGGCTAGTTGAGGCCGGCGTAGGAGTGCAGGCCGGAGATGACGATGTTGACGACGAAGAAGTTGAACGTCATGGCGCCGAAACCGGCCAGGTTGATCCAGGCGGCGGCCCGGCCCTTCCAGCCGGCGGTGGCGCGGGCGTGCAGGTAGGCGGCGTAGATGACCCAGGCGATGAACGCCCAGGTCTCTTTGGGGTCCCAGCCCCAATAGCGTCCCCAGGCGGCCTCGGCCCAGATCGCCCCGGCGATGACGCCGAAGGTGTAGATCGGGAACGCGAACGCGACCGCGCGGTAGGCGACCTTGTCCAGTGTCGCGGGCTCGGGCAGCCGGGCACCTACTGCGACGGGGAACCGGATCGGCGCACCCGCGGCGACCCGCGCGTCATAACGCTGCCGGATCAGGAACAGCAGCGTGATGACCGCACTGGTCATCAGGATTCCCTCGCTGCTGGCCGCTGCCGAGACGTGGATGGCCAGCCAGTAGGACTGCAACGCGGGCACGAGCGGCTGCGCCTTGGCGTAGAGCACCGTCCCGGCCAGGAACATCACCAGGATCACGGGCAGCATGACGAAGACGCCGAGGTAGCGGATCTGCGGCGCACGCCATAGCGAGACGAGGAACGCGAGCACGGCAATCAGCCCGACCACCGCCGAGAACTCGTACATGTTGCCCCACGGCACCCGGTCGACGGCGCGGCCGCGCAGCGCAACCGAGACGAGGTGGATGACCGCGCCGAGAACAGTCAGCACGACCGCGCCGCGGCCGAACCGGTCGGCCACCGAACGACCGCGTCCGCCTGACACCGCCACTGGTGGCGAGAACTCCTCGGGGCCGCCGGCACCCACCAGCACGCGAGCACGCTCAACCGCAGGCACCGTGGCCGCCACCCGACCGCGGCGGCCGAACGCATACTCGGCGGTGTAGCACGCCATCGCAAGGGAGTACGTCGCGATGGCGGTCGTGAACAGCCCGTCGGACAGGTGGGCGAGTCCGCTGCTGACCGCCACGTTCACTCCCTTCCGGCGCCGACCGGCTCGACCGGCTCCGGTCTTGCCGCCGGGCCCGTCGCTGCCAGCCGTTCGAGCAGCGCGGCGAACTCGGTCGTGAAGTTACCCGAGTCGTTTCGCGCGAGCCCGCCCGCCGTCACTACGGTAGGCGAGCCGTCTGGCCCGGGCGACCCGGGGGTGATCCGCAGCCAAACCCGCCGCCGCCTGACGCTCAACGAGCCGACCAGGCCGGCCACCATGGCCACGGCCGCGACCAAGAGCCAGCCCTGCGTGGGGTCGTGCGACACCTGCATGGTCGCCCACGGCTTCCAGCCGTCGAACCGGACCGAGACGCCGCCCGGGAACGTCGCGGTTTGACCGATCGCCAGCGTGGCCGCACCGATTTGGCGCAGCTGCGCCTTGTCGGTGAGCGAATACACCGACTGCGCGACGCCGTTCGGGTTGATCGTCCCGGTGTAAACGAAGATGCCGAGCGCCGGGTCGTTCACCTCGGGCGAGACGGAGGTGATCACGCCGTCACCGGTGTCGCGGGGCGTCGGGGCGAAGAAGCCCTCGATGCCCAGATCCTGCTTGGCGAACTGCTTGCCGGTCTCCTTGAACGCACCCTCGGAGAGCAGCGTGGTCGGGTCGGTTGGGATGAACGCGGCCACGTCCTGCCGGGTGCTGCCGTCGGGCATCCGCGCGGTGATCTGCGGCGCGAAGCCGTGCCCGATCAGGTAGACGCGGTCGCCCTGCACACGCAGCGGATGGTTGACGGTGATGGTCCGCTGCTCACCCGGTGCGTTGATCGTGGGCGAGTAGGTGACATCAGCCCGGAACTGTGATGGCTCTCCGGTCGGCAGATACGTGGCGGTGAACTTGTCCAGGTCGATCGAGAACCTGGGCGGGATGACCTTGCCCTCCTGGGCGAGCCGCCCGGGGTGTGTCGAGTCGGGCAGCACGCCGTTGACGAACCCGCTGCCTTCGGTGATCAAGTAGTTGCTCTGGTAGCTGAATAGCCGCCCCACGGCGATCAGGACGAGTGCGGCGAGCAACGCCAGGTGGAAGATCAGGTTGCCCGTCTCGCGGCTGTAGCCCTTCTCGGCGGACAGCGTCACGGTGCCCGTTGGCTCGTCGCGGCGAACCGCCCGCCAGCGCCGCCGGAGAACAGCGCGTGCCGCCGCGGCGGAGGCGTCCGCCGATTGGTCGGTGCGGTAGCTGCCCGACTCGGGCAACCGGTCCAGGTTCTTCGGGGCGGGCAGTGGCGTGGCCCGCAACGCGCGGGCGTGCTGGCGGATCCGCGGTACCAGGCAGCCGGCCAGCGACACGAACAGCAGCAGGTAGATCGCGGCGAACCACGCCGATCCGAAGACGTCGAACATGCCGAGGTGGTCGAGGAAACGTCCCCACGCCCCGTGCGAGGCCAGGTAGTTCTCGACCTTGGTGGGGTTGAGCGGACGCTGTGGCAGCAGCGATCCTGGTACCGCGGCCAGCGCGAGCAAGAACAGCAATACCAGCGCCGTGCGCATGCTGATCAACCGCCGCCAGCCGCGCCTCACGACCGCCCTCAGCTTCATTGGCTCTTCGCGCGAGCGCTCATCGCCGTGTTCGCTCCGCTCCTCGCTCGCTGTCGCTCGCTACGATGCTCACTCACAGGTTCGACCCGACGCCGGTGTTGCCGACCTGGCCGCTGAGCCAGTTCATCCAGTGGTCCCACGTTCCGGTGACCAGCAGGACGCCGATGACGATCAGCAGCAGGCCGCCGACCTGGCTGATCACCCTGGCGTGCCGGCGCACGAACCCCAGCGCCCCGGTGACCCAGCCGATCCCCAGCGCCACCAGGACGAATGGGATGCCGAGGCCCAGGCAGTAGAACGTCATCAGGAACGCGCCGCGCCCGGCCGTCGCCGAGGTGAACGCCATGGAATAGACGGCGCTGAACGTAGGTGTCAGGCACGGCCCCCAGGCCAGCCCGAACGCCGCACCGAGCAGTGGAGCGCCGACCAGGCCCGCTCGTGGCAAGCGATGAATCCGAAATTCCCTTTGCAGCAAGGGAATCCAACCAAGGAAGACGAATCCCATGACGATCGTGACAACGCCCATGACCCGCTCGATTGCCAGGCGGTGGTCCCGGATCGCGGCGCCGAGGCTGCCGAACAGCACGCCCTCGGCCACGAAGATCGCGGTGAACCCCAGGACGAACAGCACGGCGCCCGCGACGATCCGGCCCTTGCCGCCCGCGGCGCCGCGGGCGGTATCGGCACCAGACAGGCCCGCAACGTAGGACAGATAGCCGGGGACGAGCGGCAGCACACACGGGGAGAGGAAACCGATCAGTCCGACCAGCGCCGAGACGCCCGCAGCGACGAGCAGCGGTCCGTTGGTGACCGTGTCGGTGAACCCCGCGAGCGCCGCGGCCATCACGGCTCGGCAACAAGCGACGTCAGCACGGGCCGCAGGTCGGCGGGCTGCAGAGCGGTTGCGTACACCGCGGCCACGCGCTGCTGCTTGTCGAGGACCACCGTGAACGGCAATGCCGCCGACGGGACGTTGCCCAACTCCACGGCCGTCTTGGCTTTCTCGTCGTAGACGATCGGGTAGCTGACGCCGCTGTCCTTGACGAACGCGCTAGCGGCGCTCTTCGACGTGTCCTTGGCATCGATCCCGACGAACTCGATGCCGTGCGCCTTCACCTGCCGGTACAGCGTTGCGAAGTTGGGCGTCTCGGTCTGGCACGGCGCGCACCACGAGGCGAAGAAGTTGACCACGACGACCTTGCCCGCGAGGTCGGCCAGCTTGAACGGGCCACCAGAAAGCAGCGTGCCGGTGACCGTGCCGGTCGGCTTGCGGTCGGCCGAGTTGATCGTCGTGCCCTGCTTCTGCGCCGAGACGAATCGGTACTGGCCGCCGGCGTTCTGGTCCACCGCATCTTTGCCCGCGCTGCAGGCCGACAGCACGGCGACGAGGGCGAGAACGGCGGTGACGGGGCGCAACAGGCGGACCATGGCCCGTCCAGTGTGCAAGACGCTCCTGTGGGCGCCGACTCCGGGCCATGAGCCGGCCTCCGGAGCAGGACACAACAGGACCGCACGGAGGAGGCCGGCGGGTGAGACAGCTAGGCACCGGGCACAGTGCCCGCCGGAGTGGCCCCGGCGGGTTCGGAGTACTCGACCCGCGCCACCGTGTCGCCGGAGAACGTCAGCGAGGTCACCGAGCCGAGCGCACACTGGCGTTTGCGCGGATCGTGGAACAGCCGTTTGCCCTCGACGTAGCGGCGCACCGCGACGATTGGCAGCTGGTGGGTCACGCAGACCGCTTCGCGGCCCTCGGCCGCATCGCGCGCGGCGAGCACGGCCGCGAGCACGCGCTGGGCAATCTGCCGGTACGGCTCGCCCCATGACGGGCGGAACGGGTTGACGAACAGCTTCCAGTTGGCCGGATCGTGGAACAGGTCCTTGCCGCCGGTGACCCGCTTGCCCTCGAGTGCGTTGGCTGCCTCGATCAGCCGCTCGTCGACCTGGACGGGCAGCCCAGTGGCTTCCGCGAGGGGCGCCGCGGTCTGCTGCGCCCGTTCCAGCGGCGACGAGACCAGATAGCCGATCTCGTGGCCGGCGAACCAGTCGGCTGCGAGCTTCGCCTGCTCCACGCCCCGATCGGACAGCCGGAAACCCGACAGTCGTCCGTAGAGCACCCGGTCCGGATTGGCGACCTCGCCGTGCCGAAGCAGGTGAACCACCCGTACGTTGTTCGACCCTCCGGGTACCCCGACGCGCTCTGGGTCGAACGAGTTGGGGCGGGTCACGCGGACGCCTTAGCCTCGGCGGCCGCCTTCGCCGCCACAGGCAGCGCGTCGGCGATGCACCCGATCGCCTCGTCATCGTGGGCGGCGGTCACGAACCACGCCTCGAACGCACTCGGCGGCAGGTACACGCCGGCGTCGAGCATGGCGTGGAATAGCGGCTTGTAGCGGAACGTCTCGGCCGCCTGCGCCTGTGCAAAGTTGGTGACGGGCGACGGGCTGAAGAACACCGAGAACAGGTTGCCGGCGAACTGCACATGATGGGCAACCCCCTCCTTGTCGAGGGCCTCGTCGACCAGCCGGCCAATCGTCGCCGACGCTGCGTCCAGCCGCTCGTAGACGTCCGAGGTGCAGTTGCGCAGGGTGGCGAGCCCGGCCGCGACAGCCACTGGATTGCCACTGAGGGTCCCCGCTTGATAGACGGGTCCCACCGGAGCGAGGTAGGCCATGATGTCGGCTCGTCCGCCGAACGCCGCCGCCGGCAGGCCGCCACTCATCACCTTGCCGAACGTGAACAGGTCGGCGTCGACGGGGTCGAGCCCGTACCACCCGGCCGGCGAGACCCGGAAGCCAGTCATCACCTCGTCCATGATCAGCAGCGCGCCGTGTTGCTGGGTAATCGACCGGAGCGCGGCGTTGAAGCCCTCGGCTGGTGCGATCGCCCCCATGTTGCCCGCGGCCGCCTCGGTGATCACGCACGCGATCTCGGCGCCGTGCTCGGCGAATGCGGCTTCAACCGCCGAGACGTCGTTGTACGGCAGGATAATCGTCTCCGCGGTCTGCGCACCCGTCACGCCAGAGCTGTCCGGCAGGCCGAACGTGGCGACGCCCGAACCCGCGGCGGCGAGCAGCGCGTCGACGTGGCCGTGGTAACAACCGGCGAACTTCACGACCTGATGCCGGTCGGTAAACCCGCGGGCCAGCCTGATGGCGCTCATCGTGGCCTCGGTGCCCGAGTTGACCAGCCGCACCTGCTCGACCGGTGGAACCCGGTTGACGAGCTCGACGGCGAGCTCGACCTCACCCTGGGTGGGCGTGCCGAAGCTCAGGCCGTTGCCGGCCGCGGCACGCACTGCCTCGACCACCGCGGGATGGGCGTGGCCGAGCACCATCGCCCCCCAGGACGCGACGCAGTCCACGTACTCGCGCCCGTCCGCGTCGGTCAGGTGCGGCCCCTTCCCGCTGGCCATGAACCGCGGCGTGCCGCCGACGGCACGGAAGGCCCGGACGGGTGAATTCACACCGCCGGGGATCACCTGCTGGGCGCGGTCGAACAGCTGGGCCGAGATCGGGGCGTCGCTCACGCCGCCCAGTCTGCCAAGCTCCAATAACGGCTCCGCGCTGACTCTGCTGCATGATCAAGAGCCGCAGAGCCTGCCCCACCGCCCGGTGAGGGGATCCTGATCATCTGGGTAGCGCCCGCACCGGGTGGCTGGGCCCAGCCGTGCTGGTCGGGTACCCGGGCCGGGCGGCGGCCGCAGCCGGCACGGTCGCCCCACGGGTCAGGTGCTAATCGCCGCGCCCCGCCCGCACAGCGTTGCGCAGGTCGGGCACCGCCGCATCACGTGTGCTCAGCGGCGCCAAGCCCAGCCCATGCTCGATGGTGGCCAGGATCGAGGTCGTGTCGTAGACCGTGTGGTCGACGCCCGAGCGCTTCAGCGACTTGCTCACAACGAGTGTCGGCACCCGAGTGCCCGGGCCGAAGCTGTCGTGCACGCCAATGGTGCTACCCATGCCGGGCGGGGAGACGTGGTCCCATTGCCCGCCGAATTCGTCATAGGTGACGACCACCAGCGTGTCCCGGGCCTGCGGGCCGGACAGCACCGTCTGGAGCAGGTCGACCAGGTGGTCGCTGCCATCGGGTTCGCTGGCGTAGCCGGGGTGCTCGTTCTCCATGCCGTACGGCTTGACGAAGCTGACCGCGGGCAGGGTGCCCGCCTTGGCGGAGGCCATGAAGTCGGCCTCGTCCTTCAGGTGCGTGCGGCCCGGCTGGCCCGGTGCATAGTCCGCGAAGTAGTTGAACGGCTGGTGGTGGAACTGGAACAGCGGCCCAGGGTGGCCAGCAGCGGCGTCGTTCCATCCGCCGGCATACCAGTTCCACGAGACGCCCTTGGCGCTGAGCTCGTCACCGATGTTCGGGTACTTGCTGTCGTCGATCAGCGGCAACTGGGCGCCTGACCCGAACGGCGCGTTCGACGGCTGGATGGTGTTCACCGCGTAGTCGCCGCAGGCGACCTTCGGGTTGGCGTCCGGGCCGCAAGCCTGGGTGAGCTGCGCGTCCTTGACAGTTGTCGCCGGGTGGTAGAGCGGGTAGCTCGAGTTGGGGAAGCCATTGCTGTCGACGACCGAGTGCAGGCCGGCGTCGGCCCCGCCCGGGCCGGCCGCGGTGTCGATCGGCGCGCGCGCAGCGACCAGGTATTGGTGGTTGAGGAACGATCCGCCGAATGCGCCCTCGAAGAAGTGGTCGGCGATCACATAGTTCGGTGCGTGCTTACCGTGCAGGTATCGATAGATGGGCAGGCTCCTGGTGTCGTATTGGCCCATCGCCAGTCCGACCGCGTCGCTGCCGGTGACGTAACGGTTCTGCAGGCCGCCGTCGAGCTGGTACTGCTCCTGGTAGAACCGGTGCACCAGGTCCCGCGTGCAGCCACCCGGCTCGCCACTGCCCTTGAGCACTCCGTTCGCGGCGAACACCCCAGGCGCCGGGCAGGTCGTGTCGGTCGCCGCGATGTAGTCATCGATGGTGAACGGGTCGTTGGTGAACTGGCTCGCCGCGACGCCGTGCGCCGAGTCGACACACGTCGTCGGCAGGGGGGTGGGCGAAGTGAGGTTCACGTCGTCCTGCAGCAGGCAGCCGTAGGCGTCGCCGTTCTGCGCCACCTGGGTGGTGTGCACCTGGTCGGCGGACGACAGTCCGTCCACCTGCTGGCCGTCTACCGAACCCCACGAGCCGTAGAGGTTGTCGAAGCTGTGGTTCTCCTCGTAGATGACGACGAGGTGCTTGTAGCCGGCGATGACCGTGGGCCCACCGTGACCGGGCTTGTCAGGCGACGCGCTGGCCGTCGCGGTCAGCGACCCCACGACCAGTGCAGCAGCCGCCGCGGTTACGAGCGTTCTCATCCTGTGCATTGCGCCTCCAAGGTCGTTACCCGCACCCTGCTGACCCTGGTCCAAGCACGCCCACAGCCACAAGAGCCTCCGGGTGAACAGCTCTCGACATACAGACTGGTCGGTTTGTATGCTGCCCGGCATGACGACGGCCAGCCCAACCCGCGGCGACCGGTCACGGCGGGCGATCCTCGACGCGGCGCGGCCGATCTTCGCCCGCGACGGCTACGCGGCGGCATCGCTGAACCAGATCATCGAGGCGTCCGGGCTGACCAAGGGCGGCTGCTATTTCCACTTCCCGTCCAAACAGGCACTCGCCCTGGCCGTCATCGCCGACGAACAGCATGGACTGCTGGAGCGGCTGGCGGTCGAGGTGAATCAGCACCCCACCGCCGTCGAGCGACTGTTCGCCACGCCTCGGGTGCTCGCCAGGCTGGAAGCGACTGGCGAAGGGCCATCACTGCTGGGCAAGCTGATCGAGGAGCTGGCCCGCGACCCGGACCTACGCGACGAGGTGTGCGGCGGCATCCAGGTCTGGATCAACGCCGCGGCGGCACAGTTTCGTGAGGCGCAGACCGAGGGCGCCATTCGTGCCGACCTCGATCCGCAGCTGCTCGGTGAGGTCGTCGTGGGCTGCCATCAGGGCCTGCAGGGGCTCACCGCCCAGCTGGCTGACGATCGATTCACCGAGCGGCTCGAGGCGCTCATCCAAGTGGTCCAGCTGGCGACTGTCGTTGATCAACAGACCGATCCGGTCGCTCAACGCCCAACGAAGTCTGTTGATCACGGCGGTCCGGCGCCCACGAGGAAGCGAGGAGGACGGGAATGGGCTACGACGTGATCGTGGTGGGGGCACGAGTGGCCGCCTCGGCAACAGGAATGCTCCTTCCCCGCAAGGGTTTGCGGGTGTTGGTGATCGACCGGGCCACCTTCCCCAGCGACACGTTGTCGAGCCATCAGCTGCAGACGCCCGGCGTCGCCCGGATGCGCCGTTGGGGGCTGCTCGATCGGCTGCAGGCGGCCGGGGTTCGCGAAGCTGGCCCGCGCGCAGCAGCGTGCTGCGGAGCGGCGGCCCGCGCCTCAGACGAGGGCGGCCGCCTCGGCAGCCCAGTAGGTAAGGATCATCGACGCGCCCGCGCGCTTGATCGCGGTGAGCGTCTCGAGCATGATCCGTTCCCGATCCAGCCAGCCGTTGCGGGCCGCCGCCTCGACCATCGCGTACTCGCCGCTGACGTGGTAGGCGGCGACCGGGATGGGTGACGCGTCGGCGACGGCGCGCAGCACGTCGAGGTACGGGAGCGCGGGTTTCACCATCACGACGTCGGCGCCCTCAGCCACGTCCAGGACCGTCTCGGCCAGCGCCTCGTGGACGGTACGGGCGTGGTCTTGCTGGTAGGTCTTGCGATCGCCGGTCAACGAGGAGTCCACAGCCTCCCGGAACGGCCCGTAGAAACCCGACGCGTACTTGGCCGCGTAGGCCAGAATCGCCGTATCGGTATGGCCATTCTCGTCCAGCGCGGTGCGCACGGCAGCGACCTGGCCGTCCATCATCCCGCTCGTGCCGACCACGTGCGCCCCAGCACTCGCCTGGGCTACGCCCATTGACGCGTACCGCTGGAGCGTGGCGTCGTTGTCGACCCGGCCCCGCTCGTCGAGCACCCCGCAGTGGCCGTGGTCGGTGAACTCGTCCAGGCACAGGTCGGCCATGATCACCGTGCTGTCGCCGAACTCGGCGTGTAGGCGCCGCAGCGCCACGTTCAGCACCCCGTCCGGGTCGTCGGCGCCGGAGCCGCGCGCGTCCTTCGAGGACGGCACGCCGAACAGCATCAGCCCGCCGACGCCCGCCTCGACGGCCTCGTGCGCGGCCTTCACCAGCGACTCGTGACTGTGCTGCGCCACGCCCGGCATCGACCCGATCGGCACCGAGTCGGCAATCCCCTCCCGAACGAACATCGGCAGGATCAGATCGGCCGGTCGGACGGCCACGTCAGCGGTCAACCGGCGCAGCGCGGCCGTGGCCCGCAGCCGGCGCGGCCGCGACGTCGGAAACCCCGGCAGGACGGGCAAGCTCACCCGTCCGACCCTAATACCAAGAGGGCGTTCAGTCAGGCGATCGCCAGCGCGGACAGGAGCAGTTCCGCCATTCCGGCCGCTGCCATGTCGAGGTCGTCCGGGGTGAAGCCTTGCGTGCGGCGAACTCTCCGGCGCGAGCCGAGCAAGCGCACGACCTCCAGCGGAGAATCGTCGAGCTGCCGCTCGACGTGGACGGCCCCCGTGCTGAGCCACCGGGTAGCAGTGGCCAGATCACCGCGTCGTTCGAACAGCTCACCCACGAATACGCACACGCTCAGGTCGCGACGGCGTTCGGCCCACAACTGCTGGAGCAGCGCTTCGCCTTCGGCGGCGTCGCCGTGATCGAGGCACCACCTCGCCAGCAAGCACCGCGCATCGATGGTCGTCGGGCCGCCGTCGGCGACGGCTGCCCGCAACACTTCACCAGCCTCGACGTGCTGGCCGTCGAGGTCGAGGTGCTCGCCCAGTTCGAGGAGCACCTCGGCGCGGCTGACATCCGCCGGCAATCGGTGGGAGTCGAGCATCGCACGGCACAGCGCCACGACCTTCAAGGGACCGGACGTCCGCATCGCGTCCAGCATGCGGTCAGTGAACTCTTCCTCGTCGCGAGGCAATCGCATGCGCAGATCGTAGGAACCCGGCAGTCAGGGTGTGGGACCTGCGGCGGCGTTTCGTGAGCCCCCCGGACAGGAAGATCACGCGAGCACGTCGTCCTTGCCCGACGCTGAGAGGTAGTGCCCGGCTGCAGGCCCGGGCAGGTCAACGACGATCCCGTCCCCCGCCGATTTGCACCCTTCGGCCGTCTCCGACGGCCAGAAGTTGCGCGATCGGGGAAGGACGATCAGCGGGCCGTTCGGCGAGACGGGCGGGCGGCCTTCTTGGCGGCCGCTGAGGCCGCCGTGCCCCGCTGCTCGA
The DNA here is from genome assembly GCA_963839995.1 of uncultured Actinomycetota bacterium. GTDB lineage: Bacteria > Actinomycetota > Actinomycetes > Mycobacteriales > Jatrophihabitantaceae > CAWIUB01. Next base: position 164,967 of record CAWIXH010000015.1, on the reverse strand, counting down.
CGGCCTTGGCCGAGGCGTACCGAGCCAGGGCGTCGACCAGCGCGGGAACCGTCGCCTGCTCTGGCTGGACGTCCACGCGCAGCCCGAACTCCCGCGCCGTTGCGGCCGTCTGCGGACCGATGGCGGCGACCACTGTCCGCGCGTGCGGCTTGCCGGCGATGCCGACCAGGTTTCGCACCGTCGAGGACGAGGTGAAGCACACCGCCTGGAAGCCACCCGACTTGATCGCGTCGCGGATCTCGGCCGGCGGTGGCGCAGCGCGCACGGTCCGATAGGCCGTGACGTCGTCGATCTCCCAGCCGCGCCTGCGCAGCCCGGCCGCGAGCGTCTCGGTGGCGATGTCGGCCCGGGGCAGCAGCACCCGGTCGATCGGGTCGAGCACGTCGTCGTAGGGCGGGAAGTCGGCGAGCAGTCCCTCGGACGACTGATCGTCTGTAGGCACCAGCTCCGGCGTGATGCCGAACGCCCGCACCGCGTCGGCGGTGGCATCGCCCACGCAGGCGATCTTGACCCCAGCGAACGCGCGGGCGTCCAGCCCGAATTCCTCGAACTTCTCACGTACCGCGCGTACAGCATTGGTCGACGTGAACACGATCCACTCGTAGCGTCCGGTGACCAGGCCCTTGATCGCGCGCTCCATCTGGGTGGGCGTGCGCGGCGGTTCGACCGCGATCGTCGGAACCTCTGCCGGGACGGCGCCGTAGAGCCGCAGCCGATCGCTCATCGCGCCCGCCTGCTCTTTGGTGCGTGGGACGAGCACCCGCCAGCCGTAGAGCGGACGCGACTCCCACCACGTCAGCCGGTCGCGCAACGCGGCCGCCTTCCCGACCGTGACGACCACGATGCCGGTCATGCCGACCGCGGCGAGCTCCAGCTCGTCCAGCTGTCCGCTGACCGTCTGCTGCCCCGTGCCCGTGCCGTCGCAGCTGACCGTGACCGGCGTGTCGGGCTTCAAGCCAGCCGAAACCAGCTGCTCACCGACCAGCCGCACTTCGCTGGCCTGCACCGCGAGCACCAGCGTGCCGCTGCCGCGCAGCAGCGCGTCGAAGTCGAACGATGCGGCCGCGGCGATGTACGCCTCGGTGCGTACCGAGCCGACTGGCACGCCCGCGTAGGCCGCGGTCCCCGCCCCGAGCGGTACCCCGGGCACCACGTCGAACGGCACGACGGTGCGGGCGACGGCGAGCGCTTCCTTGACGACGCCGTCGTCCGCGAACACGTCCCCGGCGACCAGGCGCACTACGGAGGAGCCGAGCCGGGCTTCGGCTAGCGCGGCGCGTGCGGTCTCGGCCGGGGTCGCCTCGGTCGGGCGCAGCTCTCCGTGGGCGAGCCCGGAGATCACGGCGGGCACCGCGGCATCGGCGTACACCACATCGGCGCGGGCGAGCGCCTGCGCGGCGTGCACGGCCAGCAGTCCGGGATCGCCAGGGCCGGCACCCACGAAGGTGATGCGGCCAACGGTCTTGCGGGCTCGGGTCATGACGAGCTTCCCATCATCTTCTCAGCGCCGTTGGCGATCAGGAGGGCGGCGAGCCGCCTGCCGACCGATTCGGCATCGGTTGCCGGGCCGGTGGCCGACAGCCGGACGGCATCGCTGCCGTCGAGCGCGGTAACCGAACCACGGAGGAACACTTCGAGCGATCCGTCAGGGTCGTCGGTGATTTCTGCCAAGGCCCCGACGGGTGCGGAGCAGCCGGCTTCGAGGGCAGTAAGCAGGGCGCGCTCGGCGGCCACGCAGGTGCGGGTGTCGGGATCTTCGATCGGGCGGACGGCGTCGAGCACGGCCTCGTCGCCGGAGCGGGCCTCGATCGCCAGCGCGCCCTGTGCGGGAGCAGGCAGCAGCTGGATCGGGTCGAGGATCTCCGTCACGGCGTCGTCGCGGCCGATGCGGCGCAACCCGGCCAGTGCCAGGACGACCGCATCCAGCTCACCGCCGAGCACGCGCCGCACCCGGGTGTCGACGTTGCCGCGCAACGGCACGACCTCCAAGCCCAATCCCAGCGCCCGCAGCTGCGCCGCCCGGCGCGGCGATCCTGTGCCGACACGCGCACCCGCGGGTAGCTCGGCGAGGGTGAGCCCGTCGCGCGCCACGAGTGCGTCGCGGGCGTCGCCGCGGGCCGGCACGGCGGCAACGGTCACGCCGTCACATGCCCGCGTTGGCAGGTCCTTGTACGAGTGCACGGCAACGTCGATCTCGCCGCGGACCAGGGCCTCCCGCAGCGCCGATACGAACACGCCCGTCCCGCCGATCTGCTGCAGCGACTCGGACGACCGGTCGCCCTCGGTGGTGATCGGAACGATCGCGGCGGGCACGCCGAGCGCAGCGGCGACCAGGTCGGTCTGGCGCCGGGCCAGCTCGCTGCGCCGGGTGCCGATCCGCAGTGTCTGCACGCTCGTCATGACGCCCGACCGCTGCGCAACTCGGCGACCGATTCGGCCGCCGCCGGATCCAGGTCGAACAGCTCACGCAACGCCTGGGCGTACCGGTCGCCGTCAGGCAGGCTGGCCAGCTCCTTCACCCGGACGGTCGGTGCGTGCAGCACCTTCTCGACCGCGCGGCGCACCGCGTCGGCCACCTCGGCACGGCTGGCCACGTCCAGCGCGGGCAGCCGGCCGTCCAGTCGGCTCAGTTCTGCGTCGATCACCTCGTTGGCTCGCGACCGCAACGCGGTCACGGTGGGCGCAACGGCTAGGCGCTGCTGCTCGGCCAGGTAGTCGCGCAGTTCGCCAGCCACGATCGCCGCGGCGGCGGCGACCTCGGCCTCACTGACGGCTGCGCCGTCCTGCCGCAACGCGTCCAGGTCCAGATAGGTGACGCCAGGCAGCGTGCTGACGGCGTCGTCGACGTCGCGGGGCAAGGCCAGGTCGAGCACGATCAGCGGCCGGCCGGTGCGGCCAGTGAACGCGTCGATCTCGAGGACCAGGCCGGTGGCTCCGGTGGAGCTCACCACTAGGTCGGCCTCGGCGATCTCGCGCGGAATCTCGTCCAGCGCGACCGCCCGGCCGGCCAGGGTGGTGGCCAGTCGCGCGCCGTGCTCCGGCGTGCGGTTGGCGATCACGATGTCGCGCGCGCCGCGGCGGCGCAGCGTGGCGCCCGTCAGGGCGCCCATCGAGCCGGCCCCAACGATCAGCGCGCGCAGATTCCCTAGCGGCCCCAGCACCCGTTCGGCCCGGTCGAGCGCCGCCGAGACGATCGATGCACCCGCGCGGTCGATGCCGGTCTCGCTGTGCACCCGCTTGCCGACCCGCAGCGACGTCTGCGCGAGGTCGTGCAACACGGTTGCGACGACGCCCGCCTCGGAGCTGGCGCTATATGCGAGGCGCAGCTGGCCCAGGATCTGCGACTCGCCGACCACCATCGAGTCCAGCCCCGCTGCCACCGAGAACATGTGCTCGACCGCGGCCTCGGCGAAGTGGACGTAGAGGTGCTCGCCCAGCTCGGCTACCGACATCCCGGCCTGCCGGGCCAGCACGCCACTGATCTCGGCAACCGCCGGGTGAAAGCGCTCGACGTCGGCGTACACCTCGATGCGGTTGCACGTCGAGAGCGCCAGTACCTCGCTGATCGCCTCGGCGCTGTACAGCTCGTGCAGCAGCTTGGGCAGGTCGTCGGCGCAGATGCTCGCCTGCTCGAGCACCGGCACCGCGGCCGTCCGGTGCGACAACCCCACGACGAGAACGCTCATCGGCCAACCTCTTCGCGCAAGCGCACATGCACCCCACGAAATCGCTGGCACGATTTCGCGGGGACCCCGCAATCGGCCGCTCGTTCCGCACCTGCACCCCACGAAATCGCTCCGCGATTTCGCCGGGACCCCGCACAAGCTCGGCGCTTGCGCGCCTGCGATGCTCGCTCGCTCACGCTTCCATCACCAGCCGGGCCGCTTTGCGGGTCTCGTGGAACGACAGCACCTGCAGCTCGGCGGCCAGGTCGACCTTGCGGACGTCCACGTGCCCGGGCACGGTGAGTACGACCGGAGCGAAGTTGAGGATGCTCGTGACGCCCGCGGCCACCAGGCGATCACAGACCTCCTGGGCCGCCGATGCAGGCGTCGCGATCACCGCGATGGTGATGTTCTCGGCGGCGACGATCTCGTCCAGGTCCCTGATATCGCGCACGGTCAGACCGCGGATGACCGAGCCGACCCGCGCCGGGTCGCTGTCGATCAGCGCGGCGATGCGGAAGCCGCGCGAGGCGAAGCCCGCGTAGCCGGCCAGCGCCTGGCCCAGGTTGCCGACGCCGATCATCGCCACCGACCGGTGCACCGTGAGCCCGAGCGTCCGCGCGATCTGCTCGGTCAGCGTCTGGACGTCGTAGCCGACGCCCCGGATGCCGTAGGAGCCGAGGAAGGACAGGTCCTTGCGCAGCATCGCGGAGTTGACGCCCGCGACGGCCGCGAGCTCCTCCGACGACACCGTGGTCGCGGCCCGCTCGCCGAGTCCGCACAGCACGCGGAAGTAGGTGGCCAACCGCTCGACAGTGGCTTCGGGCACGGTGCGCGCGCAGTCGGCGCGCGGCGCTGCCACGTCGGTGACGTCGTGATGCTCGCTCATGCGCGTTCTCGCTTCGCTGCGAACGCGCACGAGACTCCAAGCGCACTATGCCCATTGATTCGCTCGCTGCGCTCGCTCATGAGTTCACCCGTGCTCTTCGCGCGAGCGCTCATCGCTTCATTCGCCGCGCACCTGCACCCCACGAAATCGCCGACACGATTTCGCGGGGGCCCCGCCCTCGCTCGCTGACGCTCGCTCATGCGCTAACCTCGCTCGCAGGTCGGGCGTGGCCCTGTGGTACAAGCCGCCTGGACCCCGGGAACGGTACGCGCTTGTGAAGGCTTTCCCAAATCGCCGTCAGGTGTGCTAAAGGTCGGCGACCAGTTCCCCCGTCATGATCTTGAGGCAGACGTTGAGCGGGGGAGCCTGTTGCGTAATCGGATCGCGATGATCAGTGAACTCGGAGTGAAGCTCCCAAGTCGCTTCTCCCGGCCGAACATCGCGGCCCCCCGAAAATGTGGCGGGCCCGAATCGGCGAGAACTGTGTTCCACGTCATCGATGGTCGAATATGCAACAGGCTCGGGGGCTCAGCGGAAGCCTCAAGATCGCACCGGCGCTGTTCCGTTCACCCGGGACTAGCGGCTGATTGCGTTGCGGAAGCGGGCCTCTTCGACCCGCCAGTAGCCGTGCTCCCGCCCGTCGATCAAGATCACCGGGACGCGGTCCGAGTACTCGTTGGAGCGGGCGGCGTCGGCGTCGACGTCGAGTTCACGGTAGCCGAAGCCGAGCTCGCTGCGCAGCCGGCCGAGCAGGTCGCTGGCCTGGTCGCAAAGGTGGCAACCGGCCCGAGTGATCAGCGTGACCTGATGATCAGTCGCCGGCATCACGCAGCTGCCATTTCATCACCTTGCCGGTCGCCGTATGTGGCAGCGCGTCGACGAGTTCGACGGAATGTGGCAGCTTGAACCGGGCCAGCGACCGCGACGCCGCCTGGATCAGCGAGGGTGGGTCCAGCTGGGCGCCGGGCGCCGGAACGACGTAGGCGACCAGGGCTTCGCCAGTGTCCGGATCGTCAACGCCGACGACGGCGACCTCGTCCACGCCTGGCTCGGCGCCGAACACCGCCTCGACTTCCGTCGGGTACACATTGAAGCCGTTGACGAGAACGAGCTCGTCGGTGCGCCCGACCAGGAGAAGGTCGCCGTCCTCGTCCGCGACCGCGATGTCGCCGGTGGCGAACCAGCCCTCGGCGTCCGGGCCGTCGGTGCCGCCTGGCCAGTAGCCGGAAAACAGGTTGGGGCCGCGGACGAGCAACTCACCCGGGTCGAACTCGTCGTCGATCGGTTCGCCGTCGGCATCGCGAAGGTGGACCTCGACCCCGGGGAGCGGTCGGCCGACCGACCCCGCCTTGGGCCGCTCAGCATTCACCGTCACTGCCGGGGCCGCTTCGGTGAGCCCGTACCCCTCGAGCAGCATCACGCCGCTCCGGCCATACTCGCCAACGAGCTCGGGCGACAGCGGGGCCGACCCGGAGATTGCTTTCCCCACGGACGCGAACGCGTCGCTGAAACCCGGCTGCCCGAGCAAGTGCTGGAACGTCGCCGGAGCACCGATCAGCAAGGTGACCCGCTCGCGCCGCATCGACTCGAGGGTCCCGGCCGGGTCGAAGCGGTCGCTCAGGACGGTCGTGGCGCCCGCCCGCAGCGCCATGCCGAGTCCAGCGTTGAGGCCGAACACGTGGAACAACGGCAGCGGGACGAACGCCACGTCCTGCGCGGTTATCAACGGCGGTTCGACGGCAGCCAGCTGGTCGAGGTTCGCGAGCACCGCCCGCACCGACAGCATCGCACCCTTGGGCCGGCCGCCGGTGCCGCTGGTGTAGAGCAGCATCGCCAGGTCCTCGCCGCTGCGGTCGGCGCGCGGGTCGCCGCCCTGTGGTGCGCCGGCCAGCAGGTCGGCGAGGGTGCCCGCCGGCTCGGGCGCGCTGGGCGCCGCTGCCGCGACATGCTCCACCGGCAGGCTCGCGACGGCCTCGATCGCCGATACGGACGACGTGACGAGCAGCCGCGCGCCGCAGTCCTCCAGCACGGAGCTGAGCTCGGGAACCGTGTAGCCCGGGTTCACCGGGACGACTACCAGCCCCGCCCGCAGGGCGCCCAGGTACAGGGTGGCGAAATCGGTACTCGTGCCGAGCTGGATGGCCACCCGGTCGCCCGACAGGAGGCCGGCCGCGCCGAACGCCAGCGCGGCCCGGGTGATCGCGTCATCCAACTGCGCCCAGGTCAGCCGGGTCGTGCCATCGACCAGCGCCGTCCGGTTCGGCTGCGTGCCAGCCACCCGCCGAACCAGTTCTGATAGACCGCCCATGATACCTCAGCCCGCCTCCCGCAGCCGCCGAGCCCGCCTTGACCGCCAGCATGCCTCAAGACGCGGTCGCGCGGGCGGCCTTAGGCGTTTGCCGGCCAGATTGGTGCCAAAGAGTGCACGCCGGTACGGTGATGCGCTACTTGTACCACGTCGAGTGCGCGCCATGGGGAGGCTGGCGATCCGTACGCCGGCACACCACGAGCGCAGTGCGCGCACGGCTCGCGGTCAGCGCATTGCGGGGTGGAGTCCGTTCGGGCTGCATGATCTCGCCCGTCAGGTGACGGCCGTTCTCACAGCCGAAAACGGCCCCGTCCTTGCCGGGCTCGGGCCGTTGTTCTCACAGGCGACGGGCGGGGGCGCACCCGGGCCCGCCGCGCTGCACTCTTCCCCACCGGACGCCACGTCGCCGCCCGGCGTGCACGAGACGCACCGCGAGGTCTGGCGGATCGTCACGCGGGCTCAGCAGGGTGACGGTGAGGCATTCGGCCGGCTCTACGACCGCTACGTGGACCCAGTCTTCCGCTACATCTACTACCGGGTCGGCGACCGCGCGCTGGCCGAGGATTTCACCAGCGAGACGTTCCTGCGTGCTCTGCGCAGCATCGGCCAGCTCAGCTACCAGGGCCGCGATGTCGGTGCGTGGTTCACGACGATCGCGCGCAACATCGTGTTCGACCACTCCAAGTCCGCGCGCACTCGCCTCGAGGTCCTCACCGACCAGCCGATCGAGCCGGACGACCCCGTGCCCAGCACCGAGACGGCGGTGCTCGCCAGCCTGACGTCGGGGCAGCTTGTCGCCGCCGTCAATCAGCTCGGCACAGAGCAGCGCGAATGCGTGGTGCTGCGGTTCATGCAGGGGCTCTCGGTCAGCGAGACCGCCGCCGTCATGGGCAAGAACCATGGCGCGATCAAGGCCTTGCAGCATCGCGCGGTGCGGAAATTGGCGCAGCTCGTAGGTAGTCAGCCATGACGCGGCTCCGTTACACGCCTGCTCGTCGTTCGTTGTCCCCCATGGACGAACGTCCAGTGCCCGCCGACACTCGGGCGCCGGGGTTGGGGGGAGGAGCCGATGGCTGACCTGCGCCTGCTTCGCCGTTACCCCGACCCGGCCGCTTCGACCGACCCGCGGGTCCGGGCGCTGCTGGCGGCCTTGCGCGACCTGCCCTCCTCTCCCGCCGTCCCGGCCCCCGAGTTCCGCGCCGAGCTGCGTGGCCAGCTCATCGCGGCGGCCCCGCGGCTGGTCGAGGAGGGGGTTGCCGAGCCGGCCACCGAGCGTCCCCGCCGCCGCGGGCCGAGGCGTGCGGTCGCCGTCGCCGGGGCGTTGGTCGCGGTCAGCGCGGTGGTGCTGGGCCTGCTCGTCTGGTTCAGCGGCAAGTCGCTGCCCGGTGACACCCTTTATTCGGTCAAGCGGGCGAGTGAGGACGTCAAGCTGGCGCTGACCGGCGGTGACGTGGCCCGCGGCAAGACCTACCTCGCGCAGGCCGGGACGCGCGCCGAGGAGGTGCTGGGCGTCTGGACCGATTCCATCGGGTCGAGCGCGCCGCCCACCGAGGCGAGTCAGATCAAGCCACGGGCCGACCGGCTGATGAGCGAGACGCTCGACGACGCCGACTCCGATGCTCGGCACGCCTCGCGGCTGATCGCCGGCAAGACCGTCTCCTCGAAGTCCCCCGACCCGCTGACGGCGGTGATGGACTGGGGCCCCGGCCAGGTCAAGCTGCTCAGCGCGATCACGTCGGCGATCCCGGTCGGGACGTTGCATGACCGAGCGGCGGCATCTGCGTCGCTGGCTAACGCCGTCCTGCAGCGCGCGACCGCGCTGCGGGCCGATCTGGCCTGCGCCTGCCTGGCCACCGCCCCGACCGACGACCTCGGGCCGATCCCCTGTGGTCCGTGCGCGTCGAGTCCGCCGGGAACCCCGTCCAGTCCGGCCGTGCCGTCGAGTGGCGCGAGCGCACCGGGTCGAAGCGGTGGGAGCGGCCCCGGCGGGTCGTCCGCAACGACGTCTCCCGGTGCCGGGCCGAACGCGACGAACCCGCAAGGTGTGGCCAATCCGCCACCCGCCTCGTCGGCTGCGGGCGGTGCCGCGGGCGGGGCGTCGGGCGCCTACTCGGGCCAGCCGACACCGACACCAAGTCCGGCGACCACGACCGCCGCGCCCGGGTTGCTGCCGCCGCCCGTGACGGTGAGCAGCGGCTGCCTGAACGTCACCCTCATCCTCGGCGTCGAGGTCTGCCTCACCCCCTCGGGCGGATAGGCTGGTTCCGCTGCGTGGGAGGTGGGCGAATGACCCGTCCGGAGGCCCCAGCAAGCGAGGTGGCCGCGTTCTTCGACGTCGACAACACGATCATGGTCGGGGCGTCGATCTTCCACTTTGCGAAGGGACTGGCCGCACGCAAGTTCTTCTCGTGGCGGGACGTGGGCACCTTCGCGATCCGCCAGGCGAAGCTGCGAGCGCGGGGCGAGTCCAGGGACGACATGCACCAGACGCGGGACTCCGCGCTGGCCTTCGTTGCCGGCAAGAAGGTCAGCGAGGTCGTCGCGCTCGGCGAGGAGATCTACGACGAGTCGATGGCGTCCAAGATCTGGTCCGGCACCCAGGCGTTGGCCAACCAGCACATCACGGCGGGTGAACGGGTCTGGCTGGTGACGGCCACGCCGCAAGACCTCGCGCTGATCATCGCGAAACGGCTCGGCTTGACCGGTGCCCTCGGCACAGTGGCCGAGACGGTGGATGGCCAGTACACGGGACGGCTGGTCGGCGACGTGCTACACGGCGAGGCGAAAGCCGCGGCGGTGCGCGCGCTCGCTGAATGCGAGGGACTGGATCTGACGCAATGCTTCGCCTACACCGACTCGATCAACGACCTGCCGCTGCTGTCGCTGGTGGGCCACCCCATGGCGGTCAACCCCGACTCGGCGTTACGCGACGAGGCACGAAAACGCGGATGGGAGATCCGCGACTTCCGCACCGGCCGCAAGGCGGCCAAGATCGGCGTTCCCGCCCTGCTGGGTGCGGGCGCGGTGGCGGGCGGTGTCGTGGCTGCCCGCCGAGCGAATGCCCTGAGGCGCCCGAACTGGGGGCATGCGGGCCGGTAGCATCGCGCTGTGCCCGGCCCACCGCCCCTCTTGCCTGCCCTGCGTGAAGACTGGGAACGAGCGCTCTGCGTCGCTGCGCACCCGGACGATCTGGAGTACGGTGCGGCGTCCGCCGTCGCCCGCTGGACCTCGCAGGGCAAGCAGGTCAGCTACCTGCTCGCCACCCGCGGCGAGGCGGGAATCGACGCGGTTGAGCCTGATCAAGCGCGCGTCTTGCGGGAAGCGGAGGAACGCGCCGGGGCCCGTGAGGTCGGCGTCGACGTCGTCGAGTTCCTCGACCATCGCGACGGCGTGATCGAGTACGGGCTGCCGCTGCGCCGTGACATCACTCGCGCTATCCGCCGGCATCGGCCCGAGATCGTCGTCGGTGGGGTATTCACCGACCGCGGTGCAGGGGGCTTTACGAACCAGGCCGACCACCGGGCAGTCGGCCTGGCGACGCTGGACGCTGCGCGTGACGCAGGAAACCGATGGGTCTTCCCCGAGCTCGCCGACGAAGGCGTGAAGCCGTGGACTGGAGTGCGTTACGTGTGCTTCGCAGGCGCGCGTGAACCGACACATGGCGTGGACGTGACGGAGTTCCTCAACCGAGGGGTCGCGTCGCTGCAAGCCCATCGCGCCTACATGCAGGGGCTTGGCGACGCCGCCTTCGACCCCGCCGAGTTCCTCCCGTGGATAGCGGCAGCCAGCGGCGCCATGCTCGGGGTGGACTCAGCAGTGCTCTTCGACGTGTACGGCCTGATCCCTGACGGCCCGCCACCGTGGGCCGTCCCTGCCGAATCCAGCTGAACGCGGCGCGACGTGCTCAGCGCCAGACTGAACGACGCTGAGCGAGCACCCGGTAGAGCGTCGACTGGATCGTCTCGCGCACCCGGTCGGTGAGCTCGAAGACGAGCATCGGGTCGTCGGCGCCGTCGCCACCGTAGGCGTCGGTGTGGATAGGTGCGCCGAACTCGATCCGCCACTTGCTCGGCAACGGGACGAGCCCGAGCGGGCCGAGCCAGGGAAATGTCGGAGTCAGCGGGAAGTAGGGCAAGCCGAGGACGCGGGCGAGTGTCTTGGCGTTGCCCAGCATCGGGTGGATCTCCTCGGAGCCGACGATCGACACCGGGATGATCGGTACCTGGGCCCGCAGGGCCGCGCTGACGAATCCGCCTCGGCCGAACCGCTGCAGCTTGTAGCGCTCACTGAAGGGTTTGCCAATGCCCTTGAACCCCTCCGGCCAGACACCAACCAGCTCACCCTCGCCGAGCAACCGTTCGGCGTCGGGATTGCAGGCCAGCGTGCTGCCGGACTTTCGGGCCAACGCGCCGAGAACTGGCGTGGTGAACACTAGATCGGCACCAAGCATGCGTAGGAACCGATGCGCCGGATGCTCGTCGTGCACGGCCAGCGCCGTCATCACGCCGTCGAGTGCCCACAGCCCGCCGGCATGGTTGGCCACCAGCAGCGCTCCGCCCTCGACCGGGATGTGGTGGATGCCGGTGACCTCGGTGCGAAACCACCGTCGGTACAGCGGACGAAGCGCCGGCGCCAGGACGTGCTCGGTCAGGTCGGGATCGAAGCCGAACTCGTCGACCTCGTAGTCGCCGGTGATCCGGCGGCGCAACAGGGCCAGACCACCAGCTACGTGACGCTCCCAGTTGGACATCGGTGGCCTGGTCGCGCCGGCCTCGAGCGGGCCAGGCGCCTCGTCCACGCGTCGATGGGGTGCGACCGTCGGCAGCCGGATCACCCGCGCTTCGTGGGCCATCTCAGGGCCGTCCCGCGCCCACGCCGAGCAACCGGCCGACCGCGTCCTCGGCGCGCCGCACCATGCCCGCCGACACGACCGGCGACAGCGGGCGCTCTGCCAGCATCGAGTCGAACGCGGCCTCGGTCGAGTACCGCGGCTGGTACCCGAACTGCGTGCGCAGTCGGCTCACGTCGACGACTCGACCGAAGTTGACGAACTGCTGCTGCTCAGGCGAAGCGTCGACGCGTCGCCGGACGAGGCTGCCGACGAGTCGCACCGCCGGTGCCGGCACAGGAACCGAGACTCGCCCCGCGCGGCGAATCGCCTGTGAGAGCAGCAGTATCCCCTCGCCGGCGACGTTGAATACGCCCGGCCGATCAGTCAGTGTGGCCAGTCGCAGCACCTCGATCGCGTCATCTTCGTGCAGCAGCTGCAGTCGCGGATCGTACCCGAACGCCACTGGGACGACCGGCAACGAGAGATAGCGGGTGAGCGGGCTATCGGCGGTGGGACCGACGAAGTTGGCAAACCGCAGCACGCTGACCACGATGTCGGGGCGGCGCCGCAGGAAGCCGCGCACGTATCCCTCGACCTCGACCGCGTCTTTGGCGTACCCGCCGCGGGGCAGGGCCTTCGCCGTCATCTCTTCGGTGAAGACGGCGGGGTCGCGCGGGCTCGACCCGTACACGGCGGTCGTCGACTTCACCACCAGCCGGCGCACCGTCTCGGACTTCTGGCACGCAGCGAGCAGCTGCATGGTGCCGATGACGTTCATCTCTTTCATCGGCGTGCGGCCGCCGGCGCCCCGAGGCGTCGCGGTCACCGAGGCGTGCACCACGGTGTCGACCCCCGACTGCGCAATCACCCGGGCGATCAACGGATTTCGAATGTCCGCGCGCACGAATTCGGTTCGCCCGAGACGTCCGCGGTCACCGCGACCCGGTGGCGTGGTGTCGACGCCGATGACGCGTTCGATGTTCGGATCTGCGGCCAGTTGGCCAGCCAGCCGGTTGCCTAGGTAACGGCTCACGCCGGTCACCAGGACAACGCTGGACATGATCGCGGCTCCGGTCAGTGGGTGGCACGACGGAGCCTTCAGTCTAGAGGCGCCCGTTCGGGCGAAGAGGTCACGTGGGCGACCAGTTGGTGACCAAGAACGGACCGCAGCCGCGCCAGCGAGAGGTGACAAGATCGCTCCTTCCGGCGCGATCCGGATCGCACACGACGTGGGCGACCAGTTGGTGACCAAGAGCGGACCGCAGCCGCGCCAGCGAGAGGTGACAAGATCGCTCCTTCCGGCGCGATCCGGATCGCACACGACGTGGGCGACCAGTTGGTGACCAAGAGCGGACCGCAGCCGCGCCAGCGAGAGGTGACAAGATCGCTCCTTCCGGCGCGATCGAGTCGCTCTACTTCTTGTTGCGGCGCTGGACGCGGGTGCGCTTGAGCAGCTTGCGATGCTTCTTCTTAGCCATCCGCTTGCGCCGCTTCTTGATCACAGAACCCATGGGGGCACACCCTACCCCGCCGCGACCGGGCGCCCGGAGGTCGGCTGATCAGCCCGCTTCGATGAACGCGGCCTGCAGATAGTCGTGGACGGCCTTCTCTGGCACCCGGAACGAGCGACCGACGCGTACGGCCGGCAGCTCTCCACTGTGGACGAGGCGGTACACGGTCATCTTCGACACTCGCATCACGCCGGCGACCTCGGCGACGGTCAGAAAACGCACCTCAGCGAGCCCGTCGACGCCCTCGGGCGCGACGCGGCGCGATCCCGCTCCGGCACCGGCCGCCTTGCGCGGTGCCGCCTTCTTCGGCTTCGTGGTGCGGGCATCGCTGTCGTCGGACGTCGTCATACGTCACCATAGCTTTCGGCACGTGTCAGTGCGCCGGCTTCCCCACCGGCGGACGGGACACGCACGTGCTGGGACGAGAGTAGCGGTACAGGTGGGGCTAATGCGATAGATGAGCCCCACTGATCTACTGTCATTCGGCTATTGCGTGGCACCGAGCTCGCGGCTGCGCACGCAGGCCGCCTCGATCGCGGCCAGCAGAGCCGCGCGTACACCGTGGTTCTCCAGCTCGCGGATCGCGGCGATCGTCGTGCCGCCGGGGCTGGTGACCGCCTCCCGCAGTTGTACCGGATGCTCACCCGAGTCGCGCAACATCACCGCCGAGCCCACAGCGGTCTGCACGATCAGCTGGGCGGCGAGGGCTCGGGGCAGGCCGAGCAGGATTCCGGCATCGATCATCGCCTCGACCAGGAAGAAGAAATACGCGGGGCCCGAACCCGACAGCGCCGTCACCGCGTCCAGCTGCGACTCGGGCACCCGCACCACCTTGCCCACCGCGGCGAGCAGCGACTCGGCCAGCGCCAGGTGTTCCTCCGTGGCGTGCGCGCCGCGGGCCACCGCGGTCATGGCCTGGTCGAACAGCGCCGGGGTGTTGGGCATGCACCGCACGACTGGCACGCCCTCGCCCAGCGCCCGTTCGATTCGCGCAGTCGGGATGCCGGCCGCGACCGAAACGACGACATGCTGCGCCCCGACATGATCGTGCAGCTCGGTCAGCACCGCGTCAATGTCCTGCGGCTTGACGGCGAGGAGCACGGTGCGCGCAAAGGCGGCGGCCTCGGGAATGCCGACAACACGCACCCCGTGCGTCGCGGTCAGCTCCGCGGCCCGTTCGGGGTGCTTCTCCACGACGACGAGCAAGTCAGGCTCGTACTCGTGCCGGCGCAGCAGTCCGGACAGCAGCGCCTCGCCGATCTTGCCCCCGCCGACGATCGCCACGTTGGTCATCAGCCGGCTCCTCGAGGTATGGCGGCCGCGTCCTCGGCCGTATCGATCACGATCGGTCAGCCCTTCGTGACGAGCGAGCGCAGGAAGAACGTCAGATTGGCGGGCCGTTCGGCTAGCCGCCGCATGAGGTAGCCGTACCACGCCACGCCGTACGGGACGTAGACGCGCACCGTGTGGCCCGCGCGGGCGAGGCGACGCTGTTCTTCCGGACGGATCCCGAAGAGAAACTGGTACTCGAACTCGCCGGCTGCCTTACCGTAATGCTTGGCGCGGTCGGCCACGATTGAGATCAGCCGTGGGTCATGGGTGGCGAACATCGGATACCCCTCGCCGGCGAGCAGCAGGTTCAGGCACCGGACGTAGGACTTGTCGATGTCGGCGCGGTCGCGGAATGCGACTGACGCCGGCTCGTCGTACGCGCCCTTGCACAGGCGTACCCGGCTGCCCGCCACGGCCAGGTCGCGGCAATCCGCCTGCGTCCGGTGCAGGTATGCCTGCAATACGGCAGCCGTCTCGGGGAAGTCGGCGCGCAGCGCGGCGAGGATGTTGAGCGTCGAGTCGATCGTGGTGCTCTCCTCCATGTCGAGCGTGACTGTGGCGCTGACAGCCTTGGCGGCGGTGCAGATCCTGCGGGCGTGCTCGAGGGCGATCGCATCGCCGTCGCCAGGCAGCGCCTGGCCGACGGCGCTCAGCTTCACACTCACCTCGACCCGGGGGCACAGCGGGCTGAGCATCTCGGCGAGCCCGGCGCGGTGTACGGCGGTGAGCGCTTCCAGGTAGGCGTCCGCCACCGAATCGGCGTGCGCGATGTCGGTGGTGTCCTCACCGAGATGATCGAGTGTCACTGTCAACCCGTCGTTCACGAGCGACTTGGCCGCGCTGACTCCGCTCGCGGTGTCCGGTCCGCCGACGAACCGGCGTATCACGCTGCGCGACACCGGCGCCGTCGACACGATGCGTTCGACACGGTGATTGCGCCCGGCGGCCAGGATGGCGGTGCGAAGCATGCCTGGGAGCGTATCGAGCATTCGGCTTTACGTTGGCGCGTGGCACGGTACGTTGCTGCTCGTGGGCACCAAGCAGCCCGGGGGGCGCGCGGGGGGACCGCTGCGCGGCCGGTGCGCCGCGTCGCGGGAATCTCCCGGGTGACCGGGGCTGCGAAGGATCGGCCTGCAGCGAAGGTGCCGGGCCCTCAGCAGCCGGCCGTCAAGACAAAGCAGTCTGCGCCGATACAACCCACCGCCCAGCGCACACCGGCTGCTTGGGACACAGAACCGAGGCCGAGCCTCGCCATGCCCCCGCGATCGCCGGTGGCTCAGGCGGCGCGCAGCCCGCGGGTGCGGGCGGTCGCGGGCGTGATTCTCGCGGTGGTGACCGCAGGTGTCCTTGTCGTGATCGCCATCGCCGTCGCCCGCGGCCGGCAGCACACGAACACCGCAACGACCGCTCCCTCCGCGGGACCATCGGAAGTGCCGGCCGTCACGACCGTGGCCGCGCAGAAGTGGATCGAGACCAACCTCGCGCACGAGACCCCGATTGGCGCCGACCCCGCAGTCAACCAGGATCTGCGCACCGACGGCTTCACAGCACTGCCGGGATTGCCCAACAACGATCAGGACTGGCATGCGGAGGCCTACCTGATCTCGACCCCCAGCGCACGAGCAACGCCGTCGGGTGACGTCGCCGCCGCCCTCGCAGCGTCGGCCCCGGTGGCGCTGTTCGGTCAGGGCGATGACCGGGTCGAGGTACGCAAGATCGATCCCAGCGGGCCCGCCGACCTCAAGTCGCGCATGGCCACCGATCGCTCGCAACGGCTGCACGCGGGGACGAGCCTGCTACACAACAAACACATCCACCCGAACAGCGCCGCAAACAAGACGCTCACCTCCGGAAGCCTGGATCTGCGGGCCGATACGGTGCTCGCCGTGCTCGCCGACAAGGGTGACATCCAGCTCATCGGCCTGCCGCAGGACCCGGCCGAGGCGGCAGCCGGCCTGCCTGTCCGCGACCTCACCGTCACGGCACCGAACACGTCGGCGCTCAGCATCACGCTCGACGCGCTGCCCGTGTCATACCGGCCGCTGCACATCACTCCGGTTGCCGGCGGGGCCGTGCACTTGCAATGGGACGTAGCTATCGCACCGGTTCAATCGTTGAGCTAACGGCGGCGGACGGTCCGCCGACGGGGAACGGGGGTAAGACATGGGTTGGCTGGCTGTACGACGCACGCTCACGGTAGCCGCAGTTGCGGCGCTGGGACTGGCAGTTCCGGCTGCGACCACGGTCGCCGTGGCCGCACCGAGCGAGACGAGCGCGGTGATCCGCGGGGCGCACTTCTCGCCGGACACCCCCGGCGTCGACGTTTACCTGACGGCGTTCTCCGGGGGCACGTCCACGCTGTGGCTCACCAATGTGGGGTACGGAGACGTGAGCCCGTACGGCCGCATCGCGCCCGGGCTGTACGCCGTATCGATGCGGCCGCACGGCGCGGCCGCCTCGACGCCGCCAGCGTTGACCTGGACGCTCGACGCCAAAGCCGGCGCGGCGTACACGGCCGCGGCGGTCGGCATGAACAGCCAGCTGCACGGCATCGTGCTGCATGACGAGTTCACCGCGCCCAAGTCGGGTACCGGGCTGGTGCGGGTGATCCAGGCGGCCAGCCGCGCTCCGCACGCCGACCTGCTCGCTACCGGCGGACCGGTCGTGGCGAAGGATGCGGCGTTCGCCACCAGCACGGCGTACACGACGGTGCCGGCCGGCGACTGGCCTATCACCGCTCGGGCCGACGGGACAGCAAGCCTGAGCACGACCAGTGACGTGCAGATCACGTCGGGCAGCGTGAACTCCATCGTCTTGCTCGACGCGAAAGGCAGCGGGCTGACCCTGCGCAGCATTGTCGACGCGGCGGCAGCCGCCACCGCACCCGTCGGACCGGTCCAGGCCGGCGGCGGCGGCACGGCGACGCGGTCGCACGGGTCGTGTTGGGCACGTGACAGCGTGGCCGCATTGGGTCTCGTAGCTGCCGGACTCGGCGTGGCGGTGGTGCGGCGCAGTGGGAGGCGTCAGCCCGTCACCCGATGACCGGTAGGCATCGCGTCAGCAACCGGCGGCGGCGCGTCCGGCTGTTCGCGGGCCTCGCCGCCGTCGCCGGCGCAGCCGGCGTGCTCACGACGGCGGCGGTGGCCGGCGCCGGCGGCGCGTCGCCGAACCGGCCGTCCGCTCTCGGGCACGGCACCGGGGTCGCGACCGCGAGCGCCTCGACCGAGCCGGGTCTGCTGCCGCCGCTGCCGGGTGGACCGCAGGGCCCAGCGCACTCTGCCCCGCCTGCCACATCGGTCGCGCCACCGGTGCGGTTGAGCATCCCGTCCATCGGGGTCGACACCGCGCTGGAGACGCTGCAACTGCACACGGACGGATCGCTGGCCGTGCCGAGCCAGTGGGGCGAGGCGGGCTGGTATGCGGGTGGCGTCCGGCCAGGCAATGCGGGGCCCGCGGTCATTGCCGGCCATGTCGACTCGATCAATGGCCCGGCCGTGTTCTACCGGCTGCGGGAGTTGCGTCCCGGTGCCGTCGTCCTGGTGCGCGAGAGCACGGGCGCGACGCTGCGCTTCGTCGTCGACAGGTCGGTCAGTTATCCGAAGGACCGGTTCCCGACCGAGGCGGTGTACGGTCCGACGCCCTTGCCCGAGCTCCGGCTGATCACGTGTACCGGCGACTTCGACTTCCGGGCGCACAGCTATCTCGACAATCTCGTGGTCTCGGCGCACCTCGGTTAGCCGACGGTTAGCCGACGGTTAGCCGAGGGTTGGCCGCCTATCGCCACCCGTTGATTCCGGCGGGCGCTGCCACCAAGTGCAATCGGCAGAAGGCGAGCGCCTCGGCCAGGTCCGCCTCGCGTTCCGACCGGTCGATGGCCCGGCGGGTGTTGACCTCGACGATGACGTGCCCGCCGAAGTGGTTCGCGGCGATGCGTTCGAGAACCTCCGCGCACGGCTGGGTGCCGCGCCCTGGCACGAGGTGTTCGTCCTTGCCGAGGCCGGTGCCGTCGGCGATGTGCAGGTGCGCAAGGCTCGCGCCCATCGTGTTGAGCATCGCCAGGGCGTCCGACTGCGACACGGCTGTGTGCGACAGGTCCAGGGTGTAGTCGCGGTAGGGCTCGATTTCGGCGGCGACGTCCCAGGTCGGCTGGTAGGCCGATACCTCGCGGCCGCGGACGCGCAACGGGAACATGTTCTCGACAGCGAAGCGTACGTCGGTTTCGTCGGCCATCGTTGATAAGCCTCGGTGGAAATCTCGTGAGTACTCGCGCTGCCACCGAAACGGCGGGTGGACGACGACCGTTTGCGCGCCGAGCAGCTCTGCTGCAGCCTGCGCTCGCTGCAGCTTGACCCACGGGTCGGGCGACCAGACTCGCTGCGTGACGATCAGGCACGGCGCGTGGACGGCCAGGATCGGCACTTCGTAGTGCTCGGACAATCGCTTTAGTGCATAGGGATCCTGGCTGATGGGGTCCGTCCAGACCATGATCTCGACCCCGTCGTAGCCGAGCTTGGCCGACAGTTCGAATGCGGCCGCGGTCGACTCCGGGTACACCGATGCGCTGGACAGGCCGACCCGCGCAGATGAGCTACGCAGCGCATGCGACGTCCCGCCCATCAGCTCACCGGCTCTTCGCGCGGGCGCTCATGCCGGTCGAGCCTAGTCGCGCGTCAGAACCCGGTGAGCTGGTCGAGACGACGCAAGATCACACCCTCGCGCAGTGCCCACGGGCACAACTCCAGCTCCGCGACGTCGAGGGCGTCCATCGCTGCCGCGGCGACCACCGCCCCGGCCAGCGTCTGGTGGGCCCGTGCTGGGCTGACGCCGTCGAGCTCAGCCAGGTCGGCCGACGAAATGCGCGAGATGAACGAGGTGATCTGGCGCAGCCCGTTGCGGTTGAGCACCCGGTGCGCGCGTGGTCCGGCCGACGACGGCGCCGCTCCGGCCAGCCGAGCCAGTGTGCGGAAGGTCTTGCTCGTGCCGACGACGCGATCGGGCGGCCCACCGGCGAGCAGTTTCTTCGCCGGAGCGGCGAGCTCCGCCACGGCGTACTCATGCAACGCGGCAACCTGCGACTTGGCGGACGGGTCACCATCGAGCCGGTCACGGGTCAGCCGTCCGGCGCCGAGTGGCACAGACAGGCACACCGCGGGATCCTCGTCGGTGCCCGCGGCGAGTTCGAGCGAGCCACCGCCGATGTCGATGCAGATCAGGTTGCCGGCGCTCCAGCCCAGCCAGCGCCGCACGGCGAGAAAGGTCAGCCGCGCCTCCTCGTCGCCGCGCAGGACTGTCAGGTCGACACCGGCCTCGACACGTACGCGTTCGAGTACTTCGGCGCTGTTGCCGGCGTCCCGCACTGCGGACGTAGCGAACGCGAGGATCTCGTCGCAGCCGAGCTCTTTCGCCTGCCGACGTGCCCCGAGAGCAGCTCCGACGAGTGCGTCGGCGCCTTCGATGTCGAGGTCGCCACGCTTGCCGACGTGTTCGGCGAGCCGCAGCACGCTCTTGCGCGAAAGCTGCGGCGTGGGCTGCGCTCCACGATGCGCATCGACGACCAGCAGGTGAACGGTGTTGGACCCAACGTCCAGCACGCCGAGCCGCATGGATCCGACAATAGCTGCGCGTCTGGGGCCGTACGCTGCCAGAGTGGGTATGCAGTTGCCTGTCGTCGCGCCCGAAGTCGGGTTGGACTTCACCCGCGAGTGGGTGGAATTCTTCGACCCGACCGATGGTGAGCACCTCATCCGGGCCGACCTGACCTGGCTGTGTTCCCGCTGGACGTGCATCTTCGGACGAGGCTGCCAGGGCATCACCGCAGGCGCCGCGACCCTCGGCTGCTGCACCCACGGCGCGTTCTTCTCCGACAAGACGGACGAGAAGCGGGTCCTCTCCTTCGCCCGGCAGCTCACGCCAGACGACTGGCAGCTGATCGCCGTCGGCACTCGCAAGAGCGGCAAGCTCGATGTGACCGAGAAGGACAACGTCGGCGAGGACCCGGATCGGCTGCGCACCCGCGTGGTCGACGGTGCCTGCATCTTCGCCAACCGCGACGGTTTCGCGGGCGGCATCGGATGCGCGCTGCATGCTTTCGCCTTGCGTACCGGGCGAAACCCAGTCGAGACCAAACCGGAAGTCTGCTGGCAGCTGCCCGTGCGTCGCTCTCAGGAATGGGTCGATCGCCCGGACGAGACACGCCTCCTGGTCACCACGATCACCGAGTTCGACCGGCGCGGCTGGGGCGAGGGCGGCCACGACCTGCACTGGTTCTGCACGTCCTCGCCGGACGCGCACGTCGGGGGCGAGCCACTCTACGTCTCGTACACGCCGGAACTCACCGAGCTCATCGGCGCGGAGGCGTACGCCTCGCTCGCCGCGCTGTGCGCGACGCGGTTGTCGCACGGGCTCGTCGCAGAGCACCCGGCGACGGCCGCCGCTCGCGCAGCGCTGTCCTAGGGTTGGGCTTATGGAGCAACGCCTCAGCCTGGTCACCCTGGGTGTCGCCGATCTACCACAGGCGCGCTCGTTCTACGAGGCTCTGGGCTGGCGCACGGATGCGGCACCTGACGACGATGTCGTGTTCTTCCAGGCCGGCGGGATGATCGTCGCCCTGTGGGATCGTGACAAGCTGGCCGAGGATACGGTCGTAATCGACAGCGCCGGCTGGGGTGGCATCACGCTTGCGCACAACGTTCGGTCCCCGGACGAGGTCGACGCGATCCTGGCTGCGGCGGCGTCCGCCGGCGCGGAGATCCGACGTCCGGGAGCCAAGACGTTCTGGGGCGGCTACTCCGGCGTCTTCGCCGATCCTGACGGGCATCCCTGGGAGATCGCCCATAATCCGTTCTGGACGCTGCGCGAGGACGGCTCGGTGCGCCTCGGTCGTGAGGTCTAGAGCACGCCGCGTGCTGGTGCCGGACCCGCAACCGATAGGACGACGTAGGACGCGGCGCGGGGCGACACGCCGGTAATCCACCCGCAGCGCGACCAACGTCGGCAGCCACATGTTGCCGCGAATACCAATCCGGCGAATGCTGGGGTAGTGATCAAGTCTTGGGTACGCAGGTTGGCCGGCAGGCTCGGGCTGCGGCCGCGGGTGGCGGCCGGAGCACGTCGGCGTCGGTGGCCCGATGCCGGGGACTTCATCCGGCGCGACCGACCGGACGACGGGGGCGCGGCAGTGCGCGAACCGCGCCGGCCGCGCGGTCCCGGGCCGCGTTCCGATGCGGCGGCAGCGCAGCCACCAGAGCCACCACGGCTGCTGCAGCTTCCCGATGCACGTGATGGATCTTGAGTGTCATCCGCGGACGGGTCACGCTGGTCCTACAAGTCCACTAACTCGATACTGTCGATCTGCTCTGACGGGTCCGTGCTCTCCATCGGATCGGTCGGATCCGTGCTGTCAATCGGCTCCATTGGCTCGGCTGCGTCGATCGCGGCGATCGGCTCCTTCGCCAGCCTCGGATCGGTCCTCTCCGCTGCGTCGCGCTGGTCCGTCATGTCGTGGCGCGCGGTGCGCCGGGTGATGTGACCTCTACCAGGGTGGGCCATGGCGTAGCCGGCACTCAGCCCGCATCCGGCGCCGACCGAGGTCGCACCACGGATGCATCCGTCGCAGCGAAGTCGTCGCCGGTGCACAGCACGGGGTGCCCGGTCCGTTCGGCTAGCGCGTAAGTGAAGCAGTCGCCGAAATTGAGTCCAGCCGGATGCCGCCCCCTGCCGTATCGTCGCCAGCCGCTCATCGCGCGGGCGGCCAGGTCGGCATCAACGGGGACGATGTCGATCCTTGCGTCTCGAAGAAACCGGTCGACAACGTCCTGCCCGGCAGGCCACAGCCGAGCCTCGATAAGGATCCCCAACTCGACGCGGATGGCGGCTGGCATCAGCCGGGCGAGAGCGTCCTCAAGGTGTGCCGCAAGTTCTCCGCTCCCCGGCTCGTCGAGGATGACTGCGACGGCCGCCGAGGTATCGACCACCAGGCTCTTCCGCGCCGGTTCCGTCAACGTGCCAGACCCGTGTCGTCGTACCCGATGATCGTCTCTGGCGTCCTGTCGTCGGCAATCTGCAGGGTCGCTACATCGGCGGCCAGGCGCGCCAGCCGCGTTCTCATGCCGGCCGCGTGCCTGGCGTGCTGACGGTCGAGCCGCTCCCTGAGCGCAGTCTCCACGGCTTCGGTCAACGTCTCACCTGTCTCGGCAGCCAGTTCCCTGGCAAGCTGGTCCGCTTCGTCGCTCTTGATACTCAACGCCATGGAGGAAGTATAGACTTTCTGGCGGACTTCTACCACTCGACTGGCGGTGCGCAGATCAACCCGGCGGCTGGCTGTGTCCCACCTGATCGCCGAGCGCGCAGCGGACCGCGTCGTCCAGCGAGAGTGCGCGCCCCGCGAGGCGGTCCAGTTCGAACTCGGTGTTCTGGTGGACGAGCACCGGTGCCGCGTACTCGTCCCGGTGCAGCTCCCACCAGCCCGTGGGCGCGCGGACCTCCTCCGCCTCGATCGCCCCCCAGAGCCCGCCGGCCTCCTCGGCGCGCCCGGTTTCGGCGGCGGCGCGGGCCAGGCTGGCCAGCAGACACAACATGTTCAGCCGGTCCCCGATCTGGTGCAGCAGCCCTAGCGCCTTGTAGCCCCAGGTTTCTGCCTCGCGGGTTCTGCCGAGCTCGAGTGCGTTCTCACACAAGGACGCGAGCATGAGCCCCTGCCACCATCTGAATCCGACTTCGCCGCCCAGGTCCGCGCTGCGCTCGAGCAGTTGCATGCCGAGTTCGCGGTCACCGCCCTCACACGTCAGAGATCCGAGTGTGCCGAGCGACTGCGCCTCGACCCGCGTGTTTCCACTCCTGCGGGCGATCTGCAGGCTCTCGTCGGCCAGCCGTCGCGCGTGCGCCGCGTCCCCCCGCTGATGGGAGGACTCCGAAAGCCGGTGCAGCAGGCTCCCAACGCCAGCCTCGTCGCCGAGCGCCCGGAACTCCGCCAAGCTTTGCTCATATAGGCGCTCGCCGCTGAGGTCCGCACCGGTCATGGTGGTCGCGCCCCCGTAGCACCGCACCGCGCGGGCGTGCAGTCGCGCGGGCACGTGGTCGGCCAGCGGCAGCAGCGCCTCGAACCAGCGCACTCCCTCGAACGGGGCACTGGTCGCCCAGAAGTTCTCGAGCGCGATCGCGAGTTGCAAGCCGAGCTCGATCTCACCAGTGTCGAGCGTCCACTGCAGCGCCGCCCGCAGGTTGTCCTGCTCGGCCGTCACGATCTCGTGGTGCTGCTCGCCCGCTGCCTCGTAGAAGAGGTTGGCCGACTCCGCTACCGCCAGGAAGTACTGTGCGTGGCGCCGGCGAACCTCGTCGGCCGCGTCGTCGGCGCTGAGCTGCTCGGCGGCGTGCTCGCGGATCGTCTGCAGCATGTGGTAGCGCGAGCCCTTCTCGCCGGCGGTGCGGCGCAGCAGGCTGTGGTCCACGAACGCGCCGAGCTCCTCGAGCGTCACGCCGCACACCGCTTCGGCCGCCTGCAGAGTGCACCCGCCGGCGAACACCGCCAGCCGGCACATGTCACGCCGCTCGTCCTTGTCGAGCAGCTCGAAGCTCCATTCGATCGTCGCGCGCAGGGTCTGCTGCCGGACCGGCAAGTCGCGCGCGCCGTCGGTCAGCAGCGGCAGGCCCGGTTCGAGCCGGGCGAGCAGCTCGGCCAGGGTGAGCATGCGGATGCGGCTCGCGGCGAGCTCGATCGCGAGCGGCAACCCATCCAGTCGCCGGCAGATGGCGCGGATCGCCTGGGCATCCGACGGATCGGGGCGGAAGCGGGGTTCGGCCTCGCGGGCCCGCTCGACAAACAGAGCCGCCGCGGCGTCGTCGGCGAGCGGTTCGACCGGGTAGACGTGCTCGCCGGACAGCCGCAGCACGACCCGGCTGGTGACCAGCAGGGTCAGCTGAGGGGCCCGGGCGAGCAGCTCGACGAGGCTCGGTCCGGCCGCCCGCAGGTGCTCGAGGTTGTCCAGCACGAGCAGCATCTCCCGGCTGCCTAGCGCCGCGGCGAGCCCCGCACCCGGGGCCGGCTGGAGGCCGACGGCCTGGGCGATCGCGCCGATCACCAGATCCGGGTCACGCAAAGGCGCCAGCCCGACGAACGCTGCCCCGTTCGCGAACGAGCCGGCCGCCTGCCGGGCCGCCTCCAACGCCAGCCGGGTCTTCCCCGAGCCGCCGGCCCCGGTGAGCACCAGCAGCCGCACCTCGTCCCGGCGCAGCAGCTCGGCGATCTCAGCCAGCTCACGCTCGCGCCCGAGCAGCGCATTCGGTGGCACGGGAAGCGCGCGCGGCTCGCCCGGCCCGAGACCGAGTATCTGATCCTGGCGCAGGATGCGCCGGAGCAACTCCTGCAACGCCGGTCCGGGGTCGATGCCGAGCTCGTCGGCCAGCGACTCGCGCAGCGAATGGTAGCCGGCCAGCGCGTCAGCCTGCCGTCCGCACCGGTACAGGGCGAGCATCCGCTGTTCATGCAGCCGCTCCCGCACCGGGTGGGTAGCGATGAGCTGATCGAGTTCCGCGACCAGCTCGGCGTGCCGGCCCAGCGCGAGATCGGCGTCGACCCGGGCCTCGAGCGCGCCCAGCCGCAGCTCGTCCAGCTTCGTGGCTGCCAGCCGGGCGAACTCGTAGTCGCCAAGATCTGCTAACACCGGCCCCCGCCACAGGGCCAGCGCCTCGGCCAACTCGGCCGACGCCTCGGCGAACCGGCCAGCCTCGAGCCCGGCCCGGCCGGACCGGGCTCGCCGCTCGAAGACCGCCGCGTCGATTGACGAGCTGTCCACCATCAGCCGATACCCGGTGGGCTCAGTGAGCAGCACCCGGGACGCCGCCCCGGAACCCGGTCGGTGGGTCTCGAGCAGGTCGCGCAGGTGCGAGATATACGTGTGCAAGGTGGCGATCGACCCTTTCGGCGGCTGGTCGCCCCACAACACATCGACCAGCCGATCGGTGGAGACCACCACGCCCGGATCGAGGAGAAGCAGCGCCAAGACGGCTCGCTGCTGACGGCCACCCAGGCGCAGCGGCGCCCCGGAGCGGGTCACTTGCAGCGGGCCGAGAAGGCCGAACTCGACACCTCGACTGCCGCTCTGACTGCTCACCACGCACCCCCTGGGCAGTCCTCCGTCTACCAGTCTCGGGGCTCGACGATCGCGAGGCCACCCCATTCCCAAGGGCTTATCAAGAATTCGTCAAGCGATAGCGGGTGCCATATGGCTACCGGGTCACCCGATCCGGGGCACGACCGCCGGGCAGGCACCCTGCTCGGCCCGCCTAGGAAGGCAACGCCATGTCCGCATCCCGCCGCACCCTTAGGACCTGTTAGGAATCAACTGGGCTGATCGGCGTTCTTCGCTGGGGTTACTGTGTAGTTCCATTCGCCGTGGAACTTGTCACGTTTGAGCTGGGGTTCGATAGTGGCCAGCTCCTGTTTGCTGACCTTGATTCCGCGTGGGTAGCTGTTGGGATCGGCCTCGGCGTGGACGCGTAGCCCGGCGCGGGTGGTGGTGGCCGCGATCAGGTCTATGACCACTTGGTGGCTGATCAGCGGGCGGCCCCGCCAGTTCATGGTGATGTGGCTGAACAATCGGTGTTCGATCTTGTTCCACTTCGAGGTGCCGGGCGGGAAATGGCAGACGGTGATGGCCAGACCGATCTCGGTCGCCAGCCTGGCCAGTTCCACCTTCCACAGTTTGAGCCGGTAGCCGTTGGACCCGCCCGCGTCGGCGCAGATCAGCAGGCGTGTGGCGGCCGGGTAGCGGGTGGCGCCGACCGTGTCCCACCAGCGGCGCAGGGTCTGCACCGCGAACGCGGCGGTGTCCCCGTCCGCGCCGACCGCGACCCAGCCGGTGTTCGCGGCGATGTCGTAGATGCCGTACGGGATGGCCTTGCCCAGCTTCGGGTCGGGAAAGTCGTGCACCCCGACCTTCACCGGGGTCTTGGCCGGGCGCCACTGTTGTCCGCTGTTCTTGTAGCCCGGGTCATCGCCGACCAGCTCCTTCTTCTTGGCGTCGACCGAGATCACCGGCTGTTTTGCCCGCAGGAACCGCGCGACGGTCCGGGCGATGTGGCCGAACTGCGCGTCCCGGTCCGGATGCTGTCTGCCCTCGATCGTCTTCGCGTTCGCCTGCAGGCTGTAGCCCAGCTGATGCAACGCCTCGGCCACCCACACGTGACTGACCCGATAACCCTGACGTGCCAGTTCGGCCGCCAACTGCCGGGTGGACTTCACCGTCCACCGCAACGGCGACATCGGGTCACCGCGAGAGTCCGGATCGACCAGCGCCTCCAACGCGGCCAGCACCCCGCTCGCGGTCTCGGCGAGCCGTTTGCGTCCACCACCGGCTCGCCGCACCCGCTGCGAGGGCACCGGGCCGGCCCGTAGCTCCTGCATTCCGCGACTGACCAGCGGCCGGGACACCTCGCCCGCCTCGGCCACCATCGCGATCCCGCCGCGACCCAACCCGGCCGCCTCCGCGCCCAGCAGCAGCCGACGTTGCCGTTCATCCAGCAGCGGTAGCAGCGCGCCGAACTTCACCCGCAGACGCTCGACGGTTTCGGTCCTGCTCGGCACGCACCAACGCTAACCGTGCCGACGCTCGGCGACCCGGAGCGAATCACAGCCATGTAAGTTGTTATAGAATAGTTATTTTCGAACAGCACCTTACTGTCGTCGTTGGGCTGCTCGTCACCCTCGCCACGCTCGCCGCCGGCTCCGTTCAGGCCTTTGGCCAGCGCCCGGCGCCCGACGGTGGCTCCGTCGTTCAGCCCGTCCAAGCCCCTGCTCAGATCACCATCACGCACGGCTCACCGATGTGGGTCTTCGTGGTGATCGGCTTGACGGCGGCCGTCGTGTCAGCAGCCGCCGTGCTGGCCGCGCTCCGGCTGCGTCACTCCCCCATGCTGGGCACCTCACACGCGCTCCAGAGCTAGACGTCTGGCGGCACGCCAGATCGCGGGGGGATCGAGAGGGGTTCTGCCGAGCGGGTCGGCGAGCCGAGCCTCGGTCGGTGAGGTTGGCTGTTCGACCCCGGGCGTGCGAGGACGCGCCGACCGTCGAACAACGCCGAATGGGGAGCCTGCGGTCAGACCTCGAACTTGTAACCCAACCCCCGGACGGTGACCAGGTACTTGGGGTTGGCGGGGTCCGGTTCGATCTTGGCGCGCAGCCGCTTGACGTGGACGTCGAGGGTCTTCGTATCGCCCACGTAGTCCGCCCCCCAGACCCGGTCGATCAGCTGGCCGCGGGTGAGCACCCGGCCGGCATTGCGCAACA
Source organism: uncultured Actinomycetota bacterium (assembly GCA_963839995.1). Taxonomy (GTDB): domain Bacteria; phylum Actinomycetota; class Actinomycetes; order Mycobacteriales; family Jatrophihabitantaceae; genus CAWIUB01. The sequence continues at coordinate 137,149 of CAWIXH010000015.1, read as the reverse complement.
GCAGCTCGAGCAGGTCGAACTCCTTGAGCGGCAACGACACGGCCGCGCCGTCGACCGACACGGTGTGCCGCTCCACGTCCATCCGGATTGGGCCGGCTTCGATCGCGTTGGTCAGCAGCTCGTCCGGCTCTGCGCCGCGGCGCATGACCGCCCGGATGCGGGCCACCAGCTCGCGGGAGGAGAACGGCTTGGTGACGTAGTCGTCGGCACCCAGTTCGAGCCCGACGACCTTGTCCACCTCGCTGTCGCGCGCGGTGACGATGATGATCGGGACGTTCGAGCGCTGGCGCAACGCGCGGCAGACCTCGGTGCCGGACAGCCCGGGCAGCATCAGGTCGAGCAAGACCAGATCGGCGCCGTTGCGGTCGAAGGCGGCCAGCGCGTCCGGTCCGCTGCTGGCCACAACGATCTCGTATCCCTCGCGGCGAAGCATGTAGGACAGCGCGTCCGAGAACGAGTCCTCGTCCTCGACCACGAGTACGCGCGTCACCGGTTCCCCCTTGTCATCGTCGCCGTGCGGACGACGTGCGTCGACGGCACGTCCGCGTCGGACGATTCCGGAACGGGGTGAACGAGTGGTAGCCGGATGGTGAACGTCGACCCCGCGCCCTCGACGCTCCACACCGAGACGGTGCCACCGTGGTTCGTGGCGACGTGCTTGACGATCGCGAGGCCAAGCCCGGTGCCTCCGGTGGCCCGTGAGCGCGCCGGGTCGACCCGGTAGAAGCGTTCGAAGACGCGCGCCAGGTCCGGCTCGGCGATGCCGATCCCCTGATCGCTGACGGAGATCTCCCCATCGTCGCCCGCCCGCCGCGCATCCAGCGCCACCCTGGTTCCTGGCGGGCTGTAGGCGATCGCGTTGTCGAGCAGGTTCGCGACCGCCGTGGCCAGCTGCGTTTCGTTGCCGCGCACTATCAGACCGTCGGCGCACCGTGAGACCACGCTGATGCCGGCCTGGTCGGCGGCTAGCCGGGTGCTGTCCTGGGCCTCGTCGAGCACCTCGGCCACCAGCACTTCATCGTTGCCCGGCAGCGGCTCGGCACCCTGCAGCCGCGACAGCTCGATCAGCTCACGCACCAGGCGGCCCAGCCGGGAGCCCTCCCTCTGCATCCGGGCCGCGAAGCGCTGCACCGCCTCCGGGTCATCGGCGGCGTCCTGCACGGCCTCGGCCAGCAGCGTCAGCGCCCCCACAGGAGTCTTCAGCTCGTGCGACACGTTGGCCACGAAGTCGCGGCGCACCGCCTCCAAGCGGCGGGTCTCGGTGACGTCGTCGAGCAGCACGGCCACCGCCGCGACCCGGCCTGGCTCGTCCGGGTCGGGCAATGGCACCGCGGTGGCCGCCAGCGCGATCGGCTCGCGCCCCAGCCGGCCCATCGGCAGGTCGACCGCAGAATCGACCGTGACCGAGTGGTCGGTCGCGGCGCGCACCAGCTCGGTGAGCTCGCCGAACGCCAACCGGTCCGTCAGCAGCACGCCCATCCGGCGGGCCGCCGGATTGGCCAGCAGCACGCGTTCGCTGCGATCGACCACCACGACCCCAGTGCCGAGCGCCTCCAGAACCAGGGCCGACAGGGGCCGCTGCCTGGTCTGTGCCGGTTCGGGCGCGGGCCGCACCGTCACATGCCGACGCGCGCCAAGCACGAAACCCAACGCGGTCCCGACGATGACGCCGAACGCCACGCCGATGACCAGTGCTGTGGGCACGACCCGATGGTACGGGGCGGACTCCCGCGAGATCGCCGATCGGCGTCCACGCCGTTCAGGTGGATGCCGGTTGTTCACCACCTGTATCAGTCCCGTTCACGTCGTGACCACCGCACGGCGGGACGACGAACTACGCTGCTGGGGGACGGACCGGAAGGAAACGCGAGCTTCGATGCGAGACATTTACCATGACGAGCTGGACGACATCGCCAAGACGCTCGTCACGATGACCGAGCTGATCCGCACCGCGATGGAGCGTGCGACGAACGCGCTCCTCGATGGTGACCTGGCCGGTGCCGAGCGGGTCATTTCCGACGATCCGCGGGTCGATGCGGTACGCGAGGACCTGGAAGAACGGACCTTCCAGATGATCGCTCGGCAGCAGCCGGTGGCCACCGACCTTCGGGTGCTGGTGTCCACCCTGCACCTCGTGGCGGACCTCGAGCGCATGGGGGACCTCGCCCTGCACATCGCCAAGGTGGCCCGGATGCGGTACCCCGAGATCGCCGTCCCGATCGAGTTGCGCGACGTGATTTCGCAAATGGGCGAGGTGGCCCTATCGCTGGTCGACAAGGTCGGCGCGGTCGTCGAGGGACGCGACGTCGCGCTGGCGCACGCGATCGAGGTCGAAGACGACTCGATGGACGCCCTGCACCGCAAGCTGTTCACCCTGCTGCTCTCCGACAAGTGGATGCACGGCATCGAGGCCGCCATCGACATGACGCTGCTCGGCCGCTACTACGAGCGCTACGCCGACCACGCAGTGGCCGTGGCACGGCGCGTCGTGTTCATCGTCACCGGCCAGCGTCCCGAACCGATCACCAGCGGGCTCGGCCAGTTCAGCGGTTGATCGCCGACCGGCGACGGCCGGTCACCTGCCCTGGTTGGCTACCGCTTGGATCGACGCCGCCGCCGCCTCGGGGTCGAGGTACTCGGCTGGCTTGGCCGGCGTGAACGTCATCGGGTCGAGGTCGTAGACCAGCGGAATGCCGGTCGGGACGTTCAGCGCGACCACGGCTTCGTCCGACAGGCCGTCCAAGTGCTTGATCAGTGCACGCAGCGAGTTGCCGTGCGCGGAGATCAGCACGGTGAGCCCGAGACGCAGGTCGGGCACGATCGCGTCGTACCAGTACGGCAGCAGCCGTGTGACAACGTCGGCAAGGCATTCGCTCCGCGGCACGGTCTCGACCATGTCCGCGTAGCGCGGGTCGCCGACCGCGCTGTACTGGTCGTCGTCGGGTAGTGGCGGCGGCGGCACGTCGTACGACCGGCGCCACAGCATGAACTGCTCGTCGCCGAACTCGGCGCGCACGGCGGCCTTGTCCTTGGCCTGTAGGGCGCCGTAGTGCCGCTCGTTGAGCCGCCATGACCGGCGAACCGGGATCCAGTGCCGCTCGGCTACGTCGAGCGCGATCTCGCCGGTGCGGATCGCGCGACGCAGCAGGGAGGTGTGTACGACGTCGGGCAGCAAGCCGTGTTCGACGAGCAGCTCGCCCCCCCGGCGGCCCTCGGCGAGGCCGGTTTCGGACAGGCCGATATCAATCCAGCCGGTGAACAGGTTCTTCTTGTTCCACTCGCTCTCGCCGTGGCGCAGCAGGATAAGGCTTCCCATGGCGGTTATCTTGCCAGGGGCGCGATTCCCCGCAGGACGGTGTCGACGGTGAACTCGATCTGTTTGCGGGTGATCCGGTCCTTGTGCGTCATAGCGGCGACGATCACGGGGGCGACCAGCGTATCCAGCACCCAGCCGAGATCGACGTCACGGCGGATCAGGCCTTCGTCGACGCCCCGCTGCAGTACCTGCCGCACCGCCGCCTGCCGTGGGGCGATCAGCCGGTCGCGGAAATGCCGGTAGAGCTCCGGGCGCTCACTACCATCCGCGGCCAGTCGTCGCATGACCCGGCCGTGCACGCTGTTCAGCCACATCTCTCGCATCCGGTTCGTGAGATAGACCAGGTCGTCGCGGACGCTGCCGCCCGGCGCCTGCGAAACCGGTCCCTTCAGCCAGCCGAGCGCGTCGAAGATCAGCTCGTCCTTGCTCGGCCATCGCCGGTACACCGTTGTCTTGGCCACGCCGGCCCGGGCGGCGACCTGCTCGACGCTGAAGCCGAGGTAGCCGTTGTCGGCCATCTCCCCCACTGCCGCCTCGAGGATTGCGGTGTCGACCGCCTCGCTCCTGGGACGTCCCCCCTTGCGGACCACCGCGGTAGTCATCAGTGCGCCATCGAGGGCTCGGCCGCCGTGGTCGGCGCGCCCTGGGCCGCGAACTCGCGCCGTCCGGGCAGCAGCCAGAAGGCGACGAAGGAGCCGATGAGGCCGAACAGGCCGGCCACGAACGAGGTGATGTGCATGGCCGACATGAACGAGTCTTTGGCGTCGTTGACGAAGCCGCCGATCGCGGTTTGTGCCAGCTGTTTCTGCGCGGCGAGCTGGGCCGGGGGCAGCGCGGCCGCTGCGGGCGTGCTGGCCCGGTGCTGCAATGCGGTGCTGGCGTTGCCGGCGAACTGCAGCGCGTTGCCGATCGACTCGCTGCTGTCCCGCCGCAGGTAGCTGCCCACCTGCGCCGACGCGGGCAGCCGCGACACCGCGGCGGCCGGCTGGTCCAGCCGGGCCGCCAGGTGGGCCGGGGCGTCCGAGCCGAGGCTGCCGCGGAACGCGACGGCGAGGACGGAGCCGAGGATCGCCACGCCGAGCGCGCCGGCGACCTGCCGCACGGTGTTGTTCACCGCGGAGCCAGCGCCGGCCTTCTCCCGGGGCACCGCGCTCATGATCGCGTTGGTTGCCGGGGTCATGGTCAGCCCCATACCCAGGCCCATGCCGAACATCTGCACCTCGATCAGCCATTGCGGCATGGTCCGGGTGGACAGCGCGTAGGAGACCATCGTCAGGCCGAACACGGTCAGCCCGGTGCCGGCCACCACCCGCGGGCCGAACCGGCGCGAGAGCCAGGCCGACAGCGGCGCGGCGATCATCACCGCGGCGGCCACCGCGATCAACGCCACACCGGCGGCCAGCGCGGTGTACCCACGCACCGCCTGCAGGAAGTAGGCGAGGTAGAACGTCGAGCCCATCAGCGCGAAGAACGTCAGCCCGATCGCGATCGTGCCGGCGGAGAAGTGCCTGTTCCGGAACAAGTTGATGTCGATCGTGGGGTGGCTGCTGCGCTTCTCCAAATACACGAACAACCCCAGCAGCGCCGCGCCGGCCAGGATCGCGCCCAGCGTGTTCCACCGCAGCCACTCGTTGGTGTTCCCGCCCTCGATGATGCCGTACACCAGCACCACCAGCGCCACGATCGACAGCAGCACCCCTGACGGGTCGATGCGCTGCGGATGCGGGTCCTTCGAATCCGGCACCAGCGCCACGATGGCCACCAGGCCGACGATCACGATCGGCACGTTGACCAGGAAGATCGACCCCCACCAGAAATACTTCAGCAGCGCGCCGCCGGCGATCGGACCCAACGCGATCGCCGCCCCGGACGCCCCTGCCCAGATGCCGATCGCCTTCGGTCGCTCCCCCGGCTCGAACACGTTCTGGATGATCGACAGGGTCTGCGGCTGCACCGCCGCCGCACCGATCCCCATCAACGCCCGGAACAGGATCAGCGTGGTGGCCGAGCCGGAGAACGAGCACAGCGCCGAGGTCGCCCCGAACAACGCCATACCGAGGACCAGGATCTTCTTGCGGCCCACCCGGTCACCGGTCACCCCCCAGGCGATCAGCAGCCCGGCGAACACCAGCGCGTAGCTGTCCACGGCCCACTGCATCTGACTCTGCGAGGCACCCAGATCCGCCTGGATCGTCTTCAACGCCACATTCAGGATCGTGTTGTCCAGAATCACCACCAGCAGGCAGACCACGAGTACCGACAGGATCCCCCATCGCCGCCGGTAGATCGTCGCCTCGTCCATCAGCTAGCTCTCTCTACTTCCGCTACGGCTGCGTATCGGAACTAGTGATACCACCAATCTTTCCGATACGCAACGGTTTCGAAACTAGTCTCGGCGCTGGGCGAAGTCGGCGAATGCGGCCAGGTTGGCGAGCGACTCGCCATTCTTGATCCGCCACGCCCACTCCCGGCGGATGGACGAGCCGAAGCCCAGCTGCAGCAGGGTATTGAACGTCCCGTCGGCATTCTCCAGGACTGAACCCAGGACCCGGTCGATCTCGTCGGCGGTCACCGCTGCCAGCGGAAGGCGTCCGGTCAGATAGATGTCTCCGCTGTCGTCGATCGACCAGCTCACTACGTACGTGCGCGCATTGCGCTTGAGCAGCAGCTGGTGCACCTGGTCCGCGTTCTCCTCCGGCTTGCGCACGACGAACGCCTCGACCGTGACAGCGTGCTCGCCGACCGTCAGCCAGCACGCGGTCTTCAGGCGGCGCTCGCCGGGCAGCTGGACGACGAAGGTCTGCGCATCCAGCCGCTGGTAGTCGTGCGCCTGCGCGCGCAGGGCGGCGTCGATCACCTGCGCGGGCTCAGTCATGCACCGCCTCCCGCAGGTCGGCGCGGATCCCATTGGCCGCCTCCCGCAGGTCGGCGCGGATCCCATTGGCCGCCTCCCGCAGGTCGGCGAACGACCTCATCGCATCGCCGTAGACATCGCGCAACTCGGCGGTGGTGCGGTCCCAGGAGAAGCGTTGCGCGTGCGGCCGGCAGTTGTCGCGCAGCTCGCGCAGCCGGGCCGGGTTGTCTCGCAGCCCGCCCAGGGTCGCCGCCCAAACGGCGGGGTCGTGCCCGTCGAGCAGCAGGCCGGAGACTCCGTCCGCCACTGCCGTCGAGAGTCCCCCGACGTGCGCAGCGACGACCGGGGTGCCGCATGCTTGCGACTCCAGCGCGACCAGCCCGAACGACTCGTTGTAGCTCGGCACGACCGTTAGGTCGGCCGCGCGGTAGTAGTCGGCGAGTACCTCGCGCCCGACCGGTGGACGGAACTGCACGATGTCGGCGATGCCGAGCTGGGCGGCCTGGCCGGGCAGCCAATCCTGGTCGGTTCCACTCGGGCCGCCGAGCACGACCACGTGCACCGGCCGTTCGGCCCCGCGCATCAGCGCCGCGGCCCGTAGCACCAGGTCCGGTGCCTTGAGCGGCTGCAGCCGCCCGACGAACAACAGCACGAAGGCCCGCGGCGAGAGGCCCAGCCGGGCTCGGGCGTCGTCCTGCGGCCGGGGGGCGAACATCTCCAGGTCCACTCCCGGGGCGACGACCGCTACCCGCCCCGGATCCGCGCCGTAGTGATCGACCAGCTCGTGCGCCTCGTCGTCGGTGGACGCGATCAATCGGTCGGCTTCGGCCACCACCTGCTCCTCGCCGACGATCCGGGACAACGGCTCGGGGGTGTCGCCGTCGGCCAATGCGGCGTTCTTGACCTTGCCCAGCGTGTGCGCCATGTGCACGAGCGGGACGCCCCACCGGTCGCGGGCCAGCCAGCCGACCTGACCGCTGAGCCAGTAGTGCGAGTGGATCAGGTCGTACCACCCCGGTTCGTGGAACGCCTCGGCGCGCAGCACGGCCGCGGTGAACATGCACAACTGGGCTGGCAGGTCGGCCTTGCCCAGACCCTCGAACGGCCCCGCGATGACGTTGCGGACCGTGACGCCCGGATACATCTCGACCCTCGGCGGCTGCTCGCTCGACGTCGCCCGGGTGAAGATCTCGACCGATGTGCCGCCCTCGGCAAGCCGTTTGGCGGTCTCAGCGACGTAGACGTTCAGGCCGCCCGCGTCGCCGCCGCCCGGCGGGTCGAGGGGTGAGGTGTGGACGCTGAGCATCGCCACCCGATGCAGACCCGGCATACCCCGATCATGCCCGACTGTCGGGAACTCCCGCAGATTCGGGCGTCACCGCCAGATGGCGCAGATCACCGTGAGGACCGCCAGGGTGCCCGCGGCCACCCACAGCAGTGCGCGTGCCTCGAGCATCCTGGCCCCCCGTCCGGTGTCGGGGCCCCACCGGTCGCGTCGACGCCGCGTGCCCCCTTCCGCGATGTTGCGCGCGCAGTGCCTCGGCGATCAGTGGGACCCGTGAATGGAGACGGATCTGTGCCCGGATCGTGTCGCGGGTTCAGCGCATCACGTCACGAAGCAGCGTCGGGAGCTGGTCGTAGCTGGCGGGCAGCGACGCCAGTCGCGTGCCGACCTGCGGCAGCAGGCCCGCACGGTGCGCGTTGCCGAGCTCGCGGCGCAGCGCCGTGAGCGATTCGGTCAACCGCGGCTCGCCACGCCCGGCCAGCGCAACGGCGCAGTGCGTGCCTACGGCCGCGAGCGTCTCGCCGCCGGCGAAGGCATGGCGCAAGGCCGACTGCAGGGCGACCAGCCGGCCCTGGGCTAGCAACCGGTCGCTGGTCAGCTGGGTACGCACGCAGACCAGCACATGCCTGGCATCAGCGTCTTCCCGTCGCAGCCGCGCCTCGGCGTACACCTCGCTGAGCCGGGTGGTGAGATAGGGCACCGATGCAAGCTCGGTCAGCGGATCGATGCAGGGGCTGGTGAAGATCGAGTCCAAAGTGCGATCCACCCAGCCCACGGTGAGCCGGTCCACCAGCTGTCCGGTCAGCGCCTGATCGGCAGCTGCCAACCGCGCGCCAACCGCAAGATCGGCCCGCGCCTCGTCCAGAAACACGCCTGCGGCCGCGCGCGCCACGCCGAGTGCCCCGCACGCGGCATCGATCGACGGCGCGTCTCTGGCGCGTCCTGCGAGGACCGCTACGACCGAGTCCACGGCCGGGCAGTACCACTCCTGCGCGGGCGCTGACCACACCGCCACGAGTGTGTGCTTCCACCACTGACGGCGGAACGCGGCAGATGGCGCACCCGCACCCGTCATGGCCCCGTTGCCCGTCAGCTCGTCCGGCACGGCCGGCCGGTGTGATCGTTTGTCCTTCAGGGGAGACGGGTGAGCAGGCTGCAGGTGTCGCGAGGTGCTGCCCGACCGCCTAAGGTTCTCCTCAGCCGGCCCGTGACGAAAGTGTAACAAAGTGGACGAATCTCCCGCGATTAGCGAACGCAGCGACGCGGAGCTGTTGTCGGCGGTCCGGGCCGGCGACGACGACGCGTTCGCCAGCCTCTGGTCACGCCACGAGCTGGCTGCCCGGCGGCTCGCCGGGCAAATCGCTCCCGCCAGCAATGTCGACGACCTGGTCAGCGAGAGCTTCTACCGCGTACTGCGCACCATCAAGGCCGGCGGCGGACCGCAGGACGCCTTCCGGCCCTATCTGTTCAGCACCATGCGCCGCTTCAACATCGATACCGGGCGGTCGTACCACCAGCGGGTGGCCTTGACGGGCGAAGCCGCCGATCTAGACGTTGACCACGCCGAATCCGCCGCGGACGTGGCGGCGATCTCGACCGAGCAGCGCGCCGCGTGGTTGGCGTGGGCCTCGCTGCCCGACGCGAGCCGTGCCCTGCTCTGGCACCTGGTGATCGAGGAGGAGACGCCGGCCCAGATCGCGCCGATCCTGGGCACCAGCCCGAACGGTGTCGCCTCCCGGGCGGTGCGGGCGAAGGAACGGCTGCGTCAGGCGTTCCTGCAGCAGCAACTGGCCGCCGCTGACACCGAGTGGTGCCGCGAAGCCCGTAACAATTTCGGGGCGTACGTCCGCGACGCGCTCTCGGCCCGTGATCGGGCCGCCGTCGATGCGCATCTGGACAGCTGCGACCGGTGCCGCGCGGCCTTGGCCGAGATCTCCGACGTCAACAGGAGCCTGCGCGTGGTCATCGCGCCGATCATCCTGGGCGGCGCCGCTATCGCCAGCCGTTATCTCGTGGTCACGGCGGCGGCGCACGGCGCAGCCGCCGTCGGCGTCGGCGCCGCGCATGTCGGCGGAGCGGCCAGTGCGCGGGCATTGCGAGCGAGCGCACATGGCGTGCACACGAAGTCGGGGTCCAAGTTCCCAGGAGTCGCCGCAGGCGTCGCAGCGGGCGTCATCATCGCTGGGGCGCTCGCGGCCTGGGCGGCCATGTCCGGCTCGCACAGCGGCCAGCGTCCACTGGCCGTCCCGGTCGTCGGCACCGGCGCGGCGACGGCGCCGCTCTTACCACCGGCGGCGCCGCCGGCTTCCACCCAACCGGCGCCAGCGAGGACCACACCGCCGGCCGTCACCACGCCGCCTGCCGGGACCACCCCGCCGGTCGAGACATCCCCACCGGTTGGGACCACCCCGCCGGTCGAGACATCCCCACCGGTCGAGACATCATCGCCGGCCGGGACCACCCCGCCTGTCGCACCGCCGGCAGCGGCGGGTCCGGCCCTTGCTGCCGTCCCCTCGCCGGCCTCGCCCATCGCCACGCCGCCAGCACGCGGCTACCCTCCGGCCACACCGATCGTCACACCGACAAGTTCGGTCCAGTCGAGCCCGTCACCGACACCACCGCCCACGACCACACCGCCGCCACCCGCGGTCCGCACGGAGACGGTCGGCTTCTCCGTGCCCGGGCCGGTCGGCTTGGTGGCGCTGTCGGTGCCCGACGGCTGGACGATCGACGCGGTCGACGTGCACGGGCTGGGCCGGTGCTCGCCAGCCGGTGGGCACATCGTCCGCTGCGTGTTCGCCAGCCTGCGGCAGGACTATCCGATAGCGGTACGGGTCACCGGACAGGGCACTGGAGCGATGCTCCACGTCGTGTCCCATGGGGTCCACGGCCAGGTACGGGACTACCCGCTCTGATCGTCCAGCGACACACCGGCCAGGTGCGCCTCCGGGCGCAGCCGCACCCCGAACCGTGACTCGACACCTGCGCGGATCTCTCGGGCCAGGTCGAGCAGCTCGGCAGTAGTGGCTCCGCCCCGGTTGGTCAGCGCCAGCGTGTGCTTGGTCGACACGGCCACCCGTCCGCTGCCTCGATCGAGCCCGTATCCCTTGTGAAAGCCGGAATTCTCGATCAGCCAGGCAGCGGACAGCTTGAGCTGGCCGTCGACGGTCCACTGCGGGCAGTCCGCGGGCGCCGAGCCCGTCGGCACAAACGGATTGACGAAGAACGAGCCGACGCTCCACGTGTCGTGGTCCTCGGGGTCGAGCACCATCCCCTTGCTACGTCGCAGCTCCATTACCGCCGCGCGCACGTCGGCCGACGGCGCAACCTCGCCCGGCTCGATGCCCAGACGCCGGGCCAGTTCGGCGTAGCGCACCGGAGCGGCGTCTTTCCCGCGGCGCAGCCGGAACGTCACGTCCAGGACTACGAAGCGCTCGGTGCTCTTGAACGCACTGGTGCGAAACCCGAAGCCGCACTCGGCGGCTGACAGCCGCGTGGTTCCGGTTGATTCCCGGTCGTAGACGGTCAGCCACTCGATGGTATCGGCGACCTCGCTGCCGTACGCGCCGACGTTCTGCACCGGAGTGGCGCCGCTCAGGCCGGGGATGCCCGACATAGCGGCGAGCCCGGACCACTCTGCCTCCACGCTCCGGGTGACAAGGCCATCCCAGGGCACGCCTGCGTCGACACGCAGCAGCACCCCGTCGCCGTCGTCGGCAACCGAGACGCCGGACGACTTCAGCCGGACGACCACACCCGGCCATCCCTCGTCAGCTGCGACCAGGTTGCTGCCGCCGCCGACGATCAGCACAGGCTGCCCGGCCGCGTCGGCGTCGCTGACCGCAGCCGCGATCTCCTCCGTTGTCCTAGCGTCGATGGCGCGTGCCGCTGCACCCCCCAGGCGCAGCGTGGTCAGATCGGCGAGATGGACGGGCATGGTCGGCGAGGTTACCCGCCGCCGAAGAACCAGGCGTTGCGAGTTGACCTTTGATCACCTTTAACGGAAGGCTGGCGCCGCAGGCCGCATGAGGGGCGGCCGTCATCCCAGGGAGAGAAACATGGCAGTGTCGGTAGACCTCACCAAGGCGCTCGACAAGGCGTACGAGAGCAAGTCGCTGGACGAGATCCTCGCCGCGCCGCCGTCGGCGATCGCCAGGCTCACCGCTGAGCACGACGCAAAGCTTGTAGACGCGCTCGGCATCCACACCGTCGCCGAACTCGGTAGCAACAAGTACTTCGCACTCGCCGGCGTGCTCGTTGCGCTGAAGGGCAAGACCGGCTGACGCATTGTCGTGAACGCGCCTCGCTGCGTGGTGGCCGCGAGGCGCGTTCTGCTGCCGAAGACCCGCACCCGGCTAGCTGGCCAACCGTTCCCGCACCGCGCCGAGGCCCAGGGCGGCGGACTCCGGCAGATATGTGTGCAGATGCAGGTCGTCCGGAAACATGACAACCCGGGTGTGTCCCACGTCGATCATCAGCCGCTGGGCCGGGATCACCGACGTCGCAGGATAGGCGACGAGCTCCCGGTAGCCGCATACCAGCGCGGCGCCGGCCAGATGCGTCATGAGCTCCCGGCCCAGGCCGAGCCCCTGCCAGTCGTCCTCGACAAGCAGGCCGATCTCGGCGGCTTCTTGACCGTGTGCCGGATCGGCCGCCGCGACCGCTACCGCTGAAATCTCGCCGCGGGCGGTGCTTGCCACGAAGGTGAGCGGTCGACGCAGCATCCGCTCCATCGCCGCCACTGCGGGCCCTCGACCACCTGAGCGGTACCGATCGAGCAGGCTGCGTGCGCAGCACCTGCCGTGCATGCGAGCCACCGCCTCGAGATCTCTCGGTGCGGCGGGCCGAATGAGCAAATCAGTACAATCCACGCGAAGGAGCCAGGGCTCGCGAACCAGCCCGGTGAGCGCAGCGTGCTGTGTCGCCCCGTCGGTGAGTCGTCGATCCGCTCTGGGCCCGGCGGGAGGCTTTGCGAGGCACGGGCTGGTTTTGGACACCATGTCCGAAGACGCTGCCACCGCTCGGTTTCGGGCTCATGCCAGAACGATCAATCCTGATTACGCGGAGATCAACCACCAAGGTGGCTTCGAGCTACTCTCCGGCTCTGGAACACTGGGCGTCACGGGCCTCTAGCTCAATAGGCAGAGCTGCGGACTTTTAATCCGTAGGTTGAGGGTTCGAGTCCCTCGGGGCCCACACCGCTGTATGGCCCGTGATTACTGGCCGAGAGTCTTCCCGGTATCGGCATTTGCTGGTCTAGACAGGCGACCGGAGGAGCCTACTACCTCCATTAGCCCTCCATTCGCCACCGGCCGCCAGCAGGCTCTAGCGACGAAACTGGTCGAACAGCACCGGTGCGGTCTGGCCGCTCGGAGGGAGGGTCCAGATGGAGGTACCTCCGTTCCTGAATGGAGGTACCGCTGCGCCACGACCTACTGCCGCCGCCGGGCGTGTCGAGCCAGATCACGGCGGATCGCGTCCGCCTCGTCCGATGTCGTCTTGAGTGCCGCGTGGAGGGCAGTCATAGCTGGTGCAAGCATCTCGGCGCTGACGTGTTGGTAGCCCTGCGTCACAAGCAACGACGAGTGGCCGAGCAGGGTCTGCACGGCAGTAGGGTCGATGCCGAGCGCAGTCAAGATCGTCGCGGTTGTGTGGCGAGCATCGTGCAATCGCGCTTCTGGGACGCCAGCCATTACGAGAAGGTGCTTCCACCGCCGGTGGTCCTCGCGCGGGTTCACCGGCTGACCCAAGGTTCCAGTGAAGACTAGGTGCGCGAACTCCGGGCGCATCTCCCACCTATCCCCTGCAGCTTCGCGCGCTGCGACCTGGCGCGACCTGAGCGCGTGCAGCGCAGCCTCCGTGCCGGGGGTCATCAGGATGATGCGGTCGTGGTCCGACTTGGTGTACCGCACCAGCCTCGGACCTCCCCTAGCATGCGGGCAAAGGCGCGCCGTGTATCGACAAGGGCCGCGCGGGGGGCAGGCGTGGGCCTTTGGAGGCGGGCACGGGCGACGGCGGGCTCGGTGCCAGTCGTGAGGGCATCCCCTTGCGCGGTCGCCCGAACACGGCTTGGAGGGCGGGCATGGACGGGACCACCAGGAACATCGCTCGTTCGCAGAACAGCCGTGCTCTGCCGGGTCGTAATGCAGCTGTGCCTCGATATTGATCCGGTGCGTGTCCCAGTCAATGGCCGGCCATGACAGGCCGAGCACCTCTGCTTGCCGGAGTCCCGTCGTGAGCGCGAGTAGCCACCGTGCGGGTGTCTCCGTCTCCTTGGCCGCCGCCAAGACGGCGCGGGCATCGTCCAACGAGAATGCGCGACCGGGCTTGCGTGCACGGACGATCGGGGCCTTGACGCGGCGGCGGACATAGTCGCGATCAAGGACGCCGTCATAGACGGCGTCACCTACGGCTTTGAGGATGACCCGATGAGCCTGACGTATCGAGGAGTCGGACAATGTGGTGCCAGGCATCGGACGACCGGCAGTCGACCTCGCTGGCATCGCAGCCATCGTGGCCAGTGCCGTTCGCACATGCTCGGCTCGCAGAGAGGCAAGCAGGCGAGCGCCGAGGGTCGGCTTGATCTGGTACTCCACAAGGCCCGCGTAGCGGCGCAGGGTCTTTGGCTTGACGCCGCCGGCACCTGCCGCCAGCCAGGTATCGAGCCACTGCCCCACCGTTAGGCCGCTGGTTTGACGTGTCGCACGCGCGGGCGTGCCGCCGTCCCGCTCGGCTCGGAGCTCTCGAACGGCCTGCTCGGCAGCGGATTTCGTTCGCCGGACAACGTACCTGCGCTTGCGTTTACCGGTTACCGGGTCCGACGGGAGCTCGACGACGCCGCGCCAGCCGTTGCCGTATGGGCGGACGGAGCCGTCGCCGTAGGCGCGGTTCGACTTCACCAAGAGCGGCGCTCCTCCCGACCTTTAGGCGGCTGCCTGTGGCAGGCCAGCTACCCAATTCTGCAGATCAGACCAGCGGATACGTCGCGCCCTCCCCACCAGGACGGACGGGAGGGCGCCCGACCGCATTACTTCGCGCAGCGTGTCTTCGGACAGGTTGACCGCTGCCTTCACCTGGTCGATCGTCAGCATGAGCAGCGGCACGGAATCAGCGTGCGAAGCATCGCCAACGGTCTGGGGACCTCGCGTGGGGCCGGTAGACGTCGTCATGCGACGGCTCTCAAACTGAACCCCACGGTAGAAGCGGTCGTCAGGTTTGCGTGCGGGACGTGGCGGCGCTTGGGGTACATCTCCGCTGGCAGTTGGCCGTCGTGAGTCGGCTGGCAGCCGCTGACGCGCCGCCGGGCGCGACCGTCGTGCACACCGGGCGCCGCCGCCACCTCTGTGGTCGGCTTCGGTCTCAGATCCCGCCAATCCATCGCCCGGCCTCCTCCCCTTCCACTCGAGCGGGCTACTCAGTCCAAGTGCATGGTGGCGATCGAAAGCGACATGCGGGCGCAAGATCCGTGGCGGGTGCCGCCACACTGCAGCCATCAGATCTCCCGATGACAACCCGAGCCCACCAGACGGCCAGAAACTGGCCTCCGAGGCACCTTCATCATTGAGATGACAAGCCGCCGATAGTCTCCGGGCAGTTCACCGGAATGGCCGTGGATGGGAGTGCAGACGTGGCGTCGCCCAGGTTTCGCCCGTCCGTGCTCCTCGAGGCGAGGCAGCGTGCGAAGCTGACCCAGCTGCAGCTGGCGACGCTCGCCGAGGACGCAACACCAGTCGAGCGGCAACCGGCGTCCAAGAGTGCTCCCGCTGAGGAGCGCGCGCGGCGGATCGGTGCGTGGGAGAGTCGCATCGGCGCCTGGGAGCGGGGCATCGATACCCCGTCGGCGACCTATATCCCGACTCTTGCCCGCGTCCTTCGCGTCGAGCCGCTGGAGCTGTTCGATGTTGACCCGGCCGCGCCGCCGTTCACGGCGTTGCGGATGGCAGCCGGTCTGACGCTGCAGGCGCTGTCGGTGGCGACCGGGATCTCCTACACGTCGTTGCACCGGATGGTGCGGGGCGTTTCGAAAGTCCCTGACGATGCAGCGACGCGGCTCTCCCGTGTGTTGGACGTGACCGTTGCGGAGCTGCGGGCCTCGATCGACCGCGACCGGTAGCGAGATCACGCCACGGCGGCGATGACGAACGCGACCGCCATCGCCGGTCCGTAGGGGAACGTGCTATGGCGGTTGCCGCCGCGAGCAAGCGTGACGGTGGCCTGGGTGACGGTGATCAGGATGAACGCGGCCACCGCGACGACCAGGCCGAGCCGTGTCGGGTTGGCCAGGCCGAGGCCGCCGAGTACGGCCAGCCGGACGTCACCGAACCCGGCGCCGGCGAAGCGCCAGCAGAGGGCGAGGATCACGGCGGCGGCGGCCGCGCAGACGGCAGCTAGCACGACCCACCGCCAGTGCCCGGCCGCTGCAGAGGCGATCACGATGAGCCCGGCGACGGCGACGGCGCCCTGCCGTACGAGTGGTGTCGGGATCCGCTGGGTCGCTGCGTCGCAGGTCGCGGCGGCCGCGAGCGCATACGCCCAGAGGAGTAGCGCGGGGAGAAGCCACCAGCTTCCGGCGTGATATGCGGCCAGCGCCGCGGCGATCCCGGCGAGTGCGCCCGTGGCCCGGCCGGCCCGCTTCATGGCCCTCGTACTGGTCACCTCGAGCTGATCCAGGCCCCGCTCGACGAGCTCGGCCCCGGTGACCGCGCCAACTGCGGTGGCACCGACCGCAGCAATCCAGAGTTCCCAGATGTGCGCCGTCGTAGGTGCGACGCTCACGCCCAGGCCACCCCTGTCTTCGTCGGGGACGACGTTGCAGCCGTCGCGGAGGGCGAGCCTAGCCGTCAAGCCTCGCGTGCCTAGGATAATATCCATGGGCAGGATATTATCCTAGGCGACCTTCATGACGCATCGTGGCCGAGCGAAGGCACTTGACCTTGGTGACGGGGACGAGCGCGAGAGGAGGCCACACACAAATGGGGGTGCACACCTGCGCGACCCCTGGTGATGGTCGTCTGGTCTGACGGCTCGGTCGGCATGCGGATGGGGGCCCAGACGGCAACTCCAGGGCTGTTCGTGGTGGCCGACTGCCCGGCCTGCACACAGCCGGCCGATACGGACAAGCATGCGCACCGCCGGTGGCCCCTTCAGACAGCGTTCGGCTACCTCGTGGACGACCTGAGCTTGGCGAAGCAGGCGAGACGCAATGGCCGCCGCCGCGGCGCTCGGGGCCGTCCAGTTGGACCGGACCGACGCCAGGCTCGCTCTCGATCAGGACGGGGAGGCGCGGACGACGGCGGCAACACTCCTCTCGCGATGCGGGCTGGCCCGTGGCGTGGCCTAACACAAAGTCTGCCTTTGGTGGGGCAAAATGGGCGCGCCGCGGCCCAAGCGTGGTGACGGACGGAGGCGTGGTGGGAGGGGACGCATGTCCGGTAACCGCAGCTCGTTGACCTTCGGCGTGATCGCTTGCGCCCTGCTCATCACGACGACAGCTTGCAGCAGCAGCGGAAAGGGCACCCGCGACAGCACATCGCCGAGCAGTGAACTACCGTCGTCGTCGGTCGGCTCGGCCTCCAGCTCGCCCTCGCCCTCACCGAGCTGGACGGCGCCCGACTATGGCACGGCGAAGCCCGCGGTGGACGCGTACCTCGCATTCAGCGCTCTGGTCGACAAGGCATTCCGAAACCCAGCGCACGTGCCAGCGTCGACGTTCGAGAAGTACCTTGCGGGACAGGCGAAGCAGCTCTTCGTCTCCTCACTCGCTGAGGAGAAGGCAGAGGGCAAGGCGTATCGCGGCGACGCGCCGATCCGCCGAGTGCGGGTCGTCCAGAACCATATGGCCGAGTCGCTGCGGTGGGCCGTGCTACGCGACTGCGCGATGGAGAACCCGGCAGACCCAGAGGTCGAGTACTACGTGGCCACGGGGAAGCCAGTGCCGCAGGAGAAGCATGACCCGCCCGCGCCGTACGCGGATACGATCAAGATCTTCCTGATCAACGGTCAGTGGACGATCACGCAGTTCACCGTGGACAGCACGCGGACGTGCAACCCGTGACCGGCCGACACGCGATCTCGCGACTGCGGCTGTGGCCTGCGATGTTAGCCACGGTGTTATTCGCCGCTGGAGTGCTGTACGTGGTGGTGGCTCGGTTCCCCACCGCGCACGCGTGCAAGCCGACTGATCCCGGCTGTGTTGTGGTGACGGCGACTGCGTCTGGCGGTCCGGGGGGCGGCGGCGAGTCCCATGACCCCGGCGGTGGAGGTGGTGGCGCGACGCAACCCGATCCGTGTGCGAAGTACCCGGGTGACTACTACACGCAGTGCAAGAAAAACACCGGCGACTTCTGCCTCACCATGTACGGCCAGTATTACGACACGTTGCCGCTCGCTCAGTTCAACCAACTGATGACCGACAACGGTTGCCCTGCCGTTCCGGCTGGGGCTGTGCCGCCGTCGCCGGCGACGCTGGCGCAGCAGGCTGCGGATTCGATGCTGTTGCCTGACCCGACCGCTGGTAGGTATCCCGCGTCGACCTTGCGGGATGGCCGCCCGTACACGGTGGTCAGTCCCGCCTACACCTGGTATTGGACGGATGCCGCGACCTGGAAGTCGTACACGGCGACGGCCCGGGCGGGTGGGAACTGGGCGACGGTGACGGCGGAGCCGGTGTCGCTGTCGTTCATTCCGGGCGACGGTCACGCCGCGGTGTCGTGCGCTGGGCCGGGCTCGGTGTGGCGGCAAGGGGTGAACGGTCCGTGGGAGCCGTCACCGTCGGGGTGCCAGTACAGGTATCCGCACTCGTCGATCCATGACCCGAATGAGGAAGTGACGGCGACCTACACGATCACGTGGCAGCTGACGTGGACCGGTTCGGGCAACACGTCAGGAACGTTGACGGCGAAGACGACGAGCGCGACCGCGACGTTCGCGGTGGCTGAGGTGGAGTCGGTGGTGACGCATTGACCACGCATCCAGATGGGACTCCTTCAGCCCTCACGGGCGGATACGCACCGGCTCCTCCGCCAGCCGCGCCGGCGGCGCCGCCTGAGTTGCCCCCTGTTCAGCAGCCGGTGCGGTCGGCGGCCGCGCGGCGGCGGACGAGTCGCCGCGGCCTGATCATCAGCGTGCTGGTGGTGTTGGTCGGTGGCTTGCTCGGTTTCGCTGGCGGGCAGGTCTTGACGCGGCACATGCAGGTGCTGGCGGTAGCGCAGGACGTGCCGGTCGGGGGAACGATCAAGGACTCGGATCTGACGGGCGCGAGCGTCACCAAAGATCCGAATCTGTCGCCGATTCCGACGTCGCAGCGGTCCCAGATTGTGGGCATGGTCGCGCAGGTGGGGCTGGTGAAGGGCGAGCTGCTGACTCGGGCGCAGGTCGGCCGGGGCAGTGGTTTCACCGCGGGTCGGCAGTTGGTGGCGTTGCCGCTGAAGCAGGGTCAGTTCCCGGCCCGGGGTTTGACGCCGGGGCAGAAGGTGTTGATCGTGGCTACTCCTGGCACCAACAGGGCCACGGGCAGCGGCCGCGGGAGCTCGTCGAGCTCGACGGCGGCACAGGGGATCACGGGCACGGTGGCCGAGGTCGGGGCGATGAACCAGGCCACCCAGGTGACGGTGATCGACATGCAGGTCAATACGAACTCGGGCGTGGAGGTGGCGCAGTTGGCGTCGACCGGGAACCTGGCCTTGATCCTGCTGCCGGCGGGGCGGTAGTCATGCTGACTGTCGTCACGTCAGGGAAGGCCGCGCCGGGCGTGACGACCTCGACGTGGGCGCTGGCGCTGACCTGGCCGGGGCCGCTGCTGGTCGCTGACTGTGACCCGGCGGGCGGTGATATGGCGCCGGGCCTGCTGGCCGGCAGGGTGAGCACGGAGCACGGCCTGTTGTCGTGGTCGTCGTCGGCGCGGCGAGGGATTCCGGTGATGGCGGCGGCGAGCATGTTCGCCCAGCACGTGGTGGAACTGCCTGAGCGGCGCGGGGTGTGGTTCCTTCCCGGGTTCACCAACGCGACGCAGGGGTTCTCGTTCACTGACGAGATATGGGAGCGGTTGGCGTTGGCGCTGGAGCGCAATTCGGCCGCGATGGGCCGGGATGCGCTGGTGGACGCGGGCCGGCTGGTGGGAGATCGCGGGAGCTGGCCGGTGCTGCGCGCCGCGGATCACGTGTTGTTGGCGGTTCGGCCGAGTGTCCGGTCAGTACATGCGGCCCAGGATGCGGTGACGAAGTTGCGCTACGAGCTGGGCGACTTGGGCAAGGTGTCGGCGCTTGTGATCGGCTCAGGCCCGTATCCGGCGGGCGAGGTATCTGCGGCGCTGCAGATGTCACTCGGTGGAGTGCTCCCCGATGATCGGCCGGCTGCTTCTGTGCTCTCGGATGGCGCTGGTTTGTCGATCACGAAACAGGTGCAACGGTCGGCGTTGCTGAACGCGGCTGGCGGCCTAGCGCGCAGGCTGGCCGAGTCGCGCTCGCATCCGGATGCCTCGACCGACTCGGTTGCGGGGGCTCGCCGATGACGCCGGACGCCACACGTGCGCCGTGGACGGTGCACGACGCGCCGGAGCCAGTGGCGGGTCCGCCGGCCGCGCGACCGCCGCTGCCGCAGCTCCCTCCTGCTGAAGGGAAGGCGCCTCGGCCGGCACAGCCGGTCGTGGAACCATCGGAGTTGTCCGACCAGCAGTACACGGTCGTGGAGGAGTTGCGCGATCGGGTGTCGACTCGGTTGACGGCCGAGGACAAGAACTATGCGCCCGGGCCGCGCCGTGAGTTGACGAAGAAGCTGATCCGCGACGAGTACGACCAGTGGTTGTTGCACCAAGCCAACCACGGCCGCGTGGCCCCGGCGGTGGACATCGAGGACAAGATCTTCGCGGCGGTGCTGGCGGAGCTGGATGGTCTGGGCCGCCTCGCGCCGCTGCTCGCCCGCAGCGACGTCGAGGACATCCACTTCGAGGGTTCGGACCCGACGGTGCTTCGGCTGACATCGGGTGAACTGGTGCCGGGCCCGCCGATCGCGTCGAGCGATGAGGAGTTGGAGCAGCTGCTACGCGCGATCGGTGCCCGGTCAGGTGACGGCCAGACGAGCCGTGAGTTCTCCTCGGCCAACCCGATCCTGAACGTGCGGCTCAAGGGCGTCACGGATCTGGGTGCGCGCCTACAGGCGGCGATGGATGTGCTGCCGCGGCCGTCCGGAGTGATCCGTGTGCACAGGTTCAGCGACCCGAGCCTGGAAGACCTGCGCTCGATGAACATGATCGACACCCCGATGCACGCCTTCCTGCATTGCGCGATCCTCGCCGGTGCATCGCCGCTGGTCAGCGGCAACCCTGGCGTTGGCAAGACGACTTTGCTGCGCGCGCTGGGCAATACGCTGCCGTACAACAACGTCGTCGTCACCATCGAGGACGAACGTGAGCTGGGTCTGCACCTGCCGCGGTGGGATGCGCACAAGCAGCAGATGGTCAAGCGGCATGCTGTGTCCCGGTCGTTCGAGAGCCGTTTGCCCAACGCCGAGGGCATGGGCGGCTTCGACATGGGTGATTCGCTGCACGAGGCGTTGCGTGCGTCACCGACGTGGGTTCTGGTCGGGGAGGTGCGCGGTGCCTACGTGACCTCCCTTCTCGAGGCAGCCACGTCAGGCATTTCTTCGGTGATGTGCACGATCCACTCGCGTTCGGCGGCGGGTGTGTTCAAGAAGGTCAAGATCAACGCGTTGAGGGCGAATCCTGCGCCGGACCCGGAGCTGGTGATGGCGTCGCTGTCGGAGCTGGATCTGGTGATCCACGTGCACCGCGACCGCGATTACAACCGGTACGTGTCGGGCATCTACGAGCTCGGCGAGGTCGGGGACTCTGGTAAGCCGTCGTTGACGCCGATCTTCCAGGAGCAACGGGGCGGCGGGCGCGCCATCGCCAAGGGCGCTGGAGCGTTGAGCGAGGACCTGCGGGAGCGGATGGAGGCTACCGGCTTTGACGCCGCGCGGTGGCTGGACCCCACGCGAACCCGTCCTGACTGGAGAAGCACATCGCGACTCGGGGAGTGGGCGTCATGACCGCGGGCGCGCTGCTGCTGACGATCGCCGGGCTGCTGATGTTCGGCGGCTTGATGGGCATGGTCAGCGCGGTGCGTGGGGTTACGTTCTTGCCGCCGCGCACAGGGCCGAAACGCGCGTCGAAGCTGCGTGTCACCCCTGTGCACCTGGGCGTGCTCGCGGCAGGCGTGGCCGTGCTGCTGTTGACGGGCTGGCCGGTCGCCGCGATCGGCTCCGCCGCGGCGGTGGTGTTCGTGCCGCGGGTTCTCGGTGGCGGCAAGGCGGCGAAGCGAATGATCGCGAAGTCGGAGGCGCTGGCTGATTGGACGCGCCGACTGGCTGACCTGATCGGTTCGGGTGCGGCCGGCTCGACCCGCGACGCGTTACGGCGATCGTTGAACTCAGTGCCGGAACCGATCGCCGGCGAGGTCACCCGACTGGTGCACCGGATGGGCCCGCACGGCATCGAGTTCGCGCTGCGGCAGTTCGCGCGTGAGGTGAACGACCCGGCCGCGGAGAAGATCGCCGGCGTGCTGATCTTGCGCGAACGCAACGGCGGGCCCGGCCTGTCCGATGTGCTCACCGGCCTCGCGCTGGATCTGGACGAGCGTTGCCGCATGGTGCGCGAGGTCGAGGCCGAGCGCGCCAAGCCACGGTCGAACATGCAGTTCATCGTGGGCGTCACCGGGGCTCTGATCGTCGGCATGATGCTGTTCGCCCGCACCTTCCTGTCTCCGTATTCCTGCGTGGTGGGGCAGTTCCTGCTGATCGGTGTCGTCGCGGCGTTCGCGATCGCGCTGCGGTGGATGCGGAGACTGTCCGACCCGCCGACGCCACCTCGCGTGCTGGTCGACCCTAAGCCGGCGGTGCGGTCGTGACAGGTCTGCAGATGGCGATGCTGGGCGGCATGCTTGTCGCCGTCGGACTCGTGATCGGGGTCCGAGCGCTGCGGCCCGCTCCGCCAGCACTCACTGCGGCGCTCGAGCAGTTGTCGGCCGAGCCGACCGCGGTCACCCTCGCGCTGCCGACAACGTCGACTCGCGACCGATGGGAGTGGCTGCCGGCGTGGGTGACGAGCGTGCTGGACCGCCACCTCGGGGTGTCGGACGCAGACTTGAAGATCATCGGATGGTCGCGATCGCAGTTGGCGGCCCGCAAGCTGACGCTGGCGTTCGCGGGTTTGCTGGCTCCCTCGTTCCTCGGCGTGATCCTGCTGATGATCGGCAACGGCTCGCTGACCGTGCTGCCAGTAGGCGTGGGTATCGCGATCGGCGCGGTGTGCTGGCTGCTGCCCAGTCAGGAAGCGCGCGAGGCTGCGACCAAGGCGCGGCTGGAGTTCCGCACGAACCTGGAGTTCTTCTTGACCCTGGTGGCCGGCGAGCGGCGGGCCCGCGGCTAGGTCGAGCAGGCCCTCGAGGAGGCAGTTGAGGTCTCGGGCAGCATGCCGTTCGCCCAGATGCGCCGCGCGATCCGCCGTGCGGCGCTCACCGGCGAGAAGCCGTGGAGCGACCTGCGAGCCCTGGGTGAGGAGCTCGAGGTCAGCGAGCTGCGCAACCTCGCCGACATCGCGGAGGTCGCAGCCGACGGCGCGGCCGTGTACAACACGCTGCTGGCCACTGCCAGGACGCTGCGCCACGCGGAGCTGTCCGACGCTCGGACCGATGCCAACAAGGTCAGCGAGCGGATGTCTCGCCCGCTGGGCCTGCTCGTGTTCGGCCTGACCATGTTCGTTCTCGTCCCATTCGTGCTGCGCATGCTCGGGGTTGCCTAGCCGCCGAGCGCTACACCAAGAAGGAAGGAAGCACCTCATGTCCCAGACCCAGACCACGTC
This sequence comes from uncultured Actinomycetota bacterium, assembly GCA_963839995.1. Classification (GTDB taxonomy): domain Bacteria; phylum Actinomycetota; class Actinomycetes; order Mycobacteriales; family Jatrophihabitantaceae; genus CAWIUB01. The sequence continues at coordinate 113,841 of CAWIXH010000015.1, read as the reverse complement.
GCCGTCGCGGTCCCCGGCCCGGCGCGCGTACGTCGCCCTCACCCTGACGCTGCTCGCCATCGTCGCGTGGATGAAGGGCGAGCACGTCGCCGACGACCGCGGCTCGGACTCGTCCGAGAAGGCGCTGATGATCATCCTCGGAATCGGGATCGCCGGGGTTGTCAGCGCTGCCGCCTACCTCTGGATCAACGGCCACACGAACTTCTGACTGGCGCCGACTGAGGACATGAGGGCGAACCGGCGGCGGGCGAACCGCGGGACGCGACCGCACAAGCGCAGGTGCCCGGCACGGCAGCTATGCGACGATCGCGGCTCGTCTGCTGTCGAGTTCACGATCCTGTTCCCCATCATCGTCATCCTGCTGGTCGGCGGCCCCCAGGTGGCGTTGTGGTACTTCGGCCGCGAGGCCGCACAGTCGGCCGCCGCGGCGGCCGCGCGCGCCGCGAGCGTCGAGGGAGCGGCCGCCGGGGCGGGGAAAGCCTCGGCCGTCAGCTACCTGAACGGCGTGGGCAAGGACGCCATCACCGGCTACACCGTCGACGAGACCGACTCCGCCACGACCGTCACGATCCACATCCATGTGACAGTGCCGAACGTGATCCCGTTGCCGGGGTTCTCCCCGTCGGCCGACGTCACGGTGACCCGCGGCAAGGAGCGGTTCACCACCCCGGACTCGCCATGACGAACACGGCGAAGGCCAGGCGACCTCACGTGCGCGACGATCGCGGGTCGGAGTCGGTAGAACTGGCGATCCTGCTCCCGGTCGGCATGCTGATCCTCGCGCTGATCGTGGTCGGCGGAAGGATCGCCCTGGCCAGCGGCCGAATCAGCGGCGTCGCCGGCATCGCCGCCCGCGATGCCTCCATCGCTCGCTCCGCGAGCAGCGCGCAGCACATCGCAACCAGCAGCGCGACGGCCGCGCTGGCCAGCGACAACCTGCACTGCACCAACATCCACGTCACCGTCGACCCCTCCGGCTTCGACGCCCCGCCGGAGACGAACGCCTCGATCACCGTCAACGTCTGGTGCACGGTCGACCTATCCGACATCGGCGTCAAGGGGATGCCCGGATCAAAGACGCTCCACGACAGCGCCACCAGCCCCCTAGATCCGGCCAGAGACCTCTCTCTCGGCGCACCGCGTAGCCCGGCATCTGGGCGCGTGCCGGCACGGGACCAGCGATGAACCGCCGCGCCATCGGGCCTGTCTCGGTGAGCCGGGCGGTCATCCGCGTCGTCCGCGCCCGGCGCGGATCAGGCCTGCGACGGGATGATCGAGGCTCGGTGGCCGTGCTGATGTGCTACATCGTGCTGCTGGGCGGCACGCTGACGGGGTTCCTCGTCGACGCCGGCACGAACATCCAGGCCGCGAATAAGGCCGATACGTACTCCGCGGAAGCCGCCCGGGCGGCCAGCATTGCGATCGGGCCGGAGCCGGCCGACGACGGCACCGCCACATTGCAGGCCGCCGAGGCAGCCCGTGCCTATCTCGCCCAGGCGGGCACGACCGGAATGGTCACGGTCACAGGGCCGGCCACCGTCGAAGTCAGCGTCACGGTCACCGAGGACACCCCGATATTCGGTATCTCGGTGAGCCAGACCCGCACGCACACCGCACAACTGCAGGTCGGCGTGACAAGCGGAGAGGGAGTGTCATGACAACGCCCGGGTCGTCGCGACTGCCTCGGCTGTTGCGCGGGTTTGGTGCCCTGATCGTCTTGGTAGCGGTCGTGGTCGGCGTCCCGGTGCTGCTGGCGAGCCTGCACATGGTGCCGCACAGCACCCCGTCACTGCACGAGCTCGGCCGCGACCTGAAGCAGCGCGACACCGGCCAGTTCGCGGCCGTTGTCATCGCCGCCGGCGTGTGGATCTGCTGGGGGCTGTTCACCCTTTCGCTGATCCCGGAAGTCTTCGCCGTCGTCCGCAAGCGCCCAGCGAGATCGCTGCCTGGCCTGGCGCTATTTCAGCGGCCGGCCGGAGCGCTGGTCTCGGCGATCGCCGTCGGCTTCACCATCGCACCGCTGATCGCCGGTGTGGCGACAGCAGGCCACGCAGCGGCGCCGCCCCCGCCGCTGCCCCCCGCCTCGCCCGCACACGTCGCGCCGGCCGTCCCTGTCCCAACGGCAGCTACCCCGGCCCAGGGCGGCGCTCACGCAACGCTGGACGCCAGGCGGACGCCGCTCGCCGACGACAAGACGCCGGCGCCGACGTATCAGGTGCAGCAACGCGACACCCTGTGGAAAGTCGCCGAGGACCACCTGGGCGACCCGATGCGATATCCGGAGATCGTCAAGCTCAACCCCGCGGCCATCGGGCCGGACAACGAGATCACGCCCGGCACGGTGCTCACGATGCCCGCCGACGCAACCGGGGTGACGGCGCACGGCACGCCGGAGCACGCCGGTAGGCAGGATGTGCAGGTCCAGCCCGCCGACACGCTGTGGGACATCGAGGAGCGGGTCACCGGGTCCGGCGCGAACTGGACCGCCGGCTGGGCCGCGAACAAGGGTCGAGCAGAGCCGGGCGGGCAGCACTTCGACGACCCGAACCTGATCCGCCCGGGGTGGACATTGAGCATCCCGACCGGCGCGGCTTCGACATCGCCGCCGGTCACGCAGCACCCCGCGCCGCCACGGACCCCGCCGGACTCCACACGGTCGACGACACCACGTTCCCGGACGGAGTCAGCCCCGCACGTCACCCCGGCAACGCCGACGACCGCCAGCCCGGCGACCCCGGCACCTGCAGCGCCTTCGGCATCGAGTGAAGCATTGTCGCCAGCGCAGCAGCACGACTCCATCACGCCGGTCCGGACGTCGTCGGGCAACCGGTACGAAAGCCTGGCGGTCGGGGGAGGTTTGCTGGCCGCCGTCGGAATCGCGGCCCTGACGGTGCACCGCCGCCGGAAGTTTCGCCGCCGGCGGCTGGGCCACGTCGTCGCGTCGCTGCCTGAGCAGTTCGTGCCGCTCGAGCGGGCGCTGTTCAGCAGCGGGCGACCGGCGCTGGCGAAGATGACGTTCCTGGATCTGGCGTTGCGCAATCTCGCCGAGCTCGTCACCCAGCAGCCTGGCATGGTTCTGCCGGACGTCGTCGGCGCGGCGATCAACGACGAGTACCTGGAGCTGTATCTCGCGGCCGAAGCCGGCCCGCCCCCGGAGCCGTGGCTGGCCACCGAACCGACCCGCTGGACGCTCGGTCGCAGCGCCGAACTCGCCGGCGACTCGGGCCGGCGTGTCGCCCCGTACCCGTGCCTGGTGAGCGTCGGCTACACCGAGGACGGCACGGAGTACCTGCTCGACCTCGAGCACGCGGGTGCGCTGCAGCTGCTCGGCGACACTGGCCGATGCCTCGACCTGGCTCGGTACATGGTGGCGGAGCTGGCGAACAACGTGTGGTCGGATCATCTGACGGTGACTGTGGCCGGGTTCGCGGAGGAACTCGTCGCCGCCAATCCGACCAGGGTCGCCTACACCGTCGACGCGCGCGCCGCGGCGCAGGCACTGACGCGAATCGCCGGCGAGAACCGCGAGGTCGCAATCGGCGCCGGCGTCGACGTCCTGGAAGGGCGGCTGCGCGGGACGGCTGGTGACGTGTGGATGCCGCAGGTGCTGCTCGCCGCTCCCGGTTTGCTCGACGAGGAGACGGACCTGCTGCGCACCGCCGCCGCCGGCGGGCGCGCCGCGGTTGCGGTGGTTCTCGCGGCGGGCAGCGACAGCGCTGCTTCCGGTCTACAGATCACGGTCACCGAGCAGGGCGGCCTTGTCACTTCACTGCTTCCCGTCGGCGATCTGAACGCGTTCGGATTGCCCGTCGAGGACGCGGCTGACATGGCGCAGGCGATCACTCTCGACCGCGACGGCGCCGTCGATGAGCCGACTCCGCCCTCGGTCGGAGACCGGCCGTGGGACAGCTTCACCGACGCCGCCGGCGCCCTGCTGTCGGAACACACCGTGCCCCGTGCCGCGTCGGGGCCCACCTCGGTCGACCTCGGAGTGGACCCGAAGTCCTGTGTGCTACCCGGCCACGATGAGCTGTATCTCGACGCGGCCGCGACGACCGCCGAGGACCTCGCCGTGCTCGCACCGGCCGTCACCGCCGAGACCCGCTCCGCGGTAGAACGGGCCGATCCTGAGCTCGACGAGCTGGTCGCGGCGTGGTTCGGCCCGGACGCGCAGGTCGCCAGACTGCAGGTCCTGGGGCCGGTCACCGTGACGGCATATGGGCGGCCGCCGGCCAAGCAGCTCGACTTCTGCACCGAGATCGTTCTGTACCTGTGGCAGCACCCGAACGGGGTGTCCACCGATCAGTTCGCCAACGACTTGTGGCCGAGCAAGAACTACGTCGGGACCGACAGCTACCCCAAGGACATGGCGTCACGGGTGCGCGCCTGGCTGGGAGTCGACCCTCGCACGGGCAAGGAGTACATGCCGCGCGCGGGCCGAGACGGCGTCGACGGCTACCGGCTCGACGGAGTACTCGCATCCTACGACTTGTTCTGCCGTCTGCGCGCTCGCGGCGAGGCCCGCGGCACCGAGGGACTGCCCGACCTGATCACTGCTCTCAAGCTGGTCACCGGCAGCCCGCTGAGTCAGCTGCGCCCGTTCGGGTACGGGTGGCTTCCAGCGGGACAGGAGTGGCTCTACGCCGGCGCGGTCCTCGAGGTTGCGCATCTGGTCGCCACGTGGGCGCTGGAGGCCGGTGACAACGCCGAGGCGATCCGAGCGTGCGAGGTCGCGTTGAGGCTCGACGCCGAGGATGACCGGGCGCTGCTGAGCATGGCTAAGGCGCACGAGAATGCCGGTCGGCATGCCGAGCGTGATGCGACGATCCTGCGCCTGAAGGCACTCGAGGATCCGCCGGAGCGGACGTTGGAAGTCATGCGGCGAAACGGCTGGCTGGCCAAGGGCGCGTAGCCGGCGCGGGGCATGGCGCTGCACCGGTTCGGAGCGAGGACGTGAGCGATCGACTCGGCATCGCCAAGGCGTTCGATGCGACCGGTCGCACCTGGGACTGAGCAGCAATCCCGCGCGTTCCCCAGCCGTTCGTGAAACCTCCGCGATGCGGCGGCTGCACGCCACCCGTCGTGGCTGTCCACGGCTACGAGACCCGGTTCGGGGCAGACAGCCAGCCCTGGGCGCGATGAGGACACCACCGCCGGTCTCACCCAACCCCGCCGCCTTCTCGGGAGCTAACCACTTGACTACGTGATACCGGCAACGTCGAGAAGGATCACGACCGAATTCGGCCCGCGGTTTACGGAAACACCCAGAACTGGCAGGTTTCCGATGAGTCTGTTGAAGTGTTGGTCGTCGCGGACCGCGACCTCGAGCGGCACCTCGTCTGGGACGTTGGCGATGACTTGCCGGACGCGATCTATTGTGATCGCCTCGTCGTGGCCGTGAAGCCGGAGCGGCACCAGCGGCTGAGCATTGATGATCTTTTGCGCGATTGCGTTGTTGGCGTCGTCGATGGACTCGCGTGTTGTCATGGTCGATTTCCTCACGATCTATTGGTAAAGCAGCCTGTAATGGTTTCAGGTAGGGGTTAGCCCAAAGGACGCACGAGTAAAAGGGCGCCGGCGGACATCAGCCCTGCGTGTTCGTGACAGTCGGCGCGGCGGGTTCGTCATTTGTTGGGGACGTGTTCCGCGCATGTTTCCAGGGTGCAGCTGCGCGGTCAGCGTCGCCAGATCGCGCATCGGCAAGAGTGGCGGTGACCGGGTTGCCGTGCGCAGGCAACGCTGGCCGAGGAAGTGACGTTGGTGGACGTGTCGCAGCGGCCGGACTGAACGCCGGTGGTCGCGAACACTCACCCGCGGCGACATCGGTGACAACCAGGTCGCCACGGCATCTCGTAGCCCCGTTTCTCGACCAATTCCGCAAGCCGTCCATAAGGGGGGCGACCTCTACAGGCCCCGTATTCCGGGGGGTACGACCTCGCGCTGAGGCAAGTCGCCCCTTGCCTGCGGCCCGCTATCCCGCCATCTGGGTCGTCGGGGCGACCGGTTGGTGGGCCTCCGTGCGGAGTGTCTGGCGCACGCGCCCGACTCCCCGGAGGTCCCTCCATGTCTCAAGCCTCGACACTCGGCAGCTGGCCCGAGCTGGTCGCCCGCCTCGACGCCGCGGGTCGCCCGCAGCAGTGGTCCGACGAGCCCGCCCTGCGGGCGCTCACCACGGTGCAGCAGCTGCAGGACTGGACCGCGGCCGGCAAGCCGGAGCGAGCTGACGACGTGCTCGGCGCCCTCGTCCGGCTCGCCGCCACACACGGCGCTGACGATGCCGAAGCCACGCTGGTGCTGCTGCACCTGCTGTGGCCGGGAGCCGTCCGGGTCGCGTCTCGGTTCCGGCACCTGTGTCCCGACGCGGAGGCGCTGATCCTCGGGGAGCTAGCGATCCAGATCCAACGGTTCCCGTTCGAGCGGCGCCGTCGAGCCCACGCCGCCAACCTGCTCATGGACACGCACGCAGCGGTGTGGCGCGAACTGCGTCCGTACCGCCTCGACCGTCCCGGTCGGCCTGCCGAGAGGCTCGTCGACCCGCTGGACGACGCCAAGAGCGGCGCCGCCGAGTACGGGCAGCCGGGCCTGCTGGACGAGCCCTACACCGACCCGGCCGACTCCGATGACCTCGACCTGGTCGACATGCTGCTCTGGGCCCAGCACACCGGCGCGGTCGACCCCGTCGACCTCGCCGTCCTCATCGAGCTCGAGTACGCCCGGGAGCGCCCAGACGTTGACGCACCGCAGAAGTACGTCGCGCAGGCTCGCGGCTGGACCGTCCGCACCGTCCAGCGCCGGCGGGACCGGGCCCTGGCCGCCTTGCGCGCCTGCAGTGGCGATTACCTCGCGGCGGCGTAGCAAACCTCCGCGCGCATGTCGTGTTTGGCCTCGGCCGACGCACTTGATCCGGGTGAGAGCACCACCACTACCGAGCGATCAGGAGCAGCCGATGCCGGTCCCCCGGGCCACCTCGATCCCCAGCGTTTTGCGGCTCGAGCCGACGGTCAACGACGTCGTCAAGCTGCTCGAGCGGTACGCGGCCGCCGATCGGGACCTGGCGGCCGAGCTCGACCGGATCGGTGTCGAGGCGTCGTCGTCGCGGCGGATCAGCCAGGCCACCGTGACACGGGTGCTGCGTCTGTTGGAGGAGTCGCTGGTGCCGGGCGTGCAGGCCAAGTCCGACCTCGACGCGCTGCCCACGGCGCTGCGCCGGGCCGGCATCGTCCGGTGGGCTCAGCAAGCCGTTGAGCGGGTCCAGCCGCTGCGGGTTGAGGAGACCGCGTGAGCCCGCAAACGCTCGCCGACGAGACCGTCGAGCTGGCGGCGGTCGTCGAGCCTGAGCGGTCCTCACGGCCGCGGCCGCGGCTGACCGTGCGCGAGATGCAGATCGCGCTCGACGCGGCTCGCAGCGTCGCCTCCCCCGGTCCCGCGCGCCCCCAGGTTCCCAGCGGGGGTGTGCCGCCTGGCGAGCGCACCGAGCGGGGCGGCATGGATCGCAGCCACGCCGCGCCCTGTCACGACGCCTTGGAAGGGAATTCGGCGGTGACGGCGGCCATTGCGGCACCGCCCCTCGCGGTCACAGCGGCGCCGGACACACCCGCTGTGGACCGGCAGGCCGAGCACGAGCCGTGGCTGCCCGAGCATGACGGCCCGGTCTCCCTGACCGGGATCGCCGCGCCACGGACCCGAGCGGTACGTCGCGCGGCAGCCCGGCCGGACAGGGCAGCTCGCCGCCCGGCCACCAAATCACGCCCGGCCAAGGCCGCAACGATGGCCCCGGCGCTCGCCGCCGCCGCTGCTGCTGCGCCACCGCCGCGGATCATCGTCGTGCCGGCCTGTGGCGGCGCCGGCGCAACCACGACCGCGGTACTCCTGGCTGCTGGCCTGGCACCAGCCTGCGGCGCGGTCCTGCTCGCCGGCGGCCCGGACCGCGGAACTCTCGCGATCCGCAGCAACGCCGAAGGCGGCGATCCCGCCGCGCTCACCGAATGGGCGCGCCAACACCCGCGTCGACCGCTGCGGATCGACACACCGGGCCTGGCCATCGGCACCTCCGGCCAAGACGATCTCGTCGTCGCCGCCAGCGGCCGGCGGCCCGGGCAGGACCCGTTGACCGCTGACACCGCGCTCGCCCTGCTCTCCTCGGCGGCCGCGACCCGCGCCGCCGTCGTGCTCGACTGGGGCCGCCCCCCGGACCCGGTGCCCGACAGCGTGTGGGCCGCGGCCACCAGTGTGGTGGTCGTCGCGCCGGCGACCTCGCCTGGGCTGCGCGACGCCGAGTACACCGTCGAGCAGATCCAGGTTGCCCGGCCCGAGCGTGCGTCCCTGAGCCTGCTGACCGTCGACGTCCGGGGCCGCGCGCCGCGGAGGTGCGGGCGGGCGGCGCTGGCTCGGCTGCGTGCGCTGCGGCTCCCGGTCGCCGCGCTGCCGCACGACGCCGCGCTGGCCGACCACCCGGGGGTGCGCTGGCCCTCACTTCGCCCCCGCACGCGGGCTGCGGTTCTCGCGGCCCTCACCCAGCTGCTGCACCGGGAGGACCTGCAATGAGCATGATCGCAGGACTGTTGGCCGACGGCGGCGTGACCGTTACGCCCACCGACAACGCCCCCGCCTACGTCGCGTTCACCTCCCTGATCGGCGGCCTGCTCGCCTACGCGGGACTCGCCGCGGTGGCTGCCGTCATGCTCGGCGGGATCGGCTGGGGCGTGGGCGAACGGCTCGGGTTCGACCGAGCAGGCAACGCCGGCAAGATGGGTGTCATCGCCGGCATGGGCCTCGGCTTCCTGGTCGGCGCCGCCGTCTCGCTGGTGAACAAGTTCATCGACGCCGGCGGCGGCAAGGGCAACCTGCGCATCGCCGCGAACACCGCGAACGCGCCGCTGTACAACCAGGTGAAACCCATCGTCGGGTGGCTGATTCAATACGGCGGGATCGCGGCCGTGGTTGCCGTCGTGCTGGGCGGCATCGGCTGGGCCCTGGGCGAGCGCGTGGGCATGGACCGAATGAGCCTGGTCGGCAAGATGGGCGTCTTCGCCGGACTCGGCCTGGCGCTGCTCACCGGCTGCTGCGTGTCGTTGGTGAACTTCATGATCACGAGCGGCGCGAGCGTGAAGTGATGGACGGCTACTACGACTACCACACGGCGGGTCGAGCGCCGCGCCGCACCGTGGTGGTCATCGCGGCCGCGGTAGCGGCGCTGTGCCTGGCCTTCCTGATCGGCTACGCCAGCCACGGCGGAGCCGGCGCTGCTGCGGACCCGGGCAAGCCGCCTGCGCAAACGCGGCCCGCTGCGCCACCGATCACGACTGGTGCCCCATCCGCACAGCCGCCCTCGAGCACCCCTCCGGCCGCGGCGTCACGCGGGCCGCTGCGCCGCAACAGCGCCGGCGTCATCGTCGGCTACCGCCACGACCAGGCCGGTGCCATCGCGGCCTCCGGCAACTACACCGCCAGCCTCTACGTGCAGACCAACCGAACCCACGCCCGCGAGCTGGCGGTGCTGTCCACGATCGCGGCCAGCCAAGCCGACGCCGAGCGGATGGCCGGGGACCTCGCCACGGAGGACGCCGCGCTGGCGCAGCGGCTCGGGGTCGCGACCCTGCAGTCCGACGGTGTGATCGCCTACGGCCACCCGCAGGGTTACCGGGTCGAATCAGTGACCGCCGCCGCCGCGACGATCGACGTGTACGTCGCCGGCGGCCAAGGGGTCGCCAGCGCGCCGAGTGACTCGGCCGCCTCCGGTGAGACCTTCTACGAGGTGGACCAGGTGCAGCTGGTCTGGCAGCACGGCGACTGGCGCATGTCGAACTGGTCCCACCTGGTCGAGAACAACGGCCCGGAGCTGGCCACCGTCGCCGCCGAGGGCTACCTGCCGTTCCCGATCGGTGAGGGGATCTGAGCATGACCACGCCGTCCGTCGCCGCTCCGACAAGTCCCGTCGCCGCGTTGCGACGGCTGCTGCTCGGCCCCGAGCTCACCAGCGAGGAACGCGAGCTGATCCGCGGTGTCCTCGACCGGGCCTCGCGTCTGACGGCGATCCGAACTCGCGGCGGAGGCCTGCGCCGTTCGGCGCGGCGGCTGGGCGTGGTCGTGGCCGTCGTCGCCGGCGTGCTCGGCGTCAACATGCTCACCGCGCCACCAGCTCAGGCCTTCGACATCTTCGGCCCGGTCAAGCACGCGGTCGAGGATGCGTTCAACGGGTTCCTCGACCAGCTCGCACAAGCCATCTGCGGTTTCGTCGCCAACTTCGTGCACGGCATCCTCGGCTACGCCGACACGGGGCTGGGCATCGACTTCAACGTGGCCTGGTTCAAGAGCAACTACGAACACATGATGGTCGGCGGGTTTCTGATGGGCTTGGCGATCATGATCGTGCAGTGCACGGCGGCGGCGCTGCGCCGCAACCCGACCCAGATGCTCACCGCGGTCGCCGCGACGCTGCTCGGGGTGCTGACGTCGTTCGCGGCGCTGTCGCTGATCATGATGATCAGCGCGGGTATCGACGACTGGTGCGCGGCCGTGACCGGAGGTAAGAGCATCGCCGACGGTACTCAGAAGACGATCAAGGGCCTGCCCGACCAGGTCGGCGCGGTCGGCGCGATCCTCGTCGCGGTGCTGTACCTGGTGTTCTCGCTGCTGCTGTTCATCGCGCTGATCGTGCGTCGGCTCGGCATCTTCGTGATCTCGTTGTTCATCCCGGTCTACGCCGGCGGTCTCGGCGGCGGCTTGACGAACGGCATGGTCAAGCGGGCCTCGGAGATCCTGTTCGTGCTGCTACTGAGCAAACTCGCGATCATCGGCACGTTCACCCTCGGCGAGTCGATGCTCGTCGGCGACACAAAGGGCCTCGACGTCGAAGTCAGCGCCATCAGCGGCGTCGTTGTCATGGCCTTCGCGGTCCTCTCACCGCTGGGCGTCATGTACCTGGTGGCCTTCGCTGACGGGTTGCTGGTCGGGCAGATCGCCTCCTCGGCCCACCACGGCCGCAGCGGGCTGGCCAGCGCCCGCAACCAGACCCGTGGCCATGACGGTCACGGCAACCGCAGCGCTCTGGGCCGGGTCACCGGCGCTGGCCGCGCCCGGGTCCGGCGTGACCAGCAGGGCGGCGTCGGGGGCGGGCGCGGGGTCATCGCCGCGGCGCGCCGCGCAGCCCAGCGGGTGCGGCCGGGAGGAACGTCCGGCAGCCGTCCGGGAGGGCGAAGCCCGAGCGACGCTGCGCGGCAGGCGCGAGCTCGCGGAGCCCGACGGGCCGCCAGCGGCCCAGCACGCCCCCACGCCAACGCACCCACACCGAAGAACCGCGGAGGCAACGGCGGAGGACCCCGCAGCCGCGATGGCGCCGGCTAGTCCCGGTAAGCGTCCGCACCAGCGCGATGTCGCCACATCAGTCGTTCGGTACAAGCCGGCGCAGGCCGTGATCGGCTTCCGGACGATGACCGGCGCAGTCACACTCTGTGACGAATTGTACGGGAAGCGGCCGCGCGCGATCGCTTCAGATAACCGTCGTTCCGGTAACAGCCGGCAGGAGCCGAGCAAGCGCGCGTTATGCGTCCAGATCGATCGTTCTGGGAGAACGGCCGCACCGTGCTGGCTACGCCGGCGAATCGTTGTCGGCGGCAAGTTTGGCAAGGATTCGCTGCAGGTGCCGGCGCTCCGACTCGCGCAGCGGGGCGAGAAATCGCTCCTGGATGGCGGCGACGACCGCGTCAAGACGTGCCAGTTCGGTCCGGCCGGCCGGGGTCAGTGTGACCACGTTGCGGCGAGCGTCGTGGGGGTCTCGCTTCCGGGTGACGAATCGGCGTGCTTCCAGGTCATTGACGGCAGCCACCACGTCGGACGGGTCGATTCCGGTGCGTCTGCTCAGCTCGGCCTGGGAGGCGACGCCCTCGTCGGCCAGCGAGGCCAGTAGCCGCGACACATACCCGTTCGAGCCGGCCGCCGCGAACGCCTCGACGCGGATCGCCTGGGCGCGGGCGTTCGCGCGGGACAGCAGCCGGGTCGGCACGCGTTCGATCCGGTTCGTGGCCACTTAGCCACTCTAACGCAATCGTTGGACAAACCAACGAGTTCATGTATCGTTGGCAGCACCAACGATTTGAGGAGCGTAGGTGACCAGCTTCGGCCCACAACTGATCGGCCAGACCGAGAAGACACTGCAGGCACTCTTGCGCCAGGCACTGGCCGGCACCGGCATCGACGAGCGGCTCTGGGTCGCACTGCGGCTAGCCGATCAGTCGGACGGAACACCGTTGCGCGACCGCGTCGCCGACCGAGCCCAATTCGACGACGCCGACGAGCTCGTCACAACCCTGGAACGACGACAGCTCGTCGCCAGCGACGCCCCGACCGCCGATGGGCAGGCGCTGTTGGAACACGTTCTGGCCAAATCGGCCGCGCTGAGCGGCCCGATCTGGGACGACATCGACGATGCCGACGCTGCCGCCCGCGCGCTGACCGAGGTCCTGGCCCGGGCACGCGCCGCGCTGAGCACGAGCGCGTAGCCGTCGCTACGCGCGCGACGCCGAGTATCGCCACGCGCGCATAGCAATCAGTAGGGGGCCGACAATCCGCACGCTATGCCGAGTGGAGGTGGTTGCTGGATCGCCGCTGCGTGCCTTTACAGAACGAGCTTCATGCGAGGGGCTGAGGTCACGGTGAAGCCGAGCCTCTCGTAGATGCGTTGCCCTGTGGGAGTGGCGCTCAGGTCGACGCGGTCGGCAGCAATGGATCGGGCCCAAGCCACGACGTCGAGCACGAGCATCGTTCCGTGACCTTGGCCGCGATGCTCGGGCAGGGTGATGACGTTCGCGAGGCGCACAGTGCGCCCCCGGACGCACTGAGGGCTGGGAACGCCGATCTCCAGGGTGCCGATGGCCGTGGCTACGAGCTCGCCATCTACCTCGATAACAGGGAACCGGGCATTGCGAGTGTCGTCGACATACCGTGTGAACCACTCAGGTGCGTGGCCCTTCCACGGCTCCTCGGACGTGGTGCCGCCCTCGTCAAACAAAAGGGCCCAAAGGCGCAGAAGCTCGGCGCAGTCCTCGGCCCTTGCGGTCCGCAGGCGGCCTGAACTGATCTGCGTCACTGCGCCATGCTGGCACGATCCAAACGGACCGCGCTGCCCCATTTCCTGTGCTCGCTATGCCGAAGACGGAAGATCAACGGCCCGGAGCAGAGAAGAACGCCGCCGATCACCCCCGAACTCCGCTAGGACGACCGAGCCGAATGCAATCAGGCCCAATAGAACTATCGCGCCCGGTCTATGTAAGCCGCAGCTCAGGGCGTCTAGGCGGGGCCGAGAAGTATCTGCTCGATGGGTCTGGCTGGTCTAGATGGTCCTGCGCGTGATCAGACCTCGGCCGACCAGGTCGAGGAACGCGTCGATAAGCGCTTCACGTGCTGAGTGCGCCTGTCCGGCCATGGGGCCGAGAAGCAGTCCCGACAGACCGTGCACGGCGGCCCAGGCGTTTGTGGCGGCGATGTTGCGATCTGCCGCATCGAGTACTCCGGCGTCCAGCATGCCGTCGAGGGCCTGCTCGAGCAGTTCGCCCGGCCTCAGGCCGGAGTCGCCCGCGCCGCGTAAATCATCTGCTGAGTGGGCGGCAATTTCGGGCTCTTGTGACCGATCCGTGGGTGCCTGGGGAGACCCGGGCGCGGCACACGCCGTTCCCCGCCTACGGTTCCTGCTGTCGAAAGCTGGAATCGCGGGTGAGAGGAACGGCGTGCGTTCTACCAGGTTATGGGCTGGGCTGCTGGGGTTGGTCAAGGTCGTCGTGGAGGGCGTCGAGTTCGATGAGGTTGAGCAGGCCGTCGTGGTATCGGTGCGGCCCCGGAAGGCTGCCAAGCGCCGGTGTGGTCGGTGCGGGAAGCTTTGCCGGGGTTATGACCCGGGTGAGGGCCGCCGGCGTTGGCGGACCCTGGACCTCGGGCTGATCCGGGCCTTCTTGGAGGCCGACTCGCCACGGGTGCGCTGCGCCGAGCATGGGGTGGTCGCGGCGCAGGTGCCGTGGGCGCGGCACGGTGCCGGGCACACCTACGCCTTCGACGACACCGCCGCGTGGCTGGTGACGCACTGCTCGAAGTCCGCGGTGCGCGATCTGTTGCGGATCGCCTGGCGGACCGTCGGGTCGATCATCACCCGGGTCGTCGCCGACGCTGAGGCCGAGACCGACCGGTTCGCGAACCTGCGCCGGATCGGGATCGACGAGATCAGTTACAAACGCGGCCACAAGTACCTCACGGTCATCGTGGACCACGACAGCGGCGTGCTGCTGTGGGCCCACCCGGGCCGGGACCAGAAGACGCTGGAGAAGTTCTTCGACAAGCTCGGCGAGCAGCGCTGCGCCCGGATCAGCTTGGTCAGCGCCGATGCCGCCGAGTGGATCGCGAACGTCGTCGCGGACCGGTGCCCCAACGCCGAGCTGTGCTTGGACCCGTTCCATATCGTGGCCTGGGCGGCCAAGGCCCTCGACGAGGTCCGCCGTGAGGTGTGGAACGCGGCCCGCAGGGGCGGGCAGAAGACCCTCGCCAAGGAGCTGAAGAACGCCCGTTTCGCGTTGTGGAAGAACCCCGATGACCTCACCGAGCGGCAGACCGCGACACTGGCCGGGATCGCCAAGACCAACGCACCACTGTTCCGGGCGTACCTGCTGAAGGAGCAGCTCCGCCAGGTGTTCGCGCTCAAGGGCACCGACGGGATGACCCTGCTCGACGGGTGGCTGAAATGGGCCTCCCGATCTCAACTCCCAGCCTTCGTCAAACTGGCCCGCTCGATCCGCGAACACCGCGCGGGCATCAACGCGGCGCTGACCCACGCCTTGTCGAACGCCCGGGTCGAAAGCGTCAACACCAAGCTGCGGCTACTGACCCGAATCGCGTTCGGGTTCCGCTCACCCGAAGCCCTTGTCTCCCTCGCCATGCTCGACCTCGGTGGGCTGTGCCCACCGCTACCCGGCCGCATCGCCGCATGATCCCACCCACGGATCGGTCACAAGAACCCAATTTCGCCGGGGCGAACCGGCGCGTCCCCGGTATGAGCGGTCGTCTTGCGGGGCGCCAACGCGGTGGCGAACAGTCCTGGCTCGCTGAGGGCGAAGTGAACGTAGCCGCGCCCGACTGCGTCCAGGCGGGCGATGGCGTCGCGGCCTGCGTCACCGGTGGGCCGACATTTGGCCAGCTCGGCCTCTATCGAACGCGCCAATGCGGACAGGGCGTCGAAGGCCACGGCCTCGACCAGATCCGGCAGCGCGCTGAAATGCCGGTACGCCGCGTTCGGTGAGACACCGACACGTCGCGCCGCCTAGCGCAACACGATCGCCGACGGGCCACCTTCTCGGGCGAGCTCGGTGCCCGCCTGCACCAGGGCGTGGCGCAGGTTGCCGTGGTGGTAGGGCGGCTGCCTACCCGCGTCCGCTGCGGTCACGATACCCAATGTTGACATCGTCCACTTCCTGTGGGAAGTTTACGGTGTCAACATCAAGCGAGGGAGTTCGCCGTGTTCTATCGACTGGGTCTGCAGATCGTCACCCGCGCTCGGCTGGTCCTCGCGGTGGGTGTCGTTGCGCTCGTGCTCTCGGCTGTCCTCGGGGTCGGTGCGTTCTCCCGGTTGCTCAGCGGTGGGTTCGATGATCCGTCGTCGGCCTCGAGTCAGGCGAAGGTGCTGCTGGACCAGAAGTTCGGCGGTGAGCCGGACATGATCTTCCTGGTGCACGCGCGGACCGGGACGGTCGACGGCACCGCCGTGTCCGCCACGGGCCAGGCGCTGGCGCGCCGGTTGAGCGCGGATGCCAGGTTGCGTGGTGTCACGTCGTACTGGAGCACACACGCGGCCGGACTGCGGTCGCGCGATGGCACCGACGGGCTGGTCCTGGCCAATGTGGTCGGCGACGAGCAGACCGCTGATACGAACGCCAAGGCCCTGCTGAGCGACTACGCCCACCTGGACGGACCGGACGCGACGGTGCGCATCGGTGGTGCCCAGGGCACGGACGTCGCCGGCCAGGTCGGCAAGGATCTTGCGGTGGCAGAGAGCATCGCCGTCCCGATCACCGTGATCCTGATGATTATCGTGTTCGGCAGCCTGGTCGCGGCTCTGCTGCCGCTGGCAATTGGGTTTCTCGCGATCTTCGCCACGTTCGCGGGGCTGGATCTGCTCACGCACGTCACGAGCGTCAGCGTCTTCGCGATCAACCTCGCGACCGGGCTGGGACTGGGTTTGGGTATGGACTATGCGCTGCTGATGGTCAGCCGGTTCCGTGAGGAGTTGGCCAAGGGTGTCGATGTCGGCGATGCGGTAGCCCGCACGATGGCCACCGCGGGGCGCACGATCGCGTTCTCGGCGTTCGCCGTCGCGGCCGCGTTGTCGGCGATGCTGGTGTTCCCGGTCTACTTCCTGAAGTCGTTCGCCTACGCCGGGGTCGGCGTCACGATCTTCTCTGCGGCCAGCGCGCTACTCGTGTTGCCGGCCTTGCTCGCGGTCCTCGGCGGGCGGGTGAATTCCGGACGGATCCGCGGGATCCGCCCAATGCGCAGCGTTGAAGCGCCGTTCTGGGGGCGCCTGGCTGCCGGTGTGATGCGCCGCCCCGTCGTGGCTGCGCTCCCGGTTATCGCGGTGCTGCTGTTCCTCGCGACACCGCTGCTGTCGGTCACTTTCGGGACCCCGGACGAGCGCGTCCTGCCCACCAGCGCGGCGGGTCACCAGGTCGGTGACGTCCTGCGCAACGACTTCGCGACCACCCCCGACGTCATCGACGTGCTGATCACCCCCGCCCTTCCCCAGCCTGAGCTGCAGAGCTATACCCAACAGCTCAGTCACCTGAGCGGGGTGCAACGAGCCGACATCAGCGTCGGCAGTGCCAGTGCCGGTCAGCCAACCTCCCAGCGGGTGAGCCTGAGCACCGGACTGGACTCAGCCTCGGGCGCAGCGCAGGACCTCGTGAGGCACGTGCGTGCGGTGTCCGCACCCGCGGGAACAGCGGTGCTCGTCGGCGGTACCACCGCGACTCTCATCGACGCGAAACATGCGATCAGCTCCCACCTGCTATTAGCCGGGGCGCTGATCGTGGTGACCACCTTCATCCTGCTGTTCCTGTTCACCGGCAGCATCCTGCAACCGATCCGTGCGCTGCTCGGCAACGTGCTCACCCTCGGTGCGACCCTCGGCGCGATGGTGTGGATCTTCCAGGACGGTCACTTCGCGTCCGTCCTCGGCTTCACCCCGCGACCCACCGATACCGCGATGCCGGTCCTGCTGTTCTGCATCGCCTTCGGGCTCTCGATGGACTACGAACTGTTCGTCATCAGCCGGATCAAAGAACTACACGATTCCGGCGTCCCCAACGCCGACTCGGTCACCGGCGGGCTGGCTCGCACCGGACGCATCGTGTCCACCCTTGCCGCGCTGCTGGCCGTCGGCTTCTTCGCCTTCGGCACCAGCCACGTCAGCTTCATCCAACTCTTCGGGCTCGGCACCGGACTGGCGATCCTCATCGACGCCACCCTGGTACGCGGCGTCCTCGTCCCCGCGTTCATGCGCGCGTTCGGCGACCGGAGTTGGTATGCACCAGCGCCGTTGCGTGGGATCCACAACCGGATCGGCGTGAGCGAGCACGTTCCCGACCAGCCTGCGTTGGCCAATGTCTAACTCGACAGGACAACGCGCTGAGGCCGTCATCGAGGTGACCGGCCTGCGGATGCGGTACGGCTCGTTCGCTGCCCAACCTGCGGAGCGGCAATTACTCCCGACTAACCCCAACACCACCGCCGATGTGGCCAACGATCGTCCGCCTCTGCTCAACCCGACCCTCTGACCAGGAGCCACCACCATGACCTACACCGAAACAGACCTGGTCGGCGCGATCGAGCGCCTGGCCGAAGCGGACCTCGCCGCGCTGACCCAACCCCAGCGAGACCAGTTCGACCAATTCCACAGCGGCGGATCCGAGGCCGTCGACCGCCTCCTGCCCAGCCTGCACCTCGCACCAGGAATGACCGTGCTCGACATCGGCTCTGGACTCGGCGGGCCCGCACGCCAGATCGCCCGCAGCTCGGGTTGCACCGTCGTCGGCGTCGACATCACCCCGGCCTACGTGGACACCGCCCAGGCACTCACGCGCACAGCGGGCCTCGAAAACCAGGTCAGCTTCGTCTGCAGCGACATCACCGCCCTTGACCGCGACGGCTTCGACGCCGCATACACGGTGCACGTCCAAATGAACGTCGCGGACAAGAAGACCTTCTTCACCGAGATCGCCCGGCGATTGCGGCCCGGGTCGCGCTTGGCAACCTTCGAGGTCTGCCTCACGGGCGACTCTGAACCAACCCCACCCCTGCTGTGGTCGCTCGACGGCACCGACAGCTACCTCGCCACAGCCGACCAGTTACGCGACACGATCGCCGCCAGTGGCTTCGAGACCCTCGAGTGGGTCGACGAGACCCCGTGGGTACTTCGATGGTTCGAGGACCTCGGCAAACGCATCGCGTCCGGCGGCAGCGCCGCTACTCTCCCCGCACTGCTGAACGACGGACCGACCCGCATGATGAACTTCGCCGTCGCCCTCACCACTGGCGTCGTGTCGGTACAGCGTGGCTCGTTCATCCGGCCTGATCCGCCGAGGTATCCGCGATGAGAGGCACGGGTAGTGCAAGCATGTCGGCGCCAGCGATGGAAGTGGTCGGGCTCCACACGAGGACAATGGCGACTCGGTCTGTCTCGGATGAGTTCACCGCCGACGGCGTGTATCTCAACACCGCGACCATGGGACTGCCACCGCGCCGCGCGGTCGACGCTCTGCACGCGGTCCTCGACCGGTGGCAACGCGGGCTCAGCGATGCCACCGAGTTCGATGCGGCAGTGACCCGATCACGCGCCGGTTATGCCGCCCTGGTCGGCGTCGATCAGGCGGTCGTCGCAGTCGGGCCACAAGTCAGCGTCTTCGCCGGCCAGATCGCGGCGTCCCTGCCCGCCGGCGCCGAGGTGATCAGTGCCGCCAATGAGTTCACCAGCGTGACGTTCCCGTTCTGGGCCCGCGGTCTCGCCGTGACGGAGATCCCGCTTGCCGATATCGCCGATGCACTCACCGAGCGGACTGCGTTGGTCGCCGTTTCTGCCGTCCAGTCAGCCGACGGCACCGTGCTCGATGTCGACACTTTGCTGGCTGCCGCCGCTCGGACGGGCACCAGGGTGTTGCTCGATACCACGCAGGCGGTCGGTTGGCTCCCGATCGACGCGTCGCGCGTCGACTACACCGTGTGCGGCGGATACAAGTTCCTGCTCGCACCCCGGGGCACCGCCTTTCTCACGGTCCGTCCGCAGCTGATCGTCGAGATGTCGGCAGTGAACGCCAACTGGTACGCCGGCGAACGACCGTGGGACTCCATCTATGGCGGACCGCTACGGCTGGCGACGAACGCGCGTCGCTTCGACATCTCCCCGGCCTGGCACTCCTGGGTCGGACAAGCCGCCAGCCTCGACCTGCTCACCGACCTCGGCGCCGCCGCCTTGCACGAGCACGCATTAGGGCTGGCCAACGCGTTCCGAACCCTGGTCGGACTACCTATCGGCGACAGCGCCATCGTCAGCGTCGACGTCGTGGGCAACGTCGCCGCCACACTCGGCACGGCCCGCATCCGGGCCAGTACCCGCAACGGCCGACTCCGCCTCGCCTTCCACGTCAACAACACCGATGACGACGCTAATCGCGCCGCGGACGCGCTCATAAAGCATGTGGTGGGCTGAGGGGCCACCGCTGAAGGTTGCCGCAGCGCACGACCCTCAGTCCTTCCCGACGCACGATCGTCGCAACGGTCCTGCCCACCCACCCGAACTGAAGCCCGCATGTCCCGGAGCCCGTGACCACCGAGGCCGGCACCGGCATCGCGGCATGAGCCGGCCGTTTGCGGCAGATCAGTTGGGCGCCACATTCCGGCCACCACAGAAGGGAGGGATTCCATGCACGACATCGTCCAACCACCGGCAGGTGCAGAACGCATCGCGACAGTGAAAGACCCCGTCCCTGTCGGCCTATCAGCGGCGCTGTTTCAGTCAACCCGCCACAGGACCCGGCCGTCGAGCTTTCACCGCCGCCGGCACAGCGAAACAACATCGCCGAAACCGCCGACCCAGCCTCCTCGCCAGGTTCAAGCGAAAGTGGGACGAGGCTGTCGAACGGGAGAACGAGTCGCGCCGCTACGGAGTCTGGCCGTGACCGCGGCCGCGGTCCCAACCCTGGGCCGTCATAGCGGACGTTGTGCGTCATCCGGCTGATCGGGTCTCAACCTCGATCAAGACGAGCTACCCAGGGCGTGGTCATTCGTCATGACCGTCAACCACACCCGGCCGGTCGTGGCGTCGTCGGCGCCGAGTCGGACGCCGTGACCCGAGAGGCTACTGCTGGCTGCAACGATCCGGAGCATCTAGCGTGGGGCCAGAAGAGATCAGGGGTACACGATCCCTGACCGGGTCTTCGGACCCTACGGTGAGTTGTCGCCGCTCCGCATAAGTTTGTGCGATGGGAACACTTCGATTGGTGACCGACCACTTGGAGTTGAAGCCTCTGCCTGCACAGGCGGCCGCAGCCTTACCGGAGGATCGGGAGGCAGCGTGTCGCACCCTGGGTGCACGAATCTCTGCAGAGTGGCCGGATCCCAATCTTGTTGGTGTGCTTCGGCGTCACGCGGGCGCACCGGTGGACACGGAGTGCTTTGGCGTCTGGGTGATGATCGAGCGCGGCAGTGGAACAGTGATCGGGGATATTGGCTTCCACGGGCCGCCCGACGACGCCGGCACGATCGAGGTCGGATACAGCGTCATCCCTAGCCGTCGCCGTCGCGGATATGCAACCGAAGCGGCCAGCGCCCTCGTTGGATGGGCACGTTCTCAACCGAGCGTCCATGTCATCGTCGCTGGCTGCGACCCCAACAACGTGCCCTCCGTTCGCACCCTGGAACGAGCCGGCTTCCGCCGGACCGGCGAGGCGAACGGCGAGACCAGATGGCGCTATGGCAGCGAGCTCGACATCTGACCAGGGCGACGACCGGAGGCGCACGGCATGTCGGTCTGTCAGCTTCGATACCGGAGCTCGCACCGGGCCGCGGACATGGCGAGCGACTAACCGAGCCTGCCACGCGGAGCCGTACAGAGCCGGGAATGATCGGCCACCTGCGTGGTTCGTGGCGCTACTCGCGGCAGCGCCGCGGAAGCCTGCACCAGTGCCGACAACCGGCTTCTGGACGCGGCGGTCGAGCGGGCCGGCAGATCAGCGCAGGCGGTCTCGCGCACGGATGGCTTCCAGGGGTGCACGACGGCCCGGATGGACCTGCGCGACACCCACAACCACGCGAGTTATCTCGTGACTCAACCGGCCGACGTTTCTTGCCGAGCTCGATGCGGGCCGCGGTCCTGCACACCGCACAGCGAGAACCAGCGCCGCGAACGATCCCCGTCGAACACCACGACAATGGATGCAGCTTGGATCGATTGCCGTTGGCGCGGTGGAACTACGACGTCCCGGCACGCGGTCGGTGCCGCACTCGCCGCGGCGGCCGCGCTGGTCGGCGGCGGTCGGCGGCAACAGGAAGGATCGCCCTGAAAACGATCGGATTGCTGGGTGGCATGAGCTGGGAATCCTCGATCATCTACGAGCGGATCATCAACGAGGAGGTGCGGCGCTGCTGATTCGCTCCTATGACTTCGCCGTCGTGGAGGGTCTGCAGTCCGCCGACGAGTGGGAGCAGGCGGGGCGGCTGCTCGCCGGTGACCCGCGCCGGCTGGAAAGCTAGGGCGCTGAGGTGCTGGTGCTGTGCACCAACACCATGCATCAGGTCGCTCACGCGATCATTGCGGCAGTAGACATTCCGTTGATCCACATCGCCGATGCGACCGCGGCTGCGATCCAGGCCGCAGGGGTCACACAGGTTGCGCTGCTTGGGCACGCGCTACACGATGGAGCGCGCGTCCTACCGCGGCCGGCTGGAGACCGTCCACCATCTGGGCGTCTTGATCCCAGACGAGCCGGACCGCAGCCTGGTGCACCAGGTGATCTACGACGAACTGGTCCAGGGCCTGATCCGCGACGATTCACGGCAGCGCTACCTGGAGATCATCAACCGGCTCCGGAAGGGAGGCGCTGAGGGGTCATCGCAGGCTGCACCGAGATCGAGTCGCTCGTATCCGGCCAAGACGTCGACCTGCCCTACTTCCCGACCACCCGGCTGCACGCCCTAGCGGGGGTCGATCTGGCGCTCGCGGACCGCTGATCCCCGGGACCTTGCTGCCCCAGTGAGGGGGTGCCGCGCGAGGGCAAGCGCGCCTGCCCACCCCGTCGTGCGCCGCAGCGAGCGGCAGGTGCGGCATGACGCCGCGCCGCCTGCGAGAGCCCACCCTCCGCCACCGTCAAGCTGGTGCTCGAGCGAGGCATCCGATTCAAATCGGGCTCTTGTGACCGATCCGTGGGTGCCTGGGGAGACCCGGGCGCGGCACACGCCGTTCCCCGCCTACGGTTCCTGCTGTCGAAAGCTGGAATCGCGGGTGAGAGGAACGGCGTGCGTTCTACCAGGTTATGGGCTGGGCTGCTGGGGTTGGTCAAGGTCGTCGTGGAGGGCGTCGAGTTCGATGAGGTTGAGCAGGCCGTCGTGGTATCGGTGCGGCCCCGGAAGGCTGCCAAGCGCCGGTGTGGTCGGTGCGGGAAGCTTTGCCGGGGTTATGACCCGGGTGAGGGCCGCCGGCGTTGGCGGACCCTGGACCTCGGGCTGATCCGGGCCTTCTTGGAGGCCGACTCGCCACGGGTGCGCTGCGCCGAGCATGGGGTGGTCGCGGCGCAGGTGCCGTGGGCGCGGCACGGTGCCGGGCACACCTACGCCTTCGACGACACCGCCGCGTGGCTGGTGACGCACTGCTCGAAGTCCGCGGTGCGCGATCTGTTGCGGATCGCCTGGCGGACCGTCGGGTCGATCATCACCCGGGTCGTCGCCGACGCTGAGGCCGAGACCGACCGGTTCGCGAACCTGCGCCGGATCGGGATCGACGAGATCAGTTACAAACGCGGCCACAAGTACCTCACGGTCATCGTGGACCACGACAGCGGCGTGCTGCTGTGGGCCCACCCGGGCCGGGACCAGAAGACGCTGGAGAAGTTCTTCGACAAGCTCGGCGAGCAGCGCTGCGCCCGGATCAGCTTGGTCAGCGCCGATGCCGCCGAGTGGATCGCGAACGTCGTCGCGGACCGGTGCCCCAACGCCGAGCTGTGCTTGGACCCGTTCCATATCGTGGCCTGGGCGGCCAAGGCCCTCGACGAGGTCCGCCGTGAGGTGTGGAACGCGGCCCGCAGGGGCGGGCAGAAGACCCTCGCCAAGGAGCTGAAGAACGCCCGTTTCGCGTTGTGGAAGAACCCCGATGACCTCACCGAGCGGCAGACCGCGACACTGGCCGGGATCGCCAAGACCAACGCACCACTGTTCCGGGCGTACCTGCTGAAGGAGCAGCTCCGCCAGGTGTTCGCGCTCAAGGGCACCGACGGGATGACCCTGCTCGACGGGTGGCTGAAATGGGCCTCCCGATCTCAACTCCCAGCCTTCGTCAAACTGGCCCGCTCGATCCGCGAACACCGCGCGGGCATCAACGCGGCGCTGACCCACGCCTTGTCGAACGCCCGGGTCGAAAGCGTCAACACCAAGCTGCGGCTACTGACCCGAATCGCGTTCGGGTTCCGCTCACCCGAAGCCCTTGTCTCCCTCGCCATGCTCGACCTCGGTGGGCTGTGCCCACCGCTACCCGGCCGCATCGCCGCATGATCCCACCCACGGATCGGTCACAAGAACCTCAAATCGGTGAGCACGTTGATCGTTGGCCTGAGCCCGGGTTCGCGGCCGCTCACCCGCCGTCGGCGACCGACGACCGCGCACACGACATCGCGGCATCCCCGGCCAGGCAGGATCAACCGCACGGTATTGCGCCCGATGTTCGGTCGCCTGTCACCATCCACCTCATGGACGTATGTCGGGACCAGCAGCTGACCAACGACCTGCGTTTCGGGTCGAACACCACAAGCGGATCCGGCACTCCAAGCTCATCGACCGCGGCTTGCGTCAACCGCGAACCCGTGGATCGCAGACTTGCGATGGCTGAGACTGATCGCGTGAACGACCGTGAGCGTGAGGTGTCGGGTAACGGAACTATTCGGCGCATCGAGGACTACGCGCTGTTGTCGAGCCTGCGCACTGCCGCGCTCGTGCATCGCCGTGGGTCCATTGACTGGTGCTGCTTTCCGAGGTTCGACGCCGAGGCGGTTTTTGCGGGGCTCCTCGGGCATTGTGAGCACGGTCGGTGGCTGGTTGCGCCCGCCCAGCCGGCGGGCGTAACCCGCAGGTATCGATCGGCATCGCTGATCCTGGAGACGGAGTGGCAGACGGCTCAGGGCGTGTGCCGCGTCATCGATTTCATGCCGACCGAGGACGAGACGCCAGCGATCGTTCGCATCGTCGAGGGCATCTCCGGCCGAGTCCGGATCCACTGCGAGCTGATTGTCAGGTTCGGGTACGGGCGAGACGTTCCCGTCCTGCGCCGCGCCGGTGACTCGGTTGTCGCAACAGCCGGGCGGGACGCGCTGTCTTTTTCCACGCGAGCGCCGGTCCAGGTCGACCACTCGGCGGTCGTGTCGGATTTCGATGTTGTCGAGGGTGATCGCGTCGCATTCACCCTGGCATGGACGCCATCGCCGAACGACCCCCGACCGGCGCTCGACCCGG
The DNA here is from genome assembly GCA_963839995.1 of uncultured Actinomycetota bacterium. Classification (GTDB taxonomy): domain Bacteria; phylum Actinomycetota; class Actinomycetes; order Mycobacteriales; family Jatrophihabitantaceae; genus CAWIUB01. The sequence continues at coordinate 89,100 of CAWIXH010000015.1, read as the reverse complement.
ACGTTGCGCTGCGCCAGACACAGCGCTTCTGGGACGACTGGGCGTCGCGGTGCACGTACGGCGGGCCGTACCGGGACGCCGTCCTGCAATCGATAGTTGTGCTCAAGGGGCTGACGTATCGCCCGACGGGCGGCATCGTCGCAGCGCCGACCACCTCGCTGCCCGAGTGGCCGGGGGGAGTGCGGAACTGGGACTACCGATACTGCTGGCTCCGCGACGCCGCGCTGACCTTTCGGGCACTCGTCCAGGCCGGGTATCTGGCGGAGGCGGACGACTGGCGCGCCTGGCTGGTCCGCACCACGGCCGGCGAATCGGCGAGCCCGCAGATCATGTACCGCGTTGACGGCGAACGCGACCTGACCGAGTGGCAGGCCGACTGGCTGCCAGGTTTCAACGCGTCGCGGCCGGTACGGATCGGAAACGCAGCAGCGGATCAGGTGCAGATTGACGTGTACGGCGAGGTCATCGACGCGGTGTACGAAGCCCGGCGCAGGCAGCTGGTCCGCTCCGCTCCGGCGTGGCAGCTCGCGAGGCGGGTGCTCGGTCTGCTCGAGGATCGCTGGCGGGATACCGACGAAGGCATCTGGGAGATCCGCGGCGAGCCCCGGCATTTCACGCACTCCAAGACCATGGCCTGGGTCGCCTTTGACCGCGGCATCAAGATGTGCGAGGAGTTCGGTCTCGACGGTCCGCTGCATCGATGGCGGGCCGTCCGCGACCAGATCCACGCCGAAGTGTGCGCCAGGGCTTGGAACAGCGACGTGGGCGCCTTCACCCAGTCGTACGGGAGCGATCAGGCCGACGCCAGCCTTTTGCAACTCCCGTTGGTGGGCTTCCTGCCGAACGCCGATGCGCGGATCCGCGGCACCGTGGCATTCGTGCGATCAGAGCTGACATCGAACGACCTGCTGTTGCGCTACCGATCCGACAGACCGACTGACGGATTGCCGGCCGGCGAGGGCGCGTTCCTCCTGTGTTCGTTCTGGCTGGTCGAGGTGCTAGCGCTCGACGGGCACCTGGACGAGGCGACGACACTGTTCGAACGACTGCTCGGCGTCAGAAACGACCTGGGCTTGCTCGCCGAGGAATACGACCCGAATACAGATCGACTGCTCGGCAACTTCCCGCAGGCGTTCAGCCACATCGCTGTTGTCAACGCCGCCACGACCCTCGCCGAGACCACGGGGTCGACCACGCGGCAGCCGTAGTCCGCCGCTGTTGGGCTTGCGGCGCGCGAATGACGAGATGTGGAACAAGGCGACGTCTGCGACGAGGTGTTCGCCGAGAGGTGTTCGCCGAGAACTGTTCGTTCCATGACCCCAGCCTCGAGATCAACGGCGTCGCCCGGGATGAAAGCGCTGCTCCGCCAGTTGCGGGCGGCACAGCCAGACCGGCACGCCTGCCGTCAGCAGGGTCTTCGCCGGCTACTGCGGTGTTGTGCCGGCTCGACCACTGCTGGCCGAGCACGATGGGGGCGGCCAGCGTCTCGAGTCTGCCGGTGTCGGTGTGGTAGAGCAGGCCGGAGACGATCAGGCCGGGTGGTAGCAGCGGGTTGGCGCGTAGCGCGGCGAGGTCGACGGTCAGCGATGCGCGTGGGTCGGTGATCGACTCGCGGTCGAGTGCCTCTGGACTGGTGCCGAGCTCGGCGGCGAGCGCGTCGGGGTAGTCGAGCAGCCGGGTGATGCCGCAGTCGGTGTGGTGGATGACGCCCAGTTCCCGGCCGGCTCGGGGTTGCGTTCCGCCGCCGCGTGCGATCGTTGCGAGCAGCGCGAAGGGTTCGAGTCGTGGTGGGCGTGATCCGGCCGCCGATGTTGCGGATCACGACGGCTTCGCCGAGCTCGACGCCGAGGACGGCGGCGGGGTCGACGCGGGGGTCGACGCATCCGACGATGATCGTCCGCGCGGTCGGCATCATGGTGAGTCCGGCGACGTCATGCTGGTCGGCGAACTGCGGTTCCTGCGCAGCAGCTCCTCGACGACACTGGTCGTTTTCGAGGTCACGACGTGACATGGCGTGGTCCGTGCGGGGTCAGGCGGAAGCGAGGGCGACTTCGAGCGCCGGGGTCTGGACCGTCGCGTGGCGCGGCCGGCCGGGCAGCAGCAGGGCGCCCGCCGCACCTGCCAGGCTGATGCCGGCGGCGACGATGCAGGCGATGTGGAACCCGGTCATGAACGAGGTGTGCACGCCGTCCAGCAGCTGCTGGCGGGTCGCCCCGCCGGGGCCCTGGCCGACGGTGGCCAGGGCCGCCGCCACCGAGTTCTGCGCGGTCGAGACGACGTGGGTCGGCAGGTCGCCGAACCCCGTGGTGGTGAGGTGATGGGCGTAGAGGCTGGTGAAGATGCTGCCCAGCACGGCCACGCCGAGTGTGCCGCCGGCCTCGCGGGTCGCGTCGTTCACCGCGGATCCGACGCCAGCCTTGGCCGGAGGAAGGACGCTGAGGATCGACTCGGTGGCGGGCGCGGTTGTGAGCCCGAGGCCCAGTCCCATCATGACCATCTGCCCGACGATGCGGTCGTAGGACATGAACGTTGGCGAGAGCGCGATCCACGCGAACGACGCGCCCAGCAGGAGCAGCCCGGACGTGACAACGGCGCGGGTGCCGATCCGGCCGGCGAGCGCGACGCCGGCCACCGAGCCGAGGGCGATGGTGATCGCCACGGGCAGGATCCGCACCCCGGTCGACAACGTGCCGAAGCCGCGCATGAACTGGAAGTACTGCGTCACCAAGAAGATAAACCCGAACAGGGCGAAGAACGCGACCGTCACCGACGCGCTCGCGGCGGAGAAGGCCGGCGTACGGAACAGCATGACGTCGATCATCGGGCGGGCGCGGCGCCGCTCGACCGCGACGAACCCGGCGGTCAGCGCGGCCGCGCCGACCAGGCCGGCCAGGCTCGCCGAGCTGTTCCAGCCGCGTCCGGGCGCCTCGATGATCGTGTAGACCAGCACGCCGATTGCCCCGGAGGAGAGGATCAGGCCGGGCAAGTCGAGGCGTGCCTCGGCAGCGTTGCTCGACTCGGGCACCCACGCCCAGGTCGCGGCGAACGCGACGAGCGCGACCGGGACCAGCGCGACGAACACCGACGGCCAGCCGAAGTGCGCCAGCAGCAGCCCGCCGCTCACCGGGCCAACGGCGACGCCGAGCCCGGTCACCGCGCCCCACAGCCCGATCGCCTTCGCCCGCTCCCCACGGTCCGGGAAGGCGTTGGTGATGATGGACAGCGTGGTCGGGAAGATGACCGCCGCGCTCGCGCCCATCACGAACCGCACCGCCACCAGGGCCGGGGCCGAGGTCATCGCCGCGCCGATGCCGCTGGCCAGCGCGAACCCAGCCAACCCGACCAGCAGGGCCGGTCGGCGACCGAACCGGTCGCCCAGCGAGCCGGCGGTCAGAACCAGCGCGGCGAAGGCCAGGTTGTAGCCGTCGACGATCCACTGCAGGTCACGCGTGGTCGCGCCGAGCTGGCGCCCGAGGTCGGGCAGCGCGACGTTCACGATCGTGGTGTCGAGGTTGATGGCGAACGCCGCCAGGCACACGGTCGCCAGGATGAGCAACCGCCGGCGAGAAGTCAGGTCAGTCATGGCGATCTCCAGAAGCTGGTGATGTTGACGGTGCCAACATTCGAGTTCTTGACAAGAGTGCCACACGGTGTGGACACTGTCAACATGGTTCGCGGAGCGGCCGATCACAGCAGCGAAGAACGCGGCTACCACCACGGCAACCTGCGCGAGGCTCTCGTCGAGGCCGGCGTCGAACTGGCCCGTACCGGTGGCCCCAGCGCGGTCCTGCTGCGCGCGGCCTCCCGCCAGGCCGGCGTGTCGCACAACGCCGCGTACCGACACTTCGCCAATCAGGAGGACCTGCTCGCCGCCGTCGCCGATCGGTGCATGACCCGGCTCAGCCGGCTGATGATCGAGCGCTCGAGTCGCGTCACGACTCGCGGACCGGTCCGTCGGGCGCGTGGGCGCCTCGAGGCGATCGGGCGGGCCTACATCGACTTCGCCCGGGCCGAGCCGGGCTGGTTCCGGACCGCATTCAGCTCAGCGCGGCACCACCCCGCGGACAGATCAGCCGGCGAACCAACCGGCTCTGATCGCGATCAGACCACCAGCCCCTACCTGCTGCTCAGTGCCCGGCTCGACGAACTCGTCCACGTGGGTGCGCTAACGCCAGAACGCCGCCGGGGGGCCGAGTACGCGGCCTGGTCCGCGGTCCACGGCCTGTCCAGCCTGCTGCTCGACGGGCCGCTGCGCGACCTGCCCGAACCGGACGTCGAGAACGCGATCACCACGGTCCTCACCGCCATCGACCGCGCACTCCAATGACCGCAGGACATCTTCCTCAATTCGCCGTTCGTTACTCGCAGACGCCGCATCGCCGACCCCGGCGCCGCGCCCGAGCCCGGCGATCGCACATATCGACGGCCTCGAGATCCACGGAGGACGTCCCAGCGCGCGACGTATTCGGCGATCTGGCTGCGACTCCCGACGCGCATTCCGCACCGACTTCGGCCTGTCCATGTCGAATGAACATGCCGTCAGGCGGATCTTCATGCACAGTCGCAACGCACGCCATTCGGCGTGGGCGGAGCGAATGCCAAGGAGAGAGAGCGCCGTAGCCCCGGCCGTCGCCGTAGGCGTGCGGCTCGCCCAGCAAGTAGGGCGCCAGCGCGCTTTGCCCGCCGGTAGTGGGCGTCGATGTCATCGATGACCACGTACACCCATCCATTGGCGTGGCTGCCGTGCAACTCGTCGGGACGCTCGAGTTGGATCAGGGTGGTCCCGCTTCCGAATCTCACGAGCGCGCCGACGTCGTCCAGGATCCGGCCTTCGAACCCGAACGCCTCCTCGAGCCAGGTCAGGACGGCGCCGATGTCACGGTACGTCAACGACGGATACACCGATCCTCCGATCCTTCGACTGGTTGTGCGGCCATCATTCGATCCAGCCGGGTGTCGCGGTGTTAGGTCCTTCGCACGCGGTGGTGCAGGTGAGTCACCCGGTCGCCTTGGACGATTTGAGGGTCGTCCAGCAGCACGCTGTAGTGACCGGATCGACTTTTCCGATGGTGTGGTCGCCAAGGCCGCCGCGACCGCGACGGCGGCCGGATTGTCCGGGCGAGCGACCTTCCTCGAGGCCGACATGCTGACCGTTCCCGAGTCGGTGCACGGCCAGTTCGACGTGTGTTACGCGAGCCGGGCGTCATCAGCTGGACCGGTGACATGAGCGGGTGGATACGAGCGGACGCGGCAGTGTTCCGCCCAGCTCGGCAGCTCACCCTGATCGACTGGCACCCGATGTCAACATGGCGGCGTCCGCCGATCCGCTACGGCTGGACTCCCCTACGTCAACAACGGGCCACGACGCCTCGACGACCAAGGCGGCTCCTACGCGAAACCGCCGCCGCGACCGAACACAACGCGACCGTCGAGTACGGCCACTCGCTGGGCGACCTCGTCACCGTGGCGGTGCAGGCCGGGCTGGTCATTGAGCACCTCGGCGAGCACGGGGCTATCGAGTCTGCCGTTTGGCCGGCGGCTCCTCGACGATGGTTTGCAGCGCTGGCGCTGCGACGGGTAGCTGCTCCCGATCATCTTCAGCCTTCGGGGGCGCAAACCTCCATGACCGCTCCCCTCGACACCACGCACTCTCTTCTGCCGCCGTACGCGCAGTTGCACGTGACGATCCCGCCAGTCGGGGAAGGCGGCGGCTTCCGCTGCGACGACGCCGCCCGGCTGGCGATCAAACAGCGCTTCGTTGAGGCTCGTGGGGGCTCGCCTCCCGCAGCCCAGCCGGTCGGGCAGTGGTGTCGTTCCCCGCACTGCAGGCCCGGTGTGGAACGCTTCGAGGCGTGCCCAGGCCGGCCACACCCATCACGCGGCACCGGCCCGACCCTCACCGCTGCGCCGGTTCGCCGACCGGTACGGCTGGCGAGCGTATGCACTGCCGGTCCTCGCCGCGCTCACGGTGGCCGTCGCGGTCGACCCGGGCGCCGCACGCCATCCCCGCACAGCCCAGGCAGCGGCGACCCAGCGGTCCGCCGCCGCGGCGGCAGGCACGCCGGCCAGCCGCCCAGCAGCGTCGCGCAACGTCCCGACGTTCCCCACTCAAATTGTCCAGTTGGCGACCGACTCCACCGCCTGCCTGACCAACAGCGCACCGCAACTCGTGCTCGTCAGCATCAGCGCGCAGCACGCCTGGATGTGCGAGCACGCCCGCCAGGTGAACAGCACCCCGGTCACCACCGGTACGGACCGCGCCGGTCAGGCCACTCCCACCGGCTCCTGGGTAGTCCAAGCCAAGCAAACCAACCGCGAGCTGACCGGCGCCGGCTACGCCGACTTCGTGCACTACTGGGTGCCGTTCAACGGCGACGTCGGCTTCCACGACGCCCCCTGGCAGACCATGCCGTTCGGCGCGCCCGGCTACCACGCGCACGGATCACACGGCTGCGTTCACCTACCACTGCCCGCGATGGCCTGGCTGTACGGCTGGATCCGCATCCGAACGCTGGTCACCGTCGAAGCCTGACCGGCCAGCGGCGGCCCAACCCCAGCGCACGCACCCACCGCCGCTCCAGGACCTGACCTTCTCCACACCGGCGGGCCGGCCAACGGCCGAACACCCCGAAGCTTGCACGCATCGCAGCTCACCCCGATTCCGGCATGCCGACGGCCGCAGCGGATCCCCTCGTGGACAGCAGCGCGGCCGGCTACGGCGACACTGCCCGAGGCATTGCCTGGAGCAGAATCGATTGGGCTTGCACGCAGCCCGCAAGTAGCCCGGCCCAACCGTTGGGAGACCGCGCAGAACAAGGGTCTGGCCGGGCTCACCATCAAGGTTCGCCGAGTACCTTTTCAGCGATCGGCGCCAGCGTCGCCCGCCGCCCGGCGGAGAATAGCGTGTGGGGTTCAGCCCGCTTTGGCGATGGCCGGCACGGTGTCCCGGGGGGTGAACCGCAGCTGGCCGATCGGCTGGCCGGTGGCCCAGGCGTTGAACGCGGTCAGGTACAGCCCGACGTGTTCGCGGGTGTCCCGACGGCGCAGCACCTGCCCGGCATGGCGGCGGGCCATGTTGAACATCACCCGGCGAAACAGCAACCGCGGATCGGACCTCGCGAGCCCGGCGCCGTCGATCACCCCCTCATACCACGGGCCCAGGTCGGCGCGCCGGTTCGCGTTAGCGACCAGGTAGCTACCCGCCCCGGCGGCGCTCTTGATCATCCCGGTGGCCGCCGCGACCTGCTCCCCCAACCCCAGCCAGTCGCGCAGCTTCGGGTGCCGCTCCAGGGTTTGCACGATCTGGTGGTTGGACACCGCTGCCGCCCCACCGGACCAGTTCAACTCCGGCCGGTTCTCATACAGCCACACGGTGCGCACCATCGCCGCCAGCATGGTGGAGGACTTCTCCCCCTCGATGGCCAGCACATCGGCCGCGGTGCGCCGCTTGCCGGTGTCCAGCACATCAAACGTGCCCTCGCCGACGTCGGTAAACACCGTCAGCTCCACCGGCCGATCCGCTTCGATGATCGCCGCCAACCGGTGCTGCCCGTCCACCAGCACCCCGTTCACGTCGAAGGCGATGCCCTGATGGGTCACCATCCACTCGCCCCGCCGCATCGCCTCGGCGAACGAGTGCACCACCGCCTTGGACACCGGCCGGTTCGTGCTGTTCGCCTCCAGCAGCTCCGCCGCCCTGTCCGGGGTGATCGTCTGCACCCTGCTCCGCACCCCCACCACCCCCTCTGTCGTCTCGTCTCCGAATCGGCCCCTAAGGCCGACCCGCCATGATCGCATCCGTGGCCGGCCGGCAGGTGACCCGGGACGCCCCTCCGCTCCACTCGACGACCAGCCAACGCTTGCCCACGCCTGGGGATAAGCCTGTGGACGCGCCAGGCGGGCGACCTATCGCCGGCCTCCCCGCCTCTTCGTCAGTGTGCTATGTCGTGCCGACCACCAACACATAAACACCGTGGTCGCGGCGGTGCCCGTCGCCGCGGTTACCGCGAAAGTCGCGCGCCCGAGCCGTCTCGTTCGGGTGCGGATCAGCCGGCCACTCCGCACGGGTCGGCACGCACGCAGACGGCTATGACCCTGCTGACCGCCAAAGACTCGTTCGCGTACCGCGCCCAGGCGTGTGCACTGCGGCGATCACGTTGCTGGGCTGAGCAGGCCGCCGCGCTGGTAGGTGGCCCAGGCGAGGTTCCAGTCTCCGTAACCGTCCCACACCGGCAGCACCCGCGGGGTGCCGGTGTTCGTCCAGGTCACCGGGTCGCCGATCTGCGACCAGGTGTAGTACCACTCGGCGTCGGCGGGGGCCATGTTGGTGCAGCCGTGCGACAGGTTGGCCTGCCCGAGCTGGCCGTTCCAGTACGCGTCGTGCAGGAACTCGCCGTCGTAGGTGACACGCACCGACCATGGCACCTGGATGCTGTAGTACGCCTCGCCGGGTGAACTGACCATCAGTTGCGGGTTCGCCTTGGAGATCACCACCGCCGTGCCGAGGTACGTCGGCGTCTGCGCCGCGCCGAGGGAGATCTCGAACGTGCGGATCAGCTTGCCGTCGCGGTATACCCACATCTTGTCCACCCCGGGCTTGCCGTCGATCTTGACGATCTGCGCGGCGCCGGTGTTCATGGACAGGGTCAGGCTGTTGGCGAACACCAGTCCCGGGCCGGCCCACAGCCCGGCCACCGGCATGTCCACCTTGATCGAGGCGTGCGCCGGCCAGTAGCGCGCGGGACGATAATGCGCCTCGACAGCTTGCGATGCCAGCGAGGAGCGCTCCCAGTACCAGGCCCCCGCTGCCGGTTTGCCGTCCACCGTCACCGTGACGACCTTGTCGAACACCGACGCGTCGGTCGGTGCGACGGAGAAGTAGGCGATGATCGGCATCGCCACCCCGTAGGTCTGCCCGTCGCCCTCATTCAGGCTGACCTGCACCGGGGTGCCGGACCCGCGCCTGGGCCGTGGCGGAGCCACGCGTGTCGGGGTGCTCCGATTCGCCGAGGTGGCCGATGCCGACCCTGCGGCCGATGCGGCGACCGAAGAGGCCGAGTGGATTGTGCCGCCATCGCGCGGGCCGCCCGCGCTGCACCCGGCCAACAACAGCCCGGCGCTGCACCCCACGGCGGCGGCCCGAAAGCCCGTTCGCATCGTCACCACCTCACGGTATGCGACGCCGATAAGAATGCGGACGGCCAAACCCCGTGTCACCGGCCACGAGCCCTGCCCCAGTAAGCCAACCCCGCTGGGAAGAAGCCGCCGTCGATCACCCAGAGGTTTTCGACCTCGTGGATCCAGCACGCTGGTGGCGGGGTCGGTCCCGGCTGCCACGGTCCCGCATGGATGGCTGTCCATGCTGATCTCGAAGTGCTGGGCGAGGACGGCGTGGTAGCCGGCGGATCGCAGCAGACGTTTCGCCTTCTTGGGAGGCGGTGGTGGGTTGGCTCGACCACGTGACGGTCTTCGGTTACTCGGCCGGTGGCCCATCGGCCATCCAGCTTGCGCTTCGCCATCCCGACCGCGTTTCGGCGCTGGTCCTCCTCGCGTCAGCGCTTCGCGGCAAGGCCTCGGCCCCACCAGAACCTGTCGCCCGTCTGCTGTTCGGCTCCGACCTGTTCTTCTGGGCGCTCAGCCGCACGGGCCCGTTGTTCGGTCGGATCATGGGCATGCCCAAAGGTTTCCGCGCAACCGACGCCGAGCGCGAGACCATCAGCACGAGCGCCGACAGCCTGTTCCCTATCGCGCCGCGTAAGCCGGGTGTCCTGTTCGACCTGTACGTGTCAAACCCGGACGTCCAGCACTATCGGCTACAGGACCCACGAGTACCGACGCCGCTCCTCAGCGCTCGAGACGACACGATGTCCGCCTACGCGAACGCCGTCACCGCCCAGGCGCGCATCACCGGGGCCGAGCTGCAGTCCTTCGACCGCGGCGGCCACCTTCTGCTCGGCGTCGAAGACCTCGTGCGTCGCCGCATCGCCACGTTCCTAGCGGGCGCGGCCTCTTCCTCACACTGAGGACCGACACCTCAGGGCACCAAGGCCGTCCTCGCCAGGCGCAGAGGCATGCACGCGGGAACGCGCGGCTCGGCGGCCACCCCGACCCGCGGCGCGCTCGAGCGCGTGCTCGACTTTCTCGACAGCCGACTTCGACTTGCGGCCGGCGGTGAGCCGGACGGGTGTAGCACTGCAAACAAACATAACGCCGAAGGACGCGGCCGACGACGCCTTCCACAACGGCGACGTATTCGGCGATACTCCAATCTGTGCGGTTACCGCGCGTGATCTAGCGGGTGAGGTCGCCCTACGGAGCCTGTTGCGTAATCGGATCGCGATGATCAGTGAACTCGGAGTGAAGCTCCCAAGTCGCTTCTCCCGGCCGAACATCGCGGCTCCCCGAAAATGTGGCGGGCCCGAATCGGCGAGAACTGTGTTCCACGTCATCGATGGTCGAATATGCAACAGGCTCTACGCCGGCCGAACGATCGCGCGTCGCACACTTCCGTCGTTATCGCGCTCGCTCCTCAATACCGTCTTCGCGCATATGAATCGCTATGTGGCGGCACGCCTCTCCTGGCTCCACAGAGCCCTGGTCGCTGACCAGCAATAGTCACCTCCTCGTCCGGCCCGCAGCAATAGGCTGCGGACACCAGTTGGCAGGCGAAGTGACCCCAGGCGGTTACTGAAGGGCAGGCACGGTGGACCTAGCAACGGAGCGGTTGCGCTTCAACAATGACGTCGCACCTCGGCTGGCCAGGCTGGTCAGCCGAGGTGCGACAGTCGACAACGTCAAGGCATCGACGCGCTTCGGCTACTTCAGCACCGCTGACGAGATGATCATCGTCGCCGGAGCACAGGAGGCGAAGGAGTGCGACCTGGGGCTTGCCTACGGAATGAAGCTGCGGAAGGACCGTCGCCTGGTGCTGGTCTTGCCAGCCGCGTACTCATTCGCGACCGAACAGCGCCTGCCGTTTCTCGAGTCCGAGACGCGGCCGACTCTTCGGACACACCAAGTGCCTCCCGGAGGGAATGCAACACCAGAGAAGCCGCCGACCGTGCCAGTCGGTGCATCGCGTGCGGAGGACGCGCTCAAAGAGAAGCTTGGTGCTGTAACACCAGCGGAGGAGTTGTACAGAGCAAGCACCGCTGCTCACTTAGGGCACCGCTCGCCTCGCGTGGCGGCGCTAGTCTGGGCGACTGTTCACAAAGATCTAGACCCGGGGCACAGACGCGGGGAACGATCGTGGCATTGCATGGGGCAGCGAGTCTTGTCCATCAAGGGCGCCGCCAAGGATCGACTTGAAATCAGGGCCGGCATCCATCACACGACCGGCGACCAGAAGATCGAGCCGTACGTCATCGTTGGTAACGCGCCGCTCCCGGCGGCGAAGATGATCGCAATTCAAGATGCTGTGGCGAAGGCAATCCAGCGGCGCCTAACCGGCGACTTCTGCAAACCCGATGAACATTGGCTGCAAGCTGTAATTCGACGGCGTCCCGAACTCGTCGGCGTCGAGCAACCAGCGCTTCGAGAGGTCCCGGCATGGAGACCAATCGGCGGGTCAGCGAAGTGGGGACGCGGCTACATCGACCTGCTCGGCATCGACGGGCAGGGCGACCTACGCATAGTCGAAACGAAGATCGCTGCGAACATCGATGACTTGTTGATCTTCCAGGGCCTCGACTACGCGATCTGGGCCAGGGTCTACCAAGACGCCCTCCGCAAGCGTCTAGGGATCTCGCGACGTGCCACATCCGTCGTGCACTACGTCGTCGGAGCCACACCCGGCACCGACGATCACCACATCTCGTCATACGCCGCAGCGCAAGCCAAGGGATTGACGATCCCGTGGCGATTCCAGGTCGTGACGAAATGGTTCAATCCGCCAGCGGACAGCACCACAACTGCGGAGACCGAGTTGCTACCCCTTGGTCATCTGCCGTAGCCAGGTTGCAACCTAGAACCGTCTCGATCGGCGCGCCGACTTACGGAACGACCTTTGTGCTCGGGTCGCGCAGAAGAAAACGTATGCGCGCACGAAATACCGATCAGGACGGCGAGGGTGTTCAGTCAGCGGCGTCGGTTCGTGGTTTCAGCACGACGACCGCGGTTTCGGACGAGCGAAGAGCCGCATACGCGTCCAGCTTCTTGTCGAACTCACGCCACCGGGCCCACAGCCGCGTCCGTTCCTCGCCGTGCGCCGCCCGCCCGCGGACCTCACGTTCACCGCTGCGCAACTCGACGGTCGCGTCGGGGTGGGCCTGCAGGTTCAGCCACCAAGCCGGCTCGCCGTCGGTCCAACCGTTCATCGCCAGCGTGACAAGGTCAGGGCCGTCCTCGTAATAACCCAGCATCACGCTGCGCGCTCGGCCGGTGCGACGGCCGGTAGTCGTCAGCCGCATCGTGCCCCAGCGTGTGCCCTTCGGCCGCCATAACCCGGCTCGGCCACCGGTGACGCGATGAAGGGCGCGGTGGGCTGACCAGGCCAGGCGGACGAACCAGCGCGGCGGCAGCCACGGCGGCCGCCCGCGATCACCGGACACCGTCCACCCTCCCTTACGTCTCGGGGCGAGATCGCTCGCGGTCGCCGGGCGTAGACCGCCGTTCAAGTCTTTGCCCGACCAGCCACCCCGTCAACAACGCCCGGCCACGGCTCACGAGGCTGACTTCACAGCCGTGCCGACAACACCCACTCGGCGACCTCGGGTGCGGCCTCGGAGAGGGCGCGCAAAGCCGTCGATCGGCGCGCGGTCCGCGTACTGCAGGGGGGCGTGTTCCCGAGCAGATCAGACGTTCTGACGCGGCGGGATGTCGCAGCTTTGGGAGACGATTAAGGGGAACGACGACGCGCAGCCCGAGGAAGTGATGGCGAGGAAATCGAAGGATACGAAGCGGACGCCAACAAGGGCGGTTCCGCTGGCGACGGTCACGCCGAAGCGAGCCACGGACGAGGACGGCGAGTCTCTGGCGAGCCAGCTCGACTGGCTGTGGGCCGAGAGTCGGTCCGGCGCGGTCGCCGGACGGGGGTACCACTTTCAGGACTTGGTCGGCGCCTGGGTCGCGCTGCACGCCCTGACCGGCGACATCGATGCCTGGCGTGTCATCGCTGAGGGGCTCGACGACCTGACGTGCGAAAGCAGCGCACCGCAGCAGGTGCAGGTGAAGTCACGGCAGGAACGCGTCGGCGATTTCCGGACCGCGGAGGTCGCGCGGTTCGTGGTCCAAGCATGGCAGCGGCGCTCGATCCGGGTCGCGGCCGATGCCGACGAGTCCGTCGTGGTCGTCGTCGAACGCGCCGTCGATGGGTACGCCCCGCATGACTGGGCGCGGCGCCTGACCGAAGACGAGGCGTGGGCCGACCTTGTCGCCGCGGCCCGTCAGCACGCGCAGCGACGCGGCATCTCTGCGGATGCGGTGGACCTACTCATTGCGCGGACGACCGTCGTCGTATCGCCGCAGCAGCGCATCTTTGATGAAGCCGCCGAGCGCGTGGCGGCACACACCGGGCTGCCGCTCGGGGCGACTCTGCCGGTGGTTCAGGCGCTACGCGCCGCGGTGGCTGAGCACGCCGACCGCAACGCCGAGGTCGGCTGGGACGACCGCGTCGGGCTGATCCGGACGGACATCGAGCGGATCGTCACGGACACCGCGGCGCTGGTGGATCGAGCGTCACTGCAAGTGGCGATCGCCAGCGGGTCCTGCGAGGTCGTCGATTTCGACACGCCGCTGGCTGACCCCGACTTCTACAGCGGCACCGGCACCCAGCCTGGACACATCGCCGCCGGCTTGGTGACGCCCCGCCCCACAGTGACGGACGAGGTCCTGGTCGGACTCGGCAGCGGCAGAGCCGTCTTGATCGCGGGGCCGTCGGGCATCGGCAAGTCTGCGGTCCTGTGGATGGCCGCCTACGTCGCGCGGCACGTCGTCTGGTATCGCGTACATCGGCTGGGCGTCGACGACGTCGAGCCACTGATCCGGTTGGCGATCGCAGCCGGTGCGGGTCGTCATGGGCCGGTCGGGTTCATCGTCGACGGCGTCGGCACCGGTTCGCTCACCGCGTGGGACGAGCTGCATCGCCGCGCCGCCGCGGTTGCGGGAGTGCTCCTGCTCGGGTCGGTCCGGGAGGAGGACACGTTGCCACTGCGGACCTTCGGTCAGTGCGTCGTCGTGCGGCCGCGCCTCGACGAGGACCTGGCGGCCCGCATCCACAGGGAGCTAGTTGAGAGGGGTGCCACCACGCAGCCGCACTGGCGGGAGACGTACGACCAAAGCGACGGGTTGACGCTGGAGTTCACGCACTTGCTGAGCCAGGGCCGTCGGCTCCGCGACGTCATCGGCGACCAGGTCCGAGACCGTGTCCGCGATCACCGCACAGTAGAGCTGGCGGTGATCGCACCGGTCAGCGTCGCGAACCGGTGGGGCGCTGCGCTTCCCGTCGACCGTCTCGCCGAGATCGTGACCGGCTCGCCGGGGAAGCTCAAGGAGGCGTTGACGAGGCTGGCCCAAGAGCACTTGGTCACAGTCGACGACGGCATCGTCCGCGGTCTGCATCCGGTGCGTTCCGCCGCACTCTGCGAGGCTGTTCACGAGGTGCCACCTCCGACCATCGGCGGCACCGTCCGCGGCGTGATCGAGCGGATCGGCACCGACCACCTTCTCTCTTTCCTGGCGCGGGCCATCGCCGACGATCCGGGACTTGCGCCAGTCGTCGTCGACTCCCTCGCCACGCGGCTTGACGGGTCACCGCGTGACCTGACGACCCTGGCTGCAGCACTCGCTGGGCTGCGCCTCGCTGACTTCACCCTGACGGCCAGACGGTGGGCCGCGATCCTCGACAAGCACGACGTCCCGGTCCCGCACCGACCGCTTGGCCTCGACCTCGCAATGATCGACAGCGAGCTCGTTGACGGGTTGGACCCGCGACTCGTCGCGGCAACCGAGGAGGTCCGGCGTGACCGCGCGTCCAGTACGTCAGCGCTGCGCGACCAGCTCCTCACACACATCGGTGTCAATACGCTGGACGACCTGGTCCACCAGGCGACCAGCGTCTCCGAGGTCTCGGCGCTCCTGTCACCGCTCGCCGGCACTGGTGTCGGCATCGCGCCGCCGCCGTCGGGTGCGCCGCTGCGCTCAGCGCTTCGCGCCGCATCCCTCGCCGACATCGGCGAGCTAATCGCCACCGCCCGGAACGTCTCCCCGGCCACCGGCGAGGCTTTCCTCGACGCGGCCGGAGGCAGCGACACCATCATCGACCGGCTCAAGCAGGACCACCCGTGGCTGCTCGACCTCAACGTCATCGAGGACGGCGACGACCGCGTGCTGCGCGGCCGCGTCCTGCATGTCGCCGACCGCCACAACCCGAACCCTGAGAAGGCCATCAAGGAACTTGCGCTCCTTGGTCTACGCTGCCTGCCAGACGTGGACCGGGCCGATCTGACTACCGTCCTCACCGGCGGCGTACCGTTCCGGGTCAACGACCATGAGTTCGCCGTCAGCGGGCTGCTCCGCCAGTACGCCCTCAGTGACAGTGACGTTGCCTGGAACCGGGTACGGTCACGTTTCGCCCGTTCCCTGGTCGCCGCGACATCGACCACCGAACGGCTCGCCGCTGGCCTGGCCGTCTTGGAAGGCAGCGCCCGCTTCCTCGCCGACCTCGCCGAAGCCTGGGTGACGAACCGAGGGGTCGGGCAGCGGGTGGACGCTCTCAATCGGCAACGCGCCAACCTGCTCCGAGACATCGACGCCCTCGCCCCCGAGCGGGCGAGCGAGCCCCTGGCCGGCCCGGTCGATCAACCAGACGCGACGCCGACCGGCGACCCCGTTCACGGCGTAGCCCAGGGCATCGTCCGCAACCTCGCGTCCCGGCTCGACGAACCATCTGGGTACGCCTCCGTCGCCGCTTTCGCCGCCGACACCATCGTCAGGGAGCTCGATGACGTGCGGCGCGAGCCGTGGGCGATGCTCGGTCTCGACGGACCGCCGCCGGTCCTCGACCGACTGGCGACTTTGCTCCACCAGTTCGCCACCGTGCTCATTGAGCTGGCCCGCGGGGACACCACGCCCGGCCAGATCGCCTCGGTCACCCGGTCCATGCCGCGCGGCAGGGCGCTCGCCCGCGCCGCCGACCTGGCCGGCGCCAGGGCGCAACGACGGTACGAGGAGACGTTGACCGCCCTCGTCGCCGAAGCGGCGACCAGGGGGCTTCAGCTCGAGGCGAAGTCACGGCCCCATCCCGACCCGAAAATCGTGACGTGGCCCCCGATGGATACGGCCGTACTCGCACATCTGCACGCCCCGGACCTGGACCCGGTCATCGAGACCCTGGCTGAGCTTCTAGGTCGGTTCACCCTGCCGGATTCCTCACTGGTGGTCATCCCGGTGCAGGACGGCGTGCCGCTGCTGCGCTACACCCTCCGGTTGTACGCCTCCGGCGGCGTCTTCCCCATGCCCGACGAGGCGCAGCCACGGCTCGACCTGATACCACCAACCAGGCCGATGCCCTGCTCGGACACCGTCGACGACGCCGTCGAGGCGCTCCGCGAGCTGTCGTCGCTCGCGTGGCTCGACACGCAGCGCAGCACGGGACCGGCCCTACAGGAGGCGGTGGACGCGGCGAGCAGCCGATTCCAGGACGCCACGGCGCGTCTCAATGCGCTGCCTCGCGACGAGATCATTGCCAAGCTCATCGACGAGATCGACGGGCTCGCCGACCGAGTACAGCGCGAGGCAGACGACCACGCCAGCGAAGGGGTGTTCGCCGAAGCAATGGCCCGTGGGCTCACCGGCGATCACAACGACGCCTTCCTCAACGTCTCGGGACTCGTGTACATCGCCACGCAATGGGATCTCGACCCCGCCGTCGCACAGGCGCTTCTTGCGAACCTGGCAGCGGAAGAGCCGGCACCTGAGCAATGACGCACACCGATTGCGTGGCCTCGTTCGGCGAGGAGCCGATGCGGGCGCGTGTCGCGCCTCCTCCCGGGCCCAACAACACCGACAGGAATCTGTGCACACCTCATGCGATGGCCTGCATGGACGTGCAGGGCGCGCGGAAGCACGACATTCGGCCAGATCCGTGAAACGCGACGCCGAGCCGTTCGGGCTCGCAGCCGCACATAACGGCGCGCCCCCAAAGCGATCACACGGCCGCCGGACCGAGCACGTAGTCGGCGATCCACGAAGACGGCGCGATCACTCGGCGTACGTCCTGCGGCATGTGCCCTCACGTCAGCGCTACCTCGCGGTCCCGCCGATCGGCGGCGTGAGCTCGTTCGTGGGCAGGGCTTTGTGCCCGCTCGCATGCTGGCGTACGCACCCGTGCTTTCCGAGTCCACCGCCGCCTCCCGAGCAGTCTCTAGCAAAGCGAGATCAAACGATCGCTCAGGCCGCTGAATGCGTTGCTCTCGCTGACGACGGTTCAGCTCGCCTCCGTGGGGCTGGCAAGGTCAGAGCGTGCCTCAAGGGTGTAGTGGATCGTCTGCGCGACGATCTTGCCGTTCTCGATGACGTACGAGTCAACGCCGTCTCGCACGCGGACAGTGGAGTCCTCGTACGTCCATTCGAGCAGACCAACCGACCGCTCGGCCGCGACATAGGTGTACTCAAATGCCGCGTGCTCAGGCAGTTCCTCGGCGAGCATCCGCGCCAGCTCCCGCACGCCTTCGTATCCGTGAAACGTCCCGCGATTGATCAGAATCACGATGTTCTCGGAGACGTTCGTCGTAGATCCTCCGCCAAGACCTGCTCGAGGGGCACGTCGACCCACGCGTTGGCGATGTTGAGGTGATCGTCAAGCACCTCCCGAGCCGATCGGCGGCTCAGATCGTTCATCGAGTTCTGTACGTCCTCGCTGTTCCCCGCCATGGAACGAGACTGGCAGTCCGGCGGCTCCGGCACCAGGGAACCCCTCAACGCCGACGCATGCACATAACTTCGCCTCGTCACTCGTCAACGGGCGATGACGCCAGCACCAGAGTCGGTACCGTGGCCAGCTAGCCCGTTTCACGACGGTCGCCGCCGCCAGCTGCGCGCCGTATCCGCTCGGAGTCGGATGTTCTTTCAGCGTTCTGGAATGTCGCAGCAACTCCGGCCCGTCGTGCGGGCCTGCCACCGTGGTCTGGGACACCGCCGCCACGACCGCCGGCGAGTCCGCTGACCTGGGCACGCTCCTCGCGGGGCCCGCCTCGGTCGCGACTGCTCAAACAGGTTCCGACCGAACGGCCGCACGTCTTGCGGATGGAGGACGGGCAGGGCCGCGAGCCGTCGGAAGCATACTCGCGTTCGGGCCTTATCGATCCAGGTATGCAGCCAGATCCGCCAGCGAGGACGCGAGCCCGGCAGCGTGATCCTCCGCGGAGACGCCGTCGGGAACGTCACCGGCTCGGATCGCAACCCGGGTCCCGGCGTCGACTCTCGCGACCTCCCAGGTCATGGTCATGGTGCCGGCGTACGCCGGTTCGTCGGAGACGAAGTCCACGGCCTGCACGACCCGCGCACCCGGGACGATGTCGATGAAGCGAGCCTCAACGATGTCGGAATCAGCTGAGGCCTTACCCGGCGCAGTCGACGCGGCGTCCGCATAAGTCAGCACCATCCGGTAGGAGCCACCCGGCCGGGCGTCGAATCGCTCGAACCTGCCGGTCATCCCTTCCGGCGGGAGCCACGCCAAGAGCGCATCCTGATCGACGAGAGCGGCATAGACACGGTCCGGCGGGGCCGCGATCACTCGGGAAGCGGCATCCGTCCGCGCCATAAACGGCATTGTATGGGCAGTCCGAAGGTCAGCGCCCTGCGCGCTCCCGGCAGGCGCCGCGTACCGACACCGGACACGTCGCCGAGCCCCGACCTCGCCCATAACGACGCACCGCTCAGCGGCTCGCTGATCGGAACCCCTGCGCCTGATTCGGCAGGGAGGATCTATGTCGTGCTTCCGGCCCTGCCTCCCGGGTTTCGACGAGCTGGGTGCGTAGGGTCGGCGGCCTGGGTCCCGGCCTGACCTCCGATTCGGCTGACGCCGCTTCGTGCTGTCCTGCGAGACGATCTGTCGGCCGGGCCCAGGTCTTGTGGCACCACCGGTGGTGCCGGTCTGATCTGCCCGTCCTGTGCAAGAGGCCGGGGTCGCCAGATCCGACGGCCGGCGGGTGCGTGCCATCCCTCAACCAGAGAAAGGGATGACGTTGACCATCGTAGAGACGCGCGCGGTCACCGGCGGGGTGGACACCCATGCCGACGTGCATGTCGCCGCGGCGCTGGATCCGCTCGGCGGGCTGCTCGGCGTCGAACAGTTCCCCACCACCCCGGCCGGCTACGCCGGCTTGCTGGACTGGCTGGGCGAGTTCGGCACCGTGGACCTGGTCGGGATCGAGGGCACCGGCAGCTACGGCGCCGGCCTGGCCCGCCACATCACCGCAGCCGGTGTCCGGGTCGTCGAGGTAGACCGCGCCGACCGGCAAGACCGCCGCCGGCAGGGCAAGTCAGACCCGCTGGACGCGGTCAGCGCCGCCCGGGCCGCGCAGTCCGGGCGGGCCCGCGGCGCCCCGAAAGGACGCGACGGCGCGGTCGAGGCGATCCGCGCGCTGATGCTCGCCAAACGCAGCGCCACCGGCGAACGCACCCGGGCCATCAACCAGGCCAGGGCACTGCTGCTGACCGGGCCCGACGAGCTGCGCACCCGGCTGGCCGGGCACTCCGCGGCGAGCCTGGTCGCCGAGATCGCCGCGCTGCGTCCCCGCCCGGGCGAGCTGGTCGGCTATGCCACCCGCATCGCGCTGCGCGAGCTGGGCCGCCGCGTCGCCTTCCTCGACGCCCAGCTCGAGCGCCTCGACGACCAGATCGTGCCGCTGGTCACCGCCCGCGCCCCCGGCCTGCTCGCCCGCCACGGCATCGGGCCACACACCGCCGCGCTGCTGCTCATCACTGCCGGCGACCACCCCGAACGGCTGCGCAGCGAGGCCGCCTGGGCGCACCTGTGCGCCGCCGCCCCCATCCCGGCATCCTCCGGCAAGATCACCCGGCACCGGCTCAACCCCGGCGGCGACCGGCAAGCCAACCACGCCCTGTGGCGCATCGTGCTCACCCGGATGCGCTCACACCCGCCGACCCGCGACTACGCCGAACGCCGCACCAAACAAGGAAAGTCCAAGACCGAGATCATCCGCTGCCTCAAGCGCTACGTCGCCCGCGAGGTCTACCCGCACCTACGCCCCGCACGCGACTGACACAGACCCCCGGGGCGGGCCTGACCCACGATTCGGCTGCCGCACCCGCTGGCCTTCGAACGATCCGTCGGCCCCGCCCCGGGCCTCCACCACCCCGGCTGCGCGTGACCTCATAAGAGCCTGCCCTCCACACCGGAGCGGCCCGTCCCTGTCCTGTCCGCAACCCAGCCGACCCGACCCGAACGACCCCCAGCAGCGCCCGCAGAAAGCGAGACGACGAAATGTCACCAGAGCGCTTGACAAACCATAGGAGCATCGATCCTGTTGATCTTCACGGTCACGGTGGGTGATCGCAGGGTCAGGCCGGGCCACACCGCTCTACGGCGGGAGCTGTCCCGGACGCTGCCCCGGCACCGCCGCGGCGATCTTGACGCGGGTTCGGCCGAAGGCCACTGTCGACCTGTCGTGCCCGTCGGAGTGGGGGTGGTGCGGTGCCGACGATCACGGATCCGGCGCCGGCCGACGTCACGGCGGAGTTGGCGGCGTTGCGTGCCTCGATCGCAGCGATGGTGCCGGCGAAGAGGGCGGGCAACCTGTTGGTCGGCACCTGGAACGTGCGCGACTTGGACAAGGTCCTCGGCACGTGGCGCTCGGCAGCGGGTGATTCGCCGATCCGGGATCTGTCGAACGTGTTGTGTATCGCCGAGATCGCCCGCCATCTGGATGTTCTGGCGATCCAGGAGGTGCGCCGCAGCGCGCAGGCCTTCCTCGCGGTGATGGCCGCGCTCGGGCCAGGCTGGGCGTATCTGGTCACCGACGTCACCGCGGGCGCGGCCGGCAACAACGAACGGCTCGCGTTCGTCTTCGACATCAGCCGCATCCGCCCGTCCGGACTCGCGTGTGAGTTGGTCGTCGCGGCGCAGCAAGCCGGCATCACCCCGGACGCGCTGAACGGCCAGTTCGCCCGCACCCCGTACGCGGTCAACTTCACCCGCAACGAGGCCACCTTCACGCTGGTCACGCTGCACGTCGTCTACGGCACCGCCTCCAGCGAGCGGATTGCCGAACTGCGCGAGATCGCCCAATGGCTCGCGGACTGGGCCGGCTCCGCAGACGTGTGGGGCGCGAACCTGATCGCGCTCGGCGACTTCAACATCGACCGCGCCGGCGACCCGCTCTACCAGGCCTTCACCTCCACCGGGCTGCGCCCGCCGGACCCGCTGAACCAGGTGCCCCGCACCGTCTTCGATGACCCCAACCCGACCGCGCCACCCGACCACCGGCATTTCTACGACCAGATCGCCTGGCTCGCCGGCGACACCGCCCCAGCGTTCACGCTCGACTACCACAACGCCGGAATGATCAACTTCGACAGCGGGATCATCCCCGCCGACACCACCCTGCAGCTGTCCTGGCGCATCTCCGACCACTTCCCACTGTGGTGCGAGTTCCAAGTCCCCACCCCGCCCTAAGCTCACACCGCGCCGCATGCCAGACCAACGTCAGTGGATCGGTCTGGCCACCATGACACTCGCGACCGCCCGCGACCACGCCAGACAGGAACGACCGCGCATTTCACCGCGCCCGAGGCGGACCGCCGAACGTCCCCGACTCGGCGATCCAGCTGATCATCCAAGTGAACCGTCGGCGATCATTATTCACCGAGTACGGCCGCGCGACGCCCGCGCGCATCACCGTCGATCGGTGCGCTTCGACGTTGGCGGCGGACGCGCACAGATCAGACCATCCCGCGACATCGAAGTCGGCAGGGCACCCGAAAGCGACCGCGCCCGTAGTCGGCGAACTCTGGAGCTTGGCCGCACGATCCCCGGCGGGCGCGGCGATTCGTCGTCGTGGACATGTCGCCGTGCCCGCTTCCGTGCCAGCGTGCGCACGCAAAGACGCAGCTACGAAAGGGAATCGTGGGTGCTGACGTCGTAGACAAGGCTTCAGAGAACTTGTCCACGACGGGCCGACACGCCGAGAGAAGCGACGTCGTGGACACGCCAAGAGCGCTCCAGAGAATCGGCGTTATACGGGTGATCGAAGATCACCGCGCCGCAAGCGGAGTCCCGGGCCCACAGCCGGGGTCGACCACGCGATCGCCGGCACGGACGCCGGCCAGCTCGGCGACCGTGCGGGCCACCGGGCCGCGTCCCCCTGCCGTGACGACGGCCATCGGCAGGCCGGCCAGCCCGCTCACCGAGCTGGCTTAGCGGGTGCCGTGCTGTGGCGCACGATCAGCTCGGTGTCGAGCATCAGGTGCTTTGCCCGCCGGGGGGTGCTGCCGTTCTTGGCGCGCTGGATGGCTGCCTTCAGCGCGCTGATCGCGGCGCGGCCCTTGGCGTCGAGGTCCTGCCGCACCGTGGTCAGGGTCGGCTGGGTCCGCCGGGCGATCGGGTTGTCGTCGAAGCCCACTACCGACACATCGTCAGGGACGATCAACCCGGCGTCCTGGGCGGCGCGGATGACGCCGCCGGCCATGGCGTCCGAGAAGCACAGGATCGCGGTGGGCCGCTGCGGCTGGGCCAGTAGTGTCTGGCCGGCCGAATACCCGATCTCGTGCGGGTCTTGGTGCGGGAGCCGTATCACGCACGGCGTGACCCCGGCCGCGTCGAGCCCCTCGAGCCAGCCCAGCATGCGCTCTGATTCACCGTAGGCCAGGGTCGCCGCGCGCGGATCATCGACGATGCCGTACTGGCCGCCGAAGCCGGACGTGACGATGCCCACGCGCCGGTGGCCCAGGTCCAGGACGTGCTGGGCGGCGGCGTGGGCGCCGCCGCGGTCGTTCACGTTGATGCTCGCGATGCCCGATGCGGGCGGCTGGTCGACGAAGACGACGGGTAGCCGCCGTCGCATCAGCCAGCCCACTGCCGGCGAGGTCATGTCGCAGGAGTAGACGAGCGCCCCGTCGACCGCGACGTCACGCGCCGGGATGATGCCCTGGCGCGGCGCCGCTGACAGCAGCGTGAGGGCGAGCCCGGTCGGGGCGAGCTCGTCCGAGATGGCCGCGATGAACGTCATCGCGACTTCGTCGGTGAGGCTGTAGGCGTACGTGTCGGACATCAACAACCCCACCGTGCCGGCGGTGCCGCTAGCCAGCGCGCGAGCGGTCGGATCGGGGCCGACATAGCCCAGCTGTTCGGCGACGGCGAGGATGCGTTCGCGCAGCGTTGCCGACAACTGATCCGGCCGCGAGAACGCGTTCGACACCGTCATCCGGCTTACGCCGACATGGTCGGCGATGGTCTGCAGGGTGACTCGTCCCATCTGCTGCGCCCGCTCCCTCTTTCGGCAGCCAGCCTACGGGGCGACGCGACCAAGTCGGCGGCGCGGCGCAGCAGGCCGGCTAGCCCGGCTCGTGCTCGCGTCCCGGTCGCAACGGGGCCGGGCACCACCGGCGCATCGGGAAGCGCGCCGCGCGCGTGGTCGGCGGTCAGGCCGTTCGACAGGATCGCTGCGATCAGTAGGGAGTCCATTTCGTCACCTCTCCAGGTATCTCTATACCGGTACAGTAACATTGCCGTCTGTACCGGTCAAGAGCCATCGAGCAGATGACACGTGGACTGATGAAGCGGCGGACAATTCCCGCAAGGGGCTGTCCGGCTGCGCGCCACGGTATTGCTGCCGCCAGTCGAAGCAGAGTGGTGGGCGCCGGTCACGCCCGGCGTGGTCGTGTGCTCGGTGCGCCCCCAGAACCGAACGCTTGCGCGCATCATTCTCGACGAGACCTTCGAGCCGGGGTACCGCCGCACAGGCACCGTCGGAGTAGGGCGGCGCGAAACACAGCTCGGACACCGGCGCTCGGCGCACACCCACCCGCAAGCCCGCTGCGTGCCAACATAATCTCGCCGCGGAACCCGGCGCCGGCGGCGCGCGAATCGGCCATCACCCGATGAAGGGGCGGTGATGCGCGGCACGGCAGCGGGCACCGCGCGTAGCCAGTCGATGCTGACGCGCGAGCCGTCTGATCGGTGCGACAAGATGCCCGCGCCAGCGGGCGAGGCAGTGCGCAGATGACTTGTTCTGTCCGTCCGAGTGGCGAGAACACGAGTTCACCGGCTGCCGCCAGCGGCGTGTAGTGGGTCCTCAGGCGTGGGTTATCGCGGCAACATCGACCGCACTGTGTCCGCTGATGGCACATGATCCGATGGCCGTACTCACTGGCTGGCAGTAGGGAGGATTTCGTCCAGGACGGTGGCGGGCGTCGGCATCTGCTCGATTTCATCGCGCAGCAGGTTCGCCGCCTGTCGGAAGGACGCCTCACTGAGCAGCCGGGCGATCGCGTCAGCCACAGTATCGGCGGTGACCTCGTTCGGTTGCAGCGCCAGGGCGGCGCCGGTTGGTAGCAGCGCCGCGGCGTTGAACGGTTGATCGGTGCCTTGCGGCAGGCACAGTTGGGGCAGGCCATGGCACAAGGCGCCCAGCATGGTGCCCGCGCCGGCGTGGGATATGACCGCTCGGCAGTGTGGCAGCACGGCTGCTTGGGGCAGGAACGGCGCGGTACGCACCGCGGGCGGTAGCGGTTCGAGCACGGCTCGGTCGACGCCAGGCCCGGTGGTCATGATCAGGTTGACGGGCAGGCGCGCGCAGCCGTCGATCACGGCGCGGAACACGGTCGGCGCCTGGTTCATGATCGTGCCGAGGGTGACATAGACGGTGTCCGGATGCGGCAGGGCCGAGAAGTCCAGCGGGAGCGTCGCGTCCGGCTCGATCTCACCAGCAGAGGGCCGCAGCGGGTGGACCGCGGTCCACGGGTTCGGTGCGGTCCCGCGCAGGCCCGGCGGGCAGATGTCCAGGTATGGCGCGGCGAACACCGCAGGTGTCGGGTCGGGCAACCCGGCATCGGCGATCGCGGATCCGATCGCGCCAACAAAGACGTCGGTGTTCGGCATGATCAGGCCGTAGCCATGAGCGACGTGCGGTATGCCGAGCACGGCCGCGGCGGTCGGCGAGCCCAGTTCGATCATGTCGTGGACCACCAGGTCCGGCCGCCACGTTTCTGCCAGATCGAGCACATCCCGGGCACGGTCAACCGCGCCGGCCCCGAACAGACGACGCGCGGCGAAACCGTCGCTGCTCCTCACGAGGTAGCTCGCTGATCGTCCTCTGATTCGGCAGTCGGGCGTAGCACTCGGCCAACGTGACCCCGGAACGATGGGCCGTGACACCGAGCTGACCGATAAGTTGCGACATGTCCTCACCGGAGGAGACGACGACCTCATGACCGGCCCGCTGCGCCGCCCGGATCAACGACACCATCGGCAGCAAGTGACCGTAACCCGGCCAAGATCCAAAAAGCATTCTCATCGGGCACCTCCCCCGTAGCACCCACGCTGTATCCGCGAAACACTCGGCCGGCTGAACCGATGCGTTCGATCGGATCGAACCGCACCGGCAGCCCGCTGGCAACGACACCGGCGTTCGGTCCCTTCCGGCCACGCACGCGGCGCGCGCCCAATATCCATCTCCGAGTCGCGCGGGTCGCAAAATCCCGCCGGTAGCGACGCGGCCAGATGCCCCTCGACGGCAACTGGAAACCCACCAGCGTGCGGCGCTTGACGTCGCACATATCGTCGCTGCGACAGAGGCTGTCCGCTTCGGGCACCTGCCGATATTCGGCGTCATGCTTATCCGGTTAGATCAGGTACGGAGATGATGCCTGCACGCAAGAGCGGCGTCTCCCTGATCGACAAGGCGCGGCAGGCGCGTTCGTACGCCGAGTCGGGCATTGAGGTGGCCGGGACGCTGAGGGTGCACGTGCTGAGCGCTTGCGAGGCTCGCGACCTGAGCTAACCGGATAAGCATGTTCGGCGTTGTACGGGTGATCGAAGATCACCGCGCCGCAAGCGGCGCGTGACGGCGATCGGCTGCTGTGGGCGGATCGCTGGGATCGTCTTGGTCATGCCCGGACCCGGTGCTGCTTGTTCACTGTGTCGGCTGGCGGTGCGAGCCTGGACGGGTGAGGCCGAGGATCCGGTACTGCGCCACGCCCGCGGGTCGGGTGGCTTACTCGACGGCGGGTGCTGGCCCGGCGCTGTTGTGCGACTCGGGCTGGATCACTGATCTGCGTGGGCAGCTGGAGCTGTTTTCCTTCGGAGGTTTCGTGGAGCGGCTGGCCGAGCGGTTTACCGTGATCCGCTATGACAAGCCCGGCTGCGGCCTGTCCGACCGGGACGGGATTGACCCGTCCTTCGATGGGCAGGTGGCCGCAGCGCTGGCGGTGGCCGACGCGGTGGGCGCCAGTCGTTTCCGCCTGTTCGGGGCCTCGCAGGGCGGTCAGCTGGCCGCCGCGATGGCGGCGAAGTACCCGGATCGGGTCGAGGCGCTCGTGCTGTACGGGATGTGTGCCAGCGGCAGGGACCTGGCGCCTGCCGAGGTCCGCAGTTCGGTCGTGGCGCTGGTGCGGGCCCATTGGGGCCTGGGGCTGAAGGCGCTGGCCGGGGCCTTCGTCACCGATCCTACGGCGGAGGAGGTGGAGGCGTTCGCCCGGTTCCAGCGGGCCAGCGCCTCGGCCGACGTGGCCGCCCGGCTGCTGGAGGTCTATTACGACACCGACATCAGGGCCTTGCTCCCGGCGGTCCGGGCGCCCACGGCGGTGCTGCACCGCGAGGCGGATAGGGGCACCAGGTTCGCGCTGGGGCGTGAGGTCGCCGCGCTGATCCCCGGGGCGACGCTGGTCCCGCTGCCGGGTTCGAGCCACCTGTTCTACCACGGCGACTGGCCAGCGGTCCTGGATGCGATGCTCAGTTTCCTGTGCGAGCCCGTGAACACGGGGCCGCGGCTCACAGGTCGTGAGTTCGAGGTGGCCGAACTGATCGCCGAGGGGCTGACCAATCGTTCCATCGCCACGCGCCTGTCCGTCGCGCCGCGGACAGCCGAGGCGCATGTGGAGAACATTCGGCGCAAGCTGGCGGTGCACTCGCGTGCCCAGATCGCGGCGTGGGTGACCGAGCACCGGCTCGGCCGTGGAGCGCCTCGGTAGTTCGCCCGACGTACGCACCGGGACGTGCCGCGGCCCGCGAGAAAGCGGCGGATTTGCTACGGCCCATGTGTGCACTCAAGCGTGCCCGCTCGCTGAAGGCCATCGCGGCCGGGCACGCGTTCGTACGGAACCTACGCCGCGGCCACTACGAGCTCGGCGCCGATCGCCGTCCCAACAACCGGATCCGGATTGCCTTCGACCAACTCACAGCGTGCTTGTGATCGTGGGCTCGCGCACGCTGCGCACCGGCATCACGCCGCACACGACCGATCAACGCAACAGCGCCGACGGTGACCAGCGGCCGGACCAGCTGGGGGGCGGTGCGCCCCTGGGGCTGTGGCAGCTGAAATCGCGGCAGTGGGATGCGGATGTCAAGGCCGTCCGGGGAATGCCTGATGACGGCCTCCGGCCAGTGACTGATGATCATGGCGAGCACCCGCCGGTTGCCGGGCAGCACGTCCATCGCCAGCGACGTCACGCCTCGGGCCTGGGCCCGGGTGATCAGCGCGCGCATCAGCGCCGCGCCCACCCCCCGGCGCTGCCAGGCGTCGGCGACAACCACGCCGATGTCGGTCACCCGGGCACCGCAGGGATCCTCGAAGGTTTGGGCCTCGGTCCGGTCCGTGGCCATGGCGTGCCCGACGATGACGCCGTCCGCGACGGCAACCACGGCATCGACATGGGCGGGCCCGCCGGATAGCACGCGGAGCAGGCTGCCGGTGGGCCTGACCGGGGCGAAGAATCTGAGGTAGCGGCTCTCGACGGATAGATCCTCGAAGAAGCCGCCGAGCGCCGGCAGGTCCGCCGGGTGCACCGGCCGGATCGCGGCGGTGCCGTGGCTATCGGTTCGTATCACCTGGGTTGGGTTCACGAACCCAGCGCCTTTCCGGCCCGCACCAGGAATGCGCGGGCAGTCTCCGGGCTTTGCTCGGGCCGACCGAGCGGCGTGACCATGCCGACCCGGGCTGACGCCGCCGCGCGACCTGCAGGGCCCGCCGCCAGGCGGCGGGCTGGGCTTCGTGGAGTGTGACATGCCTTGACGCTAAGAACGCCCGGCCTGGTGCGGCTATCGGGTGAACTACCGGCAATCTCCTCGTTCCCCCGGCTGGGGCGGTCGTCCCCGGTGGGTACGTCGGGTGAACTACCGAGCCGCTCCACGGCGCAGCCGGTGCTCGGTCACCCACGCCGCGATCTGGGCACGCGAGTGCACCGCCAGCTTGCGCCGGATGTTCTCCACATGCGCCTCGGCTGTCCGCGGCGCGACGGACAGGCGCCTGGCGATGGCCTGATCGGTCAGCCCCTCGGCGATCAGCTCGGCCACCTCGAGCTCACGATCCGTGAACCGCGGCCCAGGCCCCGCGCTCGCGGACTCGCGCCCGGCGCGAGTCGTTCTGCGGTGCCGAGGCTAGCGTCGCCCCTGTCATCCCATCCATACAGTCACGAAAGGGGTAATGATGCATGCTCTTCAGAAGCCCCGACGTATCGCAGGGCTTTGGTTCATCGGCACCTTCGTCTTCTCGATTCCTGCCGTTTTCCTGTACGACCCCGTGCTCAATCACGCCAACCACATCTTCGGTGGGGGGTCTCGACGCACGGATTTCTCTGGGCGCGTTGTTCGAGATCCTCTTGGCGAGCTCCAACATTGCTACCGCCGTCGTCTTCTTTCCGGTGCTGAAGCGGGTGAACGAATCGGTCGCGCTGGGCTATGTCGCCTCGCGCATCGTGGAGTCGGCGATGATCGTCACCGGCCTCATCAGCCTGATGACCGTCGTGACCCTGCGGGACGACTTCGGCGGGGGCGCCGACCCAGCCTCGCTCAACATCGCCGCTGGTGTCCTCCTCGGCGCCACCAGGCGCCTGGACCACGCCGTCGAGGCTCATGAACTCGCTGACCACCACTCGCATCGTCACGTCTCCATCCATCAAAGGGCGCTATGCGTGTTTCGACGTTTGATCGCAACGGAACTCATCGGCACGACCCCCGGATCAAAGGGGCTCGGCACCGCCTGCACAAACGCTAAGCCAGGCACTACCCGCACGGCCAGGTCGCGGCACCACTCGTCCCCGGCGCCGGCCGCGATCGACCGAACCCCGATCTCTCACACCGTCACACGCACATATCGACGAACCCGCACCCGCGTGATGCGGCGCCGACTGCGTCGGGAACGTCGACGACTGTCGTTGCAGGCGCCTCAACGGGCGCGGCGCCAGCATCAGCGGTGTCGCCAGCCAGCACTTCGGCCACGGGTCAGGAGTGGAGCACCGACCCGTTGGTCCCGGTGGCTCAAATCCGCCGCATCTGCCGCGGCATCAATCCGTCGGCGCTGTCAGCCGCCAGCGGTCACGAGTGGGTGTACCAACCTGATTCGTCGCATGGGCAGATGACGTCAGGCGTCGAATCCACCCGCGGCGCGAACTGCACGTACTACACCTCGGCCATGAACTGGGAGCTGGATATCCAGGTACTACTGGCCGAATACCCGGATAACACGGTGAAGACCGACGATACGCAGGGCGTTCTGCGGCTGATCCCTGTGCCCGGCGTCGGATCAGAGGCGTACACCGAGGCGGTCGACGGCGTGCAAGTGGCCGGGACAGGTGTGGGACAGATGCTGCCTCGCGTCGGCGCGAACTGGTATTTCATCAGCGTGACGGAAGGCACCGTCGGACAGGAGATGGTTCCTGGCGCGACGTTGCCCCAGTTGAAGGCGCTGGCCGGCGTCCTGGCGGCTGAGCACCCCGGCTTCATCTGACGCTGGTCATGCATGCGGAGACGCTGAACGTCGCCTTATGCGATCACCCACGTACCGCGGCCCAGTCGGCGGCGGGGTTCTTCGTAACGGACGGGCGGTGCCGAGTTGATGGGAAGACGGCAGTTCGGGAGCGGGCCGGGCAGCGCCTCGGCAAGTGGTCAGACGCGGGGTGGCGAGTTCGGTGAACGTGACACCGAGTCGATCATGACGCGGTTGTGGAGTTCTATTGAGCTGAGCCCCTGGGCGGTTAGGTCCTTCCGCGCGGGGACAATCTTGAGCGCTGCACCCCGCGGTATTGGTCCGCGCGAGTGTCGCTACAACGCGCGCATAACGCCGCAACGTATTGGGGCCAGCAGCTTGTCAAGTTCACGCCTAATCGGCGATACCCCCGTCGAGGTTGTGACGTTGCGTGCGGATCGCGAGCGGCCGCCTCACGCTGGATCCACTTGCCGCTCAATCGCGCGACCGCGGCACGGCTGACCAAGTCACACGCGAAGCTCCGCACTGAGTTGCACCGCCAGATGCACCGCCATCTCGATTTCGACGCGCCGGATAGACACGCTTTCGACGTTGATGCCGAACGGGACGCCGAGATCGCGGCAGTAGGTGATGAGGTCGGTAGCCGTGGCGAGAGCCAGCCGGTAGGACGCGTCGAGCGGGTCGGTCGCGTGTCTGAGGTCGTTCTCGATCCAGCGCGGGACGTCAACGCCGAGCCAGCGCAGGAACTCCAGGGTGCGCATCGACCCGCACACCGAGAATGTGAAGACGATGGGTGCGACGCCGGTGCCGCGCTCGGCGCACGCGTAGTGGTAGTCGGAGACCAGGTTCTTCGCCGCGTTGATGTCGTAGACGACCTGGGTCACGAAGAAGCGGTTGCCCGCGTCCTGCTTCGCCAGCAGTCGCAGATGTTCGTCGTCGCGCCGACTGTGCCGCTCGGGTATCGCGACACCGCCCACCAACAACGCCGGGTTCGCTTCGCGGCTCAGTGCCTGCGCCTGCGTCAATGACGTCTGTGACCGGCTTCCGCGGCTGGCCGCTCCGACCAGCACCGTCATCACCCGCGAAGGATCTTGCTCCTCGAACCAGGCCCGCAGCTGCGCAGGTGAGTACTTGCCCACCGCGCGGTAGACGATCACCGGGGCTGCCCAGTTAGTGAGGTTGTCGGCGAGGAAGGCCGCCGGGTCAAGGGTCGGCATGAACGGGAAGGGCCGCTGCGCCGGGTTGCGCGCCGCTTCGTCGGCGAGGTCGTAAAGGATTAACCCATCGACGTCCAAGGGCCCGAGGCGAGCGAGGGTGGCGTCGGCGATCTCTTGCGCCCGGTCGCCGGCGCTGGCTGCGCGCGGCGGTGTCAACGCAAACAGGAGGAACTCTCCCGACCCGCTGGCAATCCGGTCGGCCAAACTCATGATCGGCAATGTAACGGCTCGCAAGAAGCCGCCATGCGCGACCTTCGGCCATATTGGGAAGCGCTTACGAGCGACTCGCTTTGCATCGGCCGCACATAATCACCCACACAGGGACGGACAACGCACCCCGAAGTCCGCGAAGTAATCGGCGTACCCGAGCTGGACGGGCGTTGCGCCGGCGTCGGGTGTGTGTCAACGGCGGTCGCACTGCGTATCTGGGCCCGACCCGTCTGAATGGAAACTGACGCCCGGATGCTCGACTCGCTCGTAGCGTCCGAGAGGTGCGACGGGCTGGCTCCGGAACCGTCTGCCGACCTGCGGGTCTGGCTTGTGAACGAGGTGCCGGCTCGTCGTGTCTTGCCCGCGGTGTGGCTCCGAAGAGGCGCGAGCGCCACTGTCCTGAATTCAGACGTGCCCGCCGCGGTGTTCCTGCCGGCTCGATCTTGTGGAGGTGAACGACGATGGCTGGCGTAATGATCGGGATCGATCCGCACAAGGGCTCGCACACCGCGGTCGCGCTGGACGGGCGGGAGAAGGGGCTGGGCCAGGTGCGGGTGCGCGCCTCGGCCGGACAGGCCGCGGTGCTGCTGGAATGGGCCGCTGACTGGCCGAAGCGGACCTGGGCGATCGAGGGAGCCCGCGGGCTGGGGCAGCTGCTGGCCCAGCAGCTGATCGCCGTCGGGGAACGTGTCGTCGACGTGCCGCCCAAGCTCGCCGCGCGGGTGCGGCTGCTGAACACCGGGCAGATCAACAAGAACGACCCCAATGATGCTCGCTCGGTCGCCATCGCGGCACTTCGCGCTCGCGACCTGGCGCAGGTAGAGGCCGAGGACCAGACGATGGTGATGCGGATCTGGTCACGCCGCTACCGGGACCTGGGCCGGCTGCGCACCCAACTGCTATGCCGGCTGCACACCGTGCTCTGCGAGCTGACACCCGGCGGGTTCCGCAGAGAGCTCTCCGCTGGGCAGGCGGTCGCGGTCCTTGACGGCATCGTCGCCGATTGCCCTATCACGCAGGCGAAACTCGAGTTCGCCCGGGACCTGGTCGCCGACCTGCAACGCCTCGACGCGCAGCGCCGCGACGCCAGGCGGCGCACCGCGCGTGCCGTGGCCGCCTCCGGAACCTCGACCACCGACATCTACGGGGTGGGGCCGATCGTGGCTGGCACGGTGCTCGGCTACGTGCGCGACATCGGCCGGTTTGCAACCCGGCACCGGTTCGCTTCCTACAACGGCACCGCCCCGATCGAGGTCTCCTCCGGAGACCGGGTCATCTACCGGCTGTCCCGGCGCGGGAACCGGCAGCTGAACTACGTCATCCACATGGCCGCGGTCAGCCAGATCCGCCACCGCGGCAGCGAGGGCCGCGCCTACTACGACAAGAAGATCGCCGACGGAATGACCGGCAAGTGCGCGCTGCGCTCGCTCAAACGCAAGATCAGCGACGCGCTCTACGAGCGGATGCTTCAGGACGCACGCCGGCGCGTCACCGGCATCGGCAAGGACCCGGGAGGGCAATCGGGGAACGACGCTGCATCCAGCGCGGCCGGCTCACACCCCGATAGACCGGCTCTTCGGACAAGCCACTCCCGGGCCACCCCCAACCCTAGAACCGCCACCGGCGAGCAGGCCATGCTCACATCCCCGCCTGCTCCTGCTAGGCGCCGAACTCGCCGGAGCGCAGCAGGGGTCCAGGTGGAGCCCCGCCCGGGCCCGCGCCGCGGGCGCGGGCAGGACCGACCTTGACGCCGGCGAGCACCGGCCGACAATCCCGGTGCAGGAGCAGGCCGACCCCCGCACTTGACACAAAGAGGTCTCGTTCTGCACCCCGCCGGAGGACAGGATTACCGATCAGATGGGTCGCTATCGAGCGGATGCTCGATGGGTTTGGCACGGTCATTGAGATGGTCTCGTGGGCGGGGAGCCGTTGCTGGTAGCGGACGGGCTGTTGGCCTGCTGCCGTGACAGGCTCGGGACGTGATGGTTCATCTCGTGGACGGAACCTATGAGATCTTTCGGCAGTACTACGCGCCGCGACCGGGACATCTGGACGGCGACGGCATCGAGATCGGCGCGACTCGGAGTGTGGTTCAGTCGGTCTTCACGATGATGCAGGACGGTGCGACCCACCTTGGAGTTGCAACCGATCACGTGATCGAGTCGTCCGAAACGACATGTGGCCGACGTACAAGTCGAGCGCCGGCATGGACCCACTGCTGCTGGCGCAGTTCGACTGGCTGGAGGACGCGCTGCGATCACTCGGCGTGACGGTATGGCCGATGGTCGACCTCGAGGCCGACGACCGCCTTGGCGAGCGCGGCTGCTGTCGCCGCCTCCGACCCGCGCGTTGAGCAGGTGATCATTTGCACGCCCGACAAGGACCTTGGGCAATGCGTCGGCGGCAAGGTCGTTCAGTTGGATCGCCGTCAGGACAAGCTGGTCGACGCAGACGGCGTCATCGAGAAGTTCGGTGTCACTGCCGACTCGATCCCCGACTGGCTGGCCCTCGTCGGCGACAGCGCCGACGGATTCCCGGGCCTGCCAGGGTTCGGCGCGAAATCCGCCGCGACCCTGCTTGCCCGGTACCGGCATCTGGAAGACATCCCGACCAGCGCTCAGGACTGGGATGTCACGGTACGTGGCGCGGCCAAGTTGGCGGCCACGCTCGTCGCCCAGCGCGCGGACGCCGACCTGTTCAAAGTGTTGGCCACTCTGCGCACAGACGCCGACGTTTGCACCGTCGATGACTGGCGGTGGACGGCCCGACCGACGACTTTCCCGCTTGGTGTCAACGATTCGGTTGGCCCCGGCTGGCGAAAGACGCAGCCGCGTTGGCCGCCGCCCGACAAGCTTGACGGTGCACGCAAGCCGTCGATAGCGCGCACGTCGCTGCCGTAGGGCGGCTGCGCAGATCGGGCCGTAGGTAGCGGCGATCGCCGCGTTGATGCTCCTATTCGTGTCAAGCCGAGTGCGGCCATCCTCCTGGCGAAGGCAGGGTGTCTGGAGACTTCATTCGTTGGAACGATGAAAAGTCCATGGGACGTCCCGCGTCGTACCCGAAGGAGTTCCGTGTCGCGCGGTCCGGATGGTGCTGGAGACCAAGGCCGAGTACGCCACTGAGCGTTCCAGCTTGACCCGTCGGTCCCCGCGGCAGCGTGCCCGGCAAATGCGTACCGGCGATCACTGCACTGCGGCGACGGATCAGGGCGTTGCAGTACCGGCGCTGGGGTGGTCGCGGGCGGCGGCGACCGCCTCGTGCTGGCTGAGCTGGGAGCCGACGGCGTACGGTTCGTCGAATGGTCCGGGCCCAATGCCTGGCGAACCTGGACGATCAGCTCGGCTTCCTCGCGCCGGATCAGCGGCCAGGCCCGCAGGCCGACCCGCTGGCGCAGGCCGTCGGCTGCCCCGGCCAGCAGTGCCGCCCGCCGGGGGTCACCCTCCACGAACGCCAGCCGGGCCAACGCGGTAAGGCACAGGGTCACGTTGTTGGTGCTGCGGGCGGCGAGGCTCAGCTCCAGCCCCTCGTCCATCGACGCCCGGGCCTCCTCCGGCCGTCCTTGCTCGACGGCCAGGATGCCTAGGTACACCCGGGCGACTCCCCCAGCGTAGAGCTCACGAACACCCGAAGACTCCGGTCCGGAGTACGGATGACCTCGTCTCCCGGCAGCCCTCGTTCCCCGGTCGCCCGCTCTGAGGCTCCACCGCGCAAGTGTCAAACGCGGGCCCGACAGGCAACCGCTCGGCTCGAGAGAGCCCGTGAACGATGGGCGAGTGCACGATGTGACTAGCCAGAAGCCATCTCCGCCGGAAGGGGACGACGCACATGGAGAACGCCGTGGATGCATCCACTGCCGAGGGCAGCGGTCCGATCGTGACCGCCGGCGCGGGCTACGCCGGGCTGCACGTCGCCTTGCGCCTGACGACCAAGCTGCGCAACAACCCCAAGATGGAGCTAACCCTGGTCGACCGGCACGACTACCACCAGGTGCTCACCGAGCTGCCCCGCGTCGCCGGCGGCACCCGCGCCGCCGACGCGGTGCGAATTCCGATCCAGGACATGCTGGCCAAGCGGGTCCGCTTCGTCCGGACCGAGATCGAGGGTTTCGACCTGGCCGGCCGGCGGCTGTTCACCGTGGCTGGCCCGATCGGCTGGAGGCGGCTGGTGCTGGCGCTGGGCAGCCGACCCAACGACTTCGCCATCCCCGGCCTGGCCGAACGCACGCTGTCGCTGTACTCGGCCGACGACGCCGAGCGGGTATGGGCGGCGGCCAACGAAGCGTTGAGGGCTGCCGCGGCCGCCACCGACCCCGAGCGGCAGCGCCGCCTGGCGACCGTGGTGATCGGCGGCGGCGGCGCCACCGGAGTCGAGCTGGCCGGCGAACTGGCCGAGATGCTGCCCGAGGTGGCCAGCCGCCACGGCCTGGCGAGCGACCGGCCCGCCGTGCAGCTTGTCGAGGCGGGCCCGACCATCCTGGCCGGCTCCTCACCGCAGCTGATCGACAAGGCCGCGAGGATCCTCTCTGAGCTGGGGGTCCAGGTCCGCACCAACGCGGCGATCGCCGCGGCGACCGATGCGGGCTTCCGGCTCAAGGACGGCCAGCTGGTGGACGGCGGCGTGTTCGTCTGGGCCGGTGGGGTGAAAGCACCCGAGCTGGTGGCCGATTCGGGGTTGCCGACCGGCCACAACGGCCGCGTCAAGGTCGACCGGTACCTGCGCGTGCTGGACCACCCGGAGATCTAC
This sequence comes from uncultured Actinomycetota bacterium, assembly GCA_963839995.1. Lineage (GTDB taxonomy): Bacteria > Actinomycetota > Actinomycetes > Mycobacteriales > Jatrophihabitantaceae > CAWIUB01. Next base: position 53,051 of record CAWIXH010000015.1, on the reverse strand, counting down.
GTCGCCGGCGACCTCGCCTCGGTCGTCGATCCGCGCACGGGGCACGTGCTGCCCCCGCTGGCCCAGGTAGCGCTGGAAGAGGGCGAGACGGTGGCTCGCAACCTGGACGCGGAGCTGAAGGGCCAGCCGCTGGAGGCGTTCACCTTCCACGACAAAGGGTTCGTTGTCTCGGTCGGGACCCGCCGCGGGGTCGCCGAGATCGCCGGCATCACCAGCGGCGGGCGGCTCGCCCACCTGCTCAAGGACGCCATCGAGTGGGAGTACCGCCAGTCCGTCAAGCACCTGCGCGGCTGGGACCCCATAGCCTGACGACCACCGCCCGTGCACGGCCGGTCTGCCCCTCGCTAGCCGGCCGCCCACTTCGCCCCGGGCTCGTATGGTGATCCGATGAGTGGCGACGACCTGCCTCCTGCGCCGGAGTCCTCGAGCGCGCTGCCCGACCGCACGTCAGCCTTCTTCAACGCGTTGCTCACCGAGCAGTTCGTCCTGCAGTCGGTGCGCGGCGTCAAACGCGAGGGACCGCGCGCCCCGCTAGATGCCAGGATCCTTGACGCGATGACCGAGCTCGTCGGAAAGGACCACGAGTAGTTCCTGCGCCACGGTGCGGTGCATGCGACCGGGGCCTCCGTCGAGGAGGACCAGGCCGAGCGGACGATCAACCGCTTTCCCGGGATTTGTTGCAGCAGGCTGGGAGATGATTACTCGGGCCGACGTCAATGTCGGCGCGTTTCTCGCCCGGCTCGACTGCCCTCTCCTCTTCGCCGAGCACGAGGGTTCTTTGGTGAACACGGACGACGGGTTCGAGGACGCCACGGCCAACGTTACCGAGGCGCGCCTTGTGTCAGTGACGGATGCGCCGCTGATGAGCCTCGAGTTCGCCGAGGCGTTGCGCGCCCTCTGTCAGGACGTCGTCGCCGCGGGTGACCGCTTAGACGAACCGCTTGACGAAGTCGAGCGCCGTCTGGGCGACCTCGCGCCAGCCGTGGTCGATCGTGAGGGAGTGGCCTCGGTTCGGCATCTTCACGATCTCCGTCACTCCGGGGTTGCGCCGCTCCCGCTTGTAGGCGGCGTTCGCGATCGCCCACGGCACCGTGTGGTCCTTCTCGCCGTCGATGATCAGCAGGGGACCGCGGTCGGGGTTCTTCGTGTTCACCTTCGCCTCGGTCCACGGGTTGAGGTTCGCGTTGCCCATCTGCATCAGAGAGATCCCAGAGCCGGCGACGTGGAACGTGTCGTAGAGCTCCTTCGCCTCCTTCTCGTCCAGCGCGTTCACCCAGCCGTACTTGAACTGGTCGAACGTGAGCGTGATCGCGCGACCGCGCGTGAGCGGGTTGACCAGGAACGGGCCCACCCCCTTCAGCACGGAGACCGGCAGCGGCAGAACACCGCGGAAGACCCCCGGGTCGATCGCCACCGTGGTCGCCGAGAGGCCCCGGCCCGCGAGCATCTGCGCCAGCAAGCCCCCGGTCGAGTGCCCCATTACCGCTGGTTTCTTGTCCAACGCATTGATGATCTCGGTGGTGTGATCGGCGACCTGCTTCAAGGTCTTCTTGGCGAGGACGTCCGGGTTCGCCCGGGCCTCTTCCACCGATTCCGGATCGTCTGGCCAGTCCGGCGTCAGCGGCGCGTAGCCGGCCTGTTTGAAGAAGTCCGCCCAGTTGGCCCAGCTGCTCGGCAGCAGCCAGAGGCCATGGATGAAGACCACGGGCCTGTCGCCAGCGGCGTTGGCCGCCTCGATCTCCCGGTTCTCCCGCTCGGAAATTGACGCCATGCCGAACCACCTTCGGTCCGGTGAAAGTCAACCCAACCCTGATCGAGTCGGCAAGGGAAGTCCGGACGAGTGCAGCCGGCCGGTTTCGAACCGGCGTCCTCGGTCAGGAACGATCGGCCGCTCCAGGTCGCCGGCGCTTTGCTCTCGCTCTCCGACATCTGCGCACGATGCACGTCAAAGATGACATGCATCGGCTGCTGCGGTAGCGGCTGAACTGGCGGGAGCCGGTCCCGTTGTGGGAGACCTCCTCAGCTCAGACGCATCATCGGCTTGTCAACCATTCGCGTTTGGGGGCCGCTTGCGCGGTCCCCTCGGGAGCTTGAGGAGGTCCCGATGCCCATCGTAGGAGGATTGGACATCCACCGGAAGCAGATCACCTTCGACTATCTCGACCTCGACACTGGCGAGTTGCAGCGCGGCCAGATTGCCCCGGCTGACCGGGCATCTGGCCTGCTGGCTGGCGCGGCGCTTCGCCGGCCGGTGCGATGTCGAGTTCGCGGTGGAGGGCTGTACCGGGTGGCGGTATGTCGCCGAGGAACTGGCCCGCGCCGGGGTGGTGGCGCATCTGGCCGAGCCGGCCGACACGGCCGCGCTGCGTGGTCGTAAGCGGCACGCCAAGACCGACCGGACCGACTGCCGGCACCTGCGCCAGACGCTGGTCGACGGGCGGCTGCCCGAATGCTGGATCCCGCCGAGCCATATCCCGGAGTACCGGGCGCTGCTCGAGACCTACCGCGATCTGCGTGTCGAGCACACCGGCTGGGTGCAGCGCATCCACGCGGTGCTCTTCCACCAGGGCGCCCCGCAGCTGGGCGAGGGTGGGCTGCGTAGTGAGCAGGGCCTGGCCGAACTGCGCACGATCGCGGCCGCGCAGCTGTCCCCGGTCGGGCAGCTGCAGATCGCCACCGCCCTGGACATGCTCGCCACGCTGGACGAAGCACCTCGACGCGCTGCACCGGCGGCTGCTGCCCGCCGCCCGGCACCTGGCCGGGGCGAAGGTGCTCGCCGCGCGGCTGTACGGGGTCGGGCCGGTCACCGCGCTGGCGCTGACCTGCTGGCTGGCCGGCGCGGGCCGGTTCTCCTCCACCCGCAAAGCGGTCCGCTTCGCCGGCCTGGATGTCACCGTGTACTCGGCAGCTATCCGGGCAGGAAGCACACTTCAGGCGTGCCCCCCGACCCGCAGACGAACCGTCATACAACAAGAAACGACCAGTTGCGAGAACGACCCGATGAAGGTAAGCCACCTACGATGCCATTAGGACCTCCTCGAGTTCCCGATCCGCGCACTCGACGATGCACTTGAACCGAGGGTTCTCATCCCATGCCATCTTTCTGTGCTGACACTTGCCCGTGCTCACGGGCATGCCCCGCATCCATGCTCGCGAGCCCCGGCGTCCGGGTCGTAGAAGCGAGCGATGGACCTTCCGCTGCCCCCGGGCGTCGGCTTCTCCCGGCCGTCTGACACACCGACGCCATCCTGGCTGACGCGACCAACGGGCAGACGTCGAGGAGCTAGGTTGCGCGTAACACGCTGGCCACGATTGCCCGCGTGAAGAAGGAGCCCCGGCCGCCAGGAGGCCTGCTCCGGCCGCGGCCAGCGCCTTGGCTGTGGTGGCCCCGTCCAGTTGCTGCGGCCGCTCACGGATAGCCTTATGGGTCCAACCGGTGCGGTCGGCCGAGGAGGCGGTGCCAGCGGTGCCGGCGTCAGTCTTCTTGAGCCGATGGCACATAGCAGTCACCGCCCGACCGGAGGCCAGCATCACATCAGGCCTGAGGCGACGGTGCGCTTCGCGCCGATGCCCCAGGCGCTAGGTCCGCGGTTAGGACGTGGCGGTTGCCTGGGCAGCTTCCTCGATCAGCTTCGTGACTTTGGTGGGTCGTGAGACCAGCACGGCGTGCGATGCCGGACCTCGACGATCTGTGAGCCCGCCCGCATGGCCATGGCCCGCTCGGCGTCGGTGCCGATGACTCGGTCCTCGGTCGAGCAGGAACCACGAGGGAATCGTCTTCCACGCCGGGTTGTGTGTGGGCTCTTGAAGGACGCCTGCCTCAAGCGGACGTTGGGTCCTGGCCATGACATCGGTCACGGGAGTCGGCAGGTCCGCGGCGAAGATCTCGTGGAACCGGTCGAGCTTGATGTAGGCGTCGGCGCTGGTTCCCCCGCCCGGCAACGGATAAGGACGGATATCCAGTGCATCAGGAGTGAGAAGAGTGTCCTGCGAGCCGGCGTTCGCGGCGCCTAGCGTCTCTCCCTCGTCAGGAGCGAAGGCGGCAATCTAGACGACCGCCTTGACGTTGGGATTGCCGCTGGCGGCATTGGTAATCACCGCACCACCATAGGAGTGGGCGACCAGAACGATCGGCCCTGAGATCGTGGCGAGCACACTGCGAATGTAGGCCGCGTCGGAAGCGATGCCCCGCAGCGGATTGGCCGGCGCCAGCACCGTATAGCCGTCATTTTGCAGGTGCCGGATCTCCCCGCTCCAGCCGGACGCGTCGGCGAACGCCCCATGGACGAGTATCACGGTCGGTTTCGGGCTGGGCGGCGTCGGCTGGCTCGACGCCATCGAGGTCGTCAGAGTGGATGCGACGAGCAATGCGGTGGCGACCGCCACGGCGTGCCGAAGGCGAACAGCGCCCATGCGCGCGATTAGCCGTTGCGATGGCATTTCGATCTCCACTTCATTGGTCAGGCCGGGCAGCATCGCCTCACCGGGCTGGACCCGTCCGGCGGTAATTAAGACCGGCCCGACTCCGCCGCGGCTGCATCAGCTCACCACCCGGCCACGGATGGGCACAGAGAAAGAGGCCACCCGATCCGGCACTGTTCAGACCAGCCGAAACAATCCAACTCTTGGCCAACGCCCCGACGGAGTTCCGATCCCGCGATACGGTCAGGCCGTGGAACTTCGGCAGCCGGAAGCGTTCGTAGCGGTGGCCAGCGAACCTCATCTCGTCCGCCTGGCCTGTCGTTGACACGAGCCCGGACGGTTCTGAAAGCCGCCGGACCTGGGAGGTCGGCGCGCCCGTTGTTTGGGCCATCTGCCGCCGCACCGCTGGACGGCGGCTAACGAGTGCTGGGCGTCCAACCGAAACCGGACGCCGCGGACCTGCTGGACCAGGCCGGGTGACCGTGCGCTCGGGTTGGTCAGTTGTCATTGAGGTCAGCTGACTGGACGCAGGGCCTTGAGGATGTGGTCGGTGACCACTTGTGGTTGCGACACCATGATGAGGTGTGATCCGTCGACCTCGATGATGTCGGCTCCTGCGCGCTTGGCCTGCGAGAGGGTGATGTCGGTGCCGGCCGCCTTGTCGCCGGTGGCGACCACGGCCCACGAGGGCAGTGTCTTCCACGCAGGAACGCTGGACTTCTCGTCGAACGCGGCGGCGGCGATCGGTCGCTGGGATGCTCCGAGGACGGACGCCTGGGTCTCGGGCAGGTCTCCGCCGAAAACGTCGTTGAAGTTTGCGGGATTGACGTAGAGCTCGACCGCTGTCTCGTAACCTGATCCGGTCGGGTACTGCCTGGTGAGCAGTGCGGGGCCGAGCGCGCTGTCGCGCGAGGTACCTTCGACGGTGCTGAGAACCTCGTCCAGCTCAGTGGCGAAACCGTTGACGAACACGAGTCCGACGACGTTGGCCTTATCGGTGCAGGCATAGCTGATGACCGCGCCGCCGTAGGAATGGCCGACTGCCAGCACCGGGCCGTCGATCTGCGAGATCGCGCTGGCCACGTAGGCGGAGTCGCTGGCCAGCACGCGCATCGGAATCGCGAGGGCCTGAACCTTGACCTTGGCGGCGAGGAGCAGTTCGACGACAGCGGCCCAGCTTCCGGCGTCCGCGAAGGCCCCATGTACCAGCACAACGGTTGGCAATCCGGGATCGGGCTCTGTCATGGGTGGATCCTTTGATAGAGGTGGACGTAAGGCTGCTTGCCGACTGCCTCATTTGATCACGTCGGACCTGCGCTGCTCGTGAGATTCCCAAAGCCGACGCCGCCAAAGTACTTGTCTGATGCGATCCGCGGCCATTGACTGACAGCGCTCCGTCCACCCGGCCGCCTTGGTCGGTGCCCGTCCAACCCGGCGTACCTCGGCGAGCCCGGCCCGCTTGCAGGCGGCCCATCAGGGAATGAATGGCCCGATGAAGCCCGACAGCTGCCAGGCTGAGAGCTATCCGGTGAGCCGAACGTTCATGTTGTGTGACCAAGCGCTCATCCACAATTCACTGCCCCAGGGTTACGGTCGCCGTCATGGCGACGGTCACCACCACCGACGGCACCGAGATCTTCTACAAGGACTGGGGCACGGGCCAACCGATCGTGTTCAGTCACGGTTGGCCGTTGTCGGCTGATGACTGGGACAACCAGATGCTGTTCTTCCTGCAACACGGGTACCGCGTCATCGCCCACGACCGGCGCGGACACGGCCGCTCGACCCAGACCGGCGACGGCCACGACATGGACCACTACGCCGACGACCTCGCTGCGCTGACGGCGCACCTCGACCTGCGCGACGCGATCCACATCGGCCACTCAACCGGCGGCGGCGAGGTCGCCCACTACCTCGGCCGCCACGGCGAAAGCCGGGTCGCGAAAGCCGCGTTGATCAGTGCCGTGCCGCCACTGATGCTCAAGACCGACGCGAACCCCGCCGGCCTACCGAAGAGCGTATTCGACGATCTGCAAAATCAACTGGCCGCCAATCGCTCCGTTTTCTACCGCGCCCTGGCGTCCGGCCCGTTCTACGGATTCAACCGCTCCGGCGTCGAATCATCCGAAGCGATCATCGAGAACTGGTGGCGCCAAGGCATGATGGGCGGCGCGAAAGCCCACTACGACGGCATCGTCGCGTTCTCCCAGACCGACTTCACCGACGATCTGCAGAAAATCACAGTCCCCGTGTTAGTGATACACAGCGAAGACGACCAGATCGTGCCCTACGTCGCCGCCGGGCCACGGTCCGCGGAGCTCCTCCAGAACGCGACACTGAAGACATACAAGGACTTCCCCCACGGCATGCCCACCACCCAAGCGGAGGCGGTAAACGCGGACTTGCTCGCCTTCATCCAGTCATGACCCGCGAACCGGTCATATCTTTGGCGCCGGCGGATTGCACAAGCCGCCTTGACGGCTCGCCACCACCGATGACCCTGGTCGAGTTCAGAGCTGCTACTGAAACACTCGTACCGACAACTAGGCCCGACGCCACCGGCCAAACCTGATCCGGTCCGTCGGTACCCAGCCCGATCCGGCGCCGATCACGACCAGCGAACGTACGGACATGCCGTCCGCGCGCGGTTGTGGACAGCGGCGCTGCCGATCCATCTGAACGCTCCAGTGGCGCGTCCAGCCGAACCCCTGCGGCTGGCCAGAACGATAATGACTGAATGACCACCTCCGACGGTTCTCTTGACCTCGGTGCCACCGTCGTCAGCGTCCATGTCGGTAAGCCGCGCAGAGTTCAGACCCGCCGCGCGGTCGTCACGACCGCGATCTGGAAGAACCCCGTCGAGGGTCGCGTCGCGGTCCGGGGTGTCAACCTGGACGGCGACGACCAGGCCGACCGATCAGTCCACGGCGGCCCCGATAAAGCTGTCTACGCCTACGCCCGCGAAGAGGTGCGCGCGTGGGAGCACGAACTCGGACGCGATCTGGGCGAAGCTGCGTTCGGTCAGAACCTCACCACGCAAAGCATTGACGTCTCGGGAGCGTTCATCGGTGAACGGTGGCTGATCGGAAGCACGTTCCTTGAAGTGGCGCAGCCGCGGCTGCCGTGTTTCAAGCTTGGACTCCGGATCGGGAGCCCCGGGTTCGTCAAGCGATTCGCCCAGTCCTCACGCCCCGGGGCGTACCTGCGCATCGTGGAACAGGGCGATATCGGCGCTGGCGATTCGATCGAAGTCATCAGCAGACCCGACCACGGAATAACGAGCCGAATGGTGTCCGACGCAATCCTGCGCGACCCCGCCCTCATACCGTCAGTCGTTCGCGCCCACCAGCTCCCAACAGAACTTCGGAATTGGTTGGCACACCGAATCGGCGAGTAAGCGCCACTCCGCAACCCGACAGCCGCGCCGTCTGGCTGATCTGAATCGCCCCGGGTTTTGTGGAGACTCCGAACCGACGAGAGGGTGGAGTCATGCCAGCACCACGGAAGTATCCGAACGAGTTGAGGGAGCGCGCGGTGCGTCTGGTTCGGGAGGCCCGGGCCGAGGAGGCCGGGTTGTCGTTGAACCAGGCGTGTAAGCGGATCGGGCCGCGGGTGGGTGTCAGCCCGGACACGCTGCGCGGCTGGTGCAAGCAGGCGCTGGTCGATGCCGGCGAGCTGCCCGGGACGACGACCGGCGACGGCAAGCGGATCAAGGACCTCGAGCGGGAAGTCAAGGAGCTCAAGCGCGCCAACGAAATCCTGTTGGCGGCAAGCTCGTTCTTCGCGCGGGAGCTCGACCCGCGACTGCCGTGGTAGTCGAGTTCATCGACGCCCACAAGGAGGCGTTCGGGGTCGAGCCGGTCTGCCGCGTGCTCACCGAGCACGGCTGCAAGATCGCCCCGAGCACCTACTACGCGGCCAAGACCCGCCCGCCGTCGCCGCGGTCGCTGCGGGACGCGGACCCACTCGTGCAGATCGAACGGGTCTATCACGACCGGCGCCTGGGCCGCGGCCTGTACGGCGCCGAGAAGGTGTGGCTGCAACTGCGGCGCGAAGGCATCCCCGTCGCACGCTGCACCGTCGAGCGGTTGATGCGCAACGCCAGGCTGCGCGGCGTGCGCCGCGGCAAGCAGTTCGTCACCACCCGGCCGGACAACACCGCCGCCCGGCCGGCGGACCTGGTCAACCGCCAGTTCCGTGCCGAACGGCCCAATGCCCTTTGGGTGGTGGACTTCACGTATGTGCCGACCTGGTCGGGGATGGCGTTCACCGCGTTCGTCTCCGACGTGTTCAGCAGGCGCATCGTCGGCTGGCGCACCGCCGCGTCCATGCCGACCGAGCTGCCACTGGACGCGTTGGAGATGGCGCTGTGGATCCGCGCCCGCGCCGGACGGTCCGTCGACGGGGTCATCCACCATTCGGATTACGGGGTCGCAAATATACGGCGATTCGCTACCACCAGCGGCTGTGCGATGCCGGGGCGATCGCCTCCATCGGCACCGTCGCGGACAGCTTCGACAACGCGCTCGCGGAATCGGTGGTGGGCCTGTACAAGACCGAGTGCGTCTGGCACGACGGGCCCTGGCGCGACGTGCACCACCTCGAACTCGGCACCTGCGACTGGGTGTCCTGGTTCAACACCAGCAGGCTGCACCACTCGATCGGCGGCGTTCCGCCGGTCGAGTACGAAGCCGCCTACTACGCCAGCAACGGCGCGGCAGCGTAACACGATGTGCCGTTCCTCCACCGCCCATCCTCTGCCGGTGCTCGGCACCGTCAAGGGCGCTCCGCGCCGCTACGCGGGCGGCCACCGCCGCCCCTTGACCATGCCTGCGCGCCGGTGGGATTGGCAGCGATCGAGGAACGGCACCAGAATGAGCAACCTGTCAGATCACCGCGATCTGCGGGAGAACCGAGCCTCCATCAAACCCGGGGTGCTTCATGACCTATTCGCCTCCACCGCCCGGCGCTCGAGCTCGGCCCGCGAGAGCGCCACGGTCAACATGTCAGATGCAGCGCCGCCGCCGTCTTCCGCGGATCGAGCTCGGTATAGCGCCGCACCGCCTCCGCGGTCGGCAGCACCTCGACATCGACCCCGCGGTCGCGCAACGCCTCGAGCATGCCCGGGTCGGGCCGCATCCGCCGGTACGCGCCGGTGCCGACCAGCAGCCGCTCGGGCAGCTCGTCGAGCACCTCGTCGAGATCCTCCAGCACCAGCCGGTGACCTTCCTTGCGCCACCAGCCACACACCACGCGCCCGGGCAGCACGATCACGTCACGCGTCTCCTCACGCCCGTCGATCCTCACGCGCCCGAAGCCGTAGCCGTCCATCTCGGCCATCGCCGCGATGGTAGCGCCAGGCCAACCAGAATCCTGCATATCAGTTGGGACGGCTCGTTGTCCGCGACGCCAAGCAGAGCAGCGAGATCGAGCTCAGGCGGCACACCGACGCCGACGATGACCCGCACCATCCAGGGGTGGCGGCAGCGCTGCAGATCGGCCGCATCCGGACGCCACGGTTATACGGTTCTTGTGACCGATCCGTGGGTGGGATCATGCGGCGATGCGGCCGGGTAGCGGTGGGCACAGCCCACCGAGGTCGAGCATGGCGAGGGAGACAAGGGCTTCGGGTGAGCGGAACCCGAACGCGATTCGGGTCAGTAGCCGCAGCTTGGTGTTGACGCTTTCGACCCGGGCGTTCGACAAGGCGTGGGTCAGCGCCGCGTTGATGCCCGCGCGGTGTTCGCGGATCGAGCGGGCCAGTTTGACGAAGGCTGGGAGTTGAGATCGGGAGGCCCATTTCAGCCACCCGTCGAGCAGGGTCATCCCGTCGGTGCCCTTGAGCGCGAACACCTGGCGGAGCTGCTCCTTCAGCAGGTACGCCCGGAACAGTGGTGCGTTGGTCTTGGCGATCCCGGCCAGTGTCGCGGTCTGCCGCTCGGTGAGGTCATCGGGGTTCTTCCACAACGCGAAACGGGCGTTCTTCAGCTCCTTGGCGAGGGTCTTCTGCCCGCCCCTGCGGGCCGCGTTCCACACCTCACGGCGGACCTCGTCGAGGGCCTTGGCCGCCCAGGCCACGATATGGAACGGGTCCAAGCACAGCTCGGCGTTGGGGCACCGGTCCGCGACGACGTTCGCGATCCACTCGGCGGCATCGGCGCTGACCAAGCTGATCCGGGCGCAGCGCTGCTCGCCGAGCTTGTCGAAGAACTTCTCCAGCGTCTTCTGGTCCCGGCCCGGGTGGGCCCACAGCAGCACGCCGCTGTCGTGGTCCACGATGACCGTGAGGTACTTGTGGCCGCGTTTGTAACTGATCTCGTCGATCCCGATCCGGCGCAGGTTCGCGAACCGGTCGGTCTCGGCCTCAGCGTCGGCGACGACCCGGGTGATGATCGACCCGACGGTCCGCCAGGCGATCCGCAACAGATCGCGCACCGCGGACTTCGAGCAGTGCGTCACCAGCCACGCGGCGGTGTCGTCGAAGGCGTAGGTGTGCCCGGCACCGTGCCGCGCCCACGGCACCTGCGCCGCGACCACCCCATGCTCGGCGCAGCGCACCCGTGGCGAGTCGGCCTCCAAGAAGGCCCGGATCAGCCCGAGGTCCAGGGTCCGCCAACGCCGGCGGCCCTCACCCGGGTCATAACCCCGGCAAAGCTTCCCGCACCGACCACACCGGCGCTTGGCAGCCTTCCGGGGCCGCACCGATACCACGACGGCCTGCTCAACCTCATCGAACTCGACGCCCTCCACGACGACCTTGACCAACCCCAGCAGCCCAGCCCATAACCTGGTAGAACGCACGCCGTTCCTCTCACCCGCGATTCCAGCTTTCGACAGCAGGAACCGTAGGCGGGGAACGGCGTGTGCCGCGCCCGGGTCTCCCCAGGCACCCACGGATCGGTCACAAGAGCCGGTTATACACGTCGTCTCGACGGACCCGACCCCTCCATCGCTCCTTGGCGTCGAAAGCGACCAGAACGCGACCGAGCGACAGTCACTATGGACGCGACGCACTTGAATGCCTCGCCCGAGCCGACCCAGGCGAGTGCACAACTGTTATCTCCAGCCCGGTCTTGGGTGTCTCCGACGTCGCCGACGGGCCCTTTCGACCCCGTTGTAGACACCTTCTCTGAACCGGTGTCGCCGACGTGCGCACCGCGATTCTCCTTTCCTCGCTGCGCTCCTGATTGCGCGAGCCGGTGAACGAGTCCCTGCGTAGACACGTCAAACGGAACCGTTGTCACGTGAGGAGTCCTCGATGAGGGCTTCAGATAGCCGTTATAGACGCCCACCGCAGCGCGCCGCGAGTTCTTTCACGGGCCGCAGATGCGGAAATCTGTCGCAGCTGCGCGATGAATGGACCCCCGCGACGACCCCTCATTGCCGACGTGCGATCGCGATGCGCATGCCGTTCTTGTATCGCTACGCAGCTTCCTGATGCTGCAAGGATCGCCGCCAGCCCAAGGGCGAGCGTGCTGCCAACAGTGAGGTCCTCATGTTCTCTCACCGAAGCGTGACTGCGAGCCGGACTCGGTTTGGCCGGCACGACTCGCTCCTTGGGGAGGCCTCAGAGGCCGGGTCCGGCGATGGTCGGTGTCGGTGGCGAGGTCCAGCGGGCCGGTGTGACTTGGGATGATCGGCCGATGCTGACCAGCTGGACCGAGCGGCTGTGGGCCGACGTCGCGCCGATCTACCAGGCGATCCTGGTTCACCCGTTCCTGCGTGGACTCACCAGCGGCGACCTGCCTGCCGACCGGTTCGCCTACTACGTCGCCCAGGACGCCCACTACCTACGCGACTACGCCCGCGCGTTGGCCGTCGTCGGGGCGAAGGCCCCCACCCATGCCGACGCCGGGATGATGGCGCGGCACGCCGCCGGCACGGTGGACGTCGAGCTGGCGTTGCACGCGGCGCTGCTGCCACGGCTCGGGTTGGCGGAACAGGACCTGGACCGCATCCCGATGTCGCCGACCACGCTAGGCTACACCAGCTACCTGCTGGCCACCGCGTACGGAGGCAGCTTCGCCGAGGGCCTGGCCGCGGTGCTGCCCTGCTACTGGATCTACGCCCGGGTCGGAGCGGCGTTGCTGGAGCGCGGCTCGCCGGACCCCCGATACAGCGCCTGGATCGACACCTACGCCGGCGCGGAGTTCGCCCAGGTCGTCGCCGAGGCGCTGGCCCTGGCCGACCGAATCGGCCCGCAGCTGAGCCACCACGACGAAGCCCTGGCACGCCAGCACTTCGCGGTCACCGCCCGCTACGAGTGGATGTTCTGGGACGCCGCCTGGCGACTGGAGGAGTGGCCGCTGGGCTGAGCCCCAGCCAGAACCGGTAGGCCCCGGTGTCGTCCGATACGACGACCCCGGGGGCGAGGGTGGACGCACTCGCGTGCCGCGAAGCACACCGGCATGCGCCGTCCCGATACCAGACGACGGGCACGCGCCTTGCGCAGCGACACGCTCGGAGGGCGCCCAATTCCCGGTCGCGGGTCCGTCATACGAGTCACCTCGCCCGCCGCTGCGGCATCCAGGACAACCTCGCGAACCGTCTGCGCGGCATAGCTGGCCGCGCTGGGGCCACTCACAGGCACCCAGCTGGATTCTGTACGGCCGGGTCACGCAGGGAGGTGCTGAAGGCGCCTCGCCGCTGGCGTTGGACCCGCTTGCTGCTGCGTCTGGGAGCAGATACCCGCCCAATGGCGTACGACGAGGGGCTCGCGAACCGTGTGCGGGAGTACGTCCAGGGTGAGGAAGGCTTAACCGAGAAGCGGATGTTCGGCGGCCTTGCTTTCTTGATCAACGGCAACATGGCCGTCAGCGCGAGCAGCCACAGTGGCCTGCTCCTGCGGTTGACCCAGTCCAGACCGACGCCGTGGTCAGCGAGCCCATGCTCAACGCTTTGTGATGCGTGGGTGCGCAATGGACGGTTGGCTTCGCATCGATGCTGATGCGCTGGAGACGGACGATGAGCTCGAGCGGTGGGTAGGTCGTGGCGTCACATACGCTCGCTCGTTGCCGGCAAAGTGACCATCGCCGTCCGGTTCGCGGCTGCCCGCGCTGGGCCGTCTGATCTGTACGGTTCCAGCGCGCCGCGTCGCCGAGGACGTGCCGGGGGAAGATGAATGACTCTGGCGCGGCGTCGGCTCGCCGGCGTTTTCACTGATCCGCCGAATTGCGGACGCTCACCTTGTGGCATTGCCTCTGTCCGAGCACACCGAGCCGATCGCGTGCACACGGGGAGCCCGTAGGTCCTACGTGCATGGGGACGATAGGCACTCGTAATTCGTCGTTCAGTTGCGTGGCGTGATTCGAATGCGGCGGCTGCCGTGTGGTCTGCCGAGCGGGCCGACCGTATGGCGAAGCGCAACACAGGGGGCGATCGGCTGGTCGAGGTCGTCATGCGGCTGCACGCCGAGTTCGCCGGCTGGGCCACCTTTCGCGACGTCCTGATGGTGATCGAGCAGTGCTGCAGTGCCCGGGACACCCCAGCGTTCGCCGCCAAGCCCGAACCGGTGGGAAGACTCGCCCGGCCACCGCGTAGCACCGCCGCCACGCCGGTCGGCAAGCGCGCCGTGACCGGACCTCGCCGCTGACAGCGGCGGTCGCATCGTGCTCAGGTGAGGATCGGATACTAGGTCGGCATCACGTGTAAGCGGCAGACCGCCCGACGCGTCGGCTGACGTGCCCGGCGGGTCATCGAGGTGGATGGACAGGAGGTGGGCATGACTGGCCCGGCTAGTGATCCCGGACGCGCAGCCGCGGACAGGCGGGCGGATCCCAGTCATCGGCCGGCTTCGTCCAACACCGACCCGGCGGCAGACACTGAGGAGTTTCCCGCGGCCGCCGGTGGATGCTGACCTGACCGTCGTAATGCGCTCCGAGCCGGGGTTTCGGGTCAGCTGGCGAGCGTGTCAGATGGTCTGTGTACGGGAGGTGCCTGAGAGCCTGAAGTGACTGATGTGGCTTCAGGTGGAAGGAGACACCGAGCATGTGCGCAGCAATGATCACCGATCTGGGGCCGGAGTCGTCGATGCCGGGCCGGGCGACACCACCGGCGCCGCCCCCGTGGGCGTGCGAGCAGACTCGCGCCCGGACGGCCGCCGAGCTGGCCGACGAGCTGGTGGACGAGGCGTGGCTGGACCAGCTGATCGCCTCCGCCGGGGCGGGCGAGTTGCGGTTGACCGGCGAGGGCGGGTTCCTGCCGGAGTTGATCAAGCGGGTCCTGGAGCGGGGACTGGAGGTCGAACGCACTGATCACCTGGGCTATGAGAAGGGAGACCCGGCCGGGCGCGGCGCGCCGAACTCGCGCAACGGCACCACCCCGAAGACGGTGCTCACCGAGGCCGGGCCGATCGGGCTGGAGGTGCCCCGCGACCGGCTCGGCACGTTCACTCCGCGGCTGGTGCCCAAGGGTGAGCGGCGACTCGCCGGCGGCCTCGACGACATGATCATCAGCTTGTATGCGGGCGGGATGACGGTCCGCGACATCGAACACCACCTGGTGCGCACGTTGGGCGTCGAGGTGTCCCGGGAGACCATCTCCAAGATCACCGACGCGGTGCTGGAAGAGGTCAAGGCCTGGCAGGCCCGGCCGCTGGATGCGATCTACCCGATCATCTACGTCGACGCGCTGGTGGTGAAGGTCCGCGACGGCGCGCACGTGATGAACAAGGCCGCGCACATCGTCGTCGGCGTGGACACCGACGGAATCAAGCACGTGCTGGGCATCTGGGTGCAGAACGCCGAGGGCGCGAGGTTCTGGCTGCAGGTGTTCACCGAGCTGCGCAACCGCGGGGTGCGCGACGTGCTGATCGCCTGCTGCGACGGGCTTGAAGGCCTGCCCGAGGCGATCGAGACCGTCTGGCCCAAGACGGTGACCCAGACCTGCGTGGTCCACCTCATTCGGGCGGCCATGCGGTATGTGTCCTACGGCGACCGCAAGGCCGTCGCCGCCGCCCTCAAACCGATCTACACCGCGGCCACCGAAGACGCCGCCCTCGAGGCCCTCGCGGCGTTCACCGAAGGCGAGCTGGGCCGCCGCTACCCCGGCGCGGTCGGCGTCTGGGAACGCGCCTGGGAACGGTTCACCCCGTTCTTGGCCTTCCCACCGCAAGTAAGGAAGATCATCTACACGACCAATGCCATCGAAAGCCTGAACTACCAACTCCGCAAGATCATCAAGAACCGAGGGCACTTCCCCTCCGACGAGGCGGTGGTCAAGCTGCTCTGGCTGGCCATCTGCGACATCGAGGACAAGCGCGCCCGCGCCCGGGAGAAGGAACGCCGCCGCAAGCCCGTCAACCACCGCACCGCACCCGGCCGGCTCGTCGAGGGCCAACTCGTCACCGGCTGGAAACAGGCCCTCAACGCCCTCGACATCGCCTACCCCGGCCGCCTGCCGCAAGGAGTGAACTGACGTGACCGGAAACGATCACCGGCCCGCCTACAGCACGCTGCGATCACCCTGGGTGCTCGTCGAGGACGGCGTCGTCGACCACAGCGCCGAAGTGCTCGAACGGCTCACCAACTGGCTGCTGACCGGCACCGACACCGCCGCGATCACCCGCTGCACCCGCGCGCTATCCCTCGGCGAGACCGACGACCCGATCAGCATCGCCTCCTGGACCGACGCGCTCGCAGCACGCCTGCGTCACCGAGCCGAACAAGCCCAACTCTGAACACCCACCAACATCAACAAGGAGCACCCCACACACAGAAGACTTGACAAGCTCCAGCTGGCGGGGCTATGACCGCAGCCAGGTCGACACCTACCGCTCCAGGGTGGAGACCGAACTCGTGTCCGCCCGCAGCGCCCACGACTGCGCGGTGCACGCGCACGCGCAAATCACCGAACGGCTCCGCGCCGCGCAGAGCGACCTGGGGCGGCTACGCGGCCAGCTCACTAGCAGCCCGGCCGCACTGTCCGATCGGCTGCGGGAAATCCTGCATCTCGCCGGCCAGGAGGCCGAGCAGACCCGAGCCGACGCCCAGGCCGAAGCCGACCAGATCCGCTCCCGCGCCGGCACCGACGCCGAAACCATCGTGCACCAGGCCCGCGACACGGCCGCCGGCATCCTCAACGGCGCCCGCACGCAGCAGCAGAAACTACAAGCCGACATCGAGGAAGCGCAGGCCGCCGCCCGGCAACAGCTCGACGACGCCCACGCCGAAGCGGCCCAAGTGCGCGACACCGCCCGCACCGAACTACACCAGCTCGCCGCAGAAGCCGAGCAGGCCCGCGACCGCGCCGACGCCGAAGCGGCCGCCCGCCGCAGCGACGCCGACCATCACGCCCGCGAACAGCGAGAACAGGCCCACACCGCGGCCGCGTCGCGGCTCACCGACATGACCCAGCAGCTGACCGACCTGACCCGGCACCGCGACGAAACACTCGCCACCCTCAGACACATGCACCAGGAACTCGCCAACACCCTGGCAACCACCGCCGATCCGGCAAGCCAACCACCGACCGGTCCCGCGGAGCCGGCAGCAACCCCCCAGCCTCGCCGCCTGCATCGCTGACCTGTGGGGCTCGCGGACCTCGATCCGCGCAAGCCGCCGCCGGTCGCTGGTAGTCGAGATCTCCTAAGCCTGGCAAGTTAGAACGTAAGAGCTTACGTATCTTTGCGCTGCCAGCGGCTTGGTTTACGAGCTGGCTCGCAGTACGCAAACCGTCGTTATCTCAAACCGCTTTCCAGTGTCTTCGCCAGGGCTGTTGATGCCGTTTGATCTTGGTTGGGGCGCGTTATCTATAGGGTGTCGCCGCCGTCGCGGTAACCGCCGGACACGACCGGGACCGGTCGTACACCTTCCTCTTCGCTGCGTTCTTCAATGACCCCGGCGATAAGCGGGTCGAGATCGACGCCAGCCAGGCGAGCGTTCGTCTTGTCATAGCCGGCCGATGGCAGCGTTTCATGGCGCCTCAACCCGAGATCAGCTTTGCGCCAGCGCGGCGGCCAGTCCCTGCGCCTATCCTGAACACCCGCGCAAGCATGCACCGGACCTAGCATCGGCGGTTACGGCGTTGCCATGTCTACGCCGCAGAAATCCCCGAAATACAAGGCGATCACACCGACCGCTTGAGATAACCGTCTGAATGGAAACTGACGCCCGGATGCTCGACTCGCTCGTAGCGTCCGAGAGGTGCGACGGGCTGGCTCCGGAACCGTCTGCCGACCTGCGGGTCTGGCTTGTGAACGAGGTGCCGGCTCGTCGTGTCTTGCCCGCGGTGTGGCTCCGAAGAGGCGCGAGCGCCACTGTCCTGAATTCAGACGTGCCCGCCGCGGTGTTCCTGCCGGCTCGATCTTGTGGAGGTGAACGACGATGGCTGGCGTAATGATCGGGATCGATCCGCACAAGGGCTCGCACACCGCGGTCGCGCTGGACGGGCGGGAGAAGGGGCTGGGCCAGGTGCGGGTGCGCGCCTCGGCCGGACAGGCCGCGGTGCTGCTGGAATGGGCCGCTGACTGGCCGAAGCGGACCTGGGCGATCGAGGGAGCCCGCGGGCTGGAGCAGCTGCTGGCCCAGCAGCTGATCGCCGTCGGGGAACGTGTCGTCGACGTGCCGCCCAAGCTCGCCGCGCGGGTGCGGCTGCTGAACACCGGGCAGATCAACAAGAACGACCCCAATGATGCTCGCTCGGTCGCCATCGCGGCACTTCGCGCTCGCGACCTGGCGCAGGTAGAGGCCGAGGACCAGACGATGGTGATGCGGATCTGGTCACGCCGCTACCGGGACCTGGGCCGGCTGCGCACCCAACTGCTATGCCGGCTGCACACCGTGCTCTGCGAGCTGACACCCGGCGGGTTCCGCAGAGAGCTCTCCGCTGGGCAGGCGGTCGCGGTCCTTGACGGCATCGTCGCCGATTGCCCTATCACGCAGGCGAAACTCGAGTTCGCCCGGGACCTGGTCGCCGACCTGCAACGCCTCGACGCGCAGCGCCGCGACGCCAGGCGGCGCACCGCGCGTGCCGTGGCCGCCTCCGGAACCTCGACCACCGACATCTACGGGGTGGGGCCGATCGTGGCTGGCACGGTGCTCGGCTACGTGCGCGACATCGGCCGGTTTGCAACCCGGCACCGGTTCGCTTCCTACAACGGCACCGCCCCGATCGAGGTCTCCTCCGGAGACCGGGTCATCTACCGGCTGTCCCGGCGCGGGAACCGGCAGCTGAACTACGTCATCCACATGGCCGCGGTCAGCCAGATCCGCCACCGCGGCAGCGAGGGCCGCGCCTACTACGACAAGAAGATCGCCGACGGAATGACCGGCAAGTGCGCGCTGCGCTCGCTCAAACGCAAGATCAGCGACGCGCTCTACGAGCGGATGCTTCAGGACGCACGCCGGCGCGTCACCGGCATCGGCAAGGACCCGGGAGGGCAATCGGGGAACGACGCTGCATCCAGCGCGGCCGGCTCACACCCCGATAGACCGGCTCTTCGGACAAGCCACTCCCGGGCCACCCCCAACCCTAGAACCGCCACCGGCGAGCAGGCCATGCTCACATCCCCGCCTGCTCCTGCTAGGCGCCGAACTCGCCGGAGCGCAGCAGGGGTCCAGGTGGAGCCCCGCCCGGGCCCGCGCCGCGGGCGCGGGCAGGACCGACCTTGACGCCGGCGAGCACCGGCCGACAATCCCGGTGCAGGAGCAGGCCGACCCCCGCACTTGACACAAAGAGGTCTCGTTCTGGCGCGGTTCCGCCGCTCTTAAGAGGTACTTGGCCAGCCGCTCGAGATGGAATGTTATGGCGCTGTCAGATCGAAGGCCGGCTGGTTACCCGAAGGCAGTCTTGGCCCGGGGATACCAGTGAGCCCGCCAGCCCAGAAGCTCCCTGGCCGGGGTGAAAGATCCGAAATCATTACAGGATGGTTCGCGGGCGCCCCACCCGCGATATTTTAGTTGGAGGGCTAGATCTCGACTTTCGCACTTTCAGCCCGGTGATCTTGAAGTCCGAACGGGCCGGCGGCTGATCTTGGCCCCCGCGTGCCTGCGTGACTGGTGCGGCTGAAGTGATCACTGTGACTGCATGTCTTCCCGTACGGCACATGCGTGCCCGCAGCGGCACTCTGACGCGCCCCATTCGGCGCGGTCGGAGGTGGAGGAGGGCGCCGGCGCGTGTCTTCCCGTAGTAGGCACGCCGACGCCCCGCGCCTCGACTGTAGTGCCCGGGTCGCTGGCCGGACTGTTGGGCGAGTTCCGCGGCTGTTTCACCGCGCCGAGCTTCGCGGTGTTCTGCGCACTGGCGGCCGGGTTCCTCGCGCAGACCGCACGGCGCACGGTGTGCGGGATGCTGGTCGGCGCCCGGCTGTCGCGGGTGTGGTCGCATCACCGCGCGCACCGGTTCTTCTCGCACGCGCGCTGGTCGGTCGATGAACTGTCGGCGGTGCTGGCCCGGCTGATCGTCGCGGCGCTGGTCGCCGATGATCAGCCGGTGACGGTCGCGGTCGACGACACGCTGTTTCACCGCCGCGGGCCACGGGTGCACGCCGCGTCCTGGTTCCATGACGGGTCGGCGCGTGACAAGCGGGCCGTCGGTTACGGCAACAACTGGGTGATCGCGGCGATCGTGGTGCGGCTGCCGTTTCTGGACCGGCCGGTCGCCCTGCCGGTGTGCTTTGCCTTGGTGCACAAGGGGATCGAGGACTCCCGGCTCGCCCTGGCCCGCCGGCTGGTCTGCCAGCTGGCCGCCGCGCTGCCCGGGCCGGGAGCTTGTCAAGTCTTCTGTGTGTGGGGTGCTCCTTGTTGATGTTGGTGGGTGTTCAGAGTTGGGCTTGTTCGGCTCGGTGACGCAGGCGTGCTGCGAGCGCGTCGGTCCAGGAGGCGATGCTGATCGGGTCGTCGGTCTCGCCGAGGGATAGCGCGCGGGTGCAGCGGGTGATCGCGGCGGTGTCGGTGCCGGTCAGCAGCCAGTTGGTGAGCCGTTCGAGCACTTCGGCGCTGTGGTCGACGACGCCGTCCTCGACGAGCACCCAGGGTGATCGCAGCGTGCTGTAGGCGGGCCGGTGATCGTTTCCGGTCACGTCAGTTCACTCCTTGCGGCAGGCGGCCGGGGTAGGCGATGTCGAGGGCGTTGAGGGCCTGTTTCCAGCCGGTGACGAGTTGGCCCTCGACGAGCCGGCCGGGTGCGGTGCGGTGGTTGACGGGCTTGCGGCGGCGTTCCTTCTCCCGGGCGCGGGCGCGCTTGTCCTCGATGTCGCAGATGGCCAGCCAGAGCAGCTTGACCACCGCCTCGTCGGAGGGGAAGTGCCCTCGGTTCTTGATGATCTTGCGGAGTTGGTAGTTCAGGCTTTCGATGGCATTGGTCGTGTAGATGATCTTCCTTACTTGCGGTGGGAAGGCCAAGAACGGGGTGAACCGTTCCCAGGCGCGTTCCCAGACGCCGACCGCGCCGGGGTAGCGGCGGCCCAGCTCGCCTTCGGTGAACGCCGCGAGGGCCTCGAGGGCGGCGTCTTCGGTGGCCGCGGTGTAGATCGGTTTGAGGGCGGCGGCGACGGCCTTGCGGTCGCCGTAGGACACATACCGCATGGCCGCCCGAATGAGGTGGACCACGCAGGTCTGGGTCACCGTCTTGGGCCAGACGGTCTCGATCGCCTCGGGCAGGCCTTCAAGCCCGTCGCAGCAGGCGATCAGCACGTCGCGCACCCCGCGGTTGCGCAGCTCGGTGAACACCTGCAGCCAGAACCTCGCGCCCTCGGCGTTCTGCACCCAGATGCCCAGCACGTGCTTGATTCCGTCGGTGTCCACGCCGACGACGATGTGCGCGGCCTTGTTCATCACGTGCGCGCCGTCGCGGACCTTCACCACCAGCGCGTCGACGTAGATGATCGGGTAGATCGCATCCAGCGGCCGGGCCTGCCAGGCCTTGACCTCTTCCAGCACCGCGTCGGTGATCTTGGAGATGGTCTCCCGGGACACCTCGACGCCCAACGTGCGCACCAGGTGGTGTTCGATGTCGCGGACCGTCATCCCGCCCGCATACAAGCTGATGATCATGTCGTCGAGGCCGCCGGCGAGTCGCCGCTCACCCTTGGGCACCAGCCGCGGAGTGAACGTGCCGAGCCGGTCGCGGGGCACCTCCAGCCCGATCGGCCCGGCCTCGGTGAGCACCGTCTTCGGGGTGGTGCCGTTGCGCGAGTTCGGCGCGCCGCGCCCGGCCGGGTCTCCCTTCTCATAGCCCAGGTGATCAGTGCGTTCGACCTCCAGTCCCCGCTCCAGGACCCGCTTGATCAACTCCGGCAGGAACCCGCCCTCGCCGGTCAACCGCAACTCGCCCGCCCCGGCGGAGGCGATCAGCTGGTCCAGCCACGCCTCGTCCACCAGCTCGTCGGCCAGCTCGGCGGCCGTCCGGGCGCGAGTCTGCTCGCACGCCCACGGGGGCGGCGCCGGTGGTGTCGCCCGGCCCGGCATCGACGACTCCGGCCCCAGATCGGTGATCATTGCTGCGCACATGCTCGGTGTCTCCTTCCACCTGAAGCCACATCAGTCACTTCAGGCTCTCAGGCACCTCCCGTACACAGACCATCTGACACGCTCCCGGCCGCCGGCACCTGCACGTGGTCGCCGACTGCGCCTACGCCGGGCGCGCCCTGCGCGGCCTGCCCGCCGCGGTCACCTGGACCACCCGGCTGCGCGCCAACGCCGCCCTCTACCAGCTCGCCCCGCCGCGCACCGGGCGCCGCGGCCGACCCCGGCTCAAAGGCCGCCAGCTGCCCGCGCTGGCCGACCTCGCCGCGGCCGCCGCGTTCACCGCGACCGCGGTGCACCGCTACGGCGCCACCGCAACCGTGCACGCCGCGGCCCTGCGCTGCCTGTGGTACGGCGTATTCGGCCCGCAGCAGGTTCAGGTCGTGCTGGTCCGCGACAAAGCCGACGCCACCGGCTACGCCATCGCGCTGATCAGCACCGACCTGACCGTCAACCCAGCACAGCTCATCGAACGCCACGCCGGAGCATCGAGGTCGCCATCGAAGACGCCAAACAGACCACCGGCGTCGGGCAGGCCCGCAACCGGCTACCCCGCGCGGTCCAACGCACCGTGCCGTTCACCCTCATCGTGACCAGCGTCGCGATCAGCTGCTACGCCCTCACCGGCTACCAGCCCGACGACGTCACCGCCGCCCGCGACCTCGCCCCCTGGTACCGCGACAAAACCCAGCCCTCGGTCGCCGACATGATCGCCAAACTCCGCCGCGTGATCATCGCCGCGCAATATCGGCAAGAACAACCTCAACCGCTCACCCCACGCGAAATCAGCCTCCTCCGGCTGGCCTGGGAAGACGCCGCAGCATAAGTGCGAAAGTCGAGCTAGATCAGTTGGCGAATCAATTCCCCGCGGACTGACCGCCGTCGATGTGCAGGACAACGCCTGTGACGAATGAGGCCTGGTCGAGATAGAGAATTCCTTCTACAACGTCGCTAATTTGGCCAACTCGGCCCAGCGGATGGAGCTGTGCTAGCCCCTCATACGACGCTGCGTCATAGAGGGGGTTCTCTATAACTCCGAGGGCAACTGCATTGAACCGCACGCCGCGAGACGCGTACTCGATAGCCAGTGAACGCGTCACGGCCGCCAGTCCTCCCTTGGTGAGCGATACAAGAGCAGAGGGGTTCTCGCTCTCGGCCTGATCGACCAGGCTCGTCGTAATATTGACTATGTGACCGCCGGTACCCTGGGCGAGTATTTGCCGCATGACGGCTTGGGTTATATGGAAGAACCCCGTCAGATTCACGGCTGTAATCGCGAGGTAGTCCTCAAGTGTGTAGTCAGTGAACGGTTTGCTGATGAAAATCCCCGCGTTGTTGATCAGACTGTCGACGCGCCCAAAGCGATTGACCGCTTGTTCCACGATCATCTGAGCGGTCTCGACCTCTGCAATGTCGCCCCTCACCGTGATGAAATCGGGCGCGTCGGAATGGTCGATCGAGCGCGACGGTAAGCATTCAGGTGGCGAGCACTGATTTCGGTGGTTGCCAGGGGTTTCCGGTGATGGCGTCGCGGAGCGCGGTGAGGATGTCGTTGCCGTGTTTGCGGACGGTGGAGATGTATCCGCGGACGCGTAGCCAGTTGGCGGCGCCGGTGGCGGCGCGGTGACAGCCGGAGATCTTGATCTGGGTCTTGACCGGGCGCAGGTCGCGTTCGCTGCCGTTGTTGGTGAACGGCACGGCGAGGTCGGTGGTGAAGCGCAGGATCTCATCCTCGCGGTCGCGCAGGCGTTCGAGCAGGTTGCGCGCCTTGGACTGCTTGCGCCCGGGCGACCGGCGGTGTTCGGCCAGGCCGACCAGCACGGCATGGCGGAACAGCAGCAGCGGTTGCGCGGCCTGTTCGGGCGGGATGAGGTTCAGCCCTTCGTCTCGGGCCGCACGGGCGGCGCTGGCCAGGTCTGCGAGCGCGGAACGGGCCTGGCCCGGCCAGATCGCGTCTGGGTGCTGCTCGGCGACCGCGGTGAGCTCGCGGATCAGGTGCGCCCCGCACAGGGCGTGGCGGGCGGTGGCGTAGGCCGCGCCGTCGTAGACCGACAGCGCGTCGTGCACGGCGACGCCGGCGTAGCCGGGCAGCACCCCGAAACAGTCGACCGCGCCGCGGCCGCGGCTGGGGTCGAGGTGGTAGGCGGTGAGCAGGTCGGTGCGCGCCACGTGCAGCCACTGCTTGCGCCCGGCCACGTTCACGGTGGTCTCATCGACGCCGAGCACCGCGGCCAGCGTGATCAGCGTCTTGATCAGCTTCTCCACCTCGGCCAGCGCCTCGGCGGTGCGCGCGACCTGGGCGGACACCCAGCCGGTCGAGACGCCCGCGCCGGTCAGGTCGGCGATCAACCCGGCGGCCCGCTCCACCGGCACGTGCTGGAACACCACCAGATACACCGCGATCGCGCGCAGGTTCGACCCGTAACAGACCGGGCCGTCCACCCCCACCGGGGCGGGCGCGGTGGTTATCCTGCCGCAGCCGCAAGCCCGCTTGTGCAGGCGATGCTCGGTGATCTTCACCTTGACCAGCGGCACATCGCGGACCTGCCTGATGATCATCCCGGCGTCCTCGGCACCGTCCAGCCCGGCCCCGCAGCCACCGCATGCGGCCGGCACGTGCTCGACCACCTCGTCCGGGTCGGCCACATACTCCAGCGCCGAGCCCGGTGCGCCAGGCTGCTTGCCCGGCTTGCGAGCCGAACCTGCCCGCCGGTCACGCTTCGGCTTGCCGAACCGGTCCGAGGACGGCGGAAGCGACGAGTTGCCCGAGTTCTGCCCCAGCCGCCGGGTCAGCTCCGCAACCTGAGCCGTCAGCGCCTCGATCCGCGCCGACTGCCCCTCGATCACGCGGGCCTGCTCGGCCACCACCACCAGCAGCTGCTCACGCGACAACTGCTCCATCCCGGCCACACGAGCATGATCGAGGCCAGCCAACCAAGATCAAGCCGACACGCCGCTGCTCGCCACACCAGTCACACTGGTAACAGGTGAATGGTTACGCGCGACGAGCCAACGACCGCATATCCCATACTACGGAAGCCTTCTACAAGGCCTGCGCCGATGCCTTGAGAGGCTCCGGTGACAATCACGACTTTGCGCAAGGCATCGGATGCGCCGACGCGAGGTATCCCCGACGGCTCTCTCGAGTCGGATGGACCGCTCATCCGACGAGATAGACCTCGTAGATCACACCTCGGCGCTGCCGACCTCCGACACTGACGAATATGCCTTTGTTCAACCAGTCGAGGCTGTCGGCCCCGGTCTCGATTTTGACGGCACCGCGGAAGGTGTATTCACCAGCGTCGACGTCTTCCCCGCGTCCGAGCCGCTCGAGGACCGCCGTGCTTCCGTGCCGCACACCTTGTGATTGAACGTAGAGCACATCTCCGCGTTCGGTTTCCAGCGTGTAGCGGACGTCGCCGAGTGCTGTGCCATCTGGAAGAACGATCTGCCAATCGGCGCTCGCACCCGGAAGCAGTGTCCCGCGCAGCTCGGGTCCGCTGAAAGTCCCACCGGTCAACGGAACGATGCGCCGGTGACCAGCGGAGATCTCGCCGACATCTTGGGGGTCGCCGACACTCGCTTCCAAGCGGTAGATCAGGTTCAGGCGAGGGTCGGGAAGGCGACTGGTCACGACTTCACTCCTGGTTTGGTCTCGGTCGCTGCGAAAATCGAGCGGCGGTTCCCGTGTTGGTGCCAGGCGACAGGGCGATGGTCAGCGTTGTGAGCAACCTCTGGGCGATGGCCCGACCCAAGACGTGGCGCGGCCGAGGCGGCAATGCGATCAGACCCCAACGATCAGGGAGCGCGCCTCTGCGGGGCCGACGACGAGATCGTGAAGGTCGCCATCCACTTCGAGCCGGCTCGACTGGTTGATCCCGCCCGCCTTCATCGGCTCGAAGCCAGCGGTTCGGATCAGCCGCTCGACTTCGTCGCCACCACGGTCGTCGTTGATCACGTAGAACAGAACCGCTGGCTCGGGTGACCGGTTGGCCGAGGACTCGAAGAGGTCGGCCGACATCGTACGAACGCAATGGCAAAGCGTGTCCCGATCGGCAACCACCCAGCAACAACTTGGCCCGATGACTGCCCTTCCGGTAGAAGTCGCACGACCTTGCCTTGTGCATCGAGTCCGACCGGATTGCTCGGAACGACGAGAGACGTGTCACCCAGCGCGTCGGCGATCTCGTCGATGACGTCTTTCAACACGGAAAACCGCAACGCAAGGACGACGGCATCGGCTCCCTGCAAAACGCTCCGGTTGTCGAGCGCGACGACCGCGGTTCCGCCGATTGCCGCGGCCAGCTTTCGAGCCGACTGCTTGTCGGCGCTCGGGAGCTGGAGGGTCTCGCCCCCGGCAGCAAGCTGACGCGCGATGGCCGATCCGATGCCTCCGGTGCCGATGATCGCCGTGGTCATGATGGAGACCTCCGCCCCGTCAGGAAGCTCACTCCGACTTGCTCGATGGCCATTGATCGGGGAACCAATCTCCCCCCGGGTCGGTCGTTTGTCCCACTTCGATCAGATGACCATCGGGATCGCGGATATAACAACGGATTTCGTACTGGTGCTGCTTCGGTGGCGTCAGGAATTCCGCACCGCGCGCGCTCCATTCGGTGTACACAGCGTGCATGTCCGTCACTCGTATATTGAGGAAACTGCTGACCCGGTTGGGATCGGCGGGCGTCTCAAGGGTGACCTCCGGCTTGTCGTCGGTCGGCCTTCCGCCGACGTTGATGATGATCCAACTGTTCGACAATTGGACATACGTGAGCCCCCCGGGTCCGGAGAACGCATCCCTACCCCCGAGCACATCGGTATAGAAGCCGCGAGAGCGCTCTACATCGTCCGACACGATGAAGTGGGCCAGCACGATTCCCTCTGGGGGCGTTGGGAGCTCGTCGGCGGGCGTACTCGACGGCCAGTGATCGGGCACCCAGTCCCCCTGCGGGTCGGTGGTCTGCCCCACTTCGATCAGGTGACCATCGGGATCACGGATGTAGCAACGGATCTCGTACTGGTGCTGCTTCGGGGGCGTCAGGAACTGAGCACCCCGCGCGCTCCATTCGGAGTACACCGTCTCCATGTCCTTGACCCGGATGTTGACGAAGCTGCTCACCCGATTTGGGTCGCCGGGCGTCTCCAGGGTGACCTCCGGCTTGTCGTCAGTCGGGCCTCCGCCGGCATTGATGACGATCCAACTATTGGACAGTGCGACGTTGGTCGGCCCTCCGGGGCTGGAGAAGGCGACCCGACCCCCAAGGACTTCGGTGTAGAAGCGCCGAGAGCGCTCGACGTCGTCCGACACGATGAAGTGTGTGAGCAGGATTTCCTCTTGGGGCGGTGGGACCTCGGCCATCTGCTACCTCCCATGCTCTTCCACGGTCATAGCCGTGCCATCTGCGCCTGCATGGGCGATTTGTAGTTCGTCGCGCGCATGCTTATCCGAGTTCGAGCCATACACAATCTTGCCCTCCGACGCCGGTTCCTGCACCTAGGCCGAAGGCGTCGGAGTGCTCCCCCGTAGCCGGCAGCGTTCGGGGACGGTGTGACCCCGGGTCACTATGGCCGAGACCTTGCCGGGATGGCGCTGTGGTCGGAGGTCGTTCGCCCGCCTGAGCAAGACTCCGAGAGTGAACTCGAGAAGGAGGCGATTCTCTGTGACTGGGGGCCAGAGTGGGTCGCTGACTTTCAAGAGGTCGCTCAAGCTCTGGGGACAACTCCTAGACCGTGTCGCCCTGGGGATTGACCACATCGCCTCGACGTCTGTGCCCGGAATCCGGGCCGAGGACGTCATCGACGTCCAGGTCGTGGTCGCCAAGTTGGACACCGAGCGAATCGTTCCGGCGCTCGCTGGCTTGGGACTCGAGCAAAGGACCACGCCATGGAACCTCCGGGATCACGTCCCAGCCGCTGGGTCTGAAGCGCCTGAGGGCCCGGGTTTTGTTTGACAACTGCGCAGATACGTCGGTACTTCAAAGGCGGCAACGCTCTGGGAACTTGATAGAGAATTCAAGTGGACGATCGATGACGACTCTCTCTCTCTCTCTCTCTGAGTCTCTGATCGTCGCCGTCGCCGGCAGGCCGGCTCGGCTCACAAGCGCGAGACGAGCTCAGCCACGATTTCCGCCGCTGGTCGTGGCTGCCTGACGAGCGCGACGCTCTGTCCGGCCCACATGGAGAGCGCTTCAATGTCACCGGTGGTGCCATCCATCGGCGGCGCTGGCTCGTAGCGGACGATTGCTTCGCCCGAAGCGAAGTGTGCGATGACATCGCCCACTCCGGGCCGACTCTCCAGAGGCGGCCGGCCCGCGGCCTCCCACATCTCGGCCGTCGAGTTGCGGAGGGCGCGGTGGGGCGAGTCCGGCCAGTCGACGTCGTAGAGGTCGGGGTACCACTCCGCGTCGGTCTCGACCGCGTTGATCAGGCGAGTGCGGTACTCCTGGTGGATGGGCATCTCCTGGGCAAGCAGAAACTGGGTACCTACCCACGCCGCCTGAGCGCCCAGGGCGAGGACGGCGGCCACGCCGCGAGCGTCTCCGATCCCACCGGCCGCGATCACTGGCACCGGCGCCACCGCGTCCACGACGGCGGGCACCAAGGGGAGCGTCGCAATCTGACCCCCCACGTGCCCCCCAGCCTCCCAACCCTGCGCCACGATGACATCAACTCCGCTGCCGACCGCCCGCCGCGCCTCTTCGGCGCTTCCGACCGTACACAGAACGAGTCCGCCCGCATCGTGGACCCGCTCGATGTAGCCAGCGGGATCTCCCAGAAACAGTGACACGATCCGCAAACCGGCCTCGAGGGCCTCATCGAGGCGACGGTGCTGATCGGAGGTGAGAACCAGGTTGCCGCAGAAGGGACGATCGGTGAGCGCCGCCGTCTCGCGAACCACGTCTCCTGCCGGATCGGACCACGTCAGCGTCACCATGCCGAGCCCACCGGCATTCGAGACCGCTGCCGCCAGTTCGGGCACCGCCACCATCGCCGCCAAGACAATCGGTTGCTCAATCCCGAGCAGTTCGCAGACCGGCGTTCGCACTACTCCCACCTACCCCTTCGATCCAGGCCGTCCTCCACCCAACACGGACAGATCCATATTCTTCTAGGACTCATACGATGTGGGCATCGACTTGGCGGCCCGTTTGTTCCAACCGTGAAAGCTCGAGTAGTCGCCTGCATCCCAGGCCTCGCGCAATCCCGGTTTGCTCAGGTCCCAGTCGGGGCGGATCTCGCTCGACGCAGCGCACAAGTCGGACCACAGATCGTAAAACGACGGGCGTCCCCAGAACCAGTAGCCGTTGTAGATGCTGTGAATGAGGAGTCCAGGCTTGAGCACCAGCGTGTGGGGGATCATCGGATCGTGCTCGGGGTCGGTGTATTCCTGGATGTCGAGGTCCTTTTGGATCGTCCGAGCTGGGTCCGAGAGAAAGGTCCATTGGGCACCGACTGAACCCCGGAACTCCTGCAGGGTGTGGTGGTCATCGGTGGCGATGGTGACGACCTGGGTATAGGCGACGGCGATTTTCGGATAGTTCGCTGCGAGCTCCAGGTGCTGCTGGTGTTCCTTCGGACAGTAATTGCCTCGCGCCAGCGTAAGGATCATCGGATCGTCACCTTGGAGTTCACTGAGTGTGCGAACGATGTTGGTGTGATCCGGAAACGAGTAGTCGGGGAGCACGCCGCCTGGTCTGATGTCGGATCGCATGGGATGACTGCCTTTCACTCGACGATGCCTGCGGGGATCTCAGTGTCGGTTGGACTGGCCGCCGCAACTCAACCGGATGCAGCCCACAGAGATCGGCGAACTCTTCGCCGCGAACAATGAGATCCCCTCGTAGCATATCCAGCCTCAGGGTGCAGCCATCGGGAAGCACCACAGTGCGCAGGGGCTGGTCCGAACCAAACTGGCTCATCAACTCAGTCGCATCGACCGGCTCCCTTTTCGTCTCCATATTCACCTCGCTTCAGGATCTCCATGATCCCTAATTCCGAGCATGATTCGGATCGCTTCGAATGCCCCTGCGACGCGGTTGCAGTTCGCTCGCGATGGGCGTGATCGCAGGACACCCTCGACCGTCGGGTCCTTTACCCGAATGTCTGGCCGGGTCACTGCTCTTCTCGGACCCCGCTCATTAGCCAGGCTGATTGCTCCGCGAGCTGGCTGCACCGCGGATGTCACCAAACGAGGTTCTGTGGACGATTCAGAGCTTTGCGCGCGCCATAAGCGGACATATCGGGCGGCATGGCGACAAAGCTCGTCGTCAATTCCATCGCGCCGCGGTCGCGACCTATTCGGCGATCGGGCGGCCAACCCGAGGGACCAACTCCTGCGAGGACCCGCCGCTCAATGGCAATGATCCGTCAGGAACCTTCGCACTTCGTGGCTCGGCTGATGCGCTGCGCCATGGGTGGCCTCGGAAACCGCGTATGCCGCTTCGATGTCGGCAGTGGTTAGACCACCGACGGCACGCAGCGTCAGTGCACGCTGCGACGGCGGCGAATCGGACGTTGGATGTCCGAGCCACGCACGACCAGGTGGGCGTATCGATGGCGGCGACGCTCCTACAGAGGTCCGAGATGGTCGTCGCGTCGACCTGCGTGACCTCGCGGTAGGAAGGACGGTGACCCGCTGCGACCCGATCGAGAGCGGGGCGTTGACCACGTCCGGCCTCAGGCGTAAACCTTGCGCCATAGGCGGCGCGCCGTCTTGGCGTGTTGCCCGGCCGCGGTGAGGAGGGCATCAACGCTATGAGATCCAGTTTCAGGCTGCCGTTCGTCAAGTGGCTGGCGCCGCCCTTCGGGGGCGCCATCGTCTTTGTCGCCGGCTCGTCCGTCGCACTGGCCACCACCTTGACCGCGGGTGCGGTGGTCCGGGTGCCGGACAATCCGCTCGGCGGAAGCCCAACGTGCGCGGCGTTGGTCGCCAAGCACACCGCTCTGGGCAGCGTCAACTATCCCGACGCCGAGGTCGAGCCGTATATCGCCGTCGATCCCACCAACCCGCAGCACCTGATCGGCAGTGTTCAGCAGGACCGGTGGAACGATGGCGGCGCCAACGGCCTGAGCAACGCGGTGTCCACTGATGGCGGCGCGTCCTGGGCGCTGGCCGTTGGCCAGCCGCAGTTCTCGATCTGCACGGGTGCTCCGGCCGGGTCACCCGGGTTCTTTGATCGCGCCACCGATCCCTGGGTCAGTTTCTCGGCCGACGGCACGGTGGCCTATTCGATCAGCGACTCCTTCAACGCCAACGGGCCCGCTTTCGGCGGCGCTAGCTCGATCATCATCAGCCGGTCGACCGACGGCGGCAGCCACTGGCAGACGCCCGTCACAGCCAGGCTGGACACGTCGACCCAGGTGCTGAACGACAAGGAGTCGGTGACCGGCGACCCGCTGGTGGCCAGCAACGCTTACGCGGTCTGGGACCAGCTCGTTTCCCCGAACGCACACGCCAACCCGAGCGCCTTCGTTCACAGCATCGCCTTCCGCGGCCCGACCCTGTTCTCCCGCACCACCGACAAGGGCGTGACCTGGAGCCAGGGCCGGGTCATCTTCGACCCGGGCCAGAACGACCAGACCATCGGCAACCAGATCGTGGTGCCCACAACCGGGCCCGCCAAAGGGGTGCTGATCGACGGCATGAGCCTGATCACCAACCAGGGCGGGAAGTGCCCCTTCGTCTTCCTCGTCAATCACTCCGGTCACCCGTCGAACTGCCGCAAGGGCTCGACCTTCACGGCCGCGGTGATCCGCTCGACGGACGGTGGCAACACCTGGTCCGAGGCGAGAGGAATCGACACCCAGCACGTCGCGTCGGTGTCGATCACGGGGCACCCGGTGCGCTCGAGCGACTTCCTCCCGGAGTTCGCCGCCAACCCGGTCAACGGGAACGTCTACGCGGTCTGGCAGGACGCCCGGTTCAGCCCGACCGGCGCCTCCAAGATCGCCTTCTCGCAGTCCACCGATGGCGGACTGACCTGGAGCCCGGTGATCCGGATCGACCAGTCGCCGGGCAACACGCAAGCCTTCCTGCCACAGATCCACGTCGCCTCGGACGGGACGGTCGGCCTTCTGTACTACGACCTGGAGAACGCCACCGCGGCGCAGCCGGGACTGACCGACGCCTTCATCGCGCACTGCCACTCGGCCACCAGTGACTGCACGAACCCGGCCGGCTGGGCGGCGGGCGGCGAGACGAGACTGAGCACGAGCGGCTCGTTCGACTACCTCACGGCGCCTCAAGCAGGCGGGTTCTTCCTCGGCGACTACGCTGGTCTTACCTCGTCGGGCACCACGTTCGAGGCGCTCTTCGACATGTCCCAGCCCATCGCCACCGCCGGCCGGTCCGACACCTTCTCCAACAGCGCCAGCTAGCGCGCACAGCCCTCTCCCTCCCCTCCCAAAGGGGGAGGGAGGGGGTGCGCCTCGGTCGAACTGGGGGACTCGACCCTCTGACCTCGCACTCGCCAGATGCGCACACATAACAACAGCCGCATCCCACGACTGACACGAACACCCCAGCGACATATTCGGCGTTATCGCGCTGCACCTGTGGAGTCCATCGGCGCAACATGTGTCTGCTGCCCAGCCACTAATGCCAGCGAGACCGATGTCGGTCAATCAGGTCTTGATCTACAACTGCTGCTTGTACAAGTAGGCGTTGTTGGCGGCGCACGGTGTGCGCAGGCGATTCTCGTGATCACCGAATCAGCGAGGATAAGGCCAGGTACACGAAATGCAACTGTCACCGGACGAGCGCATCGCACTCATGCGGGAGGCTCAAGAACTGCAGGTCAGGCTCGACGCGCTTCGCGACCGCCTGATCGCGTTGACTTGCTCGCTCTCCGCCGCTGAGCTGTCGCCTGTTCAAGGCGGGTCAGGCGAGCGTCGAAGTCGTCGAGAAGCTCGCGCAGGGCCCGCAGCTGATCCATGACTTCGGTCCGGCCGGCTATGCGCTCCTCTTGCCAGCGGTTCGCTTCACGGACGTTGTCTTTGCGGCCGTCGTCCGCTTCGCGCGTGCCGTCTTGGCGGGGATCTTCCTTGCCGACGTAGCCTTCGCGGCGCCGCTCTTCGGCGCCGCCGCCTTCGCAGGTGTCTTCTTCGCTGGTGCCGGCTCGCGGTGGCTGCTGATGAGTGCGATCTTCTTGCCACCCCGGACCACGGACAGCTCGAGTTGCCCGCCCAGCGCGCCGACGTAGCGCTCGAGCACGTCGAAGGTCACGTTGCGGGAGCGTTCGATCGCCGCGATCCGCGGTTGACGCACCCCGATCCGTTCGGCCAGCTCCCGCTGGGACAGTCCTGCCCGCTCCCGCAGTGCGGTCAGGCCGGCGGCTAGCCGCAGTTCCTCCTCGACCTGCGCGACACGCTCAGCAGCGCCGGGGGCAGCGAGGACTTTCTTCTCCCAAGCCTTCATGTTGGTCACGAGCGCTTTCCTTTCCTTCTTGCGCGCTGCGGCCGGGCGAGCGCAGCTTGATGTTCGTCGAACCGGTCGTCTGCGATAGGCACGTTGCGCCGGTACCAGCCGTGCCAGTTGCCGCTCTTGTCCCCGCCCACCAGCAGGATGGCGTTGCGTTGCCGGTCGAAAGCGAACAACACCCGTATCTCGGTCCGCCCCGTCGAGCCGGGCCGCAGTTCCTTCATGTTCGGATGCCGGCTACCCACCACGGTGTCCACGAGCGGACGGCCCAACGACGGACCAGCATCACGCAACACTCGAACTGCCGCCAGCAACGCCTCCGCATCTACCTGATCAAGTCGGCCAGCCCACGCACCGCACGCCGGATGGAACTCCACTGCCCACCGCACTCGATAACAATACCGTTATAGGCAGTGCCAAGACAAGCCTGCGTCAGATACCGGACCGCACGAGGATAGGACGAGGTGCTGCTGTTCTAACTGATCACCGCCGAGCCCCGCAGCTGGCCGGACGGCAGCGGGATGTCGCGTCGCACGCCTCTGCGGTTACCCGCTCTCGTCATGTCATGTTGCCGTCAGTCGCACCGGCCCGCGTTCAGCTGACCGTGTACGCCAGCCACGCTCGAGCTTGCCGACACGATGGCGTGCACCTGTCAAGTAGCTGGACACTGAGGTATACCGATCGGCGGCACGTTGATGCCCGAACACGGGGAGGGAACGTGGGGCTATTCGATCGTGCGAAGCAGCGGGGGCCAAGCGAGCCCGCGACTGGTGCTGCCGCGCCGCCGATTACCGTGCAGGTGGGGATCCAAACCGGCGCCGATGTTGTACCCGTCGAGGCGCGACCACGGTCGGCCCAGTTAGACCGAGGGGGGGCTGTACCCGCACGAGATTCTGATGCTGAGCTACGCCCACCTGTATCACTCAACCGAGCACGAGTTCCCGGGCTTTTGGTGGTACCGGTACGGCGTACGCGCCCCAGGGTCGGTGCTCGCGTCGCTCGCGGACCGCGGATTCCTGGATTTGGCACGACCTCAAGGTGTCCGCCAAAAGGCTGAGCTCATCCAGCGTGTGCTGGAGTCCGTGCCACAGGACGCGCTCTCCCAGCTCTATCCAGAGCGCTTCTACGTCCTGACGCAGAGCGGGCGGGACGCGCTGGAGGCTGCGCGGGACGGTTCCATGTCCCTGCGGGGCCGGGTCGGAAGACCGTTTCGATTCCAGCCCGCCGCAGCTAGGGTGACTCGCTGGGGGAGGGTGATCATGGGTTTGTTGGATCGCTTCCGGTCGAACCGTGGACCGTCACTGGTGGGCGCGCCGCCGACGGAACCGCTCTGGTCGCCGGGTGAACTCGGCCTGGCGGTGGTCGGTGAGGCCTACCACGAGGACGCGTGTGCCCGCGCCGCGCAGTCGGCCGCCGGCGTGCAGCTTGTCGGCGTTCTGGTGCCCGATCCGGGAAACAGCTATGACCCGAACGCGGTGGCGGTGTACGTGCAAGGCGAGCTTGTCGGCTGGGTCCCGCGCGAGATTGCCGGGGTTCTTCAGCACGCGCTGACATCGCGCCTTGCCTCTTATGGGAGCCAGCTCGCGGGCAGGGCTGACGTGACCGTCGGCGCGGGCGGGCCAAGTATTGTCGTGTGGATCGATCCGACCCCGCTCGGCCTGGGCGATGATCAGCTGCGGGTGCTGCCCGGCATGGACGCCGAGATGCAGCGGCTGTTGCCGCGGATCGACGAAGCGGTTGCTCCTCCCGGTGGCCTCGACACGAAGGCGCGGGCAGAGCTGACGCAACTGGAGGAGTTGCGTGAGCAGGTGGATGCGGACTACGACCGGCGGCCGGATGCCTGGCCGCGCTTGGAGCGTCAGTTCCGCGATGTTGCGGCTCGGCTAGATCGGGCCGGTGATCCGGCAGCGGGGGCGGCGTGGCTGGGTGTGGCCCGTTCGGCGCGGTTCCAGAGGGGCCGGCGTGCGGACACTCTTGCCGCGTATACGAAGGCGCTTCGCCGGGATCCGGAGCAGGTCGATGGCTGGCACGAGCTGCTTGATTACCTGGCGTGGAGTCCCGACGTCGAAACGCTGATGCAGGTGCTCCAGTCCGCGCCGGCCGATGTCCGTCCGAAGCTGGTGCCATGGTTGTTGTCGATCAGCCGCCGCACCGATCGCAGCGGCAAGATGCCCGCCAAAGATGGTGAGCGTCTGCGGCGATCGATGCTGGAGACTGCAGAGCGGACCGCTGATCGCGGTTGCCTGCCGGCGCTCTACGCAGATGCCGGCAAGCAGGCAGCGAAGTCGAACGACGACGAGGCAGCGTTCCAGTGGTGGCGCCGCGCGGTCGCGGTGGGTTGTACTGAGCCGCAGGTGGTCGACCGGGTGAGCATTCGCCTCGTGCAGGACGGCGCCTTCGACGCGGCGGCCGTAATGTTGCGTTCGTCGTTGGCGCGCGATGACGTGGCGAGGACCGTGCGGGAGCGTCTAGAGAAGCGGCTAGCACGCTGTGAGCGCGAACGATCCCGGTCGGTAAGGGAGGGTCCTTCCTAGTGCCAAGCGCATGGCGTGATTGACCTGTTAGGCCTAGCTCGAACTCTCGATGTTGGGCGGAGGCTGCGGTGGGCGTCTTAGCCGGCTGCTTCGCGTAGAGCACGGTAGGTGATGCGGGCGTCGCCGAGCCGGTGGCGCAGGGTGTTCTCCAGTCCGGCGATCGGGACGAGGTTCTGCGGTGCGCGAGAGTCCTTGTAGGCGACGGAGGCGTAGCGGGAGAGGACGACCTGGCTTAGGTCGGCCAGCGCAGAGAGCTCTGTGCGGGACAGGTCGGTAGCGGCTTCGCAGCGCACCACTCCTGCCCAGGGGGCGCCGGGCACATCTGGCGTTGACGGAAGCCGCATGTACCAGGCGTGCCGCTCCCAACTGGTCCCCATGAGGAACACGGGCGTGCGCTGGCCCGGTTGAAGCGCCGCGACGACGGCATTAAGCGCGGGTGGTAGGTACTGGGCTCGGTGCGTCTTGATGAATCCGAGGGTGCGGGGCAGCTGGGCACGGTTGCGCAGTGGCCCGTCGATGACCAGCAGGTCGTCCTGGGTGCCGTCAGGCGCACACGGCATGGCGCCGCGGTGTTCTGGAGCGGCGGCCAGCGCGCTGCGCGCTGCGACGGCGGTGATGACCTCGATTTCGGCGAGGGCCTGCTGCAAGGCGTTGGAGAGCGCGAGCGTCAGATGGACGGTGTCGCTTGCGACGGTGTGGCGCGCGCGGTAGATGCCGACGTCGCTCGGGATGTCGGTGGCGTGCGGCGCGGTGGTGAACAGGCCGCGGCGGATCTCGGCGGCGACCAGGTGAGCTTGTCGGCTGGGTTCCTCGCCGCAGCAGCAGACGACCCCGGCGGCGTAGGAGGCGCAGATCGCCATGGACGCGGTCGCCGCGCCGTTGGCCGGGTGGGTGTCGGCCGGGTTGGGGTCGTCGATCCAGACGCGGGCGTCGATGCGCCGGACGCCGTCGACGAACAGGACGGCGGAGGGGTGTTGCACGTCGGTCCGCGATGGGATGGGCGCCCAGTTGCCGGCGACCTCGATGTCGGTGTCGACGCGGGCGTCGGAGGGTGGCAGGTCTTCCTCGGTGAGGTTGAGGGCGCTGCCGTAGCTGGCGTCCCACGCGTCGACGGAGAACCGCATGGCGTCGGTCGGGGCCTGGCGGTGGCCGGCGGTCACCTACTCACCCGCTCGATGCTGGACGTCGTGCCGGCGCGAATAACGCGGAACCGGACGGGAATCCGGTCGGCGAGGGCTTGAACGTGGGTGATGACGCCGACCATGCGCTCGCCGGACTGAGCGAGATTCTCCAGGGTAGTGGCGACGACCTCAAGGCTGGTGTCGTCGAGGCTGCCGAAGCCCTCGTCGAGGAAGATCGATTCGAGCTTGGCTGCGCCGGATGCAGCCAGTGCGGAGACCTGCCGGCTGAGGGCGAGAGCAAGGGACAACGAGGCCTGAAAGGTCTCGCCGCCGGAGAGAGTGCGGACCGGCCGGGTGGAGTCCGCGTCGTTGTGGTCGACGACCTCAAGGTCCTTGTTGCGATGGCGCAGTTCGAACTGTCCCGAGGACATCTCCAGGAGGATGTCGGAGGCGTCCGCGACCAGGGAGGCGAGCGCGCTCTCGAGCAGCCACGCCTGGAAAGCGTCGGATCGCAGCAGCGTGGCGAGACTCGTGGCGACTTGAGCGTTCTGCTCAGCGTCCTTGTGCTGGTCTTCGAGCCGTGAGCGCTCGGCCAGGCGGTCTTCGGCCTGCGAGACGGCGGCGTCGGCACCGGCGTGGGCGGTGGCGACGAGCCGGGTGACGGTCGCGCCAAGCTGTGCCGACGGCGTATTGGGCTCGGGCGGTTGGAGACCGCGGCCGGTGAGTCTCTCGGAGATCACGGCGGCCGCAGTCTGGTAATCGCGGTTCGCGGAGGCGGCCGTGGCCTCGGCCTTCTTGATCTGCTTGTCGAGTTGGCGCAGTTGCGCTGATGCCCAGCTGGCGAGTTGGTCCCAGACCGCGGCGAGGCTGGCGTCGTTGAGGGTGGGGGCGCCGTAACGGGTGAGCGGGTCGCGCGCGGCAGCCAGCTGGTGCCAGCTGGCCTTAGCGCGACTGTCGATGGCCGTCTTGTCGTCTGCTGCTTCGGCGTGCTGCTCGCGAGCTTCGACGAGTGCAGCGCGCGCATCGGCTGCTGCTTGTTCGAGTTCGGTGAGGCGCTCGAGCATGGCCTGGATGTCGGCCTTGGCCGGTTGGCCGGTGAGCACGGTGGTCAACTGTTGCCGCTTGGACTCGGTTTGGTCGCGCCTCTGGGTCAGTTTGGTCAGCTCGCGTGCCCGGGTGGTTTCGGTTTCGCGCAGCGCAGTGAGCGTGTCGATGCCCACCGCAAGTTCCTGCTCGGCTGTTGTGGCCTGTGTGTCCGCGGTGTCTGCTGCGTCGCGCAGGGCGGGGAGCTGGTCGGTTATCGCGGCGTGTCGTTCGCCGGCCCATTGCGTGAGCGCAGCCCAGGCGCTGGCTAGGTTGCTCGGGTCGAGTGGCGGAGGGCTGAGGCTGGCGACGGTGTCGCGAGCAGCGTTGAGCTCAGTTGTAGCGTCCCGGCGTTGCCGGTCGAGCTCGGTGGCGTCCTGGTCGATCCCAGTCCGGGCCTCGCTGGCTTGAAGCCGGCGCTTGTCGGCTTCGTGGACCGCCGCGGTGAGTTCGGCGCGGTGGGCTGCCGCGGTGCCGAGAAGCTCTGCCGCATCGCTGGCTGCCTCGGCGAGTGCACGCAAGCTTGCGCGGCCCGTATCGGCAGTGACCTGCACGCTGAGAGCGTCGAGGAGATCGGCGGCCGCGGGCTCGCCGGTGCCGATGGTCTGCAATGCCGCTGGTAGCTCGCTGCGGTCTGACTCTGCCTGGCGCAGGGTCGCGGCTCGGGTTGCCTGAACCGTGGTAAGCGTGCGTTCGAGCTTGCCGTGCTCGGCCTCCGCGCTCCGCAGACCTTCCTCCGCGGCCGAGAGAGCTGCTTGTGCGGTTGCGACATGGCTGATCTCGTGTGCGGCGGGCACGGTGGTGACCGGCTGCTCGCAGACCGGGCACGGCCGGCCGGAGACCAGGTGTGCTCTGAGCAGGCCGGCTTCGTCAGCGAGGCGCGCCGCGTCGAGCTGTGCGGTCGCCGCGGCGTGTGCGGCTTGTGCTTCGGCGAGAGCATGCACCGCCCGAGCTAGCGCATCCGCCGCCTCGGCCCGGGCGTCCCAGTCGTCGAGGTCAGCCGTGAGAACCTTGCCCAGGCTCACCGCGGCGCGCGCTCCGGTGTTTAGGGCCGCTTCGCCGGGGGCTGCCTCGAGCACCGCCTTGGCGGCGGCGAGCTCGGCTTCGGCCTGTGCGTTGTCCCGGGCGGCGGCTGTGCGGCGATCATCGAGCTCGGCGAGGGCGGCTGTGAGGTGGGCAACCATCTCCGGAACGGTGATGGCCGCGAGCGCCACGGCGTGTGCTTGAGCGTTCGCCACCACTGCTGCGGCTTGCTGCGCGGCCGTTGCCGCGGAGCTCGCGACTTGGCGAAGGCCCTCGACGGCGCGCTCTGTGTCCTGGACGGCGGTCCGGGCGGCATCGTGGTCGGCTTCTGCATCTTGGACCTGCTGGATGAGGCTGGGCAGTTCCTGCTCTGCTTGGTCGAGCTCGGTCCAGTTGCGTTGGAGATCGAGCAATTCGTGGCGCGGCCGAAAGGCGGAGGCCTGGAGTGCTGCGTGCTCGTCGGCGGCTTCGGCTTCATTCCGCGCGCCGGTTGCGGCCTGCAGCGCGAGGGCGGCGGCGGTGACGTCTGCGTCGAGGGTGGCAACTTCTGCTGGGATCTGTACCAGCTCGAGTGCCTGCTTCTTCTCGTTGAGGGCGGTCAACACCGCGGCCGCGTCAGAGACGTTGCGCGCGGCGTCGTCGAGTTGGGGATGGCCGTCGTTGTCGAACCAAGTTTGCAGCGCGTCGAGGTCCGCAGCTCGCTTCGTGAGCTCGGCGACCCGGTCAGCGCTCGCGTCGGCGTATCCCTCGAGCGTCTTCGCCAGCGCCTCGCAGGTGGCGCGCTGTTCGCGGGCGCGCGTGTTGGCGCGGGTCTGCAGCTCCTCGTAGAGCTGGTGGCCGAGCAGGCTGGACAGGATGTCCTGCCGGACGCTGGGTTTGGCGTGGAGGAACTCGGCGAACTGGTTCTGCGGCAGCGCGACGCAGGTAGTGAAGTGCTGGTAGGTCAGGCCGAGCAGCTTCTCGATCGCGGCGGTGACTTCGGACTCGGCGGCCAGCACGTCGCTGTCGCCGTCGAGGTCGTCCGGGTCGTGGAGCCGCTCGAGCCGGGACGCGTGCATGGAGACGCGTGAGGTCTTGCCGCCGCTGCGGCGCACCTCGCGGGCAACCGCGTAGCGGGTGCCGTCGGCGTCGAAGACGAGCCGGACGATGCCGCGGGTCGCGGTCGGGGCGAGCGCGGGCGTGACCATGCGCTGGTCTTCCCAGCGGGGCACGGTGCCGTAGAGGGCAAAGGTGATGGCGTCGATGACGGTGGACTTGCCGGCGCCGGTGGGGCCCACGAGGGCGAAGTAGTCGGCGTCGGCGAAGTCGATGACGGTGGGGTTGCGGAAAGAGGCGAACCCGTTCATATCCAAGCGCACCGGCCGCATCAGGCACCGGTCCCCGCATCGACGTGACCGCTGGTGAGCGCGTCGTGCAGTTCGTCGAACAGTGCCCGCACGCGCGTGTCGTCGACGCCGCGTTCGGTGCAGTAGTCGGCGAACAGTTCGCTGGGGGAGCGGTCCGGTCTGGCTTCGACCCGCGTGGCAATGCTCTGCGCGTATTCGGGGTCGATGCGGATCTCGAGTGCGTTGGGCAGCGCCTCGAGCACGTCCTCGCGCAGCCCTGCACGGGCCGGCTCGGTGACGTAGACGCGCAGGTAGGCGTCGCCGAACTCAGCGGCGCGGCTCGCCACGTCCTCGACCGTGCCGCGCACGGTACGCAGCCGTCGCCCGGCGTGTATCGCCAGGTCGGTGCCGCGCGCTGGTGTGGTCGGTGTGGCTTCGACGAGGACGACGACGGGGTTGTTGTCCTGTTCGCCGAAGTCGACGCAGATCGGCGAGCCGCTGTAGGCGACTGGGCACGGCGCGGGCAGTATCTGGCGTCGGTGGAGGTGGCCGAGGGCGACGTAGTGCGGCTCGTTGCCGAATGCCGCGGCGGGTACCCAGTATTCGAAGATCGTTTGGGCGGCGCGCTCCCCGCCGCCGTGCACGGCACCGGAGACGGTGACGTGCGCCATGACGATGTTGACGGCGTCCGGCGTGAACCCGGTCTTGAGGTGGGCGAGCAATTCGCGGATGAGCTGGTCGTAGTTACCGGCGGACTCGGCCGGGGTCTGGGTGAGCATGTCGGCGGCGCGGATCGCCCACCGCTGGGACAGGAACGGCAGCACCGCGATGTTGACGGTTTCGCTGGTGCTGCGGGCGGTGAAGGTGACGACGCCGCCGGTCTCTGCCGTCCGGGGTTGGCCGACCAGGGTGATGCCGGCGTGCCCGGCGAGCGGCCGGTACGCGTCGATCATGCCGGCGGAGTCATGGTTGCCGGCCATGGCGATGACATGACTTCCAGTGTCCGCGAGGGCGAGCAGTGTCTTGATAAGGATCTTCTGCGCTTCCGCGCTTGGGGCCGAGCTGTCGTAGAGGTCGCCGGCGATAAGGACGGCGTCGGGCTGATGCTCGCGGGCCAGCCCGACGATCTCGGTGAGGACGGCGTCCTGCTCATCGAGGCGGCTGTGCCCTTTGAGCGTCTTGCCGACGTGCCAGTCGGCGGTGTGCAGGAACTTCATGTGCTTGCTCTCGCGTGGGGTTAGAACGGCGGCGTGTCGTCGGTGGCGAACGGCACGCGGGAAAGCATCCGGCCCGCGTCGCCGGCGCCTGCGTTGCCGCCTGCGTCGCGATCCGTCGCTGCGGCGCGGGTCGTGTCGACTTCGGCTTCACGGCTGGCCCAGGCGGGAAACGGGAACTCGATCGCGAGTGGGACGGGGATCTCGGGCTGTGAAATGAACATCGTGCCAGGCTTCGCGATGGTGGCGCGCTGTCGCTGGCTGGCGGGAAGGAAGCCGTACTCGCTGCGGGCGGCCTCGGCGGCGTCGAGGCGGCCAACGACACGGATGGCGGAGTTGGCGATGATGCGGCGCTCAACTTCGCTGGCGGTCTGCTGCGCGCCGATCAGGATGATGCCGAGGGACCGGCCACGTTCGGCAATGTCGAGCAACACGTCCTTGATGGGGCTGCCGCCTTCGCGGGGTGCGTACTTGTTCAGCTCGTCGATCATGGTGAAAAGCAGGCTGCCGGGGCCGGCGGCTTCTTTGCGTGTCGACTCGGCGGCCAGGACGACGCCAACGACGAATCGCTGGGCGCGTTCAGGCAGGTTGTGCAGGTCGACGACGGTGACCTGTTGCTGCCCGGTGCTGATCTCTCGCAGCCGGGCGCCAGCCGCAGGATCCGGCAGGTCGCCGCGGACGATGTCACTGAGGGCCCGCTGGCTGGACCGTAGCCGCCGCAGGAACGCGTTGACGGTGCCGGTGCCGATGGCCCTGCCAGCCCAGTCGGGCATCGTCGTGTCGTCGGTCAGCAGCTCGGACAGGGCGTCGACAAACTCGCCGTACGTGCGGCAGGTGTGGCCTTCGAGGGTGATGGCGCCGTCACTGCCGGCCGGGCGCGCTTCGCGGGCGAGTTTGCTGGTGACGTTGTGGACGACCATCGTGTACTGCTGCCGGTCGTCCTCGGCGTCGGCAAAAGCGTAGGGCAGGAGCTGCCGGGAGCAGAATTCCTGCAACGTCCACCAGAACGGTGTCACGCCGTCGGTGCGGCTGGCCACGTTCGGCCTGCCGTTGAGGTCGCCCGACGTGGGCGGTGCGTAGAAGGCGGTCGAGGCGAACGGCTCGGCCGGCAGGCCGAGCCGGGCGTACGCCAGCCGGATGGCGTCGCCGTCCGGGCCGGTGAGTCGCTTG
This sequence comes from uncultured Actinomycetota bacterium, assembly GCA_963839995.1. Lineage (GTDB taxonomy): Bacteria > Actinomycetota > Actinomycetes > Mycobacteriales > Jatrophihabitantaceae > CAWIUB01. Next base: position 10,278 of record CAWIXH010000015.1, on the reverse strand, counting down.
TTGGGCTTGTCGAGGAAGAGCAGGTCTTCCCCCTTGACAGAGAAGATCAGCGCCTTCGCGTTGTGCGCTTGCCGCAGCGCGTTCCCGCGGAAGATCGCATGCAGTAGGAAGAGCGCGAACGAGGTCTTGGTGGCGACACCGGAGATGCCGCTGATCGAGATATGCGCGCCGCGCGTGCCGTCGATGAACTCCATGTTGGCGTAGACCGTCCCGCCGTCGCGGCCCACGCCCACGGGGACACACCGCTCCATGCGATCGAAGTAGAGCGCTTCGGACCGCTCCTCGCCGCTCGCCCGCCGGACGCTCTCCCCCGGTCGAGGCGGCACGTAGCACTCGGGTTCGAAGCGGGTGGTGATGACTTCGGCGACCTCCTGGACGGCACCGGGCATAACGCCGGCCGAGACGAGGAAGACGTCGCTGCCGAAGCTCACACCCTCGTGCCGGGCGCGAACCTCAGTGACCACGCCGGACGTCGTCACGACTCCGTGTCCGGGAACATCCCGAGCGGTGACCACGACGTCGTCGAGCTGAAGGTACGAGCCCTCCTGGATCGCGACCTGCCAGAGCATCGGAGTCGAGTCCTGCAGACCCTGTACTCGTCCAACGATGCGCTCGTCTGACGCGCTGGCGCTCTGTCGCTCGGGTCCGATGGGCATCGCACCGTCGGATGCCGGTTCGGTTCCGGGTTGCATCGGTTCCAACTACTCCCTTTTCGATGCGGCCGTGAAGCCTCCGCGTGGCACGACGATCGCGTTCTGCCGCGCGCCAAGGATAGGTCTGGCTGCGGACAGTTTCGCGACACACGCGGTTGGCCGTTGCGGCGCCCTGTGCGATCGAGGTTCGCCTGCGATGCGCGACCATCGCAAGCGACGAAGGTTGGGGATGATCGGGCCGTTGGTCCCAGATGCCAGACGATGTCGTGTTTGTCATCGATATTGCTCGCCAGATAGCCGGCTGCTGGGAGCTGCCGCCGCGGCTCCTCGGGTTGAAGGTAGCGGCTACGGCGCCGCTCGCCGGGCTTGAGTGTTGTAGCGGTTGGTTCGCTGATGATGCCACCGGGCGCGTCAGGGCCACGGCCTTCGATCCTTGGACAGCCGGATTTTCCTAGCCGGTGGTGCTGCCGGCTTGGGTGAGCGCCTGGCCCCCACTGGTGTGCGCGTTCCACAGCCACAGCCGCCCGGCCGCGGCCTTCGGTATGGCCACGAGCGCTCGCCTGATCTGTACGCGTAGCGCTTGCAGTTCTTCTAGGTTGGCCGCGGCGTAGTCCAAGGCGCGCTGTCTGCCGTCGGAGGCCGTTGCCCTGGCCAGGTCGGCGGCGCCTTCGACAGGTCAGCCCGCGACGGCTCGGTGTGTACCCGTGCCGCTACTGAGCCCGCCACAAAGGCCAGTCAGATCCAATGCTGCCGAGGACGGCGAGAAGCGTTGTTACATGAGCGGATTGCCATTCGCCGGCCTCGGACCACAGCGCGGCGATGCTCGGGCACACACCTCATCCCACGTGATGTGCGGGTAGCGCATCCGCTCCCCGGTGGGCGGAGCGACATCGACTTGCATAGGTGGCGTGAGCTACGTGAGGTCGATCGCCAATGCCGGGTGATGATGGCGTGCCAGCTCGAAGTAGCTCGGGATTTGCGACGCTCGATGATTGGCGGTTTCGGTCTTGAGTTCGATCATCCACAGTCGGCTGGCCGACAAGACTGTCCAGTCCGGCGCGCTACCGGGTTCCCTGTCGTGGCGCTTCGGGCGGGCTCCTCGGCGAGCTCTCGGCACGTCGACAGTCGTGGGACAGGTTGGATTCATCACTCCAGCCGGCGGCCGCGCATAATGACGCCGAGACTGCTGGCGTTCGCGCCCAGCGACGAACGCGTAATCGGCGTACCCGAGCTGGACGGGCGTTGCGCCGGCGTCGGGTGTGTGTCAACGGCGGTCGCACTGCGTATCTGGGCCCGACCCGTCGTTCTGCATCCCGCCGGAGGACAGGATTACCGATCAGATGGGTCGCTATCGAGCGGATGCTCGATGGGTTTGGCACGGTCATTGAGATGGTCTCGTGGGTGGGGAGCCGTTGCTGGTAGCGGACGGGCTGTTGGCCTGCTGCCGTGACAGGCTCGGGACGTGATGGTTCATCTCGTGGACGGAACCTATGAGATCTTTCGGCAGTACTACGCGCCGCGACCGGGACATCTGGACGGCGACGGCATCGAGATCGGCGCGACTCGGAGTGTGGTTCAGTCGGTCTTCACGATGATGCAGGACGGTGCGACCCACCTTGGAGTTGCAACCGATCACGTGATCGAGTCGTCCGAAACGACATGTGGCCGACGTACAAGTCGAGCGCCGGCATGGACCCACTGCTGCTGGCGCAGTTCGACTGGCTGGAGGACGCGCTGCGATCACTCGGCGTGACGGTATGGCCGATGGTCGACCTCGAGGCCGACGACCGCCTTGGCGAGCGCGGCTGCTGTCGCCGCCTCCGACCCGCGCGTTGAGCAGGTGATCATTTGCACGCCCGACAAGGACCTTGGGCAATGCGTCGGCGGCAAGGTCGTTCAGTTGGATCGCCGTCAGGACAAGCTGGTCGACGCAGACGGCGTCATCGAGAAGTTCGGTGTCACTGCCGACTCGATCCCCGACTGGCTGGCCCTCGTCGGCGACAGCGCCGACGGATTCCCGGGCCTGCCAGGGTTCGGCGCGAAATCCGCCGCGACCCTGCTTGCCCGGTACCGGCATCTGGAAGACATCCCGACCAGCGCTCAGGACTGGGATGTCACGGTACGTGGCGCGGCCAAGTTGGCGGCCACGCTCGTCGCCCAGCGCGCGGACGCCGACCTGTTCAAAGTGTTGGCCACTCTGCGCACAGACGCCGACGTTTGCACCGTCGATGACTGGCGGTGGACGGCCCGACCGACGACTTTCCCGCTTGGTGTCAACGATTCGGTTGGCCCCGGCTGGCGAAAGACGCAGCCGCGTTGGCCGCCGCCCGACAAGCTTGACGGTGCACGCAAGCCGTCGTTATCTCAAGTCGGCTTATCCGTGTCGCCGATGTCGCTGACGGGCTGGTTGGTGCCTCGTCGTAGACACGTTCTCTGAAGTGGTGTCGCGGTTGTTGACAACGTGCTCGACGAGCCCCACCATATCGAACACTTGTTCGCTCGATGACGGGGGTCGGCGTGTTGGTGCAGCGGGTGCTGATGCCGCTCAGCGAGGCTGAGTCGTGGACGCTGCTCGACGACGAGGGCGCTGTGGTCGAGCCGGTCGAGCAGTATCTGGCGTATCTGACGGCGATCGAGCGGTCGCCGAACACGGTGCGCGCCTACGCGATCAGCCTGCAGCTGTGGTTCGAGTTCCTCGCCCGGGCCCGGGTCGACTGGCAGGCGGCCGGGGTGGAGGACGTGGCCCGGTTCGTCGGCTGGCTGCGGGCACCGGCGGAGAACGTGATCGTGCTCGCCGACGCTGGCGGGGCACGGCGGCCGGCGACGATCAACCGCTACCTGGCCGGCGTGTTCGGCTTCTATGAGCACCACGCCCGCGCCGGGGTGCCGGTGGCCGAGCAGCTGGTGGCCTGGCGGCGGGTGAACCGCGGCTCGTTCAAGCCGCTGCTGCATCACGTCACCAAGGGCCGGCCGATCCCGACCCGGCCGGTGCGGCTACCGGTGCCACGCCGCTCACCGCGCACCCTGAACGCCGAGCAGGTCGTGGCGATCCTGGCCGCCTGCGAGCATGTGCGCGATCGGTTCCTGCTCTCGCTGCTGGCCGAGACCGGCATGTTCTCCAGGGGTCAGCCTGCGACCTGGTGCTCTGGCTTGGGAGTTTCCCCTTTACCCGTAAGCTGATTGCAGAACATTAGCGTGCGCGACAGGTGTGGTGCAAGCGCGACACGCGGCGTGTTATCGGTGTCGTGGCGCGGTGTTGAGTTGGGCCATGAGCTCGCGGTTGGCGGCGCGGGCGGCGGCGAGATCCTGGTCGCGTTCGTCGAGTTGCAGGCGCAGCTCGACGGCCTGCTGTTCGAGATGGTTGATCTTCTGGTTGAGGGCACCAATGTCGGCGGGGACGCCGAGACCGGACTCGTGCCAGGCCTGCGCGCCGAGGGCTTCGGACAGCCGGATCTCCAGTTGCCGGATGCGGCTGCTGAGCCGGGTGGCGCGTTCGCCGGCGGCGAGCAGGTCGGCTTGCAGCGAGACGCGGCTGACAGCTGGCCCGGGCGCGGTGGCGGGCGAGGTGGCCTCGACGGCGTGGATCTGTGCGAGCAGGTCGCGGTGGCGGTAGAGGAAGCTGCGGTCGACGCCGGCGGCGCGGGCGATCTCGGAGGCGCTGATCTCGGTGCCGTCGGTGGTGGCGCGGTTGAGCGCGGCGATGACCCGCTGGCGTCGGCGGGCCGAATCGGCTTGCCGCCCTCGCATCATCGGGTGGGCGCGCCGGTCGGGCTGGTCGGTCTCGGGAGCGTCGCCGGTCATGCGGTGGCCTCCGAGCGGAGGTCGGGCGTGGCGGCACGGGTGCTTGGCATGCCGAGGGACACGGCGCGGTGGCGGCGCATCACGGTGACCGCTTCGTCGATGACGGCGCGTTCGGTGGTGCTGGCTTGGCTGAGGTCGCCGTTGATGCGGCCGATCAGCCGCCGGATCCGGGTGATCTCTTGCTGGCTGGGGGTGGCATCGGCGCGGGCCCACTCGTCGACACCTTCGATGGCAGCAGCCAGGCGTTCGCGCGTCTGCAGCAGGTCGTCGAGGTAGACGCTCAGGTCGGGCAGGTAGGACGCGTCGGTGCGGAAGTGGTCGCAGCCGGCGCAACGGAACCGGACCGGGCAGGCTCCGCCGCCGGCAGCCACGTTGGACGGCTCGGTGCAGCGCCCGTAGGGGACGGCGACCTCGCCGACGGCGTAGCGGGCGTGTTCGGAGTCCAACAACGCCTGCGCCTGGCGCCAGATCCGGTTGCCGTGCCGGTCGAAACTCATCGCGGTGACCGTGTCCACGGCGGCGCGGCGGCGGTCTTCACCGACGCGCTCTGGCGGAGTCAGATATCCCAACTGTCCGAATGCCTTTCAGGAGCGGATCTGCTCGGGGTGACTGGCGGCCTCGTTGGGGTGGTGTCGTCGGCTGTAGTCGGCGGCGTAGTTGGTCCAGTCGCCACTGCTGACGCGTTGCCAGGTGACGGCGACGCTGATGTGGATGCCGAGCAGTCGGGCGAGCATGGCGGCGGGTAGTTCGGCGGCGAGCCCGAACAGTGCTGTGGAGCGGGCTTGCCCGGCTCGCAGTCCGAGTTGGCGCAGTCGTTCGGTGAGTTGGTCGGCGCTGATCGGTTGGTCGGGTCGCCCGCCGGGGAACAGCCAGCGGGATCTGCCTTGGTCGCCGAGTGTGGCGTGGCCGTGGCGGGTGTCGATCAGTCGCAGCACGAGTCCGGCGAGGGGTTCGGGCAACTGGATCGGTTCGCGACCCAGCCGCAGCAGCACGCGCTGCTCGTCGTCGACGTGCACGTGGTCGAGGGTGAGTCGGGCGATCGTGGTGGCCCGTTGGGCGTAGAGCAGCACGAGCAGCCCGGCGACGCGGTCGTCTGCCTTGACGGTGTCGTCATGCAGCAGGCGGCGGGCCTGTGCCCAGCGTTGTTCGGCGTCCAGAGCGCCGGTCGGGCCGTCCCACTTCGTGGCGGCGAACTCGAGGCTGGTCAGCTTGTTTCGCTTGGCCCGGATGAAGTGTCCGGCCTCGCGGCGATGGGTGGCGTGCTCGCCGGCCAGCCATGCCTCGAGCTCGCCCTGTGCGGCGGTGCCCAGTTCGAGATCGTGGACGTCGAGCCAGTCCAGCACGGTGATGGCGGCGCGGACGTGCTGCTGCACGGTCACGGCTTGGCCGTGGGTGACCTGCCCGGTGTTGGTGCGGGCGCGCAGTCGACGCAGCAGGTGCCACACGGCGTAACGGTGCATCACCGCTCGCTGCTCGGCGTCGCCGCGGTCGGCGATGGTGGCGGTGACCCAGCGTTCGAGTCGGGCCAGGTGCTCGTCGCGGGAAGCCAGCGCACCGGTGGCCACCAGCACGGCGCGCAGGTGCCGCAGGGGTTTGCTGTCGGGCAACTCGTCGAGCGCGGCGTGGGTCAGTGCGCGCTTGCCGCTGGCGAGCTCACGCAGGATCGCCGTCGCGGTCGGCTTGTTCAGCCAGACCAGCACAGTGTCCGGCCGGTCGTGGTGTGCCAGGTGGTCGTGCAACGCCTGCAGCTGGGGGTGAATCTGCCCGGTGCCATCGCCGAGCAGTTCGCGCAGCCGGCGTTGCAGCGAGCAGCGGCCGCAGCGGCGCGACTGGTTCTGGCTGTGTTCGCCGCAGCCCGGGCAGGTGCGCCAGTCGACGGCGCCGGGACGCGTGCAGGTAGCGCAGAGCGGCTCGGCGAGGCTCCCACCGCGCAGCGGCCGGACATTGCCGCAGCCGACACAGCGGGCCCGGCGCTGCCGGCAGGCGCGACACCATGGTTGCCCGGTGAGTTTGGAGATCACTGCGGGGGCGGTGCGGCCGCAGATCGCGCAGGTCATCGTGGTGGTCGGTGTGCAGCTCGGACACAGCGGCCCGTCCTCGGTGCGGGCGCTCACCGGGCGACGACGACCGCAGCCGAGGCAGGTCTCCTGGTTGGCTGGGTCGGTGACCAGGCAGTGCGGACACAATGGTCGGCCGCGCTCGTCGCGGGTGGCCGGCTCGCGGTGCACCCCGCAGCGCGCACACGTTTCGGCGCGCGACTTGGCCACGCAGTTGCGGCAAAGCCGAACCCCGTCGCGGGTCTTGGCCAGGGCGATCACCCGGCCGCAGTGCGGGCAGGCAGGGCGCACGACGCGTTGGGCGCCGGCATCGATGAGCAGGTCGATCAGCCGCAGCACCGAGGGGACGCGCGCTTCGGCGCCGGCGCCGGTGAGCAGCTCGGGGCGGTCGGCCAGCGCCCAGGCCAGCTGGCGGCGCTGCCCGGACTGTGCGGCGGCCGCGCGTGCGGCGGCGGCCACCACGTCGCCCGGGATGGCGGCATCGATGCTGGTGACGACGTCAACAATGAGTCCGATGGGGTCCTCGGCGGGTTGGCAGCCGGTGCAGCGGGCGCGCCCGTCCCGGTCGCGGGAGTGAACCGGTCGGATCTTGCCGCAGCCGGCGCACGGCTCGCGGCGTGGGCCGCAGACTCCGCAGTACCAGTCCTGGCCGCGTCGCTGCATCGCGCGCAGCGGCTTGCCGCACTGGGCGCAGACCGGTGGCGAGATGTTCACCGAACCGGCGCGGTGCAGCGCGATCAGCAGATCGCCCACTCCTCGCGGCGCCGGGGAGCGTCCTTGGGCCAGCAGCTCGGGTTTGTCCAGCAAGGCCTGGGCCAGGTCGCGGCGTTTCGCCCGTCCACCGGCCACGTCGGCCACCACCTCGGTGATCGTGACCCTGTCCAGGCCCGGTTCACGATCAGCGACGAGATCCACGATGACCGCGAGCGGATCGAGCACAGCATCGGGCACGGGCATGGTTCAGCGATCGACTCCGGTGATGCGGGCCTGCTTGGGCCGCAGATCGCCGACGCCAGAAGTGGCGCGGCCGCCTGCCTTCGCGGCGCGACCGCGGCTCCCGGCCGCGACGGGTTCGATCAGCTCGCTCATCGAGCAGTCCAGGATGTCAATCAGCGCCATGAGGATCCTCAAGCTGAGCCGTTCCGGACGTTCGACCACCAGCCGGTAAACCTGGCTGGACGACAGCTGGATCCCTCGGGCGGCCAGCGGGTCGCTCAGGTCAGTGGTGGCGAACATGCCCCGGTCGGCCATCACCTGTCGCAGGTGCCAGCGGTAGTCGAGCTTGCGCGACATCGAGATTCCTCACCGTCCTCCGGTCGCCGGTTGCGCGGCCAGTGTGTCCAGCGCCGGGCCGATCGCCTTGCGCAGCGCGGTGTTCATGAAATCACCGCTGACGTGGGTGTAGATCGCCGTCGAGGTGTCGCAGCGATGCCCGACCTGTTCTTGGATGAATCGGCGGTCCGCGCCGTCCTCGGTCAGGTGCGTGACATAGGAGTGGCGCAGCGAGTGCGGCGACAAATCACGCGGCAGGCCGAGTGCGTCGCGGTAGGCGACGAACCGGGCGTTGATCTCCGCGGGCTTGACCCGCCCACCTCGCTCAGTGATCCACAACGCCGGATGATCCACGGCACCGAACCGAGGCCGGACGTTGTCGACGTAGTCGGCGACCGCCTCCACCGCCCAGCCCATCACCGAAGCGACGTTGCGCCGACGGGGCGGTTGGCCGCGCACCGCCTTGCCGTAGCGCACGTGCAGCATCCCGAACCGGCCGAACTCCGCCGCTGCCGGGTTGCGGCCCCAATCGGCCAGGTCCAGCTTCGCGGTCTCGGTGCGCCGCAGCCCCCAGCCATAGATCACCTTGAACAACGTCGCGTCCCGGTAGGCGGCCAGCGCACCCTTGCGCTTGGCCCGTGCCGCTCGCTCGACCTGCTCGTCGGCGTAGTCCAGGAACCGTTGCAGCTCCTCGCGCGAGAGCGGCCGGGCCTCCGGGCTGCCCTCGTACTCGTTCAGGTGCGCGATGGTGTTCCACTCATGACAGATCGGCACCGGGAACTGCCCGAACGCCTCCTCACACGCGCTTGCCCAGCCATAGCGGGCATCGGTGAGGTACTCACTGAACAGACGAAGATCGGTCTGGTAGCCGCGGATCGTCGCCGGCGCCAGATGCCGTTCGGCGGTCAACGTCAACGTCCACTCGTCCACGTGACCAGGACCCCACTGCCAGGGAAACTCGTTGGTAAACACGACGAACGCTCGCACCAACCGCTCCCGGGGATCGATAGTCGACGCGCGCAGCCCACGGGCAGTCTGCTGCGCCCGCCAGCCGCGCAGCATCGCCTCCACCATCGCCTCTTCCGGCCGCAGTTGGACGACGCCGTCCATCAACTCAGCGGTCGCCGCACCCGCCAAACCCACCCGCCGCAACCCGCCCCCCAGCTCCAATTGATGGGCGTATCCTGCATCAGACGGGATCAGACGATCAACCCGACGCGCCGCATCCCTTCCCCGACTTGATCCAGGACTTGTTCAACCGGCCAACTCTCGGAAAGACCAATTCGGATCATGCATCTGATGCAATTCCCGAGGGTTGGTGTCGTCGCCGTCGAGGTGTCGCAGCGATGCCCGACCTGTTCTTGGATGAATCGGCGGTCCGCGCCGTCCTCGGTCAGGTGCGTGACATAGGAGTGGCGCGGCGAGTGCGGCGACAAATCGCGCGGCAGGCCGAGTGCGTCGCGGTAGGCGACGAACCGGGCGTTGATCTCCGCGGGCTTGACCCGCCCACCTCGCTCAGTGATCCACAACGCCGGATGATCCACGGCACCGAACCGAGGCCCGACGTGTCGACGTAGTCGGCGACCGCCTCCACCGCCCAGCCCATCACCGAAGCGACGTTGCGCCGACGGGGCGGTTGGCCGCGCACCGCCTTGCCGTAGCGCACGTGCAGCATCCCGAACCGGCCGAACTCCGCCGCTGCCGGGTGGGCCCCAATCGGCCAGGTCCAGCTTCGCGGTCTCGGTGCGCCGCAGCCCCCAGCCATAGATCACCTTGAACAACGTCGCATCCCGGTAGGCGGCCAGCGCACCCTTGCGCTTGGCCCGTGCCGCTCGCTCGACCTGCTCGTCGGCGTAGTCCAGGAACCGTTGCAGCTCCTCGCGCGAGAGCGGCCGGGCCTCCGGGCTGCCCTCGTACTCGTTCAGGTGCGCGATCGTGTTGCACTCATGACAGATCGGCACCGGGAACTGCCCGAACGCCTCCTCACACGCGCTTGCCCAGCCATAGCGGGCATCGGTAGGTACTGACTGAACAGACGAAGATCGGTCTGGTAGCCGCGGATCGTCGCCGGCGCCAGATGCCGTTCGGCGGTCAACGTCAACGTCCACTCGTCCAGCTGACCAGGACCCCACTGCCAGGGAAACTCGTTGGTCAACCCGACGAACGCTGCACCAACCGCTCCCGGGGATCGATAGTCGACGCGCGCAGCCCACGGGCAGTCTGCTGCGCCCGCCAGCCGCGCAGCATCGCCTCCACCATCGCCTCTTCCGGCCGCAGTTGGACGACGCCGTCCATCAACTCAGCGGTCGCCGCACCCGCCAAACCCACCCGCTGCAACCTGCCTCCCATCGCCAAGTGACGGGCGTATCCTGCATCGGACGGGATCAGCCGATCAACGCGACGCGCCGCATCCCTTCCCCGATCGTTGATCCAGGACTTCGTTCAACCCGCCAACTCTCGGAAAGACCAATTCGGATCATGCATCTGATGCAATT